>NZ_JBXHAY010000001.1:0-1318571 GCF_057163345.1 Aliirhizobium sp. YIM B11859
GCGGCGTGACGACCGGCATCGGCGCGGTGATCAACACCGCCAAGGTCGAGATCGGCGCGACCGCGATCGTCTTCGGTCTGGGCGGCATCGGCCTCAACGTTTTGCAGGGCCTGCGGCTTGCCGGCGCCGACATGATCATCGGCGTCGACATCAACCCGGACCGCAAGGCCTGGGGCGAAAAGTTCGGCATGACCCATTTCGTCAATCCGAAGGAAGTCGAGGGCGATATCGTTCCTTATCTCGTCAACCTGACGAAGCGTCATGGCGATCTCATCGGTGGTGCGGATTATACGTTCGACTGCACCGGCAATACCAAGGTCATGCGCCAGGCGCTGGAATGCTCGCATCGCGGCTGGGGCAAGTCGGTGATCATCGGCGTTGCCGGTGCCGGCCAGGAAATCTCCACCCGTCCGTTCCAGCTGGTCACCGGCCGCAACTGGATGGGCACCGCCTTCGGTGGCGCGCGTGGCCGCACCGACGTGCCGAAGATCGTCGACTGGTACATGGAGGGCAAGATCCAGATCGATCCGATGATCACCCACACCATGCCGCTCGACGACATCAACAAGGGCTTCGACCTGATGCACAAGGGTGAATCGATCCGTGGCGTGGTGATTTACTGAGGCGGGAGAGGTGGACGGCTCGATCGCCCGGAGCGGCTGCTGGCGTGGCGGCGAACCGGCGAGACAAGAGTGGAGGTGAGGCAGCCGCCGGCGACCGGACGGACCTCGGGAAAAGTGGAGGAGAGTTTGATGGATAGCGCAGTTAAAATTCGGATCCATCCCGCAGTGGATGGCGGGCTGAAACCGGAAGGTGCCGGTTTTTCCGGTGGTACGCTGGTCTGCGATTGCACGGACAGGCCGGTCAAGGTGAAGATCGAGGGGCAGGTGGCTTATAACCACGCCTGCGGCTGCACAAAATGCTGGAAACCGAAAGGCGCCGATTTTTCCGTCGTCGCCGTCGTGCCGCATGACAAGGTGACGGTGCTCGAAAACGGCGACAAGCTTGCAGTCGTCGATTCGAGCGCGCTCATCCAGCGACATGCCTGCAAACAATGCGGCGTCCACATGTATGGGCCGGTCGAACGCGACCATGCGTTCAAGGGGCTGGATTTCATCCATCCCGAGCGTTTCAGGGAGGCCGGCTGGGCACCTCCCGGTTTTGCGGCCTTCGTTTCGTCGATCATCGAGTCGGGTGTCGATCCGAGCCGCATGGATGGCATCAGGGGGCGGCTGAAGGAATTGGGGCTCGAGCCCTATGATTGCCTGTCACCGGGCCTGATGGACTATGTTGCCACCTGGGTCGCCAAAAAATCGGGCGCCCTGCCGAGCTGACCGAGAGAAAAGTCTCTCCCTTCATCGTCATCAATTCACAGCGCGCCAGCAACGCGCTGTGACGTTCAGTCGGTTTCTGCTTTTGCAGCTGCGATCGCCGCGCCTTGCGGCCGCACATGTTTTGCCTGATCGTGTCCGGGAAATAAAACACCGGCCCGCCTCAACGACTGCAAATCAATCCATGCGGAAATGTGTGAAAGTCCGTGCCATCAGGCTTCTCGCAAGCGAGGGCGGCTGATGCGGTGCCGTCGGGCGGCAGGGTGATGCCGCGGGGCTTTTCGACCGATGCAATGCCCCAGTCGGGATCACCACACACGCTTCCGTCACCCGAACCTGCGTTCCACATCGGTCCGAATGCTGGTCTCAACAATGTAATCAGCCCGCCGGAGGCGGGCTGATTAAACTTCAAGGCGTAATTAGAGAACCGAGACGTTTTCTGCCTTCGATTTTCCGGTCTTGCGGTCCTGACCGACTTCGAAGCTGACCTTGTCACCTTCGCGCAGCGAGCCACCGCTCTGCAGAGCGGATACGTGAACGAACACGTCCTGTCCGCCGTTTTCAGGAGTGATGAAGCCGAAGCCTTTGTCATCGTTGAAGAATTTGACAGTACCAGTCGCCATGAAGACGCATTTCCTCTGTAGTTGTTTATATTTGCCGGGGGAACCTAAAGCGCAAAGAGCTTTCCATCAACCAAGAAGTCGATGGCGGCTGCATAATCTTTAGCAGATCAAGGTATTTAGGCAACGGACCGACAGCGATTATAGCCGATCCGAGGGTGAGGAAAGTGGTCGACCACGTTTCGCCCCGAAGTTGTGGCGACAGATGGCGAGGGGTTTTCATCGTTGTCACGCCGGTGCGATCGCCCCGGCGGATGGCCGAAGCGGCAAGGCTGGAGACATTTCAGCCGGCATCGCGATTGAGGCAGGTCAATGCACAGACGGGCAATCCGGTGACGCTTGTCGAGGATGAACAAAGGACAAGCCTGCGGCTGCGATCGAGACATGAGATCAGACCCGGATCCCCTCGAAAGGGTGACATCGAGCGATGATGGCGGTCCGGCTTCGTTTGTGGGCTTCGCCCGCCAATGCGAGGCCCGCGGCAGTTGCTGCGTGCCGCCGGGTATCGCGGCAGCCATGCTTTTCGGCCTCGATCGGCTCGGCATCGCCGTCGAACGCCTGATCCGCCGGCGACGATAGGCTGGGGAGGTATCATGTTCGCATGGGCAGATCTTGTCATCGGCTTGCTGCAGCAGACCTGCGTCTATCTCGTCATCGCCTATCTGTTCAGCAAGACGCCGGTCTTTCTGCCGTTGATGCAGGTGACGGTCAGGCCATCGCGAAAACTTGCCTGTTACGTGATCTTCTCGATGTTCTGCATCATGGGAACCTATTTCGGCCTGCATATCGATGAGGCGATCGCCAATACGCGGGCGATCGGCGCGGTGCTCGGCGGCATTCTCGGCGGGCCGCTGGTGGGCCTCGCCGTCGGCCTGACCGGCGGCATTCACCGTTATTCGCTCGGCGGGTTCACCGCGCTTGCCTGCGCGATCGCGACGACGGCGGAAGGCCTGATCGGCGGGCTGGTGCACAGCTATCTCCTGCGCCGGCGCAAGACCAATCTGCTGTTCTGGCCGCCGCTGATCGCCGGTGTGACGCTGGTTGCCGAGATCGTCCAGATGTCGATCATCCTGATCGTCGCAAGGCCCTTCGTCGATTCCGCCCATGTCGTGGAAACGATCGTCCTGCCGATGACGGTCGCCAATACGGTCGGCGCGGCGATGTTCATGAATATTCTCGGCGACCGCCGCAAACTGTTCGAGACCCATTCGACGATCTTTTCCGGCAAGGCGCTGAAGATAGCCGAACGGGCCGAAGGTGTGTTGCGCAACGGCTTCAATGCCGAAAACAGCACCAAGGTCGCCCGCATTCTCTATGAGGAAGCCAATGTCGGGGCGGTTGCAATCACCGATCGCGAGAAGATTCTCGCTTTTATTGGCATCGGCGCCGACCATCACCTGCCCGGCCGGGCGATCACGTCGGCGCAAACTCTCGAGGCTATCGCCGAAAACAAGGTCATGTATGCCGATGGCGACGAGGTGAGCTACCGGTGTTCGATCGATCCGCATTGCCCGCTCAGCGCATCATTGGTCATCCCGCTAAAAGGCGAGGACAATACCGTCATCGGCACGATCAAGCTTTACGAGCCGAAGTCGAAACTGTTCTCGACCTTCAACCGTGCGCTTGGCGAAGGCGTGGCGCGGCTGTTGTCGGCGCAGATCCTGGCCGGGCGATACGAACGGCAGAAGCAGATGCTGGTTCAGTCGGAGATCAAGCTGCTGCATGCGCAGGTCAATCCGCATTTCCTGTTCAATACGCTCAACACGCTGTCGGCGATCATCCGTATCGATCCGGGCGAGGCGCGTGAGCTCGTGCAGAACCTGTCGACCTTCTTTCGCAAAAACCTCAAGCGGACCAATGATATCGTCACGCTTTCCGACGAGATCGAACACGTCAACGCCTATCTGCAGATCGAAAAGGCACGGTTCCGCGACCGGCTGCAGGTCGAGATCGATGTGCCGGAAGACCTTGCGCAGGTGCATCTGCCGGCATTTTCGCTGCAGCCGCTGGTGGAGAATGCCATCAAGCATGGCACGTCGCAGCTGATCGACGAAGGCCGGATCACCATTTCGGCGAGGTCTGATGGCGGCGATCTGCTGATCTCGGTTACGGACAATGCCGGCCTTTATGTTCGCAAACCGCCCATCGATGGCGGGCTCGGCATGAGCATCGTCGACCGCCGCACCAAGGGGCATTTCGGCGATGCCTATGGCATAGACGTGCAATGGGAGCCGGATGTGTTCACCACCGTGCGGCTGCGGCTGCCGACGGGCGAGAACGTGCAGGATCATGGTGATAATGCGCCGCATGGCCATAATCATGATCACGCGCATCATCATCTTCCGCATGATGGCGAAATGCATGGCCGGGCGGTATTCCGCGGCCGGTCAAGGGTTGCCCGCTTCTGGTCGACGGCGGAGTAAACCCGTCCTTGGACGGTATCTCGCCTTGTCGGCCGCCGCTCGGGTCTCATTCCCTGCCGCTCACGGCGCGATGGTGCCGCTGACCGAAACAGCCACTCCCACTTATCCTGCGTGCATGTAGCCTGACGTCATTCCATAAGGAGGACGTATCATGATCAATGCTTTGTCGATCGTCATCGGGTCCGCCTGCATTCTTGCAATCTGCTACCGCTTCTACGGTATCTTCTTTGTCCGCAAGGTGCTCGGCATCAATGACGCTGAAATCACCCCGTCCCATACCCTTGCGGACGGCCGCAATTACGTGCCGACCAAAAAATGGGTGAATGCCGGCCAGCATTTTGCGGCCATCGCCGCTGCCGGTCCGCTGGTCGGCCCGGTCCTGGCTGCGCAATACGGTTATCTGCCCGGCCTGATCTGGCTGCTTGTCGGCTGCGTCATCGGCGGTGCGGTGCATGATACGGTCGTGCTCTTCGCATCGATGAAGCACAAGGGATCGTCGCTGTCGGAGGTGGCCAAGGCGGAACTCGGGCCGGTCGCCGGCTGGTGCACCGGTCTTGCCATGCTGTTCATTATCACGATCACCATGGCCGGCCTTTCGATGGTCGTGGTGCACGCGCTGGAACGCAACCCCTGGGGCACGTTCGCCGTGTTCATGACCATTCCGATCGCCATGGCTGTCGGCCTCTACGAAAAGATGGGCGGCAATGGCAAGATCGGCACCTATGTCGGGCTTGCCGCCATTCTCGCCGCCGTGTTTGCCGGTCCCTATGTGCAGGAATCGGCGCTCGGCGAATGGTTCACCTATCATTACAACACGCTCGGCATCATGCTGCCGATCTATGCCTTCCTGGCCAGCGCACTGCCGGTCTGGCTGCTTTTGACGCCGCGCGGTTATCTGTCGAGCTTCCTGAAGATCGGCGTGTTCGCCGCTCTCGTCGTCGGCGTCGTCATCATCAATCCCGAAATCAAGATGCCGGCCCTGACCGAGTTCATCCATGGCGGCGGCCCGGTGCTTGCCGGCCCGGTCTGGCCGTTCATCTCGATCACCATCGCCTGCGGCGCGATCTCCGGCTTCCATGCCTTTATCGGCTCCGGGACGACGCCGAAGCTCGTCGACAAGTGGAGCGACATCCGCCCGGTTGCCTTCGGCATGATGCTGGTCGAGTGCCTCGTTGCCATTCTCGCCCTGATCGCCGCCACCGCATTGCCGATGGCCGACTATTTCGCCATCAATGCTGCGCCGGACGTGTTCGCCAAACTGGGCATGACGGTTTCCGACCTGCCGCGGCTTGAACAGGCGATCGGCATGGACCTTGCCGGCCGCACCGGCGGTGCCGTGACGCTTGCCGTCGGCATGACCGAGATCTTCACCAGCATTCCCTGGTTCAAAACGCTTGCCGCCTATTTCTTCCAGTTCGTCATCATGTTCGAAGCCGTCTTCATCCTGACTGCGATCGATTCCGGAACCCGTGTCGCCCGCTATCTGATCCAGGATATCCTCGGCGACCTCTATGCGCCGATGAAGAAGATCAACTGGCTGCCGGGATCGATCTTTGCCAGCGTGGTTGCCTGCCTGCTCTGGGGTTATCTGCTCAATTCGGGCGATATCAACTCGGTCTGGGCCCTGTTCGGCGTGTCGAACCAGATGATGGCATCGCTCGGCCTGACGATCGGTGCGACGATCATTCTGCGGCTGTCGGCCAAGCGGATCTATGTGCTGACCTGCCTCATCCCGCTCGCCTATCTGTTCGTGACCGTGAACTATGCGGGTTACTGGATGATCGCCAATGTCTATCTCAACGAAGCGGCCAAGGGCTACAATCCGGTCAATGCCGTGCTTTCGATGATCATGATGGTGCTGGGTGTGATCATCCTCGTCACCGCGATCTTCAAGTGGAAGGACATGCTTCGCGTCAACAGAGCCGGACGCACCGAGAAATATCTCGGCACGCCGGCCGAATAAACGGCTCTCCCTAATCCTCCCGAGCCGGAACGGGGTGCATGTGAAAACCACATGCACCCCGTTCGAATTTCAAAGGCGAAACGTTGCGCGACGAGCTGCTGCGCAGTTTGGACCGGCAATCGATTTGCGGTTTGGTTCAGAGAATTCCGAGCTGTTCCTTCAGCGGGCCGAGAAAACGACGGCTGACCGGAATGGAGCGTCCACCGAGGGTGAGGATATTGGCGGCGCCATTGTCGGCAAGCGCGATATCCTTGATGTGCTCGGCATTGACCATGTACTGGCGGTGGCAACGGATCAGCTTGGTACGCTCTTCCAGGGTGCGCAGCGTCAGCTCGGTAAAGTGTTCGTGTCCGTCATTGCCGAGCACATAGATGCCGCCGGGGCGGGAAAAGATCGCCTCGACCTCTTCCAGCTTCATCAGCCGGATCCGGTTGATGCCGGTGCAGGGGATATGGCGAAGCGGTGGTGCGGCATCGAGCAGTTTTTCCGGCTGGCCCGACTTCATCTTGCGCAGCCTTGCCAATGTCTTCTGTAGCCGTTCTTCCTGAATCGGTTTCAGCAGATAATCGAAGGCGTTTTCCTCGAAGGCCTGCAGGGCATATTCCTCATAGGCGGTCAGGAAGACGATACGCGGCATCCTGTCGGGATCGATCATCTGCAGCATTTCCAGGCCGCTGACCTGCGGCATCTGGATATCGAGGAACATCACATTCGGCGACAGGCGGTTGATGGCGGCGATGCCTTCGATGGCATTGGCGCATTCGCCGATGATCTCGATATCACTCTCGTCTTCGAGCAGCGATTTCAGCTCGTCACGCGCCAGGATCTCATCGTCTACGATCAGAGCTCTCATTCGCCTCAGTCATCCAGCCGTTGGCGCGACATATTCCATGCACGACCGCGCCTTGGATGGAATGTCGTATCCATCGTCCTAGCCGGAGACCGAAAGATTGACCTTGCGGCAGATCAAGGATGTGCGGCCGGTGGTTGCCAGAAGGCTTTGGCTGCCGGCAGGCTTTACCAGTGGAGATAACGCCTGCCGGCAAAACGGCCGAGGATGCTGACGATGACGATGGCTGCGCCATACCAGATGACAACGAACAGCGCGCCGTCATTCTTGCAGGCAAAGGCATAGGCCATGGCGCCAAGCGTGCCGGCCAGAAAGCCGACTGCACTGCCCGCGGTGGCGGGTTCGGTCACCACTGCACGCTTCATCCCGCGGAGGATCAGGTAAAGCGGCGGCATGGATGCGGCGATGATCGCCGCAAGGCAGATCGGCACCGAAGCGCCGGAGCGTCCGAGGAAGGGATAGGCGCCCCAGTCGACCACGACGGCGATGGCGAAAATGATGGTTGCCGCCGCCAGAATGCGGCCCGAAAAGCTCTTCGAACCGGGGGTGCCGTGATGGACGACAAGCGCGAAGGCGCAGCACGACAGAAGCGCCATGGCCGCGACCTTGTAATAGAAGGCCGGTGATCTGAGCACTGCGGCCAGATTGATATCCGAACCGAAAAACAAGAGGACAAAGACCGCTGCAAGCAAAAGCGCTAGGGCACAGCGCGCCAGCAAAGCGTTGACCAGATGTCCATCGTCAGGCTGGGCTTTTCCCGCTTCATCGGCAAGCTTTCGGATGATGTCTTCCGTCCCTACCATGCGGCCTCGCTTTCGGTGTCCCGGTCACCATCGCCGGCGAGTGCCGACAGCTTTTTCAGGGCGCGGTGCAGGGTGACGCGGATGGCGCCTTCGCTGGTCTTCATCTCGGAAGCCGTCTGGCGCACTGTGGCACCTTCGATGGCGATTGCCTCCACCACCTTGCGCTGACCGTGCGGCAATTGCGTCAGCGCCTGTTCCACCTGCATGTCGAGAAGTCCGAAGGAGCGGCCCGGATCGGCGGTGATCAGCTCCCATTCCTCGGATGACAGATCAACGAAACGCCGGTGTTCCCGTATCCTGCGGCGCACCGCATCCGTCAGCTTGTAACGGACGATCGCATGCAGCCAGGGCATGAATGGTTTGGTCGCATCCCAGCGACGGCGCATCGTGTGGACACCGATCAGGACTTCCTGGACGACATCCTCGATTTCCTGCGCGCCGAGGCCGGCATGGCCGCCGCGCCTTGCGATCATGCCACGCAGCACGCTCGCCAGTTCGCGCAGCAGCCGTTCATAGGCGCCGTTATCGCCCAAACGTTCAGCCCGCATGGCGGCCGACCATATGTCTTCCCTGCTGTCCATGTTGCTTCGTTCGTTCGCGACAGGGCGTTCGTTAAAGACAGGTCTTCCGATTTTCGATTTTCTGGTCCCGCCTCTCACGTTGGCGTGAGGATGTTGCGAAACCGACTGTGGCTTCGAACAGAGCAAGTGGAGCAAAGATCTCCCAACCATCACAGAAAGGACTATCGTGATGAGCACTCTTCGTCAGACCCTCAAGGCCGTATCGATGGCAGCCGTCTTGCTAGCCGGCCCGGCCAGCGCCGCATTCGCTGCCGAACCGACCATCGTCAAGGCAAAGAACGTCGTCCTCGTGCATGGCGCCTATGCCGACGGATCAAGCTGGGCGGAGGTGATCCCGCTCTTGCAGAAGGCTGGCCTTCATGTCACCGCCGTGCAGAACCCGCTGACCTCGTTTCAGGACGACGTTGACGCCACCAAGCGCATTCTGGCGCTGCAGGACGGCCCGACCGTTCTGGTTGCTCATTCCTATGGCGGCATGGTGATCAGCCAGACGGGTACGGATCCGAAAGTCTCATCACTCGTCTATATCGCGGCGCGCGGTCCGGATGCGGGCGAGGACTATACGGCGCTTGCCGGCACATATCCGGCGCCGCCTGCGAGCAAAGGGCTTGTCCATTCCGGAGGCTTTGCGCAGCTCAGCGAAGACGCTTTCCTCAAGGACTTTGCCGGCGACGTGCCGAAGACGAAGGCCAGGGAACTCTATGCCGTCCAGGGCCGGATTTCCGATACGCTGTTTGCGTCGAAGACGACCGAGGCCGCCTGGCATTCCAAGCCGAGCTTCTATGCCGTGTCGAAGGAGGATCGGACCATCAATCCCGATCTCGAACGGTTCATGGCCAAGCGGATGAATGCGCATACGATCGAACTCGATGCCAGCCACGTCTCGCTGGTGTCGAAGCCGAGGCAGGTCGCAAACCTGATCCTTGAGGCGGTCGGGATGAAGCCCGTCAAATAGCATGATCGACCCGTCCTTGCGCCGGCGGCGATGCCAGCGCAGGGAAGCCGGCGCCGGTATTGTTCCGTTTGGCAAATTGCGCCTTGCAGGATCGCGTGGCTGAACCCCATTTCGAAATGCCTTGCCGCATTTTCGTTTTTGCCTAGAATGATGAAAAACGAAAATCGGGGGGAGTAATGCATCTATCCAGCCGGCAGGAAGAGATCCTGGCGCTCGCCAAAAGCCAGGGGCGGGTGCTGGTGGAAGATCTCGCCAGCCATTTCCAGGTCACGCCGCAGACGATCCGGAAAGATCTCAACGATCTCTGCGATGCCAAGGCGCTGAACCGCATCCATGGCGGGGCCGTGTTTCCGAGTGGCAACGAGAATGTCAAATACGAGGCGCGGCGCTCGATGGCGGCGGCCGAAAAACAGGCGATCGGCCGGGCGGCGGCCGAGATCATTCCCGACAATTCCTCGCTGTTCATCAATATCGGCACGACGACGGAAGCGGTCGGTGAAGCGCTGGTCGATCATCGCGAATTGATGGTGATCACCAATAATATCAATGTTGCCAACCGTTTGCGGGTTTTCCCGTCGATCGAGGTGGTGATCGCCGGTGGCGTCGTGCGCGGATCCGATGGCGGTATCGTCGGGGAGGCGGCGGTCGATTTCATCCGCCAGTTCAAGGTCGATTATGCGGTGATCGGCGTGTCGGCGATCGATGCGGACGGGGCGTTGCTCGACTTCGATTTTCGCGAGGTCAAGGTGGCCCAGGCGATCATCGCCAATGCGCGGCATGTCATCCTCGTGTCCGACGCGTCGAAATTCGAGCGCACTGCACCGGTTCGCATGGGGCATATCTCGCAGGTGCACACGTTCATTACGGATCGCTGTCCGTCTGCGGAGATCCGTAAAATCTGTGCTGCAAGCGAGGTTCGGCTGGTCGAGACCGGTTGAAGCCACCTCATTCTTGCTTTCTGTCAATCTTCATTTGACATTCGTTTTTCTTTCACATTAGACTTACATCGGTTTCGCAACTGCGTAATTTTGTGCAATGCGAAAGCTCAAGTCATCGGTGGGGCAATGGCAGGCGATACGGTTTTCGATCTCTTCGTGATTGGCGGCGGCATCAACGGATGCGGCATTGCGCGCGACGCGGCGGGCCGGGGTTATTCGGTCGCACTTGCTGAAATGAACGATTTCGCCTCCGGCACGTCTTCCGGCGCCACCAAGCTGATCCACGGCGGATTGCGCTATCTCGAACATTATGAATTCCGGCTGGTGCGCGAGGCGCTGATGGAACGCGAGATCCTGTGGGCGATGGCGCCGCATGTGATCTGGCCGCTGCGCTTCGTGCTGCCTTTCCAGAAGGGCGGCGTGCGTCCGGCCTGGCTGATCCGGCTTGGCCTGTTCCTTTACGACAATCTCGGCGGTCGCAAGCTTCTGCCGGCGACGAAGACGCTCAACCTGAAGACCGATCCGGCCGGAAAGCCGCTGAAGCCCGTCTTCGGCAAGGCGTTCGAATATTCGGACGGCTGGGTGGACGATGCCCGCATGGTGGTGCTGAATGCCCGCGATGCGGCCAACAAGGGTGCAACGATCCTCAGCCGCGCGAAAGTTGTTTCGGCGCGGCGCGAAAACGGGTTGTGGCTGGTCGAGGTGCGCGACGAGGCGTCCGGCGTGACCACCGCCCACAAGGCGCGCATGCTGGTCAATGCCGGCGGGCCATGGGTCGATCAGGTTCTGGCCGGTGCGATCGGCCGCAACAATGTTCACAATGTCCGCCTGGTGCAGGGCAGCCATATCATCGTGAGGAAGAAGTTCGAGGACAAACGAGCCTACTTCTTCCAGAACCCGGACAACCGGATCTTTTTCGCCATCCCTTACGAGCAGGATTTTACCCTGATCGGCACGACCGATCGCGACTATCCGGGCGATCCTAAGGACGTTAAGATCAGCCCGGAGGAAATCCAGTATCTGTGCAAGGCGGCGAGCGAATATTTTGCCGAACCGGTCAAGGCCGACGATATCGTCTGGACCTATTCGGCTGTGCGCCCGCTCTATGACGATGGTGCATCGAAGGCGCAGGAAGCGACGCGCGACTATGTGCTGAAGGTCGATGAGGCCGATGGCGCGCCGCTGCTCAACGTTTTCGGCGGCAAGCTGACCACCTATCGGCGGCTTGCAGAACATGCGCTGGAAAAGATCGGCGAGGCGATCGGCACCAAAGGCGGTCCGTGGACGGCCAAAAGCCGGCTTCCGGGCGGCGATTTCCCGGTGACGGGGGCGTTGGAAGAAGAACGGCGGCTGGTCTCAGCCTATCCGTTTCTCACATCGCGCCATGCGGCGCGGCTGATCCGCTGTTACGGCACGGATGCGAAGGGGATGCTGGGAGATGCCAGGACTGCGGAGGGTCTTGGACGGTTTTTCGGCGGAACGCTTTACGAGGCGGAAGTCCGCTTTCTGATCGACAGGGAATGGGCGCGCACGGCTGAGGATGTGCTGTGGCGCCGGACCAAACAGGGGTTGTTCCTGACGGCCGAGGAGGCCGCAGGTCTGGAGGAGTACATGGCGGGAGTTCGCCGGGCCGCCTGAGGCCCACGATATCACCGCTTGTAACCAAGGGTTGGGAGGCCCGAGGTCCATATGCTGGAATTGCGCAACGTGTCGAAGACGGTGGCCGGCGAATATCACATTCGCCCGACCGACCTGACATTAAAGCGGGGAACGCTGAATGTCCTGCTCGGGCCGACGCTCGCCGGCAAGACATCGCTGATGCGGCTGATGGCCGGTCTCGACAAACCGACCGAAGGGTCGGTGCATTTCGACGGCGCCGACGTGACCAATGTGCCGGTGCAGAAGCGCAATGTTGCGATGGTGTACCAGCAGTTCATCAATTACCCGGCGCTTTCGGTCTACGAGAATATCGCCTCGCCGATGCGGATTGCCGGCAAGGACAAAGCCACGATCGACCGCGAGGTGAAAAAGGCCGCCGAGCTTCTGCGGCTGACACCTTATCTCGATCGTACGCCGCTCAATCTGTCCGGCGGCCAGCAGCAGCGCACGGCGCTGGCGCGGGCGATCGTCAAGAATGCCAATCTCGTTCTGCTCGACGAGCCGCTCGCCAATCTCGATTACAAGCTGCGCGAGGAATTGCGCGAGGAATTGCCGAAGATCTTTGCCGCGTCGGGTGCGATCTTCGTGTACGCGACGACCGAACCCTCCGAGGCTTTGCTGCTTGGCGGCAATACCGCAACGCTGAACGAAGGGGCCGTGACGCAGTTCGGCCGGACGGTGGATGTCTATCGCCGACCTGCCGATCTGGTGACCGCGGAGATCTTTGCCGATCCGCCGCTCAACACGATCGCGCTCATACGTTCGGGCAATAATTTCCTGCTCGACGGAGAGCCGGTCATGCCGGTGCCGGCGCATCTGTCGGTGATAACCGACGGGCCGGTGACGCTCGCCTTCCAGCCGCATCACCTGTTTCTCCATGCCGCCAACGGCCATACGGTGCCGCTCAAGGCCCGCACGCTGGTGTCGGAGATCGCCGGTTCGGAAAGCTTCATCCATCTCGATTTTGCCGGGCGGCGCTGGGTGATGCTGGCGCATGGCATTCACGACATCGAACAGGACCGGCAGATCGAGGTGCATCTCGACAGCCGTCACCTGATGGCTTTCGACCAACAGACCGGCAAGGCGCTCGTCGCCGCATTGCCGGCCGCGGCGTAAGGAGGACGGCATGGCACGTATTTCGCTCGAACATATCCGCCACGCCTATAACGACAAGGCCAAGGCCGCCGGCGATTATGCGCTGAAGGAAGTGCATCACGAATGGGAGGATGGCGGCGCCTATGCGCTGCTGGGGCCTTCCGGCTGCGGAAAAACCACGCTGCTCAACATCATTTCCGGCCTGCTGCAGCCCTCCGACGGGCGCATCCTGTTCGATGGAAAGGATGTCACGCAGCTTTCGACCGAGGAGCGCAATATTGCGCAGGTGTTCCAGTTCCCGGTCGTCTACGACACGATGACGGTGTTCGACAATCTCGCCTTTCCGCTTCGAAACCGGAAGGTGCCGGAGGCCGAGGTCGAAAAGCGGGTCAACGAGATCCTCGAAATGACCGATCTCGCCGGCATGGCGAAACGCCGCGCGCAAAGGCTGACGGCCGACCAGAAGCAGAAGATCTCGCTCGGGCGCGGGCTGGTGCGGGCCAATGTCAACGCCATCCTGTTCGACGAACCGCTGACGGTTATCGATCCGCATATGAAATGGGTGCTGCGGTCGCAGCTGAAACGGCTGCACCGGCAGTCTCGCTTTACCATGGTCTATGTCACCCATGACCAGACCGAGGCTTTGACCTTTGCCGACAAGGTTGTCGTCATGCATGACGGGCAGATCGTGCAGATCGGCACGCCGGCGGAACTGTTCGAACGGCCAAGCCATACATTCGTTGGGTATTTCATCGGTTCGCCGGGGATGAACCTGATGCCGGCCGCGATCGACGGGGCAAGTGCCCGTGTCGGCGACCAGACGATAAGCTTGAGCGGCGCTCCGGCGGTGAAGGTTGGCGGGCGGATCGAGCTCGGGATCCGGCCGGAATTCGTCCGGCTCGGGCGCGAGGGCATGCCGGTGACGATCACCAAGGTGGAGGATATCGGCCGGCAGAAGATCGTCCGCGCCACATTCTGCGGCCAGCCGCTTTCGATCGTGCTTGCCGAGGATGACGAGATACCGACAGATGCGAAAGTGTCGTTCGAGAAAAGTGCGATCGGCATTTTTGTCGATAGCTGGCGGGCCAAGACGGAAACCGCAAGGCAGGAGGGCTGACCATGGAAAAGACCTGGAATAACAAGGCCTGGTTTCTGGTTCTGCCGGTTCTGGTGCTGGTCGCCTTTTCCGCCGTCATTCCGCTGATGACGGTGGTGAATTATTCGGTGCAGGACACGTTTGGAAACAACGAGTTCTTCTGGGCCGGCACCGACTGGTTCACCCAGACGCTTACCTCACCACGGTTCTGGGATGCGCTGTGGCGCAATCTCGTTTTCTCCGCGGTGATCCTCGCCATCGAAGTGCCGCTCGGCATCGTGATTGCGCTCAACATGCCGAAACACGGAATCGGCGTGCCGCTTTGCCTTGTGCTGATGGCGCTGCCTCTGCTCATTCCGTGGAATGTCGTCGGCACGATCTGGCAGGTGTTCGGCCGCGTCGATATCGGCCTGCTCGGTTACGTGCTGAACTCGCTCGGGGTGCATTACAATTACACGCAGGACCCGACGGCGGCTTGGGCGACGGTCATCGTCATGGATGTCTGGCACTGGACGAGCCTTGTCGTGCTGCTCTGCTATGCCGGCCTCGTGTCGATCCCCGACGCCTATTACCAGGCGGCGCGCATCGACGGCGCCTCGCGGTTTTCGGTGTTTCGTTATATCCAGCTGCCGAAGATGAAGCGGGTGCTTCTGATCGCCGTGCTTTTGCGGTTCATGGACAGTTTCATGATCTATACCGAACCCTTCGTCGTCACAGGCGGCGGGCCGGGCAGCTCGACCACTTTCCTGTCGATCGATCTCGTCAAGATGGCGGTCGGGCAGTTCGACCTCGGGCCGGCGGCGGCCATGTCGATCATCTACTTCCTGATCATCCTTCTGCTGTCATGGGTGTTCTACACCGTCATGACGCAGAGCGATGCCGAGCAGGGTTGAGGAGCGCGCGATGAACAACAGACCCGTCAACAACAGTTCCGGCTCCCGCCTCGGTTTCCTGATCCCGGTGGTCTATATCCTCTTCCTGGCGCTGCCGATCTACTGGCTCGTCAACATGAGCTTCAAGACCAATGGCGAGATTTTAGGGCCGCTGACGCTGTGGCCGACCAATCCGACGTTTCGCAACTACATGGTGATCTTCACCGATCCGTCCTGGTATAACGGCTATATCAACTCGATCATCTATGTGGTGATGAACACGGTGATCTCGGTTTCGGCGGCGCTGCCGGCCGCCTATGCCTTCTCGCGCTACCGGTTCCTGGGCGACAAACACCTGTTCTTCTGGCTGCTGACCAACCGCATGGCGCCGCCGGCCGTCTTCGCGCTGCCGTTCTTCCAGCTCTATTCGGCCTTCGGGCTGATCGACACGCATATTGCGGTTGCCATCGCCCATTGCCTGTTCAACGTGCCGCTGGCGGTGTGGATCCTCGAAGGTTTCATGTCGGGCGTGCCGAAAGAAATCGACGAGACGGCCTATATCGACGGTTATTCCTTCCCGCGCTTCTTCGTGAAGATCTTTATGCCGCTGATCGCGTCGGGCATCGGGGTCGCTGCCTTCTTCTGCTTCATGTTCTCGTGGGTCGAACTTCTGATCGCCCGCACTTTGACGACGACGGATGCCAAGCCGATCGCCGCAACGATGACGCGGACGGTCTCGGCCTCCGGCATGGATTGGGGCGTGCTGGCTGCGGCCGGTGTGCTGACCATCATTCCCGGGGCGCTCGTCATCTATTTCGTCCGCAACTACATCGCCAAGGGCTTTGCCCTCGGCCGCGTTTAACAAGGGGAGGGATACCATGAACTTCTCGTGGATGGCCTGGACGCCGCCGACGGCCCTGTTCTTCATCGTCATCTTCATGCTGATCGCCGGCATGGGCGTGTGGGAATATTTTTCGCCGGGCGGCAGCCCGCGCGTCGGCATCTTGCGGTTCGAGACGACGCGGGGCGACCGCCTGTTCGTGTCGCTGCTCGGTTCCGCTTTCATCAATCTCGCATGGCTGGGTCTTGGAGGCTCCAGCCTGTGGTGGGCTCTGGCCTTGTCGGTGGTTTACGCGATCGGCGTATTCCGTTTCGTCTAAGGCCAAGACGATACGGCAGCGGGAGGAGGTCCGGCTGCCAAGGCTTGAATTTCAGAAGTTCAAGTGAACTGCAATCGCATCAACCGGGAGGACTAGATATGCGACGGCATCTTATGACAACGACGGCAGTGATGCTGCTGGTAATGACGGGTGCGGCCCATGCCGACATGGCGGCCGCCAAGAAGTTCCTCGATGCGGAAATCGGCGACATGTCGTCTCTTTCCCGCGCCGAGCAGGAAAAGGAAATGCAGTGGTTCATCGATGCGGCAAAACCGTTTGCCGGCATGGATATCAAGGTGGTTTCCGAAACGCTGACGACGCATGAATATGAATCGAAGACGCTGGCCAAGGCGTTTACCGCCATTACCGGCATCAAGATCACCCATGACCTGATCGGCGAAGGCGACGTCGTCGAAAAGCTGCAGACACAGATGCAGTCGGGCGAAAACGTCTATGACGCCTATGTCAACGACTCGGACCTGATCGGCACCCATTGGCGTTACCAGCAGGCCCGTTCGCTGACCAAGTGGATGGCGAACGAGGGCAAGGATGTCACCAATCCAGACCTTGACCTGAAAGACTTCATCGGGCTGAAATTCACCACCGCGCCGGATGGCGAGCTTTACCAGCTGCCTGACCAGCAGTTCGCCAACCTCTACTGGTTCCGGTACGACTGGTTCAGCGACGCCAAGAACAAGGCCGATTTCAAGGCCAAGTATGGCTACGATCTCGGCGTGCCGGTCAACTGGTCGGCCTATGAGGATATCGCCGAGTTCTTCACCGGCCGCGAAGTGAACGGCAAGAAGGTGTTCGGCCATATGGACTATGGCAAAAAGGACCCGTCGCTCGGATGGCGGTTCACCGATGCGTGGCTTTCGATGGCCGGCAATGGTGACAAGGGCCTGCCGAACGGTCTGCCGGTCGACGAATGGGGCATCAAGGTCAATGAAAAGTCCCAGCCGGTCGGTTCCTGTGTCGCGCGTGGCGGTGATACCAATGGTCCGGCTGCGGTCTATTCGATCCAGAAATACCTGGACTGGATGAAAGCCTATGCACCGCCGGCAGCCAACGGCATGAACTTCTCCGAATCCGGTCCGGTTCCGGGGCAGGGTGAGGTCGCCCAGCAGATGTTCACCTACACGGCCTTTACCGCCGATTTCGTCAAGAAAGGCTTGCCGGTGGTCAATGACGACGGCACGCCGAAATGGCGTTTCGCACCAAGCCCGCATGGCGTCTACTGGAAGGACGGCATGAAGCTCGGTTATCAGGACGTCGGCTCCTGGACGTTGCTCAAATCCACGCCCGACGACCGCGCCAAGGCAGCATGGCTTTACGCGCAGTTCGTCGTGTCGAAGACGGTGGACGTGAAAAAGAGCCATGTCGGCCTGACGCTGATCCGCGACAGCTCGATCAATCACAAGAGCTTTACGGATCGTGCGCCAAAGCTCGGCGGTTTGATCGAGTTCTATCGCTCGCCGGCCCGCGTACAATGGTCGCCGACAGGCACCAACATTCCGGATTATCCGAAACTGGCACAGCTGTGGTGGCAGGCGATCGGCGATGCGTCTTCGGGTGCCAAGACTGCGCAGGCAGCGATGGATTCGTTGTGCGCCGAGCAGGAAAAGGTGCTTCAGCGTCTTGAACGCGCCGGTGTCCAGAAGGAAAGGGGCCCGAAACTCGCCGAGGAGCACGATCTGGAATACTGGAACAAGGATGCCGTCTCCAAGGGCAATCTGGCGCCGCAGCTGAAGATCGCCAACGAGAAGGAAAAGCCGATCACCGTCAATTATGACGAACTGGTCAAGAGCTGGCAGAAGTAGGCCGTTCTCACCTATATGAACCTCGCCGGGGCGTGTAATGCGCCCCGGTTTCTTATCCGATCGTATTATCAGGAAACGCAGAGCATGAGTGGCCATATCCTTGCCATCGACCAGGGAACGACTTCGAGCCGGGCGATCGTGTTTGATGCCGATATGGCGATTGCGGGTTTCGGCCAGCAGGAGTTTACCCAGTTCTTTCCAGCCTCCGGCTGGGTTGAACATGATGCGGAGGAGATCTGGCAGAGCGTGCTGTCGACCGCACGGACGGCCGTCGAAAAGGCGGGTATTTCGGCCGGTGATCTGGCCGCGATCGGCATTACCAACCAGCGCGAGACGGTGGTCATCTGGGACCGCCAGACCGGCGAGCCGCTCCATCGGGCGATCGTCTGGCAGGACCGGCGCACATCTGGGATTTGCGAGGAGTTGAAGGGGCGGGGGCTGGAGGCGACATTCACCGAAAAGACCGGGCTGCTGCTCGACCCGTATTTTTCCGGCACGAAACTTTCCTGGCTGCTGTCCAATATCGACGGCCTCCGCGCCCGCGCCGAACGGGCCGAGGTGTGTTTCGGCACGGTCGACAGCTGGCTGATCTACAAGCTCACCGGTGGCCGGGCGCATGTGACCGATGCCACCAATGCCTCGCGTACGCTGATCTACAATATCGGCGAGAATGACTGGGACGAGGAGCTGCTTGGCATTCTCGACATCCCGCGGGCAATGTTGCCGGAGGTGAAGGATTGTGCCGCTGA
Organism: Aliirhizobium sp. YIM B11859; assembly: GCF_057163345.1. Taxonomy (NCBI): domain Bacteria; kingdom Pseudomonadati; phylum Pseudomonadota; class Alphaproteobacteria; order Hyphomicrobiales; family Rhizobiaceae; genus Aliirhizobium; species Aliirhizobium sp. YIM B11859. The sequence goes on from NZ_JBXHAY010000001.1 coordinate 18,916, forward strand.
ATTCGGCGTGACCGATGCCGGCATTTTCGGCTTCGAGATTCCGATCCTGGGCGTTGCAGGCGATCAGCAGGCGGCGGTGATCGGCAACGCCTGTTTCGAGGCCGGCATGCTGAAATCCACTTATGGCACGGGATGTTTCGCGCTGCTCAATACCGGGACCGACCGGGTTACCTCTTCCAACCGGTTGTTGACGACAATTGCCTATCGGCTGGATGGGGTCACGACCTATGCGCTGGAAGGTTCGATCTTCATTGCCGGTGCCGCGGTGCAGTGGCTGCGAGACGAACTCGGTTTCATCAAGGTGGCGTCGGAAGTGGGCACTCTGGCGCGGCAGGCGGATCCAAGCCAACGGATCTACATGGTGCCGGCCTTTACCGGGCTCGGCGCGCCCTATTGGGATGCCGAGGCGCGAGGTGCGATCTTCGGACTGACCCGCAGCAGCGGCCCGGCGGAATTTGCCCGTGCGGCACTCGAAAGCGTCGCCTACCAGACGCATGACCTGCTTGAGGCGATGAAAAAGGACTGGACGGGGCATGGGGCGACGACCGTGCTGCGGGTCGATGGCGGCATGGTTGCTTCCAACTGGACGATGCAGCGGCTGTCGGACATTCTCGCCGCGCCCGTCGACCGCCCGGCGCTGTTGGAGACGACGGCGCTCGGCGCCGCCTGGCTTGCCGGCTGGAAGGCCGGTGTGTGGCCGGATGCCAAAGGCTTTTCCGCCCGCTGGAAGCGCGACAAGCGTTTCGAGCCGGAAATGGAAAACGAAGAACGGAAGGCGGCGATCGAAGGCTGGAAGGACAGCGTGTCCCGCTGCCTGTCGCGATAAGTGGTATCGATGAGGCGAACCACTCGGTCCGCCTCACTTCAAAATCGAGCGAATTCCCGCTCTGATCAGTCGATCTTGGCGCCTTGGCCGTAATCCTCGTCGGACACCTTTTCCATCCAGGTGACGACGCTGCCGTTTTCGGCTTCGGCGACGGCGAAATGGCTCATCGCTTCGGTGGCGGAGGCGCCGTGCCAGTGTTTGACATGCGGCGGGATCCAGACGACGTCGCCCGGTGCGACGGTTTCGATCGGACCGCCTTCCTTCTGTACCCAGCCCTTGCCGGAGACAATGAACAGCGTCTGGCCGAGCGGGTGGGTGTGCCAGGCGGTGCGGGCGCCGGCGGTAAAGGAGACTGTTGCGCCGCTGATGCGGGCCGGTTCATTGCCGGCATACCGTCCGGCGACCTGAACTTCGCCGGTGAAATAGTCGGCCGGGCCCGGAGCCGGGGCGGCATTTGCGCGGGTGACCTGGATATCCATGGGTGTTTCCTGTGTTGTCTTGGTTTGGGATGCGGCGGCCGCCCGTGTCTCGAAGACTTTTTTGAGCACCGGCACGGCAGACATAGAGCGCGGCCAGCCGGCGTAAAAGGCTATATGGGTGACGACTTCGGATGCTTCCTGCGGGGTGAGGCCGTTGTCCATCGCCCGGTTGGCGTGGAAGGGCAGCTGTTCCGGCTGGCCGATGGCGATCAGCGCGGTCATGGTGACGAGGCTGCGGTCGCGGGCAGACAGGTCCGGCCGCTGCCACAGATCGCCGAACAGGACACGGTTGGTGAGGTCGGCCAGCGCTGCGGCGGTCGGCGCGACAGCGGCATTGACGGTCGCGGTCCGTGCCGCCTCGGCTGCCGCCTCAAGCTCGATCTTCGCCGCATTGCTGCTTTCGAACGGGGCGATGCTGCGTTCATCGAAGACTTTCTTGACCTCTGCCACGGCGGAAATCGCATTCGGCCAGCCGGTATAGAAGGCGAGCTGGGTGATCAGTTCGCCGATCTCTTCCGGCTTGACGCCATTGTCAAGGGCGCGGCGGGTATGGCCGCCGATCTGCGCGGTCTTGCCGGTCGCAACGATCGCCGAGACGGTGACCAGGCTGCGGTCACGCGGCTTCAGTTCCGCCCGTTCCCAGACCTCACCGAAGAGGACACCATCGGTGAAATGGCCGAGGCCGGGTGCGACCTCATAAACCGCCGGCGGGGCAACACGGCGCCGTTCCTCCTGGGCGTCGACACCAGTCGCTGCGAGCGTGGAGATGGCGATGCTTGCGGCAATGTTTTTCATCGGATGTTCCTCTTGTGGCTCGGTAAATTCGGACAGATTGCCCGCATCTATCCGCTGAAATGGGATTTCCGCAGGCTGGAATTAGATGGCCGAAACCGATTGAGCCTATGCGCGGCTTTCATGAATGGCCTGATCACCCGCGCTGACGACAGGTCGTCAATTGGCCTGCGAGGGCAATAACGCCCCCGCAGATCGTCCTGATCCTGTGTTCCGGAGTGAGGCCCGTGGCTCAGAGGCCGGTGGTCTTGAGCAGTTGCTCGGGGTAACGCTCGCCCTCGATCCGGATCGCGGCCGCGGCTTTCTCGATCCCGGCCAGATCGGCTGCGGAGAGCTCGACATCCACCGATGCGAGGTTTTCCTCGAGGCGATGCAGCTTGGTCGTGCCGGGGATGGGCGCGATCCAGGGCTTCTGGGCGAGCAGCCAGGCGAGCGCGATCTGGGCGGGCGTGCCGCCCTTTTGCGCTGCGATCTCTTTCAGAAGGTCGACAAGTGCCTGGTTCTTTTCCATTGCTTCCGGGGTGAAGCGCGGCAGGATGGCGCGGAAATCGCCTTCGCCGAGCTTGGTATCCTTGCCCATCGCGCCGGTGAGGAAACCCTTGCCGAGCGGGCTGTAGGGAACGAGGCCGATGCCAAGTTCCTCGCAGGTATCGAGAATGCCGTTGGTTTCCACGCCGCGGGTCCAGAGCGAATATTCGTTCTGCAGCGTGGTGACCGGCTGAACGGCATGGGCACGACGGACAGTCTGTGCGCCCGGTTCGGACAGGCCGAGATGCCGCACTTTGCCGGCCGCGATCAAATCCTTCACGGCGCCGGCAACGTCTTCGATCGGCACGCTCGGATCGACGCGATGCTGGTAGAACAGGTCGATCACGTCGGTGCCGAGCCGCTTCAGGCTTTCGTCGGCCACTTTCTTGATATTGTCCGGCCGGCTGTTGAGGCCCGCCTGCTTGCCATCGACATAGTTAAAGCCGAACTTGGTCGCGATCACCACCTGATCGCGCACCGGCTTCAGCGCTTCGCCGACCATCTCTTCATTGGTGAAGGGGCCGTAGACTTCCGCGGTATCGAAGAGGGTGACGCCGCGATCGACCGCCTGGCGGATCAACGTGATGCCGTCCGCTTTGCTGACCTTGGCAGCATAACCGAAATCGAGCCCCATGCAGCCGAAGCCGAGTGCCGATACTTCAAGTCCGGATTTTCCGAGAATTCGCTTTTTCATGTCTTTCTCCATTCGCTCTGGCGGCGGAGCGCAGGTCGCGCCAATCGATCGCAACCGGGGTCACCGGGCGATCAACTCGTCGTGGGGAGAGATTTAGACCTAGCAGGCCCATGCGATTAGATGCTAAGCGGTGCATGAACCTATGCTGTGGATTCATGAATGAAGCGGGATGAACTGGGCGACCTTGCCGCCTTTTTGATAGTTGCGGAAGAGCGGAGCTTTACCCGGGCCGCCGCACAACTCGGCACGTCGCAATCGTCGCTCAGCCATACGGTGCGGCGGGTCGAAGAGCGCATGGGTGTGCGGCTTCTGACGCGCACGACGCGCAATGTCGTGCCGACGGAAGCCGGCGAACAGCTGATGGAGACGCTGCGCCCCGCCTTCAACGATATCCGCGGCCGTATCGATGCGCTGAGCGCGATGCGGAAAAGGCCGGGCGGCACGATCCGCATAACCTCCAGCCGCCATGCTGCCGAAAGTATCCTGATGCCGGCCGTCAAACGGCTGATGGCGGAATATTCGGACATCAATGTGGAAATCTCCGTAGACCAACGGTTCGTGGATCTCGTCGGCGAACGTTATGATGCGGGGGTCCGTCTCGGCGAAAGCATCGAGAAGGACATGATCGCTGTGCGGATCGGGCCGGAACTGCGGATGATGGTGGCCGGTTCGCCGGACTATTTCGCCCGCAATCCCAAACCCGTGACGCCCCACGAACTAACCCAGCACAATTGCATCAATCTTCGGCTTCCGACGCTTGGAGGGCTTTATGCATGGGAATTCGAACAGGACGGGCGGCCGCTCAACGTGCGTGTCGAAGGTCAATTCGTCTGCAACGACGTGCCGATGATCATCGATGCCGCGCTGGACGGGCGGGGTCTGACCTGTCTGCCCGACGACCATCTCGGCCCGCTGGTCGAACAGGGCCGCCTGGTCCAGGTGCTTCAAGACTGGTGCGCACCGTTTCCGGGTTACCATCTCTATTATCCGAGCCGCCGGCTTGCCTCTCCGGCCTTCGCGCTTCTGGTGGATGCGCTACGCTATCGGTAAACCGGGGCGATCCGGCCGATATGGCTAGAAAACCACCGGATGAGTGGCGCCGGTCTCGACATTAACGAGGCCCTGCGGTGCGTGATCGCTCGGGGCGACGAGCACCCAGCGCCAGGGGGCACAGGTGAGCGTGGCAAAGGCCAGGCGTTCGGGGAAGCCCGGAAACCAGCGGGGGTGGAAGCTCGGTTCATACATCCAGTCGACCTTTTCGCCCTCGGCATAAAGCGCCTGCATCTCCTCATGCAGGTCTTGCGCCGAGCGGCAGCTCATCAGGCCGGCGACTTCGTAGCGCACACGGGCAACGACCTCGCCCTGGCGCACCAGCGCCCAGCCGCCATCGATGCCGGCCACCGCGTTGACCGCTTTCGCCATGGCCTCGTCGGAGGAACCGACGCACCAGATATTATGCTTGTCATGCGCCATGGAGCAGGCCAGCGCCGTCTCCGGCGTTGCCGGACCGCAGCCGAGCCAGAACATTTTCGACACGGCGGCATTGCCGGAAAAACGGTCGACGACCGAAAATTTGGTGATGTTGCGGCTCTCGTCGCGCTGGACGAGACCATCTTTCACCGGCAGATCGAAGGTGAGGAAATCGTCGGTCCAGTGGAAGGGACGCAGGACCGCAGCCGTCATCGTATCGCGGCTGGGCTCGGCCTTGATGGCGAAGTCCTCGGCGGTGAGCTCGCGGCCGATATTGATGGTCTTCGTCGCCCAATCCGGCCAGTCGATCCTCGGCACGTCGGGCAGGTAGGTCTTACCGTCGGAAACCTGTTTTCCGTCGGCCCAGACCTTGGCGATCTCGAATTTTTCGATATCCGAGAGAAGCACGATATCGGCATAACGGCCGGGGGCTATCGAGCCAACCCAAGGGGTGAGGCGCATGTGGCGGGCAGGGTTGATTGTGACGCACTGGATGGCGATTTCCGGCGCAAGGCCCGCCTCGATCGCAAGGCGGACATTATAGTCGGTGGCGCCGAGTTTCAGCGTATCTGAGGCGGAGCGGTCGTCGGTCGTCAGCGCAATCTGCGACCAGTCCGACAGGCCGCGCTGCAGCAGGCCCTTGATGACCTCCGGCAGGCTGTGCGGGCGAAGCTCCATGAACAGGCCATGGGTAAGCTTGTCCCAGAATTCCTCGATCGTCCATGCCTCGTGATCGGACGCAAGGCCTGCGGCGGCAAAGGCGTTGATCGAAGGCAGGTCGCGAATGCCGGCGGCATGGCCCTCGACCACGGCGCGCTTTTCGAACGTGGCGCGGATCATGCCCCAGAGCCGGTCGTGCGAGGGGTTTTGCGGGTTCCAGACGGCCGGCCAGTCCATCACCTCGTCGAGGCCGGCGGTCATCAGGCTCTGTTGCAGAAAGGCCTTCTGCTCGTCGTAACCGAGATAACCGCCGCCATGTTCATAAGCGGTCGGCGGCACGGCGGAGCCGGGCAGGGGGAAGATCTTCAGCGGCGAGCCGGCTTCACGCGCCTTCAACCAGAATTCCAGTGTCCTGGCACCATTGACGTTGGAAAATTCGTGGCTCGCCTCGCAGGTCCATGTGTTGCCACGCGGCAGGACGAGGGCTGCTTCCCATTCCGGCGTCAGATGAGAGCTCTCGATATGCTTGTGGACTTCGCCGAGGCCCGGGACGGCCGAAAGACCCGGCTCGTGGACGCGGTGTTCAACCTCGCCTGGATAGCTGCCGGCGCGGCCGACATAGGCGATGCGGCGATCCTTGATGACGATTTCCTGATCGTCCGCCCAGGTGCGTGTGGCGACGTCCAGCAACCGGCCGACCCTGAGCGCTACATCTGCCTTCTCCTTGCCCAATGCGACAAGTGTCAGGCGCTGGCGGATCCTGATTTCGTTCTCGGCGTCGATGGTGATGTCTTCGATTGTCGCCGGCATGATCTTCCCTGCATCGTATTTCGCTATTTGCGAGGCTGCAGTGATAGCCGGTGCCGCAGGCCCGTCAACCGTCCGGCATTCGAATGGTCCTAGGACGGCTTGTGCGGCGCGGTACATGGGAGCAGGCTGCTGCATGGGTTACTTCGGCCGCTGTTGCAGATCCGACAGGCAAGACTGGGCTTTGTTTGCTCGAAGATTACGCCTGACCTCGATCAGACCGGGATAATCTTCGCAGTTGCGAAAACTGCTTGCAAACGTCTTTTGAGGCGGTAACATACCGATATATCGGGCTTGTCCTGTTTTGTCGGATCACGGGAGTTCTGTCCTTGTCCACCACCCCCTACATGCTTTTGACCGGCGCCAGCCGTGGAATTGGCCACGCGACGGTCAAGCTTTTCATGGAGCATGGATGGCGGATCCTGACCGTGTCGCGCCAACCGTTTTCAGAGGAATGCCGTTGGCCGTCTGCTCGCGAGAGCCATATCCAGGCCGACCTAGCAGATCTTTCGGGCATTGAGGAACTGGCCGAAACGGTTCGCAAGCGGCTGCCGGACGGCAAGCTGGCAGCGCTGGTGAACAATGCCGGCATTTCACCCAAGGGATCTGGGGGCACGCGCCTCGGTGTTGCGGAGACCGATGCCGAGACCTGGATGAAGGTGATGAATGTCAACCTGATTTCCACGGCGCTTCTGGCCCGCGCCATGTTGCCCGAACTTGAGGCGGCCCAGGGGTCGATCGTCAATGTCACGTCGATTGCCGGTTCGCGCGTGCATCCCTTCGCGGGTGTCGCCTATGCCGCGTCGAAGGCGGGCCTTGCCGCTTTGACCCGTGAACTGGCGCATGAATTCGGCCCGCGCGGCATTCGCGCCAACGCCATTGCGCCGGGCGAGATCGCCACATCGATCTTGTCTCCCGGTACCGACGAGCTGGTACAGGCGGAAGTGCCGCTCGGGCGGCTCGGGACGACCATCGAGGTGGCAAAGACCATCTATTTCCTCTGCACCGATCAATCGGCCTATATCAACGGTGCGGAAATCCACATCAACGGCGGACAACACGTCTGACCCCGTAATCAAAGACAGACGCGGGCCAACCGCGCGCTTTGCCGGAGGAAACGAAAGGATCGTAGCAACTTCGGGTTCAGGATAATGATCCGGGCCCTATCAGGGGAACAAAATGACGAATTTCTTCAAGACCGCGGCGATCGGCATGCTGGCGCTGGCATCGACCGCGATGATGTCGGGTGCGGCTGCCGCTCGTGACCTGACGATCGTCGGCTGGGGCGGCGCCGGTCAGGCAGCCCAGAGCGAAATCTACTTCAAGCCCTTTGCCGCCAAAACCGGCAAGCCGTTCATCGAAGAGAGCTGGGATGGCGGCTATGGCGTGCTGCAGGCCAAGATGAAGGCCGGTGCGCCGAACTGGGACGTCGTTCAAGTCGAGGCTGAAGAACTGGCACTCGGTTGCGCCGACGGCCTTTTTGAAAAGCTCGATTGGGACAAGATCGGCGTCAAGGACGAGTTTCTTCCCGATGCTGTCGGCGAATGCGGTGCCGGCGTGATCTACTGGTCGCTGGCCATGGGGTATGACGGCGACAAGTTCAAGGAAGGCCCCAAGAGCTGGGCCGACTTCTGGGACACGAAGAAGTTTCCCGGTAAGCGCTCGCTGCGCAAGGGCGCCAAGTACAATCTCGAATTCGCGCTTCTGGCCGATGGCGTAAAGCCGGCGGAACTCTATGACGTGCTGGCGACCGAAGAAGGTGTCAACCGGGCGTTCAAGAAGCTCGACGAACTGAAGCCGAACATCGTCTGGTGGGAATCCGGCGCGCAGCCGGTCCAGTATCTGGCGTCGGGCGAAGTGGCGCTGACATCGGTCTATAACGGCCGCGTCACCGGCATCAACAAGGCGGAAGGCAAGAACTTCAAGATCGTCTGGCCGGAAAGCATGTATGCCGTCGACAGCTGGGTCATCCTCAAGGGTGCTGAAAACAAGGATGCGGGCATGGACTTCATCGCATTCGCCAGTGCCGCCGAAAACCAGGCCAAGCTGCCGTTGAAGGTGGATTACGGCATCCCGAACAAGAAGGCCGCCGCCACCATTCCGCCGGCCGTCGACGTCAACCTGCCGACCCATCCGGAAAACCTGAAGCAGGCGATCGCGCTCAATGTCGATTTCTGGATCGACAATTCCGAGGCCCTGACGGCTCGCTTCAACGCCTGGCTGGCACAGTAAGAAGCCACTTTTCCCAGACGTCGGGCGGCCGCTTGAATGCGGCCTCCCTTCCAAGCCGACAGAACGGATGGATGCGTGCCGATTGCCGCAAACGACCGACAGCGGAACCGTATCCACGACAAGAAAAGGGGAATGGCCTTGGCCGAATTCCGCATACGCTTCGATGGCGTCAGCAAATATTACGGACAGCAGTGTGTCGTCGACAAGTTGAGGCTGGATATCGAGACGGGCGAGTTCGTCAGTCTTCTGGGACCGTCAGGATCGGGCAAGACAACGCTCCTGATGATGCTGGCCGGTTTCGAAACCGCCACCGAAGGGCAGATCCTGGTCGACGGCTACAAGGTCAATGACGTGCCGTCGCACAAGCGTGACATGGGCGTCGTCTTTCAGAATTACGCGCTTTTTCCGCACATGACGGTCGGTGCCAATGTCGCCTTTCCATTGCAGATGCGCGGTGTCGCGAAGGCGGAAATCACGGAGCGCGTGACGCGGGCGCTGGACATGGTGCAACTCGGTGCATTGTCCGAGCGCAAGCCGACCCAGTTGTCGGGCGGGCAGCAGCAACGCGTGGCGCTGGCGCGCGCACTCGTGTTCGAACCGCGGGTGGTGCTGATGGACGAACCGCTCGGCGCGCTCGACAAGAACCTGCGCGAGCAGATGCAGCTCGATATCCGCGCGCTTCACCAGCGGCTCGGCCTGACGATCGTGTTTGTGACCCATGATCAGAGCGAAGCGTTGACCATGTCGGATCGGATCGCCGTGTTCAACAGGGGCAAGATCGAGCAGATCGGCACGCCTCGCCAGGTCTATGACGAACCGGCAACCCGTTTCGTGGCCGAATTCATCGGCGAAACGAACCTTCTCGAGGGCGTGGCGGAGGCCGTCGATGCGACGTCTGCCCGCATCAGGCTGAAGAACGGCGATCTCATCGACGTTTCAAGTGCAGGCGATATCGCTGCCGGGCAGGATGTTTCCGTTTCACTTCGGCCGGAACGCCTGTCGCTGGTCGAAGGCGTTGCCGCAGCTGGGCAGGGAAATGCCATTTCCGCGACGGTGACGGACTGTGTCTATCAGGGCGATCATTTGCGCGTGCAGCTTTCCGGAGCCGGCGACATCTCCTATATCGCGCGGCTCGATCGCAAGTCGGCGGAGCCGCATCGCGGTGCTCAGGTCACTGCGCTGTTCAGCCCGGGTGACTGCAAGGTGATCGCATCATGACGGCTAAAAGCTTTTTGCAGAAAAGCGGACCGTTTCTGCTCGTCGCACCGCTTTTCCTGTTCATCTGCCTGTTCTTCATCTGGCCGCTGGCAAGCGTGCTGACCCAATCCGTGTCGGACGATGCCGTTGCGCGGCTCCTGCCGGAAACCGCCAAGGTTGCCTCTTCATGGGATGGTGAAAGCGCGCCGGGTGCCGAACTTCAGGCGGCTTTCGTCGCCGATCTGCGTCAGGCAACCGACGAGCAGGCCGTTGGCGACATGGTTCGCCGGCTCAACAGCGCACAATCCGGCTTCAGGACGCTGATGAGCAAGACACTCAAGGCGGTGCAGGACAAGCCGGATGCGCCGGTGGATCTCGTGGCGCTCGATAAAAAATGGAGCCAACCGCAATACTGGAAGGCGATCACCGACGCGCTGTCGCCGGTCACCGACCGATATCTTCTCGCAGCCGTCGACTTGATGAGGAGCGATGCCGGCGAGATCGTCTCGCAGCCGCCGGAACATACGATCAACGTGGCGATCTTCGAGCGGACATTCTGGATTTCCGCACTGGTGACGATTTTCTGCGTGCTTCTGGGCTATCCTTATGCGTTGCTGATCACTGTCGCGACCGGGTGGAAAAAGCAGGCGCTGCTGGCCGCGGTGCTGCTGCCGCTATGGACCTCGCTTCTCGTTCGCACCGCCGCATGGTTCATCCTTCTGCAGGAACAGGGGCTGATCAATTCGGCGCTGATCGACCTTCACATCATCTCCAACCCGCTGGCGTTGATCTTCAACCGCACCGGGGTGATCATCGCGATGACGCATGTGCAGTTGCCGTTGATGGTCCTGCCGATCTACAGCGTGCTGCTGACCATCCCGAAAAACCTGATGCCGGCGGCCGCCTCGCTCGGCGCCCATCCGTTGCGGGCCTTCGTTCGCGTGCTCCTGCCGCTCAGCTTCAGCGGCATTGCCGCGGGCTCACTGCTCGTCTTCATGTCGGCGATCGGCTATTACATCACCCCCGCGCTGATCGGTGGCGCCGGTGACCAGATGATCAGCTCCTTCATCGCCTTCCATGCGTCGAATTCCGGCAATTGGGGCATGGCGAGCGCGCTCGGCATCGTCCTTCTGGTCGTCACCATCATTCTTTATGCCGTCTATGACCGGCTCGCGACGCAACGGGAAAGGAGCGCCTGATGCCCGCAAAGGCTATTCAATGGATCTTCGGGCTCCTGATGGCGGCATTCCTGATCATCCCGCTTCTGATCATGATGCCGCTGGCCTTCACATCGAGCCTGCTGCTGATCTACCCGATCCCGTCCTTTTCGTTCCGGTGGTTCGTCGAGCTGTTCACGGCACCCGCCTGGCAGCGGGCGATCGTCAACAGCCTGATCATCGGCACAGGCACGACCGTGCTGTCGACAGTGCTCGGCGTGTTGGCGTCGCTTGGCCTGAGGCGGCGGCTGCCGGCGATCGGCGGGCTGATCCGCACGCTGTTCATGCTGCCGATGGTGGTGCCGGTCGTCGTGCTCGGCATCGGCATGCAGATCCTGCTTGCCCGGATCGGGCTGGCGAACACGCATCTGGCGGTGATTATCGCGCATACGGTCGTCGCCGTGCCGTTCGTGATCGTCAGCGTGTCGGGATCGCTTGCCGGCATAGACCGGAAGGTCGAGCTGGCAGCGGCAAGCCTCGGGGCTTCGCCCGAGCGGGTGTTCCGCCGGGTGACGCTGCCGCTTGCCATGCCGGGCATCCTGACCGGTGCCGTGCTGGCGTTCGCGACGTCGCTCGACGAAGTGGTGCTGACGCTCTTCGTCGCCGGTCCGAACCAGCGGACGCTGGCGCGCCAGATGTTTTCGACGATCCGCGACAATATCAGCCCGGCCATCGCGGCTGCGGCCTTCCTGTTCATCTTCGGCACCCTGCTGATTGCAGCGATGGTGCTTCTGGTGCGCGGCAGGCGAGGTGCTGCTGCGGCATGATGACGTCGGATCGCCACTGAATGGGTCATAAGGCTCTGGTCGATAAAGCATCTGCGGGCCTCCGTGCCTGCAGATGCCGGGTTTTTGTCCGAAAGCGCGATGATATCTGCTTGCAAACCGTGTGGAAGCGGCTAGGGACAGAGTTGCGATATATCGGTATGGCGGTCCCGGAATACCAAGGACGGGAAGGCGAGCGGACATGAACAACAGTTTGAAGCGGTCTGATTTCCTTCCGGACAATGGTGCCGGCAATTCCGCTGGTCAGCCGAAGGCGCTCGCCGCCTATAATTACATCCGCCATGCGATCATCACCATGCGGATGGAGCCGGGAGCCACGATCAGCGAGAAGGAAACCTGCGCAGAACTCGGCGTGTCGCGCACGCCGATGCGCGAGGCGGTGCTTCGGCTGGCGCAGGAAGGGCTGGTCAACGTGGTGCCGAGCGGCGGTACGTTCGTCAACGGCATTTCGCTGCGCGGCGTGATCGAGGGGCACCTGATCCGCTCCAGCCTGGAATTGCGGATGGTGCGGCTGGCGGCACGGGTCTATGATCCGGCCCATGACCGTGATTTCGATCTTCTGATGTTTCTTCAGGGCAGTGCGGCCAAAAGGCAGGATCACGACCAGTCGCTTGCCATCGACAATGATTTTCACCGGTTCATCTGCATGCTGGCCGGCTTTCCGGACGTCTGGCAGACCATCCACAATGCCACGGGGCAACTGGACCGGGTACGCCGCCGCGCGATCCCGAGGTCGGGATATTTCGACGAGGTCGAGCAGGAACATCGGGGGATATACGAGGCCATCCGTGCAGGTGACGCCGATCTCGCCCACAGCCTGATGCGGCGCCATCTGGATGATACGGCAAAGGTCGTCGAATACGTGATTGGCGATGAGCCCGGACTGATCGTGCAGGAACCGGGTTTCGATCTGGCGAAGATCGACGTCATGCTGTCGCCGCAGCCATAGAACATTGCCGGCGAAACGGGACCGCCCACCTAGGCCGGTGCCCGTCGTTAATGACCTCAGTAACCGCTTTCGCGGTCACCGGGATTGAGCGGTTCCATCCCGTTCAGCACGCGTGTCGCGTTCTCGAAAATCTGCCCGGCAACATCCGCCGGATTGGGCATGGAGGCGACATGCGGGGTGACGAAGATCTTCGGATGATCCCATAGCGGGCTGTCGTTGGGCAGCGGCTCCTTGTGGAACACATCGAGGACGGCGCCACGCAGGTGCCCGCCGTCGATGGCGGCCAGCAGATCGGCCTCCACGAGATGTTCGCCGCGCCCCATATTGACCAGCGCGGCCCCTTCGGGGAGCTGCCCCAGAAGCCTGGCATCGAGGATGCCGCGGGTCGCACCGGTGAGCGGCAAAAGGCAGATCAGCAGATTGCAGCCGGTGAGGAAATCGGCCAGCTGTTCGGATCCATGATAGGTCGTGATGTCTGCCTCGGGCTTTGGGGAACGCGCCCAGCCGCGAACATCATAACCGAGCGCTTTCAGGCTGCGGCCGACGGTTCTGCCAATGGCACCGAAACCCAGAATGCCGACCGTATAGTCCTTGGCGGCGATCTGGTCGGGGCGCTCCCAGCGCCGTCCGGAGGCATTCTGCAGGTGGCGGTCCATCTCCCGGTGAAACAGCAGCGTCGACCAGATCGCATATTGCGCCATGCCAAGCGCATGCTCGGTATCCACGACCCGGCAGACCGGCACGTCGGGAAGATGCGGATCGGCGAATATATTGTCCAGTCCCGCCGCTATGCTGTGCACCAGCTTGAGGTTGGGCATGGTCGACAGGACGCCATGCGGCGGGTTCCAGGCGACGGCGATGTCCGCTTGCCGGAAATCCTCGTCAGGATATAGGCTCAGGCGGGCGTTGAGCGCGGATTTCTCGAATGCGGATTTGAGAAAGGTCAGGTCAAGCGTGCTGCTGACAAAGGCGATATGTGGGGTTTTCGCTTGCGTATTCGACATGAATTCCATTCCCAAGGGCATCCTTTTTCCCGGCCTGATCGCAGCCGGCGTCCTCATTTTCCGCATCTGATTATTTTTTGTGCGGACAGATTTTCCGTTTAACTTTTATGCAAAAAATCATCTGTCTTGCTTGACAGGCGCCAAGGGCCGGAGTCAAGATGACGCATCGATATATCGGTATATTGTAGTCCCGATGTGATCTCGAAGTGACGTCCGCAAGCAAACGAAAATCCATAAGGGGAACTTCATGCGACGACTGCTTTCTGCATCCCTAGCCCTTTTCCTGACGACGACCGCGGCCTTTGCCCAGGCTGTTCCCGGCGGAAAATTGAACCTGATCGTGCAGCCGGAACCGCCGAGCATCATGGTCGGCACGACGACAAACGGGCCGGCACTGCTGGTCGGCGGCAATATCTATGAAAGCCTGCTGCGCTACGACGAAAACCTCAAGCCCGAGCCGTCGCTGGCGAAATCCTGGACGGTTTCCGAGGATGGACTGACCTATACGTTCACGCTGCAGGACGGCGTGAAGTGGCATGACGGCAAGCCGATGACCTCGGCCGACGTGCTGTTTTCCGCCAATGACTATCTGGTGAAGATGCAGCCGCGTCACCGCAACCTGATGACCCATGTGGAAAGCGTCACCGCACCGGACGACAAGACCGTGGTGTTCAAGCTGAAGGAGCCCTTCGAGGCCTTCATCCGCGGCCTCGCCTTCTACACGATGCCGATCATTCCCAAGCACATCTATGAAGGCACCGATTACGCCACCAATCCGGCCAATGACAAGCCGATCGGCACCGGCCCGTTCAAGTTCGACGAATGGAAACGCGGCAGCTATATCCACCTGGTCAAGAACCCGGACTATTACATCAAGGGCAAGCCCTATCTCGACGAACTCTATTATCAGGTGATTCCGGACGGTGCGTCGCGCTCGGTCGCTTTCGAGACCGGCACGGTCGATATCCTGCCGGGTGGCTCGGTCGAAAACTTCGACATTCCGCGGCTGAAGGATCTGCCCAATACCTGCACGACGGAAAAGGGCTGGGAATATTTCGCGCCGCTGTCGTGGCTGTGGCTGAACAACCGCAAGCCGCCGATGGACAATGTCAAGTTCCGCCAGGCGGTGATGTATGCGCTCGACCGCGACTTCGCCAAGGACGTTTTGTGGAACGGTTATGGCAAGGTCGCGACCGGCCCGCTGTCGTCGAAACTTCCCTTCTACAAGGATGTCGCGCCGACCTATGCGCATGACCCGGACAAGGCCAAGGAACTGCTCAAGGAAATCGGTTATGACGGCAAGCCGCTGAAGCTTCTGCCGCTGCCCTATGGCGAGACCTGGCAGCGCTGGGCGGAAGCGGTCAAGCAGAACCTCGGTGATGTCGGTATTCCGATCGAGATCGAATCCACCGACGTTGCCGGCTGGAACCAGAAGACCTCCAACTGGGATTACGATATCGCCTTCACCTATCTCTACCAGAACGGTGATCCGGCGATCGGCGTCGACCGCAACTACAAGACCTCGCAGATCGCCAAGGGCAATCCGTTCAACAATGTCGAGGGCTATTCCAATCCGGAACTCGACAAGCTGTTCGACGAGGCGGCCATTGCCTACCCGGCGACCAAGCGCCAGGAACTCTACGATCAGGCGCAGAAGAAGCTGCAGGAAGACGTGCCGGTTGCCTGGTTGCTCGAGCTCGGTTTCCCGACGATCTATAACTGCAAGGTTCAGGATATCGTGACGACCGCGTCCGGCCTGCCGGAATCCATGCGCGACGCCTGGATCAAGAAATAATCGGCGCTCAGGCGGAGATCCGTCTCCGCCTGGTTCATCTCGCACCTGAAAATCTAGTAGGGGCCATTCTCATGCTGAGATTTATCTCGGGACGGTTGCTCAAGGCAGTCGTGATCCTGATCTGCATCACTGTGCTCAATTTCTTCCTCATCCATGCCGCACCGGGAGACCCGGCCGCAGTCATGGCAGGCGAAGCCGGTGATGCCGATCCTGCCTTCCTGCAGCAGCTCAGAGAGCGTTTCGGCCTTGACCAGCCGCTCTACATGCAGCTGTGGATCTATGTGTCCTCCGTGGTCCAGCTCGATCTCGGTTATTCCTATCGCCAGCAGCTGCCCGTGCTTCAACTGATCGGTGACCGGTTGCCGGCAACCCTGATCCTGTCGCTGGCGGCCTTCGTCATTTCGCTCGGGCTTGGTGTTGCTGCCGGTGCCTTCGCCTCCGCACGTCAGGGCAAGTGGGCCGACACGATCATCTCGCTCGTCGCTCTGATCTTTTATGCCACGCCGCTGTTTTGGCTGGCGCTGATGGCGGTGCTGCTGTTCTCCGTCCAGCTCGGCTGGCTGCCCGGTTTCGGTTACGAGACGGTCGGTGCCAATTATACCGGCTTGAGGCGCGCGCTGGATGTCCTGGAACATCTGATCCTGCCGGCGATGACGCTCGGCCTGTTCTTCATGGCGGTTTATGCCCGCATGACCCGTGCCTCGATGCTGGAAGTCGGCCAGCTCGATTTCGTCAAGACCGCCAAGGCCAAGGGCCTGCGTCCCGGCGTCATCCAGCGCCGGCATGTGCTGCGCAATGCGCTGCTGCCGGTCGTCACCCTGGCAGGTCTTCAGGCGGGCCAGCTGGTCGGCGGCGCGGTGCTGATCGAGACCGTATTCGCATGGCCCGGCATCGGACGGCTGATGTTCGATGCCCTGTCGCAGCGCGACTACAATCTGCTGCTTGGCGTCTTCGTCGTCTCGGCCGCCATGGTCCTGTTGTTCAACCTCATCACAGACGTGCTTTATCGTCTCGTCGATCCGCGCATCAAGGTGACGTCATGAAGGATTTCTGGAAACGTTTTTCGCAGAACCGGGGTGCCGTTGTCGGTCTGGTCATTCTGCTTCTCGTCGTGGTTCTGTCGGTCGTCGCGCCGTTCATCTACACCAAGTCGCCCTGGGCGATGGTGCAGCGTCCTTTCATTGCTCCATTTGCGATGAACGGCTTCCTGCTCGGCACCGATCCGATGGGCCGCGATCTTGCCGCGGGCCTTGCCCATGGGGCGCGCGTCTCGTTGCTGATCGGCCTGGTGTCGACCGTGGTGTCGCTGCTGATCGGCATTCCGATCGGCGCAATTGCCGGCTATTTCGGCGGTTGGGTGGATGACGTACTGATGCGCTTCACGGAATTTTTCCAGAGCGTGCCGAGCTTTGCGCTGGCCGTGGTGCTGGTGGCGATCTTTCAGCCGAACATCACCTCGATTGTCATCTCGATCGCCATCGTTTCATGGCCGCCGGTCGCACGGCTCTTGCGCGGCGAAGTGATGTCGCTCCGGTCGCGTGAATTCGTCGAGGCGGCCGTGCTGTCGGGCCAGACGCATGCGACGATCATCTGGCGGCAGATCCTGCCCAACACGCTGTCGCCGATCATCGTGCTTGCCTCGATGATGGTCGCGGCGGCGATCCTGATCGAGAGCTCGCTTTCCTTCCTCGGTCTCGGCGACCGCAACGTGATGTCCTGGGGTTATATCATCGGGGCCGGCCGCACCGTCATCCGTCAGGCCTGGTGGGTCAGCTTCTTCCCGGGTCTTGCTATCCTGCTCACCGTGCTGGCGCTCAATCTCGTCGGCGAAGGGCTGAACGACGCCCTCAATCCGCGCCTTGCGCGCAAGGGGAGGTAATCATGGCAGACACTATCGCAACGAACGCCGTGACATCCGACGATATCGTGGCGCCAGCCGTCATCCATCCGGGCGCATTGAAGGAAGAGGGCCGCGGCGAACCGGTCGTGTTCATTGACAGGCTCAGCATCGCGCTGCCCGACGGTGCAGACCGCCCCTATGCGGTGGACCGCGTTTCCTTCAAGCTCTATCCAGGCGAGATGCTTTGCGTCGTCGGTGAAAGCGGCTCGGGCAAGTCGATGTCGGCCAATGCGCTGATGGGACTTCTGCCCGATACGGTGCGCGTCGCACAGGGCCGTATCCTGCTCGATGATGTAGACCTGATCACCATGCCGTCGGATGCGCTTTACGGCATTCGCGGGCGCCGGGTGGCGATGATCTTCCAGGAGCCGATGTCGGCGCTCAACCCGCTGATGAAGGTGTCGGCGCAGATCGAGGAAGTGTTCGAGGCGCACGGCCTTCTGACGCCGAAGGAGCGGAAGGCAAAGGCGCTGTCACTGCTGACCGAGGTCGGGTTGCCCGATCCGCCGCGGGCGGCCGACAGCTACCCGTTCCAGCTTTCGGGTGGCCAGCGGCAGCGCGTGATGATTGCCATGGCGCTGGCGCTCGAGCCGGAAGTGCTGGTCGCCGATGAGCCGACCACGGCGCTCGACGTGACGACCCAGGCGCAGATCCTGAAACTGATCGCCAAGCTCCAGAAGGAGCGCAACATGGCGGTGATGTTCATCACCCACGATTTCGGCGTCGTGGCCGAGATCGCCGATTATGTGACGGTGATGCAGCTCGGCCGTATCGTCGAGCAGGGAACGGCGGAAGAGGTGCTGTTTTCGCCGCAGCATCCCTATACGAAGAAGCTGATCGCGGCGATCCCGCGGCCCGGTGAAGGGGTCGCGAGTGTCGATGTCCGCGAGCCGCTGCTGGCTGTCGAAAATCTCTCCAAGACCTATCGGATGGGCGGCGGGCTGTTTTCCAAGCAGCGGTCCGTTCATGCGGTGAAGGACGTCTCCTTCACGCTGGGTCGTGGCGAAACGCTCGGCATTGTCGGCGAAAGCGGGTCGGGCAAGTCCTCGGTCGGCCGTTGCCTGGTGCGCCTGCAGGATCCCGACAGCGGTCGCGTGCTGCTCGGTGGGCAGGACATGGCGCATCTCAAAGGCGCCGAGCTGCGTGCCATGCGTCGGCGCATGCAGATGATCTTCCAGGATCCCTATTCGTCGCTCAATCCACGCGAAAAGGTCGGGCGCATCATCGCGTCGGGTCCGATCGCCTATGGCGAGAACGAGAGACAAGCGCTTACACGCGCTGCGGAGCTTATGGACATGGTCGGGCTCGATCCAAAGGGGGTGAACCGTTTCCCGCACGAGTTTTCCGGCGGCCAGCGGCAGCGTATCGGCATTGCCCGCGCGCTGGCTCTGGAACCGGAGATCATCATCGCGGACGAGGCGGTGTCGGCGCTCGACGTGTCGATCCAGGCCCAGGTGCTCGAACTTCTCGGCCAGCTGAAGAAGGACCTCAACCTTTCGCTCGTGTTCATCACCCATGACTTGCGGGTCGCAGCCAAGATCTGCGATCGGGTGATGGTGATGCAGAAGGGCGAGGTGGTGGAACTGGGAACCGGAAGCCAGATCTTCGATGCTCCCGAAAATGCCTATACGAAAAGCCTGATCGAGGCCATTCCCGGTCGGGCAAAGGAAGCGCTGATGACGGCCTGAAGCCGTCCGGCATCAACATCATATGGGCCAATTTCGCCCGAACCGTTCAATGGAGAGAGACCGATGACGATCAAGCCGAATTCGATTGAAGGCCGCGACATGGCCTACCAGATGCACCCGAACGTCAACCTGCGCAAATACGAAAAGACTGGCGGTCTGGTGATCGAGAGCGGCGACGGCATCTACGTTACCGACAGCCACGGCAAGCGTTATATCGAGGGCATGGCCGGTCTTTGGTCGGTGGCGCTCGGCTTCGGCGAAAAGCGTCTGGCGGAAGTCGCCAAGGCGCAGATGGAAAAGCTGCCCTACTACCACACCTTCTCCTACAAGACGCATGGTCCGTCGATCGATCTCGCCGAAATGCTGATCGAGATCGCGCCGGTGCCGATGTCGAAGGTCCACTTCACCTCGTCGGGTTCGGAAGCCAACGACCTTGCGGTGAAGATGGTCTGGTACCGTTCCAACGCGCTCGGCAAGAAGGACAAGAAGAAGATCATCGGCCGCGTCAAAGGGTATCACGGCGTGACGATCGCGTCCGCCTCGCTCACCGGCCTGCCGCGCAATCATGAAAGCTTCGACCTGCCGCTCGACCGGATGGTCCACACGTCCTGCCCGTCCTATGTCCATTTCGGACTGGAAGGCGAAAGCGAAGCCGATTTCACCACGCGCATCCTCAAGGATCTCGAAGACTTGATCCTCAAGGAAGGTCCGGACACGATCGCCGCCTTCTGGGGCGAGCCGGTGATGGGCGCCGGTGGTGTGCTGGTTCCGCCGACTGGCTACTGGGCCGGCGTTCAGGAAATCCTGAAGAAATACGACATCCTTCTCGTCGCCGACGAAGTCATTTGCGGTTTCGGCCGTACCGGCAAGATGTTCGCCTGCGAAACGCTCGGCATCACGCCGGACGTACTGGTCGTCTCGAAGCAGATCTCGTCGTCCTACATGCCGCTGTCGGCAATCCTGATGAACGACAGCTTCTACCAGCCGATCGCCGATGAATCCGATCGTATCGGCGTGTTCGGTCATGGCTACACGGCATCGGGTCATCCGGTTGCAA
This sequence comes from Aliirhizobium sp. YIM B11859, assembly GCF_057163345.1. NCBI lineage: Bacteria > Pseudomonadati > Pseudomonadota > Alphaproteobacteria > Hyphomicrobiales > Rhizobiaceae > Aliirhizobium > Aliirhizobium sp. YIM B11859. The sequence goes on from NZ_JBXHAY010000001.1 coordinate 38,996, forward strand.
CCGCTGTCGGGCTTGAAAACCTGAAGATCATCCAGGAGCGTGACCTGGTCGGAAATGCCGCCCGTCTGGAAGAGAAGTTCCTTTCCGGTCTCGAAGCGCTTGCCCAGCATCCGCTGTCGCATTCGTCGCGCGGCATCGGCCTGCTCGGCGCGCTCGAAATCAAGCCATGGGCCGATGGCAAGCCGGGTGATGCGGCGGCTGCCGTTTCGGCCGCCTGCGAGGAAGAAGGCCTGATCGTCCGCAACATTGCCGAAGCCATCTGCTTCTGCCCGCCGATGATCATCACCTCGGAACAGATCGACGACATGTTTGCCGCCGTCAGCCGTGCGCTCGACAAGGTCGCAGCGACGCGCGCCTAACGCGAAGGATTGGACATCATGACCAAGATTGAAAAGACCGATCTCGGCGAAATGACTGCGGCACAGCTCTCCGAGCTGTTTGCCGCGGGCAAGGCCTCTCCGGTGGAGGCCGCGAAGGCTTCGCTGGAGCGGATCGAAAAATTCAACCCGAGCGTCAATGCGTTTGCCTATGTGGTGCCGGAACTGGCGCTTGCCGAGGCGAGAGCATCCGAGGCACGCTGGAAGAAGGGCGAACCGCTTTCGCCCATCGACGGTGCGCCGACGACGATCAAGGAACTGACGCCGGTCAAGGGTATCCCTTGGCGGCGCGGTTCGGCGCTCGGCGCCACGACCCCTTCGGAGAAGGAGTTCCTGATCATGGAACGTCTTCGCGCAGCAGGCGTCACCATTCTCGGCACGACGACGTCGCCGGAATTCGGCTGGAAGGGCGTCACCCACGGGCCTGCCTTCGGCAACACGCTCAACCCCTGGCGCACGGACCGTGCGTCGGGCGGTTCGTCGGGCGGTGCGGCGGTTGCGGCGGCCCTCAACATGGGCGTGCTGCATGAGGGTTCGGACGGTGCGGGTTCGATCCGCATCCCGGCTTCCTTCTCCGGTTCGTTCGGCATCAAGCCGACCTATGGCTGGATCCCGGCGGACACGGCAACGACGCTGTTCGAGCTTGCCCATCGCGGCCCGCTGACGCGGACGGTGGAAGACGCTGCATTGTTCATGAATGCGACGACGGGGCCGACGCCGAAGGCGCTTTACGGTTATTGCCCGACCCCGGTGCCGGACTGGCACGAAGGGATCAAGGCTGCGAGCGTAAAAGGCCTCAAGATCGGTTATAGCCGCAATCTCGGTTATGCCGAGGTGCAGCCGGATGTGGCCGCCGCCGTCGAGCGTGCGGCCAAGCGTCTCGCCGACATGGGCGCGATCATCGAAGAAGTCGATCCGGGCTTTTCCAATCCACAGGATGCGCTTCTGGCGCTGTGGTATGCGGCGGAGGCCCGTACCGTCGAGATGGTCAATCCGACGGAAGAGCAGAAGAAGCTGATGGATCCGGGCCTGATCGGCATCTACGAGAAGGGCAAGGCCTATTCGGCGATCGATTATGTCATCGCCGAGCAGGTTCGTGCCGATCTCAAGGTTACGATGGCGCTGTTCCACGAGAAATACGACGCACTGATGCTGCCGACCATGCCGGTGACGGCGATCGAGGCAGGCACGGATTTTCCGGGCGGGATCGAAGGCAAGGACTGGTCCGACTGGTCGCCCTTCACCTATCCGTTCAACATGACGGGGCAGCCGGCCGTGTCGGTTCCCTGCGGCTTCGATGCCGGCGGTTTGCCGATCGGTCTGCAATTCGTCGGTCCGCGTTATCGCGACGATATCGTGCTGGCGCTGGCGGCGGCCTATCAGGCTGCCTATCCGGAAGAGGTTCTGAACGCCCCGCGGGTTGCCTGAGCCACCAACAGGGTGCGGAGGCTTTATGCTTCCGCACCGTCGAATTCATAACAGCAGCATGAGGATGGGATAGATGGCCTCCACGGCAAGCCAAGGGGCGGCAAGCGGGCTTGGCGCAGAGCTCAAGACAGGGGCGACCGCCGTGCCCCCGGATCAGGCCGAGCGCATTGCCCGGGAAAAGTACGGGCTCACCGGCAAAGCCGAATGGCTCTGGGGCGAGAAGGACAGCAATTACCGGCTGACGCTCGACGACGGGACCGAATATCTCTTCAAGGTGCTCAATCCGGCCGAAAATCCGGCGATGACGAGCATGCACAGCCAGGCGCTTCTGCATGTGGAAGCCGCCGATCCGGGCATTCCGATCCAGCGGATCATCCGCACACTCGACGGCGAGGCGGATTTCCGCATGACCGATGACGAGGGGGCCACGCGCGGGGTGCGGATGGTCACTTTCGTTCCGGGCATCTCGCAGAAATCGCAGCCGCATTCGGCCATCCAGCGCCACCGCGTCGGCGTGTTGCTCGGGCGCATGCAGAAGGCGCTTGAAAGCTTTACCCATGAGGCGGCCAGCCATCGCATCACCTGGGACATGTCGCATGCGGCCGGCATGCGCGACCTTCTCTCCGCTTTCGAAGGGCATCAGGAGCGCAGCCGGCTTGAAAGCGCATTGAACGATTTCGAGGTTCAGATCCTGCCACGCATGGCCGACCTGCCGGCGCAGGTGATCCACAACGATTTCAACATGGAAAATATCCTTGTCAGCGAGGTCGATCCGGACACGATCAGCGGCATTATCGATTTCGGCGACATGGTGCATGCGCCGATCCTCTTCGATGTCGGTGTCGGTGCGGCCTACCAGATGGGCGATGCCGCCGATCCGGTCGAGGCGATGTGCGATTTCCTCAAAGGGTATTCGACCGAAAAGACGCTCACGCACGAAGAGATCGAGCTGCTTTACACCGCGGTGACCACCCGGATGCTGATGCGGCTTGCCATCCCGGAATGGCGCGGCAAGCTGTTTCCCGACATGCGGGAGCTCTACACGCGCAACAGCCCGACCGTCTGGGCGCAATTCGCCCGGCTCGATTCCATTCCAAGAGACGAAGCCATTGCGCGCCTTGCGGCCGCATGCCGTCGATAACGTAACTTCAGGGAGAGACAGATGAGCAAGCCAGCCACCACGATGATCAACGGCTTCGACGCCTCGCGCCTGAGCACCCTGCCGGAGCGCGAGCGGTCGATGGTCGAGCGCCGCCAGGCGATGCTCGGGCCATCCTACCGGCTGTTCTATGAGAACCCGCTGCATCTGGTGCGCGGCGAGGGCGTGTGGCTCTACGATCCGGACGGCAATGCCTATCTCGACACCTATAACAACGTGCCTTCGGTCGGCCATTGCCATCCGCGCGTGGTTGCGGCGATTGCCGAGCAGGCGGCAGTGCTGAACACCCACACGCGTTATCTCGACGAGAAGATCCTCGATTATTCGGCAAAGCTGCTGGCGACCTTCCCGGAGGAGATGAACCGGGTGATGTATTGCTGCACCGGCAGCGAAGCGGTCGATCTCGCCATGCGGCTTGCCTGCTATTATACCGGCGGTACCGGCATCATCATCACCGAGAATGCCTATCACGGCACGACGGCTGCAGCTGCCGCCATCTCGCCGTCGCTTGGCCCCAACATGCCGCTCGGAATGCATGTGATCACCGTGCCGGCGCCGGATGCCTATCGCGCCGATGGCAAGGATGTCGGCGAGACATTCGCGGAAGAGGTTTCCAAGGCGATCGCCTTCATGTTGCGCCACGGCATCAAGCCGGCCGCCTTCATTGCCGACAGCATCTTTTCGACGGACGGCATCTATTCCGAGCCGGCGGGCTTCCTCAAGAAGACGCTGGAGGTCGTGCATGAGGCGGGTGCGCTCTATATCGCCGACGAAGTGCAGCCGGGATTTGGCCGCACGGGTTCTCACATGTGGGGCTTCATGCGCCACGGCATCGTTCCCGATATTGCTGTGATGGGCAAGCCGATGGGCAATGGTCTGCCGATCGCCGCTGCGGTGATGAAGGGTGAAGTGCAGGACCGTTTCGGCCGCGACATCCGCTATTTCAACACGTTCGGCGCCAATCACGTATCGATCGCCGCCGCCAATGCCGTGCTCGACATCATCGATGAAGAGGACCTGATGGCCAATGCGCTGTCGACCGGCAATTACATGATGGAAGGCATGCGCAAGCTGATGCCGACATTCGACTGCATCGGCGACGTGCGCGGTGCCGGCCTGTTCCTCGGGCTCGAATTCGTCAAGGATCGTGAGAGCCGCGCGCCGGATGGGCCACGTTCGCTTGCCGTCGTCAATCGCATGCGCGAACACCGGGTGCTGATCAGTGCTGCCGGAATTCATGGCAACACGCTGAAGATCCGGCCGCCGCTGCCATTCGGCCGCGAACATGCCGACATCTTTCTGAAGGTGCTGGAAGAGGTGCTGCGCGAGACGAACTGATCGTGTCGTTGCCCCGCACCTCAAGACTGCAAAAGGAAAAGACCATGACCTCGTCGCCGAATATCAATACCGAACGCCTGTGGGCCGATATCATGACGATGGGGGCGATCGGCGGCACCAAGGGCGGCGGCAGCTTTCGGCCGGCACTTTCGGATGCCGACCGCGAGGGGCGCAACCTGTTCCGCTATTGGGCGGAAGAGGCCGGGCTGACGGTTACGGTCGATGCGATCGGTAACATGTTTGCACGGCGGGAGGGCAGCGATCCGTCGCTGCCTCCGCTGATCATCGGCAGCCATCTCGACACGCAGATGCCGGGTGGCAAGTTCGACGGGGTTCTGGGCGTCCTTGCCGGGATCGCGGTGATCCGGGCGCTGAATGCGGCTGGTGTCGTGACGCGGCGGGCAATCGAGATCGCCAATTTCACCAATGAAGAAGGCGCGCGTTTCCAGCCGGGCGTCATGGGATCGGGTATCTTTGCCGGCCTTTTGCCGCTCGACGGGGCTCTATCGCGCAAGGACGACGATGGTTTGATGATCGGCGACGAGCTGGAGCGGATCGGTTATGCCGGGCCGCTGGCGGTCGGCGGTCGCGCGGTTCACACATATCTCGAACTGCATATCGAGCAGGGGCCGGAAATGGAAAAGGCAGGGGCGATGATCGCTGCCGTTTCCAACAGCTCCTGGGGCTGCAGCGGCTTTATCGATATCAGCGGCGAGAACGGTCATTCGCAGACGGCGGCGATGTCCAAGCGGCGCAATTCTCTGGTTGCGGCGGCAAAGCTCATTCTCGAAATCGAGGCTATCGGGGCGGAAAACGAACCGGACGGCATGGTCAGCGCCACGGTGATCCGCAACTGGCCGAACAACCGCGTCAACATTCCACATCTGACGAAGCTCTCCTATGTTGCGGTGCATGCGACGGAGGAAGGCCGGGCGAAGATCGTCGCGCGGATCGAGGCTGCGGCAAAATGGATTGCCGAGGAGACCGGCCTCGTCATCGATGCGACGACCTCGCATTACCGGCAGCGGCTGGATCTGTCTGCAGAACTTTCAGGGCAGGTTCTCGAAGTGGCCGAGGGACTTGGCTACACGTCGATGATGCTGCCGACACTGACCTCGCATGATGCGCTGTCGATGACGCATATCTGCCCGACGGCGATCATTTTCGTGCCCTGCAGGGACGGCATTTCGCATAGCGAAAAGGAATGGTGCGAGCCGGATCAGGTGACGGCCGGAGCCAAGGTTCTGCTGGAGATGGCGATCAGGGTCGCCAACGAAGCCTGATGGACTGAGACGCCCGTCTTTTGCGGCAGAGATAAACGATATAATAGGATGTTCGGACGCGCCGGACGGTGCAAGCGAGGCCTGAGGTGAACTCATACGCGAAACTGGGACTGGATGACATGGGCGCCGTCGACGGAGCCGGCCTGCCCAAGGCGCTGTGGGCCTATAATGTCATCCGCGATGCGATCATCACCATGAAGCTCGCACCCGGCGAAACGCTGAACGAGAAGGAAACCTGCGCCGAACTCGGCATTTCCCGCACGCCGATGCGCGAGGCCGTGCTGCGGCTTGCCCAGGAAGGTCTGGTCAATATCGTCCCGAGCGGTGGCACATTCGTCAACAAGATCGTCATGCGCAAGGTGATCGAGGGCCATCTAGTGCGCTCCAGCCTTGAAATGCGCACCGTCAGGCTGGCGGCGCGCAATTTCGATCCGATCCATGAGCGTGATCTCGATCTTCTGATCTTCCGCCAGCAGGATGCGGCCAAAAGGCGTGACGTCGACGAGGCGTTCAAGGTCGACAACGAATTCCACCGGCTTCTGTGCCGGATTGCCGGTTTTCCGAATGTCTGGCAGACGATCCATACGGCGACCGGGCAGCTCGACCGCGTTCGTCGGCTTGCCTTTCCGAAGATGGGTTATTTCGAAGAGGTCATCGACGAACATACCGCACTTTATGCGGCGATCAGGACGCATGACGAGGACGAGGCCTCACGTCTTTTGAAGATCCATCTTGGCGGCATATTTGCCGTCGTCGAATTCGTCGTGCAGACGGATGCCGACATCATCACCGGCGAGGACGATGCCGTGTTATTGAAGGCGCTTGCCGAGGTGTAAGTGCCGTCCGCCTGATGTCTGTCAGGCGAGAGCCTTGTCATAGCTGATTTTGCCGTCGCAGATGGTGATGATCGGCCGGATCGAGGCCAGTTCTTCTGAGGCGGCAGCCTCTACATCGGCCGAAAGCACGACGATATCGGCGAGATAACCTGCTTTCAGCATGCCCTTGCGGTCTTCCATGAACTCCACATGGGCACCGGTGCTGGTATAGGCGGCCAGTGTTTCTGTCAGCGTCAGGCGCTGGTCAGGCAGATCGTCGGCCCAAAGCTGTCTCGTCATCGCATCATGAATGCAGCTCATCGGGTCGAGCGGCGAGACCGGCCAGTCTGTGGCAAACACGATCTCGGCGCCGGCATCGGCAAGCGTGCGCCACGCGAAGGCGAGTGGCCAGCGATCGCGGCCGATGAAGGATAGATAGGGTTCGAGCGGCAGGCCGGCATTGCCGGGCGGATGGGTCGGCTGCATCGAGGCGATGACGCCAAGCTTCTTGAAACGCGGCACGTCATCCTGATGGATGACTTCGATATGTTCGATGCGGTTACGGGCATCTCGCTTGCCGTTCGCGCCCGCTGCGGCTTCGTAGGCGTCGAGCACCATGCGCACCGCGCCGTCGCCGATGGCGTGGATGGCGACGGGCAGTTTCAGGCGGTCGGCCTCGGTGACGATTTCATTGAGATGTTCCTGGCTGAACAGAGGGTCGCCCTTCCAGCCGGGCTTGTGGGCGTAGTCGTCAATGAAAACGGCGCTTTCGCCCTCGGTCACGCCATCGATGAACATCTTGACGAAATCGCAGCGCAGCCGGTCGGTGTCGAAACGGTCATGCCAGGCTGCGGCTTTTTCCGACAAGTCGGAGAGCGGCATGAAGTTCTTCATGTGGTAGGGCATGCGCACGCGCACCGGCAGGCCGGATGTGTTCTCGATTTCGTCGAGGATTTCCAGCTGGTAGAGATTGCCGTCCATGTTCTGGATCGAGGTGATGCCCAGCGATGCGCAATAGGCGAGGCCATTCCTGATGATGGCCAGATCGATGGCGCGTTCTTGCGGGGTGACGCTGTCCGGTTCGCCACCGGTGCCGATGCCAAGGCCTTCGCGGCCGCCGGTTTCGCTGAGATCAAAGACCGGCTGCATGGCGTCTGCCTCGCGCAACTCGCCGGAGGCAAGGCCATCCTCACCCATCACCACTTCATTGCCGACGCCGACTTGCTTGCCATGCAGGAGGCCGGCCAATTCGAGTGCCCTGGTATTGGCCCAGGCGGTGTGATGGTCCGGCGAGATCATCGCAAACGGACGGTCGGAGATGACGCGGTCAAGATCGTGGCGGGTGGTGCGTTCCGTCTCCGACAGGATCGTGTAGTCGGCTGACTGGGCCAGAAGCAGTTTCAGCCTCGGGTTGGCGGCGGCGTATTCGTCCACTTTCGCCTTCAGCTCGTCGAAACCCTTGACCTTGTAAAGCGACAGCTGGCGAAGGCCAACGGAACCCATGAAGATATGCATATGGGCTTCGTTGAAGCCGGGCAGGACGGTGCCTCCTGCGGCATCGATCACGCGCGTTGACGGGCCTTTCAGGACCTCGATCGCGGCATTGGAGCCGATTGCCACGATCCTGTTGCCGGCGATGGCAACGGCTTCAGCTTTCGGTGCGGTCTCGTCCATGGTCAGGATGCGGGCGTTGAGGATGATGATGTCGGCCGGCGTCTGCATTTGTATTCCTCAGAGTGCCAGACGGCTCAGGGTTCGGAAAAAGGCGAGATTGTCCTGTTTCAGCTCGTCGTCGAGCGGATTGGGCTGCGACGACAGTTTAACGATCACGGCCTCGTTTTCAGGATCGACATAGAGCCACTGGCCGTGGATGCCGATGGCGCAATAGGCGCCGTCCGGCTCGCCGAGCTGATACCATTGGCTGCGGTAACGGCCGTTCGGCATGGTGGTGCTGTTGGATGCTTTCCAGGCTTCCGGATCGCCATTTTCCAGCATGTCGGCAATCCAGCCTTGCGGGATGATCTGCCGGCCGTCGATCTCGCCACCCGTGCGGATCAGTTCGCCGACGCGGGCGAGATCGCGGGCGGTGAGGCAGATACCGCCGGCGGTGCGGGCCGTGCCGATACTGTCGACCGTCACATAGGCATGGTTTTTGGCACCCATCGGCTGCCACAGAAGCTCCGACAGTAGCTCGCCATACCGGCGGCCGGTGACACGCTCGATGACGACCCCGAGCAGGTCGGCATTGGGCGACAGATAGGAATGCCCGCCGCCATGCGGCCGGTCGGCCTTTTTCAGCGTCATCAGGAAGGAGGCAAGCGTTTCGATCTCGAAGCCCGGCTCGACCGGGTTCCACAACATGGCGCGGCGATAGCGGGCGAACGGGCCGTTTTTGTCGAGATAGGTTTCCTCGAAATCGAGGCTGACGCGCATGTCGAGCACGTCGCGATAACGGCAATCCTCATAGGCGCTGCCTTTTGCTTCCGGCAGATAGGCGACGACCGGTTTTTCGGGGTCGATCAGGCCCTGCTCTTCAAGGATGCCGGAGAGGATGGCGGTGAGCGACTTGCTGATCGAGAAAACCAGATGTTTGGCATTCACATCGGCATGTGGGGCGTAATATTCGCCGACGATCCTGCCGCGCTTCATCAGCAGGAAAGCGTCGGTATGGGCGTATTTGAGAAAACCCTCGATGGTCGAGACGCCGTCCAGTTCGGTCTCGATCCCGCGGGCGAGGAATGGCTGCGAGGCCAGCGCCTCTTCCGCCTGTTCGGTGCCGCAGGAAATTTCCGAGGTCGGCACCAGTTCGCGGACGTTGTGGAAACTCCAGCGGCTGAAGGGTGTCTCGCGCCAGTTGGCAAGTGTCACCGATGCCCGGTCAACGGTGGTCATGTCTGTCATGCTATCCATGTCTTTGCTGACTCGGCAGCGTGGGGTTTTCCCACGCTGCCGGCCTCCCTGTTCGGCTTATTTCTGCAATTCGGTCCAGATCTTGGTGTAGAGCGCCTGGACTTCCGGCGGGCAGGCGAGGTTGAACTTGCCGGCGGCCTTGGCGCTATCGGGAATGTTGACTTCCGGTGCCGTCTTCATGTCTTCCGGCATGAAGGCTTCCGAGCCCTTGATACCGTTGGAATAACGGGCGAAGGCGGAAATCATCGCGGCGTTTTCCGGCAACATGATGAAGTTGAGGAAAAGCTTGGCATTGTCGACATTTTTGGCATCGGCGAGGATCGAAGCATTGTCCATCCAGATCGGGTAACCTTCCTTCGGATACCCGTAGACGATGTTCTTGTTGGCAAGCCGGCCGCGGAAGGCTGCCCCGTTCCAGTCGACGCTGGCTGCCAGATCGCCCTTGGTGTATTTTTCCACCGTGCCGTAATCCATCGAGATCCATTTCGGCTTGGCGGCGACAAGAATATCGCGGGCCTTTTTCAGGATCGTCAGGTCGCCGGTGCAAGGCTGGCCGCCGGCATAGGTGACAACCATGTGCATGACGTCGGACATTTCCGGCACGACATTGACCTTGCCGACCAGTTCCGGCGGCGGGTCGAGGAAGATCGCTGCGGTGTTCGGATCGCCGGAATAGACCGACTTGTCGACCGTCACGCCCGTCGTGCCCCACTGCCACGGAACCGAATAATGGCGGCCCGGATCGTAGGGAACGTTGACCCATTCAGGGTCCATGTTCTTGAAGTTCTCCATCTGGTCGGGGCGCGATTCGAGCAGCAGCCCTTCCTTGATGAAGATCGGCATGGCGCTGGCGGACGGCACGACGATATCGAAACCGTGGCCGCCCTGGCGGATCTTGGCGAGCGCCGTGTCGTTGCTGTCGTAGTCGGTCAGCGTCACCTTGACCTTGTAGGTATCCTCGAACTTCTTGATCAGTTCCGGATTGGTGTAATTGCCCCAGTTGAAGATGTTGAGCTCGCCATCGGCATGGGCAAGCGTTGTCGAGGCGAAGAGCGCCGCCAGACCGGCGACAAGTTTCAAGGCATGCTTCATGGTTCCCACTCCTGTTTTCAATCGGATTTTTCGTTGGATCTGCTGAGGAAGAAAAAGATCGTCACGACCGCCAGCGACAGCAGCAGAAAGACCGTCGAAATGGCATTCATCTCGGGCGTGATGGCGCGGCGCAGCTGGCCGAGCATGTAGGTCGGCAGCGTTTCCTGGCCGGCGGACTTGACGAATTCGGTGATGACGATGTCATCGAGCGAGATGACGAAGGAGAGCATCAGGCCGGCCAGGATGCCGGGCCAGAGCAGCGGCAGGGTGATGTAGCGGAATACCTTGAACGGCGTGGCGTAGAGATCGGCCGCCGCCCGTTCCAGCGCCAGATCCATGTTCTCCAACCTTGCCCGGATCGGCAGGTAGGCAAAGGGAATGCAGAAGGCGGTATGGGCGAGGATGAGGTAACCGATGCCGGAATAACCGGTCCAGACTTTTATGCGCGAAAAGAGGATGAGGAGTGCCACGGCAGTGACGATTTCCGGCACCATCAGCGGCATGTTGATGAAGGAATATTTGAAGGTGAGGCCGCGATAGGCGGCGGTGCGGGTGGTGGCGATCGCCGCCAACGTTGCGGCGATTGTCGCGATAATGGCTGCTGCTGCGGCAATCTGGACCGAACGGATGGCTGCCTCGATGACGAGGTTGTTGTTCCAGGCGGCGATGAACCAGCGGAAGGAGAAACCCTCCCAGCGGGCGATCGAGATGCCGGAATTGAAGGCGAAGACGACCAGCGTGAAGATCGGCACGTAGAGCAGGAAAAAGCAGAACATCGCGATCGTGGCGAAACCCGGCTGGATGCGGATATCGAAGCGTTTACGCATGGCCGCCTCCGGTCTTTCCGGCATTCCTGACGTAATAGAGCATGGCAAAAAGCACGATAATGACCAGCGTGATCGACAGCGCTGCGCCAAGCGGCCAGTTCTTGCCCTGGCCGAATTGCAGCTCGATCAGGTTGCCGACCATCAGGTTCTTGCCGCCGCCGAGAATGCGGGGAATGACATAGGACGACAAAGCCGGGATGAAGACGAGGATGGAGCCGGCGATGATGCCGGGTTTGACCAGCGGAATGATGATCCGCCACAGGACCTTGAGCCGCGTCGCATAAAGATCGTAACCGGCCTCGACGAGGCGGAAGTCGAGCTTTTCGAGGCTGGCATAAAGCGGCAGCACCATCAGCGGCAGATGCACATAGACCATGCCGAAGAGAATGGCGAAATCGGTATAAAGCATCTGGATCGGCGCGGAGATGATTCCAAGCTTGATCAGGATCGTGTTGAACAGCCCTTCGTTGCGGATCATTTCCTGAATGGCGAAGGCGCGGATCAGCATGTTGGTCCAGAAGGGGATGGTGATCAGGAACAGCCAGATCGACCGGTTATGCGGCGCACGGCTGGCGATGAAATAGGCGGTGGGGAAACCGACGATCAGGCACAGCACCGTGGTGATGACGGCAAGCTTCACGCTGCGCCAGAGGATCGTCACATGCGCATCGGCAAGCGACACCGTGTCGTCGAAAATGTCGCGCGAAAAGAAGACGTTAAACCAGCCCTGGCCGGACAGCTCCCATTTGACGTCGCCGTAGTCGCCGGAAGCGAGAACCGAATAGATCAGCACGATCAGCAAAGGGCCGACCGCTGCCACCGCGATGATGAACAATGCCGGCGCGCTCAACAGCCAGCGATTGGCGATTTCCTGTTTCTGTGCCGCCGAGGCGGCCTGTCTTGTCCGCTCGGTCATGTCTCAATCCTTCAGGATCTGTGCTGCGCCTTCGCTGATGGTGAGCGACACCGCATCGCCTGAGGAAAAGCCGATCGGCCCGATCCGGCTGTTCTGCTGGCGGATGGTGAACAGCGAGGTGTCGGGCAGTCGGACGCGGATATGGGTGTCGGTGCCGAGATAGGTGAGGTCCTCGATCTGGCCGCCGAGTATCGCGGATGCGGACGGTGCTGCGAGCTGCGCATGTTCCGGCCGGATCACCACGGTGACCCTGCCCTCGGGCTTGAGATCCGTCGGGAAGGTCGCTTCAAGCGTGCCGCGGGAAGAAAGCCTGACCTTCGCATGCGGACCATCGACGGAGATCACGTCGGCGGTGAGGAAATTCGTCTCGCCGATGAAATCGGCAACAAAACGCTCGGCCGGGCGATCATAGATTTCCCAAGGGGAACCGACCTGGCGGACCTCGCCATGGGACATGACGGCGATGCGGTCGGACATGGCAAGCGCCTCTTCCTGGTCATGGGTGACGAAGATGAAGGTAATGCCGGTTTCGGCCTGGACGCGTTTCAGCTCGACCTGCATTTCCTTGCGCAGCTTGTAATCGAGCGCCGAGAGAGGCTCGTCGAGCAACAGCACTTTCGGTTTGGGCGCCAGCGCGCGGGCCAAGGCCACGCGCTGCTGCTGGCCGCCGGAAATCTGCATGACCTTACGATTGCGCATCGCCTCCATGTGGACCAGCGCCAGCATTTCATCGACGCGTGCGGCGATCTCGGCTTTCGGGCGGCCGAGCATTTCCAGCCCGAAGCCGATATTCTGGGCAACCGTCATATGCGGGAAGAGCGCGTAGTTCTGGAAGACCGTATTGACCGGCCGCTTGAACGGCGGCAGCGGGGCGATGTCATCGCCGTAAAGCAGGATTTCGCCATCGGTCGGGAAATCGAAACCGGCGATCAGCCGCAAAAGCGTGGTCTTGCCGCAGCCCGATGGACCCAGAAGCGTGAAGAACTCGTTTTGCCTTATGTTGAGAAAGATACCGCTGAGGGCGGTGACCTGGCCGGCGCCGTCGCCATAGATACGGCTGACGCCCCTGACTTCGATTGCAAGTTCCTGCTGGTTTTTCAAGCACGCCCCACATTTCGTTGCCTGTCATTGCAACTTCTGACAGCATTTCATGCCAAATTGTCGCGGGCAAGCCGCGATCGCGGCACTCCCTGAAATAACAGAGGCAAGCGGCATGCCAGCGTTGTTCCCAACGCCCGGTTTCGCGGCGATATAACTTTGCGGATCCGGATTTGCGATCCGGTTCAGCCGAGCTGAAGTATCGCGATCGCAGCCGTAGCGACCGGCATCGATATTCCATCGAAAACAAGGGTTTGCATTTCGCCGCTTGCGACAATGGCGTTGTTGCCTGCTTTGCCTGCGCCTGTATGATCGCGGCCATTGCAAACGGGGCGTGCATCGTGCCGCCCCGGCGATGCCAGCGATTGACGCTGGTGGACGACGATTTTTAGGTGAGGAGAAAACATGGCATCGAGCGATCTTTTTGTGTCGGCGGACGGGGCCGAATGGGTCAATCCCGAACCGGGCGTGACACGCCGGATCATGACCTATCTGCCGGAGATGATGATGGTGGAGGTCGTGTTCGAAAAGGGCGCGATCGGATCGCTGCATTCGCATCCGCATATCCAGGCAAGTTACGTGGCCGAGGGCCGTTTCGAGGTGACCATCGACGGTCGGACCGAGACACTTGATCTCGGCGGCAGCTTCATCGTTCCGCCGGATCTGGTGCATGGGGTCAAGGCGCTGGAGGCCGGTCGCCTGATCGACGTCTTCACCCCGCACCGCGCCGAATTCCTGAAATAATCTATCTGGTCGAGATCCGGTCTCGACTTGCCAGATCTGAAAACCGGTCGCAGACGCTGCGGCCGGTTTTTTGTTGCGTACGGGCTGGCGGCAAAGGGCCTTCGGGTGAGCCTCTGCCTGACAAAACAAAAGCGCCCGGCAAAAAGCCGGGCGCCTGATTTTCGTGCTGCGCACTGACGCTTTTAGTGCATCAGCAGGCGCGGCAGCCACATCGAGAACATCGGCACGTAAGTGACCAATGCCATGGCGAGGAAAAGCGCGCTGTAGAAGGGCAGGATCGATTTCATCACCTCGCCGACCGAGATCTCGCCGATGGCGCAGCCGATGAACTGGGTGGTGCCGACCGGTGGCGTGTTGAGGCCGAGCGCGCAGTTGAGCAGCATGACCATGCCGAACTGGACCGGGTCCATGCCGTATTGCATGGCAATCGGCAGGAAGATCGGGGTGCAGATCAGGATGGTGCTGGCCATATCCATGAACGTGCCGAGCAGGAACAGGATGACGTTGATCATCAGGAAGATAATGATCGGGTTGGTCGAGATATGCCCCATCAGTTCACCGGTCATGTCGGCCACGCCGTAAAGACCCATGAGATACTGGAACATGGTCGACACGCCGATCAGCAGCAGCACGATGCCCGTCGTCTTGACCGTCTTGGCAGCCGCCATCAGGAAGGCTTCCCAGGTCATCGTGCGATAGATGAAGAAGGTCAGCAACATCGTGTAGATGACGGCGATCGAGGCGGATTCGGTTGCGGTGAAAATGCCCGAAATGATGCCGCCGAGGATGATGACGACGATCAGCATGCCGGGTGCCGCGGCTGCCAGCGAACGCATGACGATATGCCAGCCGGGGAAGGTGCCTGCCGGATAACCGCGTTTTCTGGCGACGTAATAGGCCGCACCGAGGTTGCAGACCATCAGAAGCAAAGCGGGCATGATGCCGGCTGCGATCAGGGCGCCGATCGATGCCTTGCCGCTGGCGGCAAGCGCATAGATGATCATGTTGTGGCTGGTCGGCATCAGGGCGCCGACAAGCGCTGCATGGGTGGTGACGTTGACCGCATAGTCGGCGTCATACCCTTCCTTCTTCATCATCGGGATCATCACGGCGCCCATGGCCGAGACGTCGGCAACGGGGGAGCCGGCGACACCGCCGAAGAGGGTGCAGGCGACGACGTTCGACATGCCGAGCCCGCCGCGGACATGGCCGACCATGGACTTGGCGGCGCTGACGATCTTGTCGGCGACGCCGCCATGCAGCATCAGTTCACCGGAAAAAATGAAGAAAGGAATGGCGAGAAATGAAAACACGTTCATGCCCGCCATCATCTGCTGAAAGCCGACGGCGATCGGGAGACCTTCATAAAGAATGGTGCAAAGCGCCGACAGGCCGATCGCAAAAGCGACCGGAATCCCCGCAATGAGGAAGCCGACAAAAGTGATACAAAGAATGGTTAGTGCCATGACGGTACGACCTCCGCCTTACGGAAAATGGCCAGGATATGTTCGACTGAAAACATGATGATCAGGACGCCCGAGACGGCGAGCGGAATGTAACGCACGGCCTCGGTCACATGAAGATTGGGCATGAGGTAGGGCGCCACGGACCAGCCGAGCAGCCAGCCGTTATAGGCCATGGCGGCGCCGAACAGGCAGATGGCGATATAGATGACCAGTTCCACATACCGTTGCATGCTCTCCGGCAAAAGAACGGTGAGGGAGTCGAGAGCGATATGGCCGGCATCACGAACGCCGACGGCAGCCCCGATCATGGTGACATAAAGAATAAGCACGATGGCCAGGTTTTCCGTCCAGCTGGGTGAATCGTTCAGCACGTAACGGCCGAAAACCTGGTAAAAAACGACGATGACGAGTGTCAGAAGGCCGGTGATGGCGAGGATCATGCCGGCCTTGGCCAGCGGTGCGTTGATGCTCGTCAGCCATCCCGTCATCGCGGGCGGATGGGCGGCCTCGGGTTTATGGTGAGTATTCATGGTATCCCCCTGGCGCATCGGTCCGGAAACCGGATCCGGTTTTCAGAGCGGGCGATGCGCGGTGTCTTGAGCTTTGCAGCGGGCTTCGCGCCTGATGTCAGAGGCGCCAAGTGCGGTCGAATGAGGCAGCTCCGTCAGGAGCCGCCTCCTCGAAAGGTCACTTCGTGTCCTGGATCCGCTTGACGAGATCCTGCAGCTCGGGTGTGTTGGCGAACTGGGCGTAGACGGGCTTCATCGCGTCGATGAATTCCTGCTTGTCGTTGACATCCTCGATGATGGCGCCGGCCTTTTCGACGATTGCCTTCGATGTCGTTTCGCGTTCATCCCAGAGGCGGCGCTGCTCGACCACCGAGTCCTTGGCGGCCTGGCGGATCAATGCCTGGTCTTCCGGCGGCAGCTTGTCCCAGATCGGCTTGGAGAAGAGCAGCAGTTCCGGCACCATGGCGTGTTCGGTGCGGGTGAAATATTTGGCTGCCTCGTAATGATGCGACGATTCAAACGACGGGTAGTTGTTTTCGGCAGCATCGATAATGCCGGTCTTCAGGCCGGTATAAACTTCGCCCATCGGCATCGGCGTTGCATTGGCGCCGAGAGCCTGGACCATGGCGACGAACATGTCGGACTGCTGGACGCGGATCTTCATGTTGTGAAGGTCGGCAAGCGTCTTGATCGGCTTTTTCGTGTACATCGAGCGGGAGCCGCTGTCATAGAAGGCAAGGCCGATCATGCCCTGTTTTTCCAGCGCCTTCAGGACTTCGTCACCGATCGGGCCATCGAGCACCGCGTGCAGGTGGTCTTCCGAACGGAAGATGAAGGGCATGGAGATGACGATGGTTTCCGGCACCATGTTATTGACCACGGCGGCGCTGATGCGCAGCATGTCGAGGCCGCCGATGCGCAGCTGTTCGATCGTGCCGCGTTCATCGCCCAACGCGCCATTCGGGAAGACCTTGATGCCAAGGCGGCCGTTGGTGCGTTCCGACAGAATCTTGCCCATATACATGGTGCCCTGAACGGTCGGATAATCGTTGGGATGGATGTCGGCGGATCTGAAATCGCGCGCCATGGCCGGCGATGCCAGCAAGGCACCGACCGCTCCGGCGGCAAGAAGCAGCGTACGGATGGCTTTAAAAGTTCGTTTCATTTGTATTTCCTCCAATAAGATCAGGTTCAACGTGAATTTTGAACAGCACTCCCCGGCGCCGGAAACGGGCGCTTTCGCCCCATTTCCGGCCTTCCAAACATCAATCTGACTTGCTCCTTCCCTTGGGTTCTCCCCTGGGCTCCGTCCCTTTGGGAGGCCTCCTCGTCAGGCCCCCCTTTTGACCGGCTCCGCGCCGATCAGAGCCGGTAGGCTTTTTTCACCAGCGTGTAGGCAAGCTCCCTGGCGAGATCGAAAGCCTCTTCTTCCTTCAGCCTGTGTTCGGCAACGAGCCGTGCCAGGAAGGCGCAATCGACCCGCCTTGCCACATCGTGACGAGCCGGTATCGACGGGAAGGCGCGGGTATCGTCGTTGAAGCCGACCGTGTTGTAGAAACCGGCCGTTTCGGTCGCCATCTCGCGGAAACGGCGCATGCCTTCCGGGCTGTCGTGGAACCACCAGGGCGGCCCGAGCCTGAGCGCCGGGTAGGCGCCCGCCAATGGCGCGAGTTCGCGGCTGTAGGATGTTTCGTCCAGGGTGAAGAGGACGACCGTCAGGTCGCGCTCCATGCCCACGGCATCGAGCAGGGGTTTCAGGGCCGAGACGTAGTCGGTGCGGCCTGGAATATCGAAGCCCATGTCGCGGCCATGATTGGCGAAGATGGTCGGCGAGTGGTTGCGCCGGGAGCCCGGATGGATCTGCAGCACGAGGCCGTCGTCGAGGCTCATCTTGGCCATCTCTGTCAGCATCTGGCCGCGAAACAGCCTGTGATCATCCGCATCGGATTTACCGGCCCGGACCCGGTTGAACAGTGCCGTGGCCTCCGCATCCGAGAGGTTCGCCGTATCGGCGGTCGGGTGACCGTGGTCCGACGAGGTGGCGCCGAAGGACTTGAAATAGGCCCGGCGCTTTCGGTGGGCGTCGAGATAACCCGTCCACGAACCGGTGTCTTCGCCGGTCATGTCGCCGAGCTGGTCGAGATTGGCGGCAAAACCCTCGAAATCGGGATCGACCACCGCATCCGGCCGATAGGCCGTCACGACGCGTCCGTCCCAGCCGCTTTCGCGGATCGCCCTGTGCCAGCGAAGGTCGTCCAATGCGCCTTCGGTTGTGGCTATGACCTCGATGTTGAAGCGCTTGAACAGTGCCCGCGGACGGAGTTCCGGCAGGGTCAGTTTTTCGGCGATATGGTCGTAGCTGCGATCGGCGTTTGCTGCATTGAGCAGTTCGTCGAAACCGAAGACGTTGGTGAGGACATAGTCCATCCACAGCCGCGTCGGCGTACCTCTGAACAGATGATAATTCTCGGCAAAAAGCCGCCAGATACGGCGACCGTCCGTCTCTATCGGTGCGCCATCGAGACGGCGCACGCCAAGATCCTCAAGGCGAATGCCCTGGCTGCACAGCATGCGGAAAATGTAGTGATCGGGAACGATAAGCAGTTGCGCCGGGTCCGGGAACGCTTCGTCCAGCGCATACCATTTCGGATCGGTATGGCCATGGGGACTTACGATCGGAAGATCCGACACGGTTTTGTAAAGTGCTTGAGCAATGGAACGAATATTGGTTTCGGTCGGAAAAAGCACATCAGGATGTATGAGAGTATTCATGGATAAGCCGACCTCCTTTCGACAGCCTCAACGCTAGATTGCTGCGAATTCGAATGTCAATGATCAGAAAGCCGCAGCTTCTCTGCCGGATTTTTGAGGAGCCCGTGTTTATCTGATGGCCGAATTTTCCAATAAATGCATTTAAATCATCGAGATAATTTCACGCCAAACGATGTCGTAAAGCATCTACCGATTGACCTGTTTGGGTGAATGATCGTTCCTGGCGGTCGAAAGTGTCGCAGCTTGCCTGCTACTCTTGGTCGAAATGTCGCAGTTTTTAGTTCGTGCTTATGGAGCTGGCGGGTTTCGGAGTGCGACGACGCGGCTGCGACAGGTGTCTTCGACGGATCATTCCATCGCCTTCCTACTGGTACAGAGCCCTGCACACCGCGGTTGTGGGCGCGCATCGCAGAGCGGATGTACCGGCGGGGATTTCACGCCTGAGACTGAGGGCGATGCTCCACGGCCTATGTGTAAACCTCTGTAAATAAATAGAAAATCTGAATTCTCCGCGATCCGAAATGATTTTTATCAATCTTCGATTGCTGGATAAAATGTCACACGCATTTGTTGATTTTGGCGGTTCTGCGTCACCCATATGGTAGTATATGAACGTAGTTATGCGGCCTACGGGGAAAAGAGGTGGCCGCTAACTTGATCGCGACAGTGCCCCGTGGCGCCGGGATCAGCATCGTCTGAGGAGACGGAGCATGACAAATCAACTAATGGGAGACCATGCATCAATGCCTGCGAAGGCTTTGAAAGTGGTCGGACGATATCGCTGGACCATTGTGGGCCTGCTATTTTTCTCGACAACCATCAACTACATGGACCGTCAGGTCCTGGGTCTTCTCAAGCCCACCCTGATGGGTGATATGGGCTGGACCGAAACAGACTTTGGCGACATCGTCGCCGCTTTTTCTCTATTTTATGCATTTGGCTATATCGGCGTCGGCCGGCTGATGGACAAGATCGGCGTGAAGACCGGCCTGCCCATAGCCGTTGCGGCATGGAGCTTTTTCGGCATCATTCATGCGTTCATGAGCAGCGTCTGGGGCTTCAAGGTCGCCCGCGCAGGCCTCGGATTGAGCGAGGGCGGCAACTTCCCCGCATCGATCAAGACCGTGACCGAGTGGTTCCCGGCCAAGGAACGGGCCCTGGCGACCGGTATCTTCAACGCCGGCAGCAATGTCGGCGCCGTCGTCGCGCCTATCCTGGTGCCGCTGATCCTTTTGGCCTGGGGGTGGCGTGCCTGCTTCCTGATTACCGGCGCGATCGGGTTTATCTGGGTCGTCGCCTGGTATTTCATGTATGAAAGGCCGGAGAAGAACCGCCACCTGTCGGCCGAAGAAAAGGCCTATATCCAGAGTGACCCGGTACCGCCGCAGGTTCATGTTCCGTGGATCCAGCTGCTCAAGTATCGCGGAACCTGGGCCAATATCGCCGGCACCTGCTTCAGCGCACCGGTCTGGTGGTTCTATCTGAACTGGGTTCCCGGCTTCCTGCACCAGCAATACGGCCTCAACCTGATGGCAGCGATGCTGCCGTTGATCATCATCTACTGCATGGCAGATGTCGGCAGCATCGGTGGCGGCTGGTTGTCTTCGTTCCTGATCAAGAAGGGCGTCAAGACGCTTCGGGCCCGCAAGATCGCCTTCCTCGTCTGTGGCCTTTGCGTCGTGCCGGTGTTCATGGCAGCGTCGGTGTCGAACATGTGGATTGCCATTCTCCTGATCGGCGTCGCCGCTGCCGCCCACCAGGGTTATTCGGCCAATGTCTACACGATCGTCACCGATACGATGCCGCGCAGCGCCGTCGGCTCGGTCGTCGGTATCGGCGGGTTCTGCGCCTATATCATCGGCATGTTCGTTTCGATGGGCGTCGGGCGCCTGCTCGATGCGACCGGCGGAAACTACCACATCCTCTTCCTCGTCGTGTCCTCACTCTACCTCATCGGTCTGGTGGTGATGCATTTCATTCTGCCGAAGACCGGATCGGGCATGACGCCTGCCGGGATCGAGGTCTGAGCATGTCCAAGGCATTCGGCCCGCATCGATCGTCAAGCCGGGCGGGCCGGAGCCAAGCTGAATATTTTCACGCATTCCCATGACCGCTGGAGCGGCGGTCCGGCCAGCCGGACGTCTGCTCCAGCGCCAATCACCAAGGACTTGTCATGAATATCAATTTAAAGGGCGGCGCCGTTTCCGATCGCCTTGGCAACGCTTCTCTGGTTGCGCTTCCGGCATCGGTCAAGCGCCCGACCTATGATCGCGACGATGTCACGCCCGGTATCGTCCATATCGGTCTTGGAGCATTCTGCCGCGCGCATGCCATGGTCTATACCGACGACGTGCTGCAGCAGGGAGCGAAAGGCTGGGGGATCGTCGGTGTCGATCTGATGTCGCCGGCCATCCGCGACGCGCTGAAGCCGCAGGATTGCCTTTATACGCTGCTCAGCCGGGACAATCACCAGGACAGCCTGCGGGTGATCGGATCGATCCTCGACGTGATGGTGACGTCCGACCAGAAGAAGGATGTCTTCGAGCTGCTGACACGGCCGGAAATCCGCATCGTCACATTGACGGTAACCGAGAAAGGTTATTGCCAGGATGCGGCGACAGGCAGTCTCGACGAGCAGAACCCGGTCATTGTCGCCGATCTTGCCAACCCGACTGACCCTCGCAGCGTTCCGGGTTTTCTGACGGAGGCCCTGCGTCTGCGCCGCGCCGCGGGACAGCCGCCATTCACGGTTCTGGTGTGCGATAACCTCGCACAGAACGGCATCAAGGTGCGCAGGATCGTCACCCGCTTTGCCACCCTGCGCGACGAAGAGCTGGGCCGCTTCATCGGCGAGAATGTTTCCTTTCCCTGCACGATGGTCGACCGGATCACGCCGGCGACGCAGGATGCCGACCGGCAAGCGGTTGCGGCCGGTCTTGGTCTTTCCGATCAATGGCCGGTCGTTACCGAGCCTTTCCGCCAATGGGTCATCGAAGATGATTTTCCGTTGGGGCGGCCCGACTGGGAAAAGGCCGGCGCGATTATGGTGGAGGATGTGCTTCCCTATGAGCTGATGAAGCTGCGATGCCTCAACGGCTCGCATTCGACACTTGCCTATCTTTCGGTCGTCGCCGGCATCGAAACGATTGCCGATGCGATGGTCGACGAGAACCTGCCGAAGGTAATCCGCCGGCTGTGGGATGAGGACCTGATCCGCACCCTGCCGCCGGTTCCCGGCACCGATGTGGTGGCCTATACCCATGATTTGGAGACACGCTTCCGCAATACCGGCGTGCGGCATCTGACGCTGCAGATTTCCTCCGACGGATCGCAGAAGCTGCCGCCGCGTCTTCTGGAGGCAGCCGGTGAGCTTTACGCGTCCGGTCGAAGCCCCAAGATTATCCCGCTCACTGTCGCCGCCTGGATGCGTTTCCTGTCCTGCCGCAATGAACTTGGCCAGGGTTATTCCGTCACCGACCCGCATGCCGAGCGGTTGACCGGCATTGCCAGCGCATGCGGCGACGATGCCGAAAAGCTCGCCGATGCGCTTTTCGGCATTCGCGAAATCTTCGGCGACGTGCTGCCGGCAAATGCCCATTTCCGCGCTCAGGTCGTCAGGCATTTGTCGAGCCTCATGGAGCACGGGGTCCGGGAGACACTGAAGGCATTTTTGAACGAGGCCTGAGGCTTCAGGCACTGGACCGCAGCATTACTTTATTGATTACAGGAGTTCACAGATGGAACAGACTTGGCGTTGGTTCGGACCGGATGATCCGGTCAGTTTGGAAAAGGTTCGCCAGGCAGGCGCAACCGGTGTCGTCACTGCCCTCCACCACATGAACCAGGGCGGCGTGTGGCCGTCCGACGAGATCCTCAAGCGCAAGGCCGAGGTCGAGGCCGCCGGCCTGACATGGTCGGTGGTCGAAAGCATCGGCGTCGGCGAGGAAATCAAGACGCGGACCGGCAATTTCCAGGAAAAGATCGACAATTACAAACAGTCGATCCGCAATGTGGCACGGGCCGGCGTGAAGGTGATCTGCTACAATTTCATGGTGATCACCGACTGGAGCCGGACCAACCTTATGTACCGGTTGCCGAATGGCGGTTATGCGCTGCGTTACGACAGCGTCGATTTCGCCGCCTATGATCTCTTCGTGCTGCAGAGAAAGGGCGCGGAAGGTTCCTATTCAGCCGATCATCTGGCAAAGGCAAAGGCCCGGTTCGAGGCCATGGACTACACGAAGATCGCCGAGCTGGAGCGCAACCTGATCGACTGGCTGCCGGCCCGCGACTTCGCCTATACCCGCTCGACCTTCAAGGACATGCTGGAACTCTACCAGGAGATCGGCGTCGAGGACCTTCGCGCCAACCTGATCGCATTCCTGCGCGAGATCACGCCGGTGGCGGAAGAGGAGGGGGCGCGGCTCTGCATCCATCCCGACGATCCGTCCTTCCCGATCTTCGGCCTGCCGCGCGTGCTGTCGACGGCCGATGACGTGAGGGCGCTTTTCAACGGCGTGCCGCAGGAAGCGTGCGGGTTGACCTTCTGCACCGGATCTTTCGGCTCCAATCCGAAAAATGATCTGGTGGCGATGGCCAAGGAATTTGCGCCGCGCACCCATTTCGTCCATCTGCGCAATACGACGCGCGAAGCGGATGGGTCATTCTACGAGGCCGATCATCTGGGCGGCGATACGGATCTCGTGGCGGTCACCGCGGCCTTCATGGCCGAGGAAGAGCGCCGGGCTTCGATCGGCCATCTCGTGCCGCAGATCCCGATGCGCCCCGATCACGGCCATCTTCTGGGCGACGATATCGGCCAAAAATCCAATCCCGGTTATTCGTTCGTCGGTCGTCTCAAGGGGCTCGCGGAGCTTCGCGGGGTGATGCAGACGGTTCAGGCTTTCAGGGAGGGACGCGTGGCATAACAACCATCAAATCGTTCTGCAGCCTGTGGCCGTATCGCCCGTTTACTCAAGGAGATACGGCCGATATACCGGAAGTCGTTTCGGAGGATAACTCGCCTAACCCGCGTCAGATATGATGAGAGACTGAATGGTGGATCGCAGCCGGTCCCGTTTGACGAACCAGGTGTTCGACAAGATCCGGGAAGATATCGTGTACGGCCGTCTTGCTCCGGACGAACCCTTGTCCGAAGCGGATCTCTGCCAACAGCTGGAAGTCAGCCGGACGCCGGTGCGCGAGGCGCTGATCAAGCTGGCGGAAGAAGAACTGGTTGTCATCTATCCGCATTTCGGCACGTTCGTCGCTCCTATCTCTCTGGAGGCGGTCAAGGTCGGCCAGTATATCCGCGAGAAGCTGGAATGTGCGCTTGTCGTCGATGCCGTCAAACGGCTCGACGATGACGGACGCGAGCGAATTCGTGCCAATATGCGCGATCAGGCTGCGGCCGTCGGCAACGGGGACGAGTTCTACAGGC
Source organism: Aliirhizobium sp. YIM B11859 (assembly GCF_057163345.1). Lineage (NCBI taxonomy): Bacteria > Pseudomonadati > Pseudomonadota > Alphaproteobacteria > Hyphomicrobiales > Rhizobiaceae > Aliirhizobium > Aliirhizobium sp. YIM B11859. Next base: position 63,170 of record NZ_JBXHAY010000001.1, read on the forward strand.
TCGATAATGTCTTCCATGCCCTGATCGCCGAACTTAGCGGTTATGCAGGGACATGGAGCGCCATTCTTCGGGCCAAGACCCAGCTCGACCGGGTGCGGTATCTGACCATCCAGGACAATGACCGCATGGCCTTGACCCTGGAGGAACACCGGCAGATCGCCGATGCGATTATCGCCGGGGATGCAGGTGCTGCCGAGATGCACATCCGGAGCCATCTTCGCACCGTATTCGGGCATCTCGACGGGTTGGGACTGGACGAGCCAAGGCCTCGTTTGCCGTCGCGCAAACGTCCGTCGGCGAAAGTCTTAGGCGTCGAGCCGTCCTGACGGTTTCCGGTATCTTGCGGCTGCAGAACCGCATGCTTTTTGGGACTGCCTAGACCGGCTCGAAACAGGCCGGCCTCATCCCACCAGATATAAAGTGATGATTTTCAATCGCCATCGGTCGAGGGCGGTGGAGCCGCGCGTCGTTGTGCGGCTTTCCCAGCGACCGGCAAGGTGACTGGCATAGAGCCGGCTCAGGAGAAAGCTATTAAAATGATGAAGAACAGCATCTGCCTTCACCCTTCCGACAATATCGAGATCGCCCTCAAAGACCTCGTAGCCGGGGATATCCTGACAACAAGCAGGATTGCCGTCGGCCAGGCCATCCCGCGTGGCCACAAGATTGCGACGGCGGCAATTCCGGCTGGCGGCAATGTTTTGCGTTATGGCCAGATCATCGGTCAGGCCAAAGCGGACATCGCGGCCGGAGACCACATCCACGTCCATAACCTTGGAATGGGCGAACATGCGCAGGATTATGCCTTCGCCAGCGCCAATACGCCTTTGCCCGAGATCGCCGATCAACGCACATTCATGGGTTACAAGCGCGCCGACGGAAAGGTCGGGACCCGCAACTATATCGGCATCCTGACGACGGTGAACTGTTCAGGCTCGGTTGCCCGCTTCATCACAGAGGCTGCGGAAAAATCCGGGTTGCTCGATGAATTCCCCAATGTCGACGGGATCGTTCCGATCTCGCATGGAACCGGATGCGGCATGTCCACCGATGGCGAGGGGTATGCGACGCTGTTCAGGACGCTTTCGGGTTATGCCCGCAACCCCAATTTCGGCGGCATCCTGCTGGTCGGGCTCGGTTGCGAGGTGATGCAGATCCCGGATCTCGTCGGTGGCCGACGCATCCGCCAGGATGGCATGCTGCGCTACATGACGATCCAGCAGGAGGGCGGCACGCGCAAGACGATCGAGCGGGGGCTCGCAGAACTTCGCGGCGTGGCAGAGTTTGCCAACCGCACGGTGCGTTGCCCCGCGCCGGTCTCTGAAATCACCATCGGCATGCAATGCGGCGGCTCGGACGGTTATTCCGGCATAACCGCCAACCCGGCGCTCGGTTATGCGTCCGATCTTCTCGTCCGTCACGGTGGTACCACCATTCTTTCCGAGACCTCGGAAGTCTACGGGGCCGAGCATCTTCTGACGCGCAGGGCGGAAACTGCCGAGATCGGCAACAAGCTGATCGACCGGCTGAAATGGTGGGAGGAATATTGTGCCCGCAATGGCGGCGAGATGGACAACAATCCGTCTCCCGGCAACAAACGCGGCGGGTTGACGACCATTCTGGAAAAGTCGCTCGGCGCCGTTGCCAAGGGCGGTACCGCGCCGCTGCTCGGGGTCTACAAATTCGGCGAGACGATCGACCGCAAGGGCTTCGTGTTCATGGACAGCCCCGGTTTCGACCCGTGTTCGGTAACCGGTCAGGTGGCGTCGGGCGCCAACCTGATCGTGTTCACCACCGGGCGCGGTTCGGTTTCCGGCTACAAGCCGACGCCTTGCATCAAGCTGTCGACCAATTCTGAAATGTACGAGCGGATGAAGGACGACATGGACCTCAACTGCGGCGACATCATCACGGAAGGCGTCAGCATCGAGGAAAAGGGGCGGGAGCTTTTCGAGCTGATCATCCGGGTCGCGTCGGGCGAACAGACGAAAAGCGAGGAACTCGGTTACGGCGGCGCGGAATTCGTGCCCTGGCAGATCGGCGCGGTGATGTGAGGGCGAAAGCGACTTACAATATATATAGAGATGGGTTCTGTCTGGACGTGAAGTCGGGGCCGCTATTGCGGCTCCGACTCGGGTCAGGTGTTATTGGCCGGCCCGCAACTGCGTCTCGGCGCGCGAGGCGATTGCCGCCCGGCACCATTCCAAAACGGCATCTTCGTTTGGCGGAAGGGCGATGGACAGAGCGCCGGTATAGTCTGACCAGTCGCTGCGATAATCCTGCTTGACGCAGGTGAGAACCGGCACGCCGAGTGATGCAGCTTTTTCGAAGACGGAGCGCAGGCCCCGGCCTTCCGCCTCGGCCTTGCCGAAGCGGTTGAGGAGCAAGAGGTCCGGTGTCTTGTCCAAGCGCGCCAGCGTGTGGCCGGCAACATCCGCCAGCGCCTGGCTGTCGAGCCGGCAGCCGGTGGCGCCGGGGCCGAGCGATTGCGAGATGCAATATTGCTCTCCGGTCTCGATATCTTCCAGCAGCATGTCCGGACGACAGTCATCGTTACCGGATGGATCACATTGGATATGCCCGGCGATCTGCCGGCTCTCGGCGCGAAGGTGCGCCACAACGGCCTTGAGCAGCAGCACTGCGCCTTCAGCTTCTTCTACCGGGAGTGCGGCGAGGATCGGAAACTCAGAATTCATGTCACGGCTTCATGGTGTGAATGGGCTTAAAGGATCACGCGGCAGGCGTATCACAGCCCGTTGGCGGTTTTTCGTTGGTTTTCCGCGCAAGGCTAGCTCAGGTGAAGGGGGTGCTCCTTGATATTCCGCAAGCTCGAAAAGCTTGCGCAAGTCAGCCTGTTGTCGGGGGCCTGTCAATGCGTTTTTTCGGTCGTCTGGCGTGACTTTCGGGCCGGTTGCCAGGTTGGGGCGATAGACCTATACAGCGCCATGCGAAGATAAAGCCGGCGCACGAGGACATGCGACAGCGTTTCTTCATCCTGTTGATAGGGGTGTCACAGTGACAGTGCAAGCAGCGCAGCAGATGGTGAAGATTAGCCGCGCCGAACGCCTGAGGCTCGTTCTTTCCGCCATCCGCGCCAATTCCAGCGTCCGGCTGAGTTCGCTCGCCGAAGAATTCGCGGTGAGCCAGGAGACCATCCGGCGTGATCTCGAAAAGCTGCATTCTCAGGGGCTGATCAGCCGCACCTATGGCGGCGCGATGGCTTATTCGCCCGGCCGCGACCCGTCGTTCAACGAACGGATGGAAACCAATGTGCAGGTGCGCGATGCGCTGGCGCAGGAAGCTGTGAAGCTGGTGCAGCCGGGTGACGTGCTGTTCATCAGTTCCGGCGTCACGTCGCTGCAGTTCGCCCAACATCTCGCCCCGATCGCCGAAGACCTGACGGTGCTGACGACCAGCGTGCGGGTGGCGAGCGCGTTTTTCGGGCGCGAGGGCGTGCGCGTACTTTTGGCGCCGGGGGAATTTGATGCCGTGGAACAGTCGGTATCGGGCGCCGAGACGCAGGCATTTTTCAGCAAGTTTCATGGGACCAAGCTGTTTTTCGGTGCAAGCGGGCTGACCGCTGACGGCCCGAACGAATCCCGTTCGCCAATCGCCTGGAATTTGCGAGCGATGATCGGTCGGGTGGAGCAGGTGATCCTGATCGCGGATCAGACGAAATTCGGCGTCCGGCATCTGGAGGCCGTGGCGGAGCTCGCGGATATCGACATTCTGGTGACGGACCAGATGCCGGACGAGCAGTTGATGGAAGCGATCGGCGAGGCGGCGATCGAACTCAAGCTGATTGCTTCGTGATCCATTCTGTGGAAATTCCACATAATTATGATGTTCTGCATAATTTATGAGCGGTTGACTGCGTTTTTGGCAGCAATAATGTGGATTTGCCACATATTTAACGTGGACTTTCCACATGTTCGGTTTATTCTTGGCTCTACTGAGTGGGTATGCCGAAGATAGATGGCCGCAATGCAGACCGGAACTTCCAGCGATGAAATGAGTGCGCCGCTTCTGACGGTGCGTTCGTTGCGGACGGAATTCGATACATCCGAAGGCAAGGTGATTGCGCTCGACGACGTGTCGTTCGAGGTTTTCGATGGTGAAACGGTCTGTCTGGTCGGTGAGTCCGGTTGCGGCAAAAGCCTGACGTCGCTGTCCATTCTCGGTCTGTTGCCGAAAAACGGCCGGGTGGTCGGCGGCGAGATCATGTTCGATGGCGTCGATCTGGCGCATCTTGCGGAAGACCAGATCCGCCATCTGCGTGGCAGCAAGATCTCGATGATTTTTCAGGAGCCGATGACGTCGCTCAATCCGGTGCTGACGGTGGGCTCGCAGATCGCCGAGGCGGTGCAGTTGCACCAGCGGGTCGGCAAGCGGAAAGCTTGGGAAGTGGCCGTCGATATGCTGCGGCTTGTCGGTCTTGCGGCGCCCGAGCGACGCGCCAAGGAATATCCACACCAGTTTTCCGGCGGCATGCGCCAGCGGGTGATGATCGCCATGGCGCTTGCCTGCCGCCCAAAGCTTTTGATCGCCGACGAGCCGACAACGGCGCTCGACGTGACGATCCAGGCGCAGGTTCTCGACCTGATTACCCGGCTGAAGCAGGAACTCGGCATGGCGGTGATCCTGATCACCCATGATCTCGGCGTCGTGGCCGAAACCGCCCAGCGGGTCTGCGTCATGTATGCCGGCAAGGTGGTCGAGATGGCGTCCGTCTCCGAGCTTTTTGCCAATCCGCAGCATCCCTATACGCGCCGGCTGCTGAAGGCCATTCCGGGGTTGGCGGGCGACGGCGAAAGGCTGCAGGAAATTCCCGGCACCGTGCCGCCGCTCTGGGCACCGGCCGGCGGCTGCGGCTTCTGTCCGCGCTTTGATGGGGGCGACAAGCTCTGTCGTCAGGAAAAACCCCAGATGCGCGAAGTATCTCCCGGCCATTTCGTCCGCTGCTGGGCGGCGGGCCACCATGATGAGGAGATTGCCGCATGAGCAATATTCTCGAGGTCGACAATCTCACCAAGCATTTTCCTGTCGAAGGCAAGCTCGGCAGCCGTCAGTTCGTGCAGGCAGTCGATGGCGTCAGCTTCAGCCTGAAAAAGGGTGAGACGCTGGGGCTGGTCGGGGAGTCCGGCTGTGGGAAATCCACGACCGGGCGTCTGCTGCTGCGGCTTATGGAGCCGACGGCGGGACAAGTGCGCTTCGACGGACAGGATGTCTCGACGCTGAAGGGCACGGAACTCAAGAAATTCCGCCGCCGCATGCAGATCATCTTCCAGGATCCCTATGCGTCGCTCGATCCGCGCATGACGGTGGAGCAGATCCTCACCGAAATGCTGACCATTCACCGCATCGGCACGCGTGCCGAGCGGCGCGACCGGGTGGCCTATCTGATGGAGCGGGTGGGATTGCGTCCCGACCAGCTGAAGCGTTATCCGCATGAATTTTCCGGCGGCCAGCGGCAGCGGATCGGGATTGCGCGGGCGTTGACGCTCGGGCCGGACCTGATCATCGGCGACGAGCCGGTCTCGGCGCTCGACGTGTCGATCCAGGCGCAGATCATCAACCTTCTTGGCGACCTGCAGAGCGAACTAGGACTCTCCTACATCATCATCTCGCATGACCTGTCGGTGGTGAAACATGTCAGCGACCGGGTGGCGGTCATGTATCTCGGCCAGCTTGTCGAGCTTGCCTCGGCAAAGTCGCTCTATTCGCGTCCGCTGCATCCCTATTCGGAAGCGCTGCTATCGGCGGTGCCGGTTGCCGACCCGACGGTGCGCAAGCAGCGCATCCTGTTGAAGGGCGATGTCCCGTCGCCGATCAATCCACCCACCGGCTGCCGCTTTCACCCTCGCTGCAGCCGCGCGCAGGATATCTGCAAGCAGCAGAAGCCGGCGCTCACCTCCAAAGGCGCGGATCATGCCGTGGCCTGCCATTTCCCGCTCGCCGATCAACCGGCGGCATCCGCAGCCTGAATGCAAATAACTTCCTCAACGATAACAAGGGAACGAGGACAGCAGACATGGACATGAAAAGACGTACGCTTTTGTCATATCTTGCGGCATTGCCGGCCGCAGCCGAGATCCTGTCCTTCGGTTCGACGGCGCTTGCCGCGCAGGACGGCGGCAATCTGGTGGTCGGCCTGCGCACCAGCGAGCCGCGCCATCTCAACCCGGCCGTCACGACCGTCGGCGGCGTTCAGCTGATCGGCGCCAACATCTACAGCGCGCTGACGCGCTTCGATGCCAATGGCACGCCGGTTCCCGATCTTGCCCAGACCTGGGATATTTCGACCGACGGCCTGACCTACACCTTCCATCTTGCGCCGGGCATCAAATGGCATGACGGCAAGCCGTTCACCTCGGCCGACGTGAAATTCTCTTTCGAAAAGGTGCTTCTGCCGCTGCATCCGGTCGGCAAGGTCAATTTCAGCGCCATCGACACGATCGAGACGCCGGACGACAATACTGTCGTGTTCAAGCTGAAATATGCCTATGCGCCGTTCATCTCGCTGCTCGAAGTGCGCCATGCGACGATCCTGCCGAAACATATCTATGACGGCACGGACATCATGCAGAACCCGGCTAATGCCGCACCGATCGGTACCGGTCCGTTCAAGCTGGCCGAGTGGAGCAAGGGCAACTTCCTGCGGCTGGAAAAGAATGCCGACTATTTCAAGAAGGACAGGCCGCATCTCGACGAACTGGTCTTCGTCATCATTCCCGACACCAACACGATGGTCGCGGCGATGGAGGCAGAACAGATCGATTTCGCCCCGCTCGGCGTCTCCTTCGATCTGGTCGAGACGCTGAAGACGCGGCTTGGACCGAAGGGCTGGGTGATCGGCACCGCCTCCTACCTGTTCCGCGGCACCGGCAGCGTGCTGTTCAACCTCGACAACCCGACGCTTGCCAAGCTTGAAGTGCGCCAGGCGATCGTGCATCTCATCCGCAAGGACGAGATCCTGTCGACCGTGCGCAAGAATGTCGGCAAGATCGCCGACAATCCGATCTCCTGGTATATCGCCAACGACAAGACCGGGATTTCTTACAAGCCGGATGCGGCCAAGGCCAATGCGCTGCTCGATGCCGCCGGCCTGCCGAAGAAGGCGGACGGCATGCGCTTCTCGCTGTCGATCGTCGTTTCCACCGGCTGGGCCGAATATGAGCCGATCGCCAACCTGATGCGCGACTGGTTCCGCGAGGCGGGCATCGACTTGCAGATCCAGAAGATGGACGAGGCGGCCGCCATCGACAAGATGTTCACCGCACGCGATTTCCAGCTGGGGCTTTGCAACCCGTCCTTCGGTCCCGATCCGGCGATCATGGCCAAGGGCTTCACCTCGGCGCAGATCGGCCAGGGCGCCTATACCAACGGCATGGGCTACAAGAACGCCGATGTGGATGCGCTGTTTGCCCAGGGCGTCAAGCAGGTCGATCCGGCCGAGCGCCATCAGACCTACCAGAAGATCGTCCAGGCTGTGATGACCGACCTGCCGGTCATTCCGCTCTACGAAGACGATTTCGCCTATGCCTATCGCAAGGCATTTACCGGCCTGCCGCCGGGCGGCACCCATCGCGACAGTTACGAAAACGTCGCCAAGGCCTGACCTCAACAGGCTGCAATTTCCGGCCCGCCCATCGTGGGCGGGCCGGTATCCCACATTCTCGAAATAGAGCCGGGCTAAATTTTCCGTGTTGATACGCCTGATCATAGCCCTGCTGCGGCGCGCGCTTTCCGTCATCGGCCTTTTGTGGGCGATCGTGACGCTGAGCTTTCTGCTGATCCATCTGGCGCCCGGAGACCCGATCCAGTCGCTGGTCGGCGAAAACGGCGGTGCGTCCCCCGAATTCATCGCCCGGATGCGGGCTGAATACGGGCTCGACCAGCCGATCTTCGTGCAATACTGGCATTACCTCGCCAAGCTGTGTGTCGGCGATCTCGGGTATTCGATCCGTTTCCAGACGCCGGTCTGGGACCTGTTTGCCGAGCGCCTGCCGGCAACGCTTTTGCTGCTCGCCTCCTCGATCATCGTGTTTTCGCTGCTTGGCACGATTGCCGGTGTCTATTCGGCGGTCAACGAAGGCAGTTTCGGCGATGTGGCGCTGCGCATCTTCGTGGTGCTCGCCTTTTCCCTGCCAGTCTTCTGGCTGGCACAGTTGCTGATCTATGCGTTTGCGGTGAAAACCAGCGTGTTCCCGGTGATGGGCATGCGGTCTCTGTTCCTTCGCGGCGGCGAGTGGACAAAGGCGGTCGACGTCGCCTGGCATCTGGTTCTGCCGGCAACCGCGCTCGGGGCGTGGCATATGGCGGTGACCCAGCGTTTCGTGCGCACCAGCCTGTTGCAGGTGCTGCGCGAGGATTATATCCGCACCGCCCGCGCCAAGGGCCTGGCGTCACGGCAGATCCTTTACCGTCATGCGCTGCGCAACGCGCTTCTGCCCGTCGTGACGATTACCGGCATTTCCTTCGGCACGATGCTGACCGGTGCGACGCTGACCGAGATGGTGTTCAACTGGCCGGGCCTCGGCCGCCTGATCCTCGATGCCGTGCTCGGCCGTGACCGGCCGCTTTTGATCGGCCTGCTGCTGATCTCCTCGGTGCTGACCATCGTCGTCGATGCCTTGACCGGGATTGTCCAGAACATGCTCGATCCGAGAACCCGCGTGGGAGGTAGAGGCTGATGCGTTCCTTCCTTCACGCTCTCGAATTTCCAGGTCAGGCGGGTCTTGCCCTGTTCATCCTGCTGCTTTTTTCCGGCACGGCCGGACCGCTTCTGCTCAATGTCGATCCGATGACCACCAATTCGGCAGCGACCATGCTGGCGCCCTCGATGGATCACTGGTTCGGCACCGACAATCTCGGCCGGGACATGTTTTCCGGTATTGTCGTCGGTGCGCGCACCGCGCTGATCGTCGGGCTGATGTCGGTCGTTTTCGCCACGATCGTCGGCCTGTTCGTCGGTGCCGTCGGCGGTTATTTCGGCGGCATCATCGACGAGGTGTTTGACCGGTTTACCCAGCTGTTCATCGTCATGCCGCGGCTGTTTCTTGCCATGGCGCTGCTGTCGCTGTTCGGCACCAGCCTGTGGGTGGTCATCCTCACCATCGGTCTGGTCAGCTGGCCGCAGGTGGCGCGGCTGACGCGGGTCGAATTCCTGACGCTCAGGAAATCCGATTTCGTCGAGGCGCTGGTCGCGGCCGGTGCCACCCACCGGCGCATCATCCTGCGTCACCTCATCCCCAATATCCTGCCGGTGGTGATCGCCAACGGCTCGCTGATGATGTCGTCGGCCATTCTTCTCGAAGCGGGTCTTGCCTTCTTCGGGTTGAGCGATGCCTCGACCGTCAGCTGGGGTTCGATGCTGAGCAATGCCCAGCAGTTTCTTCTCGTCTCATTCTGGTTGCCCTTCTTTCCGGGGCTTGCGATCAGCCTGACCGGCCTCAGCCTCAATCTTCTGGGCGATGGTCTGACCAAGGCATTGAGCCCCAAGCTGCGCCGCAGTGCGCCGGCGCCTCGCGCCGCCAAAAAGAAGGCAGCCGCCGCATGAAAGGCATGCCCGTGGACCAATCCCTTTCCCTGCCGCTGGAGGCCGTGCGCGGCATAACCGAGGCAGCCTCGATGAACGAGCGCTACCGGCTGACGCAATCCGTCAATCTGGTCGCTTCGCAGAACCGCATCTCGCCGCAGGCGATCGCCTGCCTCAGCTCCAGCTTCGCCGCCAAGTTTGCTTCCGGCGAACTCGGATCACGGGCGCATGGCGGGGCGAAATGGCTGGATGCGATGGAAGAGATTGTCGCCTCGCTGGCGGCCAAGCTGTTCCACCCCTATTTTCCGGAATACCGGCCGATGTCCGGTTCGCTTGCCAACGAGACGCTGCTGATGGCGTTTGCGAGGCCCGGCGATACGATCATCGCACCGTCGCCGGTTGCCGGCGGGCATGCGAGCCTGAGGCCCGAAGGGTTTGCCGGGTTCATGGGCCTCAGGGTGCTCGACCTGCCGTTCAGCGACGGTGGCATGACCATCGATCTCGATGCGTTGCGGGCGCTTGCCGAGCAGGAAAAGCCGAAGCTGATCATCATCGGCACGGCAAAGATCCTGTTTCCCTACCCGGTCGCCAAGGTGGTCGAGATTGCCCGTTCCGTCGGTGCGGAAGTGATCTATGACGGCGCCCATGTGGCCGGTCTGATTGCCGGGAAATCCTTCCAGAACCCGCTGGATGCCGGCGCGCTTGCCTTTACCGGCTCGACGCAGAAAACCTTTCCGGGCCCGATCGGGGGGCTGATCGTATCGCGGGATTTGGAAACCGCCGAGCGGGTGCGGGCGGTGACGCGGGTTCGGCTCGACAATTACCAGAACAACCGCGTCGCGGCGATGGGCGTGGTGTTTGCCGAGATGCTGACCTTCGGGCATGAACTGACCGGTGCCGTGGTTTCGACGGCGCAAAAACTTGCAGCGGCGTTGAGCGACGAGGGGATCGATATCGTCGGGCGGGCGCTTGGCTACACGCAATCGCATATGCTGCTGGCCAATACGACGCCGGTCGGCCCGGCGGCAGGCTTCCGCTCTCAGCTCGAGGCGATCGGCATCTTCACCACCGCGACCGATATCTGGTCCGAGGACGGCAAGCCGCGCACGGCCTTGCGCATCGGGGCAAACGATATTGCCCGGTTGGGTTATAGCGATGAAGATATCAAGGTTCTGGCGGGGTTGATCGCCGACGTGGTGTTCGGTCGTCGGGATCAGGATGCGGTGAGGGCCAGTGTCATCGCGCTTGCGGATCAATATCCCGGTATCGATCCGCGTTTTGCGCTCTGAGCCCCTGTCTCGGACGGGGGTGACGCCAGACCATCAAGCATAAAAAAGGGCCGGATAACCGGCCCTTTTCGGTATTCTGGTATTCTGCCTTACTTGATCATCGGCAGGAGTTCGGAGACCGACTTCTTGGCGTCGCCATAGAACATCCGCGTGTTTTCCTTGTAGAAGAGCGGGTTCTCGATGCCGGAGTAACCGGTGCCCTGGCCACGCTTCGACACGAAGACCTGCTTGGCCTTCCACACCTGCAGGACAGGCATGCCGGCGATCGGCGAGTTCGGATCTTCTTCAGCTGCCGGATTGACGATGTCGTTCGAGCCGATGACGATGACGACGTCGGTATTGGGGAAATCGTCGTTGATCTCGTCCATTTCCATGACGATGTCGTAAGGCACCTTGGCTTCGGCCAAGAGCACGTTCATGTGGCCCGGCAGACGGCCGGCGACCGGGTGGATGGCGAAACGCACGTCCTTGCCGGCGGCCCGCAGCTTGCGGGTGAGTTCGGAGACCGCCTGCTGCGCCTGCGCCACTGCCATGCCGTAACCCGGCACGATGATGACACTGTCGGCATCGTTCAGCGCATTCGCCACACCTTCGGCATCGATGGCGATCTGTTCGCCCTCGATTTCCATCGCCGGACCCGTCGTGCCGCCGAAACCGCCGAGGATGACGGAGACGAAGGAGCGGTTCATCGCCTTGCACATGATGTAGGAGAGGATGGCGCCCGATGAGCCGACCAGCGCACCGGTGACGATCAGGAGATCGTTGCCGAGCGTGAAACCGATCGCTGCTGCCGCCCAGCCGGAATAGCTGTTCAGCATCGACACAACGACCGGCATGTCGGCACCGCCGATGCCCATGATCAGGTGATAACCGATGAAGAAGGCGAGAAGCGTCATTGCGATCAGCGTCCATGCGCCACCGCCACCGAAATAGCAGAGCAGAAGCATGAAGGAGAGGATCGCTGCACCGGCATTGAGCATATGGCCGCCGGGCAGTTTCTTCGCCTTGCCGTCGACCTTGCCGGCCAGCTTGCCGAAGGCGACGACCGAGCCAGTGAAGGTGACGGCGCCGATGAAGACACCGAGGAAGACCTCGACCTTCATGATCGCAAGTTCGACCGGGTCCTTGTGGGCGATGATGGCGGAAAAGCCTTCGAGCGTGGCGCGGGCGGCCTCATCCAGCCCGCCGACCCGCCAGGCTTCGATATGGGCGTTGTAGCCGATGAAGACGGCGGCAAGGCCGACGAAGGAGTGGAGCGCCGCCACGAGCTGCGGCATCTCGGTCATCTGTACGCGGCTGGCGACGTAATAGCCGGCAATAGAACCTGCGGCCACCATGATCAGGATGATCAGGCCGATGCCGAAGCTGGTGGCCACGCCCGGACCAAAGAAGGTGGCGATGACGGCGAGCGCCATGCCGACAATGCCGTAAAGCACGGCGCGCTTGGCGCTTTCCTGGCCGGAAAGGCCGCCGAGCGACAGAATGAAGAGAACCGCTGCAGAAATGTAGGCGGCCGAAACGATACCGATCGTCATTATAATAACCCCCTACGCACTCAAGACTTCTGGAACATGGCGAGCATGCGCCGTGTCACAAGGAAGCCGCCGACAATGTTGATCGTCACGACCAGGACCGACAAGGCTCCGAGGATCACCACCAGCCAGTTGCCCGAGCCGATCTGCAAAAGCGCACCGAGGATGACGATTCCGGAAATGGCGTTGGTGACGGCCATCAGCGGCGTATGCAGCGAATGCGAGACGTTCCAGATGACCTGGAAACCGATGAAGCAGGAGAGCACGAAGACGACGAAATGGCTCATGAAGCTTGCCGGCGCATAGGCACCGACGATCAGCAGCAGAACGGTCGCAACGGTGAGCAGTATGGCTTGCGTCTTGGTCTGCGCCTTGAAGGCGGCGACTTCTTTGGCCCGCTTCTCTTCGGCCGTCAGCTCCTTGGCTTTCTCCTTCGGCTTCTGGGCGGCGATCGCCTTGATCTTCGGCGGTGGCGGCGGGAAGGTGATCTCGCCGTCCTTGGTCACGGTCGCACCGCGGATGACGTCGTCTTCCATGTTGTGGACGACGATACCGTCTTTCGCCGGCGTCAGGTCCGTCATCATGTGGCGGATGTTGGTGGAATAGAGCGTCGACGACTGGGCGGCCATGCGGCTCGGGAAATCGGTGTAACCGATGACGATGACGCCGTTTTCCGAGACGATGCGCTCGTCGGCGACGGTCAGATCACAGTTGCCGCCGCGTTCGGCGGCCAAATCGATGATGACAGAGCCGGGCTTCATCAGGGCCACCATGTCGGCGGTCCAAAGCTTCGGTGCATCACGGCCGGGGATCAGCGCGGTGGTGATGACGATATCGATCTGAGGTGCGAGTTCGCGGAATTTCTCCAGCTGCTTTTCGCGGAATTCCGGCGAAGAGGGGGCGGCATAACCACCGGTCGCGGCACCGTCCTGCTGCTGGGCATCCTTGAAATCGAGGAAGACGAATTCGGCGCCCATGGATTCAATCTGTTCGGCCACTTCCGGGCGAACGTCGAAGGCATAGGTGATGGCGCCGAGCGAGGTCGCGGTGCCGATGGCGGCAAGACCTGCAACGCCTGCACCGATGACCAGCACCTTGGCCGGCGGCACCTTGCCAGCGGCTGTCACCTGGCCGGTGAAGAAGCGGCCGAAATTGTTGCCGGCCTCTATTACGGCGCGGTAACCGGCGATGTTTGCCATCGACGACAGGGCATCCATCTTCTGGGCACGCGAAATGCGCGGCACCATGTCCATGGCGATGACGTTTGCGCCCTTCGCCTTGGCTTCTTCGAGAAGGCCAGAATTCTGTGCCGGGTAGAAGAAGGAGATCAGCGTCTTGGCCGGCCCGAGCTTCTCGATTTCGGCGCTTTCCGGCGGCCGCACCTTGGCGATCACGTCTGAGGCGGCAATTAGCGCATCTGCACTCTCGACAACCGTCACGCCAGCTGAGCGATAGGTCTCGTCAGAAAAGCCGGCGGCCTTGCCCGCACCCGTTTCGATCACACAGTCGTAGCCGAGCTTCTGCAAGGCCTGCGCACTGTCCGGTGTCATCGCGACGCGGGACTCTCGGTCCGCACGTTCTTTCAGAACTCCGATCTTCAATAGTCTCGTCCCCATTTCAAATTCTTAAGTGCTCGCGATTGGCGGCGTGACCGCAACCATAAGCCGTCTTTTCAGAAAAAGGCTCCGGATATTCACGGATTGAAACCTCCCGATCTCCAGAGCATCACCGAAGACATGTATCGTATCGACCCGCATCACGACAAGAATTTACCGTTGGCGGACAATGGCATGCCCAAGGTCTCCGGTTTCCGTGGCTGGCTGTTGTGAAGCCAGTTGCACAAAAAATAGCGTCATTCTTCGCGCTATGGGGCAGGTGTATACGGCGCCTGCCACCTTGTCGTGCAACGTCAGCGACGATAAGTCGCGATCTCGACGGTGTTAAAAACGGCTGGGCTGTCGAAACAGCCGAGCCTTACTTTGTCGCGGGACTTTTCGGAGGAATGATCGAGCGGGCCGAATCCTCCAGAAGCTCTCGGCTCATCGCCGTCAGCAGGTGGTTTCGGTAGGCCACATAACCTGACAGGTAATGTTCGACATCGTCGATCCTCACCCGGAACGCATGATGGCGAATGAAGAACGATCCCAGGATCCGCGCCGGATTGCGCATGAACATCGCCATTTCGGGCCAGAAGTGACCGTTGAGCAGATGGTGGGCTCGCTTTTCCAGCGCTTCGTCGAAACGGTGCCGGTCAATGCGGGCGAGCAGATGGCGGTGCCTGTCGTCCATATCGAGGCGCGACAGAACTTCCTGGCTGGCAAGCATGAGTTCCAGCAGCGTCGGGAAGGTGGTGATGCGACCAGCAACGAAATCGAGATGATCGGCGACATTTTCGATTGCGAAGCGATAATAGTCCGGCCGTCGACGATAACGGGTGAGTTCGTTGGCGCAATAGGCGAGCCAGTGGTCGTGATGGCGGGCGTGGTCATTGCGTATGAAATGGCCGAAGGCGAGTTCGACCGCTTCCAGCCAGCGTTCGTCGAGCGTCAGGTCGTAAAGCCGCATCAGCGCGAAGGCGGCTTCGCCTTCGTAATAGATGGTGCGGAACATCTCGCGTGTTTCGAGGCTTGGAAAACTCAGCACATGGCGGAAGGCGCCGGTCTTCTTGTCCTGCATGAAGCAGATGCCGATCGCCAGCCTCTCCATCAACTCGTCATGGATATCGTTGCCGAAGACGCTGGCGAATTTGGAAAGCGCCAGGATCGCCAGTGCGTTGCCGCCGAGCTTGATCTCGCCATTGGCTTCCTTCAGGAAAGCGGCCAGCTGTCCATCAGGCAGCAATGCGTGGACGATCAGGTCGCGTGTCAGGCAGGAAAGCGACTGGGTAATGGCTTCCTGCAAGGTGGCACTGCGGGTGACCTCATAGGCCTCGATCATCGCATAGGTGCTGCTCGCGTGGCGGAGCGTGTTGTAGGCGCCGATCGTCCGGTCGAAACACGGATGGTAGCCATAGGTGAAGCGGCCATCGGGGCCGACCTGGCGGGCAAGGAATTCGGCGCCGTCCGATATGAGCGAGGTCACGAGCTGGACGTCGAGCTGGTCGATCACGCGGCGACCGGCATCCGGACCGGTGACGTCGAGAAGATGAATGCTCCTGCCGTCGCAAAAGGCACCTGCGCCGGCAAAAAGGTGGATCGTGCGGCAGGAGGCAAAGTCCGGTGGCTCCCGTCCGGGAAAGCGGTTCCTGAAATAGAGGAGAAAGTTCTTCTCGTTCAATTCGGCCGCCGTCCGCTGATTGCCGCCGTAGAACATGGCATTGGCATTCAGTTCCTGTTCGAGGAAAGCGCCGTTGAAATTCTCGTCCAGGGCGAGGCCAAGCCGGAAATAATTGCGTTTCGTATTGTCGAGCACATGCCGCAGTTCGGCCCAGGTCGAGGCCTGGATTGCGGATGGCCAGTCGACCCTGAGCCAGCGACGCGGGCCGGACTGCCGCTGCTGCAATCTGCGGACGGCATCAATGCCCTGTTGCCATGCTTCCTCGAAGGATGTGCCTCTGGCGATCGAAACCTCGGCCCGTTCCTCGCCGTCGCTGACCGAAAAGAACAGCACGAAGGCAGGGTAGGGGGCGGGCAGAGCCATGCAGCCGGCGCGCACGGTTGCGCGCAGCTGATCCAGAAGCGATGCCGGGATTGCGGCCGTTGTCGACATGCTCAGCGCTCCCGCATCGCCTCGCGGGCCTTGTTGAACGGCTTGATCAGATAATCCAGCACACTCTTCTGGCCCGTATGGATATCGACCGTGGCGACCATGCCGGGCGAGATCGGGAACTGCTTGCCGGCATCGTTTTCCAACGCGTCTTTTTCGGTCTTCACGAAGACGCGGTAATAATAGATCTGCGGGTCGACCTCGTCCTGTATCGTATCCGGCGAAATGGTGACGACCTTGCCGGGCAGCCCGCCATAGATGGCATAATCATAGGCGGTGATCTTTACCGTCGCATCCTGGTCGGGATGGATGAAGGCGATGTCGCGCGGCAGGATGCGCGCCTCGATCAGCAGCTGGTCGCCAAGCGGGATGATATCCATCAGCTTGCCGTTCGGCGGCACGACGCCGCCGATCGTGGAAACCTCGATATTCTTGACGATGCCGCGCACCGGAGACCGCAGCGTCAGGCGCGTCAGACTGTCGGACCGTCCCTTGATGACGGAGGAGAGCGAGGTTACTTCCGCATTCGCCTTGGACAGTTCTTCGCGGGCATCAACGACATATTTGCTGCTGGTCTCGACCTTCTTCAGTTCGAGTTCCGCCTGTTCGCGTTTCAGGCGGATGATCTCGACACTGCTTGCCGCACCGATCTTGGACAGGCTCTGGTTGACGTCGAGTTCCTGGCGGGTAAGCGCCAGTGATTCCCCGATCCACTGTAGCGTTTCGTCGAGATTGCGCCGCCTCGCCTCGTAAAGCTTCGTCTCCGAGGTAATGAGATCCGGATAGGCATCGAGTTCGGCCGGAAAGGTCAGCGGCGTCTGGTTGACCTCGGCCGTCAGCCTTGCGGCGCTTGCAAGGGCCGCCCGGTATTTGGCGCCGGATTCTCCAACGCCGGATTCGGTGATCGTCGGATCGAGCTGGGCAATCAGCTGGCCGCGCTCGACGAGCTGGTTTTCCTGCACCATCAGCCTGGTGACGATGCCGCCTTCGAGCGACTGGATGACCTGTTCCTTGCTGATCGGCACAACCTTGCCGTCGCCGGTCGAGACCTCGTCGAGTACGGCGAAGTAGGACCATATCAGGCCGACAAGGATGAGAGTCACGAAAAGCTTCACTACCGTCCTGGCCTTGGAGAGGCGGACCTCGTCTTCCCCGCCGAATTGCCAGCTTTCGTCGTTCAACCGTGCGATGGACATGGCCTATTCCCCGTTTCCGACGCTGTGCAGGTTTTTCCTTGCCGCCTGCACCGGTTTAGGTCCTTCGCCTCTCAGCGAGCGCAAGGCTTCTTCCTTCGGCGCGTCGAGCACAACGCGGCCGCCATCGAGCGCCACGACACGTTCGACGAGATCGAGAACGCGCATCCGGTGGGTGGCGATGACGATCGTCTTGTTTTTCGCCCAGGCGGAAAAGCGCCGGATGAACTGCCGCTCGGTCGCCTCGTCCATCGAGGCGGTCGGTTCATCGAGCAGCACGATGGACGGATTGCGGATCAATATCCGCGACAGGAGAAGCGCCTGCTGCTGGCCTCCCGAGAGACCACGCCCGCCTTCATCGATGAGGTGGTCGACGCCCTTGGGCAGCGCTCGGATAAACTCGTCGGCGCCGGTCATCTGCAGGGCTTCGAGCAGGGTGTTCTGCGAGGCGTTCTGGGCGCCAAGCAGGATGTTTTCCCGGATCGTGCCGTGGAAAAGACGCGAACTCTGGGTCAGCAATCCGACTTCGCGGCGCAAGTCCGAAGGATCGACATGGTCGATCGCCAGATTGTCGATCAGGACTTCGCCGGAATGGGCCTCGAGCTGGCCCGACAGCGCCTGCAGCAGCGTCGACTTGCCGGCGCCGTTCTTGCCGAGAAGGGCGATCGTCTCGCCTGCCTCTATCCTGAAATCCGGCAGCGTCAGCGACGGGCGGCCGAGCGGTTCGCCATAATGGAAGCTCGCCTTGCGGAACCGATATTCGCCGAGCAGGGAGCCGACCGAAAGCCGGGCTTCGGCGGGCGGGTGGTCGACCGGCATCTTCATGATCGTATTGAGGCTCTGCAACCCGATCCGGGCATGCTGCAGTCGGCTCAGGACATGGGTCAGCTGCGCCATCGGCGCGATCATTCGCGAGCCGAGGATGGAGCAGGCGACCAGCGCGCCCGTGCTCATGTCGCCGGCCATGACCATAGGTGCGCCAAAAAAGACGATGACGGCGAATGTGCTGGTCTGGACGCCGTGGCCCCAGCCGGTCAGCGTGCTGGTGATGTCGCGAAGCTTGACCTGCGCATCAGCGCTTGCGGCATTAAAGGCGTTCCATTTTTTCTGGAACACGTCTTCCGCCTGCAGCGCCTTGATATCCTCGATACCCTGGATGGATTCGACCAGCATGGCATTGCGCAGCGAGGATTCCCGCATCGCCAGACTGGCATTGCGCTTCAGCTTGCGCTGGGCGAGCACGCCCGGCGCGATCAGAAGCAGGAGTGCGGATGCCGGAATGACGGCAAGCCAGCCGCCGATATAGGCGAACAGCCCGAGAAACAGGAAAAAGAACGGCAGGTCGGCAATGGCCGATACCGTCGTCGAGGTCAGAAGCTCGCGGACCTGTTCGAGATCGCGCAGCTGGGCGATGAAGGTGCCGGTCGCCTTGGGGCGCTGGCGGTTCTTCACCCTCAGCGCATGGCCGTAGACGACATCCGAAATGCGGATGTCGGCGCGCTTGCCGACAACATCGATGATCGCGGTTCTGACTTTGCGCATCATGAAATCGAAGACGACCGCGACACTCACGCCGATGAACAGCACGACCAGCGTGTTCATCGAATTGGCGGGGATGACGCGGTCATAGACCTGCATGGAGAAGATCACGCCCGCGACCGACAGCGAATTGGCGACCAGAGACGCCAGCAGGACATAGCCGTAGGGCCTGAGATCGCCAAGCGCGATCCGGCGGAACCAGTGATGAGTGTCGGGGGCGATATAGGCATCGATGCGTTCGTCGGGCCGGGTGCGGGCATCCCGGGCGATCAGCAGATGGGTGACGTGCCCGTCGAGTTCGGAAAGCGGGATCCAGGTCCAGTGGCCGTTGTCGCCGGCAAAGATGATCTTTGCCTCGTCGCCGCTGATTTCGGTGACGAGCCCGACATCGCCGTATGCCAGCTCGATCAGCAGCGGCAGGCGACGGCTGGTCATGCCGCTGGCGAGTGGTTCGACCGGCTTTGCCTCAAGGCCGAAACGGCGGGCGAGTTTTTCGATCCGCTGGAGTGGCGGAAGCGCTTCCTGCATGATCGATACGTAGCTCGCCGCGAATTTCGAATGGGCGATGCCGTAGTGCTGGGCCAGAAGCCCCATGATCTCGATCCAGTCCCCGGACCGGTTGTCGGGCGGGCTGCCTTCCGGACTGTCGGACGCGTTCTCCGCCGGATTGGGCGGCGGGAGGGCCGTCACCCTCTCCGCGTCCATTTCCGAAGGCCTTTCCGCTGCTACCCGCGCAACATCCATCAGGTCATCTCCTCCACGCTATACGACCGGCAATTTATGCGTTTCGATCTCGTCATTCTGGTTGATGCTGTCGAACGGATCGAGCGGCGGTGTGTCGACGGAAATGTCGACCGTCGCCGCGGTGTCGTCGGTTACGTCGGCACCAACCGAAACATCGACGTCTGCGCCGGTGTCGGGGTTTACATTCGCATCCGCATTGACGGCGACCGACAGGTCGTCGACGAGGTTTTCGAGCCCGCTCAGATCGACTTCCGCGCCGCCCTGATCGAGAGTGAGGCCAATGCCGCCATCATGCACGCCACCGTCATCGGGCGTGGTGTCCGTCATGTCGCCGGAGGTCTCGGCACTGGCGATTTCCGGCTGGTCTGCGGCGGTGGTGTCCGTGTTATCCGCCTGATCCGCTACCGTTGCATCATCGGCGGTCACGATATGATCTGTCGATGTAGCGTCGTCGCTGGTCGCATGGCTGTCGGTCGAGGCCAAGCGGGAGCTGGTGGAAGAACCATCGTCAGTGACGCCGCCGCTGCCGCCGTCGTCGGCAAAGGCCATGCTGACCGTATCGTCCGAGGAAGCCATCATCATCATCGAACCATCGTCGACCTGAACGTCGATCGACAGGTCGGCGGTCAGTTCGTGGCCGGTATCGGGATCGTAGACGGTGATGGTGAAGACGTCGGTGCCGCCGGTCGGGGCCGTCGTATCCGGCGTGTAGGTATAGGTGCCATCGGCATTGATGACCAGTGTGCCGAAATCACCATCGATCGACAGCGGGCTGCCGGTCAGGGCATGGCTTATGCCGTTGAAGTCGACTTCGCCGATCCGCAGGTCGTTTGTGACGCCGGTTGCGGCATCATCGATGAAATTGCCGGTGGCAGTTTCACCGACAGTGACATGGGTGACTTCGGTCTGGTCGGTCGCCGTGACGGAGATTTCGCGCACGGTGCCAATGCCAAGCGTTACTCCCGGATTGGGCACGAGCGTCGCACGATACTGGCCCGCATCAATGTCGTTCAGCGTGATCGTCGCTGCCGGCGAGTTGAGCAGGTTCAGCCGCAGGATGCCGTCGTCGACATTGTTGCTGAGATCGTCCGAGCGTACCCAGGCCGTGCCGTTCCAGCGCTCGACAATCACCGAGTAACTGCTGAGAAGGCCGACATTGACGAGACCGCCAATTTCGAGGCCAAAGGACACCGTGTTGGTATTTCCCGACACGTTGAAGTTGACGACCGGATTGGTAGACGAGCCGAGATTGACGTTGGCGAGGTTCAGCAGTGACAAGGAGAGCAGCGCGGTTACTTCGCTTGATGCTATCGAGGGAGTCGTCTCGTTCTGCCTTGTTACGCTGACGTCGATAATCGCGGTATCGCTTGTATCCGTCAGGGCGAAATCCAGCCCTGGTGCCACTGTGCCGGTCGGGTCGGACACGTTGCCGGCTGCATCAGTCAGAGTAACGCCCAGATTCTGGCCATCCACCTGCACCGGGGAAAGGCCGACACTGAACGTGCCGTCGGGATTGACGGTGCCGGTGCCGATCACTGTACCGCCGGCATTGGTCACGGTCACGGTCGTTCCGGGTTCGCCCTGGCCGGTCAGCTCGCTGCCGGATGCGTTGACGGCAAGATCCGTCGGTGCGTCAGGGGCAAGCAGGTCCGGCGTATCCGTGATGCCGGGAGGGGAATCGTTGCCGGCTGCGTCTTCCAGCACGACAGTCAGATCGCCGCCATCCGTCTGCGCCGGGTTGAGCGTGACGGTGAATGTCCCGGCTCCGGTGACAATCGCATTGCCGACCTCGACGCCGGCTGCATTGAACACCCGTGCGGTGGTGCCGGCCTCACCATTGCCGGTGAGGGTGGTGCCTGTGCCATCGACATCAAGGTTCGTCGGTGCGAGCGGCGCAGTCAGGTCAGGCGAATCCACCGTGGCGACCGCGGATGGGTTGCCCGACGCGTCGGTCAGCACGACCTGCAGCTCGCTGCCATCCACCTGAGACGGGGAAAGCCCGACGCTGAACGTGCCGTCCGCTGCGACGGTGCCGGTGCCGATGATGTTGCCGTCCGCATCGCGGACGGTCACCGTCGCTCCGGGCTCACCACCGCCGCCGACCAATGTGCCGGTCGCGTCGACTTCAAGGTCTGTCGGCAGCTCGGGGCCGGTGAGATCCGGTGTCGCAATCGTGCCGGGATCGGAGAGATTGCCATCCGCATCGGTCAGCACGACCTCAAGGTCGCCACCGTCCGTCTGGGCCGGGTTGATGTCGATGCTGAATGTGCCATCGGGATCGACCGTGCCGATGCCGACGATTGTTCCTGCGGCATTTCTCACTGTGACGTCCGCGCCCGGTTCGCCGAGGCCCGTCAAAAGAAGGCCGTCTGCATCGATCGCGAGGTCTGTCGGTGCGTCGGGGCCGATCCCGTCCGGCGTCAGGACCGTTGCCGGGGCCGATACGTTGCCGGCTGCATCGGTCAGCACGATGTCGAGTGCGCCGCCATCCTGTTGGGCCGGGTTGAGTTCGACCGTGAACGTGCCGTCGACAGCGACTGTGCCGGTGCCGACAACGATGCCGCCCGCATTGGTCACGGTGATCGTCGCGCCAGCTTCACCGTTGCCGGTCAATTCCGAGCCGTCGGCGGCGACGTCAAGGCCCGTCGGTGCGGCTGGTGCCGTCAGATCCGGAGTGACGGTTGTGCCGGGATCGGAGGTGTTGTTGGCGGCATCCGTGAGAACGACGCTGACGACACCGCCATCCGTCTGAGCTGTGTCGAGGAGGATCGAGAACGTACCGTTTGCAGCAACCGTACCGGTACCCACTTCGACGCCACTGGCATTGGTGACACTGATCGTTGTTCCCGCTTCACCCCGGCCGGTGATGACGGTTCCATCCGCGTTGAGGCTGAGATTGGTCGGGGCGTCAGGGGCGTCGAGATCCGGCGAGGCGATGATGCCGGGTTGCGACGTGCCGCCAACACCAGTCAATACGACCTGCAGGTTGCCACCGTCGGTCTGGTTCGGAGCGAGGTCGATTGAGAACGTCCCGTCTGGATCGACGGTGCCCGTGCCGACCGTCTGGCCGGCGGCATTGCGCACCGTGACGGTCACACCGGCTTCGCCTTCACCAGTCAGGATATCGCCCTGGCCGTCGATGGCGAGATTGATCGGTGCTGTCGGTGCATCGGGATCGGGCGCCAGAACGGTGCCGGCCGTCGATGGATTGCCGGCGGCGTCGGTCAGCACGACTTGAAGCTGCTCGCCATCCGTCTGAGCCGTGTTGAGTATGATGGTGAAGGTGCCGTCGGTGCCAACGGCTCCGGTCCCGAGAGTGCCGCCTGGACCAGTCACGGTCACGTTTGCGCCGGGTTCTCCTTCCCCGGTCAACGTCGTGCCATCCGCCGTCACAAGCAGATCGGTCGGAGCGTCCGGTGGCTGGATGTCGGCTAGAGGCAGTGTTGCTGGGGCGGATATATTGCCTGCCGCGTCCGTCTGCACGACGGAGATGGTGCCGCCTTGCGTCTGCGCCGGGTCGAGTTCGACGGTGAATGTTCCGTCTGGATCGACGGTCGTGGTGCCGACAACAATACCGTTGGCATCCCTGACGGTGACGGTTGCTCCTGCCTCGCCGGTTCCGGTGATTTCGGTCTGGGCGAGGTTCGACAGCAGGTCGTCGGGAGCATCCGGTGCCGTGAGGTCCGGCGTCGCAACGTTGACCGGCAGCGTGGCGTTTCCGTCGCCATCGGTCAGAACGACGGTCAGCGTGCCGCCTTCATCCTGTGCCGGGACGAGGGGGATCGCAAACATGCCGTTCGTGCCGACTGTACCGGTAAAGGTCTGGGTGCCGTTCGATACCGTGACCGTCGCCCCAGCCTCGCCCATGCCGGTGATCTGGCTGCCATCCGCATTGACGCTGACATTGGTGGGCAGTGCCGGCGCGGTTTCGTCGACAGAGGCGATGATGCCGGGATCGGACGGATTGCCGTCCGGGTCGGTCAAGACGACTTCAAGATTGCCGCCATCGACTTGCGCCGGATTGAGCGTAACGGAGAAGTTTCCGTCCGTGCCGACGGTCGTCGATCCGACCGGGTCGCCTGCCGCGTTGGTGACGGTTACCGTTGCGCCGGGTTCTCCCTGGCCTGTCAGGATCGTACCGCCGTCTTCGACGGTGAGACCTGTCGGCGCGTTCGGGCCGGTGAGATCCGGGGTTTCCGCGCTGCCGGGAAGCGAAACGTTGCCGGCGCCATCCTGAAGGACGACCGTCAGGTCGCCACCATCAACCTGGGCCGGGCTGAGGCCGATGGTGAAGGTTCCGTTTGCCGCCACGGTGCCGGTGCCGACCGGGGTGCCGGCCGCATTGGTGACGGTGACCGTCGTGCCCGGCTCGCCGGTTCCGGTGAGGACCGTTCCTCCGGAATTGACGAGGAGATTGTCCGGCTGGCCGGGATCGGTCGCATCCGGCGAAGGGGTGACGACCGGTGTCGATGTATTGCCGCTCGCATCGGTCAGCACGACTTCGAGATCTCCGCCGTCTATCTGGGCCGGGCTGAGCTGGATGCTGATCGCTCCGGTCGGGCCGACCGTGCCGGTACCGACGATGTCGCCGGCCTCATTGGTGACGGTGATCGTCGCACCCGGTTCGCCGGTTCCGGTAAGGATGGTGCCGGCATCGTTGACGTCGAGGCCGGTCGGCGCATCCGGTCCGATCAGGTCTGGAGATGGGACGAGGACGGAGGGCGAGAGGTTTCCTTGCGCATCCTCAAGGACGACCTGCAGGTCACCGCCGTCCGTCTGGGGCGGATTGAGGCCGACGGTGATCAGGCCATTGGCACCGATGGTGCCTGTGCCGACGACGTTGCCGGCTTCGTTGGTGACGGTGACCGTTGCGCCCGGCTCGCCGCGCCCGGTAAGCACCGTTCCGGCGGCGTTGACGTCGAGGTCGGCCGCACCGTCCGGCCCGGTGATGTCGGGGGCGATGGCGCTGGCTGCCGGCGAGGCATTGCCTGCCGCATCCACCTGGACGACCTGCAATTGGCCGCCATCCGCCTGAGCCGGATCCAGATCTATGGTGAAGCTGCCGTTGGCGGCGGCCGTGCCGGTGCCGATCACCATGCCATCCGCATCCCGCACCGTCACGGTTGCACCCGCTTCACCCGTACCGGTCAGCTCGGTGCCGTCTGCATTGACGCTGAGGCCGGTCGGTGCGGCGGGTGCCGTCAGGTCGGGAGAGGGGACGTTTGCGGGGGGCGAAAGGTTGTTTCCGCCATCCTGCAGCACGACCGTCAGGTCGCCGCCATCCGTCTGGGCCGGATTGAGGGTGATGGTGAAGCTGCCGTTTCCTGCGACGGTGCCTGTTCCGACCGTGTCGCCATTGTCGTTGGTGACGGTCACGGTTGTGCCCGGCTCGCCGCGTCCGGTCAGAACTGTTCCCTGGTCGTTGACATCGAGATTGGTGGGCGCTGTCGGATCGATCAGATCGGGCGACAGGGTGAGGCCAGGCTGCGACGTGCCATTGGCGTCGGTCTGCACCACCCGCAATTCGCCACCATCGATCTGGGCCGGCGAGAGCGTGATGCTGAACGTCCCGTCGCCGGCGACTATCCCGGTTCCGACCGTCTGGCCGGCAGCGTTGGTGACGCGTACCTGCGCGCCGATTTCACCGTCGCCGGTGAGCAGCGTGCCAGCGGCGTTAACATCGAGATCGGTTGGAGCCGGCGGTGCGTCAGGATCGGGTGCCAGCACCATGCCGGGCGTGGAGACATTGCCGGCGGCATCGGTCAGCACGACGTCCAGTTCGCCGCCATCCAGCTGGGCCGGATCGAGGTCGACGGTGAAGGTGCCGTCGGGATCGACGGTGTCCTGACCGATAACATCGCCGTCTGCATTGGTGACGGTGACTGTCGTGCCGGGCTCGCCGCGGCCGGTAAGGACGGTGCCATCGTCGTTGACACCCAGATTGGTCGGTGGGGTCGGCGGCTGAATGTCGCTCGCCGTGACCGATGCCGGATCGGAAATGTTGCCGGCGGCATCCTCAAGCACGACCTGCAATTGGCCGCCGTTTTCCTGCGCCGGATCGAGGTTGACGGTAAATGTGCCATCGACGCCGACCGTGCCGGTGCCGATGGTGGTGCCGTTCGCGTCCGTCACCGTCACCGTGGCGCCCGGTTCGCCCTGACCGGCGAGCACGGTTCCGTCGGCATTGATTTCAAGGTCTGTTGCAGCATCGGGAGCCAGAAGGTCCGGCGAGGCGATGGTCGCCGGCGCCGAGATGTTGCCGTCCCCGTCCTGCAACACGACCTGCAGGTCACCGCCGTCCGTCTGTGCGGGATTGAGGGTGACGGAGAACATTCCGCCGGCGCCGACCGTTGCCGTGCCGATCAGCATACCGTCCGCATCTCTCACCGTCACCGTCGCGCCGGCTTCTCCGCGTCCGGTCAGTGTTGTCCCGGCATCGTTGACGTCGAGATTGGTTGCTGCATCCGGACCCATCAGGTCCGGTGCGGCGGTGGTGCCGGCAGGCGATGTGTTACCGGCCGCGTCTTCGAGCACGACCGTCAGATCTCCGCCGTCCGTCTGGGCCGGATTGAGGGTGATCGAGAAGGAACCATTCGGCTGCACCGTGCCGGTGCCGACCACGGTGCCATCGGCGTTGGTCACGGTGACGCTGGTGCCGGCCTCGCCGCGTCCGGTCAGCACCGTTCCGGCATCATTGGTGTCGAGATTGGTCGGGGCTGCCGGATCGATGAGGTCCGGGGAGAGCGTGATGCCGGGCTGCGATGTGCCGTTGGCATCGGTCTGCACGACGCGCAACTCGCCGCCGTCGATCTGTGCCGGGGAGAGCGTGATGCTGAACGTGCCGTCGCTTTGCACCGTCCCGGTGCCGACCGTCTGGCCTGCCGCATTGGTGACGCGCACCTGGGCACCGATCTGGCCGTCGCCGGTAAGGATCGTGCCGGCCAGGTTGACGTCGAGATCGGTCGGCGCCGGCGGCGCGTCGGGATCGGGAGCCAGGACCGTGCCGGGGTTGGAGCCATTGCCGGCGGCGTCGGTCAGAACGACGTCGAGCTCGCCGCCATCGAACTGGGCGGGGGCGAGATTGATCGAGAAAGAGCCATTTGCGGCAACCGTGCCGGTGCCGACCTCGACGCCGGCTGCATTGGTGACGCTGACCGTCGTGCCGGGTTCTCCGCGGCCGGTCAGGACGGTGCCGTCATCGCTGACACCGAGATTGGTCGGGGCCGCAGGCGGTTGGATATCGATGATCTCGATCGTGCCGGGGGCGGAGGCATTGCCGGCTGCGTCTTCCAGCACGACTTCCAGTTCGCCACCGTTTTGCTGCGCCGGATCGAGATCGATCGAGAAGGTACCGTCCGAGCCTACCGTTCCTGTCCCGATGGTGACGCCGTCCGCATCGGTGACTTTTACCGTCGTTCCCGGTTCGCCGCGACCCGACAGGAGCGTGCCGGCGGCGGTGACGTCGAGATTGGTCGGGGCGTTGGGAGCGATGAGATCCGGAGAGGCCAGCGTAGCCGGATCGGAGATATTGCCGGCGGCATCCTCAAGCGTGATTTGCAGCTCGCCGCCGTCGATCTGTGCCGGATCGAGCGTAATCGAGAAGGTGCCGTCTGCGCCGACGGTCCCTGTACCTATGATGTCTCCGGCAGCGTTTGTGACTGTAACCGCTGCACCTGCTTCACCGCGGCCAGTCAGCACCGTTCCGGCCGCGTCGATCGAAAGATTGGTCGGTGAGCCCGGAGCATCGGTATCAGCGTCGGAATCCGCATCGGCATCCGCATCCGCATCGGCATCCGCATCCGCATCCGCATCGGCATCCGCATCCGCATCTGCATCCGCATCCGCATCAGCATCCGCATCCGCATCTGCATCCGCGTCCGCGTCCGCGTCCGCATCCGCATCAGCATCCGCATCGCCGTCGTCAGGCCCGTCGTTGCTGGAGCCACCGCCACCGCCTATGCCGATCGCGGCTGCTCCCAAGCCGAGCGCTGCCGCAAGGCCGAGGACGGACGCGCCGACGCCACCGCCGGCACCTGCTGCTGCGCCTGCGCCGGCGAGCTGGTCGACGACCCCGGCTTCGGAGAACTCAAAATTGGCGAGGCCGTCGGTGTAGTCGCCCTGCCATACGTTGCCGGCGCCATCGTCGAGAACGAGATCGCTCCTTTGATTGCCTTCACCGTTGTAGAAATTCTCGATCCGCAGATCCGGACCGTTGCGCACGTCGATGATGAGGTCGTTGCCCGAGCGCGAGGTTGCGGCAATCTGGTCGGGAGATAAGGTCAGCCTGACGGTGCTCGGTTCCGAAAGAACAACTGTATTGCCCGACACGGTCGTCGTTTCGCCGCTTACCTTGTCCAAAATTACAGCAACCATCGTCCTCTCCTTTGCGTGTCGGGCATCATGCCCCTTTGTTGGTGTGCTGCTGCCCTTGTCGGGAATTTCATCCCGGCCGCGCCTCCACTCAGGACGAATGGCGGCGCTTGAGGATGTCGTCAGCAACACACGGGAGTGAAGGTGCAGTAGTTGAGCTTGTCTTCAATTAGCTGTCGCTTATGTTTGTCGCCGAGTGCTTAATTAAGCGTGAATTGCCCGCCGGACGCGGGACAGGGTTGTGCCAACCCAAACGAAAAAACCATGCCGGGCGCATCATCCCGGCATGGTTTTCACGGCAATTGCGGAAAAACGGAATTTCCTGTCAGATTTTAGGGGCCAGCCTCAGGTCTGTTCCGGCAAGGGCCGCGGCATCCGCGGCAGGCCGGTCAGAGACATGTCTTGAAGGCCGGGCCGGGGCTGGTCTTGAAGGCTGCGCCGCGACCTGACCCGGAGGCTGGTCGGACAGGCCGAATGTCTCGCGCAACCGGCCCGTGGCATAGGCGCATTCGACGTTCAGCTTGTAGAGATCGAAGCGCGTGTTGATCTCGTCGAAACGGGCGGCGTGCAGTTCCTGGTCGGCATTCAGTACATCCAGAAGGGTCCGGGTTCCAAGGTCGAGGAACTGCTTTTGATAAAGATCACGCGTCTCGCGCATCATTACCTGTCTGGAGCTCAAGGATTTCAGCAGTGTGCCAAGGCTGTTGACCTGTGACGCGGACTCGATCCAGGTCTTTTGCGCATCGAATTTTCCGGCAGCAATGGCTGCTTCGGACGCTTGCGCCGCGAAACGTGCAGCGTTCTGGCGAGCCTTGAACGAGCCGCCGTTATAGAGATCGCCTTTGACCGTCAGGCCGACCAGATAGTCGGTGTCGTCGCTGCCCCAGGTCTTCACCCGGCTCGTCGCCTCCATGGAAATGGTCGGCAGCATATCCGCCCGCGCCAGCTTGACGCGCGCATCGGCCTCCCGCTTGCGTGATTTGGCGGCAAGAACCGTCGGCACGGTCTCCCATTCCGGCTGAGGTCCGGAGCAGGCCTTGCTCAGGCCGTCGGGAAAGGACGGGCGCAGGCGCGCGCCATCCACCTGGCCGAGCAGCGTATTCAAGGCGCTTTCCCAGCGCTGCCTTTCGGCGGTAATCTCCAGCGCCGTTGATTGGGCGGCCTGAATGCGGGCCTCGGCCTGCAGCTTGTCGGAACGCGTGCTGGCGCCGCTATCGGTTCTGGCGCTGACGAGCTGGCCGATCGCCTTCACATCATTGATCTGTTCCCTGGCGACGACTGCAAGCCGCGAATTGCGCAGAACCTCCACCGATGCAAGGACGGTTTCCCTGATCGTATCATCCACCGTGGCAAGGAACTCCGCCCGTCTCGTGTCGTAGATGGCGGATTCCGCGTCGACCCTGCCGGAGACCTTGCCGAAATCGTAGACTATCTGCGTGGCCGAGACATTGAGCTTGGGTGCCCATTGTCCACGTTCGTCATTCTGGGCGCCGAGATCCAGGCCGCCGCCGACTGCGGGGAGATAACCGGAGCGGGCATCGGCAATCAGTTCGTTCTGCTGCCTTATCCGTCCGGCAGCTTCCTGGATGGCGGGGTGCCAGCTGACGACGCGACGGACGGCCCCCTCGATATCGGTGATGGGTGGCACTGCAGCCACGGAATTCGTGACCAGCGGCGAGGCCGGCGGCGTGGCAGCTGATGTCGTAGCGATGTGCTGATTTGGCGCCGGATTTTCGGCACTTTTCTGCGATGTCTGGCTGCAGGACGTCTGGGCAATGGTGGCCACGATCAACAGGCCGAATTTGATGGTGCGACTTGAACGCATCTAGTCTCCATAGACCGACGATCGAAAGCTGCAGCCGGCCTACGCGATACTTTTGGCTGGAGAAACGCTCCCAAGCACTTAGATTCGCTAGATATATAAGTGATTCGTGACTTATCGCAAACGTATAGATGAAAGGCTGTTTCACACGCCTGAGTTTTTGCGATCTGAGGGAAAGGTCCTGGGAGGTGTCGGGCAGCTTCGAACGCCTATCCGTTTGCTGCCGATCACAGCCAGGGTGCGTGTCTGCCTGATTGTTATCCGTCCCTGCAGCTGATGAAAATCAGATAAATCCCCTGCAGATGAGCTGTAATTGCTACATTTTCGCGGGTTTCGAGCAATAAGGTAAAATTCTAGTAAAACATGAATAAGTATTTAATAAGTATTTCTAAATTTATCGTAACCATCTTCGTGTTTTCTATTTGAATTCGCATATAAGCCGTGCTTGATAAGCGGCGAGACAGGACGTCTCCTTATAGCTGGATTCTTTGCATTGCTCCCTATGGCACTCGAAGCAGACGACATCAATGTCACGAGGATGGCCGACTGGCCCCAGGTTGTTCTGGGTGGTCTGCCTATCGTGCGTGCGACAATGGACGAGGCTGCTGCCGGCCTGATAGAGCAGGCGCTGAGTGCGCGCGGTCAGAACGAGCGTCCTTTCTATTCCACATCGGCGAACGGTCAGGTGCTTGCGCTTTGCGTGCGCAACCGCCAATTCATGAAGCTCATGCTGGAAGCCGATCAGATCCATGCCGATGGCATGCCTATGGTTCATTATTCCAAGCTCCTGTGCGAAGTGCCGCTGCCCGAACGGGTTGCAACGACGGATCTGGTTCATGCCGTTGCCAGCCGGGCGCAGGATGTCGGTGCGACGTTCTATTTTCTCGGCGCAAGCGAAGAGGTCAATTCCAAGGCCGTCGCCGAAATGCGCAGGCTTTATCCGCGGCTGCGGTTCGTCGGCCAGCGTAACGGTTATTTCGGTGCCGACCAGGAGGACGAGATCGTCGCGGATATCCAGGCGAAGCGTCCTGATATTCTCTGGGTCGGCCTCGGCTTTCCGATCGAGCAGCAATTCGTCAGCCGCAATCTCGACAAGCTGCGCGGCGTCGGCGTGGTGAAAACCTCCGGCGGCCTGTTCGACTTCCTGTCGGGCAAGAACCCGCGGGCACCGATGTGGATGCAGCGTCGGGGTCTGGAATGGGCATATCGGATGTATAACGAACCGAGCCGCCTGATGCTTCGCTACATGCTGACCAATCCGGTCGCAGTCTACGCGCTGCTGCGTTATTCCCGATAAGAAAATCCTTGAGTGACTGACGCTGGTCGGGCGTCTAGCACCGGAAGCCGGCCAATGCGGCTTCTCAGGCCGCTCGCTCGTCTTCCGGGCGCCGCATTGCCAGCCTCAGGAAGCCCGATGCGACGGCCAGCATCGTGCCGATCGCAAAACCGCCGATCAGGCCGCCAGCCAGGAGGTAGAGCGTGCGGGGCGGATAGCTGCGGGCCTTCGGAATGGTCGGTGGCGAGATGACGCGGACATTGGTGGTGTTGATCTTTTGGCGTTCGGCGATCTCTTTGGCGCGCGCCATGAAGGCCTGGTAGACATTGGACTTGGATTCGGATTCGCGTTCAAGCTGGCGAAGCTGCACAAGAGATTCATTGTCGGCGAAGACAACCGACTTCATCGTGTTCGCCTGGGTCTGTTGTGCCATCAGGGCGGCTTCGGCCTGGGCGAGTTCCGATCTGGCGGCGCTGAGAAGGCGGGTCTGTTCTGCGGCGATTTGGGCCTGAATTGCCTCTATCTGCGGGCGCATGGCCGCGATCCGCGGATGTTTTGCGCCGAAAATCGCCGATTGCGCATCCAGTTCCCGCTTGGCGACCGCATATTGGGTGCGAAGCGCGGTCATCGTCTGGCTATCGATCGTCGCACTGTCGAGCCGGCTGTCCGAGTTCCCGGTCGAAAGTTCCTGATAGCGGCTGCGGGCGCGGATCACGCGGGCCTGAGCATCGACCAGCTGGGTGTTGGTCTGATTGGCGACGATACTGCTGACCAGTTCGCCCGAACTCGACATGATATTGTGCTCGCGCTTGAAACGCTGCACGGCTTCGTCGGCCTTGGCGACTTCGTCCTTCAGGGTATCGAGGCGGGCGAACAGTTCCGCTGCTGCCCGTTCGGCGCCATCGGCCTGAGCCCTTACCAGCTCGTCCTGGAAGTTCGTCGTGATCGAATTGGCGATCTCGAGCGCCTTCTGGGCAGATTGGCTCCAGACGTCGAGATTGACGACGAAGGAGTTTTCCTCGCGTTTCGCATTGACGTGTTTTTCGAGTGCCCGCAATGCGTCGAGGCGACCGACCTGGGGATCGTCCGACTTGCTGTCGCCGAATTCGGGGTCACGATCGAGATGCAAGGTATCGATGACGCTGTTGAGAACGTTTGCCGAGGTGAGAATCCGCAGCTTGCTCTCGACGTCATAGATCTGCATGTCGAGCTGATTGTTGTTGGTGAATATGTCATCGGCGACGACCCTCAGGTTCGTCGGATCGATGAAGATCTGCGAGCCCACCGTGAATTTCGGCTTGGAATACATGCCGAAACCAACGCCTGCAAAGGCGCCGAGCACGAGGCACAGGAGAATGATCCATTTTCCGGCCCAGAGCCAGGCAAGCACCAGCCCGGCACTGATATCCGGCAAGGACATCGACAGCGGCGTGGGGCGACGGGAGGGCGGGCGGAATTCGGTTTCCTCCTCCGAGCCGAGATAGGACAGCAGCGACGGTTGCTCAGGCATCGGCGCATTTCGACCGTCAGCCTCCGACATGCCGTCTGAAGTCCGTTTCTTTCGAGCATCCCTGCGCGGTCTTAGCATGGCATACATACGGCCGGGCCTACCTTTCAGCGCCGATACAATCCTATCTACGCTAATAAGCGGTAAACCATTCCCTGCGCCAGCAGGCTTATCTGCATCTTTTGACACATAATTCTTTCCTCAGGCGCAAAAGTTTAAGATTTATGGGCTTTGTTGGGGCAATTGCCCGCTCTCAATGGATCGCGACATCGATGCGTTACCTCGTGCTCAGATCCGACGCCACTGCCGTCTGTGGCGTAGAAGCCTTCACACGCAATCTTGCCGACCGTCTCGGCGACCGTGCCGACAGCGATGTTCTCGACCTGCATGTCCGACATCTGGCTGACCGGCTTGCCGATAGCGATGCGATCGTTTTCAATTTTCCGATCGTCGCGTGGAAAAAGCGCCTCGTCGAACCGTTCATTGCCGCTGCACTGGCGAAACTGAAGCGCAAGCATGTGACGGTCGTCCTGCATGAATGGGCGAGCCTCGACTGGAAGCGGCGGTTGGTGTTGTGGCCGGTGATCCTGCTTGCCGATGCCCTTCTATTTTCAGCCCCGGAAGTCGAGCGGGAATGGCGCGAAAGCCGGTTTCCTGAGTTCGGCGGCAAATCCACAGCAATCGTACCCATTCCGCCAAACCTGTTGCCGACCGGCACGGAGGTGGCCGGACCTGCAGCGCTCGCCATTCGTGCCTTGCGCGCCGGTGGCCGGACGATCATCGGTCAGTTCGGTTCGATCTATCCTAAGAAAAACTGTGCGGAACTGCTCGAAATCGCGCGGGTGCTGAAGGATGAAGGCTCAGACGTCGCGGTCGCCTTCGTCGGTTCCTTCATCAAGGGGCTCGACAATGTCGAAGAGGATTTCCGCCGCCAGGTGGACGTTCTCGGCCTTGGCGACCGGGTGATGGTGACCGGATATCTTGCGAGCGACGAAGAGGTCTTTGCCGCCTGCCGCGAGGTGGACATTTTCTGCTACCGGTTTTCCGAAGGGCTGACCGCACGCCGCGGCAGCGTGCTGGCGGCAGCGCTTGCCGGGCGGATCGTTGTTGCAAATGCGCCGGCGGATCCGGCATCGCTTGCCCATCACGGGCTTTTCAAGGCCCTGATCGACAACGGCAATATCGTACTGTGCCCGCATGATGCGGATGCCCGGACGATGGCCGAGGCGGTTCGCAAAGCCACAGGCCGCACACCGCCGGTGCTCGACATCGATGCAGAGGTCGCGGCGTTGTGGGCATCCATCATCGCCCGGCTCGACGATGTCCAGGGCGGCTGGAGACTGGATGCCTAACGCCAGAGATTGCGGGTAAGCGTGACGCGCCGGATGAGCGCCGGATCGGTCGCGGTATGCGACTGGATGGCGATCGCATACTGGTCATTGCTCATGCCGTCTATCAGCGCTGCAATGCCCGCAGCGTCGAGCGCCGGGCCGCTCCAATAGGTGGCGCAAAGGCTGCGCTCAACCACCTGATGGCGGCCCAACAGCGACGGATTGCCGGAAACGCCGACGCCATAGAGAATATATTCGGAAAAGTCCCGTGCCTTGCAGAGAGCCTTCCACCAGGGAATACCCGCGAGGGTTTCTATCCTGTCGATGATGGTCTGCAGGCTTTGGCGGTCCCAGATGATCATCTGGCCGATATAATCGTCCCCGGGCAATGGGGGCTCGGATGCACCGATCAGGCGATAGGCTTTCTTCTGCCATAAAACATGGCTCGGGCGCGTCTCGTTCACGCCTGCAAGATCAGCATAAAGCGGCGACAGAAAGCCGCCCGCAACCTTGCCGACATCGAGTGGGCGGACGAAACAATTGTCGGAATCGATGCACATGACCCGGTCGCAGGATTGCAGCTGCGCCATGGCGAGCTTTCGCAATTGCTGGACATGCCAGCCATAGACCGGCAGGCCGGCGCCGCGTGCCCAGTAATATTGGCGCCCCTTCCACTTGAGGAAGGCCGGCAGCGGGCGCAATCCGTCCGGCAGGAGCACCGAATCGGGCAGGACAAGCCGCCTTTCGTTGCCAAGCTGTGAAAAAAGCTCAAGGTCGCTGTCCGCGACAAGAAGGTAATGCCGATCATAACCGGTGACGAAGGCATCGATACTGTCGCATAATAGTCGGCAGGATTCGAAATCCCTGACATAGGTGGGCGTCACAAGGCTGACTGTGGCGGACATTCGGTGTTCATCGCTCCGGAGTATTTGCCCACAGACTGCCCGGCATCGACCTAAGGCTACGTTAATCCCGTTGAGGCAAAGTGATGGCAGTTGAGGATCGCTGCATGTACACAGCGGCCTCGCCGCCGCAGAACCGCCGACCTTGCCGTTGAGGGAAGCTGCGGCAGCATGCCATGAAGGGCATGCGGAGAGAGGCCAAAATGTCGGTTGGAGATGTGGAGTGCGCTTGAAATCCGGCCAAGAGTTTCGGCAGTTCGCCCAGCATCTCGGCTCCTATATCGGGTCGAGCGGCGCGCTTCTGGCGTCGAGCGTCGCCCTGCTTCTGACATTCGGGCTTCTGGCCCGGCATCTCGGCCATGAACAATTCGCGCTCAATGCCACGATCACGGCGCTGACCAATATCGGTATCCAGGTCTGCGGGCTTGGATCGCAGGAATCGCTCGTCCGGCGCGTGGCGCAGGAGCCGGGCTTTTATCCAGACATGCTGGGCCATGTGCATATTCTGAACCTGGTGTCGGGGGGCGTGCTGGTGGTGGTCGGCATGGTCGCCATTCCGCTGTTCTATCCGGTCTCCGAAGAGCTGTTCACCACGCTTTTCGCCACCGCGCTGATCCTCGTCACCAATATCATCCTGTTGAAGATCATCTGGCTTGCGACCAACAGCTATGTGGCGCATTCGCGCTTTTCCGTCGCCAACAGGATCGAATTCCTGTTTGCCGTGCTGCGCATGGCGGCGGCGGTGATCAGTTGCCTGGTATTCAACATCACCACGGTTGCCGAATGGGCGGTGTGGAATTTCGCCGCCCATGCAATCGTCGCGGTCGTTTCACTTGTCGCCATCCGTCGGCTGGGCCGACCGACATTCAGGATCGTGCGCGAAGAAGTCCCGATCGGCATCATGTTCGCCAGCCAGTTCTTCTTCAAGGCGGGGCGCAGCAATGCCGATATTCTGGTTCTCAGCGCGGTTGCCGGCTCCGAGATCGTCGGCAGCTATTCGATTGCGCGCCGGCTGACGGAAGCGTCCTATATGGCTGTCGAGGCGCTCAACCGGATCGTTTATCCGAGCTATGCTGCAGCGGCGCTCAGCGGCATCGGCGCAGTGCTCGGACGGGCAAAGCAGATGCTGCTTCTGACGACCGGCATCGGCATCGGAAGCGGCCTTGTCGTCTGGATCGTCACCCCGTGGCTGCCGCTGTTGTTCGGCCAGGAATATGTTTCGTTGTCGTGGATCACGCGTGCGCTCTGCTGGGCGGTGATCCCGATCGCCGTCAGCGCCACCGCCTTCGAGGCACTGGGCGCTTCCAGCCTGCAGAACATCCGGGCAAGGATCCTCAATATCTCGAATATCTTCGGAGCGGCCTTGGTGGCGCTCGCAGCCTATTATTCGGGCGTCGCCGGCGTGGTGATCGCGACCTATGGGCTGGAAATCCTGATCGCGGTTCTCGGCTGGCGGGCGCTGTTCATGGCCCAGGCGGCGGCCGAACGGATGCAGCCTGCAAGGCATGCGGAAGCCCGCGCAGAACCTGAGGATCCGCGCGCGGCGTGAGACGACACGGATCGTGTCGCTCTTGCTTCAGCTTTCGGTGATATGGCCGCTTGCCGGCAGCGTCGTCTTTTTCTCTGTCGCCGAGATCTGGCTTGCCTTGTAGGGGGCAGGGATAAAACCGAGACTTGCCGTCACCCTTCCGACAGACATCAACGGCGGGTGGGTTGCGGGCAGGAAATGCCGCGTGCGGGCGAGAATGCCGATTGCGCGGAAGAGGCTCAGTCCCAGCGATATGACGTTTTTGGCCTGAAGCCCCGCAATGGCGAAGGCCGAGGTCGCGCGCTTGCGGTCGATCGCATAGTTGATGCTGCCGGTACGCACCGACCGCCGCATCAGCCATCTGGCGCTGGTGCGTTCCTCAGCGACGGTTTCATAGATTACCGCCTCTTCACACCACCAGAACCTGCAGCCGGCAGTGCGGCAGCGGGCGAAGAAATCCATATCGCCACCGCCGAGAAAATTGAAGGCAACGTCGAAAAGCGGGTCTTCCAATCGTGCAAAAACTTCGCGGCGGAGCAGGCAGTTGCCGGTGCCGTGGATCACCGGCACCTCGCGCGTCGGCCCGCTGATGAAACCGTAAAGGCTGTGAAGGGTTACCGACGCGGAGACCGGCACGTCGAACTGGCGGATTACCGGACCACCGACGATATCGGCACCGGTCCGGCGCGCTGTTGCGATCATCTGCGACAGCCAGTCCGGTGTGGCAGCCTCGTCGTCGTCGATCATCAGAAGGTAGTCGGCGGAGGGAAAACGCTCTCTTGCCTCGGTGAATGCGCGGTTGATGGCGTGGCAATTTCCCTGGCGCTGTTCGACAAGAATGGCGAAGGGCAAGCCGGCATTTTCGAGTATCGCCTGTGAGGCGCGGGAGCCAACGGGGTTTTCGGCATCGTTTTCGACAACGATGATGGCGAAGCGCATCTCACCCTTTTGCGCCAGCAATGACTGGAGCGTGCGCGCCACACCCTCCGGCCGGCGAAAGGTCGGAATGCAGATGACGGCGTCTACCGAAGCTTTGCTATCGTCCTGCAGCTTGGTTCTCCGTGCTGTCTCGCGTTGGTGCGTGCATCGCCTCATGCGACGTGTTTTCAATACGAAAGGAATTGCGCGAATACAAATCCATGTTGGGCTTTGAGTTAACGTGAGCCGGTTCAGGCGCGCCGCGGTTTCATGTCTGGCGAAGACTGGCGCGAGCCTGCAGCCGAAGGCCGAAGACGGCGACAAGCATGGTGAACCATAGCGGGCCGGTGTTGACGAAAAACAGGTTTTCCAACCCTGCCAGAAGAAGTGAGAATATCCAGATACGCAGGAACAGGCGGGTGAGGGCGGTATCATTTTGGGTGGCGAGCGCCTCGCTTGCGTCTCTCAGCGGCAGGATGAGAAGCCAGACGGCCATGAGGATGAGGGCCGGGATGCCGCCATTCATCAATGTCTCAAGAAACGAGTTATGCGAGTGGGCGGCGAGAAAGGCCCAGGATTCGGTGGTGATACTGCGCATGAAATCCGTCCCCCAGAACGACTGGAAGCCATAACCCGTCAGCGGCTGATCGGCGATCCTTTGGGCGGTGAAGGCCCAGATCGTGCTTCGGCCGGTGAATGTCGCATCGATGCCGAGGCTGGTCAGCAGGGATTGGGTCGCAGGGGAACTCGATACCCCGACCAGGGTGACGTTCATGACGATGACGATGCCGATGGTGATGAGCCAGCGCAGCGGTCTGCAATGCTCGAACAGCCAGGCAAGGATCAGCACGGTCGGCAGCATGGCGGTTGCTGTCTTGCCACCGGCGAAGAGGAGGAAAACCGCAGCAAGGCCGACAACCAGCGAACCGATCTTCGGATAGGACGCCTTGCGCAGGTAAAGGCCCACCATGACGATATAGACCATGGCGGCGGCGGCGGCATTCTTGTGACCGAAAATGCCGCGCCAGTCGCCGGCAAGCGCCGCCTCGACCTCGTCGCTTCCATGGATGCCGACGCTTGGTACCGCGAGCACTGCGAAATAACACAGCAACAGCACGGTCATCATTGTCGTCGCCAGGACCTTGGCGAATTCCTGACTGGTTCGGGGGATCAGCAAAGCGGCATTGGCACATGCACAAACCAGCAGCGCGTAGATGATCCGTCGATAGGCGATGCCCGGATCGTAGGCAAAGACCGACACGAAACAAAACCACAGGAAGACCAGCAATAGCAGGGTGTGCGGGCTGAAAAGCACATTGCGGGCCGGATTTCGCCAGATCATGGCAATCGCTGTGGCAAACAGCAGAACGACGACGATCTGGTTCAGGAGGTTGCCGGAACTCGCTACCACTTCCTCCTTGCCGTAATGGGCAAAGGGAGCAAGGCCGATCCAGAAATAGGCGAAAACGAGCAGGAGAACGAACGAGCGGCTGCTCCAGGCTACGCGACCGGTGTCGGCAGTGCCCGTGCCCTCGTAAGGGGCGCGCAGGGAAATCTGTCCTTGTTCTGCCAAAGCCTAGGTCTCGTTTCGCGCGTCGAATGATCAGGCGCTCTCGCATCCACAGGAGACCGAGATCGGTTAACCGGCGGTGAAGATGTCGCTTCAGCGTCAGGTAATATTATCATAACGCCTGAAGACTAGCTTTCCCGCATGACATCCGGCGGCAAAGATCGGCGGTTTCCTTATCCAGCAAACGCGAGATGGATCCATGCGCAGACGCGATTTCGTTCACGGCAGTCTTGCGATTGCGGCCCAGGCCGCCTTACCCATCCCTAAGGCGCATGCGGCGGTGAAAACCAGGATACCCTATGGAGCCGCTGTCCGCGGCGATGCGTTGGTGGATGACCTTGCCTATCGCACGGCGCTGATCGAGCATTGCAATCTGGTGGTTTCCGAAGGCGGGTTGAAATGGGAGACAGTGCGGCCGGCGGAAGATCGATTCGATTTCTACGAGGGCGACAAGCTCATCGATTTCGCCGATCAGAACGGCATGAAGATGCGTGGCCACACATTGATCTGGTATGCGGCGATGCCGAAATGGACGTCGTCCATTCGCGGCAAGTCCGCCGCCAACAACGCGCTCGGCACACATATCGACACGGTGGTCGGGCGGTATAAGGGACGGATCCCGAGCTGGGACGTGATCAACGAAGCGATCGCCGAAGAGCCGAGCAAGTCCGACTACCTGCGCCCCAATCTCTGGCTGGAGAATATCGGCAAGACCTATATCGAGACCGCATTCCGCCGCGCGGCCAGGAGCGATCCGTCGGTCCAGCTGGTGATCAACGAGTTCGATATCGAATGCGTCGGCGCACGCTTCAAGAACAGGCGCGAGGCGCTGCTGAGAGTGGTGCGCGATCTTCGCGATCGGGATGCGCCGATCCATGCCGTCGGTTTCCAGGGGCACCTGAAGGGCGAGCTGGAAATCGACAAGGAGGGTGTCTCCTCTTTCGTTGCCGAACTGAAAAAGATGAATGTCGATGTTCTGGTGACGGAGCTCGATGTCATCGACAATCGTCTGCCGGCCGACGAGACGGAGCGCGACGCGGCGATTGCCGGCCGTGCGAGGGATCTTATCGGTGCGATCACCGACGCGGCGCAACCAACGGCGATCCTTACCTGGGGGATTTCCGATCGTTATACTTGGGTGCCGATGTATTTCACCCGCGACGACGGCAGCCCCAACCGGCCGCTGCCGCTTGATCGCGATTATCGGCCGAAGCCATTGATGCAGGTCATAGATCAGTTTGCCGGACGCATGTGAAAGCTGATCGTCACTCTGTTTCACTCCAGTCCAGTTCCGTTCTCGAACTGGATTAATGTAGTAATGCGGCGCATATTCTCGCTCTGGTGTAAACACAACCGGCGATTTGTGAGCATTTTTCACAATCGAGATAACACTTCATTAGTGACGCCTTCGAATGAATTCTAAACCCTAACTGGAATTGCCTCCAAAATCGCGGCGGAATCGGCCTGTCGCCAGTGGTCATTAACGGCTGATTCTTGGTTGGAGCATATTTTCTGGCCAGCTGATGTGGGGAAGCGGCCGGTTGCTGCCGGGAAAGAGATGCAGACGGAAACGTGCACCTGACCAATATGGCACAGGATGTCGGGTTTGAGCGTCTCACTTCTGAGGGGAGATGACGTCGTGTCATCAACAAACGGAACAAGTTCGACAATGAATGTGCGTCTACAGAACATCGTTGATATACCTTTGGCGGTCGATCTTGACGGTACGCTGATATCCACCGATCTGTTGTGGGAAAGCGTGTTCCAGCTTCTGCGCGCAAATCCGCTCTATCTGTTTCTCCTGCCGATCTGGCTGTTTTCGGGCAAGGCCCGGCTGAAGACCGAAATCGCGCGGCGCGTCACGCTCGACGCCAGCCATCTGCCCTATCGTGAAGACTTCATCTCCTTTCTGCGCGCCGAGCGGGTGCGGGGGCGTGATCTGGTTCTGGTGACCGCCGCGGCGGAACCTTTCGCAAAGGCGGTTGCGGCACATCTTGGCCTGTTCAGTGCGGTCTATCACACGGATGAAAAGACCAATCTTGCCGCGGGCAAGAAGGCGGCATTGCTGTCCAAGCTCTATGGACCGAACGGTTTCGATTATGCCGGCAATGACCGGGCCGATATCGCCGTGTTCGAACAGGCGCGAAACGCCATCGTGGTGGCGCCGGATGCCGCCGCGGACCGTTACCAGAAGGCTCATTCCTCGCTGCGCTTCGATGCCAAGCGCCCGGGCATCAAGTCCTATATCAAGATGCTGCGCGTGCATCAGTGGCTGAAGAACTTCCTCGTCTTTGCCTCTCCGGTGCTGGCACACACGGTTTTCCAGCCCGCGACGCTGATCGCAACCATCCTGGCACTGGTGGCATTTTCACTTTCGGCTTCGGCCATCTACATCATCAACGACATTCTGGATCTGCCGCTCGACCGGCAGCATCCGACCAAGCGCAACCGTCCTTTCGCCAGCGGCGCGATCTCGATCCCTTACGGTCTGCTGGTTTCCGCGCTGCTTCTCGTGGCGACTGCCGCCATCTGCTCGCTGCTGCCCCTGCGGTTTGCCGGGGTCATCGTGCTTTATCTGGTGGTGACGACGGCCTATTCGCTCGCGTTGAAGCGGATGCTGCTGATCGACGTGCTCTGCCTTGCCGGCCTTTACAGCGTGCGTATCCTTGGCGGCAAGGAGGCGACCGATCTGCCCCTGTCCTTCTGGCTGATCGCGTTCGGCCTTTTCTTCTTCCTGTCGCTGGCGTTGGTGAAGCGTTATGTCGAACTGCGCTACACGACGGTCGATGTCGGAGACCGGATTGCCGGCCGCGGTTATCGTCCCGAGGACATCCATATCGTCGCGCAGAGTGGCGTGACCTCAGCCTTTGTGGCGGCGCTGGTTCTTTCACTCTACATCCAATCACCCGACATTCGCGCGCTCTATAACGAGCCGTGGGTGATCTGGCCGCTGGTGCCGATGGTGCTCTATATCAACGTCCGGATCTGGATCCTTGCGCATCGCAAGGAGATGGATGACGATCCGGTCGTCTTCATCGCA
Source organism: Aliirhizobium sp. YIM B11859 (assembly GCF_057163345.1). Taxonomy (NCBI): domain Bacteria; kingdom Pseudomonadati; phylum Pseudomonadota; class Alphaproteobacteria; order Hyphomicrobiales; family Rhizobiaceae; genus Aliirhizobium; species Aliirhizobium sp. YIM B11859. The sequence continues at coordinate 104,974 of NZ_JBXHAY010000001.1, forward strand.
ACCGACTGGCGCAGCCAGTTGTTCATTGCCGCCGGCGCCGTGCTGTTCATCATCGCGAGTATCCTGTGATGCAGGCGACGTTCGACAGTTTCGGCCGTGTCAGCCGGCATTTCAGGCAGTCGATCACCGCCGAGCAGGCGGTGTGCGCCTTGCGCGACGGCGTTGCCGGCAAGGCCAGACTGCTCGCCTTCGGCAATGGCAAGTCCTATGGCGACAGCTGCCATAACGATGCCGGGTCGCTGGTGACGATGCGGCAGCAGACGTCGGTACTCGCCCTCGAGGCCGGGGCCGCTATCGTCGAGGCACAGGCAGGCATATCGCTCGAGGAACTGATCGCGCGGATCGCCCCGGCCGGCTTCTTTCTGCCGGTGACGCCGGGAACCCGGTTCGTCACGCTGGGTGGCGCAATCGCCAACGATGTACACGGCAAGAACCATCATCGCCGCGGGACCTTCGGCTGCCATGTCGAAAGCCTCGAGTTGATGCGCTCCGATGGCGAGGTCCATCATTGCAGCGCGACCGAGAACCCGGACCTCTTTGCCGCGACGATCGGTGGCCTCGGCCTGACCGGCCTGATCCTGTCGGCCAGGCTGCGGCTGATGAAGGTCGGCTCGCTCGATATCGATGAAAAGATCACCGCCTTTTCGAATATCGACGGTTATTTCGATCTTGCCGCCGAGGCCGACGCGGAAAACGAATATTCCGTCGCCTGGCTGGATCAGCTTGCCTCCGGGCGGTCTGCCGGCCGTGGCGTGCTGATCACCGGCAACCATGCCGATAACGGAAATTTTCGCACCGAAGGGGTGAAGGCAAAGCTGCGGGTTCCCTTCGAACTGCCGTTTTCGGCGCTCAATCGGGTAAGTCTCAGCCTGTTCAACACGGCGTATTTCAACGTCAACAAACGCAAGGCCAAGCCGCATCTCGCCGATTACGGCAAGTTCTTCTATCCGCTCGACGGGGTGAATGACTGGAACAGGCTGTATGGCCCGGCCGGTCTTTACCAGCATCAGAGCGTGATCCCGTTCGAACACGCCCGTGCCGTCATTCCGGCGATGCTGGAGGCAAGCCGCAAGGCGGGGCTATCGTCGTTCCTGACTGTCCTGAAGCGGTTCGGTGACGTGCTGTCTCCCGGCCTGCTGTCGTTTCCGCGTCCCGGTTATACGCTGACGATGGATTTTCCCAATCGCGGTGGCGCGACGCTTGATCTGCTCGAGCGGCTTGACCGGATGACGCTCGATGCCGGCGGACGGATCAATCCCTACAAGGATCAACGGATGAGCGCCCCGGTCTTCAAGGCGGCGTTCCCGGAATGGCCGCAGCTGGAAGCGTTGCGGGATCAAAGCTTTTGCTCGGATTTCTGGCGCCGCACGGCGCTTGCCGGGCCGGATGTCCCACGAGGAAAGCCATGAAATATATCCCGTTCATTCTTTTCACGGTCATGACCAATGCCGCCGCCCAGTTGCTGCTGAAACAGGGCATGCTGTCGCTTGGCTCGATCAGCTTTTCCGCCGACACGCTCATCCAGCGGGTGTTCCAGATCGCCTTCAACCCCTGGGTCTTTGCCGGACTGGTGACCTTTGCCATCTCGATGGCGTCGCATCTCTACGTGCTGAGCAAGGTCGACTTGTCCTTCGCCTATCCGTTTCTCAGCCTTGCTTATGTCGCTGTGGCGATCCTCGCCTGGCTTTTGTTCAAGGAGGATCTCGGGGCGATGAAGATTGCCGGCATCGCCTTCATCTGCGTCGGCACGGTGCTGATCGCGCAGAGCGGACACAAGGATAAGACAGACCAGACGGCCGCTCTCGAGCGCAGCAATTCCTGACCAACAGACATCAGAACCGACAGAACGACGGGGATTAAAACCATGAGACATATCATTTTCGGTGGAGACGGTTTCGTCGGGCGGCATCTTGCGCCACGGCTGCATGCTGCCGGCCATGAGGTCATCGTCGCGGATATCGCCAAGAGCGATCTCCCACATTACAGCGATATCCGTTTCGACACCGTCGATGTCACCGACCCGGCATCGATCGCAAGGATCGGCCTGAAGGCCGACGACATGGTCTACAATCTGTCTGCCAAGATGCTGTCGCCGTTGCAGGTTCGCGCCAAGCGGCACGATTTCTTCTTCCCAGTCAACTATTACGGTACCGAGAACATCATAAAGGCGATGGATCAGGCCGGTGCGTCGTCGCTCGTCCATTTCACCACCGACATGGTCTACGGACATACCTATGTCTGGCCGCAGACAGAGGAACACCCGCTGGCGCCGCTTGGCGAATACGGGATGTCGAAGCTGAAAACCGAGGAGCTTGCTGCCGACTGGCGCACCCGCGGCATGAACATCACTTTGTTTCGCCCGCGCCTGATCATCGGCCCCGGCCGTCTCGGCATCCTGTCGAAGCTGTTCAAGCTGATCGACAACAACCTGCCGGTACCGATGATCGGTGCGGGCAAGAACCCCTACCAGTTCATCTCGGTGTTCGATTGCGCGTCTGCCGCACATGCGGCGTTCAGTGCCGGTGTGCCGAACTCCGTCTACAATCTCGGCTCGCTCAATCCACCGCCGGTCCGCAAGCTGCTCGGCGATCTCGTCAAGCATGCGGGTTCTAAGTCGCTCCTGTTGCCGACGCCTGCCTGGGCGGTGAAGCGGACGCTCGACCTGTTCGACCTGATCAACATGCCGATCATGGATCCGGAACAATATCTGATCGCCGACGAAATGTGCGTTCTCGACGTGTCGAAGGGCGAGCGTGAGCTCGGCTGGGTACCGCAATATCGCGACGAGGACATGCTGATCGCCGCTTATTCCGAATATCGCAGGGGACTTGCCGGCGGTTCGCAGGACAATGTCGCCCACGCCAAGGCAGCTTAAGGGGAAAAACCATGGCCACTGTAGTCAGCCTGAACAGCCACGATGACGATGTTGTGGCGGATGCTTCCGCCAGCCCGGTCCGCGCACCGATCTCAAAGCCGACGCTTCTCTCCGTCGACGAGGCGAAGGCGCTCGACGTGGCGAAGATGACGGATCTCTTCGTCCGCCATCTCAATCCCGGCCAGCTTCACTTCATGAAGCTGCTGGGCTTCCACAAGGTGAAGATCGAGCGCGCCGAGGGGATGTATTATTACGACCAGAACGGCCGCGCGATCCTCGATTTCTTCGGTGGGTTCGGATCGCTGGCGCTCGGCCACAATCACAAACGCATTCTCGATGCGCGGCGGAAATTCCAGGATGAGAACCGCCAGGAGATCGCCATCGCCTTCATGTCGCAATATGCAACGGCGCTGGCGCATAACCTTGCCGCCTGCTCGCCGGGCGAACTCGACATGGTGTTCCTCGGCTCTTCCGGTTCGGAAGCGATGGAAGCGGCGATCAAGGTTGCCGAACGCGCTGCCGGCCCGAAGCGGCCGAAGATCGTCTATGCGGAAAATTCCTTCCATGGCAAGACCAAGGGTGTCTTGTCGATCACCGACGGTTCGCTCTATCGCGGCGAGTTCAAGCTGGTCGACAATACGGTCAGGGTGCCGTTCGGCGATATCGATGCGATCGAAAATGCCTTCCGCAACGATCCCGAGATCGGCGTGATCGTGCTTGAAACCGTCCAGGGCGGCGGCGGCATCATCCAGGCCGAGACCGCTTTCTGGCAGCGGCTACGCGCGCTTTGCGACAAGTATGGCGTGCTGTGGGTCGCCGATGAAGTGCAGTGCGGTTTCGGCCGTACGGGCAAGTTCTACGCCTTCGAACATCACGGCGTGGTGCCGGATGTGACGGCGCTCGCCAAGTCGCTCGGCGGCGGCAAGTCGGCCATGGGCGCGATGATCGCCAAGCGCGACGTCTATATGAAGGCCTATGGCACGCCGAAGACGGCGATGATCCACGCCATGGCAACCTTCGGCGGTATTGGCGAAGCCTGCGTGACGTCGATCGAGGCGATGAACGTGCTCTATGACGAGCACCTGATCGACAACTCGGCCGAGATGGGCGACTACCTGTTGCAGCGCCTCAAGGAGTTGCAGGTCCGTTATCCGTCGCTGCTGAAGGATGTGCGTGGGCAGGGCCTGATGGTCGGCATCGAATTCCACGACCTGTCGAAGACCATGCCGCTGGTTCTGCGCCCGGTGGTCGCCATGCTGGACGACAAGCTGAAAGGCTCGCTGCCGGGCTTTATCGGCAGCCATCTGTTGCGTGACCACGGCGTGCTGGTGGCATTTACCGAATATAACCGTAACGTCATCCGGCTGGAGCCGCCGCTGATCTGCGAGCGCAGCCATGTGGACGATTTCATCAAGGCGTTGGACGAGGTCATGTCCCGCGGCATCGTCCGCATCGTCAAGGATTTCGTAGCGGCACAGGTGAAGTAACGTGGTTGAGATCCGGGACGGCGAAAAGCTGATGGGCGGGCAGATCGGTTCCAGGGCCGATCTGCGGGATGGTGCGCGCAAGGTCATCCAGATCGTGCTGAGCGTGCTGAATACGATCTACTGGCGATATGCCGGCGTCTTTTCCGTGCTGGTGCTTGCCGGCTTTGCGGCGATGATGGTGGCGCTCTGGCATTTCCGTCCGATCTACAATTGGGATACGCTTGCCTACCTGGCCTCCACGGTTCTGGAGCGGATGGGCGGTGATGCCGCGCAGATCCATTCCTATGCCTATTCGACCGTCCGCGATGCCGTGCCTGCCGCGGATTTCGCCGAGCTGACGCAGACCGACGCTTTTCGCCTGCGCCAGTTTGCCGATCCGAATGCCTTCCTGTCGATGATCGGCATGTATGAGGTGAAGTGGCTTTACGTGCTGCTTTTGAAGTGGCTCGTTCCCGTCTTCGGCCCGCTGCCGGCATTTGACGTGATCAACGGTGCGGCACTTGCCATCCTGACCGTGTCGATCGGCCTGTGGCTGAAGGCGACAAAGCTCTCGGGTTATGCGCCTCTCGTCGTGGCCTTGCTTTTCGTCCTGCAGTTCCAGGGATTTGCCGTCACGCAGCAGCCGGATTTTCTCGCCAATGCGCTGCTGGTTGCCGCTCTGTTGAGCTATGACAGGAGCCGGGACGTTCTCGGTTCGATCATCCTCGTCATTTCGGTCCTCGTGCGTCCCGATCAGGTCGCCGTCGCCGGCGTGCTGATGGCCTGCATATGGTTCCTGCGCGACAAGGGGACGCTCGTTTTCGCGCTCAGCTTTGCCGCCTGCCTTGCGGTCTATCTGGTGTTGAGCCAAGCCTTTCATCCGACCGGCTGGTGGCCGCATTTCTGGTTCTCGACCTACAAGATCCAGGAGGACATGACAGGGTTCGAGCCTGCCTTCTCTGCTGTCGTCTACCTGAAGGCGATCGGCGCGAATATCTACCGCTCGCTGTTCCTCAATACCTGGCTTGCCGCCTATATCGTGGCGATCGTCTGGGGCGGGATCATCTATTTCAGCAATGCCCTGCCGTCACGGCGCAGGCAGGCGCTGCTGCTGGCGTTGCTGCTGGCGACAGCGGCCAAGTTCGTGATCTTCCCGCTGCATGACGGACGTATCTATTTCTCGCCGCTGTTCGTCTTCTTTCTTCTCGCCTTCGCCGGCGCCAACGAGAAGACCGGTACACTGCCATCATCCGCCAAGGGCTGAAGCCCGCAGCTATCGGCGATCTCTCGATCATCGTGCGAAAAGCCGCCCGCCTTTCGGCGGACGGCCAAATCGACTGGAGGAGATCGACGAAAGTTCAGTGGGCGGCAATCGCCTTTGTCCTGTGCGGCAGGCTCGGCCACAGGCTGACCGAGCATAGAAGCGAGACGACCAGCAGTGCCAGCGACAGGTAGAAGGTCGGCAGGAAACCACCCAGCGCGAAGGATACGATCGAGCCGGTGACGCTACCGATGCCGAAGCCCAGATAGATCAGGCCATAGTTGCGGGCGAGATTGGTCAGGCCGAAGAAGTCGCTGACAAGGCCCGGATAGACGGTGATGGTGCCACCGAAGGCGAAGGCGACGCAGGCGACGGCAACGAAGAACGAATATTCATTGAGGGGCACGAAGAGAAGAAGAAGCATGCCGGCCAGTGCGCAGCTGAGCGCGATGCTGAGGATGTGGATGCGGGGGATCTTGTCCGACAGGATGCCGAGCACCAGCCGGCCGAGGAGGTTGGCAGCGGCAACGATGGCGACTGTATCGGCGGCGATCGAGGTCGAGAGGCCGACATAACGTTCACCGACATCCTTGGCGACACCGATCAGGTAGAGGCCGCTCATGCAGACGGTGAGGAACATCAGGGCGAGCATCCAGTATTTCGGCTGGCGAACGGCCTCAGTGAGCGTGTAGTCGTTGGCTGCTGCCTTGGTGCGGGCATTGCCGAGGGTCGGCTGCGGAGCCTCGCTGATCAGCAGCGCACCGCCGACGACGAGAACAAGTGCGCAGATCGCCCAGATGCCGAAAGCGCTTTCCATGCCGAAGTGGTTGATCAGCGCAAGGTTCAGGTATTTGAAGCCGAGGCTGCCGAGGCCGTAAGCGCCGATTGCGAAGGCGGACGCCAGGCCCTTGCGTTCGGGGAACCACTTGACGCAATTCGACAGGGTCAGCAGATAACCGGCGCCATCAGCGCCGCCGACCAGAAGGCCGCCATAGATGTAAAGGAGGGGCAGGCTGCTGGCGGTCGAGGTGAGGTAAAGGCCAAGGCCCAGCGCCAGGCCGGCGGTCATGGCGACGGCACGCAGGCCGAACCTGTCCTGGAGGCGGCCCGACAGCGACGAACCGACTGCGAGTGCGAGGCTGAGCAGACCGAAGGTGAAGGCTACCTGGGTGATCGGCTGCGACAGCTTGGTCGACAGCCCCTCGTTGAACAGGCTCCATGTGTAGACCGAGCCAAGGCCGAATTGGCACAAAATGGTGCCGATCAATGTGTAATAACGCTTTGAATTTGAAAGGCCGCTCATGAGCGTTTCCTCCTTGTTTAATATGGAGGAAATCTAACCCTGTCTTTATTCTCCCGGATCGAAAAAGGCGTGAAATGCCTGATCCCTGGAATGAGCTGCAGTCACAGCTGCATGAGCTGCTTGAACTCTTTCAGATGCGACCGGCTGACGGGGATTTCGACGTCGTCGAAATTGTGCAGCTTGATGACGTAAGTGCCGTTGAACCAGGGCGAAATCTCGCGGATCTTGGACGTGTTGATGCACCATGACCGGTGGCAGCGAAAGAAGGTATCGGCGGGCAGTTTTTCGGCGAAATCGCCGATGCTGGTCGGGATGACGAAATGGCCCTTGACGGTGTGGACATAGGTGAGCTTCTCGTCGGCCCTGGCGTAATAGATGAGGTCTGCCGGCAGAACGAGAATGCTGTCCTTGCGGGGGATGTTGACGGTGCGCTTGGCGGCCGGTGAAGCCTGTGGCACGGGCGCCTGCATGCCGGCTGCCGGCTGCTGATTTTCGAGCTTTTTGAGTGTGTTGGCGACACGCTGCTCGTTGAACGGCTTGAGGATATAATCGAAGATTTCAAGCTCGAAGGCTTCGGCTGCATATTCCTTGTAGGCGGTGACGATTACCACTTTCGGCGGGTTGGCCTGTTTGTGCAGCGTCCGCGCCAGCGTCATGCCGTCGATCGAGGGAATGTTGATGTCGAGGAAGACGACATCGAGATCGTTTTCCTGCAGATAGCGCAGTGCCGCCAGACCGTCTTCCTCGGTGCCGACGACTTCGATGGTGCTGTGGCTTTCGATCAGCCATTTCAGCTCGTCACGTGCCAGATACTCGTCTTCAACGATCAGAGCCTTCATGCGGCATCCTTGTTTTCGAGCGGCAAGTCGAAGCTGACGGATGTGCCGGGTTCGAGGCGTTCTATGGTCAGGCCGTCGCCGTAAAGCAGCTTGAGCCGCTCGTTGACATTCATCAGCCCGATCCGGTCGCGGACAGCTTCACCATTGGCGACGGCCTTGATGACGTCGGGGTCGATGCCGCGGCCGGTATCACGGATGCAGACGCTCACCCGGTCCTGATGGCGCTTGACGGCGATATGGACCTCGCCCGGCCGCGGCTGGGACTGGATGCCGTGCAGGATGGCGTTCTCGACCAGCGGCTGCAGCGACAGGCTCGGGATATCGATATGGACGTCGTCGATATCGAAGATGACGGTCAGCTTGGGGCCGAAACGGGCCTGCTCGATGGCGACGTAATCCTGTACCTGTCTGAGCTCGTCCTGAATATCGATCATGCCATCGCTGAGCGACAGGTTCTGGCGCAGGTAATCGGCCAGCTTGGCGATCACCTGCCGGGCCTCGTCGGGACGCAGGCGGATCAGAGATGAAATGGCATTCAAGGCATTGAACAGGAAATGCGGGTTGATCTTGCTCTGCAGCGCACGGAACTCGGCCCTTGCAGCCATTTCCCGCAATGATTTCACCCGCGACAGTTCCATCTGGGTGGAAATCAGCTGTGACAGGCCGACGCCGAGTTCGCGCAGGGAATCGTTGATCATGTCGGGTTTGGTGAAGAAGATTTTCAGCGTGCCGGTGACCAGACCGTTTTCACGCAAGGGGACGATGGCGACGGAACGGAAATCGGCGGCCGGATAACGCTGCAGATTGTTGTCGACGGTGATCCTGTCGTAGCGGATCGCGTCGGCGGTCAGATCGCTCAGCGCCTTGTGCTTTTCCTCGTCGTAATATTCGTGGCCGCGGCCGATATAGGCAAGCACGGTGTCGCGATCGGTAATGGCGACGGCATCCGCTTCCAGGCATTCGTGGATGACCTCGCAGACCTTGGCGAGCGTGTCGTCCTGGACGTTCTGGAAGAAGGGCAGGGTGCGGTTGGCGATGATGAGGGCAAGCCTTGCCTCATGGGCCGCGGTCAGGTCCTTCTCGTCTTCGATGTCCTGGATCCGCTTGATGATCATGCCGGTGCACATCGAGCCGATAATCATCGGCCAGGCGATTTCGGCAACGATTGCGCTGCCGACACCTTCCGGCGCGAGAAGAAGGATCAGCAGCATGGTCAGTGCTTCGCACGCCATGCCGGCGAGGCTGCCGGTCAGCCAAAGCCATCTGCGGCGGCCTCGGTAATGGATGACCGTCGACAAAAGGCCGGCGCAGATGCTGCTGATCAGGCAGGCGATCGCCGAGGGGCCATGGATATCGATGAGGAAACGGTGCAGGCCGGAAATGATGCCCGCCGGAATGCCGACCCATGGGCCGAACAGGATGCCACCGGACATGATGGCGATGGTGCGCACATTGACCAGCGCGCCTTCGACGGGGATGCCCATATAGGTGCCGCCGACCGCAAATCCGGAAAACAGCGCAGACAGGAAGGCAAGCTCGATACCGCTGAGCTTGCCTTTCCACAGGACGTTCTTGAACAGTCTGGTGCGCCCGAGAAAGAACAGCACCATCAGCATCAAGGCTGCACGTTCGAAGAGGGCGAGTAGGATCATGGGAGGTGGTTTATCGCCTGGATGATTTCAGGGAAAGCTGTGCTTTCCCTGAAATTCAATGATGGCCGGGTTTGCCCGGGCGGCGGTAGATGAACCAGTAGACGCCGCCGACGAGAAGAGCGCCGCCAACCCAGTTGCCGGCCGTGACGACGGCAAGATTGGTGAACACGCCGCTCAAGGGGATTTCCGCCGGTGCATGCCCGATCGCGGTCCAGAAGCTTTCCGGAGCGCCGTGGCGGATCATCAGGCCGAGGCTCAGATAATACATGTTGGCGACGCAGTGCTCGAAGCCCGCGGCGACGAAGGCGGTGACCGGAAAAACGATGGCGAGAATGCGGTCGGCGACCGTGCGCCCCGCCAGCGCCAGCCAGACGGCAAGGCAGACGAGGATATTGCAGAGGATGCCAAGCGCAAAGGCGTTGACGATCGGGAGTGCAGCTTTCGCCTCGGCGTAGTGGAGGGCGGAAATGCCGATCGCATTGTTGCCGAACGTGTACTGACCGGAAAAGAAGACCAGTCCTGCCACGACGACCGCACCGACCAGATTGCCGAGCCAGACCAGGACCCAGACGCGGACCATGCGTCTTGTCGAGATCCGCCGGCTTGCCCAGGCCATCACCATCAGCATGTCGCCGGTGAAAAGCTGCGCGCCGCCGATCAGCACCAGGATCAGTCCGAGCGAGAAGCTGAGCCCGGCGAGAAGCCGGGTGAGGCCGTAAGACATGATGCCGTCAGCGCCGGCGCCAGTCGTCGTCGCAAACATCGCGCCCAGCCCGATGAAGGCACCGGCAAGAACCGCAAGGCCAAGCAGGGTCAGCGTGTCGTAGCTGGCCTTCTTGATGCCCATCTCTTCGGCTGCGACCGCGATTGCGTCGGGCACCAGAGAGCCTCCGATATCCACCCCTCGCAAGAGGGGCGGATCGATCTTGTCCCGGCTGTCCGGGTCCTGTTGCGCGATGTTCATGCGTTGACTGCGTCTTTCCGCGCCTGTTCGGATCGTGGCGCAGCCTGGCCGGCGGTCGGAGACTGCTGGTCCGCCTGGATTGCAGTCAGGGCGATGGTGAAGACGATGTCATCGACCAATGCACCGCGGGACAGGTCGTTGACCGGCTTGCGCAGACCCTGAAGCATCGGGCCGACGCTGACGACGTCTGCCGATCTCTGCACGGCCTTGTAGGTGGTGTTGCCGGTGTTGAGGTCGGGGAAAACGAAGACATTGGCGCGGCCGGCGACGGGGCTGTCGGGTGCCTTGGAACGGCCGACGCTTTCGACGCTTGCCGCATCATACTGCATCGGTCCGTCGATCAGCAGGCCAGGCTTGCGTTCCCTGGCAAGTGCGGTTGCCTCGCGCACCTTGTCGACGTCGCCGCCGGTGCCGGATGTGCCGGTCGAATAGGAGATCATCGCAACGCGCGGATCGATGCCGAAGGCTTTTGCCGTTTCGGAAGACTGGACGGCGATTTCGGCCAGCTGGTCAGCGGTCGGGTTGGGGTTGATGGCGCAATCGCCATAGACCAGCACCTGGTCGGGCATCAGCATGAAGAAGACCGACGAGACAATGCTCTGGCCGGGCTCGGTCTTGATCAGCTGCAGGGCCGGGCGAACGGTGCTGGCTGTCGTATGAACCGCGCCGGAAACGAGGCCGTCGACTTCGCCGACTGCCAGCATCATCGTGCCGAGCACGACGGTGTCGTCAAGCTGGGCGATCGCCTGGGGAGGCGTCATGCCCTTCGACTTGCGCAGCTCGACCATGGCGTCGACATAGTCCGCCCGGATGCTCTGCGGATCGAGGATTTCGAGATCCTCGGGGATTTCGATCTCCTGTGCCTTGGCGAGCATCCGGATGACATCCGGCCGGCCGAGGAGAACGCAGCGTGCGATGCCCTTTCTGTGGCAAATGACGGCAGCCTGCAGCGTACGGGGCTCTTCGCCCTCCGGCAGGACGATGCGCTTGTTGGCCTTGCGGGCGCCTTCGATCAGATGGTTGCGGAAACGCGGCGGCGACAGGCGTGCTTCGGTCGAAGTGCCGATCCGTTCGCTGAGCGAGCCGGTATCGATATGCTCGGCGACGTAATCGATCACCTTTTCCATGTGCTGGCTGTCATCTTCGCTGACATGGTAACTCAGATGCGACAGGCGCGATGCGGTGGCATAGGTATCGTCCGGGGTCGACAGGATCGGCAGGATCCGCGTTCCGGCCGAGGTCATCAGGTCGGCGACCGGCGGTGCGAGCGGTGCGCCGCAGGTCAGAAGCAGGCCTGCAAGAGGTACGCCGCGGCTATGGGCAAGCGCTGAGGCAAGCGCGATGTCGCTGCGGTCGCCCGGCATGACGACCAGGGTTTCCGGACGAAGACGGTCGATCATCTTTTCAACCGAGCGGGCGCCGACGACGATTTCCTGCACGCGCACCGCATCGAGGTTTTTGCCCTGCGAAACGGTCAGGTCGAGCGAGGCGACGATATCCGACAGGCGGGGGGCGTTGAGCCGCGGTTCGTAGGGAATGGCACCGAGAATGGTAGAAGAGGCCATGCCGAAGGAGGCGAGTGCTGCCTTCAGCTTTTCGCGGTCGGCATCCACCTTGACCTTGTTGATCATAAGGCCGAGCAGCGGTGAATTTCCGTCGCGCGTGTATTGACGATGGATCAACGCGACCGCTTCGGCGATCGATTTCGGATCGTAGTCGACGCCGCTCAAGACCGGGACGACATCGGCGCCGAGGCTGCGCACCATCTCGACGTTCAGCCGCAGGGCGATCTGTGCGCTGGCAAGCGGGATCAGCCCTTCGACGACGACGACATCATGATCGGCGCGCAAGGCCTCGGTCATGGTTGCGATGTCTTCGAGCAGGGCGGCGAGATCGCCCTTGCGGATCTGTTCCTCGGCGCGCTCGAAGGGGATCGGATCGGGAGATTGCGTCATGCACAGCGTGCGGGCGAAATGGCTCGACGTGTCGATGCCCTTCTGCAGCCGGCGGCCTTCCGACCGCGGCTGGGCGATCGGCTTGACGAAGGCGACCTTCATGCCGTCGCGCTGCAGGGCGCGGACGAGGCCGAGCGCCAGAGAGGTCAGGCCGACATCCTGCGCTGCAGGGGCGAGGAAGATTATACGTGCGCCCATCTAGGATTATCCTTCTGTATGTTCGCGATAGTTTCGACGTAATGAAATGGCGTGAATTGCTGCTCTGGTTATGCGGTTTCGGTATTTCCAACGACGGCCAGGGTATCGCTGGCGATCATCCATTCCTCATTGGTGGCGATGACGGCTGCGACCGGCTTGGTGGACGCGGCGCTGATCACGCCGGAGCGGCCGCCGAACATCTGGCCGTTGGCGTCTTCGTCGAGTTCGATGCCGAGGACCTGCAGGCGATCGATCGTTGCCTTGCGCATGGTTGCGGAATTTTCGCCGATGCCGCCGGTGAAGATGACGGCATCCAGCCGATGCAGTGAGGTGGCAAGGCCGCCGATGTAACGTGCCAGCCTGTGGGTGAAGACATCGAGCGCCAGTTTTGCGCCTTCATGGCCTTCCTTGGCGGCGCTTTCCAGCGTGCGGCAATCGTTGGACAGGCCGGAAATGCCGAGCAGGCCGCTCTTGCGGTTGAGCAACGTGTCGAGATCGTCGATCGTGAGGCCGTCTTCGCGGGCAATATGGAAGAGAGCGGCCGGGTCGATATCACCGGAGCGCGTGCCCATGACGAGGCCTTCCAGCGGGGTGAAGCCCATCGATGTGTCGACGCTGTGACCGTTGAGCACTGCCGTTGCCGATGCGCCATTGCCGAGATGGGCGATGACGAGACCGTGGTCTGCCGGATCGAGGCCGAGAAGATCGATGGCTTCCATGGCGACATACCGATGGCTGGTGCCGTGGAAGCCGTAGCGTCTGATGGCAAGGTTGCGGTAATAGTCCTGCGGAATGGCGTAGGTATAGGCTGCCGCCGGCATGGTGGCATGGAAGGCCGTGTCGAAGACCGCGACATGCGGAACGGAGGGCAGGGCTGCCATGGCGGTGCGGATGCCAAGCGCGTTTGCCGGGTTGTGCAGCGGAGCAATCCGCGACAAGTCGTCGATGTCGCGCAATGCGCCATCATCGACGAGGGTGGATTCGAAGAAGCGCTCGCCGCCATGGACGACGCGGTGGCCGACGGCGACGACCGAGCTCAGCCAGCCCTTGCTGTCGAGAATGCCGAGCAGCTTCTTGAGCGCCACGTCATGGCTGCCGCCATCAAGCGACATCTCGGTCTTTTCGCCCTTTTCCTTGACGACGAGACGGCTTTCGGGCTGTCCCAGATTTTCGGCCAACGCGGAGAGCAGCGGATCACGGCCCGAGCCGGCAAAAACGCCGAACTTCACGGACGAGCTTCCGCAATTGACCACGAGGACGAGCGAACGGACATCGATCATGTTGTAAATCCTTATAGCTTTTATTGAATGGGAACGATTGGTCGGGCGTGGCCGTCTCAAAAAACGGTCAATCCGCGTTCCGCGAAAATTTTTCTGGCTTCGGCCGTCTGCTCAAGCGTCGGTGTCGGTGCGCCGGCAAGCGGGTAGGCCATGCCCAGCTGCTCCCATTTATGGGTGCCCATCTGGTGGAAGGGCAGGACTTCGACGCGTTCAACGATCGGGCCGAGGTCCGAGACGAAATCGGCAAGCCGTGAAATGTCGTCGTATCCATCTGTCCAGCCGGGCACGAGCACGTATCTGAGCCAGATCGGCTTGTTCAGCCTGACGAGGCGATGGGCAAAATCGAGTGTTGGCTGCAGCGGTTGGGCGGTCAGGCGAAGATAGGCTTCGGGATCGATATGCTTGATGTCGAGCAGCACGAGATCGACATTGTCGAACCACTCGTCCTCGACATTGGCATGCAGATAGCCTTGCGTATCAAGCGCGGTATGCAGACCGAGTTCGCTCTTGATCTGGCGAAAAATCTCGCCAACGAAATGCGCCTGCATCAGCGGCTCGCCGCCGGAGATCGTCACACCGCCCGCCATCTTCAGAAATCCGCCATAGGGCCTTATTTCGGCCATGGCGTCGTCGACGGTGATCCTGCGGCCGTTATGCAGCTTCCAGGTATCCGGGTTGTGGCAATAGACGCAGCGGAACAGGCAGCCCGCCATGAAAAAGACGAAGCGCATGCCAGGTCCGTCAACGGCCGCGCCGCTTTCAACGGAATGCAGATATCCGTGATCGATGGCTAGATGCGCCCCGCCAGGGGCATGCGCCTTCGGCGCGCGGGTGGTCGCTCGATGAATGTCCATGGGGCATCTCGTGTCTGCAAAGAACTGGGTTCAATGGCCTGGGCGCATATGGGTTCCACATGCGCCCAGCTTAACCACTATACGTTACATCTTTGAGTGGAATGTGCGGGAGATGACGTCGAGCTGCTGTTCACGGGTCAGCTTGACGAAATTGACCGCATATCCGGAGACACGCACAGTCAGCTGCGGGTAGAGCTCCGGGTGATCCATGGCATCGACCAGCGTCTCGCGATTGAAGACGTTGACGTTGACGTGGAAACCACCGGCTGCCGTATAGGCATCGAGGCAATTTGCGAGGTTCTTCGCACGTTCCTGCGAGGTCCTGCCCAGGGCATCGGGGGTTGCCGAAGCCGTCCAGGAAATGCCGTCGAGAGCAGCTTCATAGGGGATCTTGGCAACCGATGCGCCGGCAGCCACGAAGCCCTTGGTATCGCGACCGTTCATCGGGTTCGCACCCGGTGCGAAGGGTTCGCCTGCGCGGCGGCCGTCCGGCGTATTGCCGGTCTTCTTGCCGTAGACCACGTTGGAGGTGATCGTCAGCACCGACTGGGTCGGCATCGAGTTACGATAGAAGTAGGGCTGTGCTGCGACCTTCTTCATGAAGGTTTCGGTCAACCAGACGGCGATGCTGTCTACGCTGTCGTCATTGTTGCCGTAAGCGGGGTAGGTGCCTTCGATCTTGTAATCGACGGCGAGGCCTGCCTCGTTGCGGATGACCTTGACCTTGGCATGCTTGATGGCCGACAGCGAGTCCGCTGCGACCGACAGGCCGGCAATGCCGCAAGCCATGGTGCGCAGAATGTCGCGGTCGTGCAGTGCCATCTCGATACGCTCGTAAGCGTATTTGTCATGCATGTAGTGAACGGTGTTCAGAGCCTTGACATAGGTCTTGGCCAGCCAGTCCATCATCTTGTCGAACTTGGCCATGACTTCGTCATAGTCGAGCACGTCGCCGGTGATCGGTTCGAAGCCCTTGGCGACAACTGCACCGCTCTTTTCGTCGACGCCGCCGTTGATGGCATAAAGCAGAGCCTTTGCGAGGTTGGAGCGGGCACCGAAGAACTGCATCTGCTTGCCGATCCGCATGGCGGAGACGCAGCAGGCAATGCCGTAGTCGTCACCCCATTTCGGGCGCATCAGGTCGTCGTTTTCGTACTGGATGGCGCTGGTATCGGCAGACACCTTGGCGCAGAAGTTCTTGAAGCCTTCCGGCAGCCTGGTGCTCCACAGCACGGTCAGGTTCGGTTCCGGAGCCGGGCCGAGGTTGTAGAGCGTGTGCAGGAAGCGGAAGCTCGACTTGGTGACCAGCGGACGGCCGTCTTCGCCGACGCCACCGATCGATTCCGTCACCCAGGTCGGATCGCCCGAGAACAGCTGATCATACTCTGGTGTGCGCAGGAAGCGAACGATACGCAGCTTGATGATCAGGTCGTCGATCAGTTCCTGGGCCTGTTCTTCATTCAGCAGGCCTGCGTCGATATCGCGCTGGATGTAGATGTCGAGGAAAGTCGAGACACGGCCGAGCGACATGGCCGCACCGTTCTGTTCCTTGACGGCAGCCAGGTAGGCGAAATAGGTCCACTGGACGGCTTCGCGGGCATTGGTGGCCGGCTTGGAAATGTCGTAGCCATACTTGGCGGCCATTTCCTTGAGTTCGTCGAGCGCGCGATACTGTTCCGACATTTCTTCGCGCAGGCGCATCACGTCGTCGTTGAAGACTTCGTTTTCAATGGCGCGGAAGTCCTTGAGGCGGAAGGCGCGCAGGGCTTCGGTGCCGTAAAGGGCGACGCGGCGATAGTCGCCGATGATGCGGCCGCGACCATAGGCATCCGGCAGGCCGGTGATGACGCCGGACTTGCGGGCTGCGAGGATTTCCGGGCTGTAGACGTCGAAGATGCCCTGGTTGTGGCTCTTGCGGTATTTCGTCCAAACCTCGTGAACCGACGGATCAAGCGTGAAACCGAAGGCTTCGAGGCCGTTCTCAACCATGCGCAGGCCGCCGTTCGGCATGATGGCGCGCTTCAGCGGCGCGTCGGTCTGCAGGCCGACGATCAATTCGATGTCCTTGGCGATATAACCGGCATCATGTGCGGTGATCGTCGAGGCGCGGTCGGCGGAGACGTCGAGAACGCCCTTCTTGCGCTCTTCAGCCAGCAAAACGCCCAGGGTTCCCCAGACCTTCAGGGTCCGCGGTGTGGCGGCGGCGAGAAACGCGCCGTCGGCCTCATAAGGCTTGTAGTTGTTCTGGATGAAATCGCGCACGTCGACTGCCGTGCGCCATGTTTCTCCCTTGAAGCCGGCCCAAGGATCGGCGGGGACGATTGTCTGGGAAAGGATGCCCATTTGTCTTCTTCCTTATGTTTTGCCTTGCGGCAGTGGTGAAGCGTCCTCCCGACCACGAAGCTCTGCAGCTGCAAAATTCCGTGGCTTCCAAGTGCAATCTATCAATGTAAGGCCCTTCGAAGATTGATCCCGATCAACGTAGGGTTTGATGATTTGAATATGGTCCGGCTCAGCGCTGGACGAAACTCTTGGCAAGCCCCCACGCCGGCCAGCGCAACGCCTAGGGGGGCGGAAGGGAGGCAAAATGACACTGGAAATACGCGTGGCCTCGATTGGCGAGTGCATGGTCGAGTTGCAGCGCAAGCCGGACGGCTCGATCACTCAGGCATTCGGCGGTGACACGTTCAACACCGCCGCTTATCTGGCTCGTTTGGGTAAAGGTCTGGGACCATTCGTCTCATATGTGACCGCTATCGGGGATGATCCTTTCAGCGAGGACATGTCGGCATTCTGGACCGCACAGGGGGTCGATGACCACCTGGTTCTGCGCCGGAAGGGCCGCCGGCCCGGTCTTTATTTCATCAAGACCGATACGACCGGCGAGCGCCGCTTCTTTTACTGGCGGGGCGAAGCTGCTGCCCGTGAAACGTTCGAAGGCGAAGGCTCGGACGAGCTGCTTGCCGCATTGGGCGGGTTCACGAGCATCTATGTCTCCGGCATCAGTCTCGCCGTGCTCAAGCCCACGAGCCGTGAACGGCTTCTGGACCGGCTGGAAGAACTTGCCGCTGCCGGCGTCAATGTCGACTTCGACTGCAACTATCGGCCGCTCCTCTGGGAAAATGCCGAAACGACGCGGGCGGTCTACGAGCGGATTACCGCTTTCACCCACCGCCTGATGCTGACGGTCGAAGAACTTGCCGCGTTCGGCATCGAGCCGACGATGGAGGCCGGTATTGCCCGCTTCTCCACGTCACCGAAGCTGGAAGTTGTCATCAAGGACGGTGCGGGTCCCTGCACGATCCTGCATGACGGCAAGGTCGAGGTGGTGCCTGCGCTGAAGCTCGACAAGGTGGTCGATACAACTGCCGCCGGCGACAGCTTTTCGGCAGCCTATATTCTCGGCCGCTGCCTGGGGATTGCGCCGGCGGAAGCCGCACGCAGAGCCCACGTGGTCGCCGGCGCCGTCGTTCAGCACCACGGCGCAATTATTCCGGAGAGTGCCACACCAGGCGTCTTCGCGTCCGAGATCGCCGACCGCGGCGCAATACCAAGTGCAGCGGAATAGCGACGTCTTGTTTTACTAAGGAGGATTACGAAATGAATATTAAGAAAGCTATTGATAAGGTCCCCGGCGGATTGATGCTGGTACCGCTCATTCTGGGCGCGCTTTGCAAAACCTTCTTCCCCTGGGCCGGAAGTTATTTTGGTTCGTTCACCAACGGTCTCATCTCCGGCACCGTTCCGATCCTGGCCGTGTGGTTTTTCTGCATGGGCACCTCGATCGACCTGAGAGCCACGGGGACAGTCCTTCGCAAGTCCGGCAACCTTGTCGTCGTCAAGACGCTGGTTGCCTGGGGCGCGACCTATGCCGCAGCCCAGTTCCTGCCGCTTGAAGGTGTCTCTTCGGGCCTGTTTGCCGGCTTCTCGGCGCTTGCCATCTGCGCCGCAATGGACATGACCAATGGCGGTCTTTATGCCGCGATCATGAACCAGTACGGCACCAAGGAAGAATCCGGTGCCTTCGTGCTGATGTCGATCGAATCGGGCCCGCTCGTCTCGATGCTCATCCTCGGTGCTGCCGGTGTGGCCACTTTCGAACCGCATCTCTTCGTCGGCGCCGTGCTGCCCTTCCTGATCGGCTTCCTGCTCGGTAACCTCGACAAGGACCTGAAGGAATTCTTCGCCAAGGGCGTCCAGACGCTGATCCCGTTCTTCGGCTTTGCGCTCGGTAACGGTATCGACCTGCATGTCATCGCCCAGACCGGCATCGGCGGCATCCTGCTCGGCGTCATCGTCATCTTCGTCACCGGCATTCCGCTGATCTTCGCCGACCGGATCATCGGTGGCGGCAACGGTACCGCAGGCCTCGCCGCTTCGTCGGCCGCAGGCGCTGCCGTCGCCAACCCGATGATCATTGCCGAAATGGCTCCGCAGTTCAAACCGGCTGCCGCCGCTGCCACCTCGCTGGTTGCTGCCGCATGCCTCACCACTGCGATCCTGGTCCCGATCCTGACCGGCATCTATGCCAAGAAGATGAAGGCAAAGAACCCGGTTGCGGAAAGCCCCGCAGAAGGCACACTGGAAGGCGCGGTCAAGTCTTGAGGATTTGATCGATACGTGGGGGCCGGCGATCACGCCGGTCCCATCCAGACAAAAGGAATGATTTCATGTTTCTCAGCAATCTCGCCACAGTCGACCGCGATGCCGCAACGCTGCCCCTCAACGTTCAGAAGGGTCTGAAGTTCATCGCCGAGACGGATATCGCCGCCTTGCCGGTTGGCCGCGTCGATATCGAGGGCGATACCATTTTTGCGCTGATCCAGGATTACGACACGGCCCCCAAAGCGGAAAAGCGTCCCGAATCGCATGCTCGCTACACCGACATCCAGTTCGTCTTCAGCGGCCGCGAAATCATCGGTTACGCACCGCTTGCTCTCGATTACACGGTCGAGGAAGACCTGATCGCGGAAAAGGACGTCAAGTTCTACTCCAAGGTGACCGACGAGACCGATCTTGTTCTCGGCGAAGGCGCCTATGCGGTCCTTTACCCCACCGATATCCATCGTCCCGGCTGTGCCGCTGGAACGCCCGGCAAGGTGCGCAAGGTCGTGATCAAGCTGATCGCCTGATCGGCGCACATTTCATAATCAATTCAGTTCTATAGGAGCATTATCATGGATATCCGCTACTCGGCCAACCAGAAGGACTTCAAGCGGTATACGACCGAGGAGACACGCGCCGAATTCGTCATCGAAAAGCTGTTCGCCGCCGACGAGATCCTTGCCACCTACAGCCATGTCGACCGTATGGTGATGTTCGGTTGCCAGCCGGTCAACGAAGCGGTTCCGCTCGACAAGGGCATCGACTGCATGAAGAATTTCGGCACGAATTATGTGCTGGAACGCCGTGAAATCGGCATCTTCAACCTCGGCGGCGAAGGCATGGTCAATGTCGACGGCGAGATCTACAGGCTTGCCCTGCGCGATTGCCTCTATATCGGCAAGGGCGCAAAGTCGGTCGTCTTCACCAGCTCCGACAAAGCCAATCCAGCCAAGTTCTACATGGTCTCTGCGCCGGCTCACAAGACCTGCAAGACGACCTTCCTGTCGATCGCAGACGCCAAGAAGAAGCCGGTCGGCGATCTGGCCACCGCCAACAAGCGCGTCATCAACCAGTTCATCCATCCGGACGTCCTGGAAACCTGCCAGCTTTCGATGGGCCTGACCGAACTCAATTCGGGCAATGTCTGGAACACGATGCCGGCCCATACCCACGAGCGCCGTTCGGAAGTGTATTTCTACTTCGACATCGCGCCCGACCAGGCCGTTTTCCACATGATGGGCGAAGGCCAGGAAACCCGCCATATCCTGATGCATAACGATCAGGCCGTGATCTCGCCATCGTGGTCGATCCATGCCGGTTGCGGCACGGCTGCCTACACGTTCATCTGGGCCATGTGCGGTGAAAACCTGACCTTCGACGACATGGACCATATTGCCGTCAGCGATCTGCGCTAACCGCCGCTTTTATCGGAGCGGCCGGATTTTCAAGGCCGCTCCCGCCGTTTTCACGACAAAAGGGATTTCAGACATTGACTTATGCAGACAGTTTTTCGCTCAAGGGCAAGGTAGCACTCGTCACCGGCGCGTCCTACGGTATCGGTTTTGCACTGGCGAGTGCGCTTGCCGAGGCCGGCGCCACGATCGCCTTTAACGATATCAACGAGGACTTTCTTGCCAAGGGCATCGAGGCCTACAAGGCTGCCGGCATCGATGCCAAGGGTTATATCTGCGACGTCACCGACGAGCCGGGCGTGCAGAAGATGATCGCCGATATCGAAAAGGATCTCGGCCTGGTCGATATCCTGGTCAACAATGCCGGCATCATCAAGCGCGTGCCGATGCATGAAATGGACGTCAAGGATTTCCGCCAGGTCATCGACATCGATCTCACCGCACCCTTCATTCTTGCCAAGGCCGTCATTCCCGGCATGATCAAGAAGGGCGGCGGCAAGATCATCAACATCTGCTCGATGATGAGCGAACTCGGCCGCGAAACGGTGTCTGCCTATGCGGCTGCCAAGGGCGGCCTGAAGATGCTGACCCGCAACATTGCATCGGAATATGGTTCGCTCAACATCCAGTGCAACGGCATCGGCCCGGGTTACATCGAAACGCCGCAGACGGCGCCTTTGCGCGAACCCGGCCATCCGTTCAACTCGTTCATCCTGGCCAAGACCCCTGCCAACCGCTGGGGCACGACCGAAGATCTCAAGGGCCCGGCCGTATTCCTTGCGTCTGCCGCATCCGACTTCGTCAACGGCCACGTTCTTTACGTCGACGGCGGCATCCTCGCCTATATCGGCAAGCAGCCCTGATCTGCAGGCCTACTACCTGAATTCACATGATCGACGCGCCGTTCCTGCCTTGCAGGGGCGGCGTTTTCACATCCGAATAGGCTGTGGCGGGCGTCCGGTCAGCGGCCCTTTTTGCCGCGTGTCATCAGCACGTTGCGGATCGAGAAGCTGGAATGGATGCGCAAAACACCCGGAAGCGCCGACAGGATCTCCTTATGGATGCGTTCGAACTCGCCGGCATTGGCGACCTCGACGCGCAGGAAATAATCCGATCCGCCGGTCATCAGGAAACATTCGCGGATTTCGGGATATTTCCTGACCGCCGCCTCGAAGCGGTTGAGATAGTCCTCCGTCTGCCGTTCGAGCGTGATGTTGATGAGGACGGCAATGCCGTTCTGGTCGTTGTCGACCAATGCCGTATAACCGCGAATGACGCCGGTTTCCTCCAGCAGCTTGATTCGCCGAAGACAAGCGGAGGGCGATAGGCCGACCTCTGCTGCAAGCGCCGCATTGCTCATACGGGCATTCAGCCGAAGCAGGCGGATCAGATTGCGGTCGATGACGTCGAGAGTGGCCATGCAGATTATTCCAAAACTTCGCAGAGCCTTTCAATCAGGGCTCGCTCACGCAATTTTCTCTCACTGATTGGCAGGAAATTCCACGATTATTTCACTATCCTCTGTCAAAAAAGAGGGGCTTGAATGAACCAGAGAATGGCCGAGTTTTCCGGACAGTCGATTGATCCCGTCGCATCCGGCTATCTGACGATCGATCTCGGCGCGATCCGCCGCAATTATCTCAAGCTTTGCGAAGCGCTTGCGCCGGCAAGGGCTGCCGGTGTGGTGAAAGCCGATGCCTATGGGCTCGGCGCCCGGCCGGTGGCGGAGGCGCTATACGAGGCCGGCTGCCGCGACTTCTTCACCGCGCACTTTGCCGAAGCGGCCATGCTGCGTCCGGTGCTTGGCACCGATGCCACGCTTTATGTCCTGAACGGCCTGCAGCCCGGCAACGAGCCAGCCTGCGCCGAAGCCGGCATCATTCCGGTTCTGAACTCGCTTGAGCAGCTACACCGCTGGTCAGCCATGGCCAGGGCGATGAACACACAGTTGCCGGCGGTGCTGCAGTTCGATACCGGCATGTCGCGGCTAGGCCTTTCGCCGGCGGAGCAGGTGGAGCTGAAAACCGAACTTGCCGATGCACCGGTCGATATCCGCTTCATCATGAGCCACCTCGCTTCGGCGGATGAGCTGGGCAGCGGCCAGAACGGTGAGCAGTTTGCCGAGATGGCGCGGATCGCCAGCGTGTTTCCCGATATGCCGGTCTGTTTTGCCAATTCGAGCGGCGTGTTTCTCGGCAAGACCTATCACCACCTGATGGCACGTCCCGGCATTGCCGTTTATGGCGGAAATCCGACGCCGGGTGCGGCCAATCCGATGGAGCCCGTGGTTGGTCTGAAGATCGCCGTAGTCCAGACGCGGACCGTGCCTGCGGGTGCCAAGGTTGGCTATGGGGCGACCTATGTTGCCACTCGCGAGATGCGGCTTGCAACGCTTGCAGCCGGTTATGCCGATGGTTTGCCGCGCAGTCTCAGCGATCGCGGCGCCGTCTATTTCGGCGATATCCGCCTGCCGATCGTCGGCCGCGTTTCGATGGACAGCATGACCGTCGATATCAGCGCCCTGCCGGATGGGGCGGTGACGCTCGGTACTCTGGTGGAGATGATCGGGCCGCACCAGACGCTGGACGATCTTGCGCAGGCGGCCGGAACCATCTCCTATGAAGTGCTCACCAGCCTCGGCCAGCGCTACCAGCGCTCATATTCAAAATCTTGAAAAGATAAAAACGGGGAAGTCCATGAAAGTCATCGTTCTCGGAGCCGGCGTCGTCGGCGTAACCTCCGCCTATCAGCTGGCCAAGGCCGGCCATGAGGTGACGGTCGTCGACCGGCAGGAAGGCCCGGCGCTGGAAACCAGTTTTGCCAATGCCGGCGAGGTCTCCTTCGGTTATTGCTCGCCCTGGGCTGCCCCCGGCATCCCGATGAAGGCGCTGAAATGGCTGTTCATGGAACATGCACCGCTGATCCTGCGTCCGAAGATGGATGCCGCCATGCTGTCCTGGATGGCGCAGATGCTGCGCAATTGCACCTCGGAACGTTATGCGATCAACAAGAGCCGCATGCTGCGGATCGCCGATTATGCCCGTATCTCGCTTGCGGAAGTGCGCGCCGAAACCGGCATTGCCTATGACGAGCGGATGCAGGGCACGTTGCAGCTGTTTCGCACCCAGCAGCAGCTGGATGCGTCGGCGAAGGACGTCAAGGCGCTGGCCGCCGATGGCGTTCCTTATGAAGTGCTTGATCCGGAAGGCTGCATCCGCGTCGAGCCGGCGCTGAGACATGTCCGCGAAAAGATCGTCGGTGGATTGCTGACGCCGAAGGACGAAACGGGCGACTGCTTCAAGTTCACCAATGCGCTGGCGCTGAAGGCAGCAGGCATGGGCGTCAAGTTCGTCTACGGCACCAATATCAAGGCGCTGGATGTCGAGGGCGGTGCCATCAAGGGCGTCGTGACCGACCGCGAGACGTTGCGCGGCGATGCGGTCGTCGTGGCGCTCGGCAGCTATTCTCCGATGCTGGTCAAGCAAT
The DNA here is from genome assembly GCF_057163345.1 of Aliirhizobium sp. YIM B11859. Taxonomy (NCBI): domain Bacteria; kingdom Pseudomonadati; phylum Pseudomonadota; class Alphaproteobacteria; order Hyphomicrobiales; family Rhizobiaceae; genus Aliirhizobium; species Aliirhizobium sp. YIM B11859. Next base: position 129,124 of record NZ_JBXHAY010000001.1, read on the forward strand.
TCGGCATCAAGCTGCCGGTCTATCCGGTCAAGGGGTATTCGCTGACGATCCCGATCACCGATGCCTCGCGGGCGCCTGAATCGACCGTGATGGACGAGACGTACAAGATCGCCATCACCCGGCTTGGCGACCGCATCCGCGTCGGCGGCATGGCGGAGATTTCCGGTTATACCAACGATCTCGGCCAGAAGCGCCGGGCGACGCTCGAATATTCCGTTACCGACCTTTTCCCGGGCGGCGATGTCAGCAAAGCGGAGTTCTGGTCGGGCCTTCGGCCGATGACGCCGGATGGCACGCCGGTTATCGGCGCCACCAAGGTCAAGGGCCTGTTCCTCAATACCGGCCATGGTACGCTCGGCTGGACGATGAGCTGCGGTTCGGCGAAGGTCATCAGCGCCATCGTCAGCGGGGCAAAGCCGGAGATCGACGCGACCGATCTCGCCGTTTCGCGTTACGCCTGAGGCTCCTTATCTGCCCGCCGCGCCGGTTCGATCCGGTCGCGGCGGGACTATGACTTCCCTATATCTTGACCCTCCTGCCCCAATCGAATGCCTATGGGGCAGTCGCTACCTTGTTGTTGGGCATCGCATCCGGTGCCCGTTCCGCAGCGATCGCCGCGGAACTTCGATCGACAAGGAGTGACCCATGTATGGTCGTCTGGGCAGTATCCATCTTCTCCATCTTGCGGAGGCAGACGCACAGCGCCGCCGGCTGGCAACGGCTTCTCCGCAGACAGGCCGCGCTGGTAGCGCTGCCGCCGGAATGAACCTCGCGATGGCCCTGCGCCTTACCGGCGTGCTGGGTGTCGGCTTCGGTGCCATCGCCGCGCTTGCCGTGATGGTCGGTTGAGGAGCGGGATGATGGGTAAATCTGCAATGACCGCCCGTGCCTTGGCTGACTGGGAGCCTCCCGCAACCGGCATCCGTTTCACCGTCGGCCGCGATGTGCGCGGTCGGTGGATCGTCAATGACGCGCAAGGCAAGGTCGGCGGCGTTTTTACCGACCGCGCCTCGGCCGTGCATTTCGCCATGCTCGAAAGCGATCACCTCCCGGGCGCCGTCTGGTGCCTGCCGGACCATGTGACGCTGACTTTGGGTGGGGCGTTCGATCCGCGCCGCCTGCATGCGGGCAGCGTTGCGCGCCGGGCGTGAGGAGGATGCCATGTTCGGCGCGTTTCACTATTTGCGGGGACATGTCTATCCCCGCGGCCGTCTGCCGCAACTGGCGGGTTCCGGGCGGCTGCGGGCCTCGGATGCGATCGTTGGAATGGTGGTCGTGATGCTGGCTGTGGTCGGTGTAAGTTATGCGATCGAAATAGTTTTGTTCTGATCGGGCTTTCTTGCCGGGGCTGCCCCTCATCCGCCTGCCGGCACCTTCTCCCCGCAAGCGGGGAGAAGGACGATGTGGCGCCGGCTCCGCTTCTCTCCAACGCTTCAATGGGGCACGTCCCCTCTCCCCGTTCACGGGGAGAGGGTTAGGGTGAGGGGCTTGCTGCTCTCTGGGTGAGGGGCCGTCTCGAACCGCGAAGGCTGGATTGCGAGGCAGACTAAGGCCACCGCAGCCACCCCAAAAACTCCTATAAAATTCCTATATCTTTCCTCACCACCCCGTCTCGAACCCCTATGCACTTCGGTCGCATATTTACGGTCGAGAGATCGAAAGACCTTCTCCCGCCAGAACAAGCATCAGCGGTGCCGTCCAGCCGGATGGCGCGCATCTGCTTGTCCGGCTTCGATCAGATCAAAGGGACCCATATCGATGATGGACATCATTCTCCTTGGCACGGCAGTCGTCTTTTTCGGCCTCTGCTTTGCTTACACCCGCGCCTGCGACAGGCTTTGAGGGGAGGGCACGATGATACTCGACTATGTGCTCGGCGGTGGCGTCACCGTCCTTCTCACCCTCTATCTCACCTATGCTCTCATCCGCCCCGAACGCTTCTGATCAAGCCTTCGGGAACTGAAAGTTTCCTCACATGACCCTCAACGGATGGTTACAGATCCTCGTTTTCTGCGGGATACTGATCGTGCTCGTCAAACCGCTCGGCGCCTATATGGCCCGAGTGTTTTCCGGCGGGCGCACACCTCTCTCGCCGGTCCTTGTTCCGATCGAACGGGGACTTTATGCGCTTGCCGGCACGAATGAACGGGAAGAGCAGCACTGGACGACCTATGCCTTTGCGCTTCTGATGTTCAATCTTCTCGGCACGCTGGTTCTTTATGCGCTGCTGCGCTTCCAAGACGTGCTGCCGATGAACCCGGCCGGCATGCCGGCTGTCGGGCCGGAATTGTCCTTCAACACCGCCGTCAGCTTCGTCGCCAATACCAACTGGCAGAGTTATGGCGGCGAAAGCACCATGTCCTATTTCAGCCAGATGGTGGGTCTCGCCGTGCAGAACTTCGTGTCTGCGGCAACCGGCATGGCGATTGCGATTGCCCTGATCCGCGCCTTTTCGCGCGCCTCGGGCAAGGCGATCGGCAATTTCTGGGTCGATATGACCCGCTCCACCCTTTATATCCTGCTGCCGGCCTGCATCGTGCTGACGCTTATCTACGTCTGGCTCGGCGTGCCGCAGACCTCCGGTCCTTATGTGGATGCAACGACGCTTGAGGGCGCCAAACAGACGATCGCGCTCGGCCCGGTCGCTTCGCAGCTTGCCATCAAGATGCTCGGCACCAATGGCGGCGGGTTCTTCAACGCCAATTCGGCGCATCCTTTCGAAAACCCCGACAACATCTCGAACATGATCCAGATGCTGTCGATCTTTGCGATTGGGGCGGCCTTTACCAACGTCTTCGGCCGGATGGTCGGCAACCAGCGTCAGGGCTGGGCGATCCTCGGTGCCATGGGCATCCTGTTCATTGCCGGCGTCGGTATCGTCTACTGGGCGGAAGCCGCGGGCAATCCGATCATGCATGCCTTCGGCCTTCAGGGTGCCAATATGGAGGGCAAGGAAGTCCGCTTCGGCACCGTCATGTCCTCGCTGTTTGCGGTCATCACCACGGCCGCATCCTGCGGCGCGGTCAATGCCATGCACGGTTCGTTCACGGCGCTGGGCGGTCTCATCCCGCTCATCAACATGCAGCTCGGCGAAGTCATCGTCGGCGGCGTCGGTGCAGGTTTCTACGGCATCATCCTGTTCATCATCATCGCCATTTTCGTCGCCGGCCTGATGGTCGGGCGCACCCCGGAATATCTCGGCAAGAAGATCGAGGCGAAGGAGATGAAGATGGCGGTTCTGGCGATCCTCTGCCTGCCGCTTGCCATGCTGGTCTTCACGGCGATCGCCAGCGTCCTGCCGTCGGCTGTGGCGTCTGTCGGCACCGGCGGCCCGCACGGGTTTTCGGAAATCCTCTACGCCTATACGTCTGCCGCCGCCAACAATGGCTCGGCTTTCGGCGGGCTCACCGCCAACACGCCCTGGTACAATGTGACGCTCGGTCTCGGCATGCTGATGGGCCGCTTCCTGGTGATCATTCCGGCACTGGCGATCGCCGGGTCGCTGGTTGCCAAGAAGACCGTTCCCGCCTCTGCCGGCACTTTCCCCACCGATGGCGGCCTGTTCGTCGGGCTTCTCGTCGGCACGATCCTGATCGTCGGCGGCCTGACCTTCATGCCGGCTTTAGCGCTCGGCCCGTTCGTCGAGCACCTGATGATGATCGCCGGGCAAACCTTCTAGGAGACAAAACCATGAGCCTTCGTCAGGCACTTCGCCGCCAGTCTACCCTTGCCTCGCAGATGCGGGGTGAGGAGAGTTCCCCGAAAGGATCTCATAGATGGTGCGGCTCCAACGCAATTCTCGCGATGATGGCGGGTGTTCTCGCCATCGTCTGCGCCGTCGAAATCCTGCACGGCTGACCGGCGCTCCTGATGTTTCAGGAGCAGCACGGTCGCCTCATCCAAGCTGGAGCCTCTTCATGAGCCAGTCCAAATCCGCGAGTATCCTCGATAGTCGCATTCTCGTTCCTGCCGTGGGCGGCGCCTTCATCAAGCTCAACCCGCGCACACTTGCCAAAAACCCGGTCATGTTCGTCGTGGCCACGGTCTCGGTGCTGACCACCGTCTTGTTCCTGCGCGACCTCGCCGTTGGTGGCGACAATCTCGGCTTTTCCTTCCAGATCAATCTCTGGCTCTGGTTCACCGTGCTGTTTGCCAACTTTGCCGAAGCGGTAGCCGAAGGCCGCGGCAAGGCGCAGGCGGACAGTCTGCGCAAGGCGCGCACCGAAACCCAGGCCAAGCTTCTGACCAGCGCCAATGGCCGCGACTACAGGATGGTTGCCGGCACCAGCCTCAAGGTCGGTGATATCGTGCTGGTCGAGGCCGGCGACATCATTCCGTCGGATGGCGAGGTGATCGAAGGTGTCGCCTCCGTCAACGAGGCGGCGATTACCGGCGAAAGCGCGCCGGTAATCCGCGAATCCGGCGGAGATCGTTCGGCGGTCACCGGCGGCACGCAGGTTCTGTCCGATGTCATCCGGGTGCGGATCACTGCCGCTGCCGGTTCGACCTTCATCGACCGGATGATTTCGCTGGTCGAAGGTGCCGAGCGGCAGAAGACGCCGAACGAGATCGCCCTCAACATCCTGCTTGCCGGGATGACGCTGATCTTCGTGCTGGCGACGGCGACGATCCCGGCCTTTGCCACCTATGCCGGTGGATCGATCTCGATCTTCGTGCTTGTCGCTTTGTTCGTCACCCTCATCCCGACGACGATCGGCGCGCTACTTTCGGCCATCGGCATTGCCGGCATGGACCGGCTGGTGCGCTTCAACGTGCTGGCCATGTCCGGCCGCGCGGTGGAGGCTGCCGGCGACGTCGATACGCTGCTCCTCGACAAGACGGGCACGATCACGCTCGGCAATCGTCAGGCGACCGAGTTGCGCCCGGTCCGCGGCATCTCCGAACAGGATCTGGCGGATGCGGCGCAGCTTGCCTCGCTGGCCGACGAGACGCCGGAAGGCCGGTCGATTGTCGTGCTGGCCAAGGAAAAATATGCGATCCGTGGTCGCGACATGGCAGGCCTCAAGGCCACATTCGTGCCGTTCACCGCCCAGACAAGGATGAGCGGCGTCGATCTCGACGGAAGCCAGATCCGCAAGGGTGCGGTCGAGGCGGTGCTTGCCCATGTCGGCGGCGGGTCGCTGCCCATGGCCGACAGGGGCTCGGGCAATGCGGCGATTGCCGCCAGCCCGCAATCGGAGACGGTGCGCGAGCTGCAGGCGATTGCGGCAGAAATCGCCAAGGCCGGTGGTACGCCGCTGGCGGTCGCCCGCGATGGAAAGCTGCTCGGTGTCATTCACCTCAAGGATATCGTCAAGGGTGGCATTCGCGAACGTTTTGCGGAGTTGCGCAAGATGGGCATCCGCACGGTGATGATCACCGGCGACAACCCGATGACGGCGGCGGCGATCGCGGCCGAAGCGGGCGTCGATGACTTCCTCGCCCAGGCGACGCCGGAGAACAAGCTGTCGCTGATCCGCGAAGAACAGGCCAAGGGCAAGCTGGTCGCCATGTGCGGCGACGGCACGAACGATGCCCCGGCGCTGGCGCAGGCTGATGTCGGCGTGGCGATGAACACCGGCACGGTCGCCGCCCGCGAGGCCGGCAATATGGTCGATCTCGATTCTGACCCGACGAAGCTCATCGAGATCGTCGAGATCGGCAAGCAGCTGCTGATGACCCGCGGCGCGCTGACGACGTTTTCGATCGCCAACGACATCGCCAAATATTTCGCCATCATCCCGGCGATGTTTCTGGCCTTCTATCCGCAGCTCGGCGTCTTGAACGTGATGGGGCTTGCGACGCCGCAAAGCGCCATCCTGTCGGCGATCATCTTCAATGCGCTGATCATCATCGCGCTGATCCCGCTGTCGCTCAAGGGCGTCACCTACCGCGCCATCGGCGCCGGTGCGCTTCTGTCCCGCAACCTGCTGATCTACGGGCTCGGCGGCATTGTCGTCCCGTTCATCGGCATCAAGGCGATCGACGTGGTGATCACCGCGCTCGGCCTCGCTTAAGGAGTATTCTCGATGTTGAAACAGCTTCGTCCGGCAATCGTCATGATCGTTGCCACAACCGCCATTACCGGCCTGATCTATCCCTTTACCATGACCGGCATCGCGCAGGCGGTGTTTCCCGCGCAGGCGAATGGCAGCCTGATCGAGAAGCAAGGTCAGGTGATCGGCTCGACGCTGATCGGCCAGGGATTTGCCGGCGAGCAATATTTCCACGGCCGCCCGTCGGCTGCAGGCGCCAATGGTTATGATGCCGCATCGTCCTCCGGCTCCAATCTCGGCCCGACCAGCCAGAAACTGATCGACCGGGTGAAGGCGGATTATGAGGCGGCCAAGGTGACGAACCCGAATGCGGAGGTGCCGATCGATCTGGTGACCGCATCCGGCAGCGGGCTCGATCCGCATATTTCGCCGGAAGCCGCTTTCTTCCAGGTGGCGCGTGTGGCCAAGGCGCGGGGGATGGACGAGGCCAGGGTAAAGGCCTTGGTCGACGCGCATGTCGAGGGCCGCGAACTCGGGTTCCTCGGTGAGCCGGTGGTCAACGTGCTGGCGTTGAACATGGCGCTGGATGGTTCAAGAGGCTGATGATCTGGTGCTGGCGTTGCCCCTTGTCCCTCATTCCTGTCCTTGTGACAGGAATCCAGCCGACGCGCGTCCGCGCGGCGAGGAGCGTTCTTCCAGCCCAAGGACTTGGGCTGGCTGGATTCCTGTGACAAGCACAGGAGTGAGGGTGTAGATATGGCGCCGCATTGGTCACCCCCTAAATACCCGCAGGGAAACTCATTTTCATGCCCGACGCCAGTCGCGAGAACGGCCGAGACACGGATAACAGGCCATCGCCGGACGCGCTGCTGCGGCAGGCGGAGCGGGAAAGTCGTGGTCGGCTGAAGATCTTTCTGGGGGCCGCCCCCGGCGTCGGCAAGACCTATGAGATGCTGATGTCCGGCCGTGCCGGCCAAGCGGATGGCGTCGATGTGGTGATCGGCGTGGTCGAGACCCATGGGCGCCTAGAAACCGAGGCGCTGGTCGAGGGGTTCGAGATCATCCCGCGCAGACAGATCGACTATCGCGGCCAGAGCCTCGAGGAAATGGATCTCGACGCGATCATCGCCCGCCGGCCGGCGCTGGTTCTGGTCGACGAGCTTGCCCATACGAATGCCAGCGGCAGCCGGCATCCGAAGCGTTACATGGATGTGCAGGAGCTGCTCGCGCAAGGTATCGACGTCTATTCGACGCTCAACATCCAGCATGTCGAAAGCCTGAACGATGTCGTGGCGCAGATCACCCGTATCCGGGTGCGCGAGACGGTGCCGGACCTGATCATCGACCGGGCCGACGATGTGGAGATCATCGACATCACGCCAGACGATCTGATCAAGCGGCTCAATGACGGCAAGGTCTATATGCCGAAGACGGCGCGGCGAGCGATCGAGAACTATTTTTCGCCCGGCAACCTGACGGCATTGCGCGAGCTGGCGCTGCGGCGCACCGCGCAACGGGTCGACGAGCAGTTGCTCAACCACATGCAGGCGAATGCGATTTCCGGCCCCTGGGCTGCCGGCGAACGGCTGCTTGTCTGCCTCGATCATGGCCGCAATGGCGCAAGCCTGGTGCGATATGCGCGACGGCAGGCGGACCGGTTGCGGGCGCCCTGGGCGGTGTTGCATCTCGATACGCCGCGGGATGCGACGCTTTCGGAAGAGGACAAGGACAGGCTTGCCGCCAATATGCGGCTGGCGCAGCAACTGGGCGCGGAGGCGGTGACGCTACCGGGGCTGTCTCCGTCGCGCGAGATCATCGCCTATGCCAATGCCAACAATTTCACCCATATCGTCGTCGGCCGGCCAGGCAAATCGCGCTGGCGCCAGCTCTGGCAGGGGTCCGTCACGCATGACCTGATCCGGTATGCGGGCGGCATCAGCCTGCATGTGATTTCCGGCAATGCGAATGAGGGCGCGCCGGAGCGCGGCGTAAAGGTTGCCCAGGCGCCAAAACCCTTCCGGGTGAAGCATTATCTGCAGAGCGCCGGTTTCGTGGCGCTGGCGATCGGCGCCGGCATCGCGCTCGACCGGACGCTCGACGTGCGCAATCTGGCGCTGGTCTTCCTGATGTCGGTGCTGGCGTCGGCGGTGCGGGGCGGGCTGGGACCGGGTCTTTTCGCCTCGCTGCTCGGCGCGATCTCGTTCAATTTCTTCTTTCTCGAACCGCGCTACACCTTCACCGTGCGCGATCCGGAAAGCGTGATCGCCCTGTTTTTCTATCTCGGCGTTGCGATCGTCGCCTCCAATCTCACGGCTGCGGTGCAACGGCAGGCGGTCGCTGCACGGCAGCGGGCAAGGACGACCGAAGACCTTTATCTCTTCTCCAAGAAGCTCGCCGGCACCGGCACGCTGGATGACGTGCTCTGGGCAACGGCCTTCCAGATTGCCTCGATGCTGAAGGTGCGGGTGGTGATCCTTTTGCCGGAAGATGGTTCGATCGCGGTCAAGGCCGGGTATCCGCCGGACGATACGCTGGTCGATGCCGATATCGCTGCCGCCAAATGGGCCTGGGAGCATAATCGCCCTGCCGGCCGCGCCGCCGATACGCTGCCGGGGGCCAAGCGATTGTATCTGCCTTTGCGCACCGGCCGTGAGGCGGTCGGCGTCATCGGCCTCGACAACGACCGGCAGGGGCCGCTTCTGACGCCAGACCAGCAGAGGCTCTTCGAGGCGCTGGCGGATCAGGCGGCGCTGGCGATCGAGCGGGTACAGCTGGTATCCGACGTCGACAAGGCGAAGCTGGTGGCCGAGACCGACCGGCTGCGCACAGCACTGCTAACCTCGATCAGCCATGATCTCAAAACGCCGCTTGCGGCGATCATGGGTTCGGCCGACATGCTGAAGGATCTGGGGCCGCAATTGCCGGAAGAGACGCGGGCAGAGCTGCTGACCACCGTGATCGACGAATCCGAACGGCTGAATCGCTTCATCGTCAACCTGCTCGACATGACCCGCCTCGGGTCGGGGTCGATGCAGCCGAATTATGCATTCCATTTTGCCGGCGACATGGCCGGGACCGCGCTCAGCCGGGCGGCGAAGATCACCGCCGGGCACAGGGTCGAGGTCGGCATTCCGGCCGATCTGCCGATGCTGAAGGTCGATCCGGTGCTGTTCGAGCAGGTCCTGTTCAACCTCATCGACAATGCCGCGAAATACGCGCCGGAGGGGACTACGATCGACATACGCGGAAAGCGGGACGGCAATTTCGTGCTCCTCTCGGTGATGGACGAGGGGCCGGGCGTGCCGGTGCAGGATCTGGAGCGGATCTTCGACAGTTTCTACCGGGTGCGCAAAAGCGACCGGGTCAGGGCCGGCACGGGTCTCGGGCTTGCCATCTGCCGCGGTTTCGTCGAAGCCATGGGCGGCACGATCCGGGCGGACAACCGGTCCGACAGACCGGGCGCTACCTTTACCATCCGCATGCCGGTGCCGGTCGAAATGCCTATCGTGGGAGACGAGCAATGACCAATGGCGCCGTGCGCATCCTGATCGTCGATGACGAACCACCGATCCGCAAGCTGTTGCGCGTTGGATTGGCGACGCAGGACTATGCCGTCAGCGAGGCGATGAATGCCAAGGTGGCGATGGAGCTGGTTGCCACCGACAAGCCGGACCTGATCATTCTCGATCTCGGCCTTCCCGACATGAGTGGTCACGACCTTCTGGCGAAATGGCGCGGCGAGGGCGTGACGCTGCCGATCGTCATCCTGTCGAGCCGTACCGACGAGGTCGGCATCGTCAAGGCGCTGGAACTCGGCGCCGACGATTATGTGACCAAGCCCTTCGGCATGAACGAGCTTGGCGCGCGTATCCGCGTGGCGCTGCGCCACCGGCTGCAGGTGCAGGGCGAAAAGCCGGTCTTCCAGACCGGCGAGCTTTCCGTCGATCTGGTCAAGCGGATCGTCAAGGTGGCGGGGCATGAGGTGAAACTGTCGCCGAAGGAATACGATATCCTGCGCATCCTCGTGCAACATGCCGGCAAGGTGCTGACCCATCGTTTCCTGCTGGAACATGTCTGGGACGGGCTGACCGACGTGCAATATCTACGCGTTTATGTGCGCCAGCTGCGCCAGAAGATCGAGGCGACGCCCGACCAGCCGCGATACATCCTGACGGAGACCGGGGTCGGTTATCGTCTGGTCGCACCGGACTGATCTTGAATCAGAGCCAGCCGACCTTCTTGAAGCGGTAATAGAGCAGTCCGCAGAGCGCGACGATCGCGCCGAGGACGACATAGTAGCCGTATTCGGTCTTCAGCTCCGGCATATTTTCGAAATTCATGCCGTAGATGCCGGCAACCGCCGTGGGCACGGCAAGGATTGCCGCCCAGGAGGCGAGCTGTCTTGTGATGACGCCCTGGCGCTGCTGTTCCAGAAGGTTGGAGGCCTCGAAGACCGAGGTGATGACTTCGCGCAGGCCGCCGACCATGCTTTCGACCCGCCGGACGTGATCGAGCACATCGCGGAAGAAAGGCTTTGCCTTCTTGTCGAGGCAGGGGAGTTCGAGATTGACGAGCTTTCCGGCCACTTCCGACATAGGGCCCAGAATGCGGCCGAACAGGATCAACTGGCGGCGCAGGCGGAACAGGCGGCGGATCTGTTCGCGTTCGAGGAAATTGGCGAGCATTTTCTGCTCCATTTCCAGAACCCGGTCTTCGATCGTCTGTACGGTCGGCAGATAACCATCGACGATGAAATCGATAATGCCGTGCAGGACATAATCCGGCCCCTGGATCAGCAGCTGCGGCGAGGCTTCGAGCTGGGCTCTGACTTCCGCATGGCCGCGGGCGGAGCCGTGACGCACGCTGATGATATGGTGCTGGCCGACAAAGATCGCGGTCTCGCCGTATTTGATCTTGTCGCCGTCGAGATAGGCGGTCTTGGCGACGACAAAAAGCTGGTCGCCATAGGCTTCCACCTTGGGAATCTGGTGGGCGTTGATCGCGTCTTCAACGGCAAGCTCATGCAATCCATAGGTTTTTGCGAGCTTTTCCAGCTCCTCGATCGGCGGCTCATGCAGGCCGATCCAGACAAAATCATTGCCGGTGAGCGGCGGGCGCGGTTCGTCGATCGAGACGGCGCGGCCGCGCTTGCCATTGCTGTATATATGGGAGGCGACGACGGTCATATGCGTATCCGGCGGGTCAGATCGCGACCTGTTCGCCGAGTTCGACGACGCGGTTCGGCGGCAGCTTGAAATAGGCGGACGGGTCGATGCCGAAATCGGCAAGCACGATATAGAGCTTTTCCTGCCAGCGCGGCAGGCCGGTATTCGGCGTCTCGATCAGGTTGCGGCGGCCGAGATAGAAGGAGGTCTGCATGATCTCGAACTTGAAGCCCTTCTTCTTGCAGACGGTCAGCGCCTTGGCGACATTCGGCTCATCCATGTAACCGAAGGTGATGTCGAGACGGATGAAGCGTTTCGACAGCCGCGTCATCTCGACGCGATCCTCCGGCGGGACATAGGGCTTGTCCTGGGTCCAGATGGTCAGAATGACGTTCTGTTCGTGCAGGACGTGGTTGTGCTTGAGGTTGTGCAGGAGGACCGACGGGGTACGGTCGGGCACGCTGGTGAGGAAGATTGCCGTGCCCGGCACGGTCGCCGGCGCGCTTGGTGTTTCCCGCTCAATCGAGCTTTCGATCGAGGTGATGAAGGTTTCGAGCGGAATGTCGTTCTTGGCGGTCTTTTCCTTGAGATATTTCGATCCCTTGGTCCAGGTCCACATGGTCAGCATGATGACCAGCGCCAGCATGACCGGCACCCAGCCGCCATCGTGGATCTTCAAGAGGTTTGCGGCGAGGAAGATGACCTCGATGGCAAAGAGCGGTGCCAGGATGATGCCGGCGGTGATTGCCCTATACCCCCAGACGGCACGCAGGAACTGGAAGGACATCAGCGTGGTGACGACCATCGCGCCGGTGACCGAGATGCCATAGGCGGTGGCCAAAGATTCTGAATCGCCGAAGGCGAAGATCAGCACGATGACACCGAGGAACAGCAGCATGTTGACGGCCGGAACATAGATCTGCCCGGTATTGGTCTCGGAGGTGAACTTGATCGCGAGGCGCGGCAGAAAACCGAGATGCACGGCCTGGCGGGCCAGCGAAAAGGCGCCGGTGATGACAGCCTGGCTGGCGATGATCGTCGCCATTGTCGCGAGGATCACCATCGGCAGCAGCGCCCATTCCGGGTAAAGCAGATAGAAGGGGTTTTCGATCGTCGACGGGTCGCTCAGAACCAGCGCGCCCTGGCCGAGATAGTTGAGTGCCAGCGCCGGGAAAACGAGGATGAACCAGGCCCAGCTGATCGGCTTGCGGCCGAAATGGCCAAGGTCGGCATAAAGCGCTTCGGCACCCGTGACCGTTAGGAAAACGGCGCCGAGCACGATCAGGCCGGCCCAGCCGGCATGGGTGATGAACCACAGCGCGTTGATCGGATTGAGCGCCTCGAGGATGCGCCATTCGTCACCGATATGGATCAGGCCACCCCAGGCCATGGCCAGAAACCAGACGACGGTGATCGGTCCGAAAAACTTTGAGACGGCGGCCGTACCCTTCGACTGGACCATGAACAGACAGATCATGATGACGGCCGACAGCGGCAGGACATAACCGGAAAAGGCGGGGGTGACGAGCTTCATGCCTTCGAGCGCCGACATGACCGACAGCGCCGGCGTGATCATTGCGTCGCCGATAAACAGCGCCGAGCCGATCAGGCCGGCGAAGAACAGGACGGGCATGTAGCTGCCGGTCTTTTTCATCAACAGTGCCAGAAGCGACAGCGTGCCGCCTTCGCCGTCATTGTCGGCGCGCAGCAGGAACAGCACGTATTTGAAGGTGACGATGATCGTCAGCGTCCAGACCATCAGCGAGATCAGGCCGATCACATGTTCCGGCCGGACCCCCCCGTGTTCGGAAAAGGGCCGCAGCGATTCACGGAAGGCATAGAGCGGGCTCGTCCCGATGTCGCCGTAAACGACCCCGATACATCCAACCAGCAGCACAAGAAACTTGCGGGTTTCCGAAGTGGTATCGGAAGCGGCGGCATGCGATGCGGTCATAAGGTCTCCAGGCGCGCGGCCAAGGTGTCTGCCAGGGTCGATATTCGTCGCGAATATGGTGTAGCGCAACGTCCAAGGCAAATGGATGCTTATAAGACTTTTATGTCATAGTCTCGCGCCTCGCATCGAAATCCTATGGACGAAGGGTGAGACTGATTGCTCTTGAACACAGGAGCACTCACGATGATGGTCGTCCACGACGCAAGGCGCCAGATCTTCACACCCCTCATCACGCCGTTCTCGCAAGGCCAGATCGATCTTGAGGCATTCGAAGCCTCGATCGACCGGCAGATCGTCGCAGATGTCGACGGTATCGTCATCGGGGACGTGATCGGCGAGGGGGCGAGCCTGAGTGACGACGAGCGGGAAAGACTGTTGAAAACCGGTATTTCCAGAGGCAGTCAGCATCTGAGCGTCATCGCTGCAACGGGCACGAATTGCACTGCCGGCACGATTGCGCGGTGCCACCGTGCCGAAACGCTCGGTGCGGATGCCTTGCTGGTCACCATTCCCTATTATTCGAAGCCGATGCTGGCCGGTGTGGTGGAGCATTTTCGCCAGATTGCCGCGGCCGTCAGCATTCCGATTGTCGTCGATGACGATCCGGGCCGCACGGCGCGGGATTATGGTGCCGCTTTGCTGGAGGCTCTGGCGGGCTTTGGCATGATCACGGGAATTTGTCATGGTCCGGACCGCCTGTCGCATCTTGCCGGGCTTTCACAGGCGTTGATCGAGCGGTACCGGCACCTGTCGCGTGATGATGCAGCGCTGCTGCCGTTCCTTGCTGCGGGTGGTGGGGGCGCGATCTCGCCCGTTGCCAACATCATTGCCTCCGATCTGCAGGCGATGCTGGCGAAGGGAGGGCAGAAACGGGAATCGCTTTCGGCAACCGTCACCACCGCAATTGCAGCCGTCGCGGGCCAGGACGTCGCGGCGCTGAAGGAGGCGGCGTGTTTCGTCCACCAGGTGCCGGAAAGCGTTCGCCTGCCGCTGGTGGCCTGCGAGCCGGAGACGATTATTCGGGTGCGGCATGCCTTTGCTTCGTTCGCGCGTGGCGAAGCTTCCGCTTCCATCGCCGCCTGAACCCGCCGGTTGCTCCATCGCGGATCGATAAATATCTCGTGCGCTCATCCGGTTGCGGATTGCCAAGTTTCTCTTTTTTAGCGAAACTTGATGCACAATTCGCTGGGAGGAACCAGTGCATCAGAATTCCATACATGCGGACGAGGTCTATGCCTCGGCCCACTCCGCCGCTGCCAGTTCTCCGGTCGCTGCCTCGTGGCGGCGCTGCATGGTCATGCACCATCTGGCACCGGAACAGGAACGTGAGCCCGAACGGCTGACAGATGGCGCGTTTCGCGCGGCGCGGGACATGTCCGGGCGGCTGATCGCCGAGGCGCGGGAGGAAATGGACAAGCTGTTTTCCACCGTCGGCCGATCGGGTTGCTGCCTGTTGCTCACCGATCGCAACGGCGTGGCATTGGAGCGGCGAGGTGCCGCCGGCGATGACCGGTCCTTCCATGATCTCGGCCTCTGGACGGCGGCGGTGTGGACGGAGGCAAGCATCGGGACCAATGGTATCGGCACGGCGCTGGCCGATGAGCGGGCAGTTTCGATCTTCCGCGACCAGCATTTCTTCTCGTCCAATATCGGGCTGAGCTGCACGACTGCACCGATCCGCGACCACCGTGGCGAGGTGGCGGCGGCGCTCGATATTTCCACCTGCCGGGATGATGTCAACGAGACGGTGCTCTCCATCATTGCCCAGACTGTGCGGGATACGGCGCTGAGGATCGAACTCAACCTCTTTCGATCGGTGTTTTCCGGCGCACGTTTTCTGTTGGTGCCGCAGGCCACCCATGCGGCGGCAGCACTTCTGGCGGTCGACCGCAATGACATCGTCATCGGTGCCACCCGTGCCGCCCGGCTGGCGCTGTCGCTGGATGATGCCCGGATCGCGACCGGTATTCCAGCCGCAGACGCGCTGAACGAAATGGCCGCCGACGACCGCGAGGATCTTGCCGAATCGGAACGTGCAGCCCTGATGCGGGCGCTTTCGCGCGCCAACGGCAATGTTTCGCAGGCAGCGATCGCGCTTGGCATGAGCCGGGCGACGTTGCATCGGAAGATGAACCGTCTCGGGCTTCATTGATCTAGTCCCTCGCCTCCACACCGATCTGCTGCACTGCCGCATCGTTTGCCGGCATCGACTGTCTCATGGTTGCGACAGTGTGCGCCGCCATATCGTCGCGGCCTGCTTTTCGTCAGGAACGGGGCGACGCACATTCCCTCCCGAACCGGTCGCGTACCGGAGCAAGCACATCATGGGAGGATGACATGCTGCATCAGAAAATCGTCGAGTCGCCGTTCAAGCTGAGATACGGCAACTATATCGGTGGCGAATGGAAAGAGCCGATCTCGGGCAAATATTTCGACAACATCACGCCTGTCACCGGCGGCAAGATTTGCGAAATCCCGCGATCGGATGAAAAGGATGTCAACGCCGCGCTGGACGCTGCGCATGCGGCCAAGGACAAGTGGGGCCGCACAGCACCTGCCGAGCGTTCCAACATCCTGATGAAGATCGCCCAGCGGATGGAGGACAAGCTGGAAGTGCTCGCCCAGGCCGAAACCTGGGATAACGGCAAGCCGATCCGCGAAACCATGGCGGCCGACATTCCTCTGGCCATCGACCATTTCCGCTATTTCGCCTCGTGTATCCGCGCCCAGGAAGGTTCGATCGGCGAGATCGACAACGACACCGTCGCCTATCATTTCCACGAACCGCTCGGCGTCGTCGGCCAGATCATTCCGTGGAACTTTCCGATCCTGATGGCTGCCTGGAAACTGGCTCCGGCACTTGCCGCCGGTAATTGCGTCGTCATCAAGCCGGCCGAACAGACGCCTGCGTCACTGCTGGTCTGGGCGGAAATCATCGGTGACCTGCTGCCGCCGGGCGTGCTCAATATCGTCAACGGTTTTGGCCTTGAGGCCGGCAAGCCGCTGGCCTCTTCGAACCGGATCGCCAAGATCGCCTTTACCGGCGAAACGACGACCGGCCGGCTGATCATGCAATATGCCAGCCAGAACCTCATTCCGGTGACGCTGGAACTCGGCGGCAAGTCGCCCAACATCTTCTTTGCCGATGTGCTCAACGAAGACGACGATTTCTTCGATAAGGCGCTGGAAGGTTTTGCGATGTTCGCACTCAACCAGGGCGAGGTCTGCACATGCCCGAGCCGTGCGCTGGTGCATGAGAGCATCTACGACCGGTTCATGGAACGCGCCGTGAAGCGTGTGGAAGCGATCGTGCAGGGCAATCCGCTCGATAGCTCGACGATGATCGGCGCACAGGCGTCCAACGAGCAGATGGAGAAGATCCTCTCCTATCTGGACATCGGCAAACAGGAAGGCGCGGAAGTGCTGACCGGCGGTACGCGCAACGATCTCGGCGGCGACCTTGCCAACGGCTATTACATCAAGCCGACGATCTTTGCCGGCCACAACAAGATGCGGGTTTTCCAGGAGGAAATCTTCGGACCGGTGGTTTCCGTCGCGACCTTCAAGACCGATGCGGAAGCGCTGGAAATCGCCAATGACACGCTTTACGGCCTGGGTGCCGGCGTGTGGACGCGTGACGGCAACCGTGCCTATCGCTTCGGCCGGGAAATCCAGGCCGGGCGCGTGTGGACCAATTGCTACCATGCCTATCCGGCCCATGCGGCCTTCGGCGGCTACAAGCAGTCCGGCATCGGTCGCGAGACCCACAAGATGATGCTCGATCACTATCAGCAGACCAAGAACATGCTGGTGAGCTACAGCCCGAAGAAGCTCGGTTTCTTCTGACAATCGGCTGAATCCACCCTGCCGAGGTTCAGATTGAACTCCGGCGGGGTGGATTTCCGGTGCGATCATCCAATGCAATCGCACCTGCCTGTCCCGCTTTTGTTCAGCAAAAACGTGTTCGACAGGCAAGGGCGTGCCCCCTCCCTCTCGCCGGGGAGGGGTTCTTTTATCTGGAGAAACACCATGGACATTACCGTCAACGGTGAGCCGCGCGTGACCGCCACGGATGCGGCGCTTACCCTTATCCGGGAAATCCGGCAGGACTATCCCGAAATTCTATTCCACCAGTCCGGAGGCTGCTGCGACGGGTCCTCGCCGATGTGTTATCCGGCGGATGATTTCATCATCGGCGATCATGACGTGAAGCTCGGCGAAATCGGTGGCGTGCCGGTCTATATCAGCGGCAGCCAGTTCGAGGTGTGGAAACATACCCAGTTGATCATCGATGTCGTGCCGGGCAGGGGGGGCATGTTCTCGCTCGACAACGGACGGGAAAAACGCTTCCTCACCCGCTCTCGACTTTTCGGTGGTGGAGAGGCCTGCGCCATTCCGTCGCTGCCTTGATCATACTGCTCGATAGGTTTCTTCTATCAAACCATCCCAACACTCGGCTTGATTGGCGTTGATTATCGTCAATAAGGCTTGGGTCATGAGCGTATCATTCATTGGCAAGAAGTCTTCGGCCGCTGGCGGTTGGGGCGCGTTGAAAAGCTGCGGCAAGCGGCTCCTCGAAAGTGGCTCGCCGCTCGCCGGCGCCCGCACCATGCTGAAGGCAAACCAGCCGGACGGTTTCGATTGTCCCGGCTGCGCCTGGGGGGATCCTGCACATGGGTCTTCCTTCGAATTCTGCGAAAACGGCGTGAAGGCCGTGTCGTGGGAAGCGACGGAAAAGCGTGCCACACCCGCCTTCTTTGCCGAGCATACGGTTTCGGAACTGCGCAAGCTTTCCGACTACCAGTTGGAGCTCAATGGCCGGCTGACCCATCCGATGCGCTATGATGCGGCAAGCGACCGTTATCTGCCGGTTGCCTGGGAAGACGCGTTTGCCGAAATCGGCTCGATCCTGAAGAACCTCGACAATCCGAACCGCGCCGAATTCTACACGTCGGGCCGGGCGAGCAACGAGGCGGCCTATCTCTACCAGCTGTTCGTGCGCGTCTACGGCACCAACAATTTCCCCGACTGCTCGAACATGTGCCATGAGGCAAGCGGCGTGGCCTTGCGCCAGTCGATCGGCGTCGGCAAGGGCACCGTGCTGCTCGAGGATTTCGAGAAGGCGGATGCGATCTTCGTCATCGGCCAGAACCCCGGCACCAACCATCCGCGCATGCTGGGCGACCTGCGTCGCGCCGCGATCCGCGGTGCGGATGTGGTGGTGTTCAACCCGGTCCGCGAAAAGGGCCTGGAGCGATTTTCCGACCCGCAGGACAAGATCGAGATGCTGCGCGGCAGCTCGACCGAGATCGCCAGCCAATATTACCAGCCGCGTCTCGGCGGCGACATGGCCGCCGTGCGCGGCATGGCCAAGGTCGTGTTTGCGGCCGAGGATGCGGCGGTTGCCGCCGGCCTGCCTTCTGTTCTCGACCATGCTTTCATCGCCGAACACTGCGTCGGCTTTGGTGATTATCGCGCCGCCGTCGATGCGACCGGCTGGGCCGAAATCGAAGACCAGTCGGGCCTGACGCGCGAAGAGATCGAGCGGGCCGCTGCCGTCTACATGAAGGCCGAGACGGTGATCTGCACCTGGGCGATGGGTGTTACCCAGCACATCCATTCGGTGGCGACGATCCGCGAAATCTCGAACTTCATGTTCCTGCGCGGCAATGTCGGCAAGCCAGGTGCGGGCCTTTGCCCGGTGCGCGGACATTCCAACGTGCAGGGCGACCGCACGGTCGGCATCAACGAGAAGCCCCCGGTTGCCTTCCTCGATTCGCTGGAAAAGCATTTCGGCTTCAAGGTGCCGCGGGCGGACGGTCACAACGTATTGGCCGCGATCGGCGCGATGCTCGATGGTTCGGCCGAGGTGTTTATCGGTCTCGGCGGTAATTTTGCCCGCGCGACGCCGGACAGCGCGCTGGTCGAAACGGCGATGCGACGGATGAAGCTGACGGTCAATCTCGCGACCAAGCCCAATCATTCGCATCTGATGCCGGGTGAGGTCTCCTATATCCTGCCCTGCCTCGGTCGCACCGAGATGGATCTGAACTCGCTCGGCAATTCGCAGCTCGTTACCGTCGAGGATTCGATGAGCATGGTGCATGGGTCGGCGGGCATCAACCGCCCGGCCTCGCCGCATCTTCTTTCCGAAGTGGCGATCATCGCCGGCATTGCCGAAGCGACCGTCGGCACTGATGTCGTACGCTGGGCAGCACTTGCCGACGATTACGATCTCATCCGCGATCATATCGAAGCGACCATTCCGGGTTTCGGCGATTTCAACAAGCGCGTGCGCAAGCCGCGCGGCTTCCACCTGCGCAATGCCGCAGCCGAGCGCGAATGGAACACGCCCACGGCCAAGGCGTCATTCTCGTCCGTGGCACTGCCGGAAGCAACCGTGCATCAGCAGGCCCGTCGGGGCGAGGGGCGTTACGCGCTACAGACCTTCCGCTCGCATGACCAGTACAACACCACCGTTTATGGTCTCGACGACCGTTATCGCGGCGTCTATGGCGAACGTCAGGTGATCTTCATCCATCCCGAAGACCTGAAGGCCATGGGGGCCGAAGCTGGTGAACGGGTCGATGTGGTCGGCGATTTCGATGACGGGATCTCGCGAATCGCGCCGGATTTCCGCTTTGTGCCCTATGATATCCCGCGCGGCAGCATTGCCGGATATTATCCCGAGCTCAACGTGCTCGTGCCGCTCGGCAGCGCCGGCGATGAAAGCGATACGCCGACGTCGAAGTCGATCATGGTGTCGTTTCGCAAACGCGAGGCCGCGTGAGCGAAGAAGCGGATGAAACCGAACGGTTTCTCTCCATGGTCGCGGAATTCCAGGCAATGGATCCGCGACTGACATCGCTGCAGGCGGCGCTGATCATCGCCGCCGAGCAGGATATTGCCCATGACAGCCGTACATTCGCGCGCATCTTCGGTACGGCGCACGCGCTCGTCCTTCGTGAACTCAACGCGCTTGTGGAGCACGATGCCCGGCTGCATATCGTCAAGCGCGAGCCGCGGACTTTGCGGACTCACTATGTCATTCAGCCAGCGAAATCGTGACATCGGCAAGGCGTAATATTCTGTCGCTGTCTGTTCTTGCCGATATATGACTCTGAAAAATCAATTAAATCATAATGTTATAAAGTGTTCAGAATCTGCGAACAGTTTATGTACGGAATAGTACATACATTTCCTTGCTATTTTGTCGCAGGCGGCGTTATACCGCATTTGCAGGGATGATTTACCTGCCGCCGGCTGCGCGGGGAGGGCGTGGCAGACGATCATCGAAGTCCTCGAAAGGGACGCCTCCGACAAGCCGTCAATTGCGACTGGCCCGCCGCCTGCGTTCCTTCGACAGAAGCACGGTAAGCGAACTTGATCCTCTTTTTTGCTCCTGACGGTGCCGCTGTGGCCTTCGACTGTCGATTCTGTCGAAACTACAATTGGAGCTAGAGACACCCATGGAAACCTCTCGGGGCACCCTGTCAGCGATAGCCAAGACCTGGCTTTTCGTCGTCGGTGCCGTTCTTGTAATCGCTGGACTGTTCTTTGCCGTCGGCGGCGGCAAACTCGTCATGCTCGGCGGCAGCTGGTACTTCCTGCTTGCCGGCCTCGGCATCATCATTTCCGGTCTTCTCTTCATCCTGCGCAAGCCTTCCGGCGCGCTTCTGTTCGGTCTGGTGACCGTACTGACGGCTCTTTGGGCCGTGTGGGATGCCGGGCTTGATTTCTGGCCGCTGATCTCGCGCCTGCTCGCCTTCGGTTTCGGTTCTGCCGTGATCGCCGCAAGCTTTCCGCTGCTGCGCAAGGCTGCCGGCAAGACCCCGGCCTATGTTCCGTCCTTCGTCATTGCCGCCGTCATGGTCGTCGCTTCGGCTGCCGGTTTAGCCGGCATGTTCGTGCCGCACCCGACCGTCGCCTTTTCCGGCACTCCGGCAGCGCTGACGCCGGTCGATCCGGCCAAGGAACAGAAGAACTGGGAGGCCTACGGCAACACGTCCGGCGGTTCGCGCTTCGTCGCACTCGACCAGATCACCCGCGACAACATCAAGAACCTGACGGTCGCCTGGACCTATCATACCGGCGATACCCCGATCAGCCCCGGCGCCAACGGTGCGGAAGACCAGCAGACACCGCTGCAGGTCGGCGACAAGGTGTTCCTGTGCACGCCGCATAACAATGTCATCGCCATCGATGCCGATACCGGCAAGGAACTTTGGAAGAACGAGATCAACGCCAAGTCGTCCGTCTGGATGCGGTGCCGCGGTCTTGCCTATTTCGATGCGACCCAGGCTCTCGTACAGCCGAGCGCACCGGGCTCGACACCGGTCCTGCCGGCCGTGGTTGCCGAAGGTTCGCCCTGCCAGCGCCGTATCCTGATGAACTCGATCACCGCGCAGCTCTACGCGATCGATGCCGATACCGGCAAATTCTGCGCCGATTTCGGCGATAACGGCCGCGTCGACCTCAAGGCCGGCATGGGCGTTGCTCCCGATCCGCAATATGTGCTGACCTCTGCCCCGACGCTTGCCGGCACGACCGTCGTCGTCGGCGGCCGCGTTGCCGACAACGTCCAGACAGACATGCCGGGCGGCGTCATGCGCGGCTTCGACGTGATCACCGGCAAGTTCCGCTGGGCCTTCGATCCGGGCAACCCGACCGACCACAACGAGCCTGCCGACGGCAAGAGCTATGCTCGTTCGACGCCGAATGTCTGGGCAGCGATGTCCTATGACGCGGCTTCCAACACCGTGTTCCTGCCGATGGGCAGCCCGTCGGTCGATATCTACGGCGTGCCGCGCACCGATCTCGAGCACAAGTATGGTGCATCCATGCTGGCGCTCGATGCCACGACGGGCAACGAGAAGTGGGTCTACCAGACCGTTCACAACGACCTGTGGGACTTCGACGTGCCGATGCAGCCGTCGTTCATCGATTTCCCCAAGGCTGACGGCACCACCGTTCCGGCGCTCGTGTTCGGCACCAAGGCCGGCCAGATCTGGGTGCTCGACCGGGCAACCGGCCAGCCGCTGACCAAGGTCGAGAATGTTCCGGTCAAGCCCGGCAACATCCCGAACGAACCTTACTCTCCGACCCAGCCGAAGTCCGTCGGCATGCCGCAGATCGGTGCCGAAACGCTGACCGAAAGCGACATGTGGGGTGCAACCCCGTTCGACCAGCTGTTGTGCCGCATCGCCTTCAAGGGCATGCGTTATGACGGCCTCTACACGGTTCCGGACACGACGCTTTCGCTTGCCTTCCCGGGTTCGCTCGGCGGCATGAACTGGGGTGGTCTTTCCACCGACCCGGTGACCAACACGATCTTCGTCAACGACATGCGTCTCGGCCTGTGGAGCAAGATGATTGCCGCAGCCCCGAGCGACAAGGTCGCCAGCGGCGGTGAATCGGTCAATACCGGCATGGGCATCGTTCCGATGAAGGGTACGCCCTATGCGGTCGACAAGAACCGCTTCCTGTCGGCACTCGGTATTCCCTGCCAGAAGCCGCCTTTCGGCACGATGACCGCGATCGACATGACGACGCAGAAGATCAAGTGGCAGGTTCCGGTCGGCACGGTGCAGGATACCGGTCCGCTCGGCATCAAGATGGGCATGCAGATGCCGATCGGCATGCCGACGCTCGGTGGCACGCTTGCCACTCAGGGCGGTCTGGTGTTCATCGCCGGCACCCAGGACTATTACCTGCGCGCCTTCGACTCGGCTACCGGCAAGGAAGTCTGGAAGGCCCGCATGCCGGTTGGCAGCCAGGGCGGCCCGATGTCCTACAAGTCGCCGAAGACCGGCAAGCAGTATGTCGTCATTTCCGCCGGCGGCGGCCGCAACTCGCCCGATCGCGGCGACTATGTGATCGCTTACGCGCTGCCGAACTGACAACAAATCTGACTGTCTGAAATGAAGGCCGCGGCACTGTTGTGCCGCGGCCTTTTTCGTCGTTGCGGTCTGTGCCTTGCCACAGCCCGGTCAAACTTGGGGCTTTACAGCGGCTCAATCGCGACTAGGTTGGTAGTGTTATCGGGTGCCGGCAGACGGCAATCGACATTCCGAAATAGAGCAGGAGCGAGCCCTTGATCTATGACGTCGCCGTGGTCGGTTCCGGTTTTTCCGCGATTGCCCTGACAATCAATCTTCTCAGAAGCCTGAAACCGGGCCAGTCGATCGCGGTTGTCGGCGACGATCCGGGTTTTGGCCGCGGAGCCGCCTATCGAAGCGAGTTCTATCTCCACCGTCTCAATGTGCCGGCCGCGCGGATGAGCCTTTTTCCCGACGAGCCGGATGATTTCGTCGGCTGGCTGAAGGAGAAGGGGCGCAATCCGGAAGGCGCCTATTTCGCTTCGCGGGGAGATTACGGCCTCTATCTGCGTGACCGTCTGGCGGTGCTTCTGCGCCGGCGGGACGACCGGCCGGTGGTCGATTTTATCAAGGCCAAGGCGACCGCCTGCATGATGCCGGGCGAAACAGGCGTCGAGTTTCATCTCGACAATGGTTCGGTGCTGCAGGCAAGGAACGTTGCTCTCTGCCTCGGTGTCGGCAATGCCGACATGCCGATTTCCGCCGATCTTATTCCACCCGCCATGCAGCACAAGGTGGTGCAGAACCCGTGGCGGCTGGGCTGGCTGTCGTCCATCCGGGCCGATGACGAGATCTGTATTCTCGGATCCGGCCTGACGATGGTCGATCAGGTCCTGTCATTGCGATCCCACGGTCATCGCGGCAGGATCCATGTGCTTTCCCGGCGCGGACTGGTGCCGCATGCGCATAGCACCGCTCATCCGGCACCCGTCGAACCTCGGCTGCCGGAGAAAAGCCGCGAGATCAGCGAGATCCTTGCCGGTTTCCGGGCGCAGGTGCGGCAAGGGGCAGACTGGCGTGGCCTGATGGATGGGTTGCGGCATCGTACCCAGCATCTCTGGCAGGAACTCAACGACCAGCAGCGGTCGCGCTTCCTGCGGCATGCACTGGCGTGGTGGAGCATTCACCGCCATCGCCTGGCGCCACCGGTCTGGGCGCGCTTCAAACCCCTTATCGATGACGGGACGGTCGTCGTTCACGCCGGTTTCATCGGTGAGATCGGGCCGGCGGACAACCGGCTCAACATCCGTTTTCGCAAGCGCGGGACACCCGACAGCGAGACCATCGCCGTCGACTGGATCGTCAATTGCACGGGCATGGAGCGTGCCGGCATTGCCCATTCACCGCTTTTGCAGCAGATGCGCGAGAATGCCGTGATCGGCATGGATCGGCTCGGCCTCGGCATCAGCGTCGACCGCCAGTCCCGCCTGTGTTGCCCCGATGGCAATGTCCGGCCGGGCCTTTATGCAGTCGGGGCGCTGACGGCAGGGCAGTTCTGGGAAATCACCGCCGTGCCGGATATCCGCAACCAGGCCAAGCAGGTGGCGGAAGAGATAGCCGGGCAGT
Organism: Aliirhizobium sp. YIM B11859; assembly: GCF_057163345.1. Lineage (NCBI taxonomy): Bacteria > Pseudomonadati > Pseudomonadota > Alphaproteobacteria > Hyphomicrobiales > Rhizobiaceae > Aliirhizobium > Aliirhizobium sp. YIM B11859. The sequence goes on from NZ_JBXHAY010000001.1 coordinate 153,683, forward strand.
TGGCGGGCCATATGCATACGGCCCGTCGGCAGAGTGCCTGATTTTCGCGCTCAGCTGCGCGGCTTGAGGTTTTCCGGGTCGTAGAGCGGTCTGTAGCCGACGGCGGCCACTTCGACCGGGAAGTCCTCGTTGAAGTAGTTGACCGTCAGCTTGCGGCCGATCTGGCAATATTCGTAAGGCAGGTAGGCCAGCGCGATATTCTTGCCGATGGTCGGGCCATAGGCGACCGAAGTCGTGTAGGAGATACGGCCGAGTTCGTCGACAAGGCTTTTGCCGGTCTCCGGGTCCATCACCGGCATCGAGCCGACCGGGTAACGCTTGACGCCGCTGGCATCAGTATTATCGGTCATCACAAGCGTGCAGAGCATGGCCGGCTGATGGTCCCGCGCCTTGTATTCCAGATGCTTGGCCTTGCCGCGGAAATCGGCTTCCTTGACCTTCGGACGCGCCAGATCGGCTTCGATCAGGTTATACTGGGTCAGGAGATCGCCGTTCTGCAGGCGGAGCGACTTTTCCATGCGCCGCGAGTTGGCATAGGTCTCGACGCCGAAGGCCATGACGCCGGTGGCCCGCAACGCATCCCAGACGGCGAGGCCGTCCTCGTATTTCATATGCAGTTCCCAGCCCTGCTCGCCGACATAGGAAATGCGGAAAGCGGTAACCGGCTTGCCGGCGATCTCGATCGGCTTGATCGCCGCGAAGGCGAAGTTTTCGATGTCGAGGCCGGCCGGATCCGCCACGACCTTCTTCAAAGTCTCGCGGGCGTTCGGACCCCAGATGCCGATGGTGATGAATTTTTCCGAGACGTCGGTAATGGTCACGTCGAGGCCTTTGTCCTCGGCGATGCGCTTCATGTAATGGAAGTCGCGCGGGCCGGCATCGGCGCCGTTGACGAGACGGCCGCGGTCCTCCATGCGGAAAATCGTGAAATCGGCCCGCACCATGCCCTCGTCGTCGAGGAAGTGGGTGTAGATGCCCTTGCCGATATTGGCGTCACCGCCGATCTTGGCCGCACACAGCCATTCGAGCAGCTCGACATGGTCGGGGCCTTCGATATCGACCATGTGGAAATGCGACAGATTGACGATGCCGCAATCCTCGCTCATCGCCAGATGCTCGGCATTGGAGACACGCCAGAAATGGCGGTTGTCCCATTCGTTCTCGCGCACCGGCACCTGGGCTGCGTATTTTTCGAGGAGATGCTCGTTGGCGGCGTAGCCATGGGCACGTTCCCAGCCGCCGAGTTCCATGAAATAACCGCCGAGTTCCTTCTCGCGCTCGTGGAAGGGCGACTTCTTGGCACTTCTGCCGGTCGCATAGGGCTCGCGCGGGTGGACGGCCGGGAAATAGATTTTTTGGGCGGCCTCATAGGTGCGGCCGTGGATGAATTCCTCGGTCAGCTGGTGCGGGTAGAAGCGGGAATAATCGATCGAGTTGTGATCGACATCGGTGCGGCCATCGGTCATCCAGTCGGCGATCAGCTTGCCATAGGCCGGTCCGTCCTTGACCCAGATGGCGACGCAATACCAGAGGCCGCGGACCTTCTGGCTTTCGCCGCAGGACGGGCCGCCGGCGGCCGATACCTGCAGCAGGCCGTTGAAGGAATGGCCTTCGTTGTAACCGAGCTCGCCGAGGATCGGCGTCAGTTCCATCGCCTTTTCCAAGGGCGTCAGGATCTGCTCCATGTCGAGGTCGCGCTGCGAGGGCGACAGGCGCGCCTCATGCTTTTCGAGAATGTCGCGCGGGTGGCAGAGGCGGGGATTGTCGGTCTCGTAATATCCCCATTCGATCTGGCCGCCCTCGGTCGTGTTCGGATCGCCGGTGTCGCGCATATAGGCGGAATTGCCCTGGTCGCGCAGCAGCGGATAACCGATTTCCTTGCCGGTGCCTTCGAACTCGTTATACGGCCCGAAGAAGGTGAGCGGGTGATCGACCGGCATGACCGGCAGGTCCTCGCCGACCATTTCGGCGATCAGGCGGCCCCAGATGCCGGCGCAGACGATGACGTGATCGGCCATGATCGTGCCGCGATGGGTGACGACGCCCTTGATGCGGCCGTTTTCGACGATCAGCGACTGAGCGGGCGTGTTGCCGAAGACCGCAAGCTTGCCGGCCTTTTCGGCGGCGTCGACCAGCTTGCCGGCAACCGTTTGGCTGCGGGGAATGACGAGGCCGGCATCGGGATCGTAAAGACCGCCCTGAACCTGATCCTCCTCGATCAGCGGGAATTTCTGCTTGATCTCGGCGGGAGAGACGTAATGGGCGCGGGTGCCGAAAGCCTTGGCGGATGTCAGCTTGCGCTTGATCTCTTCCATCCACAGGTCGTCGCCGGTGCGGGCCACTTCCAGCCCGCCGATGCGGGCGTAATGGCCCATCTTCTCGTAGAAATCGATCGAATACTGGGTGGTCCAGACCGACAGATAGTCATGGCTGGTCGTATAGCAGAAATCCGAGGCATGGGCGGTCGAGCCGATATCGGTGGGGATGCCGGACTTGTCGATGCCGACGATGTCGTCCCAGCCACGCTCCACCAGATGATGGGCGATGGAGGCACCGACGATGCCGCCCAGACCGATGATGACCACTTTTGCCTTGGTTGGAAATTCTGCCATTGCCGTCTCCTGAATGTGGGGGGAGATTAGCGACAGTTCGCGGCGCAGCCCAGTCGATATACGACACGGAAAGCCCTCTCCTCCGTCATCATGTAATTCGTTCCAATGGGTGTCCCACAGGGCGCTTCCACCACGCGTTGCAGAGCCGTGAAGCTTTTGTGACCAAAATGAAAAGCTGGTGGAAAGGCTTGTTACGGGCCTGACACATGCAGGCACTAAGGAGGCGCTCAACAGCGCGCTCCGACATATCGGCGCGCCCGACATACCGGAGAGCCGACCATGAAAGTCATCCAGATCACCGACACCCATTTCAGCCCGGAAAAGGCGCATTTCAACGGCAATTGGGAACCGCTTCTGACCTGGATCGAAGACCAGAAGGCCGACCTCATCATCCATACGGGCGACCTGGCCGTGGATGGCGCCGACAAGGATGACGACATCACCTTTTCGATGGATCTGATGCGCCAGGCGACGGCGCCGATGCTGGTCATTCCGGGCAATCACGATGTCGGCCATCTGCCGGGCTCGCACCAGCCGGTCAATGCCGAGCGCCTGAAGCGCTGGCGCGATCTGGCCGGTGCCGACCGGTTTGTCGAAGATGCGAACGGCTGGCGTTTCGTTGGGCTCAACGCGCTTCTTCTCGGTCACGAGGACGAAGAGGAAGAAGCGCAGTTCGAATGGTTGCGGACCGCATTCGAGGAGCGCAACGGGCGCCGGCTGGCGCTGTTTTCGCACAAGCCGCTGTTCATCGACGAACCGCATGAGGGCGATACCGGTTACTGGGGTTTCCGCCCGGCGCAGCGCAAGCGTTTCTACGACCTGATGGCGCAGCATGACGTGCCGCTGTTTGCAAGCGGTCATCTGCATTGGGCCTGGAAGGGCCAGTTCGAAAATACCTCGATCGTCTGGGCACCGTCCGCCGCCTTCATCATCGACACGCTGGAGCGCGAAATGCCGGGCGAGCGGCTGATCGGCGCCGTCGTCCACCAATTCGGCGACGAAGTGACGAGCGAGATCGTCGCGGTACCGGGCATGACCGCCCATTACATCGACGATGTCATCCACGAAGTTTACCCCTATGCGGTGCCCAAGGGCGGCCCGGCGGCAAAGTCGCTGCGTCGCACGAACGAGGAGGCTGCGGAATGAGCTCGCTCACCCTCACCGACATCCGCAAATCCTTCGGCGGCAACCAGATCCTCAAGGGCGTCAGCCTCGATGCGCAGCCGGGCGAGTTCATCGCGCTGGTCGGCCCGTCGGGCTGCGGCAAAAGCACGCTTTTGCGCATCCTGGCCGGCCTCGAAACCTCCGACAGCGGCGAGATCGTCATCGACGGTCGTGAAGTGAGCCAGGTTCAGGCCGCCGACCGCAATGTCGCGATGGTGTTCCAGTCCTATGCGCTCTATCCGCATCTGACGGCAGCCCAGAACATCGCCGTGCCGCTCGTCATGCGCCGGCTGACGCGGACCCAGCGTATTCCGTTCGTCGCCCCGCTGATGCCCGGCCAGCGCAAGGCGGTTGCCGATATCCACCGCGACGTGCGCGAGATGGCGGCATCGCTGAAGATCGATCATCTTCTCGACCGCAAGCCCGGCCAGATGTCCGGCGGCCAGCGTCAGCGCGTGGCGCTTGCCCGCGCCATGGTGCGGCGCCCGGCGGTGTTTCTGATGGACGAACCCTTGTCCAACCTCGATGCCAATCTGCGCGTGCATGCGCGCGGCGAGATCGTCGAACTGCATCGCCGCGCCGGCGTGCCGACCGTCTACGTCACCCATGACCAGGCGGAAGCCCTGTCGATGGCGGACCGCGTTGCCGTGATGATCGGCGGTGCACTTCTGCAGCTTGCCGCGCCGCAAGTGATCTATGACGATCCGCAGCATATCGAAGTGGCGAAATTCGTCGGCCAGCCGCGCATCAACCTGATCGCCTCGCATGTCGAGGATAACGGTATCGTGGCACTCGGCACCGAACGCTGCGTTCTCGCCGATCGCAGCCTTGCCGCCAACAGCCAGGTGACACTCGGCATCCGGCCGGAATTCGTCCAGGTGTCGCGTTCGGGCGAGGCGGGTCTTCCAGCCCATGTCGATCGCGTCGAATTCCTCGGCTCGGAAATCATCGTCTATTGCCGCCTCGATGGGATCGGCGAAACGATGATCGCCAAGGTGGCGCCGGCCGAAGGTGCGGGGCTTACGTCCGGCACGCCGGTTCGGCTTTCGGCGTCTGCCAAACATATCTTCGTTTTCGGTGCCGATGGCGCCCGACTTGCTGCGGCTGCGCTGGCCGAAAACGCGGTCAGTGCCTCAGCAATCGGGGAGGCGGCCCATGGCTGACATGGCCGCAAGCCCGATCGGTGTCGCACCGGTCGCTCAAAAAGCCCGGCGTTCCAATGCCGAGCGGCATGAGGCACGCGCAGGGATCATGCTGTCCCTGCCCGCCATCGTGCTGGTTTTCCTGTTCATCATCCTGCCGGTCGGGGCCGTCATCTTTCTCGGTTTCACCAATTTCGAACTCGGTTATCCGGGTTTCGAATTTGTCGGGCTGGAAAATTACGGCGAGCTGTTCTCCGACCGGACGTTCCAGAAATCGCTGTGGAACACGATCGTCTATGCGGCGATCGTGACGCCGGTGTCGATCTTCATGGCGCTGGGTCTGGCCATGCTGATCGAGGCGGAAGGCATCGGGAAGTCGTTCTTCCGCACCGCCTATTTCCTGCCGGTCGCCTCGCTGCTCGTCGCCATGGCGACGGTCTGGCAATATCTCTTCCACCCGACGATCGGGCCGATCAATGCGATGCTGTCGATGATCGGGGTGTCCGGTCCGAACTGGCTCGGATCGGCCGGCATGGTGCTCTACAGCCTGTCGATCATCGGCGTGTGGCAGTCGGTCGGGTTCAATCTGGTGCTTTTTCTCGCCGGCCTGACCGCCATCCCGCGGGAACTCTATTCGGCGGCCGAGATCGACGGTGCAAAATCCGCCTGGGACCGGTTCCGGCTGGTCACCTGGCCGATGCTCGGGCCGACGACGCTGTTCGTCACCACGATCAGCATCATCAATTCGGTGAAGGTGTTCGAAACGGTCAAGACGCTCACCGAAGGCGGCCCCAACAAGGCGTCGGAAGTGCTGCTCTACACGATCTACCAGGAAGGTTTCGTCTACCTGCGGGTCGGTTACGCCTCGGCGATGACCGTGGTCTTCCTCGCCATCCTCGTGGTGCTGATGTTCTTCCAATACCGCGTCCAGGACAAGCAGGTGCATTACTCATGAGCGCGAACGCCTTCACCTTTGGCCGCCTCGTCCGGCTGTCGATCCTCAGCCTCGGTGCTCTGGTCTTCCTGGCGCCCTATATCTTCATGATCTCGACCGCCGGCAAGGCGCAGAGCGACATCTTCAACTCGTCGCTCTCGCTCATTCCGCAGCACTGGTTCTATGTCGAGAATTTCGCCAAGGCCTGGTCGCGCGTGCATATGCCGACGCTGCTGTTTAACGGCGTGATCGTCTGCCTGATGATCCTCGTCATTCAGGTGGTGATCGCCATCCCTTGCGCCTATGCCATGGCGAAACTGAAGTTTCGCGCGGCAAAAGCGATGATGGTGCTGGTCATGCTCGGCCTGCTGGTGCCGATCCATGCCACCGCGCTGCCGCTCTATGTCGGTTTCGACAATATCGGTGTGCTCAACAGCTATACCGCACTCGTTGCACCGTTCTCGATCTCGGTCTTCGGCATCTTCCTGTTCCTGCAGTTCTTCCGCGCCATGCCGGACGACCTGATCCATGCCGCCCGTCTCGACGGGATGAGCGAGATCGGCGTGATTGCCCGGGTCATCGTGCCGAATGCCTGGCCGGCGATCACCGCCTTTTCGATCTTCTCGGTCGTCGCCCACTGGAACGACCTCTACTGGCCGCTGATCGTCGTCTCGAACCAGGCCTATGCCACGCCGCCGCTCGGTCTTCTCTATTTCCGCGCAGCGGAAGCCGGTGACGACTATGGCGCGCTGATGGCGGCCACCCTGATCATCACTTCCCCCCTCGTCGCAGCCTTTCTGTTTGCCCAGAAGCGCTTCGTCGAAGGGATCACCATGACCGGTCTCAAGGGCTGATCCCTTACCCCGGTCGCCATACAGCAAGCCTCAACCCCACTTGTTCAACGCAGGAGCCATGCGATGAAGCACTTCACCAAGATCCTTGCCGCAGCGGGCGTCGCCATGACGATCGCGCTGCCGGCCCATGCCGAAACCACGCTCAACGTGCATTACCCGATGCCGGGCTTCTTCAAGGACGTGATGGACACGATCTCGAAGAAGTTCATGGAAGAGAACCCGGATATCAAGATCCAGTTCGCCAATCCTTCCGCGACCTATGAAGAAGGCATCCAGACGATCATGCGTCAGGCCGGTACGGCCGAAATGCCTGACCTGACCTTCATCGCGCTCAACCGTCTGCGCATGGCCAACGAGCGTAGCATTCCGGTCGACATGGGCCCGATGATCGCCAAGGACAAGGCGACAATGGCCGAGCAGGGCTTTTCGGAGAACATCCTGAAGCTGGCGCAGGTCAACGGCAAGCAGGTCGGCCTCGCTTTTGCGACCTCGAACCCGATCATGTACTACAATGCTGATCTGGTGAAGGCTGCCGGCGGCAACCCGGATGTTCCGCCGAAGACCTGGGATGAGGTCATCGCACTCGGCGCCAAGATCAAGGCGCTCGGCAACGGCAATGATTCCATCGACTTCCGCTGGCAGGGTGACGACTGGATGTTCTCGGCACTCTTGTTCGGCGCCGGCGGTTCGATGCTGTCGGAAGACGAAAGCAAGGTCACGTTCAACGGCGAGCAGGGCCAGAAGGCGATGAAGATCGTCGACCGTCTGGTCAAGGAAGCCGGCATGCCGGTCTTCACCAAGCAGGCCGGTGAGCAGGCCTTCGTTGCCGGCAAGGTCGGCTTTGCCTTCCAGACCACCGGCGCGCTGCGCAACACGATCAAGAATGTCGGCGACAAGTTCGACCTGCGTACGGCCGAAATTCCGCTTCTCGACCCGGTCAACGGCAAGCTGCCGACCGGCGGCAACGCCGTCGTCATCCTGACCAAGGACACCGCCAAGCAGGAAGCCGCCTGGAAGTTCGCCAAGTTCGCTGCCGGCCCTTACGGCGCCTCGGTCGTCGTGCCTGGCACGGGTTACGTTCCGAACAACGAACTGGCCGCCAAGTCGCCCGACTATCTCGGCGATTTCTACAAAAAGAACCCGCTGTTCCAGGCCGGCCTGAAGCAGATGCCGCGGATGATCCCGTGGTACGCCTTCCCCGGTTCGAACGGCGTGCGCGTCACCCAGACGATCGTCGACAACACCGCCCGCGTCGTCGACCAGTCGGCAACGCCCGACGAGGCTCTGGAAGACGCAGCGAAAGAAGTGAAGCGTCTGCTGCCGCGTAGCTAATCCACGCACGTTCAGCAGATCACTTGCCGCCGGATCGAAAGGTCCGGCGGTTTTTTTGTGTTGAGAAGAAAGGCCCTCTCTGGCCTCCCAACCATGCCTGGGTTGAGACGTTTGGCTCAACCCAGGCATGGTTGGGAGGGGGCTTTTTTAGGGCGTATGAATTGCGCGCCTCAAATCGCCCGAACACTTCCCCCGCGCCTCAGCGTATAGGCCATTTCCAGATGCCTTGGCTTTGCGGCGTTTTCGGCGATGTCGAGAAGCAGGGAGGCGGCGGCGGCGCCCATGCTGGCGTCGGGCATTTCGATCGTCGTCAGCGGCGGGTCCATCATCCGGCCGAGCGAGATACCATCGAAGCCGGCGACCGAGATATCGCGCGGCACAGACAGGCCCTCGCGACGTAACGCACCGATGACACCGAAGGCGAGCAGGTCGTTGGAGGCGATGATCGCAGTCGGTTTCCAGTCGGTGATGGCGGTCGAAAGATCGAGCATGTCGTAGTCGCTGACGAAGGAGATCTGCATCGGCGGCAAGGGCTGAATGCCGGTTTCCGTCATGGCTTTCGCATAACCGTCATAGCGGAGCTTGGCCCGGTCGGAGGCGGAGAAACTTCCCGACAGGAAGAGGATCCGTCCATGCCCCAGTCCACGAAGATGCAGGGTTAGTTCGTGGGCCGCGCGGACATTGTCGACGGTAACGGCCGAGTGAAAATGCGCGGTCGGACGATTGTGCAGCAAAACCGTCGGCGGCAGCGGAAGATCGAGGATGGCACTCTTTTCCGCCTCGCAGAGGGTGAGGATCAGGCCGGTCGGCCGCTCGTTGAGCAGGGCCATGACCGCATCGAGTTCACGGGCGGGATCATAGTTCGACTGGGCGATCAGCACACCGTGACCGGCCATCAGCATGCGGCTCTCGATGCTGGACAGAGAAGAGGAAAAGACCGGGTTGGTGATGCTGGGAATGAGGATGCCGACAACCGCGCGGCGGCCGGATTTACCGCCGGAGACGGTATGGCGATAACCGAGTTCGGCGGCCGCGCGACGCACCTTCTTTAGCATCGCGTCGCTCACCGATCCCTTCAGCGTCAATGCCCGGCTTGCGGTGGCAAGCGAGCACCCGGCTCGTTCCGCCACGTCCTGCAGCGTCGTCAAATGTTTGCTCTCCCTTGCGTCATTGGCCTGCTATAGCACAGGTTTGATGCTGTGGTGATGGCGCAAGCGATGCTTTGCCGGAGAGGGTCAGTGGCCTTCGTCGGGAATGTTCAACAGATGTCCGCAGGCCTTGCAGTGAACCGCATCCGTATCGTGCCGCTGCAGCCCGCATTCGGGGCAGGCGAAACGCACCTTCGGCGGCCGGATGATGGTCTGGGCCAGCCGGACGAACAGCGAGATGCCGATGATCATGGTGACGACGGAGGTGAGCTTGCCGAGGGTGCCGGGAAGGGTGATGTCGCCAAAGCCGGTCGTGGTGATGGTGGCAACCGTGAAATAGAGCGCATCGACAAAACCCTCGCCGTTGTCGCGATCGTAAAAGAAGGTCGTGTAAACGAATCCGGTCACGAGGAAGAGGAAAACGAAGAAATTGAGACAGGCGCGGGTGACGTCTTCGAAATGCAGGCAGCCGAACCGCCGCATCAGTTCCTTCAGAAGCGGGCTCCTGCCGATAGCCCAGATGCGCATCACCCTGAGGAAGGCGAAGTTGAACAGGATATCGGGAAACAACAGGGTTCCGAGGACAATGAGGTCGATCCATGTCATCGGCGTCTTGAGGAACTTGCCGAACGAAGGTGCGGCGAGCGCTCGAGCCGCAAGTTCGGCGGCGACCCATACCGCGATCGTATAGTCGATGATCAGGTAGGATGGACCGTCGCGCAGATAGGGGCCAGCCAGGAAAAAAGCGAGGATGCAGATATCGACGATCGCCAGCAGCGCCTGCCAGCGCAGCGCCCAGGTGTCGCGACCGACCGCGATCCGGCGGGCGGTGTCCTTCAGCGTGTGAAGTTCCAGGCGGGAACGGCGGGATGTGCCTTGTGTGTCCATGCGGGGTAAATATTGGAGGAGTGTCGCAGGTCAAGCGCGCTCTTGCGGCGTTCGGCCAAGATTGGCCTTGAAAACCATGCGGATTGTCGTGCTTAATCGCCGGCGGCAGCAATGGTCTGGAGGAGACCGGAGCTTCCGGGGAGGCCATTTATTACTGACCGCTCTCACGGATTGATTTTCGATGCCCTACACGACGACGATCGAGCAGACTGTCTTTCGCTTCGGCGACCTGAAAGATCTTCTGGCGAAGGCGACACCGGAGCGGTCGGGGGACCAGCTGGCGGGGATTGCGGCGGACGGGCCGGTCGAACGGCTGGCGGCGCAGATGGCGCTGGCCGATCTGCCGCTGAAGGCGTTTCTCGGCGAGGAACTGATTTCATCGGATGACGACGAGGTCTCACGGCTGATTGCCGAACGGCATGATCCGGTGGCGTTCGCGCCTGTCTCGTCGCTCACCGTCGGGGAATTTCGCGAATGGCTGCTGCGCCCCGAGACGACCCATGACCGGCTGGAAGCCGTCACCTGGGGCCTTACCCCGGAAATGGTCGCCGCCGTGTCAAAGATCATGCGGCTGCAGGACATGATCGCGGTCTCGGCCAAACGCCGTGTCGTCACCCGCTTCCGCAATACAATTGGTCTCGCAGGCCGGCTTTCCACCCGCAACCAGCCCAATCACCCGACCGATGACAGCCGTGGCATCATCGCCTCGGCGATCGATGGGCTGTTGATGGGATCGGGCGATGCGGTGATCGGCGTCAACCCGGCAACCGACGCGACGGACGATTATATCCGCATCGTCTCGCTGCTCGACGAGTTGCGGGAAAAACTTGCCATTCCGACCCAGACCTGCTGCCTCGGCCATGTGACGACGGCGATCCAGGCAATCGAGCGCGGCGCGCCGGTCGATCTGGTCTTCCAGTCGGTGGCCGGATCGGAAAAGGCCAATCGCGGCTTTGGCGTCGATCTTTCGCTGCTGAAAGAGGCGCATGATGCGGGGCGGTCGCTCAAGCGCGGCATGCCGGGCGCGAATGTGATGTATTTCGAGACGGGGCAGGGGGCGGCACTTTCGGCCGATGCGCATTTCGGAGTGGATCAGCAGACGATGGAAGTGCGCGCTTATGCGGTGGCGCGTGAATTCGATCCGTTGCTCGTCAATACCGTGGTCGGCTTCATCGGACCGGAATATCTGTTCAACGGCAAGCAGATCATCCGTGCCGGCATCGAGGACCATTTCTGCGGCAAGCTTCTGGGCCTGCCGATGGGGGTGGACGTCTGTTACACCAATCATGCCGATGCCGACCAGGAGGACATGGATACGCTTTTGACCCTGCTCTGTGCGGCAAACGTCAATTTCGTCATCACCGTACCCGGTGCCGACGACATCATGCTGAACTACCAGTCGCTGTCGCATCACGATGCCGTCTATTGCCGCGAGACACTCAAGCGGCCACCGGCGCCGGAATTCGAGGCATGGCTTGCGGAGATCGGGCTGACCGATCGAAACGGCGCGCTGGTCGGAGAACCTGCAGCGCTTTCCAGTTATATCCGCAGCAGCAATTTGATCGGGGCGTGACATGGCGAAGGTGATCGAGCCATCAGGTGTTGAGCCGGCAGATGCTGCATCATCAAACATCGGAGAGACCGGGATTGAGCGTTCGCTGGATCTGCGGGACATGACCGATGCACGCGTTGCGCTCGGCCGCCATGGCGCCGGCCTGCCGACACGGGCGCAACTCTCCTTCCTGCTCGACCATGCACGGGCGCGCGAGGCGGTCTGGACCAGCGTCGATACGAGTTCGCTGACGCAACGGCTGCAGCAGGCAGGTTTTGCCGCCGTCCCCGTCGACAGCATGGCGGGTGATCGCAGCATCTATGTGCGAAGACCCGATCTCGGGCGCATGCTGTCGGACGATTCCACCAGACGTCTGAAACAGGTGGCGGCGGGCCAGACCTACGACGTCGCCATCGTCGTTGCCGACGGGTTGTCGTCGAGTGCGGTCGACCTCAATGCCGTGCCGCTGATCGAGGCGCTGGTGCCGAAGCTTGCCGCCCTTGATCTCTCCAGCGCACCGATCGTGCTGGCGAGCCAGGCACGGGTGGCGCTCGGCGATCCGGTCGGCGAGGCATTGGGGGCGAGGCTGACGGTGCTGCTGGTCGGCGAGCGGCCGGGCCTTTCGGCGGCCGACAGTCTCGGCGCCTATGTCACCTATGGCCCGAAGCCGGGAAATCCGGATAGCGGCCGCAACTGCATTTCCAACATCCGCGACGGCGGATTGCCGATCGGCGAAGCCGCCATGATCATCGCCAATCTCGTCCGGGGCATGGTGAGGACTAAGCTCAGCGGCGTCGCCCTCAAGGCTGCCGTGGCAAGGCTTGGAACAGAGTGAGCGTGATCCTGGAGCAATTCGGGACGCATAGCCGCTGCACACTTCTGCCGGCAATGCTTTCAGGCCGTCAGGCTCTCTGCGCGGCTTGCGGCTGCAATTCTTCCGAAGAGTTCGGCAGCTTGATTTCGACGACCGCGCCCGGAGCATCGCCACGCTCGCGCAGCGAAATGCTGCCGCTATGAGCCATGGTGATCGAGCGGCACATGGCAAGCCCGAGGCCCATTCCGTTCACCTTGGTCGTATTGAACGGCTTGAACAGGTTTTCCGGCGACATTGCGAGCCCGGTACCGCTGTCGACAAAGCGGATTGTGATGCCGTCAGCGTCCTGGCAACTTTCGATCAGCAGGCTGCGCCTGGTTTCCTCGACCGCATCCATGGCATGGATGGCATTGGTGATGATGTTGAGGAATGCCTGCTGTAACAGAACCCTGTCGCCGCGAATGATTGCGGTTGATGCGGCAAGCGACAGGTCGAGTTTCACGCCGGCGATCGCCAGTTCCTTCTGCTTGATCTGTGCTGCCTCGGCAATCGCTGCGTCGACCGCCACTTCGGCGCTTTCGGATTTTGCCTTGCCGAGCAAAATACGGACGCGACGCACCACCTGGGCGGCATGTTCAGTCGCTGCTGCGGCATCTTCCATCGCAGCCTTTGCCTCGCCGATATCGGGTGGCGTCCGGTCGAGCCAGCGAACACCGGCCTGCACGAAGGTCATGATGGCCGAAAGCGGCTGGTTGACCTCATGGGCGATCGAGGCAGAAATTTCTCCGATCATGGCGGCTCGGGATGCCTGTTCCAGTTCCTGCCTCGAGCTTTCCAGCTGTTCCTGGAACTGATGCCGTTCAGTCATGTCGACGATGCTTGCCTGAATGCGATCAAGACCGGTTCCGTCTTTCGGAAAGCTCAGGGCGACAAGGATGGGGATAAGGCGGCCATCGCGGCTGCGCACCGTTGTTTCCGACTGGAAATCCTTTTGCCCGTCGAAGAGGCCGAGGAGGAAACGCTCGAAACCGCCATCCGCGTCCGGCAGGAAATCATCGAGCGATTTGAAGAACTGATCCTTGGCGGGAATGCTCATCAGCTTCAGGGCGGTCTGGTTGACGTCCGTGATGCGCACCGATTTTCGCAGGCGTGGGGCGAGGTCGGGATGATCAACCATATATTGACGCAGGTCGGTGACCCCACGACCTCTGATCGTCTGCAGCTCCGCGATGACCTCGCGGAAATCGTTTTCCCAGATGGCGATCGCCAGCGTTTCGAAGATCGTACGGTAGCGATGCTCGCTTTCCTTCAACGCGGCCTCGTCACCGATCCGCCGCAACAGAAGCAGCGTCGTGACCAGATTGGCGGCGAGGCTGAACAGAAGCCGCAGTGTCGCCTGGGATTCGAGATCCTGGCCGTGCGATGTGGCGAAACTGATTACGGTCAGCACCATGCAGACCGCAGAGGTGGCGCGAATTATGGTCTTGCTGCCGAGATCGCCGGCCAGCACCACCACCAGCACATAAAGAACCGCGACTGCGCTGGCGAGCGTGGTGAATGTGTCGATGGCGAAGATGACAAGTGCCAGCGCGGCTGCGAGCGCGATGCGATAACGCCTGTCGCGCGCGTGGCCGGAACGGCTCGCCAAACGCCGCATCAGCAATTCGCTCTGCAAATTGTCGTCCCCATCTCGATTGTCCCGCCTGTGCGACAGACTATCGGAAAAGGCTGTGCTATTCTTCTCTGAAATGACCATGGATTGTCGAAAAATGCACAAGCGGCCCGTTCAGGTTGCCGCTGAAAAATGAAACGCTCGATCAACACAGATGGAATTGTCCAAGCGGGCGGTGTTGCGGAGCGATATTGTCACACCATTGGAACGCAAATGCCGCAACGTCATTTTTCCAAGTGCCGGTGCGGAGTTTTGCAGCAAGATCTGGAGACATGGCATGACGAACAAGCGTCCAGATGCAGATGAAAACCTGCGCGACGGTCTCGAAAGCCTTCCCGAACCCGTCGATCTCGTGATTGCGAGGACATCCGTCCCGCATGTCGAAACCGACGACGATCTCGACGAGGCGCTGCAAGAAAGCTTTCCGGCAAGCGACCCACTGGGGTCGTTCAGAACCGCATAATTGAAAAACAATCGATCTCAAGGAAGGATCCGTATCATGGAACAATCCGTCAAATCGCGCCGTTCGGCTGACCTCAAGACCCCGACCGGTCTTGGCGCCGAAGCAACCAAGGACATTTCCGGCGGCGCCAACGCGCTGCTTGCCGATGTTTTCGCGCTTTATCTCAAGACCAAGAATTTCCACTGGCACATGTCCGGCGTGCATTTTCGCGATTTCCACCTGATGCTCGACGATCATGGCGACGAGCTCTTGGCCATGACCGATCCACTGGCCGAACGCGTCCGCAAGATCGGCGGCAACACGCTGCGCTCGATCGGCGACATTTCGCGCAAGCAGCGCATCACCGACAATGATGCCGATTTTGTCCATCCGCATGAAATGCTGGCGGAACTGCGCGAAGACACTGCGACGCTGATCACCAGCATGCGCGAGCTGCATGACGTCTGCGACGAGCATAGCGACGTCGCCACTGCAAGCCTTCTGGAGAACTGGATCGACGAGAGCGAAAAGCGCGCCTGGTTCCTGTTCGAAATCCTGCGCGACACCAATAACTGAGATCATACCCGCCGGCATCCGTATTGCGGATGCCGGCTTTTTATTGATAGTTTTTATTCCTGTTTGATGTTGCGACGGGGAGTTTGTGATGCCCGATCTTCCTCTCGATCCCACCGATCCGTGGATCCGCCCGGCGCAGACCTTTCCCGAATTGACCGAAGAGATGATCGGCAGGGTCCGGCCCTACGGGACGGAGGAATTGATCGAGGAAGACACCTACGTCTTTCGCCGTGGCGACCACTCGATCGATTTCCTGCTGGTGCTGGATGGCGAGTTGCAGATGTTCGCCGACGATCCGATCAAGGGACGAGAACACCTCTACAGCTACAGGATGGGCCAGTTCAGCGGCGAACAGAACATGTTCACCCATCGCAGCATCCTGTTGTCCGGTCTCTGCCTTGCTGGCTCCCGCGTCATCCGGGTCAAACACGATCAGTTTCGCGCATTGATCACCGGAGAACCCGATATCGGCGAGACGATCATCCGCTCCTACATTCTCAGGCGCGCAGGGTTCGTGCGGCACGCGACGGGTGGGGGCATTCTGATCGGCCACAAGGAAAGCGGCGAACTGCTGGGCATTCAGCGGTTCCTCATCCGCAACCTTTATCCCGTGACGCTGATGGGGCTGCATGATGCCGGATCTCAGGATGTCATGGACCGGTTTTCGCTGGCTGCCGCCGACCTGCCGGCGCTGATCACGCCCAACCACGGGGTATTGAAGCGGCCAAGCAATGAGCATCTGGCGGAAGAACTCGGCCTGTTCGAGGCACCCGAAGAGGGGGCTGTCTACGATGTCGTCGTGCTTGGAGCCGGGCCGGCGGGTTTGGCTTCCGCTGTCTACGCGGCATCGGAAGGGTTGAAGACGCTGGTTGTCGAAGCCATGGCGCCGGGCGGGCAGGCGGGGACGTCGTCCAAGATCGAGAACTATCTCGGTTTTCCGACCGGCATTTCGGGTTTGGCGCTCGCCGGCCGGGCGCATATCCAGGCGCAGAAATTCGGTGCGCGTGTCTGCGTTTCGAGGAGTGCTGCCGCGCTCGACTGCTCGCAATCACCCTATGTCATCGGGCTCAGCGACGGCCGAACGGTCAGCACAAAGACAGTCGTGGTTGCCACCGGTGCGCGTTACCGCAAGCTCGACGTTGCCAATTATGCGAAGTTCGAGGGGCGAGGCATCCAATATGCCGCGACGGCGATGGAAGGGCAGATTTGCGCCGGACAGGAGGTCGTCATCGTCGGTGGTGGCAATTCCGCCGGCCAGGCTGCCGTGTTCCTGTCGAGAACTGCCCGTCACGTGCATATGCTGGTCAGAAGCCGGATCTCCGCGACCATGTCGGACTATCTTGTGCAACGGATCAAGATCTCGCCGCATATCACGCTTTGCGAAGGCTGCGAGGTGACCGAACTTGCGGGCGACAATGGCTTGCAGCAGGTGGAATGGGTTGATCGCAGCAGCGGCCAGGCTTCCCGTTGCAATGCATCCAGCATCTTCGTGATGATCGGCGCCGAGCCGAATACCGACTGGCTCGGAGGATGCCTTGAACTCGACGGCAACGGTTTCGTCTGCACCGGCCTGTCCTCGGACGACATGACCCGCCACCCTTACGCGGCCAGCAAGCCCGGTGTGTTTGCCGTGGGCGATGTCCGTTCGGGTTCGGTCAAGCGGGTGGCATCGGCGGTGGGCGAAGGGTCGGTCGTGGTAGCGGCGATCCACCAGTATCTGGCTTCCCGACATTGAGCGAAAGCAGACCCGGTTATTCGAACGCCCGTTCGTCCCGCTGCCCGATATGGCTGCGGGAATTGTGCCGTTTCGCGAGGCCGGTCAACCTACTCAGACATAGCGGGGGATCGGCCCGACCTGCGGTGTCTGATCGGGCAGGTCGACGATCTCCTCGTCGATATAACACCAGCCCCAGCCTTCCGGCGGATCATAGCCCTCCATGATCGGATGGCGGCTATGCCTGAAATGCGCGGTCGCGTGCTTGCCTTCGGACTGGTCGCAGCAGCCGACATGGCCGCATTCACGGCAGAGGCGCAGATGCACCCATGTCATCCCCTGTTCCAGGCATTCCTGACATCCGCGCGTTTTCGGCGTTACGGTCCTGATGAGGTTGTGATGCGTACACATGTGCGTCCTCCCGGTGGTTTCAGCTTGCCGGCCGTGTGGCCTTTTCTATGCAGTCTATCAGGCTGTCGGCTTTGAAGGGTTTTGGCAGGACGCAGATATCCTCGCCGAGTTTCAACTGCGCCACGGTGTCGGCGACAGCGGTGACGAAGATGAAAGGCACCCGGCTGCCGCGGGCCTGGAGTGTCTGGAACAGGTCGATGCCGCTCATGCCGTCCATATGGACGTCGGAGACGATGCAGGAACAGTCCGAGGCTTCGGGCGAGGCAAGAAAGCTTTCCGCTGAGACGTAAGCGCTCACCTCGTAACCGTGTGATCTGAGCAGGCTGCTAATCCCGCGACGGACATTTTCCTCGTCGTCGATGATGGAAATGATGACAGGCGCTTTCAACGGGAATGAAACCAATCTCCGGGAGACCCGGTCTTTCGAACTGGCATCAATATGCGCGTTCGGCCGGCAAGTTTAAATTATACACCGGTTTATTCGTGCTTTTCCGTGCGGTGACGGAAGCGATCAGGCGCGCGACAGGCCGAGCAGTTCGGCCATCTTGACGAGGTCTGCGAAGGTTTTCGCATTCATCTTGCGGCTGACCTTGCCGCGGTGGATCTTCACCGTGATCTCGCTCAGTCCCAGTTCGCCGGCGATCTGCTTGTTCATCAGCCCCGCCGTCGCCATCACCATGATCTGCTGTTCGCGGGGAGACATCTGGTTGAAGCGGGATCGCACATCGGTCTCGGCGCGGTTCGATCCCAAGAAGGCCTGATGCCTCGCAACCGCCGCTGCGACGGAATCGAGAATATCCTGATCACGGAAGGGCTTGGACAGAAAATCGGCGGCGCCGGCCTTCATCGCCCGAACCGTCATCGGGATATCGCCATGGGCGGTGACGAAGATGATCGGGATGGTGACGCCGCGGTCTGAAAGCTTCTGCTGGAAGTCGAGGCCGCTGGTGAAAGGCAGCCTGATATCGAGAATGAGGCAGCTCGCCTCCGGCAGGCTGTCATCCTCGTAGAGATCGAGCGCGCTGGCAAAGGTACGCACGATGTAACCCACCGAGCGGAGCAAGGAATCGAGCGATTGGCGTATCAGCGGTTCGTCATCGACAACCAGGATTATTGGGTTTTCCGTCATATCCTCAATTCGGCGATTTTCGCGATGTTGCCTGTCCACCGCGACCCTATTCGCGCTTCCCGTCCGCGGGCAATCATACCGGAGTATATGGCGCTAAAACCCATGGGTGTAAAAACGGACTGACTGTACGATATCCGGATCGCAAGGCGGGCTTCAATATGGACCAGTGAAAATTCAACAGGTTCATAGGAGAGCGCTGATGTCCGCCACCGCAGCTGTTGTCACCCATCAGATCAACCCGTTCGAGATGAACGGTGCCCGTTCCGGCGATCAAGCCGGTATTCATCCTGAACGCCATGCCACATTCTCTGGGAACGCCGCCTTTGCAGCAACGTTCACTCCGGAGCGCTGGCCTTCTCCGTTGCGCGTCGTGGAACCCGGCGTGCCGGATAAAGTCACGCCGCGAGCCGGCACGACCGGCGGACTGGCTTCATGGCAGGTCAAGAAGATCAAGCAGCATATCGAGATGCATATCGCCAATGGCATCCCGCTTGACGAGCTCGCCCGACAGGTGCGGCTCAGCACCAGCTATTTTTCGGCGGCGTTCAAGACGACGTTCGGTGTTTCACCGCATAACTATATCGTCGCTTGCCGGGTCGATCACGCCAAATACAGAATGTTGACCAGCAATGCGCCGCTCTGCGAGATCGCGCTCGATTGCGGGCTGGCCGACCAATCCCATCTGTCGCGGGTGTTCCGGCGTGTCACCGGCACCACGCCAAGCGCCTGGCGCAGATATTCCTCCCGGCCTCAGGCGGCCGTCGCGTTTCAATAGGCAGGGGTTGCGTCGTGCCGGATCGAAACGGTACCCGTCTTGAGATGCGGGTCTGCTGTGTCCCGATCTGGCACATAAAGTGTTGCTGTCGCATCACTGTTGGTAAGCATCCGCAAGGATTGTACCAGAATGGGGAACTACATCTTACTGATTGCGTTATTGGTCCGGACGGGACTGGCTCGAGCCTTCAGGTCGAGCCAGCATGGCAGGATGCGGTGGCGATAACGATCGACGCATCCGTTAGGACGGACAATGGCGGACGCGTTATCAGTGCAATTGCTTCTGGTCGAGGATGACCATCTTCTGCGGCTCGATGCGGAAGAACTTCTGACGGAAAACGGCTTTCTCGTTACGTCCGTGTCGAGCGGCGAAGAGGCTTTCGCCGTACTGGACCAGAATGCCGCGCAGTTTTCGGGCGTGATTACCGATATCCGCCTCGGCAAGGGTGCCAATGGCTGGCAGGTCGGCCAGCACGCACGCGAATGTATCTCCAGCATTCCGATCGTGTACGTGACCGCCGATAGCGCCGCCGAGTGGACATCGCAGGGCGTGCCGAACAGCGTGTTGATCCAGAAACCTTTCGTGCCGGCACAACTGATTGCCGCGATCAGCGGCCTGCTCAACCAGACGAGCATGACCGGCGCGGTCTGATCAGCCTTCGGGCCGGCAATCGTTCGGACCGGTCACTTCGACGCCTGAAGGCGCCGTTCTTCCCTGAGCCTTGCAATTTCGACGATGATGATTGCGACGATGGTGAAAGCGATCATCAGCACGGCGAGCGCGTTGATCGTCGGCGTGATGCCGCTTCTGACCTTGGAAAAGACGTAGACGGTCAGCGTGTCATACGGCCCGCGGGTGAACAGCGTGACGTTGAAATTCTCGATCGACTGGAAGAAGGCGATCGCCGCACCCGCGCCGAGCGCCGGATAGAGATGAGGCATCAGCACGCGTCTCACCACCTGCGCATGGCTTGCCCCGAGATCGAGCGCCGCTTCTTCCAGCGTCCGGTCGAAGCTCTGCAATCGTGCCAGAACAAGCAGCATGACGAAGGCGGAAATGTAGGAGACCTGGCCGAGTACCGAGAGATGCAGGCCGGGCGCCACCGACACGGTGTTCCAGAACAGAAGCGTCGAAATGCCGATAACGGCGCCGGGGATGAGGATCGGTGCGACCATCAGGCCGTAAAGTGCGGTGCGGGCGATGCCGGCGACGCTGTTGACAAGGATCGCCGCAGCAGTCCCGATCGGCACGGAGACGATCACGACGGCGAGTGCCACGAACAGCGTGTTGCGGAAGGCGTTCAGCAGACGTGCGTCGTTCCACAATTCGACGAACCATGTCCAGGTGAAACCCTGCCAGGGATAGACCGAGGGGAAACGGCTGTCATTGAAGGCAGCGCCGCCCATGATGATCAGCGGCAGCAGCATGTAGGCGAGGAAGAGGATGAGGTAGAGGCGAAACAGCCTGTCCGACTTGCGGGTCATGATCGTCTCTCCCTCTACTTGGCGATGTCGGACAGCTTGACCCTGAACAGCTTCATCACCAGCGTGACGAAGACGGTGCAGAGGATCAAGAGCAGGAAGGCGTAGGCCGAGCCGGTGTTCCAGTCGAGCGATTCAAACATCCATTGCTGGATGATCTCGGTGAACCAGCGCGAATTGGTCGAGGCGAGCAAGGTCGGCACGAGGATCGAACCGGCCGACAGCATGAAGACCATCACCGCGCCAGAGGCGATGCCCGGCTTGGCATGGGGAAGGACGATCCGCCAATGGATACGCCACCAGGGGGCGCCGAGGTCTTCGGCGGCTTCCAGCTGGTTGGTGTCGAGCGACTGGATGGCGTTATAGACCGGGAAGAGCATGAACAGGACATAGGTATAGACAAGCCCGATGATGACCGAGCGAAACCCGGTCATCCAGCGGATCGGCTTGTCGATCAGGTCGAGATTGACCAGGAAGAAGTTCAACGGACCGCGCAGCGACAGGATGATGAACCAGGCGAAGGACCGCATGATCTCGCTCACCCAGAGCGGAATGGTGAGGATCAGGAACAGCGTCGGCAAGCTGCGGACGGAGACCTTTTTCGCCAGATAATAGGCAAGCGGGTAGGCGATCGCGAAACAGATGACCGTGACGAGACAGGAATAGAGCACGGTCGAAAAGAAGACGGTGATGTGGATCGGGCTACCGAGGAAGGTCATGTAGTTCTTCAGCGTATAAACGTCTTTCGGCCCGCCCATTTCCTGAACCGGCAGATAGAGCCGGAACGAATTTTCGAACAGATAGAGATTGGGCAGGATGACCAGAACCAGCAGCCAGAAGGCGACGAGCAGGCAGATGATTGTGGTCAGCGGCAGGCCGTAGCGGTTGAGAAGATCGCTCATGCGGCTTTTTCCGCTTCGCCGAATGCCGGCGCCTCGTCGGTGAGGATCATCGCCCGGTCGCGGTCGAAGCTGGCAAACAGCTTTTCGCCGCGTTCGGGAAGCGGCGTGGTGCCGTCATTGCGCGCCTCCGAGACGACCATGCGGCCGAGATGATCCTGCGTCTGGATCGAGATGAAATTGCCTTCGAAAGCAATGTCGGTGACCTGAACCGGCATGCAGTTCTCACCGCCCTCTGCCTTGGCAAGGCGTACATGTTCCGGTCGGACATAAAGTTTCGGGTCCTGCAGTGTGCCGGGGCCAAGCCTGCCGTGGAAGGCGCCGTCGTCGCTGACGAAGGTGCCATGGGTGCCGTTGCGCTCAGTAAGGCGGCCGGAAAAGATGTTGTTCTCACCGACGAAGGAGGCGACGAAACCATTCGACGGATTGTCGTAGATTTCCCGCGGCGGGGCTGCCTGCTGCAGCCGCCCGTGGGACATGACACCGACACGATCGGACATGGCAAGCGCCTCGCCCTGATCGTGGGTGATATAGATGAAGGTCACCTGGGTGCGCTTCTGGATAGCGCGAAGCTCGGTGCGCATATGCTGGCGCAGTTTGAGATCGAGCGCCGAAAGCGGCTCGTCGAGCAGCATGACGGAGGGTTCGACGGCAAGCGCGCGGGCGATCGCCACACGCTGCTTCTGGCCGCCGGACAACTGGCTCACCGATTTGTCGGCGGCATTGGGCAGGTCAACAAGGGCTAGAAGCTCCTCCGCCTTCTTGCGGCGGGTCTTCTTGTCGACGCCACGGACTTCCAGCCCGAAGGCGATGTTTTCCCAGATCGACATCAGCGGGAAGAGCGCCAGGTTCTGGAAGATCAGCGCCGTCGGCCGCTGGTTGGGGCGCTGGTCGCGCATGTCCTTGCCGCCAATGCGCACCGTGCCGCTGGTCGGCGAGATGAAGCCCGATACCATTCTGAGGATCGTCGTCTTGCCGCACCCGGACGGGCCGAGGAAGGAGAAAAACTCTCCGGCCTGAATATCTACCGATACGTGGTCCACCGCGCGAAATCCCCCGAAATCCGCGCAAACGTTCTGTAGTTCAACACTGGCACTCATATCGACCGCTTTTCCTCTACACCGATCCGGGTACGTCAAGGGGACGCCGATCCACCCGGATGTATCCGGGTGGATCGGGTCAGCATCAGACTGCGGTTACGCGGCCTTGTACTTGTCGGCATATTCGCCGCGCTTGGCGAGGAACCAGGCGGCCTGTGCCGGCCACCAGTACATTTTGGAAACGGCATCGCCGGGGAAGCTCGACTTGTAATATTCGGAGACCGAGGGATCCATCTTGTCGATGCCGCCCTTGCCGACCGGATTGGCCGAGAAGGCGGTTGCCCACAGCGCAGAGCCTTCGGCGGTCGAGACCCATTTGGCGAATTCGTGCGCCTGCTCGATATTCTTGGCGTTCTTCATCAGCACCAGGCCCTGGTTCCAGGCGAAAGCGCCTTCCTTCGGTGCGATATAACCGTAACCTTCCTTGGCCATGTTGAAGCCGGTCGAATCCCAGCAGAGGCCAAGGGCTGCGCCATTGGTGCGGAAGGCGGCCTGGGCGTCGTTTTCACCGCTCCAGAACTGGACGACATTGGTCTTGGCCTTGATCGCTTCGGCAAGGGCGATATCCCACAGTTCGACCATGGTCTTTTCGTCCTTGTAGCCTTCGATCCACGGCTTCGGCAGCTTGCCCTCGGCATCCAGCCAGCGGCCCATGGCGGCAAGTGCTGAATGGCCGCGCACCGTCACGTTGACGTCCGGATTGAACAGGTCGGCGAGGCTGGCCTTGCCGTATTCGGTCGGGAATTCCTTCTTGGAATAGACCAGCGCCTCCGTGCCCCAGACGGAGGGGACGATCATGCGCTTGCCGTCGATCGTCGCTGCCTCGCCGGCGGAGGCGTTGGCCAGGCCATCGGCATAGTTGTCGAGGGTAAGCTTGTTCGTATCCCAGCCCTGGATCAGGCCATTGGCATTCCAGGCGGTGACGCGATCAAGTGTCGGCTCGATGATGTCGGAAGTGCCGGTTGCAAGCGAGATCTTCGCCTGGGCGAACATCGTGTCCTGGTCGGGCTGTTCGGTGAAGTTGACCTTGATGCCGGTCGCCTTGGTGAAGGCCGGGAAGACCTTTTCGGCCATGCCCGGATAACCGGCCCAGCCGGTGAAGTTCACTTCGCCGGAAGAGGCGAGCGCTGAGGAGGAGATGACGGCCGGGGCGGCAAGAATGCCGGCGCCGATCGCAGACGATTTGAGGATGGTACGACGTGTAAGCGGTGATTTCAGAATGCTCATCGGAGTGCTCCCGGTTTTGATGACCATTATTGGTAAACCCGCCGGTTTCCCGGACTTTATGTCGTAATCGGCGGCAACCAAGGTTGCGGCCGGCAGTCTGCAGTTCAGTGTCAGAAGCATGCAATTACGATCAGTCCCGCGTCTGGATCCTCCTCTTACTTGGCCATTGCAGGCGATGTTTCCGGCGTGCGTGCGCCGACATGTCCGCCGCGCAGGCTGACGATCTCGGCCAGAACGCAAAGCAGTTCGAACATGATGGTGACGCCGAGGAAAGCGGTGGCGCCGCTTGTGTCGAAGGGCGGCGAGACTTCCACAAGGTCGGCGCCGACGAGGTTGAGGCCGCGCAGTTCGCGCACCACCTGAAGCGCCTGAAAACTGTTCGGCCCACCGATTTCCGGCGTGCCGGTGCCGGGTGCAAAAGCCGGGTCGATGAAATCGATATCGTAGCTGACATAGGTATCACCGGTGCCGGCAATGGCGCGCGCCTCGGCCATCACATCCTCGACGCCGCGGGCGTGAAACTCCTCGATCGGGATGACGCGGATGCCGACGCTATCTGCAAAATCGCGGTCTTCGAAATCATAGGCCGGGCCGCGTATGCCGATCATGCAAACCCGTTTCGGGTCAAGCAAACCTTCCTCGACGGCGCGGCGAAAGGGTGTGCCATGGGTGTATTTGAAGCCGCCGAAATAGGAATGGAAAAGATCGGTATGGCTGTCGAAATGGATCATGCCGACAGGCTTGTCGCGACCAAGCGAACGCAGGATCGGCAGAGATGACAGGTGATCTCCGCCGGCCGTCAGAGGCAGGATGCCCGCCGCCTTCACGCCGTCGTAGAAGGCGGTGATGCGATGCATGGAATCCTCGATATCGGCCGGGTTCGGGCCGATATCGCCGAGATCGGCGCAATTGGCGAGATCGTAGGGGCGGATTTTCGTGGCGCCGTTCTGGTGGCGCACCATGGTGGAGAGATCGCGCAATTGCCGCGGTGCGTGGCGCGGACCGGGGCGGTTGGTGGTGCCGCCATCCCACGGCACGCCGATCAGGCCGATATCGACCTCGGACAGGCGCGCGCTATCCAGCGCGATATGCGGCAGCCGCATGAAGGTTGCGATGCCGGCAAAGCGCGGAAGATCAACCCCCGAGATCGGGCGGAAGTCGGATGTCGTCATGCAGTTCCCCTGGCGGCTTTCTGCCGCTCATGTTGACCGGAAGCTAACCATGTCCGTTGGCAACTGACAACTGGCCTGATCGTAATAGTAGCACAGGATCCCACGGGAGGCGCAGAGGAACCTGCCTATCTTGGCAGTATTGCGGAAAATTGAGGCGCAGTCTGCGCGTCTATTGGTCATTTTTTGCTGTCCTGCGGGATCGCCCGATGCATGCGAACGGCCGTGCGATTGCCCGGATGTTTGATGTTGCTGCCTTTTCTTCGGCCTTCGGGGGATTTTAGTCGGTGGGGGCAGGGTGGACGCGCTGGCGCCATCGTGCGTAAATTCTGGATCTGCCGAAGCCTGGCTTTATCCATCACTGTGCCGCGAGACATGCTTGATCTGCATGGCTTTTGTTGATGGATCGGGCTTGTCATCGTGGCACCGGGCGTTATGGCTTGGGCTGCAGCAGGCAGTCTTTCGCATGTGATTTCATACAAGGAGATAGTGATGAGTTCAGGAACGGCGCTTATTACCGGCGCAACGGCAGGCTTCGGCCAGGCGATCGCCCGTCGATTTGCCAGGGAGGGCTGGAAGGTCGTCGTCACCGGCCGGCGCAAGGACCGGCTCGATGCGCTGGTTGAAGAACTCGGCGGATCCGAGAAGGCTCATGCGCTGGTCTTCGATATCCGCGATGAAGCGGCCACCCGTGAGGCGCTGGCTTCCATTCCTCCCGAGTTTTCCGATATCGGCATCCTTGTCAACAATGCCGGTCTGGCGCTCGGCACGGGAGCGGCACAGGATAGCGATCTCGACCAATGGAAGACGATGATCGATACCAACATTACCGGTCTGGTGACGATCACCCGGCTGATGCTCGACCAGCTGATCGCCAGCCGCGGGCTGATCGTCAATCTCGCCTCGGTCGCCGCCAACTGGCCCTATCCGGGCGGCAATGTGTATGGCGCGACGAAATCCTTCGTGCAGCAGTTTTCGCGGGGCCTGAGAAGCGATCTTTCGGCCAAGGGGGTACGCGTCACCTCGATCGAGCCGGGCATGGCGGAAAGTGAATTCACACTGGTGCGCACCGGCGGCGACAAGGCCGCCTATGACAAGCTCTACGGCGGCGCCAACCCGCTGCAGCCGGAAGACATTGCCGAGACGATCTACTGGGTCGCCTCGCTGCCGGCGCATGTCAACATCAACACGCTGGAAATCATGCCCGTCAGCCAGTCCTGGGCACCGTTCCAGGTGTTTCGGGACGTGAAGTAGGGGCATCCCCTCACTCATTGCGGGGTGGGCGGCCCCTCACCCAGAGCGCAACGCGCTGCGCTCCACCTCTCCCCGTAAACGGGGCGAGGGAACGTGCCCCGCTCAAGGTGGGAGAGGGGGCGGAAACGGTGCGGCTTGCATCCTTCGCCCCGCTTGCGGGGAGAAGGTGGCGGCAGCCGGATGAGGGGCTGCACCAGAGACTTTTCAAAAAAGGGCTCTCTCAGAAGCCCCTTTTCTATTTTACCCAAACACCTTGGTCAGCGCCTTGTCGATGGCGCCGGTGATCTGGTCGATCTCGTCGGCATTGATGATCAGCGGCGGGCTCATGCAGAGCGTGTTGTTGAAGCCGGGGACCGAGCGGTTGGTGGCGCCGATGATGACGCCCTGGGCGAGGCAATCGCCGGTGACGGCCTGAACCATCTTTTCCGGTGCCGGTTCCTTGGTCTCGCGATCCATGACGAGTTCTGCGCCGCAGAACAGGCCGAGGCCACGCACGTCACCGATCACCTGATGGCGGCTCTGCAGCTCGCGCAGATTGCCGAGCAGGCGGTCGCTCATCTTGAGGGTGTTTTCGAGCAGGCCCTCTTCCTCGATGATGCGCATGTTTTCCAGCGCCGCGGCCGGGCCGGAAACGCAGCCGCCGAAGGTGGAGATGTCACGGAAATAGGACATCGGATCGGACGGATCGTCCTTGAACATGTCGAAGACCTTTTCGGTCGTCACGGTGCAGGAGATCGCCGCGTAACCGGAGGCGACGCCCTTGGCCATGGTGACGAAATCCGGCTCGATGCCGAAATGCTGGTAACCGAACCATTTGCCGGTACGGCCCATGCCGCAGACGACTTCGTCGATATGCAGCAGCACGTCGTATTTCTTGCAGATTTCCTGCACGCGCTGCCAATAGCCTTTCGGCGGAACGATGACGCCGCCACCGGCGGTGATCGGCTCGAGGCACAGAAGGCCGACGGTTTCGGGGCCTTCGCGCAGGATGACTTCCTCGATCGCATCGGCAGCCTTGATGCCGTAATCCTCGATCTCGCCCCACTGGCTACGATATTCCAGGCAATGCGGTACTTCGACGAAGCCCGGAGGCATCGGGCCGTACTGTTCGCGGCGTTCCTTCTGGCCGGCTGCGGCCAGCGTGCCGAGCGTGGTGCCGTGGTAGTCGCGGTCGCGGTAGAGGATCTTGTATTTGCCGCCATTGTGTTTGCGGTGCGCGATCTGGCGCACCATCTTGAACACCTTCTCGTTGGCTTCCGAGCCGGAGTTCGAATAATAGACGCGGCTCATGCCCGGCATCTTCTCGATCAGCTTTTCGGCAAACAGGGCGCCTGGAATATTGCCGGCGGCACCGGCGAAATAGTTGAGCTTGACCAGCTGGTCGCGCACCGCGTCCGCTATGCTGGTGCGGCCGTAACCGACATTGACGGTCCAGACGGCACCGGCCACAGCATCAAGATATTCCTTGCCGGTGGCATCCCAGACGCGGGTTCCCTTGCCCTCGACATAGATCTTCGGATCGACGCTCTCATATTGCTTGTGCTGTGACAGGTGATGCCACACATGGGTGCGATCGGCCTCGATGACGGCCTGGATGTCGTTTTGGCGAGACGCAACGTTCATGATATTCCCTCGTTCTTGTTGTCGAGACGCTAACATCAATCGGCGCGAATGCAGCGCTTGCGGCTTGCTGGCTCCATGAAAATGCCAATCTGGTTCCGTGTCAAAGCGTTTTGTGCGGCGAGCGGGCGTCAGCCGCATTCGCGGATGGCTTCGGCAAGACGGATGAGGCCGGCCTCGATCCGGTGCGCCGGGATCGAGCTGAAACCGAGGCGGAAGAAATTTCGCCCGGCCGATGGGTCGGAAAAGAAGATCTCGCCGGCCTCGACCAGGACGCCCTTGCGGCGCGCCAGTTCAACAAGCCGGCGGGCATCCATCGACGGCGGTCCTTCGACCCACAGGCTGGTGGCGCCGCGCCCGCGCATCGTCCGGCAGTCGGGCAGATATTTTGGCAGCAATTGCTCGATTAAAGCCGAGCGTTCCAGCATGGCCGCACCTGCCTTGTTGAGATGCTGGCGATAATGGCCGAGTGCGATGAAGGTGGCGAGTGTGCGCTGGTTGTTGGTGGCCGGGTGGCGCAGCATGATCCGGCGCAAAACGCGCAATTCGCTGACGACCGGTCTTGGCGCGACGATGTAGCCGATCCTGAGGCCCGGCGCGACAACCTTCGAAAAGCTGCCGACATAGAGCACCCGGCCGGTGCGGTCGAGGCTTTTCAGCGATGGCAGATTGCCGTCTTCCTGGATCGACAGGTCGGCATCGTAATCGTCCTCAACGATCAGCACATCCTCTTTTTCGGCGGCCTCCAGAATGGCCCGGCGGCGTTCGATCGGGGTGACGATCGTGGTCGGGCAATGGTGGCCGGGCGTCATGAAGGCGACCTTGGACCCTGCAAAGATCTCGTCCGGCACGACGCCGTGTTCGTCGGAGGTGAGATAGCTGAGATTGCGGGTGGCAAGCGCCACCATGTTGCGCATGTCGGGATAACCGGGATCCTCGACGGCGGCCGGGGTTTCGGGGCCGACCAGAAGGCTGACCAGCATGGACAGCGCCTGCTGCGAGCCGACGGTGATGATCACCTCGCCCTGTGCCGCAAAGATCCCACGTCGCGGCAGGACCTGCACCCTCAGCTGCTCGATCAGGTCGGGATCGTCGTCATCGATCATGTCGCCGGCCCAGCCCTGGATTTCCTGCACGCTGGACGTGGCGCGCACTGCCTCGCGCCAGTTGTTGGTCGGGAAAAGCTCGGGATCATACTGGCCAAAAAGGAAAGGGTAGGGGTAGGACTGCCAGTCGCGTGGCTTGGAATGCTGACGCAGCTTCGACGGCTCAAGGACGAAACGCTCGGCCCAGGTCCTGCCTTCCGCCGGATATCTCGCCTCGGTTTCCGGCCTCGGGGCAATGTCGGCGACGAAGATGCCGGTCCGTTCGCGGGAGACGAGAATGCCCTCGTCGATCAGCTGCTGGTAGGCCGATGTGACGGTGTTGCGGCCGATCCGCAGCGTCGCCGCCAGATTGCGGCTCGGCGGCAGGCGCATGTTGGCGGGCAGGGTGCCGGTTTCGACCGCATGAACGATCATCCGGCGGATCTGGATATTCAGCGGCTGCCCGTCGCGCGAAAAGTCGCCGAAGACGGAATTCCAGGAGACGTCGAGCTGTTGTCTGAGGGCCGGTTTGCGCATGTTCGCAGCTAAGCAAAAAACGGCGAAGCGGGAAAGGTGTGTCGCGTCGGTTCCACCTCTCCGGAATATGATCGAAACTGCAGGTTCGCGTACCGGAAAGGGGTGAAACAGCTTTCTGCTCCAATCACATTCCCCTAAAAATACACGGACTTGGCAATCCGTGGGAGGAAACATGAAGATCACCAAGCTGGAGACGGTGCGTGTCGCCGAGCGGAGCAACCTGCTCTGGGTTCTGGTTCACACCGATGAGGGCATTACGGGTCTCGGAGAGACGTTTTTCGGTGCCGAGACGGTGGAGAGCTATATCCACGAATATGTCGCGCCGCGGGTGATCGGCCGCGATCCGTTGGCGATCGATCTTCTGGCCCAGGATCTCGTCGGATATGTCGGTTTCCGATCGTCCGGCGCTGAGGTGCGCGGCAATTCGGCCTTCGACATCGCGCTCTGGGACATCTTTGGCAAGTTCACCGGCCAGCCGATCGCGCAATTGCTTGGCGGTTTCTCCCGCCGCGAAATCCGCACCTACAATACCTGCGCCGGAACCGAATATATCAAGAAGGCGACCGGGCAGACGACGGCCAATTACGGCCTGGCGACCGGCAAGGATTATGACGATCTCAACGGCTTCCTGCACCGGGCCGACGAACTGGCGGAATCGCTGCTTGCCGATGGCATTACGGCGATGAAGATCTGGCCGTTCGATCAGGCGGCGGAAAAGACCAAGGGCCAGTATATCTCGTCTACCGATATGAAGGCAGCGCTCGAACCGTTCGAGAAGATCCGCAAGGCAGTCGGCGACAAGATCGATATCATGGTCGAATTCCATTCGATGTGGCAGCTACTGCCGGCAATGCAGATCGCCAAGGCTTTGACGCCTTACGGAACGTTCTGGCACGAAGACCCGATCAAGATGGACAGCCTGTCCAGCCTCAAGCGGTATGCGGAAGTGTCGCCAGCGCCGATTTCGGCATCCGAGACGCTCGCCAGCCGCTGGGGTTTTCGCGACTATCTGGAAACCGGGGTGGCCGGCATCGTCATGCTCGACATTTCCTGGTGCGGCGGCTTGTCGGAAGCGCGCAAGATCGCCTCGATGGCCGAGGCCTGGCACCTGCCGGTCGCGCCGCATGACTGCACCGGTCCCGTCGTGCTCTGCGCCTCGACGCATTTGTCGCTCAATGCGCCGAATGCGCTGGTGCAGGAAAGCGTGCGCGCCTTCTACAATACCTGGTACCGCGATCTGGTGACGGCCTTGCCGGAGGTGAAGAACGGCATGATCACCGTGCCGCCCGGCCCCGGCCTCGGCATGGAGCTGAACCCCGATTTGGACAAGGTGTTCACCGTTAGCCGGCGGTTCTCCGACGCGTCGAGCCTGTGAGATCGTGATGCAGGCCTCGTCCATTCCCGGCTTGAAGAGCATGTCGGCCGCCGGCCCGGCGCTGATGCTGCTCGGCATGCTGATGTTCGCGCTCAACGACACGATGGGCAAATGGCTGGTGGCCAGCTACGGGCTCGGGCAGGTGGTGCTGTTGCGCAGTGTCGCGGCGCTGATCATCCTCGTGCCGATGGTGTGGATGGCCGGGCTGCCGGCAATCCGCAACGCCGAGCGGCCCTGGATGCAGCTCGCCCGCGTGGTCTGCTCGACGGCCGAAGTGTTCGCTTTCTATTATGCGGTCATGTATCTGCCGCTTGCCGATGTGATGACCTATTGGCTGGCGGCACCGATCTATGTCGCGGCTTTATCGCCGCTTCTGCTCGGCGATCATGTCGGCTGGCGGCGATGGACGGCAATTGCCGTCGGATTTGTCGGCGTCATCATCACGCTGGAACCGTCTACGGCGATGTTCACCGCGCCGGCGGTGATCTCGATTCTCGGCAGCGGCGCTTTCGCCTTCATGATGATTTCCGGGCGGTTCCTGCGCAATACGCCGGATTCGACGCTGGTGTTTTTCCAGGTCAGCGGTGCCGGGCTTGCGGGTCTGGTGTTTGCGCCATTCGATTGGGGCCCGATCCAGTCGGGCTTCGATCTCGGCCTGCTCGGTCTTCTCGGCATTGTGGCGATGGCGGCGCATATGCTGGTCAACCGGGCCTTGAAGATCTCGGATGCGGCAACCGTCGCACCGCTGCAATATACGCTGCTTCTGTGGGCGGTGCTGTTCGGCTGGATGTTCTTCGGTGATGTGCCGCGGGCAAGCATGCTCATTGGGGCGGCGCTGATCGTGGCGTCGGGCCTATTCATTTTCATCCGCGAGCAGATGCTGAAGAAACGGGACAAGGTGCTTCCGGCCATTCCGGAATAGAGCCAACAAAAAAGTCCGCGCCGTTGGGGCGCGGACTTCGTCTACGACAACTGGATCCGGGGAGTGTAAGCCGGATCAGTTGCCGCGGATGGTCTTCAGATCGGCGAGAATACCGTCGACGACGTCAGGACCGATCTCGGCCTTGTGCTTTTCGTAGACGATCATCGACTTCTCGCGGATGCGGGCCTGTTCTTCCGGCGAAAGCGTGTTCACCTGAATGCCGGCTTCCTTGATCTTTTCCAGCGACTTCTTGTTGAGGTCTGCAATCACCTGACGCTCGACGTCACGGCCGACCACGGCGCAGTCACGCAAAGCCTGCTGCTCGTCGGCGGCATAGGTGTTGAAGATTGCCTTGGAGAAGAGGAAGAGGAACGGCGTGTAGGCGTGGTTGGTTTCCGTCACGTATTTCTGCACTTCGAAAAATTTCGATGTGTCGATCGTCACGTAGGGGTTTTCCTGGGCGTCGATCGCCTTGGTTTCCAGCGCCGAGTAGATTTCGCCGAAAGCCATCGGGGTCGCGTTGGCGCCGAGGTTCTGGAAGGTGTCGAGGAAGATGTTGTTCTGCATGACGCGAACCTTCATCCCCGAGAAGTCTTCCCATTTGGTGACGGGATGCTGGGAGTTGGACAGGTTGCGGAAACCGTTTTCCCAGTAGGCGAGGTTGACGAGGCCGGCGGCATCGAGCTTGGCATTCATGCTGTCGCCGAACTTGCCGTCGAGAACCTTGTAGGCTTCCGAGGCATTCTGGAACAGGAAGGGCAGGTCGAAGACGCCGAGTGCAGGGATAATGCCGACGAGCGGCGAGGACGAGGTGACCACGGCTTCCTGAACGCCCGAACGCAGCGCCTGGGTTGCCTGAAGGTCGCCGCCGAGCGCTCCACCCCAGAAGGCGGTGAGCTTCATCTTGCCGCCGGACTTTTCGTCCAGGCAGGCCTGCATGGCCTTGATGCCGTTGCCGACCGGGTGGTCGGCATTGATGCCGTTGGAGACGCGGATGTTGCGGCTCTTGAAGTCGGCAAAGGCCGGTGCCGAGCCGGAGATCGCGATGGCAATCGCAGTGGTTGCAAAAAGTAGCTTCTTCATAAGATCCTCCCAATGGACGTTGAAGTGAAACAGGTTGATGGTCAGCCGGTCAATGCAACCATCGTGCAGGTACGATCACGAGATCGGGAAACAGAACGAGCAGGAACAGCACGATCGTTTCGGCGATCAGGAACGGCAAGACGCCGCCCGTGACCTTGCCCAGCGGTATCCTCCCGACACCGCTGACAACGTTGAGAACAATGCCGACCGGCGGCGTGATGAGGCCGATCGAATTGTTGATGATGAAGAGTACGCCGAAATAGACCGGATCGATGCCCGCCTGCTTGATGATCGGCATCAGGACAGGTGTCAGGATCAGGATGGTCGGCGTCAGGTCGAGTGCGGTGCCGACAATCAGCACGAGGACCATGATGGCGAACATCAAGAGGATCGGTCGGTCGATCAGCGGCTCGATGTAACCTGCGATTTCCGCCGGGATATTGGCGGCGGTGATCAGCCAGGCCGAGACGAGCGCGGCGCAGACCAGGAACATGATGACCGAGGTGGTCTTGGCCGCCTGCAGGATGACGCGCGGCAGGTCGCGTGGCTTGAGCTCACGGTAGATGACCATGCCGACGAACATCGCATAGGCTGCCGCGATGACGGCGGCCTCCGTCGGGGTGACGACGCCGGCCTTGATGCCGCCGAGGATGATGACCGGCATGCCAAGCGCCCAGAGCGCCCGACCCGTTGCTCTCAGTCGTTCCTTGTAGCTGGTCTTCGGCAGCGCCTGGACATTGTCCTTGCGGGCGACGATCAGCCAGGTGATGACCAGCGACAGGCCCATCAGGATGCCGGGGAAAATGCCGGCCATGAACAGCTGGGTGATCGACACGTTGGCGGCGACGCCGAACACGATGAAGGCCATGGATGGCGGGATGACCGGGGCGATGATGCCGCCGGCGGCAATCAGGCCGCCGGAGCGGGGCACGTTATAACCGGCCTTGGCCATCATCGGGATGAGGATCGCGGCCAATGCTGCGGTATCGGCCGCTGCCGAACCGGAGATCGAGGCCATGATCAGGGCGGCGACGATCGCCACGATGCCGAGGCCGCCGCGGATATGTCCTACACAGGCAATGGCAAACTCGATGATGCGCTTCGACAACCCGCCGGAATTCATCAATTCGCCTGCGAGGATGAAGAAGGGGATGGCGAGCAGGGTGAAGGTATCGGCACCCGCAATCATGTTCTGGGCGATGATCTGCGAATTGAACATGTCCATGTACCACATGAGCATGACGCCGCAGAACATTAGGGAAAAGGCGACGGGAACGCCGATCGCCATGGCTCCGAGCAGGGAGCCGACAAAGACAAAAAGTGTCATATCAGGTGCGCTCCGCCATCTGTTCGATCGTCAGGTTTTCACCCGTGAACGCCGCAATTTCCTCTTCGGTGACGCGGCCCGTCAGCAGACGGATAAGGCGTTCCAGCGCGATCAGCACGCAGCCTGCGCCGGTGAAAAAACCGACGCCGTAGACCCAGCCCATCGACAGGCCGGTAACCGGTGCCACCATGCTGGTATTGATGGGAAGCTGAACCCAGGTTCCCCAGAAGAAGATGGCGGAACAGCCGATGATCGTGATGTTGCTCAGGATCATGCAGACGATACGGCCCTTGCGGCCCAGCAGGGCCACCAGGGATTCGACGCCGAGATGGGCGTGTTCGCGGAAGGCCACGACCGCCCCGATGAAGGTTATCCAGACGAAGAAGTAACGAGACATCTCGTCGGAAATGTTGATGCCCTGGTTAAAACCGTAACGAAGCACGACATTGCCGAACACCATCAGGGCCATGCCTGCCAGAAGCAGAATGAGCAGGAGCTCCAGGAACCTGAAAAATAGATCTGTAATCTTTTGCATTTGCTCCTCCCTGATGCCCTTACAAAAGACCGCGCCGGGCCAGATTTTTCATCAGCGCGGTGATCCCGAATGTCCATTCGGGGCAGGTGTCGCTGTGTTCCACCCTGTTGATCAGCCTGCCGAGCGTCGGGGTGGAAATCTCGACGACATCGCCGATCTCATGGGTGAAGCCGAGGCCCTTGCCGCGACGGTCTTTCACCGGGGCAAACATGGTGCCGAGGAAAAGCAGTGCGCCATCCGGATACTGGTGGTTGCGGTTCAAGAGCTGCGATGTGAGGTTTTCCGGCGAACGGCTGATCGCCTGCATGGCGCTGACGCCGGCCATCTCGAAACCGTCCTCGCCTTTGACCGACAGGCTGACCTCGGCCGACTTGATGTCGTCGATGGTGAATTTGCCGTCGAACAGGCGGATGAATGGGCCAACGGAACAAGAGGCGTTGTTATCCTTCGCCTTGCTCAAGAGCAGCGCCGAACGGCCTTCGAAATCGCGCAGGTTGACGTCGTTGCCGAGCGTCGCGCCGATGATTTCGCCCTTCGAGGTAATGGCAAGCACGACCTCCGGCTCGGGATTGTTCCAGTCGGATTTCGGGTGGATGCCGACATCCGCCCCGCAGCCGACCGACGACATCGGCTGGGCCTTGGTGAAGATTTCCGCATCCGGGCCGATGCCGACTTCGAGATATTGCGACCACAGGCCCATGTCCTGCAGCAGGTGTTTTACTTCGGCCGCCTTTGTCGAACCGGCGACGAGGCCCTTGAGATTGTCGCCGAGCACCGGCGCCAGACGGCCGCGGATTTCCTGGGCGCGCAGCGGGTCACCCTTGGCCTGTTCCTCGATCACCCGTTCCAGCATGCTGGAGGCAAAGGTGACGCCGGCGGCCTTGATCGCCTGAAGGTCGGCAGGGGCCAGAAGCTGTCCGGCGCTGCCGCTCAAGAAATCATCAAGGCTGCCCAGATTGGTGAACGCGGACGTATTTGAAAGCTTTGCGACCAGATCTTCGATCTCCAGAAGCGCGGACAAAGTCGGCGCCAGCGAAGAGAGATCCAGAAGATGTCCATCGGAAAACAGCACCGGGCAGGGGCCGGCTGCGGCATTGGACCAGACGCGTCCGACCAGAAGCGCGCTCGACGCATCCGCGGGCAAGATAATACGAGACGACAGGGCATGCTGATGTGCCAAGAAATACTCCCCCCATGTTCGGGAAAGGGCCTCCACCCTTTCCGGCCTTGTCAGATGTCTGACAACGTTAGATCCGTTTTAATATGACTTTTGCGCTTTGTCTATAACGGCCGATGAAACCTATCGGGGAAAAACGTCCCGACTGTGGTTCCCCGGAAATGCGGCGTCAGACCATATCCAACTTCAGGCTGAGACGGCCTGCCGCACCGTTCAGATGATAGCGCATCGCAGCCTTCGCCTTCATCGGGTCGCCGGTTGCGATGGCATCCCGGATGGCCACGTGTTCGGCGATCGTCACCTCGACGATCTCCTCCAGAACTGCTGCGGCGCGGGCGGCGTTGATGGCGATATGGGTTCGTTCGGTGATGAAGCCGACGAATTGCTGGAAATATTCGTTCTGGGTGGCGGCAGCGACGGCGCGGTGGAAGGCGAGATCGGCGACGACGCCCTGTTCGCCCCATTTTTCCGCACCGGTCATCTGCGCAAGGATTTCGTCCAGCCTTGCGAGATCGTCTGCCGAATGATGCAGGGCGGCAAGCCCCGCGGCTTCGGTCTCCAATGCGAAACGAACCTGAAACAGATCGCGGAAGGCGACCCGGTCTCCGGGGGCGCCGGGCTCGATGCGGATCGACTGGCGCTGCTGCATCTCGGTGGCGAAGGCGCCGACCCCTTGGCGGGTTTCGACCAGCCCCTCGTTGCGCAGATGGGCGATCGCCTCGCGCACGACCGAACGGCTGACACCAAAGGTTTGGGCCAGCAGATGTTCGGTCGGCAGTTTCTGCCCCGGCTGGATGCGGCCATCGGCGATTTCACGGCCGATCTCGGCGGCAATGCGTATCGGCAGATGTTCGCTTCTCTTGATTTCCCGGAAATCGGCCATGCGCATCGTTCCTTGTGATGGCTAGCGCATATCCGCGCTGAGGTCGATTTGGCAATGGGGGTTGAGGATGAGGTCCGGGTCGATCGCCTTCTTGATCGCGACGAGCAGGTTGCGCTTCGTTTCCGACAGGCGCTCTTCGAAATCCTCCCGCTTCAGGCGGCCGATGCCGTGTTCGGCGCTGATGCTGCCCTTGTATTTGTCGACCACGACGTTGACGACCTTCTTGGCCTTGTAGATCTTGTCGTGGCGTTCCTCGATGGTCGAACCGTTCGGCGGCAGGACGTTCAGGTGGACATTGCCGTCGCCGACATGGCCGTAAGAGACGCTGGTGCAGTCGGGCAGGGCTTCCGCTACGGCTGCTTCCGCATCGATGACGAAGGCGGCGAGTTGCGACAGCGATACCGAGATGTCGGTGCGCATATGGGCGCCGCGCTTGGCCTGACCCTCGTTCATGCCTTCGCGGATCAGCCAGAGATTGCGCGCCTGCCCTTGTGAGGTGGCGATCGTGCCATCGACCACCAGACCATCCTCCATCACGGCTTCGAGGAAACGGTGCATCAGGTCGTCGATATCGACGAGACCGGAGCCGGAGATTTCCATCAGCACATAGGCGGGATACTCGCCCGAGAGCGGGATCGGCAGATCCGGCATGGCTTCCTGCGCCAGCGTGAAGGCGAGCGGCGGCATGAATTCGAAGGCCGACATCAGGTCGCAACAGTCGCGTCTGGCGCGGCGATAAAGGGTGATCGCATCGTCCAGCGAATTCAACGCCAGAAGGGCGGTCGCGACATTGTCGGGATAGGGGGTGAGCTTGACCGATACGGCGGTGATGATGCCGAGCGTGCCTTCCGCGCCGATGAACAGCTGCTTGAGGTCCAGCCCGCGATTGTCCTTGCGCAGGGTCGAGAGGCCGTCGAAGACGCTGCCATCAGGCAGCACCACCTCGAGGCCGAGAACCAGTTCGCGGGTCATGCCGTAACGCAGGACATTGATGCCGCCGGCATTGGTGGAGACATTGCCACCGATACGGCAACTGCCTTGAGCGCCGAGTGCCAGCGGGAAGAACATGCCTTTTTCGGCAATCACGTCCTTCAGTTCGGCCAGGATGCAGCCGGCCTCGACGACGGCGGAGAAATCATCGCTGTCTATATCACGGATCCTGTTCATCCGCTCGAGGGAGAGAACGACCTGACGGTCCGCATCGTCCGGTATGCCGCCGAGCACCAGGCCGGTATTGCCGCCCTGCGGCACGATCCTGAGGCCAAGGTCGCGGCAGGCTTTGATCGCGGCCTGAACATCGGCGGTCGAGCGTGGGCGGATCACGGCCACCGCGCCACTCGTCACGTCACCGTGCCAGTCGCGGCAATAGCTCAGCATGTCGTCGGGATTGGTCAGAACAAGGTCATCGCCCAGAACAGCGCGTAGCGAAAGACGCTGCTCGGCGATCGAGCACGTGGTCTCAGTCATGTGGTCTCTCCTCCCACGGATTGCCCGGATCTCTCCCTCCGGCAGTCCGAAGACATTGCATTGTGTCCTAGCATTCTTCGCCAGCAGTTTTTTCGGCGCAGGCAAGTTCTGCTATTCCCAAACCGAGCATACAGAGTTATCAGACAACCTTACAAGAGGAATTTCGTGGTGTATCCACGGTTGTATGGGAGGAATCATGCATATTCTTGTTATCGGTGCTGCCGGCATGGTCGGTCGCAAGCTCACCCAGCGTCTCGTTTCGGAGGGGGCGCTGAACGGCAAGCCCATCGATGCGCTGACGCTGGTCGATGTCATAGAGCCCGAGGTGCCGGCCGGATTTTCCGGCAAGGTGGTGACGCTCGCTTCGGATTTCAGTCTGCCGGGAGAGGCGGAAAAGCTGATTGCGGCGCGTCCCGACGTGATCTTCCATCTGGCGGCCATCGTGTCGGGCGAGGCGGAACTCGATTTCGACAAGGGCTATCGCATCAATCTCGATGGCAGCCGCTTCCTGTTCGATGCCATCCGGTTGCAAAACCAGAAGGATGGCTATTTCCCGCGGGTGGTGTTCACCTCGTCGATCGCCGTTTTTGGCGCGCCTCTGCCTTATCCGATCCCGGACGATTATTTCCTGACGCCGCTCACCAGCTATGGCACGCAGAAGGCGATGAGCGAGCTGCTGCTGGCCGATTACAGCCGTCGGGGTTTCTTCGACGGGATCGGCATCCGGCTTCCCACCGTCTGCATCCGTCCCGGCAAGCCGAACAAGGCTGCGTCGGGCTTCTTCTCCGGCATATTGCGTGAGCCGCTTGTCGGACAGGAAGCGATCCTGCCGGTATCCGACGATGTGCGGCATTGGCATACGTCGCCGCGCTCCGCCGTCGGCTTTCTCATCCATGGGGCCGGTCTCGATCTTTCGAAGCTCGGCTGGCGCCGCAGCCTTGCGATGCCGGGCGTCAGCGCCACGGTCGGCGAACAGATCGAGGCGCTACGCCGGGTGGCCGGTGAGGATGCCGTGAAGCTGATCCGCCGCCAGCCGGACGAGATGATCATCAAGATGGTTGCCGGCTGGGCTCCGGGCTTCGAGGCCAAGCGTGCCAGCGAACTGGGCTTTACCTCGGAGAAAAACTTCGACGAGATCATCCAGGTGCATATCGAGGATGAGCTGGGAGGCAAGGCATGACCTCCGGCGACACGAAAAAGCGGATCGCCTTTCTCGGGCTTGGCCTGATGGGCGGGCCGATGGCGCGGCGGCTTGCCCGCGCCGGTTATCCGATCACGGTGTGGAACCGCGATGTGGCCAAAGCCACGCCGCTTGAGGCCGACGGCGCGGTGGTCGCCGCGTCGGCGGTCGAGGCGGTGCGCGATGCCGATATCGTCTTCACCATGCTGACGGACGGGAATGTCGTCGGCGCCGTGCTGTTCGATGGCGGCGTGGCCGAGGCGATGAAACAGGGTTCGGTGCTGGTCGATACAAGTTCGATTGCGCCTCCGATTGCCCGCGAACACTCGGCGAAGCTTGCTGCGATGGGTATCAAGCATCTCGACTCACCGGTCTCCGGCGGTGTCGTCGGGGCCGATGCCGGAACGCTGGCGATCATGGCCGGCGGTGACGGCGATGTGGTGGCAGGTCTTGCGGATGTCTATGGCGTTCTCGGCCGGGTCACCCATGTGGGGCCGAGCGGAGCGGGGCAGGTGTGCAAGCTCGCCAACCAGCAGATCGTCGCGGTGACGATCGGTGCGGTGGCCGAAGCGATGATCCTGGTTCAGGCTGGCGGTGCGTCGCGCGAAGCGTTTCGCAATGCCATTCGCGGCGGGTTTGCTGAAAGCCGTATCCTTGAACTGCACGGTGCGCGGATGGTGGAGCGGAATTTCGAGCCCGGTGGGTCTTCGAAAAACCAGCTGAAGGACCTCAGGGCGGTGGTGGCACTTGCCGAAGATCTCGGGCTCACCTTGCCGCTCACCGGCACGGTGCATGGCGAATATTCGGATTTTGTTGCCGCCGGCGGTGGAGAGCGCGACCATAGTGGTCTACTCCTTCATCTGGAAGGTCTCAATCCGAAGACCTGAAGGCCTGGGTTTGCAATTTGCCGAAGGCCCCGAAACTGACCCTTTGGGCCTTCGTTTCCCTTCCGCCGAAGGCCTCAAGAGCCTTCGTTGCTCCTCTATTCTGAAGCAGGAAAAAACATGAGCCAGCAATTGTTCAACCTCGGGGGCCGCACGGCGCTCGTTACCGGTTCGTCGCGCGGCCTCGGCAAGGCGATCGCCAAGGGTCTCGGTGAGGCAGGCGCCAGCCTCGTCATCAACGGCATCGATGCCGGACGCTGCGAGGATACGGCGGCGGAACTGCGTGCCGAAGGGTTCAACGCGATGGCGGCCGCCTTCGACGTTGCCGATGAGGCCGCTGTTGTGGCCGCCATCGAAGCGCTCGATGCGGAAGGCATCGAGATCGACATTCTCGTCAACAATGCCGGCATCCAGCTGCGCAAGCCGATGATCGAGCTGACCAGCGCCGAATGGCACAAGGTTCTCGACACGAACCTGACCAGCGCCTTCCTCGTTGCCCGCGAAGTCGCCAAACGAATGCTGCCGCGCGGGCGGGGCAAGATCGTCAATATCGGTTCGCTGATGAGCGGTCTGGCGCGTCCGACGGTTGCCCCCTACACGGCGGCCAAGGGTGGTGTGAAGCTGCTCACCCAGTCGATGACGGCGGAATGGGCGCCGCACGGTATCCAGTCCAATGCGATCGGCCCCGGTTATATGCTGACCGACATGAACCAGGCGCTGATCGACAACAAGGAATTCAACGACTGGGTGATCGGCCGTACGCCGTCGCGGCGCTGGGGCGATCCCAAGGATCTGGTCGGGGCGGCGGTGTTTCTCTCGTCTTCGGCGTCCGACTATATCAGCGGCCAGATCATCTATGTCGATGGCGGGATGACGGCGGTTCTCTGAGACGGCACTCGTTTCGATGCGCCAATTTGTCGTATTGACCGCCAATTAATGCTGGCGTGGGCCGTCTTTCGGGGGTAGCACGGAGGAATACCCCAAATTCTTGGGGGACACCCCAACCCCTGGCGCGGCCCGCGGACGCGATGTCCCATCCCCTCCGGCCGCCGCGCTTTTCAGAAATGGATCTGCGCTGTGGATGACACCTTGGCAAAAGACGTGACCTCGTCGCCCATCGACGAAAAGGTCAGGCTGAAATCGATTATCGGCGGCTCTGCCGGTAATCTGGTCGAGTGGTATGACTGGTATGTCTATTCCGCCTTCACCCTTTATTTCGCCCCGATCTTTTTTCCTTCCGGCGACCAGACGGCGGAGCTTCTGAGTGCCGCCGCCGTGTTTGCCGTCGGCTTCCTGATGCGGCCGATCGGCGCCTGGTTCATGGGCATCTATGCCGACCGAAAAGGCCGCAAGGCGGGTCTGACACTTTCCGTTACGCTGATGTGTCTCGGTTCTTTCCTCATTGCCGTGACGCCGGGTTACCAGACGATCGGGCTTCTGGCGCCGGCCATCCTCGTCTTCGCGCGTTTGTTGCAGGGCATCAGCGTCGGCGGCGAATATGGTGCCAGCGCCACTTACCTCAGCGAAATGGCTGGCCGCAGCCGTCGCGGTTTCTTCTCCAGCTTTCAATATGTGACGCTGATCTCCGGCCAGCTGGTCGCGCTTGCGGTGCTTCTCGTGCTGCAGGCGCTTTTGACGGCGGAACAGCTGCAGTCCTGGGGCTGGCGTGTGCCGTTCTTCATCGGCGGCCTGCTGGCGATCGTAGTCTTCTATATCCGCCGCGGCCTTGCCGAAACACAGTCGTTCAAGAATGCCGACAAGGATGCGAAAAAGTCTTCCGGCGGCTGGGAACTGTTCCGCCGTTATCCGAAAGAGGCTTTCCTGGTCATGGCGCTGACCTCCGGCGGTACGCTCGCCTTTTATGCCTATACGACCTATCTGCAGAAGTTCCTGGTCAACACCTCGGGTTTCAGCAAGGAGACGGCGACCGAGATCACCACGGCGGCGCTGTTTGTCTTCATGCTCTGCCAGCCGGTTGCCGGCGCCTTGTCCGACCGTGTCGGGCGAAAGCCGCTGATGGTCGGGTTCGGTATTCTCGGCACGCTGTTCACCTATCTGATCTTCACCTCGCTTGCCGCGACCACCAATGCGTTCACCGCCTTCCTGCTGTCGCTTGTCGGCCTCCTGATCGTCACCGGCTATACCTCGATCAATGCGGTGGTGAAGGCGGAGCTTTTCCCGGCGCATATCCGCGCGCTCGGCGTGGCGCTGCCTTATGCGCTTGCCAATACGATCTTCGGCGGCACGGCGGAATTCGTGGCGCTGAAGTTCAAGCAGATCGGCCATGAAAGCTGGTTCTTCTGGTATGTGACGATCATGATCGCAATCTCGCTGGTCGTCTATGTGAAGATGCGCGACACCAAGCACCACAGCCATATTCAGGAAGACTGATTCTTCCCGGTTTTCCGATCGACATTCAGGATTGATGTTCCAGAAGGCGGGCCCGATGAGGTCCGCCTTCACTTTTTTACCGTGCCGAAACAAGGGCGGCCTCCGCGGATCACTCGAAAAGACAGGCGGCATCAGCCTCGATCAAGGCTCGGCGTTCAGGCTTTGCGCTATCGCCTGCACGACCCTCTCCCAGTCGCATTTGTTTACCGCATCTTAAGACCTGGGCGGTCGTGTTAACTGTTTGTTAACCATGTCAGCGGTAGACATCGGGCAACGATTTTTTAACGTAGATGACCAAAGTGCTAACAGACGCTCGCTCCATTCGCATCAAGGGCCGTTCGTTCCTGGCGGTCGTTCTTTCGCCGGATCTTCCGCTGGATCAATGGCTTGACCGCCTCGATGATCTGGCGGCCCGCTCGGCCGGCTTCTTTCTCGACCGTCCGGTCGTGCTGGACGTTTCGGACCTGCCGCTCAAGAAGGCGGAACTGAAACAGCTGATCGACGACCTTGCCGAACGCAAGGTCCGCATCATGGGTGTCGAGGGGGCTCGCCCCTCGCAGCTTACCCCTGACATGC
The DNA here is from genome assembly GCF_057163345.1 of Aliirhizobium sp. YIM B11859. Taxonomy (NCBI): domain Bacteria; kingdom Pseudomonadati; phylum Pseudomonadota; class Alphaproteobacteria; order Hyphomicrobiales; family Rhizobiaceae; genus Aliirhizobium; species Aliirhizobium sp. YIM B11859. The sequence goes on from NZ_JBXHAY010000001.1 coordinate 197,014, forward strand.
CGCCGGCGATGAAGGGTGGCAAGCCTGCAGCCGATGTCGAGGTGACGGAACGCGAGGTAGAGCCGGAAACGGAGGCCGCGGAAGTCAAGGCACCCGTCAGGGCGGAAGCACCGCAGGTGCGGGCGATCCCGCGGTCGCTCACCATCGACGAGCCGGTGCGTTCCGGCCAATCGATCATCTTTCCGGAAGGCGATGTGATCATCGTCGGTTCGGTCGCATCCGGTGCCGAAGTCATCGCCGGCGGTTCGATCCACATCTACGGTTCGCTGCGCGGCCGGGCGATGGCGGGGTCGATCGGCAATACCAATGCACGGATTTTCTGCCGCCGTCTCGAGGCGGAGCTGATTGCCATCGACGGTATCTACAAGATGGCCGAGGACATGGACGAAAGCCTTCGCGGGCGGGCCGTGCAACTGTCGCTCGAGGGCGACGTGATCATGGCAGACATACTTTTCTGAACCGCAATATGGTCAGACATCAGGAGAACAAGATGGGGAAAGTCATCGTAGTGACGTCCGGCAAGGGCGGTGTTGGCAAGACGACATCGACAGCCGCACTGGGTGCAGCGCTTGCACAGCGCAATGAAAAGGTCGCCGTCGTCGATTTCGATGTCGGGCTTCGCAATCTCGACCTGATCATGGGTGCCGAACGTCGGGTCGTCTATGACCTCGTCAACGTCATCAATGGCGATGCCAAGCTGCCGCAGGCGCTGATCCGCGACAAGCGGCTCGACACGCTGTTCCTGCTGCCGGCCTCGCAGACGCGGGACAAGGATGCGCTGACGGAAGAGGGCGTCGAACGCGTCATCGGCGAATTGAAGAAATATTTCGACTGGGTCATCTGCGACAGCCCGGCCGGCATCGAAAAGGGCGCCACCCTTGCCATGCGCCATGCCGATGTGGCCGTCGTCGTCACCAATCCGGAAGTCTCTTCGGTGCGTGACAGCGACCGGATCATCGGTCTGCTCGATTCCAAGACGCTGAAGGCCGAAAACGGCGAGCGGATGGAAAAGCACCTGCTCCTGACCCGCTACGATTCCGTCCGGGCCGAGCGTGGCGACATGCTGAAGGTCGACGACGTTTTGGAAATCCTGTCCATCCCGCTTCTCGGCATCATTCCGGAAAGCATGGATGTGCTGAAGGCCTCCAACCTCGGCTCTCCAGTGACGCTTGCCGATCAGCGCAGCGCGCCGGCACAGGCCTATTTTGAAGCTGCCCGCCGTCTGGCCGGCGAAGTTGTCCCCGTGACGGTACCGGGCGAAAAGCGGGGTATCTTCGGCAAAATCTTCGGAAGGAAGGCCGCATGAGCATACTGCGTCTTTTCACCCGGTCGCGGCGCTCGGCGCCTGCAGCGCGCGAGCGCCTGCAGGTCCTGCTCGCCCATGAGCGCGCCTCTTCGGGCTCCGACCTCACCGCGATCCTGCGCGAGGAAATCCTCGCCGTCATCGCCAAGCATGTGCAGCTCGACGGCGACCGGGTCACGGTCAAGGTCGATCGCGATGAGAATGTCTCGATCCTCGAGATCGATGTCGAGATCCCGCTCGATGCCGCCAGGGCTGCCTGACCGACACGAGTGAGCCGAGGTGCCTACCTCGCAGAACCAATCAGAAAAAGGCGGCGCGGATTGATCCGCGCCGCCTTTTACTGTTGTCAATTTTCAGAGCAAGTCACGACCTGTTACGCGGGGTACCCGACATGACGGGAAGCCTTAAGAGGTGAAGCTCTTCAGGCGGGCATCGGGTGCATCCGGCTTGCCGGCGCTTTTTTCGGCTGGGTCGCCTTGCGCAAAGTCAGTTTTCCAGCTGCGTAAAACAGCAGGAATGATCCTATCTGGTAAGGGAAGATCACGTCGATCTCGACAAAGGAACGGACGAGAAGAAGGCTCATGATGCCGAACAGGAGCAGTGATTCCGGTGTCCTGGCGATAGTCAACAACCGCTTTAAGTGGCCAAACAGGCTTGTCAGCATGATCAATGCCAGCAGCGCCATGCCGACGACCCCCGTCTCGACCATGGTTTCGATATAGGTGTTGTGAAAATGGAAGCCGCTGCGTCCGGCAATGCCGAAATAGTCCCACAGACGCTCCGCCTCCGGAAAGCCGACGACCCAGTAACCCTGGTAGCCGATACCGAAAATCGGGTGATCGGCGATTGCAAGGAAGCCCTGCTGCCAGAGATAGGTACGACCGGTCAGCGTGGTATCCTTGCCGAAGACACCAAGGATAGCGTCGGCAGCGCCGAATTGCATAGCACCAACAACAGTTGCGACAGCAAGCACGACGGCGCCGCTGAAGAAGAGGCGCCGGTGCCGGGGCGAGAATATCATGAACCCCTGCAATCCGATGCAGCCAGCGACAATGGCGAGGGTGGTGATGACCGAAGTGGCGGACTGGGAGGCAAAGAGACAATAGGCGGACAGAAGGCTGACGACCATGGCGATTGGCAGCCAGAGCCTGCGCTCACCAAAGACCATCACGGCCGCATAGCAGAAATACACCCCGAGAGATGCATAGAAACCGAGCTGGTTCTTTGAAGAGAAGGCTCCGACAAAACTATAGGTGCCGTCGATCGCATCCGGCAGATAGGTGCCGAACAGCAGCGAATAGACCAATACGATGGCAACGCCGACGATGGCGCCGCGGGTCAGCGTATGGGCACTGACCACACGCATGGCGATCAGCGCGCAGATGGCATGGGTCAGGTACTGGATGGCAGTACGCAGCGATATCCCGAATGCCTGAGACCAGAAGGCGGATACGAAACAGAACAGGACAAAGCTGAATATCCAGACATATTTCAGATAATTGCCAAGCGCCTTGCGGTAATCGACCATCACCAGCAGGAACCAGACGCCATAAAAGGCGAGGATCGAAAGCTGGCCGAACCGCGCGGAATAGGCGAACACGAAAAAAGAGAGCGCTATGGCGAAAATGCCATAGAGCTCATTCTTTGCCGGGTCGATGAGGGTGGACTTGGCAATTTTCATGCGAGGGCTGACACCTCTACTGCATCAGCAGTTCTGACGATACCTTGATCACGTCGCCGGGGCGAAGCGTGGCATTCTCGTCGACGCTGATCTGCTTGGGCCCGTCGCTTGTCTCCCTGACGATCGTGTACTTGATCAGGGCATCCTTGGCGGACGGATCGAACTTCATCGCCTCGGCCGACTGGGCAAGGGCCTCGGACATCAGCTGGCGGCCGGTGGACAATTCCAGCCCCAGCTTTTCGAGCTGTGCCTCGGTGTCCTGAAGTTCCTGGGCGCGTTGGGCGTCCCAGTCGTTGCGCAGATTGATCTCGTCCTGATTTGCCTTGGTGATATCCTGCTTGGCACGCAGTGCGGCGGTATCGGTATCCAGCATGTTGGATTCGAGGTCGGATGCCCGCTCTTCGGCTGAAAGACGGCGGCTCGAGGTCGCAAGGCCCTGTTCGGACAGCTTGGTCATCCGGTCGCGGTCGTCATTGAACAGCTGCATCTGACGCTGTTGGGTGTTCGATTTCTGCGCCAGCGACTGCACTTCGCTGTTGAGCAGCGTCTTGAGATCGGCAAGCGCCGTCAACTGGGCTTCGTAGCGTTGCCGCCTCGATTTCATCAAGGCCGCCTCACTTGCCATCAATTCCTTGGCGTTGGGGAGATCCTTTATCTCCGCCGGGATCGACAGTTCGGTTGTGTTCGAAATTTCCGCGACCAACCGCGCATGGCGGGCGATCAGGCGCCCCCGTTCGGAATCGCTGACCTGGAAATCGCCGCGGGCCCGGATGAAGTCACGGGCAAAACGCTGGCCGGCGTCGGATTTTCGCAAGCCACCCGAAAGGCTGACGGCCTTGAGGACAGTCAGGTTCGGCGAATAGGGATATTCTCCCGGCTTGTCGACATCGCCTGCGAGGAAGACCGGACGGAATTGTGAGATCTCGACAGACGCGGAGGGAAGATTGCGCAGGGCGAATTTGCTTTGAAGCTCCTTGCCGATCATTTCGGCAACATCGCCGGTCGTCTTTCCGGCCGCGTCGAGATCGCCGATAAAGGGAAGCGAAAGGGCGCCCGACGGTCCGACCGTGTAATCGCCGCTGACGGCGTCCCAGTCACGGATGCTGCCATCGGCCGGCTGCCATTCGGCAACACGGATCTTAAGCTTGTCCATGACGCCGAGGCGATAGGCGCCTTCCTTGCCCTTGGCAGTATCCGCAGCGGCAGCAGTGGACGCTGCCGTCTGTGCCGGCGCTGCTGCAGCCGGTGCCGGGGATGTCGCAGGTGCCGGTGACTGCGCCGATGCTGCGGCCTGGGCCTGCTGTACCGGCTTGCTGGTCTTCGCCTGCGATTGGGCCTTGGCGGCGTCCTGCGCGATCGCTGATGTGGCAAGCGACAAAACAAGAGTTCCCGCCGCTATTGCCAGCGTCGGGAAGCCGCGAGAAAGGACCGGTCGGATATCCATTCGATCTCCTAGGTTCTGGTATTGCGTGGTGGATATGGCGCGCCGGAAGGACCAGTCAACGGCGCGCTTCAGGACGGTCCTCAGTAGCTTCCGCGAGCAAGGCAGACAGCCGGGATCGTCCGTAGAATGATCGACACGTCGCTGAACAACGACCAGTTCTGGACGTATTGCGTGTCGAAAGCGATGCGGGTTTCGTAGGAGACGTCGTTACGACCGCTGATCTGCCACAGGCCGGTCAGGCCAGGACGGGTCTGCAGATAGTAGACGGCGAAGCTGTCATAGACTTTCAGCTCGTCATCGACCACCGGCCGTGGACCAACGACGCTCATTTCACCGCGAACGATATTGAGCAATTGCGGCAGTTCGTCGAGGCTGAGCTTGCGCAGCACACGGCCGACCGCAGTGACGCGGGGGTCGTCGCGAAGCTTTCTCGTCTGGCGCCATTCCTCAGCCGCCTCGGGATTGTCCCTGAGGTGATTGCGGAGGATTTCCTCGCCGTTGACCGCCATGGTGCGGAACTTGAGGCATTTGAAGGTCCGGCCCTTGTGGCCGATCCTGCCGTGGCCATAAAAGGCCGGGCCTTTGTCGGTGAATTTCACCAGTGCCATGATCATCAAGAAGATCGGGCTGAAAACGATCAGGGCCAAGCCCGCGGAAGTAACGTCGAACGTACGTTTCACAAGTCCGCCAATGGGCAGCGCCATGGCAGAATGATCCAGTTCGGATAGCGGCGTATCTGCCGAACGTGTCGCTGACTTCATAGAGAGGACTCCATTTAGGTTTTGCGATAGTCGGTGCCTTATCGGCGCATCACTGAGCAGTTATGTGATAATAAGTCTGTGTTCTGAATTTGATGCCAGACAAAAATTTTCGCGGCCATGATGGGAGTGCCCGGATCGGGTCCGGCGGAAGCGATGCGGTCACAGCTGCAGGTGGTGATCGTAAATATAAAGCCTTACACAAATACTACCGCGTGCCTGTAAAATTGAATCGATCTCGAATATTCTTCGTAATCGAAACTTGACGCGAATGTAATACCTGTCTCTGCGAGCGGCCAATTCATGCGTCGCTTCTTGGGGTTCAAGCCGAAAGTAGCTTGCTCTTGGGACCAAAGGCCTAGGCCTGCTGCACTGCAATACAATGGTGCGGCGCAAAACGCGCATGATCGCGCGGTGTGACCTTTGTAACAATAAGTGAACGGATAACGCGGCCCTGCGTGGGTCGACGGCGTCTCATTGTTCCAAGTGGCGGCAAATCCGGCGTAAATGTGGCAAAAATGTGGTGTATCGATGTGGTAACAGGGTATTGAACCGTTTTAAACGCAGCTATTGGGTCCGGAAACGAATCTTACAAAAGATTAACTGGCCAAAATTTGTGACCGCGTGAAAATCTTGAAACCTCTCCGTTTGAGCCGTAATGTAGAGGCGGCGGGAGTGGATCGATCAAGTCGATAAAACCATAAGAAAATCTCCCCGGGAGGAATGAGCATGTACGCACCACGCGTGTTCGTCAGCATTATAGGCACTCTTGCCGTGTTTGCGGTGGCTACGTATGTGATGACGGGTTCCTTTCTGACCGCGCTGACAGAAACTATTCTTTGCGCGGTAATACTTCAGGTCGGTTATTTCGTCGGCATCCTCTATCTGGTTCGGCGCGAGGCGCAGCAGAAGGCCGCCACCCGCCCGGTGGATGTCGCCGCGAACAAGCCGAGGGCCGAACAGCCCAGCCGCGAGAACATCACCGCAGATGCCGCGGCAAGGATGCACATTCACGACCGGTAACGTTTCCGTCAGGCCCTGGCTGTCTCGACCGCTGCCGGATCATCCGGAGATCGGTCGGGTTGGACAATTTTGCCGGGATGTCGCCCCCCCGAAATTTAGCCCTTTCACATCGCTGCCATTTTCCTAAGCTTGATAGTCTGCTCTATGGGGCACGATACAGGCGATGGAGAAGGTTATGGCTTTATCCGAGATTCAAACGATCTGCGTCATCATCGCGGCGAAAAACGCTGCCGATACGATAGGGCTTGCCGTGGCATCGGCGCTGCGCGAGGACATGGTCTCGGAAGTCGTCGTTGTCGATGACGGTTCGAGCGACGGGACCGACAGGGCGGCACTTGCAGCCGATGACGGAAGCGGGCGCATCAAGATCATCTCGTTCGAGAAAAATCGTGGCCCGTCGGCTGCCCGCAACGCGGCGATCGCGCAATCCACCGCGCCGCTGATCGCCATTCTTGACGCGGATGATTTCTTTTTTCCAGGGCGTTTTGCGCCGATGCTTGCCGAGAGCGACTGGGATTTCATCGCTGACAACATCGCCTTCGTCGCCGATCCGGCTGCGCTGGCGTCGCCTGCACGTTTCCAGTCGAGGGCGCGCAGCATGTCTCTCGTCCAGTTCGTCGAAGGCAATATTTCCCTGCGCGGAAAGCCGCGGGGCGAGACCGGCTTCCTAAAGCCCGTGATGCGTCGGTCGTTCATCGTCGGCAATGGCCTTGTCTATGACGAGCAGCTTCGGCTGGGTGAGGATTATGATTTTTACGTGCGGGCGCTGGTGCTCGGAGCGCGTTACAAGGTGATCGAACATTGCGGCTATGGCGCCGTCGTGCGCGGCGATTCGCTCAGCAGCCGGCATCGGACGGAAGACCTGATGCGGCTTTACGAGGCCGACAATGCCATTCTTGCGTCACCGGCGCTGCCACGGGATGCCCGCGACGTGCTCATCCAGCACCGTGATCATATCCGCGGCCGCTACGAGTTGCGGGCGTTTCTGGACGTGAAGCGGGAGATGGGCAAGGGCGGTGCCATCCGGCATATGCTGGCCCGGCCAAGTGCCATTCCGGCAGTCGCCATCGGCATCTTCCACGATAAATACGATGCGCTTCGGCGAAACAATGCCTCGTCGGCGGCATCCCTGCCAACCTCGCCGCGTTATCTTCTCGCTGGCGTTCCAGTGACCAGCCCGTAAGGACCGTCACGCAAAAGCCTGAGCGGAGCCGAGACACCGCGGGGGAGGGGCGGCTTGCCCCGCCTTGCGGCTCATCCCATGCGCAGCTTGCCAGTGCCAAGGCGCATGGCGGCGCCGAGTATGGCCGGGTCACGCATAACCCAACGCGCCAGCAGGCCGAAATCCGGCGACTGGCGTCGTTTTAGCCGGCCAGCCTGGCTCCAAAGCGCCTGGCGGCGGGTGGTGTCCTTGTAGACGGCGATCGAGGCAACGTCTTCGGGCCGGCTTTCGAAACGTTTCTGCAGCGTATCCAGCGCGACCAGCGTGTTGAATTGCTGCTTGAGGAATAGCGGCGACTGATTGTCGATGCCGTGGAAGATGTTGACCCCCATTCCACGGGCCGCGCCGGCTGTATCGCACAACACGGTGCGGCGCGATTTGAGGATACAATCGGCAAAGAAAAGCACGTCTTCTGCCGCCAGACGCAGCACCGGATCGAACCTTACGGTCTCGAACAGCGGCCGCGCGATCACCATGCAGCTTAAGTGCAGGAAAGCCCAGTCCTTGAGCATGACGCTGGCGAGATTGGGGATTTCCAGCACAAGCGGATCCAGCGACAGCGTGTCGCCGCCTTCCTTCTCCGCCAGTTTGGCCATGCCGTAATGGTAATAAAACTCTGCGCTGTCCTGCATCGAGGCCCAATAACAATCGGCGCCGAAGCGGGTCATGAACTCATGGGCATTTCTCAGGTGGTCCGCCAGCCACATGTCGTCCGAATCGAGCAGGGCAACAAATTGCGTGTCGGCCGGGACATTGTCGAGACCGGTGTTCCGGGCCGCGCCCGGTCCGCCGTTCTTCTGCTCGACGACGCGGATCTTCGCCATCCATTCGGCCGGTGCGTCCTTGAGTTCGACAGCGGCGGGCAAGGGTGATTCGTCGTCAACGATAACGATGTCGAAATCCTCGAAACTCTGCGCGAAGATCGAGGTCAGAGCGCGGGACAGAATGCCTGCTTCTCTTTGGTAGAAGGGAATAACGATGGTGAATTTTGCCATGTTGTCTCAGCCCCCGTTGATCGGAAAGGTGGCGATCGGGCTTATCTGCCCAGTCGCTGCTTGCTGCGACCATCGCGACCATCCACCATTTTTGCAACGCGAAAAAGAAGACGAGAACTACGGCAAAAGCAAGAGCGGCTGAAACTGCAAGCCATTGAACCAAAAGGATACGCCGGGTCCGCGCGATTAACCCGGCGCTTGGCATAGGGCTTTTGGCCGTGTTGTAAAAACATGAAAATAACACATTTTCAGCTTCTCTCTGCGGGACAAATGTGTTGCAGTGCAATAACGAGCCGTGCCGAAGGGCGGTGCCCAAAGGCGCCATTCGTCGGAAATTGATCTGATCGTTGAAGGGAACGCGATGCTCCCCCAGGCTGTTGATTTCAGTGTCGTCATCTCGTCCAGAAACAGGGCGCACGCGCTGTCTGGATGTTTCGATGCGCTGACCAGAGCTGCGCTGAATGCGACAGACATGTCGCTGGAACTGGTTTTCGTCGACAATAATTCCACCGATGGAACGTCGGATATCGTACGCCAATGGAGCGCATCGGCGCCCATGCCGGTGACGATCGTGCATGAAACCAAGCCCGGCCTGTCAAATGCCCGCAATGCCGGCATCACCGCCGCCAGGGGCCGTATCCTTGCCTTTACCGATGACGACTGCGAAGTCGCACCGGACTATTTCAACGTGCTGGCCGGTCTGTTTGCCGATGACGATGTGATCGTCATGCGCGGTGGCCGGGTCGATCTCGGCGATGACCGCGATCTGCCGATCACCATCAAGACCGATTCCGAGCGCGCGGTGCTGACCCATGATCTGCATGCGGGCGGCTTCATCCACGGCTGCAACATGGCGTTCCCGAAGGCCCTGGTCGAAAAGATCGGGTTGTTCGATCCGCGTTTCGGGGCCGGCGCCGAGTTCCGTTCCGGCGAGGATACCGATTACATCCACCGGGCTTTTGCCGCGGGGATTGCGGTCGAATACCGGCCCGAACTCAAGGTCAAGCATTTCCATGGCCGGCGCGAGCTGAAGGATATCGAGAAGCTGCATAACGGCTATTCCTATGGAAACGGTGCGCTTTACGCCAAATACATGTTCGACCGCCGCTCCAACATGCGGGGCATGCTTCGGTGGGATATCCGCCAGGCGGTGAAGGAGATCTTCGGCGGACGCAAGCTGGATGCCGCGATGGGGCTGACCTATCGCGCGACCGTGCAGCAGAACCTTGCCGGGGTTATCGCTTATTGGCGCCGGCCGACGGCGTCTTGAGGCAAGCGCCTCGATATTGCCGGACCATTGCGCGGCTTTCACATTCGCATCTTAAGCATGTCGCGCCTCGTTCTATTGTAGTCGTCGATTCAATCGATTGGATTGTTCATGGAAGTTAGTGCCGCCGAAGTGAGCGCTGTCGAAAGTGGCGAGCTGAAGAAAAAAACCGCAACGTCGATCCTCTGGTCGATCGTGCGCGTCGGCTGGAGCACGGTCGCGACCTTCATCATCTTCCTCGTGCTGGCCCGGATCCTGGGGCCGGCCGATTTCGGCACGTTTGCGCTCGCAAGCCTGTTCGTGGAAATCGGCAGGGTGCTTGCCTATGCCGGCCTCGGTGATGCCGTGACCCGGCAGCTCGAACTCGACGAGGAACTGGCGGATACGGCCTTCTGGGCGTCGCTTGCATTCAGCGTCACGGTCGCGGCGATCATCTTTTTCGCCGCTCCGGCCTATGGCGAGCTGGTCAGGGATCCGGCCGTCGTGCCGATCCTCGAATGGCTGGCACCACTTTTGCCGTTGTCATCGCTTGCCGTCATCCACAATGCCCGACTGGCGCGCGATTTCGGCCACAAGAACCTTGCCGCGCAGAGCATTGCCGCAAGCCTGCTCTCCGGTGCGACCGCGGTCGCTGCGGCTCTCCTCGGCTGGGGTGTCTGGTCGCTGGTGGCGCAGACGGCCGTCAATGCGGTCGTCATCGTGGTTCTCGGCTGGCTGTCCTATCGCTGGATCCCGAAACTGCGGTTCAACTTCACCATCTTCAAGTCGATCTTCCTGTTCAGCATCAGCCTCGTCGTCAGCCAGCTTCTGTGGATGCTTTTGGCGCGTGTGCAGGACATCTTCATCTCGCGCTGGTACGGCTCGGTCGAGGTCGGGCGTTACCGGATTGCCTGGCGGCTGATCGAGCTGATCTCGCAGGCGGTGCTGTCGCCGATCGGTAGCGTGGCGCTGGTGACGCTGTCCAAGCTGCAGAACGATCGGGTCGCCTTCCGCAATGCCTATAACCGGATCGTCAGCCTGGCCGCGCTCGGCACATTCCCGCTTCTGCTCGGTTTCGGGGCGCTGTCCGACCAGCTGATCGTTTTCCTGTTCGGCGATAAATGGGGAAATGCCGGCGATGTCGCGACCGTGCTGGTGATGATGGCCGTACCGTTCGTGATGAACGTGTTTGCCTCCTCGGCGCTTGCGGCTGTCAACCGGGCCGAAAGCATCTTGTCCGTCGCGGCCCTGCAGCTTGCGCTGACAGTGGTGCTGACCTGGCTTCTTGTGCCTTACGGGATTATCGCGGTTGCCGCCGGTTACGCTCTGAGGGCGTGGCTGACCATGCCCTATCAGCAATATGTGCTGAAACGCTTCGCCGATATCGATCCGCTCGGGACGATGAAGGCGATCGCGATGCCATTTGCCGGATCTCTGGTGATGGCCGTCTGTGTGTGGTTCGCAAAGCCGGAAATCATGGCGCTCGTTACCCCGGCATGGCTTGGCACCGGTATCTGCATCGCGCTCGGCGCCGTCATCTATGCCGGGTTCATGCTTGTCTTCGCCTTCGGCATGATCCGGCCCTATCTGGCCATCGTCATGTCGATGGTGCCGTCGCGCTTCAGGCCTGTGGCCCAGAGATAAAATCCGTTCCGGAATTCAAGAGATTTACGTCAAGGAGAGATCATGCAGGAAACGAGCACGGCGACCATCAAGAGGCTTCAGGGGATTATCAGCGATCGCCTTGGAGATCTCATCGATCTGTCGGGACGTTACGCCCTTCTGGACTTCCCCAATCACTACAATATCGGGGACAGTGCGATCTGGCTCGGCGAACTTGCCTATTTCGACAAGGCGCAGTCGAAACCGGCCTTTGTCAGCGAGATCCGCACCTATCGCGAGGACCGGATGATGGCGGCGATCGGCGATGGCCAGATTCTGCTGCATGGCGGCGGCAATTTCGGCGATATCTGGCCGGGCTATCGCGAGTTTCGCGAGGACATGCTGACCCGCCACAAGGGCCGCCCGATCATCCAGATGCCGCAGACGATCCACTTCAAGAACCAGGAAAACGTCGAAAGCACCGCGCGGGCGATCGAAAAGCACGGCAATTTCACCCTGCTTGTGCGCGACAAGAAAAGCTTCGAATTCGCCACCAAATGGTTCCAGTGCGAGATCCGGCTTTGCCCGGACATGGCGTTTTGCATCGGCCCGGTCGCGCGCCCGGCGCCCAGCCATGACCTGCTGCTCAACCTGCGCGAGGATCAGGAAGTCGGTGCGCCGCACGATATCGCCCACGCCATGGCGCGCCCGAACGTGATCAAGGCCGACTGGCCGCTGGAAGACGAGGCTGAATACCAGAAGCGCACCAAGCGGGCTGCCATCATCAAGGCTTTGCTGCGCGGCAATGTCGGCGGGCGTGCCAAGATGACGGAGCTGACCTATCGGGAGCGTGCCGAACAGCGGTTCGAGCGCGGCGTGAAACTGCTCAGCTCTGCCAAGCAGGTGATCACCGATCGAATGCATGGTCACATCATGTGCCTGCTGCTCGATGCCGATCATTGCGTGCTCGACAACAGCTACGGCAAGACCAGCACCTTCATCGAGGCCTGGGGTACCTGCAACGGCGAGCGTGCGGCGATCGTACCGAGCGTCGACGAGGCCCTTTCGGTGCTTGATCGGCGCACGGCGATGAACCGCGCGACCGCCATCTGAGCCATACCTCAAGTTGATGGGCGCCGGACGGACGCACGGCCGGTGTTTCCGTCAGCTGGTTAAGAAAAATCTGAATTTTCCATATTTCCGCAGCCGGGCCCGTGAGGTCCGGCTGTTTTTCGTGACGTTTCCCGATCAGGGCGAAGTGCCGCGGCGGTGCTGGAATACCGGGTTGTGGAGCATGGGGCGAGATTGCGTCCCGTACTGATTCTGCCGCACGATCGCCAATATTTCGCCACAATTTGCCCTGTTTGGGTGAGGCTCTTCACACATGCTGCACAATCCCGCGAGAAAAAGTGATCGATTTTCCGATTTTGATTTATATTGCGATGCAGCAAATCTGGGTGAGCTATCCACCGTTAGCCCATGTTCCACAAGGGTTTCGAGCGAGTGGTGATCTATGATCAGCTATCGGAAACGGGGGTATGCAAGATTTCGCACCTCGCCTTTTTGCTGCAATGCCACATTTTGTTCCAAACTCCACGTGATGCTTGATCACTCATGCGGGCTCAAGTCTGCTCTGATTGAACTGGCGGTGGCGGGGGGCACTGCTCAAAAGGGGTGACTGGTTTGACTGTTGATCAAAACATTTCTTCCCGTATCAATTTGATGCGTATTCTGCTGATTTGCGGCATCGTCTTCGTGCACGTGCCGAGCGATCCCGAGACAAGTCCGTTTCTCGGTGGCAATGGATGGTTCGACTGGTTGCGCGTGTTTCTCGGCGACAGCCTGTTCCGGATCGGCGTGCCGTGCCTGAGCATGATCTCCGGCTATCTCCTGTTGCGCAAGGGGCAGGCCTCTTTCGACTATGGCAAGATCGTGCGCTCCAAGGCATTGACCGTGCTTCTGCCGTTCCTCTTGTGGAACCTCGGTCTTTTCTTCGTGGCGCTGGCGCTTCAACGCGTCGACATCACCGTCGGTTATCTTCCCGACCTGTGGAATTCTTCGTTCCGCGATCTGATGACCTATGGGTTGGCGACCGAAGGGCTGCCGATCAATGTGCCGCTTTATTTCCTGCGTGACCTCTTCGTCTGCATCCTTCTGTCGCCGATCCTGCTTTTCCTGATGCGGCGCGGGGCTGTGCCGACACTCGTCATACTCTTCCTTTTGGCGGTTATTCCCGATCTGAACCTCGGCATCGTCATCAAGAGGTCGATCCTGTTCAGTTTTGCGCTCGGCATGCATCTTGCCCTGCGCAAGGCCGATCTGAAGGCGCTGGACCGCTTCGCATTGCCGGGTACCGTCGCGACACTTGCCGGCGCCGTGGCGCTGTCGGTGGCGATCTACATGAACGGGCCGGAGTTCCCGTGGAGTGTCGATCTGGCCCGCAACGTCCTGTCGATCGTCGGCGCATTCGGTGTCTGGATGCTGTCGTCGATCGCGATCAGAAGCAGCCTCGGCCAGCGGCTTGCCGCAACCGGCAGTCTGAGCTTCTGGGTATTCTGCGCCCATTATCCACTGCTGGTGCTGATGTGGATGGTGTGGAACCGGGTCGGCACGGCCGGTACCTATCCGTTCTTCTATGTCGGCTCGGTTGTTACAGCGCTTGTCATCCTGGTGATCAGCAATGCCGTCATCATGCGGGTCGCGTCTCCCGTCTATCAGCTGCTGACCGGCAGCCGCGGACGAAGGGACAAGATCGCCAAATCCGTTTCGAGCCGTCCCGTCGGGTCTTCCGCCCCGATGGAGCCCAAACTGTCGCAACAGCGTAGGTGAACCATGACGACCATCTCGACAAAAATCCCGGCCGCCATCGTCTCTCTCGGCGTTTCCATGCTTGCAGCCATCGCGCCTGCGTCGGCGCAGGGTACGCTCAACAACAAGTCGTTCGTCGAAAATTTCGACAGTTTCGACCGCTCGTTCTGGTATGTCGCCGATGGCTGGAACAATGGCGCCCACCAGAACTGCACGTGGTCCAAGTCGCAGATCAATACTGCCGGCGGTACGCTGACGCTCAACCTGACCGAGGGGCAGTCGAAGGACCGGAAATATCTCTGCGGCGAAGTGCAGACCAAGTCGCGCTACAGCTACGGCACCTATGAGGTGCGGATGAAGGCGGCGACCGGCTCCGGACTCAACTCCGCCTTCTTCAGCTATATCGGTCCGACCGACAAGCAGCCCTGGGACGAGATCGACTTCGAGGTTTTGGGCAAGAACACCGGCCAGGTGCAGCTCAACCAGTATATCGGCGGCAAGGGCGGCAACGAGAAGCTGGTTCCGGTCGCCGGCGGCGCCGACCAGGGGTTTAACGACTATGCCTTCGTCTGGGAAAAGGACCGGTTGCGCTACTTCGTCAACGGCAAGCTCGTTCATGAGGTGACGGACGCGTCGAAGATCCCGACCCATGACCAGAAGATCTTCCTCAGCCTCTGGGGCACCGACACCCTGAAGGACTGGATGGGCCGCTTCTCCTATCAGGGGCAGGCGTCGATGGTCATTGACCGCATTTCCTTTACCGCTCCGGGCGATAAATGCCAGTTCCCGGAATCGGTGGCCTGCAATCTCGACTGAACCGTCCCGGCGGTTCGACGATTTCCTCGTTTGTCATAATGCGTTGAATTTTTCAGCACAGGAGCAGGCCCGTTTGAGCATCCACGTTCTCTACCTCGCCCACGATCTGGCCGATGCGGCCATCAGGCGGCGCGTGCTGACCCTCAAGGCCGGGGGCGCAGAGGTGACGGTTGCAGGCTTCACCAGGGGGCGTAACCTTTTGGAGGGCGAGACCGGTGTTCAGACGATCGTGCTCGGCACGACGTCCGACGGAAAATTCGTCCAGCGGATCGGTGCCATCGTCAAGGCGAGCCTCGGTCTCAAGGGCCGGCTTGCCGGGATCCGCAGGCCGGATGTCATCGTTGCCCGCAATATCGAGACACTCGCACTTGCAGGCCGCACGGCCGGGCTTTTCGATCATCACATGCCGGTCGTCTACGAGTGCCTCGATGTGCATCGCCTGATGCTCGACGAAGGCTGGAAGGGTCGGCTTGTCAGGGCGTTGCAGCGATATTTCGGCCGAAGGGCGCAACTGCTGATCACCAGTTCTCCGGCTTTCGTGGAACATTTCTTCAAGCCGCGCTCGGGGCTTTCGCTGCCGGTGCTGCTGATGGAGAACAAGGTTCTGGCGCTCGGGCCGGATGCCGCGCCGGCGCAGCAATTGCCGCGCCCGCCGGCGGATGGGCAGCCATGGCGGATCGGCTGGTTCGGTGCGATCCGCTGCCGCAAGTCGCTCGGCATCCTCACCGAGTTTGCCGCCCGTATGGATGGCAAGGTGGAAATCGTACTGCGCGGTCGTCCTGCCTATAGCGAGTTCGACGATTTCGCCCGCCTCGTCGCAGAGGCGCCGCATGTCACGTTTCACGGGTCCTACAAGAACCCGGAGGATCTCGCCCGCATTTATGACGAGGTGCAGTTCAACTGGGCGATCGACTTCTTCGAGGAAGGCCTGAATTCCGAATGGCTGCTGCCGAACCGGCTTTACGAAGGCGGGCTTTACGGCGCGGTGCCGATTGCATTGTCTTCGACCGAAACCGGACGTTTCCTGGCCCGTCGCGGCATCGGGATCACGATCGACAAGGCGACGCCGGATGTTTTGGAAATGCTTTTCAAAGAGATGACGGCCGAAGCCTATAAAGTTCAGTTTTCCCGGATCGCGGCCGTCGAGCGCGGTCAGTGGGTTACCGGACCGGCGGACTGCCGGGCACTCGTCGCTAAATTAGCAGCGTTAAAACCTGATTTACGCTCACCTGCTGAAATGCAGGCAGCATCAACCCTGCAGTCGTGAGGTGGAATATGGTAGAGAGTAGCATTCCCGGTTCCGGCATGACGAACCTTCAAGCCCAAGCCCAAGCCCAAGCCCAAGCCCAAGCCCAAGCCCAAGCCGAAGTTCAGGCGCGGGTAAGCCCGCGCGTCCTGCTCGTGATCCCCTGCCTCAACGAGGCGAAAACGATCGAGCCGCTTTTGCGCAAATTCGAAAAGCAGCGTGGGCAGACCGACATGCTGATCGTCGTTGCCGATGGTGGCAGTCGCGACGGAACGCCGGATATCGTTCGCAGGCTGATCGGCGAGATTGCCGATCTGGTGCTGCTCGACAATCCCAAGCGCATCCAGAGCGCTGCGATGAACCTGGCGATCAAGCAGTTCGGTGATGGACGCGACTATCTCATCCGCATCGACGCGCATGGCGACTATCCGGACAATTATTGCCAGGCGCTGATCGAGGAGGCCGTCGTCAACCAGGCGGATTCAGTCGTGGTCGGCATGGAAACGGTCGGCTTCGGCGCCTTCCAGCAGGCGGCCGCGATCGCCCAGAATTCGAAGCTCGGCAATGGCGGCTCCAAGCACCGCGCCGGCGGTGGTGGCGAATGGGTCGACCATGGCCATCACGCGCTGATGCGGATCGCGGCCTATCGCAAGGTCGGCGGTTATGACGAGAGCTTCAGCCACAACGAAGACGCAGAACTCGATTTCCGCATGCGGGATGCAGGTTATCGCATCTGGATGACCGGCAAGACTTTCATGACCTATTATCCGCGTTCCAGCGCCTCGGCGCTGTTTCGCCAATATCTCGGTTACGGCCGGGGCCGGGCGAAGAACCTGTTGAAGCACAGGGCTATCCCGAAGATCCGCCAGGCGATCCCGCTTGCGGTCGCGCCCGTCGTTGCCGGTGCGGTGCTGGCCTTGCTGCATTGGTGGGCGGCTGTGCCGGTCGCCGTGTGGATGGTCGCCTGCCTCGCTTATGGCGCCTATATGGCAATCGGCCAGCGGAACTCTATCGCGCTGTTTGCGTCTATCCCGGCAATGATCATGCATCTGGCATGGTCGGCAGGCTTCTGGATGGAACTGCTGCGTATCAAACGAAAGAAGGCCGCATGACGATCGATCCCGCTCCGGTCCGCATCGATATCGGTATCTGCACCTTCCGGCGTCCCGCGCTGCGGGACACGATGGAATCGCTGTTCAAGCTGGCGGTGCCGGAGGGGGCGACAGTGCGTCTTGTCGTTGCCGACAATGATGCGGTGCCGAGCGCCCGGGAACTGGTGGAAGCCTTGCGCGAACGCTCGCCGTTCCCGATCCTTTACGTCCATTGCCCGAAATCGAATATCTCGATCGCCCGCAATGCCTGCCTGACCTCGGCGGATGCGGATTTTCTCGCCTTTATCGACGATGACGAGACGGCGACGCCGGAATGGCTGGCCGCGCTTTACGACAAGGCGCGTGCGACGGGTGCCGATACCGTGCTCGGTCCGGTCAGGGCGATCTATGGCGACGACAGTGCCGCCTGGATGCGCGATGGCGATTTCCATTCGACCATGCCGGTCTGGGTGAACGAGCGGATCATCACCGGTTATACCTGCAACACGCTGCTCGACCTCAACTCGCCGCATGTCGCGGGGCGGCTGTTCGCACTGGCACTTGGCCAAAGCGGTGGCGAAGACACGCATTTCTTCTCACAGCTGACGGAAAGCGGCGGGCGGATCGAGTTCGCTGAAAAGGCGCTGGTCGTCGAGCCGGTGCCGGCAGGCCGGGCGAGCTTTTCCTGGCTCGCCAAGCGGCGCTTCCGCTCGGGCCAGACACATGGCCGGATCGTTGCCGCCAACAACCCGGGTGCCCGGCGCCTGCCGAAGGCACTGATCGCGGCGGTCAAGGCTTCCTATTGCGGGGCGATCGCGGCGGCCTTTACCCTGATGCCGGTCAGGCGCAATCGGTACGCGCTGCGCGGCGCGCTGCATGTCGGTGCCGTCATGGGCATGCTCGGGGTTCGCGAAATCCGCCAATACGGCACGACGGAGGCTGCATGATCGTCGATGCCTCGCGCCCGGATGTCAGCTTCATCATCGCGGCCTATAACGCCGAGGATACGCTGAAGCGTGCGATCGACAGTGCGCTGGCGCAGGTCGGCGTCACCGTCGAGGTGATGGTCATCGACGACTGTTCGACTGACGACACCGTCGAGATTGCCGAAAGCTACAGCGATCCTCGCGTGCGGTTGATCTGCCAGGCCGAGAATGGCGGACCGGGCAAGGCGCGCAACGCAGGCATCGCGGCGGCCACCGGACGATGGATCGCGACGCTCGATTCCGACGATGCGGTCAAGCCGGAGCGCATGCTGTCGATGATCCTGCATGCGAAATCGCTCGAAGCACAGATCGTGGTCGACAATGTCGATGTCGTGCCGCTGGAAGGCGGAGCGGCAAAGACGATGTTCGACAGAGAGCAGCTGGCAAAACAGCACCAGATCACGCTTGCCGAATTCATTGATTCCAACCTGGTCTTCAAGACCACGTTCAATTTCGGCTACATGAAGCCGATCTTTAACCGGGCTTTTCTGATCGAGAATGATCTCAAGTTCGATGACATGCTGAAGATCGGCGAGGACTATATCCTGTTCGCCTCGGCACTGGCCGCCGGCGGGCGGTGCGCAGTCGATCCGAATGTCGGTTATGTCTATTATCTGCGGCAGGGTTCGATATCGCGGGTGCTGAAACACCAGCACCTGGACGACATGCTGGAGGGAGATAACCGGTTCCTGTCACGTTACACGCTGGGTCCGGTTGAGATGGCGGCGCAGAAGCGCCGTACCCGCAGCATTATCGAGGCCCGCTCGTTTCTCACACTCGTCGACGAAGTCAAACGCAGATCCGTCGGCGGGTTCCTCAAAACGGCGATGCAAGCACCCGGGGCACTGAAACACTTCAGGATGCCCATTGCCGTTCGCATGCGCCGGTTCGCAAAGGCGGCCGGTGTCAACTAATCCTGCCGATTGAGGGCGGGGGCGCCCCCTAGAAAGGACGAAGGAATGGACTTGAAGAGACCAGTTCGCAAAGCCGTGATCCCCGTTGCAGGCAACGGGACCCGGTTCCTGCCCGCGACGAAGGCTATGCCGAAGGAAATGCTGACGATCGTCGATCGTCCGGTCGTGCAATATGCCGTCGACGAAGCCATGCAGGCGGGCATCGAGAACATCATTTTCGTCACCAGCCGCAACAAGACCGCCATCGAAGACTATTTCGACAGCAATCCGGAGCTGATTGCCAGCCTGACGCGTGCCGGCAAGACCGTGCAGGTGACGCAGCTCGAAAAGATGCTGCCGCTTGCGGGCACCGTCAGCTATACCCGCCAGCAAGTGCCGCTCGGCCTCGGCCACGCGGTCTGGTGCGCCCGTGAACTGGTCGGCGACGAGCCGTTCGCATTGCTTCTGCCCGACATGGTTTCCTACGGCACGCGCGGCTGCATGTCCGGCCTGGTGGACCTCTACGAGGAAGTCGGCGGCAATGTTTTCGCCGTCGAGCAGTGCGCACCGGAAGAAACGTCGAGCTATGGCGTCGTTGCCATCGGCCAGGACGTACGCCACGGCTTCCAGGTCACCGGCATGGTGGAAAAGCCGAAGCCTGCTGACGCGCCGTCGAACTATTACCTCAATGGCCGCTATATTCTGCAGCCACAGATCTTCGAGCTTCTCGAAAGCCAGGAGCGTGGCGCCGGCAACGAGATCCAGCTGACCGACAGCATGCAGAAACTGTTGAAGATGCAGCCGTTCCATGCTCATCCTTATCAGGGCCGGACATTCGACTGCGGTTCGAAGCGCGGCTTCATCGAGGCAAACGTCGCCTTCGCCATGATGCGTTCGGATATGAGCGGCGAGCTTGCCGTGACGATCAAGGAACTGCTGGATTCGCATGAGACGAAGGTGCGCGCGGCCTAAGCCCAGGCTGCGCAGACCATAAGGGGCCGGCCTCTCCCGCGTGCGCGTCTTTCGTGCACGACGTCGCCAAGGCCCGAATGAGATGGAGAACGGCGGAACATCTGCCTTTCTCCGACATTTTTCCCTAAGCGGACGAAAACATGGATCAGGCAAACTTCCGACCGATGACGATCTTTCAGAACGAACAGAAAGACCACGACACGTTCATCGATCTCGATAAGCTGTGGTCCGCAGCCATGCGCCGAATGGGAGTGATCGGTGTTTGCGTCGCGGTTATGGTGGTACTTGCAGGCATCTATCTGGTGTTTGCGCAGCCGATGTATACGGCGATGACGAACATCCTGATGGATGACAACCTGTCGCGTTATGCGGAGGATCAGGCCGATCCCCAGAGCGCCCAGATGCTCGACAACCAGATGTCGAGCGCGGTGGAGATCCTGAAGTCGAAGGAACTGGCGCTCAGTGTCGTCGACAAGGCAAAACTTGCCGATAACGATCTGATCGTCGATCCGCCGAAGTCGCCGGTCGATTACCTCAAGATCGCATTGAAGGGGGTCACCTCCCTGGTATCGTCCGGCAAGCCGGAACCGACGGAAGAACAGATCGCCGCCGGTCGCCGGGAAAAGGCCGCAGCGGTGATCCAGCAGGCGCTGACGGTCGACCGTATCGGCCGCAGTTCGGTTGTGTCACTGTCGATCAAGTCGCCCGACCCGCTTTTGTCGACGAAGATCACCAAGACCTACGCCGAATCCTATCTGACGGAACAGCTCAACGCCAATTTCGACGCGACCGAACGGGCAAGCGTGTGGCTGCAGGAACGCCTCAACGACCTCAATACCCGTGCCCAGCAGGCCTCTCTTGCCGTTGAACAGTACAAGCGCGAAAAAGGCCTCGTTTCGCCGCGCGGCGAGCTGCTTTCCACCCAGCAGCTTTCCGACCTCAACACTCAGCTGATCGTGGCGCAGGCCGATGCGGCAACCGCTGCGGCGCGCTACAACCAGTACAGGGCGATCATCGAAAAGGGTGCGGATGCGGCAGTGCAGAATGCCGTCGTCTCCAACCGAGATACCGACAACACGCTGATGCAGGATCTGCGCAAGCGCTATATCGGCATCAACGATCGCGAACAGGCCGTCATCCAGCAATTCGGTGCCGACCATCCGCAGGCGATTGCACTCAAGGCGGAAAAGCAGGATCTCGCCCAGCAGATCTTCCGCGAGCTGCAGCAGCTTACCGGCGGCTTCAAGAACGACGTCGACGTCGCTCAGTCGCGGGAACAATCGCTGAAGGACAATATTCACAAGGTTGCCGGCAACAATGCCGATGCCAATGTCAACATGGTGCAACTGCAGGAACTGGAGCAGAAGGCTGCGGCACTTCGCACGCTCTACGAATCCTACCTGCAGCGTTTCGAGCAGGCGTCGCAGCTGCAGTCGCTGCCGATTGCCAAGGCGCGGGTGATTTCCGAGGCTGGCGTTCCGATCTCTCCGTCCAGCCCTCGCAAGACGCTGACGATGGCGTTGTCGGTCGTGCTCGGCCTGCTGGTAGGCTGCGCCGTTGCAGCCGTCTTGGAACTGCGCGAGCGTTTCTTCCGCACTGGCGACGATGTTCAGCAGAAGCTCGGCATGCGCTTCCTCGGTTATCTGCCGCGGATCGCCGGTCCCGCCCGTGACGAGCCGCCGAAAAATGCGGCACCGGAACCGATCGACACGACAAATCTTCCGCCCGGTGATCCGATCTCGTTCCGTCGGATGATGCGGGTTGCCGTCGAGGCGCCGCGGTCGCAATTTGCCGAGACGCTGCGCAATACCAAGCTTGCCTGCGATATCGTCCTGCAGGGCAAGAAATGCTCGGTCATCGGGGTTGTTTCCTGCCTGCCGGGCGAGGGCAAGTCGACGGTTGCAGCCAATCTTGCCGGCCTGATCGCCTCAAGCGGTGCGCGGACGCTGGTCATCGACGCCGACCTTCGCAATCCCGGCCTGTCGAAAATGCTGGCGAGCGAGCCGGAAGTCGGTCTTGTCGACGTCATCCTCAACAAGACGTCGTGGACGAGCGTTGCGCGCGTCGATCGCCGCTCGCGACTGACAATCCTGCCGATGACGACACGCGGCCGCCAGGTGACCCATACGAGCGAGCTTCTTGCCTCGACGGGCATGAGCCAGTTCCTCGAAAGCATCAAGGAAACCTTCGACGTCATCGTCGTCGACCTTGCGCCGCTGATCCCGGTGATCGACGCGAAGGCTTTCGAACCCTATGCGGACGGTTTCGTGTTCGTTACCGAATGGGGCGCGACGCCGGCCAAGGCGGTGCAGAGCGTGCTGCAGTCTGAACCGCAGATCGCCGCGAAGACGATCGGCGTCATCCTCAACAAGACCAATCTTGCCGAGCTGCACAAATATGCCGATCCGGGTGCGCCCGAGAGATTGCGTGGCAACTACCTGTCCTACTATCGGGACTACAAGGAAGTTGCCGCCGAATGACAACGAAAAACGGCCCGGTCTTCCGGGCCGTTCTTGCATTGTGAGTTTCGATGCTCAGCGTATGACGCGCAGGCCGTCCATCAACAGGCCGATCAGGCGGTTCGCCCGTTCGCGCCATTCCGGCGTATCGGGGATCGAGTAGATGCTCGACAGGGCGTGCATCAGATCCATCTGACAGATATCGGTGCGGATCAGATGCTGGTCGCTCGCGGCCGTCAGGAGCTTGCCGAACGAGTCGCGGATGCGGCCGAAGCCTTCGGCGAACATATCGGACTTGGAACTGGCGATGATCTTGAGGCTGCTTGCCATGCCGCGCTTGGTCGCCATGTAGTTGACGAAGCGGAACATCCACTGTTCGAGAGCCTCATCCGCCGTCGCCGATGTGAGGGCGAGTTCGTCTGCGGCATCCGCAAGGTTCTGCAATTCGCGCCGGTAAACGATCTCGACCAGATGTTCGCGGGTCGGAAAATGCCGGTAAAGCGTGCCGATGCCGACGCCGGCCTTGCGGGCGATATCCTCAAGCGACGTCTCGACACCATTATCGGCGAAAGCCTGGGCTGCAACCTCGATCAGCTTGTCACGATTGCGGCGTGCGTCGGCCCTCAGCTTCGGCGATGTCAGATCGGCATTTTCCGGCGCGGCCGAGGTCAAATCCTGCTCCACTGAAATTACGGACTTGACGAAAGCCATCAAGTCACTAGTTTAAACGGAGGCGCCTCCGTTCGTGAGGTCTCTCTACTTTTTAAACCAGAAGTAGGGTGAATGTCATGCCGAAAACGTGGGCATGGGCTGAAAGAGCTTAACAAATAGAGCTCTCGACGAATTGATCAACTCGTAAAACGTAAATTTTCTCGCAATGGTAGCAGGAGGTTATCATGACACGAACGATTAACGTCAGTCTCGACATCAACGGGCAAAGGCATGAGCTCGATATCGAGCCGCGGATCACGCTTCTCGATGCCCTGCGGGACCATCTGGAACTCACCGGAACCAAAAAGGGCTGCGATCAGGGCCAGTGCGGTGCCTGCACCTGTCATGTCGACGGCGAGCGGGTGCTTTCCTGTCTTACCCTGGCGGCCCAGGTCGAAGGCCGTCAGGTCACCACGATCGAAGGGCTGGCGTCCGATGACGGGACCCTGCATGCGGTGCAGGCGGCCTTTCTTGAACATGATGCCTTCCAGTGCGGTTATTGCACGCCGGGCCAGATCATGTCGGCGGTCGCCTGTATCCGCGAAGGCCATGCCGGATCCGATACCGAAATCCGCGAATACATGTCCGGCAATCTCTGTCGCTGCGGGGCCTATAACAGCATCGTTGCGGCGGTGCGTGAGGCGGCGCGTTTCGCCGCCGGACACAAGGCGGAGGCAGCCTGATGCGAGATTTTTCCTACATCCGAGCCACATCCGCCGAAAATGCCCGTCGGGCATTGCTTGACGCAGGCGCGATGATCCTTGCGGGCGGCACGACGCTTCTCGATCTGGCCAAATGCGGCGTCGCCGAACCGGATCATCTGATCGACATCAGCCATCTGTCCGGTCTCGACGGGATCGAGGTCGATCAGGCGGCAGCGAGGGTCGGGGCGCTTGCCAGGATGAGCGCGGTTGCCGATCATCCGTCGATCCTTGCCGTGTTTCCGGCCGTGTCGCAGTCCCTGTCGCTCGCTGCCTCCGCCCAGCTTCGCAACATGGCGACGATCGGCGGCAACCTGATGCAGCGGACGCGATGTCCTTATTTCCGGGATCCTGCGACGTTCCCGGACTGCAACAAGCGCGAAGCCGGATCCGGATGTTCGGCGATCGGCGGCGTCACCCGCAATCATGCAGTGCTAGGCACAAGCGATGCCTGTATTGCCACCTATCCCGGTGACCTCGCCATCGCCCTTGTCGCCTTCGACGCCACGGTCGAGCTTTCCTCCGAGACCGGGTCGCGCAGCATGCCGGTCGAGGCGTTTTTCCTGGCACCCGGCGACACACCGGACAGGGAGACGGTCCTTGCGCCCGGCGAGATGATTACCGGAATATTCATCCCGGTTTCGCCGGCGGCAAAGAACTCGACCTATCTCAAGGTTCGTGACCGCCAGTCCTATGAGTTTGCAGCGGCAAGTGCCGCGGTCGGGCTTGAATTCGAAGCCGATGGCCGGACGGTGAAGGATCTTCGCGTCGCGCTTGGCGGTGTGGCGACCAAGCCCTGGCGTGCGCGTGCGGTAGAACAGGCACTGATCGGCAAGGCGCTGACCGATGATGCCATCGCCTCTGCCGCGCGGCTTGCGATCGAGGGTGCGGTTGCACAGCCGGCGCCATCCGGCGGTGGCAACCACTACAAGATCGAACTGGCGCCGCGCGTTGTCGCCCGTGCCATCCAGACAATTGCCCTCAAGATGGCGGGAGATCCGGCATGACCATTATGGAACCGAGAAAACACGGTAGTGCCGCTGATGGTATCGTCGGCGGACGCCTGTCGCGTTTCGAAGGCGAATTGAAGATCACCGGCGCGGCGACCTATGCGCTGGAATATCCGATCGAGAACGTCGCCCATGCGGTGCTGATCCAGAGCACGATCGCCAGCGGCCGTGTCCTGTCGGTCGACACGGCCCAGGCGCTTGCCGCACCCGGTATCTTGCTGGTGCTGACGCCGGAAGACGATCTGGGCCTGATGACGGCGTCTGACTGGTATGGAAACCGACCGGAGAACCAGCCCTTCCACCCGCTGCCGAAAATGGTTCGCTTTAACGGCGAGACGATCGTCGCTGTCGTTGCGGAAAGCCGCGAACAGGCGAATGAGGCGGCCAAGCTCATCCGGATCACCTATGAGGAGACGCCGGCGGTTGCCGATCTTGACGATCCGAAAGCCGGTGAAGGCAAACGTCTCGACGCAATGACCGTCGAGTGGGGCGATGCGGAAAAGGCGCTTGCAGCATCACCGGTGAGGATCGACGCCGAATATCGCAGCCCACGCGAATATCATGTGGCGATGGAGCCGCATGGTCTGGCAGCCCGTTGGGACGGTGACAAGCTGACCGTCTGGGAGCCGAGCCAGTGGACGCATGGCATGGCGCGAAATTATGCCGAATGGTTCGGCATTCCGCTCGAAGACGTGCGGATCGTTTCGCCGTTCATCGGCGGCGGTTTCGGATCGAAGGGCGTGGCGCTGCCCTATGGTGCGGTGGCGGTTGCCGCCGCCAGAAAGCTCGGGCGCGCGGTCAAGCTTGCCGTCACCCGGCCGCAGAATTTCACCAGCTATGGCGGCCGGGCGGCGACACGCCAGACCATCTCGCTCGGTGCGACGCAAGACGGCGTGCTGCAGGCGATCGTTCATCGTGGAGCGAGCGAGACCTCGACCTATATGGATTATCCCGAACAGACCGGGGCGGCGACGCCGATCCTTTACAAGGTCGAGAATTTTTCCTCCCAGACCCGCGTCGTGCCGGTCAATTCGGTCACGCCCGGCGCACTGCGCGGTCCAGGCAAAAACCCGAGCGCCTATGGGCTCGAAAGCGCCATCGAGGAGCTGGCCTACAAGCTCAACATGGATCCGCTGGAATTGCGGCTGAAAAACTATGCCGATCACGACTACCAGTCGGGCAAGCCATGGTCGACGCGGCGGTTGCGCGAGGCGCTGACCGAGGGAGCGCAGGCCTTCGGCTGGTCAAAACGCAGCCACACGCCGCGCTCGATGCGCGACGGCCGCACGCTGATCGGCTGGGGCATCGGCTGCGGCACTTTCCCGGTTCTGCGCGCGCCGAGTTCGGCGATGATCCGGGTGCTGAAGAACGGCCGGGTCGAGGTTGTCTCGGGGGCGATCGACATGGGGCAGGGAACCTATACGATCCTTGCCCAGACGGCGGCAGAGGCGCTTGGCATGCCGATCGATCAGGTGGATGTGGTGCTCGGCGACAGCCGCCTGCCGGGATCGGCGATTGCCGGCGGCTCGATGCTCGCCGGTTCGATCACCGGGGCCGTGCACAAGACGGCCAATGCCGCGCGTGAGGAACTGATCGGGCTTGCGCTCAACGACCCGAACTCGCCGCTGCGGCAGACCGGCGCCAATACGCTGGTTATCCGCGATGGCCGGATTTCGGTGGAAAGCGGCGATGGCCCGTCCATGTCGCTGCCGGACCTGCTGGCGGCGATCGGGCGTGACGAACTGGAAGTCACCCGCAATACGCTGCCGGATGACGCGCAGAGCCCCACCGACCATGCCAATGCCTGGACCAGCATGGGGCGTGTCCAGGGGCCGACCATGGGCGATTATTCGATGCATTCCTGGTGCGCCCATTTCGCCGAGGTGAGGGTGGACGAGGATTTCGGCACGGTGCGTGTTTCGCGCATGGTGTCGGCCTTCGATTGCGGCCGGCTCTATAATCCGAAGATGGTGGAAAGCCAGTGGCGCGGCGGCATCATCATGGGCATCGGCCAGGCGCTGCTCGAGGAAGGTCTCGTCGATCCGCGCAATGCCCGCACGATCAACAACAATGTCGGGGACTATCTCGTGCCGACCAATTCCGACATTCCCGATCTGCAGGTGATTTCGGTCGGCGTGCCGGATTACGAGGCGTCGGCGCTTGGCGGCAAGGGTGTCGGCGAAGTCGGCATCGTCGGGGTCGCCCCGGCAATCGCCAATGCGGTGTTCCACGCCACCGGCAAGCGTGTGCGAGACCTGCCGATCACGCTGGAAAAGCTGATTTAAAAGGTGCGGGAGGCTTGCCCCTCATCCGCCTGCCGGCACCTTCTCCCCGCAAGCGGGGAGAAGGACGGGTGTATCAGCGTTTCCGTTACCCCTCTCCCCGTCTACGGGGAGAGGGGGCGCCGAGCGTAGCGGAGGCGGGGTGAGGGGGCCGCGTGATCTACGGCCGCGTCCCTTCAATCGTCCGAATACCGCTCCTCGTTCCACGGGTCGCCACGCATGTGGTAGCCGTTTTTCTCCCAGAAACCGGCATGGTCCATGGCGACGAAGTCGATGCGTTTCAGCCATTTGGCGCTTTTCCAGAAATAGAGATGCGGCACGACGAGGCGCACCGGCCCGCCATGTTCCTCCGAAAGTGGCCGGCCTTCCCAATCCGTCACGATGATGGCGTCGGGTGCGGCGAAATCGGAAAGAAGAAGGTTGGTGGTGTAGCCGTCGTAACTGGTCAGCATCACCGCGACTGCCTCGTCTCTCGGATTGACGGCATCGAGGAAGTCGCGGGTCGCCACGCCCTTCCAGTTGTTGTCGTAACGCGACCATGTCGTCACGCAATGGATGTCGGACAGCGTTTCGGTCTGCGGCAGGGCCTGGAAGGCCGCCCAGTCGAAACTTTTCGGGCTATCGATCAGCCCGTAGATATCGAGCCGCCAATCCGCGGTCGCGACACTCGGTTGCTCGCCGAGATCGAGAACCGGCCAGTTCTTCACCAGATGCTGGCCGGGTGGCAGCCTGTCCGTTTCGGGCCGCGCATGGCGGCCGGTGAGGAATTTCCCCTCGTCGGCCCATTTGCGTTTGGTGACGGTGAGTTTGGAATCCGGCTGCCGGGCTTGGGTGTCTTCGGTCATAAGCGGGTCTCCGGTCGGTTATTCTTGCGTCTTGCGATAATCTGATCAACAAGAGTGGCAAATCAATCGCCCGTCTTTCAAAATCCGCCCGGAACATCATGCCCGCCTCCAAATCCCGCTTCAATCCACTCGTCGGCAATCTTTCGCTTCCTCCCGTTCCCTCCGTTGCCGCCTGGGGGCGTGCCTATGACGGCAGCCAGGGTCCGCTGATCGACCTGTCGCAGGCGGTGCCCGGTTATCCGGCGCATCCCGACATGCTGCGCCTGCTCGGCGAGACGGCGTCGTCGACCGCTTATACCGGTTACGGTCCGATCGAGGGTGATGCGGTGTTGCGCGAGGCTTATGGCGCGCATATCGCCGAGGTCTATGATGCACCGCTTTCGGCGGCCAATACCCATATCACATCCGGCTGCAACCAGGCCTTCGTCTGCGCCGCCATGACGGTCGCCGGCCCCGGCAATACGGTGCTGATGACCGAGCCCTTCTATTTCAACCATGAAACCACGCTGGCGATGATGGGCATCAAGACCGCCTTCGTGCCCTGCAAGGCCGAAGACGGTTTCCTGCCGGAACTGTCGGCGATCGAGGCGGCCATCACCGCCGAGGTGAAGGCGCTGGCACTGGTTTCGCCCAACAATCCGACCGGCGCGATCTATCCGCCGGCATTGCTGGAAGCGATCTTCAGGCTCTGTCAGGACAAGGGTATCTGGCTGATCCTCGACGAGACCTATCGCGACTTCCTTCCGGAAGCCGGGCAGACACCGCATCGCCTGTTTACCCTTGCGGGCTGGGAAGAGACGCTGATCAGCCTCTACAGCTTTTCGAAATCCTTCTGCATTCCAGGCCACCGTCTCGGCGCGATCGCCGCCAGCGAAGAGGCGATCGGCCAGATCGCCAAGATCATGGACAATCTGCAGATCTGCGCGCCGCGCGCCGCACAGGGTGCGGTCGCTGCCGCCCTGCCTTTGCTCACCGCATGGCGCGAGGAAAACCGTCAGGAGATCGGCCGTCGCGCCGAGGCGCTTAAAGCCGTCATGCAGCAGTTGCCGGACTGGAAGCTCGATGCGATCGGCGCCTATTTCGCCTTCGTTCGCCATCCTTTCGAAGGTGTCGGTTCGGCGGAGATCGCCGAAAAACTTGCCAGACAAGCCGGCATTACTTGCATTCCGGGCGTCTATTTCGGCGAGGGCCAGCAGAGCTACCTGCGTTTTGCCTTCGCCAATGCCGATGTCGCGACGATCGGGCGGATTACGGAACGTTTGGCGAACTTTTCCCTGTCCTGACGGGCGTCACGGTCTTATAAGACAAGGCCATGGCTCAACGTTCAGGCAGCGCCGATCTTCCGCTTCATGGCGGCCGGGTTCCCCGGTGGCTCGGCGAGCGCATGACACGGCTCGGCGCGGTGATCACCGAGGCAATCGTCATCCATTACGGCCGCGACGAACTGCTTGCCCGGCTGGCGCACCCGTTCTGGTTCCAGTCTTTTGGTGCGGTGATGGGCATGGACTGGCATTCGTCGGGCATCACCACCAGCGTCATCGGTGCGTTGAAGCGCGGGCTCACCCCGATGTCGGGCGAGCTCGGCATTCATGTCTGCGGCGGTCGCGGGAAAAACTCGCGGCAGACGCCAGAGGAGCTGATCGCCATCGGCAACCGCGTCGGCATCGACGGATCGGCACTCGCACAGACCAGCAAGCTGGTCGCCAAGGTCGACAGCGCGGCCGTGCAGGACGGGTTTGATCTCTATCTGCACGGGTTCATCGTCACCGACGACGGCAAATGGGTGGTGGTGCAACAGGGCATGAACGACGTTCGCCGGCAGGCGCGGCGTTATCACTGGCATTCGGAGGGGCTGAAAAGCTTTCTCGATTCACCGCATGCTGCGATCGAGGGGCGTGGGCAGGGCGAGATCGTCAATCTTGCCGACCACCGTGCGGGCGCCTCGCGCAGCGGCCAGCTCGATCTTCTGGCGTCTCTGGGGCCGGACAGGATCGTGCGCGAGGTGATCGCCATCGATCCGTCGCGGGTGAGGAAGGTTTCAGCCCAGCCGATGCTGCCGCATCTGATCATGCCGGATCATCACGATGTCCGCGAGGCGGATGTCAACATGCGCCGCCTGCACGGCACGCTGGCGGCCGCCGCCGACCGTGGGCCGAAGGATTTCGAGGACCTTTTGATGACGCCGGGTGTCGGCGCCCGCACCGTCTCGGCGCTTGCGATGGTGGCCGAGGTCGTGCATGGCGCGCCGTGCCGGTTTTCCGATCCGGCCCGCTTCTCGCTTGCCCATGGCGGCAAGGACCGGCATCCGTTTCCGGTGCCGCTCAAGGTCTATGACGAGACGATCCGGGTGATGAAATCGGCCGTGAGCAAGGCAAGGCTCGGGCGCGAGGAAGAGCTGCAGGCGCTGCACAGGCTCGACGACCAGGCCCGCCAGCTCGAACGCTATGTCACCGGCCCGGATTTCAAGGAGATCATCGCGGGGGAATTCCGCCATTCGCATGAATGGGGCGGAAGGAGCGTGTTCGGCTGGGAGCCGGCGGCGGAGGATGAGAACGAAAGGCTGAAGGGCTGACGATGGCAAGGTCAAGTGGTGGGCTAACCTGCGAGGTTCGGTACCGGATCGATCCGGACGCAATCGAGGATTTCAGGCGCTATGCCGAGACCTGGACCATGCTGATCGCGCGGCATGGCGGAACCCATCACGGTTATTATCTGTCGCGGGAAACCCCCGCCGGCGCTGCCGTCAGTTTCAAAGGTGTTGGAACTGATGGAGAGGGCGATATTGCCGTTGCCCTGTTCAGCTTTGTCGACGATGCCGCCTATCTCAGATATCGCGAAGAAGTTGCCAGGGACCCCGATGGCATTGCCGCGAATGCCCTTTATCGCGACAATCCGCCATTTCTCAGCTACGAGCGCACGTTTCTCCGATGCCTTCTTTGAGAATGTTTCACCAAGCCTGCCGTTATTGACTGTTCTCTTCGTTTAGGCTGTTCTCATTGAAAACGAGGAAAGCAAAAATGGCCAAGGCTTACTGGGTTGCCACCTATCGTTCCGTCACCAATCCCGAGGCGCTTGCCGCCTATGCCAGGCTGAGCGGGCCGGCAATCCTGGCCGGTGGCGGCCGGATCCTGGCGCGCGGCCTGCCGGCGCTGGTTTACGAAGCAGGGCTTCATGAGCGTACGGTGCTGATCGAATTCGACAGTGTCGAACAGGCGCAGGCGGCGCATGACAGTCCGGCCTATCAGGAGGCCATGGCCTTGCTGGCCGGTGGGGTGGAGCGGGATATCCGGATCGTGGAAGGATTGTGACCGCGAGTTTTCGCCGTTTGCCCGGAGCCTGCGTTTAGGCAGCGGCCGACGAGGCCGACGGCATGGCCCTGTCGTCGACGGAACCCCTTGCCGGTGTCCCAAGTTGTAACCTGGAACCATGGGAGGACAGAATGACCCGCGAGACCACATCGACGGAGGCCGCACGCTTCGCAATCAGCCAGTCGAATGTCGCCAGCAGTTGCGGCACAGGCGAGGGCGCCTTTAAGAAACAGCCAAGCCTTGCCAGTATCGAGATCAACAGGGCACGCAAGGCGCAGGGTGTTGCCAACATTGTCGAGCGTGACGAACATGTCGCCGATGCGGGCGATATCGCCTGATATCAGGCCGGATTTTGGCCTGAAGCATCGAGCCGACTGTTCGGGACGTCGTTCACTTGGGCGGGATGGCGCCATCGAGGCCGACGCGGATGTTGTCCGCAGACACCATGGTGCTGCCGCTGGCCTCGCCCTGCACGGTAACGCCCGCGCCGGTTTTCAGGTCGTCCTTGGTGGCGGAAGCTATTGCCAGGATGGTGGTGCCGGCCGGAATATTGACCTTCCGCTGACCGCCATTATAGGCGAGCGTCAGCAGCGGGCCGTTTACGTCCTGGACTGCCTCTGCAACCGTCGCATTCGTCATCGAACCGTTCGGCCTGACACTCCATGAGCGGTCGCCTTCGCCGGTTCCCTTCATCGAGGCCGGAAAGATCACCACCTGGACCGCGCCGTTGATACCGCTTGCCGTCGGTTGCGATCCGACGCCGATGAAATCACCGGGCTTGATGTCGGACACGGTCGCATTCCTGATGCCGGCGACTTTCACGTCCGGCTTCATCATCACCATGATCTTCTTGCCATCGGCAGTCTTGATGTTGAAATCATCGCCCATGATGTTGTCGATCGTGCCGCTGATGCGGAGCTTGTCGGCGGCCGTGGCGCCCTGGACGCCTGCCAGCATCACGGCCGCGCCGATTGCGAGGGAAAGGCTGGTCTTTCGGAAAATGTCGCGCTTCATGCTTCTTTCTCCCTGGGCGTCGAACGCGCCTCCAATTCCTGATTATCAGTGGCGCAGCGGTCTTGCCAATCAAACGGCGGTGAGAGCGATGCGGTCGATAGGGCGTCGTGTCAGGCGGTAGCTCCGGCCGTTTTCGTCTGATGGATTTCGATCAGCGACGGGCCTTCCAGCCTGCGGAACTCCATCAGGGCCGCCGGCAGTTCGGTGATATCGGAAAGGCGCATTGCGGGCAGGCCGAAGGCCTCGGCGATCTTCAGGAAATCCGGCGGTGTCGGTTTCACGCCTTCCGGGGTGATGCCGCTTTCCAGCATGTAGTTCTCGATTTCCTGATACCCGTCATTGTTCCAGACGAGGAAGATCACCTGCGTGCCGGCATCCCTTGCCGCGCCGATTTCCGCCAGGGTGAACTGGAAACCGCCGTCACCGGTGAGGCAGATGACAGGCGCCTGGGGATCGGCGATCGCGGCGCCGATCGCCGCCGGCGGGCCATAGCCCAGCGCGCCGTAACCGGTTGCGGCATTAAACCAGCCATGCGGCCGGCCAGCCTCATAATAGAGATTGCCGGCATAAACCGCCTGGGTACTGTCGCCGACGATGATCGCTCCCGGCAGCGTGTCGCGGATGATGTCGAGCACGGCGATCTCGGCGCGGATTTTTGGCGTCAGTTCGGCAAGCGACGCCTTGCGCGCGTGATCGGCCCGTTGGGCACCGTCCGCCTGTTGTCTGTTGCCTGTGCCGATCGCGGCCAGAAGATCGGCTGCGGCGTAATCGGCAGATGACAGGACCGACAACGCTGCCAGCGGTCCACGCGCCAGCTGTGCGGCATCGATATCGACGCGGATCAGATGGGCGATATCGGGAAAGCGGTTATCGACATACATGTCGTAATCCGTCTGGGCCATCTGGGTGCCGAAGGCCAGCACAAGATCGGCATCGGCCACCAGATCGCGCACAGATTGAAGGCTGGGGCTTGCCGGCACTGAGAGCGGATGATTGGCAAAGGCGCCGCGGGCATTGGTCGTCGTCACCAGCGGCGCATCCAGCCGTTCGGCCAGAGCCTGAATGTCAGCGGCGGCATCCACAGCGCCGCCGCCGACGAGGATGACCGATTTTTGGGCCGACAAGCAACGGGCGGCGGCTTGCGAGATCGTTGCCGCATCGGCGCGCGGTCTGGTCGGCCGGATCGTGTGCAGTCGCGGTGTTCTGACCGGCAGTGCCATCACATCGGTCGGGATCTCGATATGCACCGGCCCCGGCCGACCGGAGCGGAGGATCGCGAAGGCGCGTTCCATGACGTCGGCGAGATCGTCCGGGTCATGCAGGGTGTGGCTCATCAGAGCGAGCGTTGCCATCATGCCGCGCTGGTCGGGCAGTTCGTGCAGTCTCCCCCGGCCATGGCCGAGCGTGGCGCGGGCGTTGACGCCGGAAATCACCAGCATCGGCACACTATCCTGATAGGCCTGCGCCATCGGGGTGATGATGTTGGTGAGGCCCGGCCCGGTGATGACGAGGCAGACGCCCGGCTTGCCGCTGACGCGGGCATAACCATCGGCCATGAAGCCCGCGCCCTGTTCATGGCGCGGAGTGATGTGGCGGATCTTCGAACGGCTAAGCCCTCGATAGAGTTCGACCGTATGGACGCCGGGAATGCCGAAGACCACATCAACACCATTCACCTCAAGCAGATCGATCAGCGTCTCGCCAACGGTCTTCATGCCATCTCCCTTCGGGGCCTATCGAATATGCAGCGGTGCTTCCTTCGCCTGCGAGACGATGCGGCCGGCGAGGTCGCCGACCCGGTGCATCGCGGTTTCCAGCACGTCTTCCGGCACGGTCAGTGAAATACGCAGGAAATTGGCGGCCTGATCACCGAAGGAGGTGCCGGGCATGACCGCCACCTTTTCCTGCTTCAGCAGTTCCCAGGCAAACTCCTCACCGTTAAGACCGGTCGCGGCGACGTCGAGCAGGATGAACATGCCACCTTCCGGCGGCATCGGCTTTACCAGATTGCTGCCGGCAAAGGCGTTTTCGACGATCGCGGCGCGGCGGGCATAGTTTTCGCGCATCACGTCGGCGGTGTCGAAATGTTCAGAGAGCGCCTTGGCCGTCATGTCGGCGATGAAGGGCTGGACGCCGAACAGCATGGTCTCGGACACCGGCAGAAGCCGTTCACAAAACTCTTCCGGCCCGGCGGCCCAGCCGGAACGGAAACCAGGTGCTGCGTGGGATTTCGAGATCGAGGAAACGGCAATGGTGCGCTCGGCCAGTTCCGGCACGTCGAAGGGGGAGGCGAAATCGGTGCCCTTGAAGATCAGCTGTTCGTAAACCTCGTCACAGATGATCCAGAGATCGTGCCTGCGGCAGATCTCGCCGATGGCGGCGATCTCGGCTTTCGTCAGCACGGCGCCGGTCGGGTTATGTGGGGTGTTCAAAAGCAGGACACGGGCTTCCGGGGTGATGGCACGCGCCAGATCCTCGGCCTGCAGGTGAAACTTCTTTTCCGGCCTGAGCGGCACCGGGATCATGTGGGCGCCGGTCGAGGCGATAACACCTTCATAGGTCGCATAAAGCGGATCGCCGACCAGCACGCCGTCGCCTGCTTCGACGAGACCGGTCATGACGCCGTAAAGTGCTGTCTGGGTGCCGGGGAAGCAGAGAAAGTTCTTCTCCGAGATGCCGGAACGGCGCTTCGAGTATTTCTCCACCAGCGCCTTCAGCACCGGGGCTTCGCCGCGGCCGTTGGAATAACGGGTGCGGCCGGCATACATGGCACGCGATGCCTCATCCAGCAGCGCCTTGTCGGGGGCGACGTCGGGTTCGCCGATCGTCAGTTCGATGATCGCTTCGCCCTCTGCCTTCATCCGCCGGGCGGTCGTGTGCAGCGCCCAGCGGCCGGAGCCGAGATGGGCGAGACGATCGGTGATCGAGGCATAACGCATGTAGGCAGTCCTTTTGTTATCGTTGCGAAGCCAGTTCGCCCGGCTTCAGTCTGAGCAGTGCCTCGACGGAGGCAAGGGCGCTTTCGGCCAGTTCGTTGTCGACAAACAGGTCGGCGGCCAGCGTGCCTTCCAGCCACAACCCGTCGATCAGCGCATTCAGCGAAATCGCAAAACTGCGGCAGTCCTTCGGCGCGAGCGTTACTCCCCGTTCCCCGAAGAAATCGGTCAGCAGCCGTTCCAGCGCACCGAGGAAGGCGAGGTAGTTTTCCCGATGAATGGCGGCGAAAGTCTGATCGGTCTGGATATGGCTGATAAACGCCGCCCAGAGCGACAGTGTACGGCTGTCGGTGACAGGCGGCGTGACATTGGCGACGATGAAACGGCTCAGCCGGTCGCGGGCGGTTCCGCCCTCTGCAGAGGCGGCAATGGCGATTTCGGTCATGCCGTTCATCACGGCCCGGTAGGCCGCTTCCAGCATCTGGTCCTTGCCGGTGAAATAGTGGCGGATAAGTCCTGCCGTGACACCGGCGCGGTTGGCGATCTGGCGCACGGTGGCGCCCTGGATGCCGCTTTCGGCGATACAGTCCAGCGTCGCCACGATCAGGTCCTCGCGGCGCTCGGCCTCGCTGGCACGGGTATAGGTGCGGCGTGCTGGCGTCATTGGGGGTATCCGCTCCTATCCGGCCGAGTCCGTTCGCATGTTATTATACGATTGAATAATTGCCGTACAGGCCGAGATCTACCGGCGGCCGTTCGCCAGGCGCAAGGCTTCCGGCCGGCGCCGCAGGATCAGCATCGCGCCAGCACCGATCACCGGACCGATTGCGAGAACCGAAAACGTCCATTGCCAGCCACCGAAAAGGTCTGCCAGTTTCGGCATCAGCCAGATCATGGCGATGGTGAGCGCAAAACCGATGCCCATCTGCAGCGACAGGGCGGTACCGACATAACGGTGGTCGGCCAGTTCGGTGACGGCTGCGGAAAACTGGGCGGAATCGCCGATGATGGAGATGCCCCAGACGATTACCACCAGCACCAGCAGCCAGAACGGCCCGTCGAAGACAAAGCCGATCGAAAGCGCGCAGATGGCCGACACGATCATCATGCCCGCCGTCGTTGCGGTGCGGCCGTATCTGTCGGAGAGATAACCACCGAGGAAACAACCGAACGTGCCGGAGGCAACGGCTGCGAAGGTCAGCAGCGAGGCGCTGCCCGAAAGGCCGGCGGCGCCCGCCTGATAAGCCGCTGTCAGGTAGGCGAGCAGCCATGCCCACATGGCATAGAGTTCCCACATGTGGCCGAAATAACCGACATTGACCAGCAGCAGATTTCGGTCACGCAGCACGAGCGGGATCTGGTGCGGATCGAACACGGCCTTGCCGAAGGCGTCCGGTCCCTCGCGCGTGCCGACAAGAAAGACGATGGCAGCGGCGAGGCTTGCAACACTCGAGGTGATGATGACGATCCGCCAGTCGACGCCGACTGTCAGGCTGCGCACGAGATGCGGCAGCGACGAGCCGGCGGTGATCGCGCCGATGACCGCGGCAAGCGCCATGCCGCGACCCTTGACGAACCATGTGGCCACCAGTTTCAGCGCCGGCGGGTAGACGCCGGCAAGTGCAAGGCCGGTCAGCATGCGCAGCACAAGAGCGCCGGTCGGGCCGGGGTCGAGCAGCAATGCGGCATTGGCAAAAGCTGCCAGCGCCGCGCAACAGCCCATCAGGCGGTTCATGCGGATCAGATCGGGCAGGTTGAACAGGCTGGCCGCGAGCGCGCCGATGACGAAACCTGCCTGCACGCCATTGGTCAGCCAGGCGGCCTGCTCTTCAGACAGCGACCATGCCAGCCGCAGTTCAGGCGCGATCGCGGTCGCTGAAAACCAGGTGGAGAAGGACAGCACGACGGCAAGGCTGATGGTCGCCAGCATCGCCCAACGGCTGCCACGGTGCGGTGCCGTCATGCGTGCCTCCTCAGGCCGTTTGCCTTGCCCGCGCTCCCACATGCCGTCCCGGCAGGCGGGGCTCGCCGAACAGCTTCTCCCTCAACGTGCCCTCCTGATAACATGTCTTGTAGAGGCCTCGCTCCTGCAGAATGGGGATGACCAGTTCGATAATGTCATCGAAACATTCCGGCACGACGGTGCGCGACAGGTTGAAACCGTCGATGCCAACCTCGTTCACCCAGTTGGCCAGCGCATCGGCGATCCGTTCGGCGGAACCGACCATTGGTGGCTGGCGGCTGCCGAGCACCATCTGTTCGAGCAGTTTGCGCTTGGTCCATTTCGGTCCGGCCGAGCGGGTCATCGCCTCGACATTGGAGACGATCGCGGCGCTTTTTCCCGTCTGGATCGGTTCGTCGAGATCGTAACTGGCAAAATCGATGCCGAGCGAGGCAGCGGCGTGCACAAGCGCGCCTTCGGAACTCGCATGACGGCGATAGTCCTCGAACTTTTCCTGCGCTTCCCTGTCACTGCGGCCGGTGATGATCGTTGCGCCCATGAAGATCTTGATGTCGTCGGGAAAACGGCCGGCCTCTACTGCGCGGGCGCCGATATCGTCGACGATCGCCCGCACGCCCTCCATCGTCTGGCCGTTGACGAAGACGCATTCGGCGTGGGCGGCGGCAAATTCCCGGCCACGGGTGGAGGAGCCGGCCTGATACAGCACCGGCGTGCGTTGCGACGAGGGTTCGCATAGATGCATTGCGTCGATATTGTATTGTTTGCCGCTGTGCTGGAGTTTCCGTACCTTTTTCGCATCGGCATAGATGCCGTTTGCCCGGTCGAGAATGACGGCATCGTCCTGCCAGCTGCCTTCCCACAGGCCATACATGATCTGCATATATTCGTCGGCCAGATCATAGCGGTCGTCATGGGCTGCCTGCTGGGCGAGCCCAATCGCCTTGGCCGCGCTGTCAAGATAACCGGTGACGATGTTCCAGCCGATCCGCCCGCCGGTCAGGTGATCGAGCGTCGACATGCGGCGGGCAAACAGAAACGGCGGCTCGTAGGTGAGATTGGCGGTCACGCCGAAAGAGAGATGTTTCGTCACAGCCGCCATGGCCGGCACCAGCAGCATCGGATCGTTGACCGGAACCTGGACCGCATGTTTCAGCGCTGCATCGGCATTGCCGCCATAAACATCGTTGACGCCGACGACATCGGCGAGAAAAATGCCATCGAACAGGCCGGCCTCCAGCCTGCGCGCATACTCCATCCAATAGGAGAGTTGCGCATAACGATGCGACTGGTCACGCGGATGTGTCCACAGGCCCTGCTGGATATGGCCGACGCAATTCATGTCGAAGGCGTTGAAGCGGATTTCGCGTCCCGTCGCGTGGCGCATGCCGTCATCCTCTCGTTGCGGAGCCGTTCCGTCTCCTATATGGTCTCTTTGTCTACTATAAGAGACTTGACGATTGCAAGGAGAGAAGCCGATGGAGCGTGATCCCGCCGATGCGATAGCCATGACGCTCCGGGTTGAGCGGGAGGCCAGAAAGTGGTCGCTTGCCGAGCTTGCCGAGCGATCGGGTGTCTCCAAGGCGATGATCAGCAAGATCGAGCGCAAGGAGGCAAGCCCGACCGCAACGGTTCTCGGCCGCCTTTCCGGCGCCTTCGGCCTGCCGCTTTCGGCACTGATCGCAGCAGCCGAAGGTGCCAGCGAAAGACTGAGCGTCGCGGAAACCCAGGCGGTATGGACGGATCCGGAAACCGGCTATGTAAGGCGTGCCGTCTCGCC
Organism: Aliirhizobium sp. YIM B11859; assembly: GCF_057163345.1. Lineage (NCBI taxonomy): Bacteria > Pseudomonadati > Pseudomonadota > Alphaproteobacteria > Hyphomicrobiales > Rhizobiaceae > Aliirhizobium > Aliirhizobium sp. YIM B11859. Next base: position 236,106 of record NZ_JBXHAY010000001.1, read on the forward strand.
TGCGGGGGCGGCGGCGGAACTGATCGAGGTCAGCCTTCCCGCCGGTGTGCGGATCCCTTATCCGGCGGCGGCCTTCGCCTTCCAGCAGCAGCAGATATGGGTCATCGAGGGCCGGCTCGATTTTTCCGAAGGTGGCACGGAACATCATCTGAAACCGGGCGACTGTCTTCTGCTCGGCAATCCGGCCGATTGCGCCTTTTCCAATCCGGGCTCCTCGCTTGCGCGTTATCTGGTGGTGCTTTCGAGACGTTAGCGCGCGGCACGGAACCAATCCGCTCTCCGCCGCTTTCCGTCCTGGCTGGCATGTTTCAGCCAAGGAGGAGGATTTGTCATGCAGAGCGAAATGCATTCATCCGCCCATCCCGACAGCGGAAAAAATCTCGCCGACCATCTGTCAGGGCTGGCCTTGGGAGACACGGTCGTGGTGGCCTTGTCGCCGCAGAGCGTCGGCCTTGCTTTCGAGGCGGTTCGAAGGCTCGGCTGTCAGCTTGATCTCCTGCTTGTCGGCCGCATCGTTGCGCCGGGTCGTTCCGGACAGCTGATCGGTTCGGTGCTCGATCTCGATACGCCGCATTTTACCGTGGACGAAACCCTGGCGCGCAAATTCCATGTGCCGCCCGGTTATCTCAACAACGAGCGCCAGCGACAGATCGCCGAACTTGCCCGGCAACATTTCATGTATCTCGGCGATGACGAGGGCCACGATCATATTCATGCGGGCAAGGACGTGGTCATTCTCGACGACGGTCTGGAGGCGGTCATCCTGCAGCAGGTGTTCCGGCATATGGCGGAAGCCGATACCCATTCCGTCCGTGTCATCCGTATCGAGCCCGATACGCAGGAACCGATCGACGACCGGACGGTTGCCCATCTGCTGAAGGAAGCCCGACGTCTCCAGCGATTGCTGCATTGATGTTAAAACTCGCCTCGCGCCGGCCGTTGTGTTAACCTGTTTACAGTTCAGCACGGGAGGTCGGCATTGCCGGGCAGCACGACCATGACAATCCGGGTTAGACCCGAAGTGAAGGAAAAGCTCGACAAGATCGCGGCCGATACGCAGCGCAGCAAATCGTTTCTTGCGGGCGAAGCAGTCGCCGCCTATGTCGACCGAGAGCTCGAGATCATCGACGGTATCAAACGCGGCAGAGCAGATGCGGAGGCCGGTCGTATAATTCCGCACGATCAGGCGATGGCAAATATGCGCGCGATCGTGAATGAGGCACGGCGCAATAAAACCACAGAGGAATGAGGCCGGTCGTCTGGTCAGCGGAGGCATATCGCGATGCTCTCGCGGTTCTGCGATACATCGCAAGCGACAGCCTTGATGCTGCCGAAAACGTGGTTGATGCGATCGAAAAGGCGGGACAACGGCTTGGCGACGTCCTGACAGGCCGGCCGGGGCGCGTTGCCGGTACGTATAAAGTCTCTCGACCGACTGCCCTATGTCATTGCCTATGAGATCAGGTCCATTGCAGGCCGTGAAAGCGTCGTCATCCTTCGCGTCATCCATACCGCACGCGATTGGCCGTATGAGGAATGGCCCTCATAGCTTTTTGGCGGCGATTTCGAATTCAGATCTCGATTGTCGCCAGCAGCGGCAGATGGTCGGATGCCAGTCTCGTCAGGGGCGTGGAGATGACCTCCGCGCCGATCGTGGCGATATCCTGCGAAACGAAGATGTGGTCCAGCCGCAGCAGCGGGAAACGTGACGGGTAGGTTGCGGGCAGATCCGCGCTCACCTGCCGCCTGATATCCGTCAGCGCTCCGGCCAGCCGCTTGTAGGGGCGGCTTGCCAGGATGGAATTGAAATCCCCGAGCAGAACGACGGGGCCTTCAGTGCAACGCTGATTGCCCAGCCATTCAGGGCCGAGAAGCATTTCGGCCTGTTTCATGCGGTCGATGCGCCTGAGGCCCAGATGGGTGTTGAACACCTGCAGGCGCCTGTCCTCCACCTCCACTTCGATCCACAGCGCGCCGCGCTGTTCGCCGACCGAGGGAAGCGGTCCGGCCCTGACCAGTTCGGCCGGCAGCGAGGTCAGGATCGCGTCGCCATACCGTTCTTCCTCGACATCGAGTGCCGCGTGAAAATGATGCCGCATCTTGAGGATTTCGGCGATCATATGCGCCTGGTCGATGCCGCCAGTGCGGCGCCTGCCGACATCCAGCTCCTGCAGGCCGATGATATCGGGCTGCAGCATGGCGATCACGTCGGCGACACGCGCCGGGTCAAGCCGCCGGTCGGTGCCGATACAGCTATGGACATTGTAGGTCAGGAGCTTGAGGCGGCGCGGAGCCGTGTTTCTGGCGGGCTTTGACTGCATAGGGCAGGGAACACGTTGGGCGGCTTTTCGTTCCCCTTTCAGCAGATGACAGGAGGCATAATGACCGGCAGGAAACTACTCGCGCAACTGGCCGTGCTTGCCGTCGTCTCGATCGCCGCCTTTCTCGTCTATCGCAGCCTTGGCCGCTACAGTTTCGACGAGATCACGCAGGCCGTCGAAGCGATACCGGCGGCGCGGCTCGGTTCGGCGCTGGTTTTCGTTGCTGCCTCCTATCTCTGCCTCACCGGCTTCGATACGCTCGCCGTGCGCTATGCGGGAAAGCCGCTCGCGTGGCGGCAGACGGCGCTTGCCTCGTTCTGCGCGCTGTCGATCGGCCATAATGTCGGCATGGCGGCGCTGAGCAGCGGCGCGGTGCGTTATCGTTTTTATTCGCGCTGGGGGCTGACCGGCGGTGAGATCGCAAAAGTCATCGGTTTCTGCGGCATGACCGTCGCGCTCGGGCTGGCGAGCCTTGCCGCGATCGTGCTGCTTCTCGATCTCGGGCCGGATACCGATCTTTTCGGCATCAGCCAGGACATGCGGATCGCCGCCGGTTTTGCCTGCCTTTCGATCCCGGTTGGCTATCTGCTAGTCTGCCTGTTGCGGATTCCGGTCCGGCTGCGCAGATGGCGGGTCGAGCCGCCTGCGATGGATCTCGCCATGCTGCAGATCGGCATCGGCACGCTGAACTTCGCCTGTGTCGCCGCTGCAATCCACCAGCTGGTCGTCGTCTTCGGTCCGATCACCTATTTCGAGGTTGCCGGCGCCTACGTCACCGCCAATATCGCTGCCCTGATCAGTCACGTACCGGGCGGGCTCGGTGTGCTGGAGGCGACCATGCTTGGCATACTGCCGGGTGCCACGATTATTGGCGCGCTGGTCGCCTTCCGGGTGCTGTATTTCTTCGTGCCGCTGATGATCGGCCTGCCGACTTTTCTCGCCAGCGAGGCCTATTACCGCCGCCGGCAGAGCTACCTTCTGTCAGAACACACGATGCGCTGAGACCCGTCCGATCAGGCGTCGGAAGCCGGCCTGGATCTGCGGCACGGGCCAGAAGGGCTGTTTGGGGTCAACGATGCTGGTCCCGGGCAGGCTTTCGGTCTCGCCAACCTCGACATCGACGTCGAAGGGTTTCAGGTGCCGGCCATTGACATTCAGCATCTCGATCGTGCGGATCAGCGATCCGGTGTCGGCGAAATGCTGGCGCACCAAGGCCGGATCGGCTGCCATATGCTCGGCGAGCAGATCGATCCGCAATTCGGCGATGGCGGCACGGCCTGCCTCATCCTCCGGTTCCATCGCCAGATCGCTTTCGGTGTCGAGACCTTCGGAGCGGTTGTTGAGGTTGGAGGAGCCGACGCGGACAAAACGGTCGTCGGCGATGATCAGCTTGGAATGGACGATGATTTCCCGCTCGCCGCCCTGTCCGTCGGGGGTGACGGAATAAAAGACGCGCAGGCGGTCGTAACGGTCGGCGCGCTTCAATCTGCGGATAAGCCGGGTGCGGTTATGACCCATCATCAGCTTTTCGAGAAAACCGTGGGATTCGCGGGTGACGATGACTACGATTTCCGGGCCATTCTGCCGGCGCAGACGTTTGGCGAGGGTGCGCGCCACACCGAAGGAAGCGAGATACTGGGTCTCGACATACAGATGGTTTTCAGCCGCCTTCAGCGCATCATGGGTCAGCCGGATCGCCTCGCGATGGCCGCGGCGGCCCTTCCATTTCCACGGTTCGGTCAGCGCGATGCCGGTCGGGCAGTTTTCCAGCGCCGGAGCGATATCTGACGGCCAGGGGGCAGGTCCTGAAACCGCCACAGGGGCCAAGTCCTCGCCATGGGTCTTGCGCCAGCGGCGCCGGGCGATGTCGCCGATCAGCCTTGCGGTTTCGCCGGTGACGATCGTCTGCATGTCGTGAACCGGGCCATAGGTCGTGCCGTCCGGCGACACCCTCTCCGGGTTGACGCAAGTGTGCTGGCGGTCGTCCCAGCGGCGGGCGGTCAGGTCGATGCCGCCCAGAAATGCGGTTCTGTCGTCTATCGCCACCAGCTTCTGGTGATGGCTTGCGCGCAGCGGATGGCGGAAATCGAAACGCAGGAAGATGCGCGGATGGTCTGACCAGTCCATCTTGCCGAACATCCGGAAACTCTTGCCGGAATAGATCGGACCCATGCCCCAGACGAGAATGCGGACTTCGAGTTCCGGCTTCTCCTCGACCAGCCGACGCAAAAGCATGCCGATCGTTTCGGAGCCTTGTTCACGTGGTCGAAGACGGATGTCGGGATTGAAGTCCCAGCCAACGATGAAAATGGATTTCTTTGCCTGCGGCAAGACCTCCGACAGGCGGCTGAAATAGTCTTCGCCGTCGATCAGGAATGCGATGCGATCCGCTTTTGCAGGACGCCAGACATTCCTGCCCGGGCGGATAATCCGCACGCTATTGAGACCCGGCTCGATCGAGCTCGAATTGGAAAACCTGCTCACGTCCACTCGCCCACCTCTGCATTGCAGCATGGTGAACGCGAAGGTACCGGATTTTGTTCCGGACCCGCGATCGCTTGCAGGCTCTCCGGCCTGCGATCAACCCGCTTTGTGGACCTGCGGCGCAGAAATCGTCGTCTGGAAGGAACCTGTAGAGCTGTCGTCCACGACTTCCATGGCAACAAAGACCGCCGCCAGAATGCCGGCCGTGACGACCAGCAGCTTCCACAAACACGGTTTGAACTCGGCTACCTGCTGGGGCCGGGTGACATTGTGACCCGGCGCACTCTTACTCGTGACTGTCATATCGTACTCTTTGGGCCACCTTCTACGCCGCGTTTGCCGGCGGCATGTAGATCGGCGGACTGTTTGTCTCATCCGGATTTGGGAGCGGCACCTCATCGGGCAGCCAGTCGGGTTCCGGTTCATCGATCGGCGGATCCGGGCTCCAACCCGGTGCCGGCATAGGCGGCTGCTCGGTCGGTTCTCTAGGATCTGTCGTCATCGGCGCCTCCATTATTCCATCGTCAACCTTCAACGCAAGTGATTGTTCCGGTTTTTACACGAAGGTCTGATATGCCGCAGATGCATCCCTTGAGAGTATGTGGCGATGATTTCACCTCACAACAAGTGGAACTTTCGGCCGATCTAAGGGGTTGCATCTGGCTATCACGGACCCGTGTTCTATGTTTGCTGACGAGGAGGGACCAGCCGGATGACCCATGCAAAGGACAATTTCATTGCCTGGCTGAAGGGCGCCCACGCGATGGAGGAACAGGCGGCAACGATGCTTGCGGCGCAGACGCGGCGGTTGGAAAACTACCCTGATCTCAAGGCCCGCATGCTCCAGCATCTCGACGAGACACGGACCCAGGCTTCAGACCTGCAGCAGCTGCTCAATCGCCTGTCGGGCGCGCCATCGGCGCTGAAAGACATTGCCGGCAGGATCGCTGCAACGGTGCAGGGTATTCCGGGCCTCCTGGTCAGCGACGAAGTCGTCAAGTTCGCCGCCGCCGCCTACGCATTTGAACATCTGGAGATCGCCACCTACCGGATGCTGATCACCGCGGCCGACGAACTGGGCGAGACGGAGGCCCAGACCTTGCTGGAGCGCATTCTTTCGGAAGAGATGGCCATGGCGGCGTGGCTCGAGGAAAACCTCGATCCGATTACCCGTGTCTTCCTGATGCGCGACGAGCGCGATCTGCAGGCGAAACGGTAAGATCGGAAGGTCTCAGCCGAAGAAGTCGTGCCCGTCGAAATGACGGTGAAGGCTACGTTCGTCCTTCACGCCGCGCTGGTAGAGCTGGATCATCTCTGCGGCAACGTCGTTCGCGACGTTGCTTTCGCCGGCCAGTCCGCGTTCCAGACACAAGTCATCAAACACACGCTTCAGGAAAGCGAGTTCGCTTGGTTCGAATGTATATGCTGTTGCTGCAGGATACATGCCTTGCCTCCTTCATGGGGGCGAAACAGCTTCGGGACGTTACCCCTTGGCCTTTCAGCCACCGATGCCCCACCCAAGGGCGACGGTGAATGCAGCCTACTACCATCCGCCGCCGTTGCAAGCGGCGACGGGTTAATTCGACGTAATGATTCGGTGATGTTCGGCAAGGCTGGCGCGGTCGGCCGAAAAGGGCCGGTCAGCGGGCGGTGTTTGCTGCGTCCGGCCTGTAGGCCTGCATTTCCTGGTCCGCCTCGCGGCTGACTTCCGCATCCGGTTCGCCGAGAACGCGGCTCTCGATCCACGAACGCGGATTGCGCCGTGGCGTGAGATAACCGACCGGAAGGGCTGCCGCCTGCAGAAAACGCAGCAGCATGGCATAGATACCGGTCTTGACATTGCCGGTGTGGTGGATGCTGGCCACGGCCATCAGGCAGAGGCCGGCGGCGATGACCGCACCGGAAAACAACAGGCTGGGAAGAAATGCCACAAGTGCCGCGGAGATGAGGATGAAGGCCCAGGCAAGGCCAAGCATTTTCAGTTCCGGCAGGTCGCCGAGAAGCCGGGTGAAATAAGGGCGTCCGGTTGCCGCGCGCAGAAGCTCGCCCATGCCGAACGGTTCCTTCGTTTGTACCTGCTGCAGGAGAAGGTCGCGGGAGCGGGCACCCTGTCCCTGGTGGCGGGCAAAACGGCGGTCTAGCCGGTGCAGTTTCCAGCCGCTGGTGCGCAGGCGGATGCCGAGGTTCAGCTCCTCGTAGCCATGCAGGTTGCGGTCGGCCATGTAGTCGATCTCGTCGATCGCCCTGCGGCGATAAAGGCCGCCGCCGGCCAGCCGCTCGACGGAGCCGATGCGGGTGTCGGGGGTGAAGCCGATGCCGGATGTGGTTGCCGTCTCGATGCGGCCGGTGACACCGCCGGTGCGCGGGTGGCGGTCGAGAAAGGCCATCGCCTCGACCAGAAAACCAGGGTCGAGATCCATGTCGCCTTCGATGACGCAGATGAATTCGTGGCGGGCATATTGATAACCGAGCTGCGAGCCGGCACCGTTGCGGAAGCGCGCCGGCCTTGTGATCTGGACGATGCGGACCGGATGGGCGGAGGCAATCCGGATAGTGTCGTCGCGAGAGCCGAGATCGGTGACGATCACCTCGCCCTGACCATCCGGCAGCGCCGCAAGCGCGCATTCGATGGCGCGGCCGATGCGCTGCTCGTCATTCAAGGTCTTGATGATGATCGATACGGTCATGGCATGCTACTCCCTGACTTGGTCGCGATTGCTACCCCGGCGATCCGTCCTTCGGACCCGATCCTTGTGCGACTGACAGGAAGCCTTAAGGGCAGCACCTTCCGATCATCATAAAGACAAAACTAAAATTTTAGCGATGTTAAGGCATTGGCTGAAAATCGGGCGAAATATCCGAGTTTGCCTATCGGCGGGCGGCAAAACGGTCGACCCAGAGCTGGGTGGAAAGTATGCCGACAAAGGCGGCATTGTCGCGAAAACCGGCGACCTCCTGCCGGCTGCATTTTGCGTGAAGCCTGGCAACCGCCGGGGGATCGAAAAGGCCGCTTGCCGACAGATTCCGTTCCGACAGCATCTCGGCGACATAGGGTTGTTCGCCAATGCCCGGGTCCGTGAACGACCGGCTGTCGGGTGCGCGATAGGGTTGTTTCTGTCTCTGCGAGACACTTTGCGGCAAGAGGTCCGTCGCTGCCTCGCGCAGGATATGCTTTTCGCGCAGGCCTTTGAGTTTTGCATCGGGAGGCAGTTTTGCGGCGAATTCGACCAAGCGGTGATCGAGGAAGGGAAAACGGCCCTCGATGCCGTGCGCCATCGCCATCCGGTCGCCCTGGCTGGAGAGGATGTAACCGGGCAGAAGAAGGCGGGTTTCGAGATATTGGGCCTGATGCAGCGGATGCCAGCGACGAAAACGTTGCGGCAGCCGGGCCGCCAGCTCTTCCGCGGCATCGTAAGTGCCGAGCGTTTGCCGCAGATCATCGGAATAAAAGATCTTTGCCGCCGCCGTGTTTTTCATTCTCGGACGATGGGAAAACAGCGGCTCGGACGGATCGCCGCCTCCGGCGCCAAAAAAGGCTGCGAGATAGTCGGCCGACTGCTTTTGCAGCCCCGGCAGGTAGGGATAAAGTTTGCGGAAGAGATGCGGCCTGATTTTCGAATCCGGCTGACGGGCGCAGAAGCGGCGGACCTTTGCCTCGCGAAAGAGGTCGTAACCGGCGAATATCTCGTCGGCGCCTTCGCCGGTCAGTACCACTTTCATGCCCTTGTCGCGAACAAGCCCGGCCAGCGTATAAAGCGGTGCCGGTGCGGTTCTGAGGATCGGGCATTCGGTGGAACGGATGATTTCCGGAAAAGCCGCGGCGATGGCATTGGGCGATGACGCGACCGCGTGGTGACGGGTGCCGAGTGCGGCCGCCACCTCTTGCTGGAAACTGCTTTCATCGTGTTCGGCGCTGTCGAAGGTGACGGAGAACGTATTGAGGCCATTCGGCGCCATCGGCGCGGCAAGTGCTGCGATCAGCGAGGAATCGAGGCCGCCGGAGAGATAGGAGCCAACGGCTACGTCGGCGCGCATCCTCAGCCGCACAGCATCGGTCAAAAGGGCCTGCAGTTCTTCCGTGTGATCGGTTTCATCCTCCGTGCCCCGCTCGCCCGCGTCAGGAAAATCGAGTGCCCAGTAGAATTCAAGGTGGTTTGCGCCGTCTTGACGGATCAGCGCCTGGCCGGGTTCGAGCTCAAAGATATTGCGAAAGGCGGTGCGCGGCGCGATCGGTGCCCAGAGAGTAAAGATCTGGTCGAGAGCGAAATGATCGAGTTCGGCTTTTATGCCTGGCACCGTCAGAAGCGCCTTCACCTCGGAGGCGAAATACAGTGTGCCCCTGTGTTCGGTGTAGAAAAGCGGCCTGACGCCCATGCGGTCGCGGGCAAGCATCAGCCGCCGTTCGACGGCATCCCAGATGGCGAAGGCGAAGTCGCCGTTCAGCCTTTCGAGGCAGGCTTCACCGTAAAACGCATAAAGCTGCAGCAGCACTTCGGTATCCGAACCGGTGCGAAAGACGGCACCACGGGCCTTCAACTCGTTGCGCAGTTCGACATAGTTGAAGATCTCGCCGTTGAAGGCGATGGTGTAACGGCCGTCGGAAGTCGTCATCGGCTGCTGGCCGTCAGCCAGGCCGACGATCGACAGGCGTACATGCGAGAGGCCGATGCCGGCTGCGGTCCAGATGCCGCTGCCATCCGGGCCACGATGGACGATCGCCTGTCCCATGGCGGACAAAAGAGGAGCGGCGCGTTCAGGGCCGCAGCCTTCCCCCACATATCCAGCAAAACCACACATCCGCATCCGCCATGAACAGCACCAACCGGCCTTGTTCATAAGCGCAAAAGCTTGCCGATCCCCTTATGCCGGTTTCATCGACAGGATGACGGTCGGCCAGAGTTCGGAGACGGTCGGGTGGATGGGTACGGCCCAGCGCAGGTCGTCGTAACTTGCGCCGACATTCATCAGGTCGAGCACGCCATGGACGGCCTCGTCGCCGCCGGTTCCGAGCAGGGCAGCACCGAGGATCTTTTTCGTCTTCGCATCGGCGACGATCTTCATGAACCCCTTTGTCTCGCCCTTTTCGACGGCGCGGCCGACATTGGTCATCGGGCGCTTGCCGACCAGGACGTCATGGCCGGCCTTGCGGGCTTCCGCTTCGCCCAGGCCGACGCGGCCAAGCGGCGGGTCGATAAAGAGCGCATAGCCCAGCAGGCGTTGCGACAGCTTGCGGTCCTCGCCGTCGAAAAGATTGGCGGCGACGATCTCGAAGTCGTTATAGGCGGTGTGGGTGAAAGCGCCGCGACCATTGCAGTCTCCCACCGCCCAGATCCCGTCGACATTGGTGGCGAGCCTGTCATCCACCTTGATGAAACCGCGCGCATCCAGTTCAATGCCGGCCTTGTCGAGACCGAGATCATCGGTATTCGGGCGACGGCCAACCGCGAGCAGCACATCGGTGCCGATGACTTCCGGATCGCCTTCGTGGCAATTCACCCCGACCGCGATATCGTCTTCATGCCGGCGGAAGCGGATACATTCGGCATTGGTGCGGATATGGATGCCCTCGGCCTCCAGGATGTCGCGCACCGCGTCGGAAATGTCCTCGTCCTCGCGGCCGATGATGCGGGGGCCTTTTTCCACCACCGTCACTTCCGATCCGAAACGGCGATAGATCTGCGCATATTCGAGGCCGATATAACTGCCGCCGATGATGACCAGATGTTTCGGCAGCCGGTCCAGCAAAACGATGTCGCTGTTGGTCATGTAAGGGATGTCACCGACGCCGGCGAAATCCGGGATTGTCGCGCGTGCCCCGACATTCAAAAAGATCTGCGGTGCGGTCAGCAGCTCGTCGCCGACGCGGATGGTGTTTCTGCTTTCGAAGCGCGCATGGCCGCGGATCAGCTCGCAATTCGGCATGCCTTCAAGCCAGTTTTCGTTGCTGTGGCGGCTGTCGAGCGTCACCTTGTGGGAGCGTCGCATCACGGCCTGCATGTCGATGGTGACGTCACCGCCGATGCCGATGCCGTAATCTGCGGCGCGGCGGGCGAGATGGGCGGCATAGGCGCTGGCAACCAAGGTCTTGGTCGGCTTGCAGCCGGTGTTGACGCAGGTTCCGCCGACATGTTTGCGTTCGATGATCGCGACCGTCTTGCCGGCGTCGTTGAAACGGCCGGCAAGCGACGGTCCCGCCTGTCCGGCGCCGATGATGATCGCGTCGAATTTTTTCATACCGTCGGCGCTCCCGGCAGAAGCAGGATGATGATGAATGCGACAACGAAGGCGACGCCATCCTCGATGAAGGCTGCCGGCGGGTCGCGGCCGAAGCTGGCGGCAAGCTTTGCCCGCGCCCAGGCGCCGCAATAGGTGCCGGCTACTGCTCCCAGCACACCGGAAACAAGGCCTGCAAGCCACAGGCCATGCGGCATGCCGATCGCAGCACCTGCAAGCCCGCCGGTCAGAAGACGGGTGATGAACTGCTGCGGCACCTTGCGGCTCGGTGTGTTGGGCAGCTGGTCGGTCACCAGTTCGAGAACGGCAAGAATGGTGAGGATCAAAACCGCCCAGTTTGACCCCATGAAGGAGAGCCAGGTGCCGGAGAGGTTCAGCCAGCCAAGGGCTGCCGCCCAGCTGACGAGGGCCGGCGCCATCATGGCCCTCAGGCCGGCGACGATGCCCATGAAAAGCGCAAGCAAGGAAACCATTGTCATACCCCTCTGCCGCGTGACGCGGACCGCCCTCATTGATTGTGCATCGAAGCGATATTCCACCCCAAGTCAAGCGACTTGGAGAATGCTGTTCTTACGACGCAGTCGGGATACTAGTTTATCTTGGTTCGTCCTTATCATCCCACAACGCAGCCCATATTTCCCGAGGCAGAGGTTGCCGGGCTTTGTCAGTGAGCTCGATCCCATATTCTTTGCGCAGACGGGCCGCAGTCTCGATCGGGGTTTCGGCAGGCTTATGCCCTGGCGTTTGCACCCGAGGAGCAGGGAAATCTTCCGGCATCATTCTTCCCTCCGTGATGCTTCATACGGTAGCCCCAACCCACCGATCTTTTCCCATACTGCCGTCACTGCAGCCATGCCGCGAAAAGTCGATGGAAAATTCTTCCGCACTCCGTAATATGCACCAGCTTTAGTTGAGGGAGGAGGAGCCCTTTTTTCGTGAAGCATCGTATCGCGGCAGTGTTCGTGCTGTGCGTGGCCATCGGTCTCGTGGTCACCGTCAAGGCCTATGATCTGGTGGCGCGCAGCCATATGAGGGAGGCGGAGCTGCAGGCGGCGACGACGCTTCGGCTCGCCGTCTCTGCACTGGACGGACATCTGAAGCGCTACGAGGCCCTGCCGGCGCTGACGGCCGATGACGAAATCATCGAGGTGCTGATCCGCGATCCGGGCAATGAGGTGCTGAGGCTTGAGGCCAACCGTTATCTCAAGTCGGTCAATGCGCTGCTGAAATCCTCCGACATCTATATCATGACGCCGGACGGTTCGACGATCGCCGCCAGCAATTACGACAGGCCGATCAGCTTTGTCGGCGAAAATTTCAGCTATCGACCGTATTTCCAGGAGGCGGTGCGGGGCGAACATTCGCGATTTTTCGCGGTCGGCACGACATCGGCGAAGCGCGGGTATTATTTCAGCTCGCCGATCGTCATGGGCGGACGGATCCTCGGCGTGATCGTGTTCAAGGTCGATCTCGACACGATCGAGGCGTCGTGGAGCGGCGGCGACGACCGCATTTTCGTGTCTGATCCGGAAGGCATCATCTTCATGACCGGCAGCGACGAATGGCGTTATGCGGCCGTCCTGCCTCTGACAGCCGATCGGATCGCCCGCACGCAGGCCTCGCGGCGTTATGCTGACGCCAGGCTGCAAGAACTGCCTTTCACTTATGGCAGCTTTGCCGGGCATGAGACGATGCTGATCCGCGGGCTTGCGGGCAGCCGCTCGACGGAACGGGAATATCTCTATGTCAGCCAAGCCATGCCCGGCGCCGGCTGGACGGTCAATGTGTTGATGGACACGGCCTCGGTGCGCTGGCAGGCGCAGACGATGATGGCGGCGGTGTTTCTGGCACTCTGCCTTGCCGGCCTCGCCCTTGCGATCGTCATCCAGCGGCGGGCGCGGCTTGCCGAGCGGATGCATCTGCAGGCGGAAGCGCAAAACGAGCTGGAGCGCCGGGTGGCGGAACGCACCGCCGATCTTGCCCGGGTCAACAGCCGGATCGCCGACGAGATCGCCGAGCGGCGGCTGACCGAACAGCGCCTGCGCCAGACACAGGCGGATCTGGTACAGGCAGGCAAGCTTGCGGGCCTTGGCCAGATGTCGGCGGCGCTTTCGCACGAACTCAACCAGCCGCTTGCCGCGGCAAAAACCTACGCCGAGACGACAGGCCTTCTGATCGAGCGCGGGCGGATTGTTGACGCGGCGGACAATCTGCGGCGCATCTCGGCGCTGATCGACCGGATGGCCTCGATCAGCAAACATCTTCGCAATTTCGCCCGCAAGCCGAATGAGAAGCTCGGTGCCGTCAATGTCGAGGATGTCATCCGCGATACGATGGAGATCGTTTCGGCGCGGCTGAAGACCGCCGATGCTAAACTTCGCATCACGATCGAGCCGCACCTGCCGCGGGTGATGGCAGGTGCTGTGCGGCTGCAGCAGGTGCTCGTCAATATCGTCACCAATGCCGCCGACATGGCCGAGGAGGTAACCGACCGTCGTATCGATCTCGAGGCCGCAGCGACGGGCGACAAGGTCTCGATCACGGTGCGCGACCATGGACCGGGCGTGCCGGCGGCCATTCGCGAGCGTATCTTCGATCCGTTCTTCACCACCAAGGGGGTGGGCAAGGGACTGGGGCTCGGGCTGTCGATCTCCTACAATATCGTCAAGGATTTTCGCGGCAGCCTGTCGGTTGCCGATCATCCGGACGGCGGGGCGGTGTTTCGCATCGAACTCGAGATTGCCGATGCAGGCGTGATGGAGGCTGCCGAATGACGCTGCAGCAGCGCGTGCTTCTGGTCGATGACGAGGAGGAACTGCGGCGCTCCACCGCCCAGGCGCTGGAGCTGTTCGATCTGTCGGTCGATACATTCCAGAATGCCGAAAGCGTTCTGGAACTGTCCGGCTTCGGTTTCGACGGGGTGATCGTCAGCGATATCCGCATGCCGGGGCTCGACGGCATGACGCTTCTGCACCGGATCCGCGAGCTCGATGCGGAGATTCCGGTCATCCTCGTCACCGGTCATGGCGACGTGCAGCTGGCGGTGAAGGCGATGCGCGAGGGGGCTTATGATTTCCTCGAAAAGCCATTCACGCCTCAGCATCTGGCAGGGGTCATCCGGCGGGCGCTGGAACGGCGTTCGCTGATCCTCGAAAACCGGCGTCTGCGGGCCGTTGCCGGCAAACGCGACGACGTTGAAGCGCGGCTGCCGGGCCGCACCCAGGTGATGGTCGACCTGCGTTACCGCATCCGGGCGATCGGCGCGACGGATGCCGATACGCTGGTGATCGGCGATACCGGCGTCGGCAAGGAGGTGGTTGCCCGCGCGCTGCACGATATCAGCCCGCGCGCCAACCGACCGCTGATCGCCATCAACTGTGCAGCACTTCCCGAAACACTGATCGAAAGCGAACTTTTCGGCCATGAGGCCGGTGCCTTTCCCGGTGCGATTCGTCCGCGTTACGGAAAATTCGAACATGCGCGCGGCGGCACGATCCTGCTCGACGAGATCGGCTCCATGCCCTTCGACCTGCAGGCAAAATTCCTGCGTGTGCTGCAGGAGCGGGTGATCACCCGGCTGGGGTCCAACGAGATCGTGCCGCTCGATGTGCGCTTCATCGCCACCAGCAAGGTCGATCTGCAGGCCGAGGTTGCTGCCGGGCGGTTCCGCGCCGATCTGCTCTACCGGCTGAATGTCGCGACGCTGCATGTGCCGTCGCTGTCGCAGCGGCGGGCGGATATTCCGCTGCTCTTCCTGCAGCTCGTGCGCGAGGCGGCTGCGCGTTACGGCCGCGAGGACATGGATGTGCCGCCGGATGTCGTGTCACTGGTCGCCCAGCGGGACTGGCCCGGCAATGTTCGCGAGTTGCGCAATGCCGCCGACCGGCTGGTGCTCGGGCTCGATCCGGGAACCGGCGAGGGGATCAGCGAAGCTGCTTCAGGGACGAAGGACGCGGGCGGCCGGCTGGCGGAAAAGGTCGCCGCCTTCGAGCGCAACCTGATCGCCGGCGAGATTGCCGCCCATGGCGGGGCGCTGAAGCCGGTCTACGAGGCGCTCGGAATTTCGCGCAAGACGCTTTACGAGAAGATGCAGAGATACGGGCTCGACAAGAAGATGCTGGGGGCAGAAGGGATGGCGCAGGACGATCGGAACGGGTGAGGGGGCTGTTCCCTTCCGGTCGAAGTCTCCGCCATGTTGGGTGGATTTCCACCCGTACCCGCCGCCCTTTGTTTCCAAATCCACCCATGCTGCAGCGCGAGCGGTGAATTATCCTGTTCCGCCTTGTCTTTCGCCAATTGCCAGCGCTTCGGCGCGGCCCGCAAATGGGCGTCATGCAGGCGTCGGGAGGAGACCACGCCGGCGGCATTGGCCCGGACGTCTCGTCCTTGAGGAGGAAAACATGAAAATCCTGAACGCCGTTCTCGGTGTAACGGCGCTTGCCGCCATTTCGTTCCTGTCCGTCGAGGCGGTCGCCGCCGGGTATCCCGAGCGGCAGATCACCATGGTCGTGCCGTTTGCCGCCGGCGGGCCGACCGATACGGTTGCCCGTCTCGTTGCAGAATCGATGTCTAAGGATCTCGGCCAGCAGATCGTCGTCGAAAATGTCGGCGGTGCGGGCGGCACGCTTGGTGCCGGACGCGTGGCGGCTGCGGAGGCCGACGGTTACACCGTGCTGCTGCATCATATCGGCATGGCGACCAGCGCCACGCTTTACCGCAAGCTCGCCTATGATACGCTCAACGCCTTCGATTATGTCGGCCTCGTTACCGACGTGCCGATGACGATCGTTGCCCGCAAGGACATGGCGGCGAGCGATCTCAAGGGGCTGGTGGAATACGCAAAGGCCAATGCCGACAAGGTGACGGTTGCCAATGCCGGCATCGGCGCCGCGTCGCATCTGTGCGGCATGCTGTTCATGAGCGCCATCCAGACGCCGCTCGTCACGGTACCCTACAAGGGAACCGGTCCGGCGATGACCGACCTTCTCGGCGGGCAGGTCGATATCATGTGCGACCAGACCACCAATACGACCAAGCAGATCCAGGGCGGCACGATCAAGGCCTATGCTGTCACCTCTCCGGAACGTCTGGCGATCTTCAAGGATCTGCCGACGGTTAAGGAAGAAGGGCTTGAAAGCATGACGGTCGGCATCTGGCACGGCATCTACACGCCGAAGGGCACGTCGGCTGAGATCAACGACCGGCTGTCGAAATCGCTGCAGGTGGCGCTGAAGGACAAGAATGTCGCCGCCCGCTTCGCCGAACTCGGCACCGTCCCGTCGCCGGAAGCGGATGCGACACCGGCAGCGCTGAAAGCCAAGCTCGAAAGCGAGATTGTCCGTTGGCAGCCGATCATCAAGGCCGCGGGGCAATACGCAGATTGATTTAGATCGCGGGCTTGTCTGCCCCTCACCCTAACCCTCTCCCCGCAGGCGGGGCGAGGGACGAGTTTACCACAGGCCTTGCCAGTACCCTCAACTCTCAGAACGGACGGGCGGTTGCGGCAGAGATCCTTCGCCCCGTCTGCGGGGAGACGGTGCCGGCAGGCGGATGAGGGGTGGAATAACAACCAAGGCGCAAATCCGTCTGCCTCTCCCACATTCACGGAGACACCATGAATTCCCAGTCATTCGACAAGGCCAACCTGATCTGCGGCATTCTGCTGATCCTGGCCGGCGTCTTCTTCGCCTACCAGTCGATCGAGCTCGAACTCGGTACCGCGTTTCGCATGGGGCCGGGATATTTCCCGTTCATCCTGGCGCTGGCTTTGATCCTGTTCGGGGCGATCATTCTCTTTCAGGCCTTCCGGACCGCAGGCGAGCCGATCGGGCCGATTGCCTGGCGCGGCATGATCTTCATTCTCGCGGCGCCGATCTTCTTTGGTCTGACCGTGCGGGGACTGGGTTTCGTGCCTTCACTGTTTCTTTCTGCGCTGATTGCGGCCTTTGCTTCCCACAAGATGAAGCCGCTGACGGCGCTTGTTCTGGCGGTGCTGCTGACGGTCTTTTCGATCGCCGTGTTCTCCTACGGGCTCGGGCTGCCGTTCCAGCGTTTCGGCCCGTGGACGCGGTTTTGAGATGGAAACCATCTCCAGTTCCGCTTTGACGATGGCCCCGTTTGCAGGATTAGCGTAATGGATCTTTTCAATAATCTTCTCCTCGGCTTCCAGACGGCAGGGTCGATCGAGAACCTGTTCTTCTGCCTGATCGGGGTGCTGCTCGGCACATTGATCGGTGTGCTGCCCGGCATCGGCGCCACGGCAACGATTGCCATGCTGTTGCCGATCACCTTCCAGCTCGAGCCGGTGTCGTCGCTGATCATGCTGTCCGGCATCTATTACGGTGCTCAGTATGGTGGCTCGACCACGGCGATCCTGATCAACATGCCGGGCGAATCCTCGTCGGCAGTGACGGCCATCGACGGTTACCAGATGGCCCGCAAGGGCAAGGCGGGTGCGGCGCTGGCGATTGCCGCGATCGGCTCCTTCTTCGCCGGCACCGTCTCCACCTTCCTGGTCGCCATCTTTGCGCCGCCGCTTACCCAGATCGCGCTGCAATTCGGTGCCGCCGAATATTTCTCGCTGATGGTGGTCGGCCTCGTGTCGTCGATCACGCTGGCGCATGGTTCGATCATCAAGGCGCTGGCGATGGTGGCGCTCGGCCTGCTGCTCGGCCTTGTCGGGACTGACATCTATACCGGTGCACCGCGCTTCACGCTCGGCATTCGCGAATATGCGGATGGGCTGAATTTCGTTGCCGTCGCTGTCGGTGTCTTCGGTATCGCGGAAATCCTGCGCAATCTGGAAAACGAGAAAACCCGCACGGTGCTGATGGCGAAGGTCCAGGGGCTGATGCCGAGCCGCGAGGATTTTCGGGCGATGATCGCGCCGGTCCTGCGCGGCACGGCGATCGGTTCCATCCTCGGCATTTTGCCGGGGGGAGGAGCGATCCTTGCCTCGTTCGCGTCCTACACGGTGGAAAAGAAGGTCTCCAAAACGCCCGAGGAATTCGGCCATGGCGCGATTGCCGGCGTCGCCGGTCCCGAATCGGCCAACAATGCCGGTGCGCAGACCTCGTTCATCCCGCTGCTGACGCTCGGCATTCCGGCCAACCCGGTGATGGCGCTGATGGTGGGTGCGATGATCATCCAGGGCATCGTGCCCGGACCCAATGTGGCGGCCGAACAGCCGGCGCTTTTTTGGGGCATCATCGCCTCGATGTGGATCGGCAACCTGATGCTGGTCATCCTCAACCTGCCGCTGATCGGGCTGTGGGTGAAGCTTTTGACCATTCCCTATTACCTGCTTTTCCCGATCATCATGGCCTTCTGCGCGATCGGGGTCTACAGCGTCAATTCCAATATCTACGATCTCTATGCGGTCGCCTTTTTCGGCCTTATCGGCTACCTGCTCCTGAAACTGCGCTGCGAGCCGGCACCGCTGCTGCTCGGCTTCGTTCTCGGGCCGCTGCTGGAAGAAAACCTCCGGCGGGCGATGATCCTGTCGCGCGGCGATCCCTCGACCTTCGTCACGCGGCCGATCAGCGCCGGGCTGCTTGCCATTGCCGTCATTGTGCTGATCGTCGTCTTCCTGCCAAGTGTCAGGAAAAAGCGCGAAGAGGTATTTGTCGACGAGGATTAAAGGCCGCCCCACGCTGCCAGATGCTGTCCGGCCTGTCCCGTAATGGCACAGGCCGGAGACGTTTTCGCAAGCCTGCCGACCGGCGGTGGTCCGAATTGTATCAAACAAATCTTGGCGTTATCCGCAAAAGCCGCTAGAACCGTGCTGCTAAGATGCATTTAGCGAGGGCGGGACGGACTGATGACCAGTTTTGGCGGGCAGCTTCTGCCTGCAGCACTATTGTTGGCTTAAGACGACCGGATGCTCAGGTTTTCGCGTCTTTTCCCGACTGCTTCGATCAGTGCCTATCTGATGGCGCTGGTGATCGTCGTCGCGTTTCCGCTTCTGGCCTTTGTCGGCTTCCTTGTCCTGCAGCTGGAAAGCCAGGAGCGCGAGGGGCTGGCCAACGAGACCGCCGAGGATGCGCAGCTGATTGCCCGCTCTGTCGATCGTGAATTGCAGGACATGGCGACGACGCTTCGCCTGCTGATCACCTCGCCGGAGCTTGAGGCCGCCGACCTGAAGGCCTTCCACGACCGTACCCAGCGCAGCCTGCGCTCCAATTCGCTTTATGTGATCGTCGTCGACAAGGACGGCCAGCAGAAGCTCAACACCCGTTCGCCGTTCGGTGATGCGCTGACCAGGATGTCTAACATGCCGGCGCTGCAATCGGTGCTGAAATCCGGCATTACCGAGGTCTCCAGCGTGTTTTTCGGCAAGACCAGCGACAAGTGGGTGTTCAACGTCGCCATGCCGCTGCCGGACGAGCTTTCCCATGCCGGCTCGGCGATCATCATGACGCAGAATGCTGACGACATGGAAAAGCTGATCTCCGTCGAGGGGCTGCCCACCGGCTGGTCAGCCGCTGTCATCGATGGCCAGGGGCAGGTCGTGGCCTCTGCCGGAGCGGAAAAAATCCCTGCGGGCAAGGCCTTCGATCCCGAGACATTACGGCTGATGACCGGGTTCAAGGGCACGATCGAGGATGTCGACGGCGAAGGCAAGCAGATGTACGGCTATTCCCAGATCACCGGATGGACCTGGAAGGCTGTCGTGTGGGGACCGATCGCTGCGGCGCAGGAAGGCATTATCACCACGTTCAAACAGCTGGTCGCAGGCGGGGTGATCTTCCTGACACTGGCGGTTCTTCTCGCCTACACGATCGCCCGCCAGCTTCGTACGCCGATCCGGCAGATCGCCAACATGGCCGAGCGGATGGGGCAGGGCGAGATCGTCTCGCCAGTCGAAACGCGGATTACCGAAGCCAACCAGGTGGCGGTGGCGCTGTCCAACGCCTCGTTCGACCGCAGCCAGGCGGAAGACCGCATCCATCTCATCCTGCACGAACTGGTGCACCGGACGAAAAATATCCTCACCCTTGTCCAGGCGATGATGCGCCAGCTCGGCCGCCAGGACACGACGATGGCGGAATTCCAGAAGGCGGTCAGCACCCGCCTCCAGGGCCTGAGCCGGTCGATCGAGGCGCTTGCCAAGGAACAATGGGCCGGCGTGCGGCTGAAGCGTGTCATCGAAATCCATCTGTCGACCTTCGAGGCGGGAGACCGGCTGCTGATGCAGGGGGACGATTTCATGCTGAAGGCGGAGGCGGTGCAAAACCTCGGCCTCGTGCTGCATGAACTCGCCACCAATTCGGTGAAATATGGCGCTCTTTCGGTGCCGCAGGGCCATGTGCGGATCAGTTGGCGGGATGTGGCGGCCGAGGATGACGGTCCCACGAAGATAAGCCTCGTCTGGGAAGAGAGCGGTGGCCCGCTGGTCCGGGAGCCATCACGCAAGGGGTTCGGCAGCACCATTATCCAGCGCCATGCGATTGCGGCATTCGGCGGTCAGGTCGATGTCGAGTTCCATCCGGAAGGGCTTGTCTGGCGGCTTGTTGCGCCGCGCGCCAACCTGGAACGGGACGAGGCGAGCGACGAACGCCGCGGATTGGTGATCTGACGAGCAGGCCGTTGCCGGCGATTTGATCGATCGACAAGGAACCGCCGGGCGCCGTCATCGTTTTAGCGGCCATGGATCTGTCTCTCAAAACCATCGAAATCGATGCCGTTTCGCTTGAGGCGATCGGCCTGACCTATGTCAGCGATACCGAGCCCGGTATCCGGCGGCTAAGGCGCGGCAAGGGATTTTCCTACAGGCTTCCGGATGGTGTATCGCTTTCGAGCGAGGATGACCGGGTGCGGATCGCCGCACTCGGCCTGCCGCCAGCCTATGACAATGTCTGGATCTGCCTTGATCCGCGCGGCCATCTGCAGGCGACCGGTTACGATGCGCGCGGGCGGAAGCAGTATCGTTATCACAGCGAATGGCAGACATATCGCAGCGAGCAGAAATTCGATCAGCTCGCCCGTTTCGGCGAGGCGCTGCCGCGGATCCGGCGCAAGGTGAAACGGGATCTCTCGCTTGGCCTCGACCAGTCGGATTGCGTGCTGGCGGCCCTCGTTGCCCTGATGGATGCGACCCATTTGCGGGTCGGCAATCGCGCTTATGCCAAGGAAAACCGCACCTATGGCGCAACGACATTGTTGAAGCGGCATATGCTTTTGTCGGGCGATGGGGTGCTTTTGAAATTCACCGCCAAGGGCGGGAAACGGGTGCAGCACACGCTGAAACATCCACGCCTGCAACGTATCTTTGAGGAAATCGCCGACCTTCCCGGTCGCCAGCTGTTTTCGTTCCCCGATGAACATGGCACGCCGCGACCGGTCGATTCGGGCCGGCTCAACGCCTATCTGGCCAAGGCTGCCGGTTTTCCGGTTTCTGCCAAGACGTTCCGCACCTGGGGCGGCAGTCTGGCCGCCTTCATGGAAGCCTGGAAGACGGTCGAGGAAGACGACAGGCGGCCAAAGATCAAGGCTCTGACGACGGCTGCGTCCGAAGTGCTGCAGAACACACCGGCCGTCTGCCGCTCGAGTTATGTTCATCCGAGCATTCTCGATCTTGCCGAAGACGACGCGTCGCTCAGGGCAATCATGGGGAAAGGGGCGGCGTTGAAACCGTCGCGCGGGCTTCGGATGCATGAGGCGAGACTGGTGGAATTTTTGAAGGAATAAATCCAAGGGAATAGAATGGCGCCGCGTGCGGGCAGCCCCTCATCCGGCTGTCGCCACCTTCTCCCCGCCAGCGGGGAGAAGGGTATGCCGCACCGCTAGCGTCTCACCTCAAGATTTGCCGGGTCGCGTTCCCTCTCCCCGTTTAAGAGGAGAGGGTCAGGGTGAGCGGTGTCCAACAAATTCCTGAGGCTGCTCAAGCGGCGTAACGCTGATGCTGGCCTTCCTCCACCTCTTCGACGATCTTGTCGACGAATTGCTCAAGGTCCTTGGGCGAACGCGAGGTGATGATGCCGTTGTCGACGACGACCGCCTCGTCCTTCCAGCTGGCGCCTGCATTACGAAGGTCGGTGCGGATCGACGGGTAGGAGGTTGCCTGGCGACCGCGCAGGGCATCGGCCTCGACCAGCAGCCAGGGGCCGTGACAGATGGCGGCAACCGGCCTGCCGCTGGCGACGAACTGGCGAACCAGATCGACGGCGTCCGCATGATTGCGCAGCACATCCGGGTTGATCTGGCCGCCGGGAAGAACCAGAGCGTCGAAGTTCTCGGGCTTCACCTGACCGACCTCCAGGTCTACTGGCACGCTGTCGCCCCAGTCCTTTTCGTCCCAGCTGCGGATCTCGCCGGATTTGATCGAGGCGATCTTGACGTCGGCACCGCGTCGCTTCAGTTCTTGAAGGGGTATACGCAGTTCCGAACGTTCGTAACCGTCGGTGGCGAGAATGAGAATTTTGGCAGAATCGATCTTTGCCATGATTGGCTCCTTTATGGATTGTTTTTCGTGGCTTGATAGATGGTCGCTGCTCTCGGTTAGAGGCGGCCTGTCGACAGGTCCCGGCCGTTGATCGACGCCGGCACGCTGATTTCGTCGCGCGGCGACTTCGGTAACGGCAGCACGACGGCATCGGGCACGATCACCTGCAATGCCGCGGGATGAGCCACCTGGAAAACCGGGTGCTGTTTCCGGGATGAAAACCGGTTCCTGAGCATTCCGAGAATGTTTCGCATGGCAATCTCCCACAGAATTCCCGGACAAGGATATCTTGAGCGGGCCGTCGTGCCGGTCGGTTGCGACCTGTCACAAGGGGCTAACCGAGAAGCCTAAGGAAACGTTCCCGATAATTTACGGTGGGTCATGGATCGTGATGATGGGCGGCCATCGAGCTCTAACCGATCGGTCGCATCAAACAATTTGCTCTCGCGGCCACGCGGGACCACGAGAGCATGGGGCCTCATTTGCTGAGGCCTCTCCCCTCCTCGGGAATAAAATTCAGACCGGAATAACGAACATGTAGCAGGCGGCAATTACCAGCGCGAAACCTGCCACTTCAAACCATTCCCTGACCATAGCCGCCTCCAATGTCGTCTGGTTGAAGAACGTGTG
This sequence comes from Aliirhizobium sp. YIM B11859, assembly GCF_057163345.1. Lineage (NCBI taxonomy): Bacteria > Pseudomonadati > Pseudomonadota > Alphaproteobacteria > Hyphomicrobiales > Rhizobiaceae > Aliirhizobium > Aliirhizobium sp. YIM B11859. The sequence continues at coordinate 259,218 of NZ_JBXHAY010000001.1, forward strand.
TAGCCCATTCTGGTTCCACGAAATTGCCATAAACATGGCAGGGAGGTCACAATTGAGAACAGCCGTTAATATGACAATTTTCTAACCGGCTTCGGCTCTTGCACGGGCGGCTTCGAGGATGGCGCGGATTTCCCGCGCCGCTGCATTTTCTATGGCGAAGGCAGCTTCCGGCATGACGCCGGGATCCTCCTCGTGATCCTTGAAGGTCGCGTCATCGCGCAGTTTTCTCAAAAAAGTGGTGATCGTCACTTCGCCGCCGATCATCGCCGCCAACATCTCGATCATCAGCTCGCGGTGGGCGTTGATCCGTCCTTCGAGTTCCTGTGGTGTCAGGGATGTCATCGGCTTTCCTCCTGTTGCGGCAAAGGAAGATAGAGGGCGGGGCCACCGAGGGAACGATCAAGCGTGATTTTTCGACACGGACGGTGCGTTGAGGCTCGCGAAGGCGATCTCGTTTGCGTCTCGGATCGGCACGGAACCAAATGCCGCGCCGCACCATTGTAGGGCAGATTTCCTCACATCGATTTTCCGGGATTTTCTGGCAAGGGGCGCTGCATGGACATGAAAGCCAATTCGTTCACGATCGAGCCGGGTGACTGGACGCGTCTCGGAGCCAATTTCGACGGCGAAGGGGTCAATTTCGCGATCTTCTCCGCTCATGCCGAAAGGGTGGAGCTCTGCCTTTACGATCCGAGCGGAAAGATCGAGATCGCCAAGCTCGACCTGCCGGAATATACGCATGAGATCTGGCATGGTTATGTGCCGGGCCTGCCGCCGGGCGCGCTTTATGGCTTTCGCGTTCATGGTCCCTACGATCCCGAAAACGGCCACCGGTTCAATCCGAGCAAGCTGCTGATCGATCCTTACGCGCGCGAAATTGCCGGCGATATTGAATGGAATGAGGCGCATTTCGCCTATGACCTGCTCGCCAAGGACAAGGATCTCACCTTCGATACGCGCGACAGCGCGCCGTTCACGCCGAAGGCCAAGGTGATCGATCCGAACGAATTCGACTGGCAGGACAAAAACCGCCCGAACATTGCCTGGCCGAAGGCCGTCGTCTACGAGACCCATGTAAAGGGGTTTACCCAGCTCAATTCCGCCATTCCGAAAGAGCTGCGCGGTACGTTCGAAGGCATGGGCCACAAGGCTTCCGTCGAGTATATCAAGAGCCTCGGCATCACCTCGGTCGAGCTGTTGCCGGTTCACTGGTTTCCCGACGACCAGCATTTGCTCGACAAGGGCATGAAAAATTTCTGGGGTTATAATTCGCTCGGCTTTTTCGCACCCGCCTCGCGATATTACGGCCCGCGAGGTATCCAGGGTTTCCGCGACATGGTGCGGTCGTTCCATGATGCCGGGGTCGAGGTCATTCTCGACGTGGTCTACAATCACACGGCGGAAGGCAACGAACTTGGCCCGACGCTCTCCTTCAAGGGCATCGACAACTTTTCCTATTACCGCACGATGCCGGACCAGCACCGTTATTACATCAACGACACCGGCACCGGGAATACCGTCAACACCTCGCATCCGCGGGTGCTGCAGATGGTGATGGACAGCCTTCGCTACTGGGCGGAATCGATGCATATCGATGGTTTCCGCTTTGATCTCGGCACCATTCTCGGCCGCGAGCCGGAAGGGTTCGACGAGCGCGGCGGTTTCTTCGATGCGATCACGCAGGACCCGGTCCTGTCCAGGCTGAAGCTGATCGGCGAGCCTTGGGATATCGGTCCGGGCGGTTATCAGGTCGGTGGGTTTCCTCCGGGCTGGGCCGAATGGAACGACAAATATCGCGACACCGTGCGCGAATACTGGAAGGGCGACAATGTCTCGACCGATTTCGCCGCCCGTCTGCTCGGTTCGGGCGATCTCTACGACCAGCGCGGCCGCCGGCCCTGGGCAAGCGTCAACTTCATCACCGCCCATGACGGGTTCACGCTGAACGATCTCGTTTCCTATAACGAGAAACACAATGAGGCGAATGGCGAGGACAATAACGACGGCCACAACGACAACCGCTCCTACAATTACGGCGCGGAAGGTCCGACCGAGGACGAGGGCATCAATGCCGAGCGCGACCGGCAGAAGCGCAACTTCCTTGCAACGCTGCTCTTTTCCCACGGCACGCCGATGCTGCTTGCCGGCGACGAGTTCGGCCGCAGCCAGCTCGGCAACAATAACGGCTATTGCCAAGATAGCGAGATTTCCTGGGTGCATTGGGACGACCTGCCGGAAAGCTGCGAGAGCCTGCGGGAGTTCACCCGCGAGGTGATCCGGCTGCGGGCCGAGCAGCCGCTTTTGCGGCGCGAAAGCTGGCGCGACGGGACCGATATCAAGTGGTTCAATGCCGGCGGCGGTTTCCAGCAGCCGGAGCAATGGGACGAAGGTACCACGCTCGGCGTCTATCTCGGCCGCGGCGACCTGCAGGAGGAAGACGGCATCTGGCACGACGTGCTTTTGCTGTTCAATCCGTTCGAAGGCAATGTGCCCTTCCGTATCCCGCAATTCGGCGAGGGCGGCTGGGTTCTGGAGCTGACCACCTGCGACACCAAGAAACGTGGTCTGACCATCACCAAGGAAAAGGATTTCGAGCTGGAAGGGCGCAGTTTGGCGTTGTTCCGGCGGCCTTGATATGTGCCTATTCGCCCAACCCGGAGCGCATCTTGCGGAGGAGGGCGAAGGCCGTGTTTTGTTCCTGATGATCGAGTGGTGCCAGCATCTTCGCCGCGAGGGCACGGCGTTTGTCGAGTATCGCACGGACTATGGCTTCGCCGTCTTCGGTCAGTCGCAGCGATGTCGAGCGACGGTCGATAAGAGATGGCTGGCGTGCGACCAGACTTTTGGCTTCCAGCTCCGCGACGACACGGGTGACCTGTGCCTTGTCGCGTCCCGTCAGGTCCGCGAGCGCCATAACGCTTGCGCCCGGCAGCCGGCCGATCGACACGAGAAGCTCGTTCTGGAACGGTGTCGACCGGTGCCTGCCGACTTCCGGTGCATAGCGCATCTCGGCCCGGAAACGCTGCGAGATCTCTCTCAGGAGTTCGGTGATGTCGTCGTCCATCGGCTGGCTCACGGGCGATATAGTTGACAATGTCATCTTTGTTCCATAGCAGGCAAGGCCATGATTTCGATAGCCTGAACGGGGACAAACAGCATCATGTCGCAGGTGACACGCATCATCCATCGGCGCGCCAATCCCGGTTTCGAGAAACAGTATGAGGATCTGGCGAGAGGCATGCTGGAAGCCTGTTCAAAGGCAAAGGGTTATCTCTTCTCGACCCTCATTCCGCCGCGTGTCGAGGGCGAGGAATTTCATTTCGTCCAGGTGTTCGCCTCACAGGCCGATCTCGATGCCTGGCGGCAATCGGATGCATCGCATGACTGGCATGACAGGCTGAGCGTGGTTTCCGACCACGAACCGGAATATCGCATTTTCAACACGACCGACCTGTGGTTTTCGACGAGCGGGCTGACGATGCCGAGGCAGCCGGCCCGCTGGCGGATGGCGCTGGTGATCTGGATGGGGATTTTCCCGACCGCGTCCTTTTATGTCTATTTCCTGTTTCCGATGCTGGCGACCGTTCCGTTCCTCCTCAAGATGCTGATCGCCACGGCGCTGATCGTGCCGACCATGTATTTCGGCATCCTGCCGATCATCCTCAAACGGATGGGCTGGTTCCTGAAGCGTTAGGCGCTAAGCCCGGCTGTCTGGCGAAACGTCTGCGAGATCGCCAAGGGCGCCAGATGTGCTAGATGTCGGCCATGGACCATGCCGTTGCCACCGTCAAAAGCCGCATCTGCGGCACCTGCACGCTCTGTTGCCGCCTGCCGGATATCGATCATTTCGACAAACCGGCCGACGAATGGTGCAGGCATTGTGTGGCGGGCGAAGGCTGTTCGATCTATGCGGACCGTCCGTCGGTCTGTCGCGAGTTCCTCTGTCTGTGGATGACCGACGACGTGCTGGGTGACGAGTGGGAACCGTCGCGATCGCATATGATGGTCTATCGTCAGGGGCCGCAGATCACAGTGCTTGCCGATCCCGATTTTCCCGACCTGTGGCGGCACGAGCCGTATATGCCGCAGCTTCAGGCATGGGCAAAAGAGGCCGCCGCATCGGGCGGTTACGTCATCGTCTTCTGGCGCGACGAAGTGTTCAAGGTCTGAGGCGCGTGCCGCAGGGTAAGGCCGGGCATGGCGGCCTCACCAGAACTTCAGGCGCCGCAGGCCCGATTGCGGGCGGGACGCCTTCTGCACCAGGCTCCTGTAGACCGAAGCATATTGCTGGCCGCTGCGTTCCCAGGAAAATTTGGTCTTCATGCCCTGGTTCTGCAGCCTCGCCCACATTTTCGGCTGCTCATAGGCATGCAATGCGCGGCGCAGCGCGAGACGCAGGCCGTTGGTCGTCACCGGATGAAACTGGAAGCCGGTCGCGACGCGTGCCGACATCGCCGCATCATTGGCGTCGATAATGGTTTCCGACAGGCCGCCGGTGCGTGAGACGACCGGCACGCAGCCGTAACGAAGCGCGTAAAGCTGGGTCAGGCCGCAAGGTTCGAAACGCGACGGCTGGACGATCGCGTCGGCTCCACCCTGGACCAGATGGGCGGTCGGTTCGTCATAACCGATATGCACCGCCATGCGCCCGGGGTAACGCGATGCGGTTTCCAAGAGCGACTGTTGGATGGCGTGGTCGCCCTGACCGACGATTATGATCCTGCCGCCATTGTTGATCACCTCGTCCGCCGTCTCGGCCAGCATGTCGATGCCCTTCTGCCAGGTCATGCGGCTGATGGCAGCAAAGATCGGCCCCCGGTCGTCGGCATCGAGGCCGAAACGCTCCAGCAGCGGCCCGCGGTTGTCTCGCTTGCGGCGCAGGTTGGCGATGTCGAAGGTCTGGGGCAGAAATTCGTCGGTGGCCGGATCCCAGACATCGAGGTCGATGCCGTTGACGATGCCGCGCAGCACCTCGACCCGTTCGTTGAGCACGCCGTTCAACCCCATGCCGAAACGCGGCGTCAGGATTTCCCGGGCATAGGTGGGGCTGACGGTGGTGATCACGTCGGCAGTCTGCAATCCGCCTTTGAGGAAGCTGATGTCGCCGAAATATTCCAGCTGGTCGAGTGAATAGGCTTCCGGCGGCAGGCCCAGTTCGGAGATCAGACCGGCCGGATATTGTCCCTGGAAGGCGATATTGTGGATGGTGATGACGACCGGTGTCATGCAGCCGTTGCGGCGCATGTAGACCGAGGTCATCGCCGATTGCCAGTCATGGGTATGGACGAGGTCCGGCACCCAGCCGGGAAGCGCCCCGGCGGCGATTTCGGCTGCCGCGAGCGACAGGACGGCAAAGCGCTTCCAGTTGTCGGAATGGTCTTTTCCGTGGCTGTCGAGATAGGGACCGCCCGGGCGGTCGTAAAGCGTCGGCGCATCGAGAACGAGAAGATCGAGCCCTTCGAAATGCGCGTGGCGCAGCGTCGCGCGCTCTCCGAGCAGATCTTCGAATTCCAGAAGCGGGGTGGCCTGGTCCAGCTGCTGCATCACCTTGGGATAACCGGGGATGAGCGAGGTGGTTTCGATGCCAAGCGGTGCGAGCGCCTTGGGAAGCGACCCGGTGACGTCTGCCAATCCGCCGGTCTTGATCAGCGGATAGATCTCCGACGTAACCGACAGAATTCTCATCGTGGCGCTTTCCCCCTCTGCAGCGACAGGTCTCAAACCTACGCGATTCCGCCGCCGGTCAAAGCGATTATTATGCGTATCGATGGAAAGATAAGCGCTCATCTGTCGCCCCTCCGCAAGATCGCGTGATTGCAAGGCTGCCGTGACGAGAACGAAGGGATGCGACGGCTAGGACCAGTTTTTGTGCGAGGATTGGGCGGGACATGCAGGCGCTGCATTTCAGGATGCCGCAATCGCGGAAATTGCAGTTCCGGGCTCAGTGCGTTCATGCCGGTCGATACGTTCATTATCCTGCCCACATATCTATTCGTCACGCAAATTTCAGTCGCACAAAAGCATAGGCCCGGCGAAACGCTCGCCGGCCATATGCGTGATCAACGCTTACAAAAAAATCGGCCCGGAAGAGTTGGGGCCTACTCGGCAGCCTGTTTCTTCGGCTGCTTCCTGGTCTGTTCCGGCTTTACCGCTGCCGCCGCTGCTGGAACCTTGGCAGGTTTCGGCTCGCTCTTGGCTGCTGTTTTTACCGGTTTTTTCGCGGCAGGTTTCGCTGCCGCCTTGGCTGCGGCCTTTGGCGCCGCCACTTTGGCAGGCTTGCCCGCCGCAGGTGTCGAGGCAGTGGGTTTTTGCGTCGCATATTCCAGCTTCGCCCGTTCCCAGTGCTCGGTGTCCTTGCCGGAGGGGTAACCCTCCTGCTCCCAAAGTTCGTAGGCTCTATGCTTGATCCAATCTTCCTGAGAGGCTGCCATCATCGTCTCCATTCGCCCAAACCGCTAAACGTGTGCTTTGCAAAAACGTTCCGAAGAAATGTTAAAAGCTGCAATGTCAGGTGATGACGCTGCAGGTCATCGGCAGGAAACTTCCCACGTGACAGGAACTTTTGCGCATCGGCTTGGTTCCATCACTCGGGAAGGAGATACTCATCATGCACAACTATTGCGATATAATGCCTCATGCGACCGGATGGGTCTACGTCATCGACGGAATTCAATCCGCGTCATCCTATCACAGTTACGAGTTGGCTCTTGATGCGGCCCGCACGCGTCTTGCGACCCGTGGCGGATACGAGACCCGCATCTTTCGCGCCCAGGGGCTGAATGGCAGCATGCTGCCGATCCAGCCGCCCGTCGCGGTGCTGCCGCCGAGCGTCGGCCCTGTTTCACTGACCTGATCGACACCAGCGATCGAAACGAACAAAGCCCGGAGCGATCCGGGCTTTGTTTTGGCCTGATATCAGGCCGCTTTCTTCGCGGCGGTATTGACCGCCGTCTTGGCGATATTGCTCAGCAGATCGTCGGCACTGGCCTCCTGCTGCAAGGTCTCGTCGAGCAGCGGCACGGCCTTGTCGAGGCCCAGTTGCTCGGCCCAGGCGCGCAGCGTGCCATAGCGGCTGATCTCGTAATGCTCGACGGCCTGAGCGGCGGCGAGAAGCCCGGCATCGAGGGCGGGGGTGCCCTTGAATTCTTCCATCACCTCTTCGCCTTCGGCAAGAATACCTTCGATCGCATCGCAGGTCTTGCCCTGGGCGCGCTTGCCAATGATCTCGAAGACCTGTTTGAGCCGTTCGATCTGGCCCTCGGTTTCTTCCTTGTGATGTTCGAAGGCGGCTTTCAGTTTCGGGTCTTGAGCGCCACGGGCCATTTTCGGCAGCGCTTTCACGATCTGCCGCTCGGCGTAATAGATATCTTTCAGCGTCTCATAGAAAAGATCATTGAGCGTCTTGGTCGTCGCCATTGAATTTCTCCCTGTCGGTTGTCTGATTGACGAGTGCGATCGTCTAACCGGGGGAGGTGGCTAAGGTTCCGGAAGGGTACGGTACTGGACAGTGAGGTATGAAGACGCAGAATTTCGCGACTTCCAGTTCGGCCTCAGCCGTCTAGTTTCTCGTTGAGGGCGTTCTGCAATCGGCGGGCAAGTTCGAGCAGGCGATCAGGAACGGCTTCCTTCTCGATCTCCGTCAGCAGACCCGAGACCTTGCCATTAACGCGGCGTCCCATCCTTGCCTCCCGCTCATCGACCTGAGCATTTTCCTTCGTCATTCCGACCCCTGACGTGAAGGTGCCGAACGAAAACCCGACAACCTTAGCCCAGACCTGTGGCTTGTATAAGATTTTTCTTACAACAAGACCGGTCTCTTCGGAAATCCCGAAAATGTCACAGATGAATATCTATGAAAACGAACGGGCAGCCGGTCGGCAGCTGCCCGTTCGTTTGCCTTACTGCGGCTGTCAATGTTTCGGAGGTTTGGGCGTGCCGGCCGGAATGGCGGTGGTGGTGACGGCAACAGGGTCGCTGGCGGGGAACGTATCCTCCAGGCCTTCCTCCAGCTGCTCTTCCAGATCCGCCCGGTTTGCGGACGTGCGGGCGGAATCCTTTGTCTTCTTATGCCCGGTGGTCTCGTCTCCGGTCCGGTCGCCGCTCTTCTGGCTGTCGTTGAGGCCCATGGCGTTGTCTCCTCGCTTTTGACTGTCTCTACAACGGCGGCCTCGACGGCTTTGTTCCAGGCGCGAAAACGACCGCGTGGTTGCGGAACCAAATCGAGAAGGCATGCGTTTGCCACCGTCATTCCAACCATCAAGTGAGGAGAGGTAGGCAACGGTGTCCGAGTCACAGTTGAACGGTGATCATGCTCGTCAAGATATAGTCAAGCTGATCCCGGCCCTCCGCGCATTTGCACGCACATTCTGCCGCAGTCCTTCGGATGCAGACGATCTGGTGCAGGAAACGCTGATGAAGGCGCTCGCCAATCTCGACAAGTTCGAGCGTGGGACGAAACTTAAATCATGGTTGTTCACGATCATGCGCAACACGTTCTACACGCGGTCGCGGATCCTTGGGCGCGAGGCGCCGGGGCTGGAGGAGAATGTCTCCGGCGACATGCCGGTCGAGGGGGCGCAGGAGTCCGCCGCTCGAGCGCGGGAAGTCCAGCGCGCGCTGCAGAAACTGCCGCCGCATTACCGCGAGGTTCTGACGCTGGTGGCAATCCTCGGCGAAAGCTACGAGGCGACGGCTGCAATTTGCGACTGCGCGGTCGGGACGGTGAAAAGCAGGCTCAACCGGGCGCGGCACCAGATCCTGCAGGAACTGGGCGAGGAGGCCGGTTGAGAGCCTCCCGTCACCGCATGTCAAGTTCGGGATAGTGCCTGAAAATGCCGGATTCGTTGAAGGCGATCCGGCGTTCGGATTTCAGATAGGCCTTGATATTCGGCCGTGAGGCTACCGTGTCGTGCAGCGCCAGAAGCTTCGGGCAGGTTTTTGAGATCGCCTTCATCGCCTTTGGAAAGGCGTAGCGCAGGCCCTCGATCACCTGAAACAGCGACAGATCGACATAGGTCAGTCGATCACCGATGACGAAACCGCTTGCCGACGGATTGCTGTCGATGATCCTTTCGAAATAGCCGAGAAATTTCGGCATGCGGTCGCGGATGAAGGCGGCGGAGCGTGCCTTCGCCGCCTCTTTCTGATCCTCGTAATAATCGCCGGTATTGATCGGGTGATGGGTGTCATGCACCTCGGCGACGAAATCGGTGATCGTCAGCTGCAGTCCGTTTGCCTGAAACCGGCCGGCATCGTCGTCGGCAACGAGGCCAAGTTTCGGACCGAGATAAAGCAGGATGTTGGCGACATGCGAAACGACGAGGTTGCCGTCCTTCAAAAAGGGCGGAGCGAAGGGCATCTGGCCGTGTCCGTGGCTGCCCTTGAGGAAATCCAGCATCGCCTGGGACCCGGACGAACTGCGTGCCGTGTCGATATATTTCGCACCGGCATCCTCCAAAGCGAGGCGAACGAACTCACCGCGTCCCTGGATGCCGTCCCAATAATAGAGTTCATATCCCATGCCGTTTCGAACGCTCCTGGCTGCTCCTTGCGGAAACATAGAGGCAGGCGCGGGTTTTCAAGGTGTTGCACGCATGGCGGTCAGGTTCGTGGCGGCATTGCGACATAAACCGATTGTTTTCAACCGACGATCCCTATCCTTTCCGGCCTTCCGTCCTAGTTTAGCCACACATCAAGACCTGCGGTGATTTGCCACGGTCGAGATGCGAGAGTGTGGCGGCGTTCTGCCTGCCATGTCCTATTTCGTATGAGGTTGCCTAATGGCTATTCGGATTACCGCAATTGTCATGGCGTTGATGGGCCTTGCTTTGGCCATCGGGGGTGCGAAACTTTTCGCGCTCGGGGGAAGCGTCTATTATCTGATAACCGGCGTGGGCTTTTTGCTCACCGCCATCCTGTTGCTGCTGCGCAAGGCTCTTGCGCTTCATCTTTATGCCGTCGTCGTCGTCGGTTCGCTCGCCTGGGCTATCTGGGAGGTTGGACTCGACTGGTGGCAGCTCGGCCCGCGTGGCGGCGTCGTCATCCTTCTCGGCATGTGGCTGCTGACACCGTGGATCCGTCGTCCGCTCGGCTTCATCAGCCCGACGGGCAAGAGCTATGGCGCATCCGCCAAGCCTCTGGCTGTTGCGGTGGCATTGTCCGTCGTCATCGCCGTGGTGTCGATGTTCTTCGATCCGCTCGACCAGAGCGGTGACCTGCCGGAGGAAAAGGTCGCCGCTGCGCCGTCGCTCGGCGGCAATGTGCCGGATGGCGAATGGCATCAGTATGGCCGTACGCCTTATGGCCAGCGTTATTCGCCGCTGGACCAGGTCAATGTCGACAATGTCGGCAAGCTTGCAGAGGTCTGGCGTTACCAGACAGGTGACGTGAAGCGGCCCGACGATGTCGGCGAGACTACCTATCAGGTGACCCCGCTCAAGATCGGCAACAATCTTTATCTCTGCACGCCGCACAATCTGGCCATCGCGCTCGATGCGACCACCGGCAAGCAGGTCTGGAGATATGATGCCAATTCCGGCATGAACCCGGATCGCCAGCACCAGACCTGCCGCGGCGTCAGCTACTACAAGGATCAGGCGGCTTCTGCCGGCAGCCCTTGCGCCGAGCGCGTCTACGTGCCGACCTCGGATGCCAGACTGATCGCACTTGATGCGAAGAACGGCCAGGTTTGCCCGTCGTTTGCCGAGAACGGTACGCTGCATCTCGAAAAGGGGATGAAGTATAATCCAGCCGGTTATTATTACTCGACCTCGCCGCCGGCGATCGTCGGGGACAAGATCATCCTCGGCGGGGCGGTGAACGACAATTACTCGACGCAGGAACAGTCCGGCGTCATCCGCGCCTTCGACGTCCATTCCGGTCAATTGTTGTGGAACTGGGATTCGGGCAATCCGAGCCAGACCCAGCCGCTGCCGGAAGGCCAGACCTACACGACCAATTCGCCGAACAGCTGGTCGGTGTTCTCGGTCGATGAGGCGCTCGGTCTCGTCTATGTCCCGCTCGGCAACCAGGTTCCCGACCAGCTCGGCATGGGCCGGTCGGAAAATGTCGAGAAATATTCCTCGTCGATCGTTGCACTGGACGTCAATACCGGTGCAGACCGGTGGGTACGCCAGACCGTGCATCACGATCTGTGGGACATGGACGTGCCGGCCCAGCCGGTGCTGATCGACCTCACCAAGTCCGACGGTCAGGTCGTGCCGGCGCTGGTTGGTCCGACCAAGCAGGGTGACATCTACGTGCTCGATCGCCGCACCGGCGACCCGATCATTCCGGTGACCGAACAGCCTGCACCGGGCGGCACGATCCCCGAGGATCATGCTTCGCCGACACAGCCGATCTCTGCCTTGAACTTCCGCCCGCGGACGCTCGAAGGCCGTGACATGTGGGGCGTCACCATGTTCGACCAGATGGTGTGCCGCATATGGCTGAAGGAAATGGACTATCAGGGCCAGTACACGCCGCCGTCGCTCAAGGGGACAATCGTCTATCCGGGCAATTTCGGCACGTTCAACTGGGGTTCGGTCGCGGTCGATCCGGAGCGGATGGTGATGTTCGGCATGCCGACCTATCTCGCCTTCACCTCCAAGCTCGTGCCGCGCGCCGACGTGCCGGCCAAGGGCCAGGACGAGAAGGGTTCCGAACAGGGCCTCAACCGCAATGACGGTGCACCTTATGGCGTGTTCATGGGACCGTTCCTCGGGCCGCTGAACATTCCTTGCCAGGCGCCGCCATGGGGCTATGTCTCGGGCGTCGATCTCAGGACCGGCAAGATCGCCTACAAGCATCGCAACGGCACCGTCCACGACATGACCCCGCTGCCGCTGCCGTTCAAGGTTGGCGTACCGGGTATCGGCGGACCGATGATCACCAAGGGCGGCGTTGCCTTCCTCGGTGCAGCGGTCGACGATTACCTGCGGGCCTATGATCTGACCGATGGCAAGCAGCTGTGGGAAGCCCGGCTTCCGGCCGGCGGACAGGCGACACCGATGACCTATGCGGTCGATGACGGTCGCCAGTTCGTCGTCATCGTTGCCGGCGGCCACGGTTCGGTCGGCACCAAGCCGGGCGATTACGTGATCGCCTACGCCTTGCCGCGGTAAGGGTCCCAAACGACAGGATGCGCCCGGGCCGTTTCGGTCCGGGCGCGTCGCTCATCCTGCTTCAGGAATGGTCAGGCGGCCTGTGTGTCGTCAGGAGATTGGGCCGCGACGACGACGATGTTGCGCCCCCGGTTCTTGGCCTGATAAAGCGCGTCATCGGCCTTGCGCAGCAGTTTTTCCAGGGTGATCTCGGTGGGCTTTGCCGAGGCGACGCCGAAACTTGCCGTCACATAGCCGTTGACGATGCCGCGATGCGGCAGGCGGCGTGCCTCTATCGCCACGCGGATTTTTTCGGCGGTCTCGCACACGCGCTCGAGATCGGCCTCGCAGCTCAGAACGAGGATTTCCTCGCCGCCGAAGCGGAAGATCGAATGGCCGTCATCCAACGTCGCGACGATGGATTGCGATACGGCGCGGATGCAGGCATCGCCCTCGATATGGCCGTGGACGTCGTTGAACAGCTTGAAATGATCGATATCGAGCAGGATCGCCGAGACGATCGCATCCGGGCCAGCATTGGCCCACATCGCCTCGCCCTTGCGTGATAGTGAACGGCGGTTCAACAGGCCCGTCAGTTCGTCTTGCTCCGCCTTCTCCTCAAGCTGATCGTGAAGAAGGCGTGCCCGCAACTGGGCAAGGAAATTGCGCCTGTCCATCTTTTCGAGAAAATAGGCGCTCGCCGCGAGAAACACCGAGAGGGTGAGATAGAAGGTGACGATGCCGGTATAGGTGACCGCATCGAAGGCGCCGGTGAGGTCGGTGGTGATGAAATGCGATAGGCACATCAGCGCCAGACCGCCCAGAAGAGCGAGAAAACGCGGGCGCAGGCAGATGACGAAGAAGAGGAAGGCCGCGGCGTTATAGGTCTGGTAAACGTAGAGATAGGGGCTGTTGCTGGTGGTTGCCGGCAGCATCGGCAGGGTGACGGCAAGGACACCGACCATGACCGAAAGAAAATCGTAGAAACGTGCACCCGGCCAACGCCGCAGCGCCCAGACGCAGAAGATCACGAACGGGGTGAACAGGAAAAAGCGGGCGACGATCAGTCCCATAATCGCATCCGGCACCATTACCCGGTCGGCGAAATAGATCAGGTCGTAAATGACGATGCCGACGATGCTCCAGGTGATCACCAGGCGGAGGCGTTCGGCTGCATAGTCCTCGCAAAACAGAGCTTCGATCGGCGGCGAGAAGTGCAGGTGCGCAAAGCCGCGTCCTGACTGACCTTCCACATCCTTCAACGAAACGACGCTCATGTCAGGCCCCCGGTCACATTGTTGCGGTGCACGCTAGGGGCAAAATCTGAAGATAGGTCTAAGGCGGCACTGACCTTTCTTGCCCCCGGCAATTGATGGTTTGCCGGAACCATGCCTAACGCGGGGAGCGGGAATGAGGAGGTAATCTGCGGTGAAGACGGTCAGGCCGCGTCGGTCTTCTGCCGGGCCAAATCGCGAATTCGGGCGGCGACCATCTCGTGGACCGGATTGTAGACGACCAGATTGAGATCCGGTCGGCCGTCTACGGCAAAGCCGGAATATTCCAGTTCGATATCGCCGAGGACCGAGTGTTTCAGCCGCTTGGTGCCTTCGCCCATAGAGGCCAGGTCGTTCTCCTGCCAGATCCTCTCGAATTCGGCGCTCGTGCGGCACAGGTCATCGACCAGATCGGCGATTTCCGATGTTGCTCCGGCGCGTGCGACATCGGCACGGAAGGCACCAACGACGAAACGGGCCATTGCTTCCCAGTCGTGCTGATGGCGCTTGACGTCCGGATTGCCGAACAGCAGGCGCAGGACATTGCGCTCGCTTGGCGCCAGCCTGCCATAATCGGTCAAGACCACGGTCGCCGCCCTGTTCCAGGCGAGGATGTCCCAGGCCGCAGTCCTCACCAGGGCGGGGCTTGATTCCAGCGTATCGATCATTCGCTGCAGTCTTGGGCTGACGCCCTGGACGGCTTGGTAGCGGACTTCGGGCGGCCGGCCGAGGCCGAGCATGAAGAGATGTTCGCGCTCGGGTTCCGTCAGCATCAGTCCGCCGGCGATGCGGTTCAGCACATCGGCGGAAGGTGCGCCGCCACGGCCCTGTTCCAACCAGGTATACCAGGTCGGGCTGATATTGGCGCGCTGGGCGACTTCCTCGCGGCGCAGGCCCGGGGTGCGGCGGCGGCCGGAAAAGCCGAATGTCGCCGGATCGAGGCGCGAACGGCGGTCACGCAGGAAAAGCCCGAGCGCGTTGTTCTCACCGGACATGACAGGGTTTCTCCGACACTGGCGACCATCCTGTTGATGTTTATAATAGGATAAAGTCACTACTTTAACAGCATGAGAGCTAACGCAATAAGGGGTCTCGATCAACCAGGAGAACTGCCATGCGTATCTTTCTTACCGGAGCGACCGGCTTTATCGGTTCGAAAATAGTGCCGGAACTCATCGGTGCGGGGCATCAGGTGATCGGCATGACGCGGTCGGATAGCGGCGCGAGGGCGCTGCAGGAAGCGGGTGTCGACGTGCATCGCGGCTCGCTTGAGGAGCCGGACAGCCTGCGCCGCGGCGCCGAAAAGGCCGATGCCGTCATCCATACCGCTTTCGATCACGACTTTTCCCGTTTCGCCGAGAACTGCGCCAAGGATGGGCGGGTGATCGCGGCGATGGGGGAAGCGCTGAAAGGATCCGACAGGCCGCTGATCATCACCTCGGGTACCGGCCTCGGTTCGACCGGGCATGGCCAGCCGGCGGTCGAAGACGTCTGCAATCTCGACCATCCCAACCCGCGCGTCGCCTCGGAGATCGCCGGCAATGCGCTTCTCGATCAGGGCATCAACCTGTCGGTCATGCGCCTGCCGCAGGTTCACGACGAGTTCAAGCAGGGGCTTATCTCGCCGCTTGTCGAGATCGCCCGCGCCAAGGGTGTTTCGGCTTATGTCGGCGAGGGGCGCAACCGTTATCCGGCAGCCCATGTCGTTGATGTCGCCCGGCTTTACCGTCTGGCGATCGAGCGGGCGGAGGCCGGCGCGCGTTACCATGCGGTCGCCGAAGAAGGCATCGCGGTGCGCGAGATCGCCGAGTCGCTTGGTCGCGGCCTCAACCTACCGGTTGTTTCGGTCGCGGCTGACAAGGCGGCGGAACATTTCGGCTGGATGGCGATGTTTGCCGGGCTCGACATGCTGGCTTCCAGCGCCAAGACCCGGCAGGTTCTCGGATGGCAGCCGACCGGACCGGGCCTGATCGCCGACCTTGCGGCGATGGACTATCGGGCGCTCGCAGCATGAATCAGCGTGGCGGGAGCCGTTCTGTCGGCTCCCGTCTTGTCCCTGGATATCGGTCATCCTGCCGTCAGATAGCCCGGTGCGACTGGTCCGTGCCGGTGACCCTGATGTCATTCTTGACTTCGCCGACGCCGGCAATGGCGCGCGCCACCTCATCGGCGCGTGCAACTTCCTCCTGCCGCTGGACGGAACCGGCAAGGGTGATCACCGCGCCGGTGGCGGTGACAGTCACGTCACTGGCATCGACGCCGCCGGCGGATGCGAGCGCATCCGACACGAGGCCCTCCAGCACGGCATGAGGCGGAAATTCAACCTCGATTTCCGGCCGTGTCTCGTAAAACTGCTGATGCTTGAAGACCATGTCCGGTTCTCCTCTTCTTCCGGAGAACAACGCAGCCCGAGGCAAATGGTTCAGGGCCGGATAAACTGGCTCAGCCGGCGGTGCCGGTGACGGTCCCGATGATCTCGCTCAACTGTGCCTGGGAAAAGGGTTTCGGCAGGCGGGGCAGGTGGTTGCCGCTGCCTTCCGGAAGTTCCGCATAACCGGTTGCCAGGACAACGGGCAGGCCCGGCCATTCGTTGGCGATTTCGGCGGCAAGCTCGGAACCGGTCATGCGCGGCATCGAATGATCGGTGATGACGAGGTCGATCCGCACGTCGTCGCGCCGCATGGCGGCCAGTGCTTCAGGACCGTTATAGGCCTCGATCACCTGATGGCCGAGATCTTCCAGCATCAATGTGGTGTTCATCAGCACCAAAGCGTCGTCATCCACCGCAAGTACGGTCAGGGGACGGTCGCCGATCTTTGCTCCATTGCCGGTCGTCACAGCCTTCTCCTTCGGGCAGTCCTCATCGTCAATCGTGGGAAGGAAAAGCGACACTATCGTGCCCTCTCCCCTGACGCTGTCGATGGCGATCATGCCGCCCGATTGTTCCGTCAGTCCCTGGACCATCGACAATCCCAATCCGGTTCCCTTGCCGACCCCCTTGGTGGTGAAGAAAGGGGTCGTCGCGCGCAGTACCGTGTCGGGGTCCATGCCTTCCCCGGTATCACGCACGAAAATACGCAGATAGTCACCGCTGCGCAGTTTTCCACCTTCTTCTCCGACATGATGCGTGTCGGCGCCGATCGTCACTGTTCCCTGCTCGTTCATCGCATCGCGGGCATTGACGACAAGGTTGAGGATGGCTGTCTCGAGCTGCACGCTGTCGGTCAGCACGCTTTTCAGCTTCGGCGAGAACTCGGTGTCTATACGCATCGAGGAACGCAGCGAGCGTTCGAGGAAATCCTTCATCCCGGCAACCAAAGTCGGCACGTCAACCGGCCGCATGTTCAATTCCTGGCGCCTGGAAAAGGCCAGCATGCGCTGGGTGAGTGCTGCACCGCGCTCGGCGCCCTGAAGCGCATTGTCGATCAAGGGCAGCAGGGCCGGATCTTCCGGCATGCGCTTGCGCAGGATTTCGAGACTGCCCATGATCGCCATCAGAAGATTGTTGAAATCGTGGGCGATGCCGCCGGTCAGCTGGCCGATCGCCTCCATCTTCTGCGCCTGGAACAGTTCCTCGCGGGTCTTGGTCAGCGCCTTCTGCGCCTCGACCTTTTCGGTGATGTCGCGGGTGATCTTGGCAAAGCCCAAAACCTGGCCGGTCTCGTCACGCACGGTGTCGATCACAACATGGGCCCAGAAGGTGGTGCCGTCCTTGCGCAGGCGCAGGCCCTCGCGCTCGACCCTGCCGGTGCGCCGCGCAATGTCGAGATTGCGTTCCGGCTCGCCCTTCTTCTGGTCTTCTTCGGTGTAGAAATGCGAAAAATGCCGGCCAACAGCTTCTTCGGCGGTAAAGCCCTTGATGCGGGCCGCACCCGCATTCCAGTTGCTGACATGGCCTTCAGGGTCGAGCATGTAGAGCGCGTAGTCGCTGACGCCGTTGACGAGGAGCTGGAATTTCTCCTCGCTCAGGCGAAGTTCGGCTTCGGCCTTCTTCCGTTCGGTCAGGTCGCGGGTCACCTTGGCAAAGCCGAGGATATGGCCGTTGCGGTCCCAGATGGGGTCGATGATCGCATGCGCCCAGAAGCGGGTTCCGTCCTTGCGCACCCGCCAGCCTTCGCTCTCGTAACGGCCGACGCTGGTCGCCGTTTCCAGGGCGCGTTCGGGCATACGGGCGAGCCGGTCCTCGTTGGTGTAGAAGCGGGAAAAGTGATGGCCGAGGATTTCCGCCGCCGAATAGCCCTTGAAGCGCTGGGCGCCGGCATTCCAACTGGCCACGTGGCCCTTGGGGTCAAGCATGTAGATGGCATAGTCCGATATCGCATCGACCAGAAGGCGATAACGCTCCTGGTCGAGCAGTGAACCGTCCGGACTTTCCATCATTGCATGCATGTCCCCCTCCGAGCCGCAGAAGATTCCCGGCCGGCGCGTCGAAACGCGCGATCCGTGACTTGGTTCCTGCGGATTTTTTCTGTTTGTGCAGTGCCGAGACAGATAGCACGATCCAGCAGGGTGGGCCACAAAAAGGGGCGGTTAACTTCAACAAGTCCTTACTAAACGTGTCTTTGTGCCGGCGGGCTGAGTTCGCGTATCAGTTGCTGAAGGCTGCGCTGGTCGGTGGCGCCGGTCTTGTCGTAGATGGCGCCGAGCTGCGACTTGACCGTGCCGTCGGCGACGCCCTGGGCCTGGGCAATCTCGGTGCGGGTAAGGCCTTCGGCGACATAGGAGACGACCCGCCTTTCGGCGGGTGTGAGGGCAAACAGGGCGGCGACCGCCTCGATGGCTGACTGCACGACGGTGCCGGCTGCGGCGACGAAGATCGCAGCACTGGCTCCTGTTTCGTACCCCCCGCCCTGCCGGCGCCGCTCCAGCGGAAGGACATGGGCGACCGCGGGGCGATCGCTTGAGCCAAGCGGCACGTCGATGCCGGCGGCACCCAGGGTGATCTCGTCGCGCGTGCCGAGCGAGACGGCATGGGTGAGTGCTGCCGTAGCATGGTCATGCGTGCATCTGAGCCGGCCGCCGAGGGCGCGGACCACGGTCTGCTCGCGCAGCCGGGTTTCGGCCGCTTCGTTGGCAAACAGGATCGACATGTCGTCGGCGACGATGAAAACGGCATGTTCCAGCGCATTGATCACCTGGCGCAGCACGACACTCTGGCCGCGCTCGGCATCGAGCATGTCATGGATGGTCACGGCCCGGCGGATATGGGGGCCGAGCAGGCCGACGAGATCGAAGATCGCCCGTTCCTTCGGCTGGTATTTCACTGAAATGTTGATGGTGCCGACGCGCTGCGGTCGTTTGAGGACGGCCATGTCGATCGAGTTGAGCACGCCGTAGCGGGCATGGAAATTGCGATAGAGATCGCCCTGTCTCCAGACGTCTTCGCCATCGGGACCGTAGAGGGCGAACATCCGCTCCAGCGTATCCGGCTCGTCGAGTTCCATGCGGTGGAGCAGGTGGAAGAAAGGGACATTGCCGGCATGCCGGATCAGGGTGTGGATCGCTTCCTCATCGTCGCAGGCGATCTGGGCAAGGCTGGTGGAACGGGTCTGCGTGTCGAAGACGGCGATCGTCGTCAGAAAACCGTCGATCCTCCGGTTGATCAGTCGCAGCGCCGTTGGCCACGACGCCTCATCGGCGACGCAGTCGTAAATTGCGCCGATCATCTCCGACAGTCCCTGATCCATTGAATAATCCTGTACCTGCTGCCTGCTGCGGTCAATCTTGACAATCTATAATTGTGATACCGGCTCGGAAAATTCCGTTCATCCCCCGCACGGGAGATGTGAAAGCCCGCGTCTTTCCTAGAAATGCGCTTGCCGGACGACCTGCGGGGGCAGGGTTCGGTCTCAACATATTCCAAGGAGATGACACGCATGACGCGCATGAGAACAATGTTGGCATTGCTGCTCGTATCGGCGGCATTGCCATCGATGGCGAGTGCCGGCGACGGCCTGCCCGACCATGTCCGGGAGGCGAATGCCCGGTTCAAGGATGTGAAACAGGCATTGAAGGAAGGCTATTCGCCGATCCCTTGCACCAGCGGGGTCGATGGCGGGGCGATGGGCATCCATTACGTCAATGCCGAACTGATCAAGGACGAGGCGATCGATGTGTCGAAACCCGAAGCCATCATGTACGAGCCGGACGTGACCGGCCGGATGAAATTGGTGGCGGTCGAATACATCACCACCAAGGGGCCGGCCAATCTGGAAGGGCAGTTGTTCAGCCTGACCGGAGCGCCGAACCGCTACGGGCTGCCGGCCTTCTATGAGCTGCATGTCTGGGCCTGGCGGAAAAACCCGAAGGGCGTGTTTGCCGACATGAACCCGGATGTCAGCTGCGAGCATGCGCATGCCGCGGCAGAACCCGCCGCTCGCCGGGAAAGGCTGGCAGCGGCCACTGTCAGTCACGCCCAGTAATCCACGAGATCAATCATGGCCATGCGAAAACGCTGGCCGTCAGCACAATCGGGAAGGAGAATTGCAATGCCGCAATTTGTTGTCGAACGAAACATTCCGGGTCTAGGAGACATGGACAGCGACACGCTGAAGGAAATCTCGGCCAAGTCGAACGCCGTGGTCGACGGGCTGGGCGAGCCCTATACGTGGATCACCAGCTATGTCACCGGCGACAAGATGTATTGCGTCCACGAGGCGGAGAATGCCGAGGCGATCTATCGTCATGCCAGGGAGGGAGGCTTCCCGGCGGACCGCGTGACGGAGATCACCACGCTCATCGGCCCGCATACGGGCCGGTAAGCCCGGCTGGGCGGTCCGGTGAGGACCGGGCCGCCTGCGTCTGTCAATTTTCAAGCTTGCCCATCCTTCATCCTCTCCATCTTCAACCCTTCCCCGCAGCGTCGACGCGTGCCGGTCCCATGCCCAAGTGTGACGGGGTGGCGTTGACAGGCGTCAGGTTCTGATTTACGACTGACGAAAATTAAAATTCGTCAGTCGTAAATCGTGAGGCAAGATGGATATCGGCGAACTGCAGGCGGATACGGTGCGCAACGAGAATGTCGAGCGCATCCTCGAAGCGGCCGAGCGGCTGTTCAAGCATTACGGCTATGCCAAGACGAATGTCGCCGACATCGCCAAGGATCTGGGCATGTCGCCGGCCAATATCTATCGGTTCTTCTCGTCCAAGGCCGAGATCCACAAGGCGCTGGCACACCGGATGCTTGAGGTGACGCGCAGCGTGGCGCTTGCCAATGCGGCGCGTCCGGTAAGCGCCCATGAGCGGCTGCGCGATCATTTCCTCGGCCAGCACAAGCTGACCGTCGAGATGCTGCTGCATGAAAACAAGGTGCATGAAATGGTGGTGGTCGCCATCGAGGAACAATGGTCGGTGATCGAGAACCACATCATGCTGATGCGGACGATCGTCGCCGAGCTTGTTCGCGACGGTATTGCCGCCGGCGAATTTCGCGCACAAGATGCGGAAATTGCCGCCGAATGCCTCTGCGACTGTACCGTGACGCTCTGTCACCCGCAGATCATCGCCGAATGCCTGATCGAGAACCGCCGCACGACGCCGGCCGATCTGGTCGACTTCGCGCTCAGGGCGCTGAACTAGAAATCTCGCAAAAAGCCGGTGCCGGAAGGCGCCTTTGTCAATTGCCACCGGGAGTGGGGGCCATGTCTTTTACCGCCAATCGACGTTCTTGGGTTTTCGCAAAAGGGCTGCTCATCGCTGCCGCAATGACCGCACTTGCCGCCTGCTCGGAAGAGAAAAAGGCCGAGGCACCGGACGTGGTGCGCCCCGTCAAGGTGGCCGAGATCGGTCCGCCGGATGCCGGCCGCAAGCTTGTCTATTCCGGCTCGATCAAGGCGCGCACCGAGATGAATCTCGGATTTCGCGTTTCCGGCAAGATCACCGAGCGGCTCGTCGATGTCGGCGACCGGGTGACGGCGGGCGAAGTTCTGGCCCGGATCGACGATGTCGACTACAAACTGTCGCTCGACAGTGCCAAGGCCAATCTGGCCTCGGCGCAAAAACAGGCCGAGATCAGCGAGATCGCGCTGAAACGTGCCCAGACGCTGCGCGACAAGAATGTTTCCTCGCAGGCCGATCTCGATCAGGCGACACTATCGCGCGATCAGGCGGTGGCCTCGCGCCAGTCGGCGGAAGCCTCGCTCGACCAGGCGAAGAACCAGGTTGTCTATACGGAACTCAAGGCCGATCGGCCGGGTATCGTCACGGCCGTCAGCGCCGATGTCGGCCAGGTGATGGCGAGTGGTTCGGCGGTCCTGACGGTCGCCGTCGACGGTTCCAAGGAAGTGCTGATCGCCGTGCCGGAGATTGACGTTGCCCAGTTCAAGCCGGGCAAGGCGGTGAAGGCGAATTTCTGGTCCTCCGACAATCTGGCGCTCGACGGCAAGGTCCGCGAAGTGGCCGGCAGTGCCGACCAGCAGTCACGGACATTTGCGGTCAGGGTGGCGCTGCCGGAGGATGACCGGGTGCTGCTCGGCATGACGGCAACGATCACCGCGGCGCTCGACAATTCGCAGCCCGCCTATTCGGTGCCCCTGGCAGCGCTTGCCAAGCGGGGCGACCTGTCGATCGTCTGGGTCGTCGACAAGCAAAAGGGCACGGTCAGCGCCCGGCCGGTGACGGTCGCCGATTTTTCCGATGACGGGGTGAGGATTTCCAAGGGGCTTTCCACCGGTGATCTCGTCGTCTCGGCCGGCACGCAATTCATGAAGGACGAGATGAAGGTGAGGCTGCCTGAAACGGTGAGTTCGCGCTTCGGCAACGTCAACAGCATGACAACCGCTTCCGTCGGCACGTCCAGCGGCAACTGATCCAGTGTGGCTTCGGCCGTTTTCTTCTGATCGAAGGACCAAGACAATGTCGTCGTCTCACACAACACCACCGTCTTCGGGCCATCATCCCGATCTGCCTTACGGGCCCGGCGCGCCGGATCCTGAAAAATTCAACCTGTCGCGTTGGGCGATCCAGCATCCGAGCATCGGTCGCTTCCTGTTCGGCCTGATCATCGTCATGGGCGTGCTCGGGGTGATGAATATGGGCCAGAAGGAAGATCCCGACTTTACCTTCCGGGTGATGGTGGTGCAGGCCGCATGGCCGGGCGCCTCGATCGAGGACATGCAGAACCAGGTGGTCAACAAGATCGAGCGCAAGCTGCAGGAAACCCCGCATCTCGACTGGGTGAAGTCCTATACCCGCGCCGGCATGTCGATCACGACGATCCAGATCAAGGGCGATACCAGCGGCCAGCAGGTCGCCGACGCTTTCTATCAGGTGCGCAAGAAGATCGGCGACATCAAGCAGGACTTGCCATCGGCGCTGCAGGGTCCCTATTTCAACGACGAATTCGGCGATACCTATATCACGCTCAACGCCATTGTCGGCGACGGTTACAGCTATCCGGAGCTGAAGCAGTTCGCCATCCAGGCGCGCGACATGCTTTTGACCACGCCGGGCGTCGAAAAGGCGACGATCCTCGGCGACCAGCCGCAGAAGATCTTCATCGACGTCTCGTCCAAGGCGCTTGCCGAGCGGGGTCTCACCGTCACCGACATCCAGAATGCGCTTGCCGGCCAGAATGCCGTCGATGCCGCGGGTACCGTCGTGACACATGACCGCTCGGTGCGGATCTCGGTCGAGGGCGGCATCACGTCGTCCGCCGATGTGCGGGAATTGCGGATCCGCTCGGGTGAACAGGTGTTTCGCCTCGGCGATATCGCTACCGTCAAGGACGGGCTGGAAGACCCGTTCCAGCGCAAGTTCCGGTTCAACGGCCAGGATGCCGTCGAAATCGGCGTGGTGATGGGCTCGGGTCATAAGGTGACCGATGTCGGCCGCCAGGTCGAGGAGACCTATGCGCAGTTTGAAAAGACGCTGCCGGTCGGTGTCGAGGTGCACCAGGTCTCCAACCAGCCGGAAGTGGTGACGGAAGCCGTCGGCGAATTCACCCAGGCGCTGATGGAGGCGCTGGTGATCGTGCTGATCGTGTCGCTGATCTCGATCGGCTGGCGGTCTGGTATCGTCATTGCGATCGCCATTCCGCTGGTTCTCGCCGCCACGCTTGCCATCATGTATTACATGGGCATCGAGCTGCAGCGCATTTCGCTCGGGGCGCTGATCATCGCGCTCGGGCTTCTCGTCGACGATGCGATGATCGTCGTCGAGATGATGGAGAGGAAGCTCGAAGAGGGACTGCCGCGGCTGGAAGCGGCAAGTTTTGCCTATTCGTCGACCGCATTCCCGATGCTGACCGGTACGCTGATCACCACGGCGGGGTTCATCCCGGTCGGGTTTGCGGCCTCCACCGCCGGCGAATATGTGCGCTCGCTGTTCTTCGTCGTCGGCATCGCGCTCGTCACATCCTGGTTCGTCGCGGTCTATTTCACCCCCTGGCTCGGCCATATGATCCTGAAGCAGCGGCCGCATGTCGGCACCCATAAGGATGCCTATGACACGCGTTTCTACCGGCGCCTGCGCGGTACGGTGACCTGGGCGGTGCGCCACCGGCTGATCGTCATCGCGCTGACATTCGTCGCCTTCGGTGCCAGCATCTATGCGTTCAAGTTCATTCCGCAGAGCTTCTTCCCGCAATCGTCGCGGCCGGAAATCCTCGTCGACATGTGGCTGCCGGAAGGCACCAGCGTCTACGAGGTCGAACGCCAGGCCAAGGCGCTGGAAAAGGAAGTCATGGCCGATCCGGACCAGTCATTCGTCGCCACCTTCATCGGCGAGGGCGCGCCACGTTTCTTCCTGCCGCTCGACCAGCAATTGCGCAATCCGAACTATGCCCAGCTGCTCGTCATGTCCAAGGGGCTTGAGGAACGCGAGCGGCTGATCGTCAAACTGCGCACTATTCTCGCCAACGACTTCCCGACGGTGCGCGGCAAGGTGGACCGGCTGTTCCTCGGCCCTCCTGTCGGCTGGGCGGTGCAGATGCGCGTCATGGGCCCGGACAAGGCGGAAGTGCGCCGTATCGCCGACCAGGTGAAGCAGCGTTTCGACGAGCAGCCGGGTTTCGGGGCGATCCATGACGACTGGATGGAGCCGGTGAATGCGGTGAAGCTGGTCATCGACCAGGACCGGGCGCGGGCGCTGGGCATCACCTCGCAGCGGGTGCGGCAGATGCTGCAGGCGGCCGTTTCGGGTGCGCCGCTCGGCGATTTCCGCGACGGCGAGGAAACCGTCTCGGTGGTGCTGCGCGAGCCGGATGCGACCCGTAACCTGCTCTCGGCAATCAATTCGGTCTATATCCCGTCCGATCTCGGCGGCACGGTGCCAGCCTCGCAGGTGGCGCGTATCGAACCTGTCATGGAACAGGGGATCGAATGGCGGCGCGACCGGCTGCCGACGATCACCGTCAAGGCGACCTTGCCCGACAGCATGGAGCCGACGCAGGTGTCGATGAACCTCTACCAGAACCTTGCCGATATCAGGGCGCAGCTGCCGTCCGGCTACCATATCGATATCCAGGGCGGTGCGGAGGATGCGGCCGAGAGCCAGCTGTCGATCGCTGCCAAGATGCCGATCATGCTGCTCGTCATCCTCGTGCTCCTGATGATCCAGCTGCGGCATTTCGGCAAGGCGATGCTGGTGCTTGCCACCGGCCCGCTCGGCATTATCGGGGCGTCCGCGGCGCTTCTGATCACCGGTGCACCGTTCGGTTTCGTGGCGATCCTCGGCGTCATCGCGCTGCTCGGCATCATCATGCGCAACTCGATCATTCTCGTCGACCAGATCGACCAGGATATCGCGGCGGGCATGCATCGGTCCGAAGCGATCGTCGGGGCGGCGGTGCGCCGTTTCCGGCCGATCATGCTGACCGCGCTCACCGCAGTGCTTGCGCTGATCCCGATCTCGCGCGGCCTGTTCTGGGGGCCGATGGCCTATGCGATGATGGGCGGCATTCTGGTTGCAACCGTGTTGACCCTTTTGGTGCTGCCGGCTGCCTATGCACTGTTCTTCGGCCGTGAGCCGAAGGCGAAAAACACCGAAAACCCGCCCGTCAACCAGGGCGATCTCTTCGACGGCCACCGCGACCTTCCGATGGCTGCCGAATAAGGGCCAGGGTGTCGTCCGACCTAACCAGTTCCCAGGACGACGCCCTGTCCCGCATAACTTCCACCGGCCCGCATGCGTCAATCAAACTCGTTTCAACATCTGGCAAGAACAATTGCCGGATGGTTATGATCGGCGATCGCATCTGGCAACGGGAATGGCATGACTGATAGCGCAGTTCTCACCGACGACGTCTTTTTCAGCCGCAGCGGATCGGCTGCCGTCATCCATCTCAACCGACCGAAGGCGCTGAACAGCCTCACACTTGGAATGGTGGAGGTGTTGAAGCCGGCGTTGCAGCGGTTTGCCGAGGCAGATGAACTTTCCTGCGTGGTTCTGAAGGGCGAGGGAGAACGTGGGCTTTGCGCCGGCGGCGATATCCGCGCCATCCATGACGAGGGCCGGGCCGGCGGGCCGGACGTCACCCATTTCTGGCGGGGAGAGTTCCCGGTCAATTACGCGATTTCGCGCTATCCGAAACCCTATGTGGCGCTGATGGACGGGATCGTCATGGGTGGTGGCGTCGGGCTTGCCTCGCATGGCCGCCACCGGATCGTCACCGAGCGCACAAGGCTCGCCATGCCGGAAACCGGGATCGGTTACGTGCCGGATGTCGGGGTGACATGGCTGCTTGCCCATGCGCCGGGCGAGGTGGGGACCTGGATGGGGCTGACCGGCGAGATCGTCGGTGCGGCGGACGCGATTTTTGCCGGGCTTGCGGATTATTGCATGCCGTCGGAGGGTCTCGGCGAGGTGATCGAAGCCCTCGGCCAATTGCCCGTGGGGGCTTCCAATGCCGAGGTCGCGGCGGTGATCGGCAGGTTTTCGGTCGCGGCCGGCGAAAGCCGGCTTGCGGCCAACCGCGCGATGATCGACCGGGTATTCCGCTTCGATCGCGTGGAGGAAATCATCGCCGCGCTGGAGAGGGAAGAGGGGGCGTTTGCCGAAGAGACACGGGCAGTGCTTGCCAAGCGCTCGCCGACCAGCCTGAAACTGGCGCTGCGGCTGTTGCGGGCGGCGCGCCACAGTTCCGGGCTGATCGAATGCCTGGAGCGGGAATTCACCGTCGCCTCCGAAATCCTGCGCCATCACGATTTCTACGAGGGCGTCAGGGCGGCCGTCATCGACAAGGACCGCAATCCGAAATGGCAGCCGGCGACGCTGGACGCGGTGAAGGACGTCGATCTCGACCGGTATTTTCAAGGGGATCATCCGGCGTTGTTTGCCGGGCATCGATTATAGCGGAGAGGCCGGGGCTGCCGGACCGGAAATCTGAACAAACACCTTTTTCCACGCCGGCAATACCGTATGGGTTCGGGAATGGGGCAGGCAGTGTGGGGGTATGAGGTAGAGTGTGGTCTGCCTGCCCCGGCCGTTTCGTTCGGTCTCTTTCGGGACTTGTCAATTCCCGCCTTCGACCGTCTTTGGCGACCATCACCGGAAACCGGGCCTCCGAAGCCGGAGGCGGACCAGAAGAGGAGGCCGGTTCGCGAACCCGGTTCCCATCCGATGACCGTGTGATTGTCGCGCGGGCCGAGCAGGCGGGGATGAAGGACGGCGCACGCGAGGGCCAAGTGCATGTCTGGAAAAGGGTTTATTTGTGAGGCGGCAATGGAACGTCCCCGCTTCGGCCGATAAAACCAGGTGCGGGGACATTGAACCGATATCGTCACGCCGCCTGCGGAATGCGGGCAATGACCTTGATCTCGAAATCGAAGCCGGCAAGCCAGGTGACGCCGACCGCCGTCCAGTTCGGGTAGGGCGGTGCGGCGAAGATCCGGTCCTTCACCGCCATGAACGGCCCGAACTGGTTTTCGGGATCGGTGTGGAAGGTGGTGATATCGACAATGTCGTCGAGGCCGCAGCCGGCGGCCTGCAGCACCGCCTTGAGATTTTCGAAAGCGCGCTCGACCTGAGCGGTGTAATCGGGCTCCGGCGAGCCGTCTTCACGGCTGCCGACCTGGCCGGAGACGAAGAGGAGATCGCCGGAACGGATGGCGGCGGAATAACCGTGCTTTTCATAAAGGGCGTGCCGGTTCGGCGGGAAGATGGGCTGACGTTCCGTCATGGTGTGACCTTTCATTTCGGTGTTTCCTGGTGCGCGCCGGATGTTGGGCGCTTCACAAACCGTGATCGATTTTGATATACGGTCCGTATGTAATTTAATTCGCATACGTTGCGTATGTCAATATCACATACGTCGCGTATTTGAAAAGGAGTGCGCCATGGCCGGAAAGCGTCTGGAAAAAATGGAAGAAAACCGCGCGAAACTGATCGCTGCGGCACGCAAGGCCTTTGCCGAAAAGGGATATGCCAATGCGTCCATGGATGATCTGACGGCCGATGCCGGCCTGACGCGGGGCGCGCTCTATCATAATTTCGGCGATAAACGCGGGCTCCTGGCCGCCGTCGTCAACCAGATGGATGGCGAAATGGCGATGCGCGCCAAGGAGATCGGCGCCAAGGCTGCAGCCAAGAGGGGCGGCGATGGTGATGCCGGGCTGTGGCAGGCGCTGCTTGCCGAAGGTGCTGCCTATATCGAGATGGCGCTCGATCCGGAAGTCCAGCGGATCGTGCTTTTGGACGGGCCGGCCGTGCTCGGCGATCCGTCCCTCTGGCCAAGCCAGGACAGCTGTCTCGCCGAAACCAGAAAGGCGGTCGGCCTTCTGGTTGCAGAGGGCGTGATGAAGCCGGTCGATGTCGAGGCTGCCGCGCGACTTCTCAATGGTGCGGCACTCAACGCGGCGCTGTGGGTGGCGGCGAGCGATACGCCGGCGGCTGTACTGCCCAAGGCGGTCGAGGCGTTCAAGCTGATGGCGTCAGGGCTGCAAGCCACATAGTGACAGTCGTTCATTAGCAACCGATTTCCTTCTTTCGGCGTTATGCTATCTACGCCCTATCGCCGTTGAGAGGATCGGTTCTTGAGTTCTGACGAGTTGCTTCATTTTCCCGACGACGACACGCCGATGCGCCGCGATGCCCGCTACCGGGCGCTGTTCGAGGCCATCGACGACGGTTTCTGCATCATCGAATTCATCGACGGTCCGCATGGGCCGCTCAGTGACTATGTGCATATCGAAGCCAATTCCGGCTACGAGCGGCAGACCGGCATTGCCGATATCGTCGGCAAGCGGCTGCGCGAAATCGAGCCGGATGCGGCCGACAAGTGGATCGCGCTTTATGGCGGGGTATTGCGGACCGGCCAGCCGATCCGTTTCGAACTGGAATTCGAGGCGATCGGCCGGCAAATCGAGGTATCCAGTTCGCGTGTCGAGCCGGCCAGCCTCAAACAGGTGTCTGTGCTGTTTCGCGATATTACCGAGCGAAAGCAGGCGGAGGCGGCGCTGAAGGCGAGCGAAACGGTGGCGCGCGAAAACATCGAGCGGGTCAAGCTGGCGCTGGCCGCCGGTGCGATCATCGGTACCTGGGTCTGGGATATTCCGGCGGACAAGTTTACCGTGGACGAGGCATTTGCGCGGGCTTTCGGGCTCGATCCGGCGCTTGGGCGCAACGGTCTCAGCCTCGACCAGATCGTCGAGACGGTTCACCCGGACGACACGGAGGCGCTGTCTGCAGCTATTGGCAACGCATTGAAGCGCGGCGGCCCCTATGCGCATCAATATCGGACGCGGCGCGCCGACGGCAATTTCTATTGGTTGGAAGCCAATGGCCGGGTGGAACTTGCGGCCGACGGTTCGGCGTTGAAATTTCCCGGCGTGCTGATCGATATCGACGCCCGCCGGGCGGTGGAGGAGGAGCGTGACCGTGCCGCGGCCGAGCTTCGCATCCTCAACGACACGCTGGAGCAGAAGGTTGCCGAGCGAACGACCGAACTGATGCGGTCTGAAGAACAATTGCGCCATGCGCAGAAGATGGAAGCCGTCGGCCAGCTGACCGGCGGCCTGGCGCATGATTTCAACAATCTGCTCGCCGGCATTTCCGGTTCGCTCGAACTGATGCAGACCCGGCTGGCGCAGGGGCGGATCAGTGATCTCGATCGTTATCTGACCGGGGCCCAGGGGGCTGCCAAACGGGCCGCGGGGCTGACGCAGCGGTTGCTCGCCTTTTCGCGTCGCCAGACACTCGATCCGAAACCCGCCGTTCTCAATCGGCTGGTATCGGGCATGCAGGACCTGATCACCCGCAGCGTCGGCCCGACGATCCATGTGGAAACCGCCTTTGCCGGCGGCTTGTGGACGACATTCGTCGATATCGGGCAGCTGGAAAATGCTTTGCTCAACCTGTGCATCAACGCGCGCGACGCGATGCCCGATGGCGGCAAGCTGACGATCGAGACTTCCAATCGCTGGTTCGACGACAGGACCGCGCGCGAACGCGGACTGACGCCGGGGCAATATGTTTCGCTTTGCGTCAGCGACAATGGCAGCGGCATGTCGCCGGACATCGTCGAGCGGGCCTTCGATCCGTTCTACACGACCAAGCCGATCGGTCAGGGAACGGGGCTCGGCCTTTCGATGGTGCACGGTTTTGCCGGACAATCGGGTGGAACGGCGCGTATCTATTCCGAACTCGGCAAGGGAACGATGATCTGCATCTACCTGCCGCGCCATCTCGGCGAAGCCGGTGAGGCCGAGGATATTGCGGAGATCACCAATGCGCCGCGGTCCGCCGATCACGAGACGATCCTCGTCGTCGACGACGAACCGCTGGTGCGGATGGTGGCGGTCGAGATCCTCGAGGAACTCGGTTACCGGGTGCTGGAGGCAGGCGACGGCCCAATGGCGCTGAAGATCATGAATTCAGGCCAGGTGATCGACCTTCTGGTCACCGATGTCGGCTTGCCGGGTGGCATGAACGGACGGCAGCTTGCCGATGCCGTGCGCGCCGACCGGCCTGACCTCAAGGTCCTGTTCGTCACCGGTTATGCCGAAAATGCCGTGCTTAACCACGGCCATCTCGACCATGGCATGCATGTGATGACCAAGCCGTTCCTCGGCGATGCCTTTGCGCGGCGAGTAAAGGATCTGCTGTCGGATTAAGGCCGGGGGTATTCCCGGCGAACCTTATTTGATCCCCAGCCGGTGCTCCCGCCAGACGGTGAACAGGCCGGCGCCGACGACGACCAGACCGCCGATGATCATGTTGAGGGTGATCGTCTCGCCGAAAAACAGGGTGGCGACGGCAACGCTCAGGATGATCTGCAGATAGGTGAGCGGCTGGACCTCGACGGCGGTCAGCGTCGCATAGGCCTTGATCAGGAAAAAATGGCTGGTGGCGCCGCAGATGCAGAGTGCGATCAGCGCCGGCCAGTGTTCGATCGCAATCGGCGTCCAGTAGAAGGGGCCGATCGCGGTTGCGGCGATGGCGCCGAAGACGCCGGTATAAAGAACGCTGGTGACGGCCGAATCCTCGCGGCCGACGGCGCGGGTGGCGATGCCATAAAGCCCATAGGCCAGAGCGCCGGCAAGCGGCCAGAGGAGGTTGATGTCGAATTCCAGGCCGATCGGGTTGAGGATGACAAGCACACCGACCAGCCCGACGAGGATAGCCAGGCCGCGCCGCCAGCCGACTTTTTCACCCAACAGCGGCACCGACAGCACGGTGATGATCAGCGGCGTGGCCTGCAGGATCGCCTGGGTCATGGCCAGGCCCGCCTTGGTAAAGGCGACGACCACGAGAATGATCTCGAGCATCAGAAGCGGACCGCGCAGCATCTGCAGGATCGGCCGGCGGGTGACGAATGCCTTGCGCAGCCCGCCCGGCGAAAAGGCCGCGAGCGCGATGACGAAGGCGGCAAAGGCCCAGAAGCGGATCATGGTGAAGGCGATGACGGGATATTTGTCGCCAAGATATTTGGAAAACCCGTCCTGCCCGGCAAAGATGGTGATCGCCAGAAGGACGTAAAGGTAACCAAGGCTCTTGTTTTTCATCGACTGGACTTTTGGCAGGCAGTGGAGTGCAGTTGGGCGACGGCATGTCGCGGGAAACAGCGGCGCAGCGCAATATATTGCCGGTCCTACACATTCGCGTGAGATTGCGCCATGTCCATATCCGCGCAGGTGCTATGCAAGCCGGCAAGACCACCCGCAGAATGGCGGAGGCAAAACCGTTGCCGAATATGGCGGAAAATGGACGAAAATTCTAACCCGGATGCGGGGTGGGGAGGGCGGTTCCTCGCGAAGCGGTGATGGTCCGGGTAGTTTCCGGTCACGATCCAACGTCCGGCCAAGTGCTGGCCAATGCCCGGAGATCTTTGATGAACCGCCTCCTCATTCTCGGCACCGCAGTTGCGGCGCTTTTCGTCCAGCCGGCTTTCGCGCAGGAGCCGAACAAGCTTCTCAACGCCTCCTATGACGTCGCCCGCGAGCTGTTCGTCGCCGAGAACGAGGCCTTCATCAAGCAGCATCCGGGCGTCACCATAGACCAGTCGCATGCCGGTACGTCGAAACAGGCACGTTCGATCGTCGAGGGGCTGGAAGCCGACGTGGTGACGTTCAACCAGTCGACCGACATCGATTTCCTCGCCAAGCAGGGCTTTGTCGCCAAGGACTGGACCAAGGCGTTCCCGAACAACGCCTCGCCTTTCTATTCCTTCCCGTCCTTCCTGGTGCGCGCCGGCAATCCGAAGAATATCAAGGGCTGGGCCGATCTCGGTCGTGACGACGTTCATGCCGTCTTCCCCAACCCGAAGACGTCCGGCAATGCGCGCTATACCTATCTTGCGGCCTATGCCTGGGCGAAGGAAGAATACAAGGACGACCAGGAGAAGATCGACGCCTATATCACCAAGATCTTCGACAATGTTCCTGTCTTCGACACGGGTGGCCGCGCTGCCACCACGACCTTCGTCGAACGGGGCCAGGGCGACGTGCTGATCACCTTCGAAGCGGAGACCCGCGGCATCGAAAAGCAGTATGGCAAGGACAAGGTCGAGGGTGTGATCCCGTCGGTCAGCCTGCTTGCGGAATTCCCGGTCGCGGTGGTCGACAAGGTTGCCAAGAAGCACGGCACCGAAGCGCTTGCGAAAACCTATCTCGACTTCCTCTATACGGAAGAGGGCCAGAAGATCGCCGCCGAATTCGGTCATCGCGTCCAGAACGAAAAGGTCGCGGCCGAGTTCAAGGACCAGTTCCCGGCCATTCGCCTGGTCAAGGTCGACGACGTATTTGGTGGTTGGGCCAAGGTCCAGTCGGAGCATTTCGCTTCCGGCGGTACGCTCGACAAGCTTTACGGCAGCCGCTAACTTCCTTCCTCACCACGAGGTTTGCGACACATTCATCCGTCATGCTCGGGCCTGTCCCGAGCATCTGCCGCGGCTAGACCGTGAGCACAGCAGATCCTCGGGACAGGCCCGAGGATGACGACGAATGAGAGGCGGGCCTTGTTATCCTTCCAACCGGCGGATTTTCATCCGCCGGCTTTGCCTTGATAAGGAACCGACTGCGTGAGACGACGCAATGTCCTGCCTGGATTGCCGCTATCGCTTGGCGTGACCCTGTTTTATGTCGGGTTGATTGTGGTGCTGCCGCTGGCGGCCCTTGTCTTCAAGGCTGCAAGCCTTGGACCGGAAGATTACTGGCGGATCGTGTCGTCGTCGCGGGCACTGGCGAGCTACCGCGTCACCGTCCTGTCGGCGCTTTGCGCCACGCTTTTCAACCTGTTCTTCGGGCTGGCACTCGCCTGGGTGCTGACCCGTTACCGGTTTCCCGGAAGACGCATCGTCGATGCGATGGTCGACCTGCCGTTCGCGCTGCCGACGGCGGTTGCCGGCATCGCGCTGACGGCGCTGTTTGCCAATAACGGCTGGTTCGGCTCGGTGCTGGAAGGGTATGGCATCAAGGTCGCCTATACGCCGCTCGGCATCATGATCGCCATGTGCTTCACGTCGCTGCCGTTCATCGTGCGCACGGTGCAGCCGGTGCTTGAAGATCTCGATCCGGCGCTGGAAGAGGCGGCACAATCGCTTGGCGGGTCCGACTGGACGATTTTCGCCAAGGTCATCCTGCCGCTTCTGACACCGGCACTGCTTGCCGGCGTGTCGCTGTCGTTTGCCCGCTCGCTCGGCGAGTTCGGGGCGATCATCTTCATTGCCGGCAACCAGCCGATGTCGACGGAGATCACCGCGCTCCTGATCTTCATCCGGTTGGAAGAATACGATTATCAGGCTGCCGCCGCGATTGCCTCGGTGCTGCTGCTCACCGCGTTTTTCATGCTCGCCGTCACCAACTGGCTGCAGGCCAGGGCACTGCGTTATACGGTGAAGGGATAGGCCCATGAGCACGCTTTCCACCCGCCGCAAGCCGCCGCGTGTCGGCGATGCCCCGATCTTCCGTCGCATGCTGATCGGCATCGTGCTTTTGCTCGTCGTCTTCGTCATCGTAGCACCGCTGCTCGTCATCGGCGTCGAGGCATTTGCCAAGGGCTGGGCCGTCTATCGCGACACGATCCTCCATCCCGACACACAGCATGCCATCATGCTGACGGTGCTCACCGCGCTGATCGCGGTACCGGTCAATACCGTCTTCGGCGTAGCTGCTGCCTGGGCGATCACCAAGTTCGACTTCCGCTTCAAGCGATTGCTGCTGGTTGTCATCGAGATCCCGTTTTCGGTTTCGCCGATCGTCGCGGGTGTCGCCTATCTGTTCGTCTACGGGCTGCAGGGCCTGTTCGGGCCGTTGCTCGAGACCTATGATATCAAGATCCTGTTCGCGATCCCCGGCATCATCATCGCCTCGATGTTCGTCACCGCCCCATTCGTCGCCCGCGAGCTGATCCCGCTGATGCAGGCGCAGGGACGCGACCTCGAGGAAGCGGCGACATCGCTTGGCGCATCCGGCTGGCGCACCTTCTTTTCGGTGACGCTGCCCAATGTCAAATGGGCGATGCTTTACGGCGTCATCCTGTGCAATGCGCGGGTGATGGGCGAATTCGGCGCGGTATCGATCGTGTCAGGCAATATCCGCGGCCAGACGAACACGCTGCCGCTGCATATCGAACTGCTCTATCACGACTATCAGGCGACCGGCGCGTTTGCGGCGGCTTCGATCCTTGCCACCATCGCCGTCATCACCATCATCGCCAAGGTGGCGCTCGAGCGCCAGGGTGCGGGCCGCGTCCGCAAGCAGGCCAACAGGTCAGAGAAAACAGCATGAAGATCCGCCTCGAAAACGTCGTCAAAACCTTCGAGACCTTCCGCGCCGTCAAGGGCGTGTCGCTCGATATCGAAAGCGGTCAGCTGGTGGCGCTGCTCGGCCCTTCCGGCTCGGGCAAGACGACCATCCTGCGCATGGTGGCCGGGCTCGAATATGCCGATGGCGGCGCAATCCATTTCGGCGATCAGGATGCGACCGATATTCCGGTGCGCGACCGTGGTGTCGGTTTCGTCTTCCAGCATTACGCATTGTTTCCGCATATGACCGTCGCCGACAACATCGCCTTCGGCATGAAGGTGTCGAAGGTGAAGCGCGACAGGTCAGCGATCGAGACCCGGGTGGCCGACCTTCTACGGCTGGTGCGGCTGGAAGGGCTGGGTGACCGGTTCCCGGCGCAGATTTCCGGTGGCCAGCGGCAGCGCGTGGCGCTGGCGCGGGCGCTGTCGGTCGATCCGAAAGTGCTGTTGCTCGACGAGCCGTTCGGTGCGCTCGATGCCAATGTGCGCCACGACCTGCGCCGCTGGCTGCGCGAGATCCATTCAGAACTCGGCATCACGACGATTTTCGTCACCCACGACCAGGAAGAGGCGCTGGA
Organism: Aliirhizobium sp. YIM B11859; assembly: GCF_057163345.1. NCBI lineage: Bacteria > Pseudomonadati > Pseudomonadota > Alphaproteobacteria > Hyphomicrobiales > Rhizobiaceae > Aliirhizobium > Aliirhizobium sp. YIM B11859. Next base: position 294,349 of record NZ_JBXHAY010000001.1, read on the forward strand.
TCTGGCCGACCGGGTGGTGATCCTGAAGGACGGGCAGATCATCCAGGAAGGCACGCCGGAACAGGTGTGCCGCGATCCGCAATCGGCCTTCGTGATGAAATTTTTGGGCGATGCCAATGTGCTGTCCGCTGAGGTACGGGATGGCCGCGCCTATGCCGGCAGCATATCGGTGGACGCATCCGGTGTCGCCGACGGCAAGGCGGAGCTTTATGCACGCCCCGCCGATCTCGACTGGTCTGAGGCAGGGCCGGGCATTGCCGCGACCATCACCCGCGTTCTCGACCGCCCAGACAGCCGTCGGGTGCTGGCGGAAACGCAAGCCGGCGAACCGCTGGAATTCGACGTGGAGCCGGAACAGGCGGTGAAAGCGGGGGAGAGTGGGTTCGTGACATTGAGACGGGCGAAGGTGTTCGCGACAGGTTGACGATTTTGCGTGCGGCCATGAAAGTGCCCGGCACGCGAGATGTTGCACTATCGATCCGGCCAAACGCCCATATTTCGTCTTTGTCTTTCCCAACTAGTTGGGTTATTCTCGTCCATGGTTACCGTTCTTCGCCATCACGGAATGCGATTTGTCGTGTATACGGCTGACCATGAGCCGCCACATGTCCATGTCTTTGGTGATGGTGAAGCGCGGATCGATATCGTCAGGCTCTCGGTTATCACCCAGGGTGGAATGTCTGACCGGGATGTCCGCAAGGCTGTGGACCTTGTCGAGGCCAACCAGCAACTGTTTCTCGATACATGGAGACAATATCATGGCTGAGATCTCTGACGAAGAGTTGGCGCAGGCAAAACAACGTTGGGAAAGCGAGCGAGCAGCGCGGCCTACACCCTCGGCTGTCCGCTTCGACGGGCCTTCGGAGCGTATCGTTGTCGATTTTACCAATGGTGCTTCCTTCATCTTTCCAGCCAGAGCGGTCGAGGGGCTGGAAAACGCGACGGCGGAGGAACTGGCCGAGGTCTCGCTTCTCGGGGAGACCGGGCTTCACTGGGAAACGCTGGATGTCGACTACGGTATTGCCGGGCTGATGAACGGGATATTCGGCAGCAAGGCGTTCCTGGATGCACGGCGCCTCGGCGGACAATCACGGTCAGAAGCGAAGGTTTCCGCAAGCCGCGCGAATGGCGCAAAAGGCGGAAGACCGAAAAAATCAGGCACAAGTATCTGACGATAGGCTCCCGATTGCGGCGGGTTTGCCATTGCATTGTTCGGCCCCCCTCCTCAGCCATCCTTTGACTTTTGTCGCCTTACCCTATAGGGACGGCGCAAACGTTCGGCTGCGATCGTTGCAGCCTCGGCCTTTAGAGCCAGACATATCCGAAAGACAGATTTGATGACCGATATCAACGGCGCCGTTCCGGCGATCGCGAAGGCTTTGCAGAAGCGTGGTTACGAGACGCTCACCCCCGTCCAGCTGGCCATGCTGGACCCGGCGCTCGCAACCTCCGACGCGCTTGTTTCCGCCCAGACGGGCTCCGGCAAGACGGTCGCCTTCGGCATTGCCATGGCGCCGACGCTGCTGGGTGACAGCGATCGTTTCGGCCGCGCCGGCGCGCCTCTGGCGCTCGTCATCGCGCCGACCCGCGAGCTTGCCATGCAGGTGAAGCGCGAGCTGGACTGGCTTTATGCCGAAGCCGGGGCGGAGATCACCTCCTGCGTTGGCGGCATGGATATCCGCTCGGAACGCCGGGCGCTGGAACGCGGCGCACATATCGTCGTCGGCACGCCTGGCCGTATCTGCGACCACATTCGTCGCAACGCGCTCGACATGTCGGCAATCCGCGCCGCCGTGCTCGACGAAGCCGACGAAATGCTCGATCTCGGTTTCCGCGAAGATCTCGAATTCATTCTCGAAGCTGCACCGTCCGACCGCCGCACGCTGATGTTCTCGGCCACCGTGCCGGCCGCCATCGCCAAGCTTGCCAAGAGCTACCAGCGCGATGCCGTGCGGATTGCCACTGCCGCCGAGCAGAAGCAGCATGTCGATATCGACTATCGGGCGCTGCTGTGCACGCCATCTGACCGCGAGAACGCCATCGTCAACGCGCTGCGGTATTACGAGTCGCCGAATGCCATCGTGTTCTGCTCGACGCGCGCTGCGGTCAATCATCTGCATGCCCGTCTGTCCAATCGCAATTTCTCGGTCGTGGCGCTTTCCGGCGAGCTGACCCAGAACGAGCGTACCCACGCGCTGCAGGCGATGCGCGACGGCCGCGCCCGCGTCTGCATCGCGACCGACGTTGCTGCCCGCGGTATCGACCTGCCGGGCCTGGAACTCGTCATTCATGCCGACCTGCCGACCAATTCCGAAACCCTGCTGCACCGTTCGGGCCGTACCGGCCGTGCGGGCCGCAAGGGTGTCAGCGCGCTGATCGTGCCGGTCAGCCAGCGCCGCAAGGCCGAACGCCTGCTGTTCGGCGCCAAGGTCGAGCCAACCTGGGCACGCCCACCGTCTGCCGACGAAGTGTCGGCCCGCGACGAGGAACGTCTGTTCGCAGATCCGATCTTCCAGGACATGACGACGGATGAGGATGAACTGGCGCTGATCGGCAAGCTGACCGAGCGTTTTGACGCGACCAAGTTGGCTGCCGCCTTTGTCAGCATGTATCGCGGCAAGAATTCCGCGCCGGAAGATATTGTCGAAGTCTCGCTCGAAGCCCGCAAGCCGCGCGAAGGCGGCGAGCCGGCATCCCGGCCGCTGACGCCGCGGGGCGATTTCGGCCCGGCCGTGTGGTTTTCGCTGTCGGTCGGCCGCAAGCAGCGCGCCGAGCCGCGCTGGCTGATCCCGACCATCTGCAAGAGCGGCGATCTCAGCAAGAACGAGATCGGTGCGATCAAGATGCAGGCCGACGAGACCTTCGTCGAGATCGCCGAGGCTCATGCCGACCGCTTCATGGCAAAGCTCGGCAAGGACAAGACGATGGACCGCGGCATTCGCGTGACGCGTCTCGATGCAGCACCCGATTTCAGCAAGTTCTCGCGCGGCAGCGACGACGAAGGTTTCACCAAGCGCGAAGGCCCGCGGCTGGACAAGCCGTGGAAGGATGGTCCGAAGAAGGACGGCTTCCGCAAGGACAAGCCGTTCGCCAAGGACGGTCCGCGCGGCGACAAGGCCTTCGGTGACAAGCCGTTCCGCGAAAAGAAGCCTTTCAAGGACGGCGAAAAGTCGTTCAGTGATGCGCCGCGCAAGGACTGGAAGCCAAAGGGCGAAAAGCCCAGCGCCGAACGCCGCATGGACGACGATGTCTGGGGCGAGAAGCCCAAGGCCAATGCCGACAAGCCCTACAAGAAGAGCGGCGACAAGCCATTCAACAAGGCGCCCGGCGACAAGCCGTTCAAGAAGAAGCCCGCAGGCGGTTTCGACAAGAAGAAGTGAAGATCAGAGCATCGCCTTGGCGGTGCTCTTTCTTTTTGGTCAGATGGTGAGGTCGAAGGCTTCTGTTGCCAGGATCTCACCATTAACGACCAGTTCGACAATGTGTCGACCCGGGTAATGGACACGGGTGGTGAAGTCGCGAATGGCGCGGCTGATGGAAAGTTCGGCGTCGGCGTTCGGCGCCAGCGTCAGTTCCTTCCATTTGAACACTTTCTTCGACGTGCCGCCGGCCTTCTTGATGTAATGGACGGCATAATCGATCACCAGTTTCTGCGATGCGGGTGAGGTCGACGCCAATTTCACAGTAATCCTCACGGCGCCGCCGAGCTTCAGGGTGGCGGGCGTCACCGAGAAGCTCTCTATCCTCACTTCGGGCCTGTGGCCTGCGCCGAACACATGCAGCGCGCGGTTGTCACCCTTCTTGATCAGGGTGCGTAGCGCCTGCCTGGTGATCCAGGCTGTGCGGGTATCCGTCTGGTCCCAGGCCTTCAGCTTTTCCAGCACCCATTCCGGGTGGTCCTTGGTGATGTCGTTCAGATGGTTGGCGACGGATTTGCGCACGTAAAGGCTCGGATCCGCCTTCAGGTTTTCAAGGATGGAGGCGACCGGCGCCGGGTCGGTGATCAGGGCTTTCAACTGGAACGACCAGGGCAGGCGCGGGCGGCAGCCTTCGCTGGCGAGGCGACGCACATGTTCGTTGTCGTCCTTCGACCAGTCCTGCATGACATCCAGCGTGCGCTGCAGATCTTTCAGGAGGAAATGCCTGACGGCAAATTCGGATGAACCGAAGCGGGTGAAGAAGGCAAGTGCTTGCATCGACAGGTCGAAATGGTCGTGGCCGTAGAGCGCCACATATTCGGCGAGCGTGATCGAGGCGAAACCGTGATTGATGCGCGGGGCGAGCGCAAAGAGGATCTCGATGTTTTTCTCGAAAGGACCGGGAAGCGTTGCCTGATAGGCAACGGCGATCTGGCGCAGGCGTTGCATGATGCTCAGCGTGTCGAGGCCATCCGATGCGCGCGCCAGGAACCTTTTGCCATCGAAGGCCGGATGGATGGCGGTCGTCTCGCGGGCGAAATGGTTCAGCCGGTCGCGGTTGAAAATCTCCTTCAGGAGAGGTGCGGCTTCCGCTTCTGTCTCGGCCATAGCTCGATCCGTATGTTCACTTTTTGTTTCGTAGCCGACTTGTGGATTATGGGCAAGGTGCAAAAGAAAACCGGCCGGAGCGTTGGCTCCGGCCGGTTCTTGAATGCCATCAGGGATGGGTAGATCAGTTCATCTGGCTGACATATTTGGTTTCGAGATAGGCGGCGACGGCTTCCGAGCCGCCTTCCGTGCCGTAACCCGAATCCTTCATGCCGCCGAACGGGACTTCCGGCAGGGCGAGACCATTGTGGTTGATCGTCAGCATGCCGGCCTCGACTTCGCGGCCGAGCGCATGGGCGGTCTTGACCGAGCCGGTGAAGGCGTAGGAGGCAAGGCCGAAGGGAAGGCGGTTCGCCTCGGTGATCGCGTCCTCATAGGTCGAGAAGCGGTTGACGATGGCGATCGGGCCGAAGGGCTCGTCGTTCATGATCTTGGCCGAGGTCGGCACGTTGGCAAGAACGGTGGGCTCGAAGAAATTGCCCTTGTTGCCGATGCGCTTGCCGCCGGTCTTCAGTTCCGCGCCGTTGGAGACGGCGTCCTGGATGAGTGCTTCCATGGCCGGAATGCGGCGCTCGTTGGCAAGCGGGCCCATGCCGGTGTCGGCTTCGAGGCCGTTGCCAACCTTGATGGCGGCAGCCGCCTTGACGAAACCTTCCATGAACTTGTCGGCGACGCCGTCCTGGATCAGGAAGCGGGTCGGGGCGACGCAGACCTGGCCGGCATTGCGGAATTTCGACATGGCGGTGACTTCGATCGCCTTGTCGAGATCGGCGTCGTTGAAGATCATCACCGGCGCGTGGCCGCCGAGTTCCATCGTGGCGCGTTTCATGTGCTTGCCGGCGAGGGCTGCGAGATGCTTGCCGATCGGGGTCGAGCCGGTGAACGAGATCTTGCGGATGACCGGATGCGGGATCAGGTATTCCGACACTTCGGCCGGGATGCCGTAGACGAGGCCGATAACGCCGGCCGGAATGCCGGCATCGGCGAAGGCGCGGATCAGTTCGGCAGGCGAAGCCGGGGTTTCTTCCGGTGCCTTGACGATGATCGAGCAGCCGGTGGCGACGGCTGCGGAAAGCTTGCGGACGATCTGGTTGATCGGGAAGTTCCACGGCGTGAACGCCGCGACCGGGCCTACCGGCTGCTTGATGGTCATCTGGTTGACGCCGGAGAACCGGGCCGGGATGATCTGGCCGTAGGTGCGGCGGGCTTCTTCGGCAAACCAGTCGATCGTGTCGGCGGCGCCCATGATTTCCATCTTGGACTGGGCCAGCGGCTTGCCCTGCTCGCGGGTCATCAGATACGCGATCTTGTCGGCGCGCTCGCGCAGGAGGTCGGCTGCCTTGCGCATCAGCTTGGAGCGATCGAACGGGGCGGTATCGCGCCAGATCTTGAAGCCCTTGTCGGCAGCTTCGAGCGCCAGATCGAGGTCGGCATGCCGGGCATGGGCGATCTTGCCGATCACTTCGTCGGTCGCCGGGTCAGTCACCTCGATGGTTTCGCCCGCGATGGCATCGCGCCATTCGCCATTGATGAAGAGCTTCACGTCGGGATAGGTCTGCATGGGGGTCCACTTTCGTTTAGAAAAGTCTGGTCGCGCGGCAGAAAACCGCTGGCGGCGGGGCGGAAGTTTCCGGTAGCTGAGTTAAGACAAAGAGGCCTGACAATCAACGCCGGTCCCGTCAAAAAAAGTCATACTTATCGGATTAAAACGTATAGGGCTCTCAATCAGAGATAGGGCGGCGTGACGGCGCTGACGACCTCGCAGCGCTCGGTGCCGACATTGCGGTAGCGATGCGGCAGGCGACTGTTGAAGAGGTAGGCATCGCCGCGTTTGAGGATGCGGGTCTGGCTGCCGACCGTCACTTCCAGCTCGCCGGCAACGACCACGCCGCCTTCCTCCGCTTCATGGGCGAGCATGGTTTCGCCGGTATCGGCGCCCGGCTCGTAGAATTCGTGAAAGATCTGCACGCTGTGGGATTTCGCGTCGCCGACCTGAAGCAAGGTCAGGGCGCCTTTCGACAACGGTGTCAGTTCGTCGGCGCGGTAGAAGATCTGATCGACAGGCGGCAGCGTCAGGGCGAAGAAATCGGTCAGCGGATAGTTGATGGCCTCGAGGATCTTTTTCAGCGAGGCGACCGACGGGCTGACCTTGTTCTTCTCGATCAGCGACACCAGCGAATGGGTGACGCCGGCCTTTACCGCCAAAGCGCGCTGCGACAAACCGTGGCTCTTGCGGACAAGGCAAAGCCGGTCGCCGACATTGAACTCGCCCTCCAGATTGTTTGGGGCGATATTGCTTGGAGCGGCGTGATCTGCCGCACTGTCCGTGGCATGCATGCTTGCCGAGATCTTTCCTATATCAGTTGCCCGTGATGAATTGCATCGCACTGATACACCCAAGGCCTGATCTTGGCCAATGACGAATAGCGGCGCCGGGTGTGAGTGCGCCGAATAACCTTCTTGCGTGCAGTCGATGGCTGTGGCCGAACGACCTTCCACAACACGGGAATTGCCAAAAAAGGCCCGGCGGCAGGCGTCGGGCCCCTTGGGAAACGGTTCTCGGGTGGCGTCAGAAAAACGCCTGGATGCCCGTCTGGGCGCGTCCCAGGATCAGGGCATGGACGTCGTGGGTGCCCTCGTAGGTATTGACCGTTTCGAGGTTCTGGGCATGTCGCATGACGTGGTAACCGACCTGGATGCCGTTGCCGCCATGCATGTCACGGGCGTTACGGGCGATATCGAGTGCCTTGCCGCAATTGTTGCGCTTGACGATGGAGATCATTTCCGGCGCCATCCGGTGCTGGTCCATCAGCTGGCCGACGCGCAGCGAAGCCTGGAGGCCGAGCGCGATCTCGGTCTGCATGTCGGCAAGCTTCTTCTGGTAGAGCTGCATGCCGGCGAGCGGTTTGCCGAACTGCTTGCGGTCCAGGCCATAATCGCGGGCGCGGAACCAGCAGTCTTCGGCCGCCCCCATGACGCCCCAGGAAATGCCGTAGCGGGCACGGTTGAGACAGCCGAACGGGCCCTTGAGACCCGAAACATTCGGCAGAAGCGCGGCTTCGGTCACCTCTACGCCATCCATGACGATCTCGCCGGTGATCGAGGCGCGCAGCGACAGCTTGCCGCCGATCTTGGGGGCCGAGAGGCCCTTCATGCCCTTTTCCAGGACGAAGCCGCGGATCTCGTTGTTATGGGCTTCCGATTTCGCCCAGACGACAAAAACGTCGGCGATCGGGGCATTGGAAATCCACATCTTCGCGCCGCGCAGGCGATAACCGCCCTCGATCTTTTCGGCGCGGGTCTTCATGCCGCCCGGATCCGAGCCGGCATCCGGCTCGGTCAGGCCGAAACAGCCGATCAGTTCGCCGGAGACGAGGCCGGGCAGGTATTTTTGTCTCTGCTCGTCGGAGCCGTAGGCGAAGATCGGGTAGATGACCAGCGAGGACTGGACGCTCATCATCGAGCGATAACCGCTGTCGATTCGCTCGATCTCGCGGGCGACGAGGCCGTAGGCGACGTAGGATGCGCTGGCCGCCCCGTATTCTTCCGGAAGCGTGACGCCGAGAAGGCCGGTCCGGCCCATCAGCCGGAACAGGCCGGCATCCGTCTTTTCCTCCAGATAGGCTTCCTCAACGCGTGGCAGCAGTTCTGCCTTGGCAAAGGCTGCGGCCGTATCGCGGATCATCCGTTCGTCGTCGGTCAGCTGGTCGTCAAGCAGGAAGGGGTCGTTCCAGGTAAAGGCCAAGGGAGATCCTCCTAAGGGCGGCGGCGGGGGAGCCGATTGTGGAATATTGGCATTCGTCAGTCGGATTACGCCCCTGTTCGGGCGGGAGCAAGGCCGGTTTACTCAATCCTGCATGATGGATAGTAATAGGGGATGAGCAATCTCTCCCGCAAACTGCTGCCCTCTACATCCGCGCTTGCCGCTTTCGATTCGGTCGCAAGGCTTGGCAGTTTCTCGCTGGCAGCGGATGAGCTGTCATTGACGCAAGGCGCGATAAGCCGGCAGGTTTCTGGGCTTGAGGAGCAGCTCGGGGTGATGCTGTTCGACCGCACGAGCCGCGGTGTGCTGCTGACATCGGCAGGGGCAAGTTTCGCCACGGCGATTGCCTCCGCGCTTTCACAGATCCGCTCGGCTTCGCTGCAAGCCATGACCAAACGGCATAGCGATCAGCTGAACCTGGCAATCCTGCCGACTTTCGGCACGCGCTGGCTGATGCCGCGCATTCCGGGCTTTGTCGCCCGCCATCCGGAGATCACGCTCAATTTTGCCACCCGCATCGGAGTGTTCGATTTCGAGCGCGACGGGATCGATCTGGCAATCCATGTGGGCCTAAGGGGGCAAGACGGGCCGGAATGGCCGGGTGCCGATTGTACCTTTCTGATGGAGGAAATGGTGGCGCCGGTCTGCTCGCCTGCCTTTCTTGTCGCCAATCCGGTCGAGCAGCCCGAAGACCTGTTGCGGCTGCCGCTTTTGCACATGGCGTCGCGCCCGGGTGGGTGGCGACACTGGTTCGACAGTCTGCAGGTGGCGGGCAGCGTCAGTGAAGGCATGCGTTTCGAGCAGTTCGGCAGCGTGACGCAGGCCTGTATTGCCGGCCTCGGTGTCGGGCTGATGCCGCTTTTCCTCATCGATACCGAGCTTGCCAGCCGCCAGCTGGTGCAGGCCTATCCGCATCAGATCATCAGCCCCAGTGCCTATTATGTGGTAGCACCACAGGCAAAGAACGATTTCCCGCCGGTCGTTGCCTTCCGGGCCTGGCTGATGGAGGAGGTGGCACGCTACGGCCAGGAGATCGTGGCCTGGTAGCCACACCTTCTTCTATTTCTCTATATGAATACTGTATGGGGCTATGGATGGTTGCATTTGGCTCGACATGCAAGCAATCTTGTGCTTATGGTTGAGTAAATGATTAGTCAACTACAGCGGCTGCGCATTGCCCTATGGTCATGGTGGCGCTGCATCCTTTGATAGATCGCGCAACGAATTTTGAAAACCGATCGAGATTTTCGGTTCGTTACGCCTGAAAGCGCTGCAAGACAATGAATGTCCGCCAATCGACCATGATGTCAGTGATCCGGTTTTTTCAATCCTGCGTATATGTCTTTGTTGTGACTGTTCCGGTGGTTGCGTTGCCGAGGCTTGCGTAAGATGGGCGTCTGGATCGATACGGACATGGGCTTTGATGACCTTGCGGCCATCATCGTGGCGGCGCATGAGGGCATGGCGGTGGATGGGATTTCACTGGTCTTCGGCAATGCGCCGCTCAGCCAGGTACGGCGCAATGCTGCCGGTGCGGCCGGCGCCTTCGTCTGGCCGTTCCCGATCCATGTCGGCCGGGCGATGCCGGTGACCGGCCGTCTCGAAACAGCGGTTGCGGTTCTGAGCGATGCGGGGATGCCGACCATTGGCAAGGCGCTGCCGGCTGGGACGGACACATTTGCCGAGGACGGATTCGAGGCACTGTGCAACTGGCTTCAGCGCGCCGACGCCAGGGACGGGGGCGAGTGCCGGATACTGGCGCTCGGACCGCTGACGAATATCGCCGCGGTCGCGCTGGCGCGGCCCGATCTTGCGGCAAAAATCACCGATCTCACCTGGATGGGCGGCGGGCTGACCGTCGGCAACCATACCGCATCGGCAGAGTTCAACGCGTTTGCCGACCCGGAAGCGGTGGCGATCGTGCTGTCTCATGGCATCCCGTTGCGGATGGTCGATCTCGACCTTTGCCGCACGGTGCTTTGCGCGCCGGAAGATGTCGAACCGGTGCGTGCCGCCGGTGGCCGTAATGCCGATCTGCTGGCCGATCTGCTTGCCGGTTTCGTCGAGATCGCCACCAGCCGCGGGCGAAAGGCGATGTCGCTTTACGACGCGGTGGCGGCTGTCGCCTTCGCCCGGCCGGAATTGCTGACCTGGCAGCCGGCGCGGATCGATATCGAGCTTGCCGGCACCGTCACGCGCGGCCGTACCGTCGTCGAGAGCCGAACGGGACGGGGCGAATTCAATGCGGCTTATGCTGCGGCGATCGATGTGAAAAAGGCAAAGACGATCATCCTCGCGGCGTTGAGGGCGGAGGCAAGCTGGTGAAGAACATTATCGCGACTGTTGCCGAATTTACGGAACCGGGCCTGCGCGACCGCGCCGTGATGGCCGCGCGCGGCGACGCGCCATTCGACATCCTGATCACCGGCGGAACCTTGGTCGATGTCGCGACCGGGGAATTGCGACCGGCCGATATCGGCATTGTCGGGCCGCTGATCGCCAGCGTCCATGAGCGCGGCGCGCGTTCTGATGCCACGGAGGTGCTCGATGCCACCGGCGCATTCGTCTCGCCGGGACTGATCGACACGCATATGCATATCGAAAGCTCGATGGTGACGCCGGGCGCCTACGCCGAAGTGGTGGTACCGCGGGGTGTCACGACGGTGGTCTGGGACCCGCATGAATTTGCCAATGTCTGCGGCATCGATGGCGTGGCCTGGGCGGTCGAGGCGGTGCGCTGCCTGCCGCTGAGAGCCGTCGTCACGGCGCCGTCCTCGGTCCCTTCCGCCCCCGGCTTCGAGGTGTCCGGCGCGGATTTCGATGCGGACGCGATCGACGAGATGTTGATGTGGCCGAAGATCGCCGGCCTTTCCGAAGTGATGAACATGCGCGGCGTGATCGATCGCGAACCCCGCATGAGCGCGATCGTGCATACGGCGCTCGTTTCCGAAAAACTCGTCAACGGCCATGCACGCGGCCTTTCCGGCGGCGATCTCTGCGCCTTCATGGCAGCGGGCATCACCTCCGACCACGAGTTGACCTCGGGCGACGACCTGTTGCAGAAGCTGCGGGCCGGGCTGACGATCGAGATGCGCGGCTCGCATGATCACCTTCTGCCGGAATTCGTCGAGGTTTTGAACCGGCTCGGCCAGATGCCGCAGACGGTAACGCTCTGCACCGACGACGTGTTTCCCGACGATCTGGTCGATGGCGGCGGGCTCGACGATGTCGTGCGGCGGCTGGTGCGTTACGGGATGAAGCCGGAATGGGCGCTGCAGGCGGCAACCCTCAATGGTGCCGTCAGGATCGGCCGGGCCGATCTCGGCCTGATCGCCGCCGGCCGGCGCGCCGATATCGTGCTGTTTGCGAACCTTCAGGATTTCAGCACGAAGGCTGTGGTGGCGAGTGGCCAGATCGTATCGCGCGACGGCGCGATGGCGATCAGCGTCGGGCGGATGAACACTGCTCCACTGCAGGGAACCGTCAAGCTCGAGCCGCTTGGCGAAGACAATTTCAAACTCCGCTCGCAAGGCTCCCGAGTGCGGATCGCGACCATCGATCGGCCGCGCTTCACGCGCTGGGGACAGGCGGACGCGGCTGTCGAGGACGGTTACGTGGTGCCCCCGGAGGGTACGGTGTTGATCTCCGTGACCCACCGCCACGGCCGGGCCGACAGCCGCACCCGCCTTGGCTTCCTCACCGGATGGGGTGAGTGGAGGGGAGCGTTTGCCACCACGCTCGCCCATGACAGCCACAATCTGACGGTCTTCGGTTGCGATCCGCGTGACATGGCAGCGGCGGCCAATGCGGTCATCGCTGCCGGCGGCGGCATGGCGGCGGCAAGAGACGGCAAGGTGACCAGTCTGCTGGCGTTGCCGCTGGCAGGTCTCGTGTCCGAAGCTTCCGTCTGCGAGATGGCCGACGGGTTCCGGGCCATGCGGGCTGCGATGGACGAGATCGTCGAATGGCAGCCGCCCTATCTGATCTTCAAGGCCTGTTTCGGCGCGACGCTTGCCTGCAATGCCGGCCCGCATCTGACCGACCGGGGCATTGCCGACGTTGCCGCCGGCACGCTATTGGAAAGCCCGATCATCGAGGTGCTCCAATAGGGTGAGTGGTATATGGAACGGACGATCGAACCACATGAGTTCTGGCAGCGGATTGACGTGCCGGGACATCTTGACGAGGGTGGTCCGTTTTCGATCCGCTTTCCAGCAAGGCTGGACGGTGGCCAGCAGCTCGTCCTGCCGATCCGCCCGCTTGCCGACGGCAACCGGGCGCTTGCCTCGCTGATCATCAACCAGGCCAGTTTCGAGGTGCAGGATACGCTTGCCGCTGATCTCGCGCCAAAGATCGCGGCCCTGAGGCCCGAAGTGATCGTCGGCCTGCCGACTCTCGGGCTGACGCTTGCCGCAGCGGTGGCCCGCATGCTTGGTTTCCCCCGTTATGTGCCGCTCGGCACGTCGAAGAAATTCTGGTACGCGGACGAACTTTCCGTACCGCTCTCGTCGATCACCACGCCGGAACAGCAAAAGCGGCTTTACGTCGATCCCCGGATGCTGCCGCTGATTGCCGGCAAGCGCGTGGCATTGATCGACGACGTGATCTCCTCGGGCAGCTCGATCGTCTCGGGTCTGACGCTGATGACTTCGCTCGGCATCGAGCCGGTGGCGATCGGTGCTGCCATGCTGCAATCGGACCGCTGGGAGCGTGCGCTCGATGCATTTGGCTCGCAATGGCGTGGCCGGGTGGTCTCCTGTTTCCGCACACCGATGCTGAATAGCGTCGGCGAGGGGCTGTGGTCGCGCTGACGTTTTTCAGCTTGCGCATGCCGATCGGCTGACTAGGATCGCCGTCGACCCACCCCAAGACAATCATATTTCAGGAATAGTTTGATGGAACTGGTGTTCGACGGCCATAACGATGTTTTGTTGCGGCTCTGGCGGAACATGAAGGCGGGTGCGGATCCCGTTACGGAATTCAAGAACGGGACTCCGGAAGGCCATATCGATGCGCCGCGCGCGCGGGCAGGCGGGCTCGCCGGCGGGCTTTGCGCCATCTACATTCCCTCCGGCGATCTGGTACTCAGCGATCCGGACGCAAGCGGGCATTACGCGACACCGCTCGCCGCGCCGCTCGATTACGCGCCGTCGCTCGATATCGGGCTTGAAAAGGCGGCGATCGCCATCCGCCTCGATCGCGAAGGCGCATGGAAGCTTTGCCGTTCGACCGCTGATATCCGTCAGGCGATGAAGGACAATGTGTTTGCCGCCGTCCTGCATATGGAGGGCTGCGAGCCGATCGACGGCGATCTCGACAATCTCGATGTTTTCCACGCGGCCGGTCTGAGGTCGCTCGGGCCGGTGTGGAGCCGCAACAATATTTTCGGCCATGGCGTGCCCTTCGCCTTTCCGATGACGACAGATACCGGCCCCGGGCTGACCGATCTCGGCTTCCAGCTGGTCAAGGCCTGCAACCGGCTCGGCCTGTTGATCGACCTGTCGCATATTACCGAAAAGGGCTTCTGGGACGTGGCGAAAACCTCCGACCAGCCGCTGATCGCCAGCCATTCCAATGCGCATGCGCTGACGCCGGTCGCCCGCAATCTCACCGACAAACAGATGGATGCGATCAAGGAGAGCGGCGGGCTTGCCGGGCTCAACTATGCGGTCACCATGCTGCGCAACGACGGGCTCGATAATTCCGCGACGCCGCTGTCCGAGATGATCCGCCATGTCGACTACATGGTGGAGCGGATGGGGATCGACCATGTGGCGATCGGTTCCGACTTCGACGGCTGCACCGTGCCCGCCGAAATCCGCGATGCCAGCGGCAATCAAAATCTGGTTGCAGCCCTAAAATCAGCGGGGTACGCTGGCGATGATCTGGCCAAGCTGTGCCGCGAGAACTGGTTGAGGGTTCTGGCAAAAGCCTGGCACGAATAACCATCGATAACGGGCAGAAAACGCCCGAACAACAGGGGACTATCATGCTTCATTCGCTTCGCGGCTCGATGCGCGCGCTTTCGGCAGGCGCTGCATTTTCGCTGCTTCTGTCCGCTGCGCCGACGATGGTTTTCGCAGCCACGCCGGCCGACACGCTGGTCGAGGGTTTTGCGATCGACGACATCATCACCATCGATCCGGGCGAGGCGTTCGAGCTTTCGACCGCCGAAGTGACCGCCAACAGCTACAGCAAGCTCGTCATGCTCGACCCGGCCGATACGTCGAAGGTCATCGGCGATCTGGCCGCCAGCTGGACGATCTCCGACGACGGCATGACCTATACGTTCAAGCTGAAGCCGGATCTGAAGTTCGCGTCCGGTGGTCCGCTGACGGCCGAAGACGTGGCGTTTTCCTTCGAGCGGGCCGTCAAGCTCGACAAGTCGCCGGCCTTCCTGATCACCCAGTTCGGCGTGACCGGCGACAACGTGACGGAAAAGGCCAAGGCGACGGCGCCCGACACCTTCACCTTCACGGTCGACAAGCCTTATGCACCGAGCTTCGTACTCAACGTCTTGACCGCAACGGTTGCCTCCGTCGTCGAGAAGAAGGTGGTGATGGAACATGCCAAGCCGATGACGGCGTCGGCCGACTACAAATACGACACCGATTTCGGCAATGAGTGGATGAAGACCGGTTTTGCCGGTTCCGGCCCGTACAAGGTGCTGGCATGGCGCGCCAACGAGGCGGTCGTGATGGAAGCCAATCCGAACTATTATGGTGAAAAGCCGAAGCTGAAGCGCGTGATCTACCGCCATATGAAGGAAAGCTCCGGCCAGCGCCTGGCGCTGGAAAACGGCGATATCGACGTTGCCCGCAATCTTGAGCCGAACGATGTCGACGCGGTATCGAAGAAGGACGGCATCAAGCTCACTTCGGCGCCGAAGGGCACGGTCTATTATTTCAGCCTCAACCAGAAGAATGCCAATCTGGCAAAGCCGGAGGTGATCGAGGCGTTCAAATATCTCGTCGATTATGACGCGATCGGCGCGACCCTGATCAAGGGCATCGGCGAAATCCACCAGACCTTCCTGCCCAAGGGCCAGCTCGGTGCGCTCGACGAGAACCCCTACAAGCTCGACGTCGCCAAGGCCAAGGAACTGCTGGCCAAGGCCGGGCTGAAGGACGGCTTCACCGTGACCATGGACGTGCGCAATACGCAGCCGGTGACCGGCATTGCCGAAAGCGTTCAGCAGACTTTGGCACAGGCCGGCATCAAGCTCGAAATCATTCCGGGCGACGGCAAGCAGACGCTGACCAAATACCGCGCCCGCACCCACGACATCTATATCGGCCAGTGGGGTTCGGACTATTTCGACCCGAACTCGAATGCCGAGACCTTCGCGATCAATTACGACAATTCCGACGAGGGCAAGAACAAGACGCTCGCATGGCGTAATGCCTGGGATGTGCCGAAGGATCTCGAGGCCGAGGCACAGGGCGCGCTTCTCGAAAAGGATGCCGCCAAGCGTGCTGCAACTTACGAGGACCTGCAGAAGAAGGTCCTCGCACAGAGCCCCTATGTGATCGTCTTCCAGCAGACGGAAGTCGCGGGTTATTCGGCGAAGCTCAAGGACTTCAAGCTCGGTCCGAGCTTCGATACGAACTTCGTTTATCCGGTCTCGAAGTAAGCCTGAAAGGGCCAGTTTATTGACCCTTACCGATCCGGTGGCAGTGACACGGCGCAACCGGCGCCGTGCTTCATCCTTTGCAATGGCCGTGGCCCGTTTTGTGGTCACGGTCGTCACAACCTTTCTCGGCCTTCTGGCCGTCACCTTCTTCATCGGCCGCGTGGTGCCGATCGATCCGGCGCTGGCCATCGTCGGCGATCGGGCGCCGGCGCATGTGGTGGAACGGGTGCGCGAGCAGCTGGGCCTCAACCTGCCGCTCTACAAGCAGTTCTGGATCTATATCAAACAGGCGCTTTCCGGTGATTTCGGCACGTCGGTGCTGACCACCAATCCAGTCATGACCGATATTGCCCGGGTGTTCCCGGCAACGATCGAGCTTGCCACGATCGGCACGATCATCGGGGCGTTGATCGGCGTGCCGCTCGGTGTGCTGGCGGCGGTCAAGCGCGGGTCGATCGCCGACCAGATCGTCCGGGTGATCGGGCTGATCGGGTATTCGGTGCCGATCTTCTGGCTGGGCCTGCTGGCGCTGGTGCTGTTTTACGCCAAGCTCAACTGGGTCGCCTATCCGGGGCGGATCGATATCGTCTACGAATACACGTTCACGCCGATTACCGGGTTCTTCCTCGTCGATGCGATCTGGCAGGGGCAATGGGACGTGGCCTGGGATCTGTTCCGCCACATCATATTGCCCGGCGCGCTGCTCGGTTATTTCTCGCTTGCCTATATCAGCCGCATGACGCGCTCATTCATGCTGAACGAACTCAGCCAGGAATACGTTGTGGCGGCGCGGGCCAAAGGCCTGTCCGAAACACGGATCATCTGGTTCCACGCGTTGCGCAATGCGGCAGTGCCGCTGGTGACGGTGATCGCGCTCTCCTATGCCGGTCTTCTGGAAGGCTCGGTGCTGACCGAAACGATCTTTTCGTGGCCGGGGCTCGGGCTCTACATCACCAACTCGCTGCAGAATGCCGATATGAACGCCGTGCTCGGCGGCACGATCGTCATCGGCGCGGTGTTCATCGCCATCAACATCCTGTCCGATCTGCTTTACCGGACTCTCGATCCGAGGACGAAAAGCCGATGACCGCGGTGGTATCTCAGGAAAAACCCTATAGCCGGGAATGGCTGTTGTCCGAACAGCCAACCTCCCGGCATCAGGCCCGGCTTGGTCGCGCCTATGTGATCTGGCGGCGGTTTTCAGCCAACAGGCTGGCGCTTGCCGGTCTCGGCATCATCATCCTGCTCATTTTGCTGGCGATCTTCGCCGACCTGCTCGCTCCGCATAATCCGGTGCAGGGAAATCTGATGAATGCGCGGCTTTTGCCGCCCGGCAGTCCCGGTTATCTCCTCGGTACCGACGATCAGGGCCGGGATATCCTCTCGCGGCTGATCCACGGATCGCGGCTGACCTTGTTCGTTGTCGTGCTGGTGGCGATTATTGCGGCACCGGTCGGGCTCATCATCGGCACGGTCTCCGGTTATGCCGGCGGATGGGTGGATGCGATCCTGATGCGGATCACCGATATCTTTCTGGCTTTTCCGAAGCTGGTTCTGGCGCTGGCGCTGGTGGCAGCGCTCGGGCCTGGTATCGAGAATGCGGTGCTGGCCATCGCGGTGACCTCCTGGCCGCCCTATGCGCGTATCGCGCGCGCCGAGACGATGACGTTTCGCAATTCGGAATTCATTTCGGCGGTGAAGCTGATGGGGGCGTCACCCTTCCGCATCATCCTTCGGCATGTCATGCCGCTCTGCCTGTCGTCGCTGATCGTGCGGGTGACGCTCGACATGGCCGGGATTATCCTGACGGCCGCCGGCCTCGGGTTCCTCGGTCTCGGCGCACAGCCGCCCTTGCCGGAATGGGGGGCGATGATCGCGTCCGGTCGCCGCTTCATTCTCGACCAGTGGTGGGTGGCCGCCATGCCGGGCATCGCCATCCTGATCGTCAGCCTCGGCTTCAACCTGCTCGGCGACGGGTTGCGGGATGCGCTGGATCCGAAGGAGGCCGGCCAATGAGCGACGTTGCTGGAAGCGAGACCCTGCTTAAGGTCGACGACCTGCGCGTCACCTTTCCGACCCGGACAGGGGAAATTGAAGCGGTGCGTGGGGTGTCGTTCACGCTCGGGCGGGAGCGGCTCGGCATCGTCGGCGAAAGTGGTTCCGGGAAATCGCAGACCGGGCGGGCGATCATGGGTCTGACGCCGCGACATGCCAGGATCACCGCAAAAACCTTGAACTTCGCCGGTCGCGACCTGCTTTCGATCTCCGACAAGGAGCGGCGGCAGATCCGGGGAAAACGGATCGGCATGGTGCTGCAGGATCCGAAATATTCGCTGAACCCTGTCATGACGATCGGACGGCAGATCATCGAAACGCTGAAGACGCATGAGCGGATCTCCGCTTCTGACGCGAAGGCGCGTACACTTGCCATGCTGGAGGCGGTGCAGATCCGCGATCCGGAACGGGTCTTCAATCTCTATCCGCATGAGGTCTCCGGCGGCATGGGCCAGCGGGTGATGATCGCCATGATGCTGATCTGCGGCCCGGAACTGTTGATCGCCGACGAACCGACCTCGGCGCTCGACGTGACGGTGCAGCTCGAAGTGCTCGGCATTCTCGACAAGCTGGTGGCCGAACGCGGCATGGGGCTGATCTTCGTGTCGCATGACCTGCGCCTCGTCTCGTCCTTCTGCGACCGGGTTCTGGTCATGTATGCGGGGCGGGTGGTGGAGGAGCTGCCATCGGCCGATCTTTCCAAGGCCAAACATCCCTATACGCAAGGGCTGTTGAACTGCCTGCCGACAATCGGCTCAGACCGGCATCCGTTGCCGGTCCTCGACCGCAAGAAGGAGTGGGCGCTATGACGGCGGTATTGTCCGTGCGCGACATGGTCGTCACGTTCGACGAGTTCGTGGCGCTCGACCATGTGTCGGTGGATGTCGCAGCCGGTGAGAGTTTCGGCATCGTCGGCGAGAGCGGTTCTGGCAAGTCGACGCTTTTGCGTGCCGTGGCGGGGCTCAATGCCTTCAGCAGCGGGACACTGTCGATCAATGGTCAGTCGTATTCGGGCAGAAGCCGATCGAAGGAATTTTATCGCACCGTGCAGATGGTGTTCCAGGATCCTTACGGATCGCTGCATCCGCGCCAGACGGTGGACCGGCTGCTTCTGGAGCCGCTGGCGATCCACGGGTTCGACAATGTCGACCAGAGGATCATGCGGGCATTGGACGAGGTGGGCCTGGGGTCCGGTTTTCGCTTCCGCTATTCGCACCAGTTGTCCGGCGGCCAGCGGCAGCGCGTGGCGATCGCGCGGGCGCTGATCCTCGAACCGAAGGTGCTGCTGCTCGACGAACCGACGTCTGCGCTCGACGCGTCGATCCAGGCGGAAATTCTCAACCTGCTCGAACAGGCCCGCCGCGACCGTAACCTGACTTTCGTGATGGTGAGCCACGATCTCGGCGTCATCCACCACATGTGTGAACGGCTGGCGGTGATGAAGAGCGGCAAGGTGGTCGAGACGGTGAAAGCGGAGGCGTTGCAGAGCCATGATTTCGCCGCCGATTATACGCGGCAGCTGCTCGTTGCCAGTGAAGGTTTTCGCCGCGGCTGATATCCGGGGCCAATGCATGGCCCTGAGACAGGCCGGGGTTGGTCCAAATGGGCATTGTGTGCCACAGCCAACATACCTTAGATGAGCCCGACAATAGGCTGGACCGCAGCCGCCTATCGGAGGGGAGCACGACAATGATGCCGAATTCTCTAGTTTCGAAAACTGCCGGGGCGGCCATCATGCGCCGCACGGNACAGGCTGGACCGCAGCCGCCTATCGGAGGGGAGCACGACAATGATGCCGAATTCTCTAGTTTCGAAAACTGCCGGGGCGGCCATCATGCGCCGCACGGTACTGGCACTGGCACTTGCAACCGGCGCCGGGTTTATCGCGCCCCATGCGGAAGCGGCACCGAAAACTTCGGTGACACTGGGCATGGGTATCGAGCCGACCGGGCTCGACCCGACGGTTGCCGCACCCGTCGCGATCGGCCAGGTGACGTGGCAGAACGTGTTCGAAGGCCTGACCACCGTCGACCGCGACGGCAAGGTCGCGCCGCAACTGGCCGAAAGCTGGCTGATATCTCCGGATGGCAAGACCTATACGTTCAAGCTGCGCCATGGCGTGACATTCCATAACGGCGTCGCCTTCGACAGCGCGGTGGCGAAGTTTGCGATCGACCGTGCGCGCGGCGCAGACAGCGTCAATCCGCAGAAGCGTTATTATTCTTCGATCGATGCGGTGGAAACGCCGGATGCCTCGACACTGATACTGAAACTGAAGCAGCCGACCGGCAGCCTGCTCTACTGGCTTGGCTGGCCGTCTTCGGTAATGGTCGAGCCGACGTCCGCTGCCGACAACAAGACGACACCAGTCGGAACGGGACCGTTCAAGTTCGTCAACTGGGCCAAGGGCGCCAAGGTGGATCTGGCGAAGAACCCCGACTACTGGAACAAGAGCGTTTCGGTGGCGCTGCAGACGGCGAGCTTCCGCTTCATCAACGACCCGCAGGCGCAGGCGGCTGCTCTGACGGCGGGCGATGTCGACGCCTTTCCGGAATTCGGCGCGCCGGAACTGGTTTCTTCCTTCGAAAGCAATGACAAGCTGGCGACCGTGATCGGCAATACCGAATTGAAGGTCGTCGCGGGCATGAACAACACCCGCAAGCCGTTCTCTGACAAGCGTGTACGGCAGGCGCTGATGATGGCGGTTGATCGCGCAATGGTCGTCGATGGTGCGTGGTCGGGTCTCGGCACGCCGATCGGCAGCCATTACACGCCGAATGACCGCGGCTACAAGGATCTCACCGGCGTCTACCCTTACGATGTCGAAAAGGCGAAGGCGCTGCTGGCCGAAGCGGGTTATCCGAACGGCTTCTCCTTCACCATCAAGGCGCCGCAGATGACCTATGCGCAGCGGGTGTCGCAGATCCTGCAGGCGATGTTTGCCGATATCGGCGTGACGATGACGATCGAAACGACCGAGTTTCCGGCCAAATGGGTTTCGGACGTGTTGAAGGCCGCCAATTACGACATGACCATCGTTGCCCATGCGGAGGCAATGGATATCGATATCTATGCCCGCGACCCGTATTACTTCAACTACAAGAACCCGCAATTCAATGACGTGCTTTCCCGGGTCGAGGCAAGCACCGATCCGGCCGAGCAGGACAGGCTTTATGGCGAGGCGCAGACCATTCTGGCCGATGACGTGCCGGCGCTCTTCCTGTTCGTGATGCCGAAGCTCGGGATCTGGGACAAGAAGCTCAAGGGGCTTTGGGAAAACGAGCCTATCCCGTCCAACGTGCTGACCGAGGTGCATTGGGAAGAGTAAAGGGTGACTGTCGATTATCTTTCGCCGGCCTGCATTCCGAGGTCCCGCTTTTCCGGGAATCTCATTGCAGTCGTGTGGAGAAAGTCCCCCTCAGGCCTGCCGGCCATTTCCCCCACAAAGAGGGAGAGGAGCCGCCGTATCTGCCTGCTCCGATTGAGCGCAGGCGGTACGGCTGAGTTATGCCCTACTCCTTGTGGGAAGGGTTGGGAGGGGCCTTTCTCCGTTCGTAATTCGGCTAGATCGCAGAGGGAATGCGCCGGAGCCCACAGCCGATGATCGCCATCCTCACCCGCCGCATCGCAAGCCTCATCGTCACGCTTCTCGTCGTGTCGCTGCTGATCTTTGCGGTCATGGATCTGTTGCCGGGCGATCCGGCGGCGGTGATGCTGGGGACGTCGGCGACGCCGGAGACGCTCGCGGCGCTGAGAAGCCAGATGGGGCTCGATCAGCCGCTGGCGCTGCGTTATCTCGGCTGGCTTGCGGGCATGGTTCATGGCGATCTCGGCCAGTCCTATACCTATGGAGTACCGGTGGCGGGGCTGATTGCGGAACGGCTTGCGGTGACGCTGCCGCTGGCGCTGATGGCGGTTGCCCTGTCGATTGCAATCGCCGTACCGCTCGGGGTGGCTGCCGCACGCCATCACAATGGCCTTGTCGACCATATTGCCGGCGCGTTTTCCTATGTGTCGATCGCGGTACCGGCCTTCTGGGTCGGGCTGCTTTTGATCATCGCCTTCTCCACCCATCTCGGCTGGATGCCGGCGGGCGGGTTTCCGGGCTGGGAGGCTGGGTTCTGGGCCGGGCTCAAGGCGCTTGCCATGCCGGCCATCGCGCTTGGCCTGCCGCAGGCGGGTGTCTTGACGCGGGTGGCGCGGACCTCTGTCATCGAGGTGATGAACGAGGATTTCGTTCGCACCGCACGGGCCAAGGGACTTGGCGAGCGGGCGGCCGTATGGCGCCATGCGTTGCCCAATGCGCTGATCCCGGTCGTCACGATGATCGGGCTGCAATTCACCTTCCTGATTGCCGGTGCGGTACTGGTGGAAAACGTCTTCAACCTGCCGGGGCTTGGCCGGCTTGCCTATCAGGCACTGGCGCAACGCGACGTGATCGTCATGCAGGACGTGGTGCTGTTTTTTTCAGGCCTTGTGATCATCATGAACTTCCTGGTGGATCTTGCCTATCTGGCAATCGATCCACGGCTGAGGAGGACGTGATGGCAGGAATTTTTCGCCGGCCCGTCTTCACCATCGGCCTCGTCATCACGCTCATGCTGGTTGCCGTGGCGCTGGTTTCGCTCATCTGGACGCCGTCGCTGCCATCGAAGATGAATATCCTGCAGCGACTGAAGCCGCCGCTCGGGCCAGGTGGTGTCCTCGGTACCGACCAGTTCGGCCGCGACGTCGCCTCGATGCTGATGGTCGGGGCGTGGAATTCGCTGTCGACCGCGTTTCTCGCGGTGGCGCTCGGCGCATCGCTCGGCTCGGCCGTCGGCGTCATCGTCGCGATGCGGCGCGGCTGGCTGGAGCTCATCGTCATGCGTGGTTGCGACATCATCTTTGCCGTGCCGCCGATCCTGTCGGCGATGATGCTCGGGGCTTTCATCGGCTCGGGGCGGTTTACCGCGATTATCGCGATTGCCGTGTTCATGGTGCCGGTTTTCGCCCGGCTGACGCTGGCAGCCGCCCGGCAGGTCTGGACGCGCGACTATGTAACGGCGGCGATCGGTATCGGCCGGTCAAAGACCAGGATCACGCTGGTTCACATAGTACCGAATATTTCCAACCAGATCATCGTTCAGGTGACGACCCAGCTCGGGCTTGCGATCCTAACCGAGGCGGGGCTGTCGTTTCTCGGGCTCGGCATGCCGCCGCCGGCGGCGACCTGGGGGCGTATGCTGGCCGACAGCCAGACTTTTTTTGCCCAGGCGCCGTGGCTTGCGGTCATGCCCGGGCTGGCGATCGGGTTTGCCGTGCTGGGCTTGAACATGCTCGGAGACGGATTGCGCGACCTTCTCGATCCGCGGATGAAATAACGTTCCGCTCTGGAACATTCACTCTCTTGCCGCGTTCACCGAGCGGAACCGATTTGACGGCTTTTTAGTAATGATGCCGGCTGGGCATCGCCAAGGGAGATCAGACATGAGAGGCATTTGTTGTGGGCTCTGGGAATTCCTATCCCGGCGATTATTCTCCTCTATGTCTTTCATGTGATCTGATCATGCGCAAACCCAAAGCTTCGACCGCAGCAGCAAGCACCGGACCGGCAACCAGCCGATCAGCCGCGACACGCAAACCAAAGTCCACCAAAAAGGAGACTGCCATGCCCGCCTCGACCTCCAGCACGACCGAATTTTCGCGCACCGGAAGTGCTTCCTCGGCCTCGACCAAGGATATCGAAGTGCAGTTGCAGCAGCTGCGCGAGGATATCGCCTCGCTGGCCAAGACTGTCGCTGCAGTCGGCAATGAAAAGGCCTCGGAAGTGAAGGGCAAGGCACGTCGTGCCGCCAATGACGCAGCCGACGCATCCTACCAGATGGTTGAAGCTGCCAAGGACCAGGCATTGAGCCTGGAACAGGATCTGGAGCGGCAGATCCGCGCCAATCCGATCCAGTCGGTCGCTATTGCCGCCGGCGTCGGTTTTGTTCTCGCACTCCTGTCGCGCCGCTGATCATCGATGTTCAGCGCACTGGGACCGCTGCTTGCATCCTTCATCGCGACGGATGTGGCGGCGCTGAGACGTAAGATCAAACGCAACGCGATCCTCTACGGGATCGCGGCTGCTTTTTTGTGGACTGCCTACGGGCTGCTGGTGGCGGCACTGGCGATCACTCTCGGCGAGAGATGGGGCCTGCCGGTCGCGATGCTGGTGATTGCCGGCGGCATGATCGTCATGGCACTGGTTATCATTGCCTGTGTGATGATCATCAACGCAGCCGAGGAGAGGCGCAAGAAGCGGGAGGCCGCGGCCAACAGCCAACGGGCGCTCGCGATGACGGCCGCCGTCTCCGCCTTGCCGTTGCTGATCAAATCCAAGCCTTTGATGCTGCTTGCAGCGGCCGGAGGGCTCGGTTTTCTGGCGATGAAGGGTGGCAAGGGACCCGGGCCGCGACCCGAATAGCTGTTGCAAATACAGAAAAGATGAAGCCGTCCGGATTGCTCCGGGCGGCTTTTTTGTTCGGTTGCTTTGGTCGGTGATGATGATACAGCAAATGAAAAAGGCCGCCCCTCCTGCGAGAGGCGGCCTTGTCGAATGTCATCAGCTGCCGAAAGCGCGGGCGGTGATTGCGGCATCGCCGGCGTCAGGGCCGTAATCGCTTTCTCCCGAGACGCCCAGCAATTCTTGCAGGCGGGTACGGGCGCGCGAGACGCGGCTTTTGATCGTGCCGACGGCGCAGCCGCAGATTTCGGCGGCTTCCTCATAGGCAAAGCCGGCGGCGCCGACCAGAACGATGGCTTCGCGCTGGTCTTCCGGAAGCTTGTCGAGCGCTTCGCGAAAGTCCTGCAGGTCGAGACGACCATATTGTTCCGGATGCACGGAAAAACGTTCGGAAAACAGGCCGTCGCTATCCTGCACTTCGCGGCCGCGCTTGCGCATCTGGCTGTAGAATTCGTTTCGCAGGATGGTGAACAGCCAGGCACGCATGTTGGTTCCGGCAGTGAAGCTCTTCTGGTTGGCCCAGGCCTTCATGATCGTATCCTGAACAAGATCGTCCGCCTTGTCGTGGCGGCCGGTCAGGGATACGGCAAAAGCGCGCAGATTGGGCAACGACGCGAGCAGGTCGCGCTTGAAGACGCGGTCATCGGACTCGGTCTGGGTGCTCATTTTGCATCCACCGCCTTGGTCCGCGCCTTCTGGGCGTTTTCGGCTTCTTCCAGACGTTCCAACAGATCAAGGAAACGGTCGGGAATGCCTTCTTCCTGAACGGCGTCGTAAAATTCCTTCAGCTTCCGCGAGATGGAAGCGTTTGGAGCCATAGAGCCAGGTTTGGTCTGTTGGGTTTGAAGTGTGGTCATATCCTGCTTTTTTCTGGTCTCATCACTCATCACGCGGGCGCCTGCTTGCAATTTGTCGGTTGGAAAATGCTTGAGATTAAAAAAAGTTCCGTCTTGCGGAACTTATTTTGCACGTCCACGTTAATCCAGCGTCAATTGCCCATTCGGGCCCAGGGGAGAATTTGTATGTCACTTACCACGCGCGTCGCGTCTCACCTTCCGTATCTGCGTCGGTATGCCCGTGCGGTCACCGGATCGCAGACGTCAGGAGACGCTTATGTGGCGGCCGTTCTTGAAGCGCTGATTGCCGATGTTTCCATTTTTCCGGAAAGTTCGAAGGATCGCGTTTCGCTTTATAAACTCTTCGTCGCAATCTTTGGTTCCACCGCGATAGAGATCCGCCCGATCGAATCCCCCTTCGCTTGGGAGCAGAGAGCCTCGCTGAACCTGTCGTCGATCCCGTCTCAGGCACGTCATGCATTTCTGCTGATTTCTGTCGAAGGCTTTACGCCGGAAGAAGCAGCCGAGGTGCTCGATATCTCCGTTGCCGACGTCAACAAGCTGCTTGACGAAGCATCGCGTGAAATTTCACGGCAGGTCGCGACCGATATCATGATCATCGAGGACGAGCCGCTGATCGCGCTCGATATCGAGCAGATGGTTCAGGATCTCGGCCACCGGGTTACGGGCATCGCCCGCACCCACAAGGAAGCGGTATCGCTGTTCCAGTCGTCGCAGCCGAAGATGGTTCTCGCAGACATCCAGCTTGCCGACGGCAGCTCGGGCATCGATGCGGTCAACGAGATCCTCAAAACCTCGACCGTGCCGGTGATCTTCATCACCGCCTTCCCGGAGCGGCTGTTGACGGGCGAACGTCCTGAACCTGCCTTCCTCGTCACCAAGCCGTTCAACCCGGATATGGTCAAGGCGCTGATCAGCCAGGCGCTGTTCTTCAACGAAGCCGTAAAGGTTGCCGCGTGAGCCGGTGGTTGCGTCAGCAGCCGCCATCTCGCCGTGATGCGGCAGGAACAGAATATTCGAAAAAGGTTACGGCGTGACAGTGTGTGCGTCACGCCGCCCCTTGTTTTATTCGTCCCGGGCCTATCTTCAACGATGATCCGAAACGGCGGGTTGCTGTACCAGCGGTACGGCGCCCCCGTGGGTGAGGGAAGTCGTTGGATCGGCTTCTTTTCGCCGCGTAATTCGGGTCAGCCCGGTTGCGACGCAACCGGTGGGTCCTGTAAGAGAAACGCAAGCATCCGGCGCTGCCATCGGGGCGCCTTCGGGTGAGATCCTCATCCTGGGATGAGCGGGTAATGGAGTGGCTAATTTGGCGCATCCGCTGACATGGCAGCAAGCGGGCCAGAGTGATGACAAGCTGCGTGAATTCTTCATGCCTGCACTCATCGATCTCGGCGCCAGCATCATTATCCAGAGCCGGGATTTCGATTACCTCTATGTCGCCAACCTGCCGGATGTGTGGGCGCCGGACGTCCTTGAAAACCCCAGCGATGCCGGCCTGTTCGGCGATGAGGTTGCCGACAAGCTCAATTCCCTGAAGCGGAGCGTTAGCGAAAGCGGCAAAAAGGGCCATATCGAAGTGACGGTCGGCTCCGATCAGATCTTCGAGTTCCGCGTCCAGGCGGTCGAGTTGCCATCCGGCGAACTGCATCTCGTCACAACAATCATCGACCGGTCGGAAGAGCGGCATCGCGAACGGTTGTTGCGTGCGCTGCTGAGGGAAGTCAGCCATCGCTCCAAGAACCTGCTCGCCATCATCCAGAGCATCGCAATGCAGACCGCGCGTTATTCCGGTTCGCTCGATCTGTTCCTGCACAAGTTCCGGGGGCGGCTCTATTCTTTGTCGCAATCCCAGGATCTGATCACCGATTCCAGCTGGCGCGGTGCCTATTTCAACGATCTGGTGCGTCAGCAGACGGAAAAATACCTTCCCGACAACCGGCATCTGGTGAAGGTGTCAGGCGATAACGTGCTCTTGACGCCGAATGCATCGCTGCATCTCGGTCTTGCGCTGCACGAGTTGATCGTCAATGCGGTCAGCCATGGATCGCTGCTGCGCGGCGCTCGCCCGGTGGAGATCACCTGCACGCGCCTGCATGTCGAAGGACGCGATTATCTGGAAATGACCTGGGACGAACGGCTGGTCGGCGCGTCCAAGACCGATGCGACGGAAGACGGGTTGAAGGCGCATTTCGGCAGCACGGTTCTGGAACGTGTCGTGCCCGCCTCGGTCAACGGCAAGGCTCAGTATTCGATTTCCGGCGACGGTATCCGTTACCAGGTGCGTTTTCCGCTGGACATCGGCGGCGAATAGTCTCGCCTCGCCTGGAGCAAATCCGCTTTTCTTCGAAATGCAGAATTGTTCCGCATTTCTGCTGAACTGCTCTCGATCTCATAAGATTGCGGTTGTCGGATACGGGGCGATCTGCGCTGCGGCCAAAACAAATCCGGCTCGGTTCCTGGTGGAACCGAGCCGGCTTGTCTCTTCGAGGGGGATTGAAGAGTGTGTCCGGAGGCTTTTAGGGCGGGGGACGGGGGGTCGCCTTCGGACACTGTGATAACGGGTGGCCCGATAGAAGGTTCCAAGTTTTTTTCGAAAAAAGTTCCAGTCGGGATTGCCCGTTGTTTTCAGGCGTCTTCTCGACAGAAAACGGCGGCCGAGGCCGCCGTTTCCGCAAAGGTCTGCCCGGTATCCGTCAGCGCTTGACGGAGCGGGGATCAAGCGCATCGCGGATGGCGTCGCCGATATAATTGACGCTCAGCACCGTAAGCGAGATCGCAAGTCCCGGCCACAGAACGCGCGACGGCGTCAGCTGCAGGAAGTTCGCGCCGTCGAAAAGCAATCGGCCCCAGGTCGGGAAATCCGACGGAAAACCGAGGCCGAGGAAGCTCAGCGACGATTCCGTGATGATCGCCGAAGCAATGCCCAATGTCGCCGAGACCATGATCGAGGAAAGCACGTTCGGCAGGATATGCTTGATGACGATGCGGTATTCACGCATGCCACTCGATTTTGCCGCCAGCACGAATTCCTGGCTTTTGACTGCCAGAACGTCGCCGCGGACGATACGCGCCGTATGCATCCAGCTGGTAATGCCGATGACCACGACGATTAGGATGAAGATGCCGGTTTCCGGCCCGAAGGCGGAGCGCAGCGTATCGCGGAAGAGAAGCAGGATGACAAGCAGCAGAGGCAGCAGCGGCAGCGCCAGGAACAGGTCGGTGAGGCGCATCAAAGGACCGTCGAGCCTGCGGAAATAACCCGAGAGAACACCGACCAGCGTGCCGAGAAAGAGCGCCAGCAGCATGGCGGTAATGCCGACGGCAAGCGAGATGCGGCCGCCGGCGAGAACCTGTGCCAGCATGTCCTTGCCGAGATTGTCGGTGCCGAAGGGATGTGCCATCGACGGCCACTGGTTCTTGTCACGAATGTTGATCGCGTTCGGCGCAACCCTGTGGATATAGGGGCCGACATAGACGGCGAGCACGATGAAAGTGAACACGACAAGGCCGGCGACGCCACCCTTGTGGACGCGGAACTGGCGCCACATGTCACTGAGAGCCGACCGGGTGGGCGTGGAGGCGACGGCCGGTGCGGAGGTTACGGTCGCATCAGTCATAACGGATCCTCGGGTCAAGAATGCCGTAAAGTACGTCGGCGATCAGGTTGAAGAGGACGATCAGCACCGCGAAGATGAAGGTGAGCGTCTGCACGAGCGGGATGTCGGCGCCCTGGACGGCAACGATCAACAATTGCCCCAATCCGTTCACGCGAAAGATCTGTTCGGTGATGATGGCGCCGGAAAAGATCGTCGGCACGCCGAGCGCGATGACGGTGACGACCGGGATCAGGCTGTTTCGCAATACATGGACGAGCAGCACGGCCTTTTCCTTGACGCCCTTGGCACGGGCGGTGCGGACATAATCCTGATGCAGGTTGTCGAGCATCGAGGCTCGCACGAAACGGGCGATCTGGGATGCGTTGTAGAGCGACAGGACCGCGACCGGCAGAACCATCTGCTTTATCTGGGCAAGAAAGCTGGAGAAGTCAGTGACCTGCAGATTGGTGTCGTAAACCGAGGGGAACCACTGCAGATAGGACGAGAATATGACGACCAGCAGTACGCCGGTGAAAAAGGTCGGAACCGAATAACCGACCATCGATACGAATGTGCCGACCTGATCGAAGATCGAATATTGCTTGTAGGCGGAGATGACACCGATCGGGATGGCGATCAGGATGCCGAAGAGATAGGCGAGGCCGACGACCCAGAGTGTCTGCGGCAGGCGCTGGACGATCAGATCGACGACCGGGCTGCGGGTTGCCCAGGAGAGAACGCGCATGCGATCGCCATCGCCGAACTTCCAGCCAGTCAGGCTTTCGATGATGTTGAGCGGCTCGTTGATGAAAAACTGGTGCAGCCAGGCGAGGTAGCGGAAGAAGAAGGGCTGGTCCATGCCGAGCGAGGCGCGGATCTGCTCTCTCACTTCCGGCGGGATCGTCAGCGGCAGTTCGCCGGTCGGATCATTGGGCGCCAGATCGAGCAGCGCGAAGATGACGAAGCTGATGATCAGCAGCGTCGGGATTGCGAAGAACAATCGTCGCAGCGTGTATGTGAACATAGGGGACTTTCTCCGGGCTGCGCGTCGTCGCCGCGTAGCTGCAACGTGGCGGGTGGCGCAGACATTTCAATGCCGTCGGTGCAGACGGGCCCCAACCAAAGGCGGGGGCCGATCATGATGTCCAGGCGAAGAATGCCGGGTCGAAATGCTCGACCCGGCAACCGGCATTACTTCTTGCGATACCAGTCGGCGACGTTCCAGAGCTGGCTGTCCCAGGAGTTCATCTTGACACCCTGCAGCGACACGGCAAAGGCGGAGAGGTCGCCGCGGTGAACGAGCGGGATATGGGCGCCTTCTTCCGTCAGCATGTCGTTGAGCTGCTTGGCAAGCTCGGCACGCTTGGCGGGGTCGGCGGTCTTGGAGAGGGTGCCGACCAGCTTGTCATAGTCCGGGTTGCAGTAACGCGGGATGTTCTGGCCCTGCCAGCCGTTGGACGGGCCAGGCATCTTGTCGCACAGCCATTCCGCCAGGTATTTTTCCGGGTCGGTGCCGTCGAAGTTGTTGGTGTACATTTCGACGTCGGCATAAAATTTCTGGAACGTGTCCGGGCTTGCCGGGTCACCGCCGAAGAAGACGGAGGCAGACGCATTGCGCAGTTCGGCGCCGACGCCGATCTCGGCCCACATGGCCTTGACCAGTTCCTGGGTCGCCTGACGGACCGAGTTGGTCGAGGTCGAATAGAGGAAGGAAAGCTTGACGCCGTCCTTGGCACGGATGCCATCGGCGCCCTTTACCCAGCCTGCATCGTCGAGCAGCTTGTTTGCGCCGGCGAGATCCTGCTTCAGGCACCAGCTGTCGTTCTTCGTCGAGGCGACGGCTTCCGGAGCGGGGACGATGTTGCAGGTTGCCTTGCCGGCTGCGCCGTAACCGGCCTCGACGATGATGTCGCGGTCGATGGCGAGCGAAAGCGCGCGGCGGACCGCCGGGTCCTTCAATGCCGGATGCGGACCGGCTTCCTTGGTGGAGCGTTTGTCGCCCAGCTTGGAATCGGGATTGGTCCAGTTGAGGTTGATACGTTCGACATTGGTGCCGAAGGCGGATTCGAGCCTGCCCTTGCCGGCGGCCATCATCGTCTGCAGCACTTCCGGCTCGACCATGGTGTTCCAGGCGTAATCGTATTCGCCGGTTTCCAGAACGGCGCGGGCAGCCGATGCCGCATCGCCGCCGCCCTTGAGCGTGATCGAGGCGAAGGCCGGCTTGGCCGGATCGCGATAGTTCGGATTGGCCTTGAAGGTGATCACGTCATTCGGCTTGAAGTCGGAAACGACGAAGGGGCCGGTGCCGATCGGGCCGAAATTGGCGGCCGTGCAGCCGGGGGCCTTGGCGCCGACGCAATCCTTGAACTGGGCCGCCTGGATGATCGGCGACTGGCCACCGACGAAGGCTGAGTAAGGATAAGGCTTCGGTTCGGTGAAGCTGATCTTGACGGTATGGGCGTCGACGGCCTCGACGTTCTTGACACCTTCATACTGGGCAGCCTGGGCGCAGCCGCCATCCGGTGCCGTGCAATATTTCCAGGTGAAGATGACATCGTCAGCCGTGAAGGGGGAGCCGTCCGACCATTTGACGTCCGGCTTCAGCTTCCAGGTCAGGCTGAGAAGATCCTTTGCCAGGCCGCCGTTTTCCAGCGTCGGGATCTCGGCTGCCAGATAGGGCACGAGTTCGCCCTTCTCATCGGTACGCGCCAGGGGCTCGATGACGATCGAGGACGAAAAGACCTCCTTGGTACCGCCGGACAGATAGGGGTTGAGAGTGGAAACCGCCTGCCAGAACAGGATCTTCAAGTCTCCATCCGTGCCGCGCTCCGCGTGAGCCGCTGCGCCCGAAAGCGCCAGCGCGGCTGCGGTGCCGGCCAACAGAAGTTTCAATTTATGCATGCTGACTTTCCCCTTTGTGGTTCTCTTGACGAGTTGTTGTGATTGGTTCCGGACCTGTGTCGGGCGGTCTCCCGAGGCTGCGGTTTTTCCGCTTTTGCCTCTCCGCCGGACATGTTTTTCGTGGTCCGAGATCTCGTGTTCAGTCGATTTAAGACACGTCCATCCCTTCACGTCAGGCGTGTGTGACCAAATTTTGAGCCATCTAAGCATAGGCCTATTTTTCGTTCAAGAGCCAAAATTGAAGCTTGCAAAAGGTTGCAATCACGGCGCAATATCCTCCGCAGTCAGAGTGGGAAACCGAGAAAAATCAAAGAGGTGCCGTAATGCCCGTGATCAACCGAGTAGCCGAGATGCAGGATGATGTCGCCGAATGGCGGCGCCATCTGCATCAGAATCCGGAGCTACTTTACGATGTCCACGAGACGTCGCGGTTCGTTGCCGAGAAGCTCAAATCCTTCGGTTGCGACGTTGTCGAGACAGGTATCGGTCAAACCGGTGTCGTCGGCATCATCAAGGGCAATAATGGTGACGGGCCGGTGATCGGCTTTCGCGCCGACATGGATGCCCTGCCGATCTTCGAGACCTCCGGCAAGCCCTGGGCGTCGAAGACACCGGGCAAGGCACATTCCTGCGGTCATGATGGCCATACCGCGATGCTGCTCGGCGCCGCGCAATATCTTGCCGAGACACGCAACTTCAAGGGATCGGTGGCAGTGATCTTCCAGCCGGCGGAAGAGGGTGGTGCCGGCGCGCTCGCGATGATCAACGACGGTTTCATGGACAAGTTTTCGATCGGGCAGGTCTACGGCATGCATAACGAGCCGCGGCTGCCGGTCGGCAATTTCGCCATCCGCAAGGGCGGCATCATGGCCGCCGCCGATGTGTTCGAGATCACCGTCAACGGTCGTGGCAGCCATGCCGCCCAGCCGCAGAACTCGATCGACCCGGTGCTCGCCGCCTCGCATATCGTCATCGCGCTGCAATCGATCGTCTCGCGCGAGATGGATCCGTTGAAATCGCTGGTCGTCACGGTTGCCGCGATCCATGGGGGCGAAGCCAACAACGTCATTCCCGACAGCGTCAAGCTTCTGGGCACGGTGCGCACGCTTTTGCCCGAGACGCGCGATTTCGCCGAGACGCGGCTCAAGGCGGTCGCCGAAGCGACGGCACTTGCGCATGGCGCCACGGTCGATATCACTTACCGACGCGGTTATCCGGTCACCATGAACCACGAGGCCGAGACTGAGTTCGCGATCGAGATCGCCGGCAAGGTGGCGGGGCCGAAAGCGGTCAATGGCGCGGTTTCCCCGCATATGGGTGCGGAAGACTTTTCCTACATGCTGGAAAAGCGGCCGGGCGCCTTCATCTTCATCGGCAACGGAGACACGGCGAGCCTGCATAATGCCGCCTATGACTTCAACGACGAGGCTATTCCCTTTGGTGTCAGCTACTGGGTGACGCTTGCCGAAACCGCACTCGCGGCCTGATCCGAACAACCCCGACGAAGAGAACTAAGGAGAGGCCGATGCTGCTGTCCGGAGACGCAATGGAACATGGTGGCGGATCGGTCACTCCGGTTCTCTCAGTCAAGAACCTGTCGACCGCGTTCCGGGTGAATGACGAGTGGAAAACCGTGGTGCGCAACATCTCGTTTGATGTCGCACCCCGCGAGACGGTGGCGATCGTCGGCGAGAGCGGATCGGGCAAGTCGGTCACCTCGCTGTCGATCATGCGGCTGTTGCCGAAGAAGACGAGCCGTCTCGAGGGGCAGGTGTTCCTCGAGGGCAGGGAACTGGTGTCGCTGCCGGAAGAGCAGATGCGCCGTGTCCGCGGCAACGATATTTCGATGATCTTCCAGGAGCCGATGACCTCGCTCAATCCGATCTTCCCGATCGGCAAGCAGATCGCCGAGGCGTTGACTGTTCACAAGGATATTTCCAAAGCGGAGGCCAAGGCCGAAGTTCTGCGCCTGTTGGAAAAGGTGCGCATTCCGAATGCAAAGGGTCGATTCGACGAATACCCGCACCAGTTTTCCGGCGGCATGCGGCAGCGCGTGATGATCGCCATGGCATTGGCGTCACGGCCGAAACTGCTGATTGCCGACGAACCGACGACGGCGCTCGACGTGACGATCCAGGGCCAGATCCTCGACCTGATCAAGCAATTGCAGGAAGAAGAGGGGATGTCGGTTCTGTTCATCACCCATGACATGGGCGTGGTGGCGGAAGTCGCAGACCGGACGATCGTGATGTTCCGCGGCGATGCCGTGGAGACCGGCGAGACCGACGACATTTTCCACCGCGGTAAACATCCCTATACACGGGCGCTTCTATCGGCCGTGCCACGGCTCGGTTCGATGGGCGAGCGCAAGCTGCCGCTACGGTTCCCGATGATCGACATCAAGACCGGCGAGCAACAGCCGCTCGCCGATGTGATCGACACGGTGGCGAAGAGCAAAACGCCGATCCTCGAGGTTAAGGACCTGACGACGCGTTTCGACATCCATTCCGGCCTGTTCGGCCGCAAGACCGGCGCCGTTCATGCGGTGGAGAAGGTATCGTTCGATCTCCACGAAGGCGAGACGCTGTCGCTTGTCGGCGAAAGCGGCTGCGGCAAGTCGACGACCGGGCGGTCGGTAACACGGCTGATCACTCCGACCAGCGGCAATGTCGTGCTTGATGGCTACGAGGTGATGAAGCTCGACCAGTCGTCGCTGAGACGGATGCGGCGGTCGGTGCAGATGATTTTTCAGGACCCGTTCGCCTCGCTCAATCCGCGGATGAGCATCGGTTCGGCCGTCATGGAACCGTTCGTCGAACACGGGCTCGGGACCAAGGGGCAGGCCCGTGACAAGGCGGCTTCCTTCCTTGAAAAGGTCGGCCTGTCGGCGGACATGATGAAGCGTTTTCCGCACGAGTTTTCCGGCGGCCAGAGGCAGCGCATCGCGATTGCCCGTGCGCTAATGCTCGACCCGAAGGTGATCGTCGCGGATGAGGCCGTTTCGGCGCTCGACGTGTCGATCAAGGCGCAGGTCTGCAACCTGCTTCTGGATCTGCAGCAAAGCCTCAATCTTGCCTACCTGTTCATTTCCCACGACATGGCGGTGGTGGAGCGCGTCAGCCACCGGGTGGCGGTGATGTATCTCGGAGAGATCGTCGAGATCGGCCCGAGGGCTGCGGTTTTCGAAAACCCGCAGCATCCCTACACGAAAAAGCTGATGTCGGCGGTGCCGGTGCCTGATCCGTCACGCCGGTCGATCAAGCGCAATATGGCGACCGACGAGATCAAGAGCCCGGTCCGTGGTGTCGATTACATACCGCCGGTCCGCGAATACCGCGAGGTTTCGGCCGGACATATCGTGCAGTTGGGATGAGAACGGGATCGGGGGCCAGTGAAGGCCCCTTGCTGCTCAATGTCAGGATAGCGGCGCGGATACACTCGCAGTGGCGAGCCGCTTGCGCGACAGGCCATAATGGCGTTCCAGCATTTCCCATGTCTGGTCCATCGCATAGGCCGCCGAGACCACCGGCAGGCCGACATGGCCGAAATAGATGGATAATTGCTGTTCGGCCTTATGCGTCGGAACGCCGGCGATCTGCTGGCTGTAGATGACGGAGACGAGGCCGGTGCGGTCAGCGCCGCTGCGGCAATGGATAAGGATGGGTTTGGGTGCATCCTTGAGCATCGCCACAAGTTCGTCCGCCTGGGCGGCGGTCAACTGGCGGGAGGCGAGCATGGCGAAATCGATATGCTTGATGCCGAGCCTATTGGCGGTCGCGACTTCGTCGTCATACCACCGCGATTCTTCGGCCGCGCCGCGAAGGTTGACGATGGTGCGGATGCCATATTGCTTGGCATAGTCGGCGATCTGCTGCGGGCTTGGCTGGGCCGAACGGTAAAGTTCGCCGGCGATGACGGTGTGGAAATTACCCGACAGCTGTAGAAAACCGAGATAACCACCGAGCCCGAGTGCTGCGAGGCCAATTGCGGCTGCTCCATTGCGAAACAGCCTTTTCCTGCGGGTATTTGCCATCTTGCCTATCCACCTGATCGCACAGGACAGGCCTTGGCCCGTCGCGGCAGACAGATGGACTTGCATTCTGACACGCACCTGAACGGGATGATGTCCGACCCCGGCTCAAGGTGCCGTCCCGTTAGCCTCCGGTTTCCCAGCCGAGCATGGCGCGCTTGCGGGTGAGGCCCCAGTGGTAGCCTGTCAGCGCGCCGTTTCTGGCAACCGCGCGGTGGCAGGGGACGACGAAGGAGATCGGGTTGGCACCGACGGCGGCACCCACCG
Organism: Aliirhizobium sp. YIM B11859; assembly: GCF_057163345.1. Taxonomy (NCBI): domain Bacteria; kingdom Pseudomonadati; phylum Pseudomonadota; class Alphaproteobacteria; order Hyphomicrobiales; family Rhizobiaceae; genus Aliirhizobium; species Aliirhizobium sp. YIM B11859. The sequence goes on from NZ_JBXHAY010000001.1 coordinate 330,467, forward strand.
CCCGGTTTGCGGTCGGCTGGCCGATATCGTTGGCGACGTCGGAATAGGTGACGGCCTTGCCGTAGGGGATCTTCAAAAGGCTCTGCCAGACGCGCATCTGGAAATCCGTGCCGATCAGCACGACGCGGAGCGGCCGGTCGCAGAGCCATTGCGAGCGGTCGAAGACGCGGCCGACATAAGGCAGGGTTGCCTGCACATCTTCCAGATAGGTTGCATTCGGCCAGCGGCGGGTCATGTCATCGAGCGCCTCCTGCTCGCCGCCCTCATCGGCAAAGGCGAGGCCGGCCAGCCCTCGGTCGGTTGCCATCACCAGCGCGATGCCGAAAGGAGAGCGGTGGAAACCGTAGCGGATCGTCAGCCCGCCGCCCTTGGCCTTCCATTCGCCGGGCGACATCGCCTCGTGGGTGACGAAGAGATCGTGCAGCCGACCGGGGCCGGAAAGTCCGACCTCATAGGAGGCTTCAAGGAGCGGCAGGCCTTCCTGGCCGAGCAGGCGCTTGGCGTGGTCGATGGTGACGGCCTGCAGGAATGCTTTCGGCGACAGGCCTGCCCAGCGGGTGAAAAGCTTCTGCAGCTGCGTCGGCGACTGGCCGATTTCTGCAGCAATCAGCTCCAATGACGGCTGCTCGCGATAATCGAGCGTGATCATCTCGATCACCCGGCGCACGATCTCGTAATCGGAGCCTTCCGGCGTCACGTCTTTTGCCGGCGTTGCGAATTGAGCGAGAGCATTCATGGTGTTTCTCCTTTCGCTCATATCTGTCCTCTTCCTTGCAAGGATACCACCCGTTTCTTGCCGCTTCGGCACATCGTCACAATCTGCGGGTCACTGCGGCAAGCGCGCCCCGAAAAGCCCTTGCGAAACTTTCGCGGTCGTCGGGGTTGAGGAACGATCCGACATCGGTGCGGTGGCCTTCGCCGATGAGATGCATGGCGGTGATGCCGAGTTCGGCATGCCGAGCGACACTGAAACGCGCCCAGAAGGGATTAAAACGGTGCTCGACCATTTTTCCCCTGGGCGAGAATTTGCGGATCGAAACATTGCGGCGGGAGACGGTGACTTCCTCGCGCTGACGACCCGAGCGATAGCTCAGTTTCAGCGCAATATAGAGGCCGAGGAAATCAAGTCCGAGGAACAGGCCGATCGGCCATGCGCCGGTCGCCATGAAGAAAACCCCATAGAGAATGCAGACCGCTCCAGAACAAGCAAGCACCAGCCGGAACCCGGTCCGCCCGAGCGACCGGTAAGGCGTGAGCTCGGCGGCAAAGACCGGCGGGTCGTCCGTCATCTGTGCGTTGCTTTCCATCATGGTGCGTGACTATACAATCTCATGGCCATTCCGAAACTCAAATCCAGCACTTCAACCTTGCAGAAGTCAAATCGCGCCGCACCCAAAACTGCAGCCGCGAAGAGACCGAAGCGGTTCAAGCCCGCCTATTCGCGTGAAGAGATGGTGGAGATCTTTCGCCGCTTCTCGATCCAGAGGCCGGAGCCGAAAGGTGAACTCGAGCATGTGAACCCGTTCACGCTGGTGGTGGCGGTCGCGCTGTCGGCTCAGGCAACCGATGTCGGCGTCAACAAGGCGACGCGAGCGCTGTTCAAAATCGCCGATACGCCGGAAAAGATGCTGGCGCTGGGCGAGGACGGGGTGATCGCCCATATCAAGACGATCGGGCTTTACCGCAACAAGGCGAAGAATGTCATCGCGCTCTGTCGCATGCTGATCGACGAGTTCGGGTCGCAAGTGCCGAAGACGCGCGAGGAGCTGGTGCGGCTTCCGGGTGTCGGGCGAAAAACGGCCAATGTGGTAATGTCGATGGCCTTCGGCATCCCGACGCTTGCCGTCGACACCCATGTATTTCGTATCGGCAACCGGTGCCTGATGGCGCCGGGCAAGACGCCTGACGAGGTGGAAGAGCAGTTCCTGAGGGTCATTCCCGAGGAATATCTCTACCACGCGCATCACTGGCTGATCCTGCATGGGCGTTACACCTGCAAGGCGCGCAAGCCGGAATGCGAGACCTGCGTGATCGCCGATCTCTGTCGCTCGCCGGAAAAGACCTTCGATATTCCGGCGCCGCTCGTCGAACTGCCGCCTCAGGTGATCGGCGCTGCCGAAGGATAGGGTTTGAAGCCGGGATCACGCTTCGACACCGCCTTGTGCAGATGTACCATCAGGCCAGCTGCAAACAGCGGGGTCAGCAGGTTGAGGATCGGGATCGCCAGGAAACAGGCGATGACGATGCCGGCCATGAACACGGTAGAGGAATATTTCGAGCGCAGAGCGCGGGCTTCTTCCGGCGAGCGGAAACGCATGGCGGCGAATTCGAAAAATTCACGGCCGAGCAGATAGCCGTTCACCAGGAAAAAGGCGATCAGATTGATGCCGGGGATAAGCAGCAGGATGAGAGCGATGATATTGCCGACGATGACGACGCCGAGGAATTTTATCGAGCCGATCATCGCCTGACCGAGCGGCAATTCCTGTCCTGGCGGGTCGTTGGGGTAGTCGCGTGTCTCAACCACCTTGGCGACATCGTCGAGGAACAGGCCGGCGATCAGGGCAGTGATCGGGGCGATCAGCAGCGCAAGGGCGAGCGCGAGGCCGATGCTTGCGGCGATCGCGCCGATCAGTGTCAGCCATCCCGTCCATTCCGGCATGGCGGGGAAAAAATCCGCAAACCAGGGCCAGATGTAATAGGCGAATGTCTCGCGTAGCGCGACCCACAGTCCGGCAAGGATGAGCAATGTCAGCCCAAGCGTCTTCCAGAAGGCTGCCCGCGTTTCCGGGGCAAACAGGTTGGCAAGGGCGAGGCGGGTGGCGTCGAGGATCATGACAGGTCTCCGGCGAATGGCTGGGGGAATGTAGGGTGGCGCCGGTGCCGGAACAAGCGTTCGGGACAAGCGTTCGGGACAAGCTGATGGAAAGGGGAGGTCCTCCGGGCTGGTGTCGACCCGGCTTGCCGCACCCTTGACCTTATGGAGGCGGTTACCGTTTGCCTTGTCCCAGAACAGGCAGGGCCTTAAAATGGGCTGGTTTTTGCGGTTCGACGCGCCATATATCGGCGATCGGCGGGTCCAAAACCGGGCCTGGTATCCGGGGTGTGGCTCGTTGTCCTGGATGGAGGCAGAGTTTTTCGGTGAATGTGAAAAAACGGGCTTGGGACAATAGCCGCATGGGCCGCGTCGTTGCGGATTTCGACTGGTCGAAGACCTCGCTCGGGCCGATCGAAGATTGGCCGATCTCGCTGAAGACAATCGTCGAAACGACACTCAATTCGAAGTTCCCGCAGGCGGTGATCTGGGGAGCGGACTTCGTCACCATCCATAACGACGCTTTCCTGCCGATATTGGGCAACAAGCCTTCGGCTATCGGTCGCTCGTTTGCCGATATATGGGCGGAATCCTGGAACGCGATCCGGCCGATCGCCGAGAAAGCCTATCAGGGCGAATCCACCTATATCGAAAATTACGAGCTGCTGATCAATCGCCACGGCTATGACGAGCTCGCGCATTTTACCTTCTGCTACAGCCCGCTTCGCAACGACGAGGGCGACATAGCCGGCATGGTGGATACGGTCGTCGAGACGACGGAAACCGTGCGTGCCAAGCGGACGCAGGAGGTTCTGCGCCGTGAGCTCGTGCATCGGGTGAAAAACACGATGGCGGTCACGAACGCCGTGGTCAGCGCATCGATGCGGCACGCCACCAGCCTTGTCGAGGCGCGGGAGACGATCAGCCGGCGTATCTCGGCCCTGGCACAGGCGCAGAGCCTTATCTCAGCCTCCGACGAGGGCGCAGAGTTGCGCGATGTGGTGGAGGCGGCACTCGCTCCGCATGTCGAGAAGAAGGACCATGCGGTGATTTCCGGACCGGCTGCGCTGCTCACCTCCGAACAGGCGATCGGCATGTCGCTTGCGATCTACGAGCTGGCCACCAACGCCCTGAAATACGGCGCTCTTTCGGTCGAGACAGGGCGTGTGCAGATAGACTGGAGCGTTCAGGACGGCGAGAGCTTCAGCTTCTCCTGGCGCGAAATCGATGGTCCGCTTGTGTCGACGCCGTCACGGCTGGGTTTCGGCTCGCGCCTCAACAACCAGATTGTCGCGTCCTATTTTCATGGCAAGGCCGAAACGACCTATCATCCGGAGGGGGTGCAGTTCCGGCTTGTTGGCTCTCTCAAGGCCGGTGCCGAATAACTCCCCTTGCGTCATCCAGCGCATCCTTCGGGAAATGAGCTGCCAGATGGTCGATGAATTTTCTGACGGCCGGCGGCAGGCCTTTGCGTGTGGTGAAGACGAGATGCACGATGCCGGCAACTCCACGCCAGGCGGGCAGGACGCGAACGAGTGTTCCATCTTCCAGCGCCTTCCTGCACGTATGATCCGGCAGCAAGGCGACGCCGAGCCCGGCAATCGCTGCCGCCCGGACGGCCGAAAAATCCGCACAACCCATGCGTGGCGCGTGACGGAAGGCGTGCTTGCGGCCATCGTCCGTTTCCAGATGCCATTCCAGTTCGCTGGCATAGTCGCTGGTTGCCAGAATCGGCAGTGATGCCAGCTGTTCGATGTCGCCGATGCGGCTTGCCATTTGCGGGCTTGCGACGAGGATTCGGATCGAATGGCCGAGCGAGCGCATGGTGAGTGATGCGTCGCTGTCGATCACGGTGCGCACGCGCAACGCGATATCGATGCGTTCCTCGATCAGGTCCACCGCCCGGTCAAGCGCGACAAGCTGCAACTGCACTTTCGGATAACGATCGAGGAAGCTGTTGACGAGAGCCGTGATCGGCTCGACCAGGCCTGTGGGGCAACTGAGGCGGACAAGGCCATGCGGCTCCGACCGCGCCTCTGCAACAATGGCCTCGGCCTGCTCAGCCTCGTTCATCATCGCCCTGCAGCGCTGGTAGAAAATCTGCCCGACATCGGTGACGCGGAAACGGCGGCTCGATCGTTCGATCAGCCGCATGCCGAGCCGCGCTTCCAGTTCCGCTACCCGACGGCTCAGCTTGGATTTTGGCTCATGCAGAGCACGGCCTGCCGCGGCGAAACCGCCATGGGCGACGACTTCGGCGAAATAGGCGAGGTCATTGAGATCCGTGCGCATGATCGTTCTCCATATGGAACGATGAGTGCCGATATTGCCGACTTTCGAAATCATCGTTCCGGATGCATCTTTTATCCAGCGGCAAACGAACCGCAAGATCAAAGGAGAAAGACAATGGCTCGGAAATTCGAAAACAAGGTCGTCATCGTCACCGGCGGCACCAGCGGTATCGGGCTTGCCACCGCAAAGGCCTTTGCCGAGGAAGGCGCGTCGGTGTTCGTCACCGGCCGTCGTCAGGCAGCGCTCGACGCGGCGGTAAAGACGATCGGCGGGCAAGTGACTGGCGTGCAGGGCGACATGGGCAAGCTTGCCGATATCGACCGCCTGTATGATGCCGTACAGCAGAAACACGGGCATATCGATGTGGTTTTCGCCAATGCCGGCGGCGGTGAATTTGCGGCACTCGGCTCGATCACCGAGGACCATTACCAGTCGACCTTCGACAGCAATGTGAAGGGCGTGCTGTTCACGGTGCAGAAGGCACTGCCGCTGATGCGCGATGGCGGGTCGATCGTGCTGACATCGTCGACCACCAGCATTTCCGGCACGCCGGCGTTCAGCGTCTATTCGGCCACCAAGGCGGCGATCCGCAGCTTTGCCCGCAACTGGATCCTCGACCTGAAGGACCGGCATATCCGCGTCAACGCCATCAGCCCCGGCGTGACGGACACGGCCGGCCTCAACGAGCTTTTCGGCGGTGGCGACCAGGCACAGGGCACGAAGGATTATCTTGCCGGCCTCATCCCCGCCGGCCGCGTCGGCCAGCCGGAAGAGATTGCCAAGGCGGTCTTGTTCCTTGCCTCCGACGATGCCAGCTTCGTCAACGGCGTCGAACTGTTCGTCGACGGCGGCCAGGTGCAGATCTGATCCACCTGTGATCTGAAGGTTGAAGCTCGTCCGCGCGTCCCCGATCCTCCCAGGTGGACGCGTGGCTTTCCCCAAGGAGACTGATGATGACCAACGATATTGCGACATTGCTGAGACGGAACCTGCAGGAGGTCTTCGGCGAGGCAGACGATGCGCGCCGGCTGGCGGTTGCCGTCGAAATCTTCACGCCGGACGCCGAATTTCATGAGCCGCACGGCATCTATCGCGGACCGGAAGAGATCGCCCGGATCGCAGGCGTGATCCGCGCCTCGCATCCGGATTTCCGCTATCGCGAACTCGGCCCGGCTGAAGTGCTGCAGGAGACCGCAGGCCGGGTGCGGTGGGTTTCCGGTGCGCCCGGCCAGCCGCCGTCCTATGCCGGAACGGACTTCATCATCGCCCGCGACGGACGGATCAGCGCGATCTACCTGTTCTTCGATCCGCTTCCGGGCGAGGGCGAGGTATCGCAGGATCAGTCCCGCACATGATCATGAAAGACGCTGGCGATATGGTCGTCAGCGCATGCCAGCTGCTTCACGCCATTTCCCGCAATTCCTCGCGATGGCGGACCATGGTGAGGAAACGGCGGTAATCCCGGTCATAGATCGTCTTACGGGCTGGATCGGGCAAATATTCGCGGCCGCCGGCCTGCATCGCCTTGCCGGCGGCAAACAGCGACGGATGCAGCCCGCCGGCGACGGAAGCGGTCATGGCGGTGCCGAGCAGGACTGCGTCACTGGTCTGAGGCACCACGACCCGGCAGCCGGTGACATCGGCATAAAGTTCGACCAGAAGCGGGTTGTTCACATGGCCGCCGGTGACATGCAGGGTCTCGAACCGATAGCCGAAACTTGCCATGGCATCGAGGATATGGCGGATGCCGAGTGCGATCGCCACGCAGGTGCGCCAATAGCGGCGGCAGAGACCGTCGAAAGACGTGTCGAGCGTCAGGCCGGTGATAACGCCGCGCACATGCGGATCGGCCAGTGGCGAACGGTTGCCGTGAAAATCCGGCAGGATATGCAGGTTGGGGGCGATATCGCCATCTGCTTCGGCCCGCATTTCTGCGATGCGGGCGATGATGCGGCCATGCAGGTCGCTGGAGGGCTCACCGCCGGCTGCGTGCATTTCAACGATATGATCGAGCAGCGCACCTGCTGCCGACTGACCGCCTTCGACCAGCCAGTGTTGCGGCAGGACCGCCTCGTAATACGGGCCCCAGAGGCTGCGGCCGGGTTTCGGCTGGCGCGAAAAGGCGACGATGCAGCTGGATGTGCCGCCGATCAGCGCGACGCTGGTTTCGAGCTTTTCGTCGCTTGCCGCAGCAGCCAGTGCGCCAAAGGCACCGGCATAGGCATCGATAAGGCCCGGCGAAACTTCGACATCCGTATCAAGGCCGAGTTCCGCGGCCGCCTGGTTCGACAGCTTTCCGAGGCTTGTGCCGACTTCGGCGGTGCCTTCCGGCAGGCCGGCTTTCTCTCTCAGGTCGGAAAGGCCGGCGAGCTTCAGATAGTCGCTTTTCCAGCCGGGTTTTTCATGCGCCAGATAGTTCCATTTGGCGGTCACGGTGCAGCGGGAACGGGCCGCCGAACCAGTGGCCTTCCAGGTGAGGAAATCGGCAAGATCAAAGATGAAGCCGGCTTTCGCCCAGCTTTCCGGGCGGTTTTCCTTCAGCCATTTCAGCTTCGGCATTTCCATTTCCGGCGACAGCGAGCCGCCGGAAAAATCCAGCACATGATGGCCGGATGCGGAGAGCTTTTCGGCCTCGCCGATGGCGCGGTGATCGTGCCAGACGATCGTGTCCCGATCTGCCGCACCGGTGGTGGAGACCGACAGCGGCGCGCCGTCACCATCGCGCATGACAAGCGAACAGGTGGCGTCAAAGCCGATGGCGGCGATGCAGACTGCGGGTATGTCAGCCTCGGCCATTGCGGTTTTCACCGCATGGCAGGTGGCGGCCCAGATATCTTCGGAGGAATGTTCGGCATGGCTTTCCCTGGGACGGAACATGGCGATCGGGTGTTTGGCCTTGGCGAGCAAACGGCCCTTGCTGTCGAAAACGCCGGCGCGCGCGCTGGTCGTGCCGATATCGACCGCAACGAGGTGGTCACGCATCCGGATCTGTTTCCTGTCCCTGTCCCGTCAGCGGCGAATGTTTCCTCAAAGGCGATCAGACCGCCCGCTGGGAAGACGCTCCTCCGCGACCCTCCATATGGTTTTCGACAAGGTGGAGCAAATCGGGCATGGCGTCAAATATGAGATCGGGCGAAAGTGCATCGATCCGTTCACGATATCCGGGAACAATGGCATGCGATCCGCCGGTGAAGGCGAAGACGGTCATGCCGGCGCGCTGGGCGGCCTCGATGCCGGCCGGGCTGTCCTCGATGACGATGCAGTTTGCCGGGCTCATACCCATCCGTTCCGCTGCATGGAGGAAAAGATCGGGGGCGGGTTTGCCGTTCTTCACCATCGAAGCGCTGAAGATATGCGGCTCCAGCCTGTCGATCAGGCCGGTGATGGTGAGCGACAGGCGGATGCGTTCCGGCTGGCTCGACGAGGCGACGCAGCGCGGCAGGTTCATGCGTGCCAGGCCATCGAGCGTCTCGCCGATACCGGCAATCGGCTTCAGATCGGTCTTGAACAGATGGTAGAGATCGAGCCGCAGCGTCTCCAGAAATTCCGGGCCGGTGTGGAAACCATATTCCTCGTCCATCACCTGCCGCATCGTGGCGAGGCTGCGGCCGAGAAAGCGCTGATAGGCCTCCTCCTCGACCATATCGATACCGTGGCGGTTGAGGGCTTCGACCAGAACCCGGACCGAAAGCGGTTCGCTGTCGACGAGAACCCCGTCGCAGTCGAAAATCACCAATGGGCCGCTTACCAGTCCTGCCTTATCCGCCACGGTTCACCTCAATCCTTGACCAGCTGGTCGTCGAGATAAAGCTGCAGGGTTTTCGCCGTGCCTTCGGTCCACAGGGTCTTGAGGGCATGGGCGAAACGCTTGCGGAACAGCTCGTTTTTCGAGACTTCTCCGAAAATTTCGTCGAAGACGAGGAAGGCATCCGGATCGTCCTTGGCCTTCAATGCTGCGGCCTGCAGCTTTTCGGCGCTTGCATCGTTGAAGACGATCTTGCGGCCACTATCCGACGTGCCGGCGAAGTAGCGGCACCACAGCGCCGAAACCAGCGACAGGCCGACGATATCCTTGCCCTGGGCGAGGCGATCGCGGGTCGAGGGCAGGATAAATTTCGGCTGGCGGTTGGAACCGTCCTGCGCCAGACGCGGAATGGTGTCGCCGATTTTCGGGTTCAGGAAGCGGCGCTCGATCAGGTCGAAATAGTCGTCGAGATTGGTATCCGGCACCGGCGGCACGATCGGGATGATCTCTTCCTTCTCAAGCTTGGCGAGGAAGGCGCGGATTAGCGGATGTTCCATCGATTCATGGACGAAATGGATGTCGAGCAGTTCGCCCGGATAGGCGATCGTCGCATGGCCGCCGTTGAGGATGCGGATTTTCATCAGCTCGTAAGGGGCAACGTCGGGGACGAACTGGACGCCGACCTCTTCCAGCGCCGGGCGGCCGGCGGGAAAATTGTCTTCCATCACCCACTGCTTGAATTCTTCGCAGAAGACCGGCCAGTTGTCGTCGATGTTGAAGTCGTTCTTCAGGATATCGACTTCGCGCTGACCGGTTGCCGGCGTGATGCGATCGACCATCGAGTTCGGGAAGGCAACATTGCCGTGGATCCACTCGGCAAAGGCCGGGTCGGACATTTTGGCAAGGCCGATCACGGTGTTTTCCGTCACGTGGCCGTTACCGGGAATGTTGTCGCAGGACATGATGGTGAAGGGCTGCACACCGCGCTCACGGCGAAGCTTGAGGCCGGCGAGGATAAGACCGAAAACGGTCTTGGGGGCTGCCGGGTTCTTGCCATCCTCGATCATGGCCGGATGGGCCGGGTTGAAATGGCCGGCGGCGTCGATGAAATAACCGCCTTCGGTGATCGTCATCGAGACGATGCGGATGGCAGGATCGGCGAGCTTTTCGATCAAGGCGTCTTTATGGTCGGGCGCGATGATGTCGATCATCGGGGCGGTGACGCGGGCGCCGGTCTTGTTGTTGTCCTGCTCGACGACGGTCGTCAGGTAATCCTGGCTTTTCAGCTTTTCGCGCATGGCGGCGTCGGAGGGCAGAACGCCGGCGCCGATCAGCGCCCAGTCATGGCCCTTGCCGGTGTTGAACAGGTCGTCGAGATAGACGGCCTGATGGGCGCGGTGGAAATTTCCGACGCCGAAATGGATGATGCCGGGCGTCAGCGTCTTCGGATCGTAATTGGGCACACCAGCGGTCGCAGCGGCATCCTTGAGGCTTGCCAACGAAAGCTTCACAGTCATTTTCTCATACTCCGGTTGGCCTTGTTCAAGAGGCCGGTAGGATCAAATCAGGCCTTGATGGCAAGGCCCTTGTCATCGAAACGGTGCAGTTTGGTTTCATCCGGCGTCAGGTAGACGGTGTCGCCGTGGCGGGCGCCGAACTCGCCGCCGGCGCGGGCCGTCATCTTGCCGATGCCCTCGACATCGAGATGCAGGAAAGTGTCGGCGCCGAGATGTTCGGCAACGGTGACCATGCCCTTCCAGGTGCCGCTTTCTTTCGACAGCGTCATGTGTTCCGGACGGATGCCGGCGGTGGTGGCGCCCTTCGCCTTGGCATAGTCGCCGGTGATCATGTTCATCCGCGGCGAGCCGATGAAGCCCGCCACGAACAGGTTGCGCGGGGTCAGATACAGTTCCATCGGGGAACCGACCTGTTCGATATTGCCGCGGTTCAAAACGACGATCTTGTCGGCCATGGTCATGGCCTCGATCTGGTCGTGGGTGACGTAGATCATCGTCGTCTTCAGCTGGTTGTGAAGATCGCTGATTTCGAGACGCATCGTGCCGCGCAGAGCCGCGTCGAGGTTCGACAGCGGTTCGTCGAAGAGGAAGGCGGACGGTTCGCGGACGATGGCGCGGCCGATCGCGACACGCTGGCGCTGGCCGCCGGAAAGCTGCGAGGGGCGTCGCTCCAGATAGTCGGTGAGGTTCAGGACCTTGGCGGCATCCTCGACCTTCTTGTCGATCTTTGCCTGTTCCATCTTCGCCATCTTGAGCGGGAAGGCGATGTTCTTCCTGACGGTCATATGCGGGTAGAGCGCATAGGACTGGAAGACCATGGCGAGGCCGCGGGCAGCAGGTGCCGCTTCGGTCACATCCTTGCCGTCGATGGTGATCGTGCCGCCGGTGACGTCTTCGAGACCGGCGATCAGGCGCAGAAGCGTTGACTTGCCGCTGCCCGAGGGGCCGACGAAAACGACGAATTCGCCATCCTTGATTTCCAGATCGACCGACGGAATGACCTTGGCCTCGCCGAAGTGCTTCTGGACGTTCTTGAGGGTAATGCTGCCCATGATCGGAATTCCTTACTTAACCGCGCCAAACGTGAGGCCGCGAACGAGTTGCTTCTGGCTGAACCAGCCAAGGATGAGGATCGGCGCAATCGCCATGGTCGAGGCTGCCGAGAGCTTTGCCCAGAACAGGCCTTGGGGTGAGGAGAAAGAGGCGATGAAGGCCGTCAGCGGCGCCGCATTGGTGGTCGTCAGCTGGATGGTCCAGAAGGCTTCGTTCCAGGCAAGGATGATGTTCAGGAGCAGCGTCGAGGCAATGCCCGGTACCGCCATCGGCGTGAGGACGTAGACGATCTCTTTCCAGAGGCTCGCACCATCCATGCGGGCGGCTTCGAGAATTTCGCCCGGAATTTCGCGGAAGTAGGTGTAGAGCATCCAGACGACGATCGGCAGATTGATCAGCGTCAGCATGACGGTGAGGCCGACGCGGCTGTCGAGCAGGCCGAAGGTGCGGAAGATGATGAAGATCGGCAGAAGAACCGCAACCGACGGCATCATCTTGGTCGACAACATCCACATGAGGATGTCCTTGGTCCGCTTGCCCGGCGCAAAAGCCATTGCCCAGGCCGACGGGATTGCGATGATCAGCGCCAGGATTGTCGAGCCGATCGAGAGGATCACCGAGTTCATGAACGGCTTGAAGTAATCGCGCTGCGTCTGGACGGTGATGTAGTTTTCGAACGTGCCGGACGGGATGAGCGAGAAACCGGCAATCGCTTCCTGCTCAGTCTTCAGGCTGGTGATGATCGCATAGAGGATCGGGAAGAAGATGAGCAATGCCACGACCCAGGCGGCGATGCTCCAGCCGATCCTTGCTCCGGTTGTTATTTTACGAGCCATGATCGTCTCTCCTACTTGTCGAGGTTCTTGCCGACGGCGCGCATCAGGAAGAAGGCGACGATATTGGCGAGAACGACTGCGATGATACCGCCTGCAGCGCCGCCGCCGACGTCGTAACCGAGACGTGCGGTGCGGTAGATCAGGAAGGTGAGGTTGGTGGATGCGTAACCCGGACCGCCATTGGTGGTGACGAGGATTTCCGCATAGATGCCGAGCAGGAAGATCGTCTGGATCAGGATGACGACCGTGACGGCCCGTGAAAGATGCGGGATCGTCAGGTAGATGAAGCGGTTGAAGAAGTTGGCGCCGTCCATTTCGGCGGCCTCGCGCTGCTCGCTGTCAAGCGACTGCAGCGCGGTGAGGATGATCAGCGTCGCGAACGGCAGCCACTGCCAGGCGACGATGACGATGACCGAAAAGAGCGGATATTGCGCAAACCAGTCGACCGGCTGCATGCCGAAGAATTTTGCCAGATCCGCCAGCACGCCGTAGCCGGGATGCATGATCATGTTCTTCCAGATCAGCGCTGCGACCGGCGGCATGACGAAGAAGGGCGAGATGACGAGAATGCGCACGATACCCTGGCCGAAGATCGGCTGGTCGATCAGGAGCGCGATCGCGGTGCCGCCGATGACGGTGATGGCAAGCACGCCGAGCACCAGGACCAGCGTGTTCCAGATCGACTGGAAGAAGGCCGGGTCGGTGTAGAAATACTGGTAATTGAAGAAGCCCGCGAACGAGACGTTCTGCGGCGTCAGCAGATTGTAGTTCTGGAACGAGTAGTACAGCGTCATTGCGAGCGGTACGGCCATCCAGATCAGAAGCACGACGACGGAGGGCGCCATCATCAGGCGTGCCAACGTCTTGGTGTTTTGCGTTGCCATCTCTAAAACCCTCCCCGGAGCATTGAGCTCTCATTGCCGGCATGGCGTTCCTGGTGAACGTCAGCGCGGAAGCACTATTCTGTTTTTATAGGGCAGCTTGAGAAGACGACGAGATGCACGGCATCACGTCGTCGTCTTGGAAGGGCCGCCCGGCAGGGTGCCGGACAGCCCAGGTCCTGGGAGGAATTCCCTTACTTGATGTAGCCGGCGCGGGTCATGTCGCGGGTAGCCGTCGCCTGGGCGGCAGCAAGCGCGTCGTCGACCGTGGACTGGCCGGCGATAACAGCCGAGAAGAGCTGGCCGACAGTCGTGCCCATCGCCTGGAATTCAGGAATGGCGACGAACTGACCACCGGTATAGGGAACCGGCTTGATGGTCGGCTTGGTGATGTCGGCAGCGTCCATGGCGGCAAGCGTCGGGGCTGCGAAGGCGGCTGCCTTCTGGTAGTCGGCGTTCTTGTAGAGCGAGGTGCGCGTGCCCGGAGGAACGTTTGCCCAGCCTTCCTTGGAGGCGACGAGAGCGGTGTATTCCTTGCTCGTTGCCCAGGAGATGAACTTCTGCGCCGCTTCAGCCTTCTGCGAGGATGCCGGAACGGCAAGGTTCCACGACCACAGCCAGTTGCCGTGGTTCTTCACGCCTTCCTTGGACGGGAAGATCGCGTAACCCACCTTGTCGGCAACCTTCGAGTCCTTCGGGTTCGATACGAAGGATGCGGCGACGGTCGCGTCGATCCACATGCCGCACTTGCCCTGCTGGAACAGCGTCAGGTTTTCGTTGAAGCCGTTCGACGAAGCACCGGCCGGGCCGGCTTCCTTCATCAGGTCGGCATAGAACTGCAGCGATGCCTTCCATTCAGGCTGATCGAACTGCGGCTTCCACTTTTCGTCGAACCAGCGGCCGCCGAAAGAGTTGGTCAGGGCCGAAACGAAGGCCATGTTCTCGCCCCAGCCGGCCTTGCCGCGAAGGCACATGCCCGAGACGTCGTTGCCGCGGTCGGTGATCTTCTTCGCCGCGTCGGCGATGAATTCCCAGGTTGGGCTTTCCGGCATTTTCAGGCCGGCTTTTTCGAACAGGTCCTTGCGGTACATGATCATGGCGGATTCGCCGTAGAACGGTGCCGCATAAAGCTTGCTGTCGACCGACAGACCGCCGCGGATCGCCGGCAGAAGGTCGTCCATGTCGTACTTGTCGCCGAGGCCGTCGAGCGGCAGAAGCCACTTCTGCTTGGCCCAGATCGGAACTTCATAATTGCCGATGGTAACGATGTCGTACTGGCCGCCGTTTGCGGCGATATCGGTCGTCACACGTTCACGCAGAACGTTTTCTTCGAGCGTCACCCAGTTGACCTGGATGTCCGGGTTCGCCTTGGTGAACTCCGAGGTCAGGCCCTGCATGCGGACCATGTCGCCGTTGTTGACGGTTGCAATGGTGAGGGTTTCAGCCGATGCCGCGGTCGCAACAAAAGCCATGGCCGAGCAAGCGCCCAGCAAAAACGTCTTCAATGTCATATCTTCCTCCCGAGAAGATGTTGGCGAGCATTCGCTTTGCTCGTGGGCAATTACTTACTGAGGAATGACAGATGTCAACACAGATTCGTCGCTGCACTGCGATTTAAACGTTTTAAATGATTGAAATATAATCAAAAAATATTTGCTCACAGGGAGAGCAACTGCTCGGCTGCAGCCTCGTCGGTGATGATTCCGTTGATCAAACCGCCGCTGAGTGCTGCAGCCATGGCGGGAATCTTGCGCTTTCCTTGCGCGATCCCAATCACTGCGCTGGTCTGTCGCGAGGGGATAGGGACGCTTGCAACCCGATCATTGACGGCGTTGTCGAGGAGACGGCCCTGGCGGTCATAAATCCAACCGCAGATCTCGCCCGCCGCGCCACCTTCGACGAGGCGTAACATCTCGTCGCGGGCGAGAAAACCGTCGACGCAGAGGGGGCCTTCGACGCCGAGCTCGCCGATGCCGACAAAGGTTGCCGCTGCCTGGGCTCCGAGCGCCAGTGTTGACCTGACGAGCGCTTGGTCGTGCAATGTCTCGCGTTCCTCGGACGATGAACAGAGGACGGGAAGCGGCATGGGAAAGTGGCGCGCCTTGATGGCGTCTGCCATCGAGAAGATAACGTTGTAGAAGGCGGCAGAACCGTCCGGCCCGATATTGCCGGTGAGCGAGACGATGCGGTGCTGCGGGCATTCCATTGGCGGCAACTGGTCGACCGCTGCCTTCAGCGTTCGTCCGGTGCCGATGGCGATGACGATCGGGTCGGGTCGCTTCAGCCAGCGCTCGATCTCGCCGGCGGCTGCCTCGGCGATGCCGACGGTCGACGAAGCGCCCGACGGGTCGCTTGGAACAACCTCTGCCTGGCGCAGGCCATATTTTTCGCGTAGCCGTTCGGCAAGTTCGAGACAGGCGGCGATCGGATGGTCGAGCCGGACCTTGATCAGCCGCTCGGCAACTGCCAGCGACACGAGGCGCTGCGCCGACTGCCGGGAAATGCCCATTGCGGAGGCGATTTCGTCCTGCGTGCGCCCCGCCACGTAATAGAGCCAGCCAGCCCTCGCCGCATCATCCAGCCGCCCCTGGGTGTCAGACCGTTTTGCCATGTCAGAAATCTCCTCCGACGATTTGCTGCCATGTTTTCCGAGTGTCTGTCAAACGGCTGGCATAGTCAGTCCTTCCGTATCGGCGCTGGCTCCTCCGCCATCGCCGATGCGTTATTGGTCAAGTCGCGGCGGTTGCCGCTGCCGTTTGCGTCGAGGTGTTCTCCGAGGCGAGCCGCAAAAGTTCCTTTGCCGCGGTTTCGTCGGTGATCAGCGTGTTACAGCCGACCCGACGGATGGTGGCGCGGATTGCAACCGCACGGTGAGAACCACCCGACGACAGGACGACGTGTTTGGCCTTGCGCAATGTATCGAGATCGATCGACATGACGCGCTCATTCAGTGCGTGGTCGACGGAATGGCCCTGCTCGTCGAGGAAATTGAACATCGTATCGCAGACGCAGCCGGCAGCGATCAGGCGGCCCAGTTCAGCCTTCGAGATGAAGCCTTCCGACAGCGATGTCGAATGCGGGCCGATATCGCCACAGCTGATGACGGCAAGATCCAGGTTCTCGGCAAGGTTGTATATCGTGTCAAGGCCACATTTGTCGATCAGCGCCCTTTTGGTGGCAACGGTATCGACGAGAAGGGGGGCGAGGAACATGAAACATTCGGCACCGAGCTGGCCGGCGAAACGCCATGTGAAATCGATCGGGTTGGTCTGCTGGACGGCGACGATGCCGCCAAGCAGCGAGACGACCTTGACGTTATCCCGGCGCGGCGGGCGAAAGCTTGCAAGCGATGCCGTCATTGTCCGGCCCCAGCCGACACCGATGGTCATGTCGTTGTGGATGACATCCGAAAGAAACTGCCCGAGCGCGAGGCCGACCGCCCCGGCAAGCGCCTCGGCACTGGTGTCGCGTGGGGTTGGAACGACGACGGCCTCGTCTATGCCATAGGCTTTTTCGAGCTGGATCGCCAGTTCGACGCAGCTGTCGACCCCTTCGGAAATCCAGATCTGCACCTCGGAGCGTTTCATCGCCTCGTCGAGCATGCGGATGACCGTCGAACGGCTGACACCCAGCCGCTCGGCCACGTCCTTCTGGGTCAGTCCCTGATTGTAATAAAGCCAGGCGGCGCGCAGCCTGAGGGAACTTGCCTCGGAATAGGTGATGTGAGTGTCGCGTCTCAACCTGGCCACTGGCGTTCCAATCCTCCCAAAACGGCGAGGGATACAATCCCTGCGGGCGCCGTCATGATATCGTCTTCGTTGCGACATATGTCAATCGCCAGCGACAAATGTCTTGACATCTTTACCATCTGAGGATGTTATCTAGATAACATGCCTGAGGAGCAAAATCGGCGCCGCGGCGTTGACCAGCAATTAGCGAGGACCTTTCCGATGACGTCTAAACTAGAGCAACTTCGTTCCATGACCACCGTTGTCGCCGATACCGGCGATATCGAAGCGGTTGCCCGTCTGAAGCCGGTGGATTGCACGACCAACCCGTCGATCGTGTTGAAGGCGATCGGCTCTGATGCCTTTGCCGACAAGTTCAAGGAAGCCGTCGCCTGGGGCCGCAGCCAAGGCGGTAACGAGGACGCGATCGCTGCTGCCGTCGCCGACCGTTTGGCGATCGATGTCGGTTCGGCGCTTGCCGGCCTGGTTCCGGGCCGCGTATCGACCGAGGTCGATGCCGACCTTTCCTTCGATACGGAAGCCTCGATCAAGAAGGCGCATGAGATCATCGCTGCCTACAAGGCACGTGGTATCGAGCGCGAGCGTATCCTGATCAAGCTTGCCTCCACCTGGGAAGGCATCAAGGCTGCCGAAGTGCTGCAGGCCGAAGGTATCGACTGCAACCTGACGCTGCTGTTTTCCATGGCCCAGGCGATCGCCTGCGCCGATGCGAAGGCCTTCCTGATTTCGCCCTTCGTCGGCCGTATTCTCGACTGGTACAAGAAGTCGACCGGCCAGGACTACACGGCCGAGACCGATCCGGGCGTCGTTTCCGTTCGTTCGATCTACAACTACTACAAGGCGAACGGCATTTCGACGATCGTCATGGGCGCATCGTTCCGCAATATCGGCGAGATCGAAGCACTTGCCGGTTGCGACCGCCTGACGATCGCGCCGAACCTGCTCGACGAACTGGACAAGGCAGACGGCACGCTGGAGCGCAAGCTTTCGCCCGAGAAGTTCGAGGCTATCGCCCCGATCAAGATGGACGAAAAGACCTTCCGCTGGATGCAGAATGAAGATCAGATGGCAACCGAGAAGCTGTCGGACGGCATCCGTCTGTTCGCCAAGGACCTCGGCATTCTGCGCCAGATGGTCAAAAAGGAACTGACGCTCGCCGCCGCCTGAGCGGATACGCGACATTATTGAAAAAGCTCGCCTGCAAAGGCGGGCTTTTTTTGTTTCCTTTCCTGCGATCAGAAGCGGTGGGATTTACCTTCGAATCGCGGTAAAGTTGAATTCAATCATGTACTTATTTAACTCAAACTTTAACATGCTGGGGTAAATCTACGACGAAACCACATGACGTTGGAGATTATCAATGGTTGGCATTCCCTTCGGTCGAAGCCATTCAAACGCCGCGCTTGTCGAAGCACTCAGCCGATCGCAGGCGATCATCGAGTTCGACCTGAACGGCATTATCCTGACCGCCAACGAGAATTTCTGCGCAACCATCGGTTACCCGCTGAAGGAAATCGTCGGCAAGCATCACCGCATTTTCGTCGATCCGGCCGAGGCGGCGTCCGCCGATTATGCGGAGTTCTGGGGCCGGCTTGCACGCGGTACGTTTGATCAGGGCAAATACAAGCGCCTGGGCAAGGGCGGGCGCGAGGTATGGATCGAAGCGTCGTACAATCCGTTGTTTCGCGGGAACAAGCCTTTCAAGGTGGTGAAGATCGCCACCGACATCACCGAATCGCGCAAGGCGGCGCTGGAGAACCACGGCAAGCTCGAGGCTTTGTCGCGCGCCCAAGCGGTGATCGAATTCACGCCCGAGGGTCAGATCATCACCGCCAACGAGAATTTCCTCAAGGCGGTGGGGTACCGGATCGAGGAGATCGTCGGCAAACATCACTCGATGTTCTGCGAGCCGGCCTATGCCCACACGGCGGAATACAAGCAGTTCTGGAAGGACCTCGGGGCCGGCAGGTTTTCCGCCGACCAGTTCACGCGGGTGAAGAAGGATGGCGAGCGGATCTACATCCAGGCTTCCTACAATCCGATCCTCGACGACAGCGGCCGAGTGTTCAAGGTGGTGAAGTTTGCCACCGACGTTTCGGAGCGCGTTACGGTCGTCAACGAACTCGGTGCAGGCCTGGGGCGTCTTGCCGACTGCAATATCCGCCAGACGATCGACGTGCCGTTCGGTGTCGAGTTCGAGCCTTTGCGCCGCGACTTCAATGCCTCGATCGGTGCCTTCCAGGAAACGCTGATGGGCGTCCTGAAGCAGACCGGCATGCTGAACGGCTCCAGCCAGGAAATGCATGAGGCGGCCGACCAGATGTCGGTGCGCACCAAGGAACAGGCCGCCTCTCTGGAGGAAACCTCGGCGGCGCTCGAGCAGGTGACGGCGACGGTGAGGGCATCGTCTGCGAATACCGAAGAGACGCGCAAGCTGGTGAAGAATGCGCATGAGGCCGCAGCGGCCTCGTCGGTCGTGGTGCAGGAAACGATCACGGCAATGAAACGTATCGAAGGGGCGTCGGGCGAAATCACCAAGATTATCGACGTGATCGACGAGATTGCCTTTCAGACCAATCTTCTGGCATTGAATGCCGGTATCGAGGCGGCGCGTGCCGGCGAGGCGGGCAAGGGGTTTGCGGTCGTCGCACAGGAAGTGCGCGAGCTTGCCCAGCGTTCGGCAACCGCGGCCAAGGAGATCAAGACGCTGATCGACAAGTCGGGCCGGGAAGTGACCGAGGGCGTGCGGCTGGTCGACGAGACGGGTTCGGCGCTGCACGAGATCGAGACTTTCGTCGCCTCCATCGACAGCAATGTCCAATCGCTGGCAACCGCTGCGCAGGAGCAGGCCGTCGGTCTTTCGGAGATCAACAACACGGTCGCGCAGCTTGACCGGATGACCCAGCAGAATGCGGTGATGGTGGAGCGCACGACCGGGATCAGCCAGGCGCTGGCAACAGGTGCGGCGCAACTGGTCGAACTGGTCAATCACTTCAAGCTGAACCGGCGTAACCGCATTCGCGACACGGGATCTGCCGCCGACCGGGCGGGGTCCAAGCGCGCCGCATGACCTCGCGCCCGGTTCAGGCCGGGCGCAGACATGTTTTGCAACGAAGCTGAAATCGGCAAGACGGGACCAGGCTTTACCTTCAATGCTGGACAACAGATTGGAGATGAAGATGATGGATGTTTCGAACGCCTATGCAGATTTGCTCAACGCTTCGGCGATGGTGCTTCTACTGCTCATTATCGTGGCCTTTTACATCCGGCTGACGATGGAGGCCTTGAGGCATGTCGGCGAGGATCGTGCCGACGCCGAGGTGTTCAAATCGGGGGTGTTCAAATCAAGCGGCAACCGATGGCGGGCCGACAGCAATCGTCGGCCCGTGACTGTTGCTGTCATGCCGGTTGAGCGACCCTTGCAGTATCGCCGGGCTTCCTCAAAAGCATGACGCCGACGGCTGCGAGCATGCACATGACGCCCGCGATCTGCAAAGCCGGCATGTAGGTGTCGAAGTCGCTGCGGATATAACCGGCACCGAAGGCTGCGGTCGCTGCCCCAAGCTGATGGCCGGTAAACACCCAGCCGAAGACCAGCCCCGCCTTTTCACGACCGAATTTTTCGGCGGCGAGCTTGACCGTCGGCGGTACGGTGGCGATCCAGTCGAGACCGTAGAAGACCGCGAAAGCCGACAGTTCGTAGAACGAGAAGCCGGAAAAGGACAGATAGATCAGCGAGAGGCCGCGCAGGCCGTAATACCAGAACAGCAATACGCGGTTGTCGTAACGGTCGGAGAGCCAACCGGAGGCGACCGTGCCGAAGAAATCGAAGATGCCAAGAACCGCGAGCGTGCCGGCGGCACCGACCGGCGTCATGCCGAAATCACCGCAAATCGAGATCCAGTGGGTCTGGATCAGGCCGTTGGTCGACAGGCCGCAGACGAAGAAGGAACCGAACAGGATCCAAAAAGTCGGACTGGTCGAGACGGATTTCAGCGTGACGAGCGGCGAGATGAGAGTGGCGAGAAACTTGTGGTCCTGTTTCGGCGGCTTGATGACGCTGGTTTCGCCATAGGCGGGCAGGCCAAGATCGGCGGGGTGGTCGCGCATCAGCAGCAGGACCAGCAGCATGGCGACGGTGATGGCGCCGGCAGTGAGGACGAGGGCGACGCGCCATCCATAAGCTTCGCTGAGCGCGGCCAGAAGTGGCAGGAAAAGAAGCTGGCCGGTGGCATTGCTGGCGCTCAACATGCCTACGACGAGGCCGCGACGCTTGGAAAACCAGCGGGAGGCGACGGTTGCGCCGAGCACCATGGCCGTCATGCCGGTGCCGACACCGATGACTACGCCCCAGAGGGCTACGAGCTGCCAGACCTCGGTCATCGCCATCGAGACGATGATGCCGAAGAGGATCAGGCCGAGCGCGAAGGAGACCACCTGGCGGATGCCGAAATGGTTCATGAAGGCGGCCGCAAAGGGACCGAGCAGGCCGAACAGCACGAGGCGAATGGCCATGGCAAACGAGATATCGGCGACATCCCAGCCGAATTCATCATGCAGCGGCTGGATCATCACGCCGGCCGAACCCATGGCGGCGGCGGTTGCCAGCATGGTGAGGAAGGTGGTCGCGGCGATCACCCATCCGTAGTGAAGCTGTCTTTTCGCCATCCAGCCGGCGACGCCCGTCGATATCATCTGTCGTTCCCTTCACGCATCGCCGATTGGCGGAATATTTTGAGGGTATCTACCCGCATTCATGGGCAAATATCCGCCTTCAATCCAAAAAACTAGAGAGCTGCCAGGAGTTCCTGCAGTTGGCCGGCCTTTTCCTGCCCGAGCCTTGCATCGATCTCGTCCTGCACGCCGTCCCAGAGCGGAGCGCCTTTTTCGAGTATCTCGCGGCCCTTCGGGGCAATGGTCAGCACCGCCTCGCGCTGGTCCTCGCCGTGGCCGATCGCAACCAGTTCCATCCGCTCCAGCACCTTGGCATTACGCCCGACAGTCGACCGGTCCAGCTCCACCTTGTGGGCAAGATCGGTCAACGATACCGGCTCCAGCCGCTTGATGTTTCTGAGCAGGCTGAACTGGCCGATATTGACGCCAACCGGTGCCAGCGCCTCGTCATAATAGGACGAGACCTTGCGGGTCGCCTTGCGCAGCAGGGTGCAGTGACAGGTATCGTTTGACATTTGTCGTGGGTATATACCCGCAAATGCAATTCTGCAAGAGGGTATATACCCGTGATTTTTCAGGCAGCGACCCGGCGGGTCTTCAGCATGGTTCGGATAAAGGCCAGGACGAAGGTTGCGGTCATCAGAAGAACGATCGTCGGGGCGGGGGCGCTGTCGAGGAAGAAGCTCAGATAGATGCCGGCAAGCGAGCAGCCAAGCGCGACGGCGATTGCGGTCACCAGCATGGTGGTGAAGCGGCGGGTCAGCAGGAAGGCAATGGCGCCGGGAGCGATCAGCAGGGCCACCGACAGGATGATGCCGATCGCCTTGAGTGCGCCGACCACGGTCAGGGAAAGGACCGCCAGCAGGCCGTAATGCAGGAGGCGGGTCGGCAGGCCGATCGCCCTGGCATGCTGTTCGTCGAAGGCATGGACCAGCAGGTCCTTGCGGAAAATGACGAGGAAGATCGTTGCGGCGATGGCGATCAGCGTTGTTTCGATCAGGTCCTGCGGCAGGATGCCGAGCATGTCGCCGAACAGGATATGGTCGAGATGAATGTCGGCCTGGACGTTGACATAGAGCACCAGCCCAAGGCCGAACATGCCGGAAAAGACGATGCCGAGAACGGTGTCCTCCTTGATGCGGCTGTTTTCCTTGAGGAAGCCGGTCATCAAGGCGCAGGTCATGCCGGCGACAAAGGCGCCGATCGAAAGCGGAATCGCCAGCATATAGGCGATGACGATGCCCGGCAGCACGGCATGCGAGACGGCGTCGCCCATCAGCGACCAGCCTTTCAGAACAAGGAAGCAGGAGAGGATCGCCATGGGCAGGGCGATCATCAGCGTCACCAAGAAGGCGGTCTGCATGAAATCGATCTGGAAGGGGAAAAGGATGAGGTCGAGTGTCTCGCCCATCATGCGGCTCCTTCCGTCTGCCCAGGGGCGGGTTCCTCCAGCGCCGCCCTGACGCGGCGACGCGAGGCGAGCATGCCGTGTTTGGGGGCAAACACGAAGGCGATCAGGAAGATGGCGGTCTGCAGCACGACGATGATGCCGCCGGTCGCGCCATCGAGGAAATAGCTCAGGTAGGCGCCGAGAAAGCTGGTTGTCGCGCCGATACCGAGCGCCATCAGGATGACACGCTGGAAACGGTCGGTGAGCAGGTATGCGGTGGCGCCGGGTGTGACCACCATGGCGATGACGAGGAAGGCGCCGACCGTCTGCATGGCGGCGACGGTGGAAGCGGCGAGCAGAGCGAAGAACATCACCTTCAAGGCATCGGGCCTGAGGCCGATGGTGCGGGCGTGGTTTTCGTCGAAAAACGCGACCATCAGGTCTTTCCATTTGAGCGTCAGGACAACGAGGCTGACGGTGCCGATGATCACGAGTTGCAGCGTATCGCCAGGCGAGATCGCCAGAACATTGCCCATGACGATGGTCTGGATATCGACCGACATCGGCGACAGCGACACCATGAACAGGCCAAGCCCGAAGAAGGAGGTGAAGATCAGGCCGATAATGGCGTCTTCCTTCAACCGGGTACGCTGGTTCAAAAAGAGCATGGCAAGGGCTGCAAGCCCACCGGACAGAAAGGCGCCGATGGCGAAGGGAAAACCCAGCATATAGGCGCCGGCGACGCCCGGAACGATCGAGTGCGAAAGCGCATCACCGATCAGCGACCAGCCTTTCAGCATCAGATAGGCCGAGAGAAAACCACAGACGCCGCCAACCAGGGCGGAGATCCAGATGGCATTGAGCATGTAGCCATAGGTGAAGGGTTCAAGAAGCGTCTGGAGCATCGACGCTTTCCTTCCGTTTGGCATTCTGTTCGGCTGCCCGCTTCTCCTGGCCGTTGCCATAGGTGACGAAGGGACGCTCGTCGTCGGTGATCACCTTGACGCGGCGGGGATCGGCATCGTCATGCAGGTCGGTGCCGCCAAGGATGAAGTGGCGCAGCACGCCGCCAAAGGCCTTTTCGAGATTTGCCTCGTTGAACGTGTCCTCGGTTTTGCCGTAGGCGAGAACCGTGCCCTTGACGAAAACGGTACGGTCGCAGAAATCCGGTACGCTGCCGAGATTGTGGGTGGAGACCAGCATGACGCGGCCTTCGTCACGCAGCGCCTTCAAAAGCGCGACGATCTGTTCCTCAGTCGTGACGTCGACACCGGTAAACGGTTCGTCGAGCAGGATGACGCGGCCTTCCTGGGCCAGCGCGCGGGCGAGAAAGACGCGTTTGCGCTGGCCGCCGGAAAGCTCGCCGATCTGACGCTTTCGGTATTCCAGCATGTTGACCCGTTCCAGGGCCTGATCAACCATTTCATGGTCCCTGCGCGAAGGGATGCGCAGGAAATTCATGTGGCCGTAGCGGCCCATCATCACCACGTCCTCAACGAGAACCGGAAAGTTCCAATCAACCTCTTCGGATTGCGGCACATAGGCGACGAGGTTCTTCTTGAGCGCTTCCCGGGCGGGAAGGCCGAGGATCTCGACCGAGCCTTCGGTAAGGGTGACGAAACCCATGATCGCCTTGAACAGCGTCGACTTGCCGGCGCCGTTGACGCCGACGAGCGCGGTGATCGTGCCTTTGGGTACCTCGAAACTCGCGTGTTTCAGCGCTGTATGGCCATTGCGATAAGCGACGCTGACATTATCCAGTCTGAGGCCCGATGTCGCTGCCCTGGTCTTGCCCATCATCATTGTGCGAGACCTTTCGCAATGGTTTCGGTGGTAACGCGCAAAAGGTCGAGATAGGTCGGCACCGAGCCGTCCGGTTCGCTCAGCGAATCGACATAAAGGACACCGCCGTAAGCGGCACCGGTTTCCGATGCGACCTGCCGGGCCGGTTTGTCGGAGACGGTGCTTTCCGAAAAGATGACCTTCACGTCATGCTCGCGCATCGCGTCGATCACAGTCCGGACCTGTTGCGGCGTGCCCTGGCTGTCGGCATTGACCGGCCAGAGATAAAGCTCCTGCAGGCCGAAATCGCGGGCGAGGTAGGAGAATGCGCCTTCGCTCGTCACCAGCCAGCGGTGGTTTTCCGGCAGTCGGGCGAGCTCGTCACGGATCGGCTGCACCTCGGCGCGGATCCTGTCCGTATAGGCTTTGGCGTTGGCGGCGTAGATGTCGGCATGGGCCGGATCGACCTCTGCGAGCCCCTTGCGGATGTTTTCGACATAGATGACGGCGTTTTCAGGCGACATCCAGGAATGCGGATTGGGCCGGCCCTGATAGGCGCCGCCGGCAATCGACATCGGCGTGACGCCGTCGGAGACCGTCACGCTCTTCACGTCGCCAAGGTTCTTCAAAAAGCGTTCGAACCAAAGTTCGAGATTGAGGCCGTTGCGCAAGACCAGATCGGCATCGCGGGCGCGTAAAAGGTCGCGTGGTGTCGGCTGATAATTGTGGATCTCGGCGCCCGGCTTGGTGATGCTTTCGACAATCGCCGCATCACCGGCAACGTTTTTCGCCATGTCGGCGATGATGGTGAAGGTGGTCACCACCTTCGGCTTTTCCGCCGATGCCCCCTGGGCCTGGGCCGAGAGCGGGAGAGCGATCAGGGCTGCTGCGAAGGCGGTGCGGAGGCATGCAATTCTGATAAGGGCCATGGATGGTCCGTGTTGCTGTTGCAAGTCATTTGCAATTAAATCTAGCGAGAAAAGCCGAGATGTCAATGCTATTGCAAATCATTCGCAGAACGGATTGGCTGATTGAGTAACCATGTCCTGCTTTGGGACAAAGGCCTGACGAAATCGCTTAAAGCTTCTTCAATCAGATTGACCGAATATGCGGTCATTATTCCATGACTTGTATTGTGTGACTGGAGTTGAGCATGCCGGGTGTTGGCGAATGAAAATCCGGCTGTCGAAAAAGCTCGTTTTTATACTGGGCGGCGCACTTGTGCTTTGTGGTGCCAGCGGTTCGGCCGCGGTGCTTATCGGCACCGACAAAATCCTCGGACCATCCTATAAGGACGTCAACGGGCTATCCTGCACGACGCTTGAGACCTTCAAGATGCGGCGCGGCCAGAGTGTATGGGTGCGCAGATATGTGACCAGCGATCAATCCGCCGACGGCATGACGCGGGTGAAGACGGCGTTGCGCGTGGCGCGTGCCGTGCAGCAGCGTGAAAAAGCCGGTCTCGTCCAGGTGGCGATGATCGACACAAGCGGGCCGAAAGATCGCGCGGACATGCGCGGGCGGGCGATTGCGGCGCAGGTCGTCTACATTCCCGATCCAAGCAAGATGCCGGACGGCGCGCCGGCCGAGAGTTATTCCGCCTATTATCTGGACGGGGCGCCGAACAGCCAGGGTCAATTCTACGGCATGCGCGTCGATCTTCCGCTGGAAGACATCGAGCATCTGGAAGCGAGCCTGACGGACAAGGCCGACTGTTTCGATCCGACAGCCGTCGTGCCGGCCGAGGGCGGCGAGGCGGCCAAGGGTGAAGGCAAGGGTGAAAAGAAGCCTGCAGCCGGTCATGGTGCAGCTTCCGCCGAGGCTGAAAAGCCGGCTGGCCACGGTGCTGCCTCCGGAGCGGAAGGTGCCAAGGCAGACGAGGCCGAAGCCAAGACGGAAGAGGTTGCCGCCAAGGAAAGCGGCGGCTTCATGTCGTCGATCACCGGTATGGTTTTCGGGTCAAAGACAGAAGCTGCTGCCGGCGGCGACGCCGCGGCGGCAAAGTCCGAGGGTGAAAAGGCCCGGGGTGCAAAGACGGCCGCTGGCGATGCACCCGGCGAGCCGGCCGACGAGGACCACGGTGCGCAGCCGGAAACCGCAGCCAAGGCAGCTGACAAACAAAAGCCGGCCGCCGAAAAGAGCTTTTTCGAACAGGCGAAAAGCATGATCCTCGGTGATCAATCCGAGCAGCCGGCGGCTCCAGTGCAAACCGAAGCCAAGGCCGAGGCCCGGCAGGAGGCGAAACAGGCCGTGGAGCCTGCGCCGGAGCCGGCACGGGAACCGCGGACAACGGCCGAGGGCGGCAAGGGCTGGTCCAAGTCTGACGCTGCGGATGAAATTCATATGCAACCGGGTGCCACCGGCGAAGCCAAATCGCAGGCAGCGGCAGATGCCTCACATGGTGCTGGTCAGTCCGAGGCGCAGCCGGCGGCTGGTGGCGCGAGCGCTGCCGATGCGGCCGGCTCGGCATGGCTGGAAAAATTCCGGGCCC
The DNA here is from genome assembly GCF_057163345.1 of Aliirhizobium sp. YIM B11859. Taxonomy (NCBI): domain Bacteria; kingdom Pseudomonadati; phylum Pseudomonadota; class Alphaproteobacteria; order Hyphomicrobiales; family Rhizobiaceae; genus Aliirhizobium; species Aliirhizobium sp. YIM B11859. The sequence continues at coordinate 357,692 of NZ_JBXHAY010000001.1, forward strand.
AGCAGGGCGCCCCTGCAGCGGATGGTGCCAAAGCGACGCATTGACGGGTTATTTCTGCGTAAAGCCGTAAACTGTTCCAGAGGTAATCGAGCCTCGAGTTTCCCCTCACTTGCAATTTCTGAAACTTAGCTGCGCTAAGATTTCGACATTGCTTTCTCTCCCACAAGGGGAGAGATGCCGGTGAGGCTTGCTCGACGTCCTGCCTCTCCCCCTTGTGGGAGAGGTTACAAAATCAGGATCTTACCAAGGGCTAAGTCTTGGATGTTGTTGGTGAGGGGTGGAGGCCCCTCCCGCCTCAATCAGCCTTGGCCTTGCGGGCGGGGAAGAGGATGACGTCGCGGATCGACGGGGCGTTGGTGAGAAGCATCACCAACCGGTCGACGCCGATGCCGAGGCCACCGGCCGGCGGCATGCCCTGGTCGATCGCGTCCAGAAACTCGTCGTCGAGCTGCTTGTCCTTTTCGCCGCGGGCATGCGCCTGCTCGAGCTGCTCGACCATGCGCTTGCGCTGTTCTTCCGGGTCGTTCAACTCGGAGAATGCATTGCCGACTTCCCAGGCATTGCAATAGGTCTCGAAACGTTCGACGAGGCGCGGTTCACCCGGCACTTCCTTGGCGAAGGGCGAGATGTCCTTGGGGAAATGGGTGACGTGGCTCGGCTGGATCAGCGTGCCCTCGACCTTCTCCTCGAAGATGAAGGCGAGGCATTCGCCCCAGGTCCAGTCCTTCTCGACCTCGAAACCGGCAGCCTTGGCGGCAGCGCGGGCTTCCTCGTCGGTCTTGATCGCGAGGAAGTCGATGCCGGTGACTTCCTTGACGGCGTCGGGCATGGGCACGCGCTTGAACGGGCCCTTGAAGGAGATCTGCTTGTCGCCAAAAGTGACCTCCGGCGTGCCATGGATCGAGACGGCGAGCGTCTCGAACAGCCGTTCGACGAGGGACATGATGTCCTCGTAATCGGCATAGGCCCAGTAGCATTCCATCATGGTGAATTCAGGATTGTGCCGGGTCGAGACGCCTTCGTTGCGGAAGTTGCGGTTGATCTCGAATACCTTGTCGGAGAGGCCCGACACCAGTGTGCGCTTCAAAAACAGTTCCGGCGCGATGCGCAGGTACATGTCCATCTTCAGCGTGTTGTGGAAGGTCTTGAACGGATCGGCGGTGGCGCCGCCATAAACCGTCTGCAGCATCGGGGTCTCGACTTCGAGGAAGTTCTCACCCTCCATGAAGTGGCGGATGCCGGAGACGATCTTCGAGCGCTGCTGGAAACGCAGCTTGGATTCCTCGTTGCTCATGATGTCGAGATGGCGCTTGCGATAGCGGATCTCGATGTCGGCAATGCCGTTCCACTTTTCCGGCATCGGCAGGAGTGCCTTTGTCAGCATGGTGATTTCCTGCGCGTTGATCGACAGCTCGCCGCGCTTGGTGCGGCGGACGGTGCCGGTGACGCCGATAATGTCGCCCAGATCGATCAGCGGCAGCAGGTTGCGCGCTTCTTCGGGGGTGACGTCCTTGTGGGAGAAGATCTGGATCTTTCCGGATGCGTCATGAATGTCCATGAACATGCCGGAATTGCGCGAGGAATAAACCCGGCCGGCGACGGTGACGATATCCTGGGTTTCCGTGTCCGGCTCCAGCGCCTCGTATTTGGCAGCGAGTTCCGCGTTCGTCATGGTGCGGTGGAAATGCGCCGGATAGACGTCGCCGATGGTTTCGCGCAGCTTGGCAAGTTTTTGCGCGCGCACTTCGGTAACGTCGGAGGAGAGGGCGGTTTCGGTCTTCGTCGTGTCGGTCATCGTGTTCGCCTTTTTCGGGCTGTATTCGTTGCGGTTACCTCCCTCTATCCGGCAGGGCAGAGGGAGGTATTTCAGAATGCCGCCGCTCAAGGCAGCACTCGGTTGTTATTTCCCGTCGCCCACCATGGATGCCACAACGGTTGCGGCGATCTTGAGGCGTTGGCGCACCACCGAGCGGCCGAGGATGGCCATCGAATCGAACAACGGCAGCGAGCGCGACGAACCGGACATGGCGATGAACAGCGGCGGGGTGACGACGCGGAGCTTCTTTTCCAGCTTGTCGGCAACGGCGCGCAGTTCAGCGTCGATCGCCTCGACATTCCATTCGATCATCTTTTCGATGTCGGCCTGTACGGTGTTGAGGATTTCAAGCGTTTCGGCAGGCGAGGTCTTCAGACCTGCAAACGAGGCAGGCGTCAGGCCGACATCGGCGGCCAGCAGGAAGCCGGCAAGGTTCGGCAGGTCGCCAAGCTTGGTGATGCGGCTCTGGGAATGTTTCAGGCCTTCGGTGAGGCGATCATTTTCCATCGCCCATTCCAGGGTGCGGGAAATGAATTCCTCCGGCGTGAGCTTTTCGCGCAGCCAGCGACCGTTCAGCCAGTCGAGCTTCTGCAGGTCGAAAATGGCGCCGGCCTTGGAGAGCGCGTCCGGCTCGAACTTTGCCGTCAGGTCCTCCATGCTCAGCAGTTCCTCGCCTTCGGCGATCTGGACGAAGAACAGGCCGAGGAAGTTCATCAGCGCTTCCGGCAGGTAACCGAGCGCCGAGTAATAGGAGATCGAGGTCGGGTTCTTGCGCTTCGACAGCTTCGACTTGTCGGCATTGCGCATCAGCGACAGATGCATGAACACCGGCTCGTCCCACTCGAAATAACGATAGAGCAGGATGTGCTTGGGAACCGACGACAGCCATTCCTCGCCGCGGGCGACGTGGGTGATCTTCATCAGATGGTCGTCGATGACGTTTGCCATGTGGTAGGTCGGCATGCCGTCGCCCTTGATGAGCACCTGCATGTCGACTGAATCCCACGGGATCGAGACATCGCCGTAAACACCGTCGGTGAAATCGCACGACCCTTCGGTCGGGATTTTCATGCGTACGACGGAGCTTTCGCCGGCCGACATCTTGGAGGTGACTTCTTCCGCCGACAGATGCAGGCAGAGACCATCATATTTCGGCGGCTTGCCGGCGGCGCGCTGGCCTTCGCGCATCTGCTCAAGCCGCTCGGGCGTGCAGAAACAGCGGAAGGCGTGGCCCTTGTCAAGCAGGTCCTGTGCGTAGGGCTGATACATATCCTTGCGGTCGGACTGACGGTAGGGGCCGTAGGGGCCGCCAACATCCGGGCCTTCGGCCCAGGTGAGGCCTGTCCATTTCAGCGCATCCAGCACCTTCTGCTCGAATTCCAGCGTCGAGCGGGTGGCATCGGTATCTTCGATGCGCAGGATGAATTCGCCGCCGTGCTTTTTGGCAAAGAGGTAGTTGAAAAGGGCGATATAGGCGGTGCCGACATGCGGCTCGCCGGTAGGCGAGGGGGCGATGCGGACGCGAGGTGTCGGGTTGATCATGATGCTGCTCTGTCTTGAGGCACGTGATGCCGCGCCAAGCCTGTTCCGAGAATAGGGATTGGCGCAGGCTTAGGCCATATTCAACCCGAAGCGTCAAGGTTTTTGGGCGCTTTGCGGTTGTTGGACCTAGCTTACCGGCCAGACATAGAGCAGGGCCGGGATGCTGACGATGATTATAAGGAAGGATAGCGGCAGGCCGAGGCGCGGATAATCGGAAAACTTATAACCGCCCGGGCCGAAAACCAGCGTGTTGCACTGGTGACCGACAGGGGTGAGGAAGTCGCAGCCGGCACCGATCGCCACCGCCATCAGAAAGGCTTCCGGCCTGAAGCCGAGATTGGTCGCGAAACTTGCGGCGATGGGGCCCATGACGAGCACGGTGGCGGCATTGTTCAGGAAGGGCGTGACCGCCATGGCGGTGATGAGGATCAGGCTGAGCGCCCCCCATGCGGGCAGGCTGGCGGCCACTTCTCCGAGCCAGCTGGCGATCAGTTCGCTGCCGCCGGTGGTCCTCAGGCTATCGGAAACCGGGATCAGGGCCGCCAGCATGATCAGGATCGGGCCGTCGACGGATTTATAGATGTCGGCGAGGGGGATACAGCGGAAGACCACCATGCCGAGGGCTGCGGCAAAGAAGGCAACAGGGACTGGTGCGATCCCGACCGCGGTCGCGGCCATGGCGAGCGCCAGAATGATTAGTGGAATGAAGGCGCGACGGCGTGTGCCGAGCAGCACTTCCCGTTGCGCAAGCGGTAGCAGGGCAAAGTCCTGCATGACATTCGGCATGTTCTTGCGGCTGCCCTGGAGCACGATGACGTCGCCGGCCATCAGCGTCAGGCTGGCGAGCCGCTCCTTCAGGCGCTGTCCATGCCGGCTGATGGCCAGGAGGTTGACGCCGCGGGTATAGGATAGCGACAGATCCCTGGCGGACAGGCCACGCAGGGAGGATTCCTGAGTGACGATCGCCTCGATCGATATGACGTCTGCCTGGGCCTGGCCATTTTCCATCAGGGGCTTGCCGGAAAGCTGCAATTTCGCACCCGACACGATGCGGTCCAGCGCCTTTGACGGGCCTTCCAGCATGACGATGTCGTTTTCGCGCAGCGTCAGATCCGGGAAAGGCGCCATGCGGGCCGTGCCACGCAGCACGGCATTGGCGATGACTTCGCCATCGCCCAGTTTCAACAGTTCGCCGAGCCGTTTTTCCAGCACGGTCGATTGGGCGGTGATCATCACTTCGGATGTGTAGTTGGTGATCTCGACCGCTTCCTCCAGCGAGTTGTTCTGCTTGGTGCGGCTCGGCACCAGCCAGTGGAAGAACAGCAGGAAGGTGATGCCGACGACGGCGAGGATCGCACCCATCGGCGTGAAGTCGAACATGGTGAAGGACTGACCCGTCAGCTCTTCGCGGATACGCGAGACGACGATGTTTGGCGAGGTGCCGATCTGTGTCATCAACCCGCCCAGCAACGCGGAAAAGGCCATCGGCATCAGGTATTTCGACGGCGAAGCGCCGGATTTCTTGGCGAACTGGAAGGCGACCGGCATCATGATCGCCAGCGCGCCGATATTTTTGATGAAAGCGGACAACACCGCCACGACGATCATCAGGAGCGCCAGCTGTGTATGCAGCGTGTTCAGGTTTGGGAAAAATTTCTTGATCGCCATGTCGACGACGCCGGAGCGAGCGACCCCGGCCGAGACCACCAGCGCGCTGCCGACAATGATGACGATATCATCGGAAAAACCCGAAAATGCCTGACTGGTCGGGACGACGCCGAGCGCGACCGACAGAACCAGGGCGCAACAGGCGACAACGTCGTACCGAAACCGATCCCAGATGAAAACGGCCATCATCAGAGCGATGACGGAGAAGGCGAGAATCTGCTGGGTTGTCATGCGGCTCCGGTGGGAATGCGTGCGGGCAGGCGGGATGGCGAAGGATGTTCGAGTGACGCGATAATGCCCCAGAGCGCGTCAGGTTTCAAACAACCGGCATCAGCCCTGCATTTTCCCCAGGCGGGCGGGGCGGGCGGGATTTGGATGTTTCGACTGAGAACGCCTTTGCGTCGGCACTGGGTACCGGTTTCCCGTCAAAGATGATTGCCTCACTCATGAAATAGGCGTAGGGCCGGTCCTTGGGAGGAGAGTTGAAGCAATGGACACCCAGGGGATACCATGAAGCCGATTGTCTTATCCGCCATCGCCCTCCTGCTTGGCGCAACTGCCAGCTTTGCCACCGATTATCCGGCGACGATTACCGATGTGGTCGGCCGCAGCGTGACGATCGAGAAGAAGCCCGAGCGCATCATCCTGCAGGATGGACGCGACATGCTGACCATGGCGCTGCTGGATCGCGACAATCCTTATGCCCGCGTCGTCGGCTGGAGCTCCAATTTCGTCAAGTCGGATCCGGGTTCGGCCAAGCTGATGGATCAGGCTTTCGGCAAGGCGCCGCCGGTGATGACCCTGTCCGAGGACGGCGAGGTCGATCTGGAAGCGGTGATCGCCGCCAAGCCGGATCTCGTCGTGGCGCAGCAGCGGGCGGAAAAGAGTTTTCAGGAAAGCGGCGTCGAAGACAAGCTGAAGGCGCTTGGCATTCAGGTGATCTATCTCGACCTGATGGAAAAGCCGGTCGAGGACGCGATGAAGAGTGTCGAGGTTCTCGGCAAGGCGATCGATCGTGAAAAGGAGGCCGGTGACTATGTCTCCTTCTACAAGACGCATCTCGATCATCTGAACGAAATTATCGCCAAACAGTCGACCCACCCGAACGTGTTCATCGAGGCGAAGGCCGGCAACAAGGGTGACGGTTGCTGCTACACGCATGGCGACATGGGCTTCGGCAAACTGATCGCAGCACTCAAGGGCAACAATATCGGCAGCAAGCTTCTGCCCGGCCAGACCGGGAATGTCTCGCTCGAAACACTGCTCAGCAGCAATCCGCCGGATGTTTACATCATGTCCGGTTCGCAGTGGACGAACCCGGAGAATTCCGCAGCGCCGCTCGGTTACAACGTGACGCCGCAGCAGGTATCTGCAGCGCTCGGCAAGCTTGCCCAGCGCGACGGTTTCCCGGCGATGAAGGCTGCACAGGAAGGCCGCGTCTACGGCATCTATCACCAGTTCTACAACCACCCCTACAATATTGTCGGGCTGGAATATTTCGCCACCTTCATGTATCCGGACGCCTTCAAGGATCTCGATCCCGCCGCGACTTATGCGACGCTTATCAAGACCTTCACCAAAATTCCTGATGCGCCCGTTGTGCTCGGCGCCAGTGCGCCGGTAACCCAGTAAGACTGGTGCAACGATAGAGTTTCGGATTGCGGGAGAGCATTGTGACTGTGCTTGAACATCGTCCGCCGGTATCGCCGGCGGATGCGGAAACTGCCTACCACAGCAAGATCCGCCTGAAAGTGATGATGCTGATCGGTCTCGCCGTGGCGCTTTGCGCCGCGGCGGTGATCGATATCTGTCTCGGTTCGGCCAATCTTTCGCCGGGCGATGTTCTGGCGGCTATCTTCCAGCCGGATAGCGTCAGCCGGGCCACGAAGGCGATCGTTGTCGACGTACGTCTACCCTATTCGCTGATGGCGCTTCTGGTCGGCGCTTCGCTGTCGCTTGCCGGTGCCGAGATGCAGACCATTCTCGATAACCCGCTGGCAAGTCCGTTTACATTGGGCGTGTCCTCGGCCGCTTCCTTCGGTGCAGCCCTTGCCATCGTGCTGCAGCTCGGCATTCCGGGCGTGCCGCCGGAATGGATCATCCCCGCCAATGCCTTCGTCTTCGCCTTCGGCTCGGTGCTGCTTCTGCAGGCGTTGTCGGGTCTGCGCGGGGCGGGCACCGAGACGCTGGTGTTGTTCGGCATCGCGCTGGTCTTCATCTTCAACGCGCTGGTTGCGATCATGCAGTTCATCGCGTCTGCCGAGGCGCTGCAGCAGCTGGTGTTCTGGAGCATGGGCAGCCTGACACGCTCGACCTGGGGGAAGCTGCAGATCATGCTCGTCGTCATGTGTCTGGTCGTGCCGTTCTCGATGGCAGCCTGCTGGAAACTGACGGCGCTGAGGCTCGGTGAAGACCGGGCACGCTCGTTCGGCATCGACGTCACGCGGTTGCGCTTCTTCTCGCTCCTGCGGGTCAGCATTCTCGCCGCGACCTCCGTTTCTTTTGTCGGGACGATCGGTTTCATCGGCCTTGTCGGTCCGCATATCGCCCGGTTGCTGGTCGGCGAGGACCATCGCTTTTTCCTGCCGGCAAGCATGCTGTGCGGCGCGCTGGTGATGGCGCTCGCGTCGGCTGCCAGCAAGATGATCGTGCCGGGCGTGCTGATGCCGGTCGGCATTGTCACCTCGCTGATCGGCGTACCATTCTTCCTGGCGCTGATCTTTTCGAAGGCGGGGAAAGCCTGATGCTCTCGGTCGAAAAACTCTCCGCCGGCTACGGCCGCAAATCCGTGCTGACCGATGTCGATATCGCCGCCATGCCGGCAGGTACGATGACTGCCTTCCTGGGCCAGAACGGTGCCGGCAAATCGACCTTGCTGCGGTCGCTCGCCGGCCTCCACAAGGCCGCAGGTACGCTTCATCTCGATGGTGCCGAGATTACCGGTCAATCGCCGGCGCAGCGGGCGCGGGCGATCACCTACATGCCGCAATCGCTGCCGCAACGGGTGGCGCTGACCGTGCTCGAGGCAACGATCGGGGCGTTGAGGGCATCCACACGCGATCCGGATTCGGTCAAGCGGTCGCTTGCCGTGCTGGAGCGGCTCGGCATCAGCCATCTGGCGATGGCGCAGCTCGATTCGTTGTCCGGCGGCCAGCGCCAGCTGGCGAGCCTCGCCCAGGCACTGGTGCGCAAGCCGCGGGTGCTGTTGCTTGATGAACCGACATCGGCGCTCGACGTCGCCCACCAGATCCGCGTCATGCGCACGATCCGCGAGATTACCGAGGAACAGGGCATCATCGCGATTGCCGTGCTGCACGATCTTGGGCTTGCCTGCCGCTGGTGCGACAGGCTGGTGCTGCTGTCGGGCGGCCGGGTCGTCTCCGACGGTGAGCCGGAAGCGGCGCTGACGCCTGCCGTGCTCAACACGGTCTATGGCGTCACGGGCCGGATCGAACGCTGCTCGCGCGGCCAGATCCAGGTGCTGATCGACGAGGTTGCCTGAGTCGTCAGACGATCTGGCATGGCTCTGGACATAAGACGGCGCCCGAATAAAGTGGCGCCATCACATGTATCAGGAGATTTTCATGGCCGACATCCTCTCCATCCCCGTCACGCTCGCGGACGGGCGCCAGACCTCGCTGTCCGAATACAAGGGCAAGGTGATGCTGGTCGTGAACGTCGCCTCCAAATGCGGCCTGACCAAGCAATATGAGGGGCTGGAAAAGCTCTATGAGGACAAGCAGGACAAGGGTTTTGTCATCGCCGCTTTTCCTGCCAATAATTTCAAGGGACAGGAGCCGGGCTCGGACGCCGAGATTGTCGAATTCTGCCAGCTTACCTATGACGTCAAGTTCCCGATCTTTTCGAAGATTTCCGTCAAGGGCGAGGACAAGCATCCGCTTTACACAGCGCTGACGGGCTCCGGCGTGCCGGCAACCGGCGCAGGTCCGATGAAGGAAAGGCTGAGAGGGTTCGGCATGGATATCGCCGATGACGACGAGATCGTCTGGAACTTCGAGAAATTCCTGATCGGTCGCGATGGAAAGATCAAGGCACGGTTTGCCCCGGACGTGACGGCCGAGGACAGCCGGGTCGTCGAGGCGGTGGATCGGGAACTCGCGAAGAACTGAGATCTGGAAATCTGAAAACTAAAAAGAGCGCCCGGAGGCGCTCTTTTTATGTCGGTCAGTGCCGCGTCTCGCTGCCGGCCTTTTTCTTCTTGCGTGCATTTCGCGAGAACATATTGAGCGCTTCGACCAGTGCCGAGAAGGCCATGGCGGCATAGATGTAGCCCTTGGGCACATGCACGCCGAAACCTTCGGCGATCAGTGTGGCGCCGATCATCAGCAGGAAGCCGAGCGCCAGCATGACGATGGTCGGGTTGCGCTCGATGAAGTTGGCAAGCGGCGTTGCGGCGAGCAGCATGACGGTGACGGCGGCGACCACCGCAACGATCATGATCGGCAGATGCGGGGTCATGCCGACGGCGGTGATGATGCTGTCGATCGAAAAGACGAGGTCGAGAACAAGGATCTGGCCGATCGCTGCGGCAAAGCTCATCTGCACGACCTTGCCGCCGGCGCCGACCATGTCTTCCTTGTGATCGTCGACATCGACCGAATGGTGGATTTCCTTGGTCGCCTTGTAGACGAGGAAGAGACCACCGGCGATGAGAATGAGATCCTTCCAGGAGAAGGGATGACCGAAAGCCTCGAAGATCGGGTTGGTCAACTGGACGATCCAGGCGATCGTGCCGAGCAGGCCGAGACGCATGATCAACGCGAGACCGATGCCGATCTTGCGCGCCCTCTCGCGATGCTCAGGCGGAAGCTTGTTGGTCAGGATGGAGATGAAGATCAGGTTGTCGATGCCAAGCACGACTTCCATGACCACAAGTGTAACAAGCGCTACCCAGGCCGTCGGGTCTGCTACCAGCGCTGCAATGTCCATCCATATCTCCTGTTTTCAATCGAAAGGCGTAAATTCTCGCCGCATTTGGGAATTTTTGCCCCGAAAACAAGAGTAGGTTGAAGTGAGGGTGTGACAATTCGGTCCGCTCAGACCGCTTTGACGATCACGGATTTGTTATCGGAGGCGTAGGCGGCCATGAAGACGCGTATGGCGCCACGGATGACACGATCGATCTCCTGCCGCGAGGGAGCATCCTGCATCGTTCCGAACAGACGGAATTTGAAGAAGCTGCCGCTGGCAAGATCAAGGAATTGTCCGGAGGCGAGGTCGAGATCATCGATCTCAAGAGCACCTGCGGCAACGCCCAGTTCCAGGTAGTCATGCAGCACCGTTCGCAAATTCTGCGGGCCGCGGAAGAAGCGCGAACACAGGTCCGGCATACGCTCACGAACGCCCAGTACCGTGCGCATTGCGGTTATCACGTTCTCGTCGGTCAGGTGTTCGAGAAAGGTGACGCCGAAACGATACAGTCCTGTTTCGATATTCTCGTTGTTCGCCAGAACCATCCGCAGCGAGCTGAGAAACGCGGCGCGCTCGGTTTCCACCATGGCGACGAAGAGGTCTTCCTTGTTGGAGAAATAGACGTAGATCGTTCCCTTGGAGACGCCAGCCTCGCGAGTGATGTCGTTCATGCTTGCGGCATCGAAGCCGAGCCGCATGAAGACGCGCTTGGCGCCTTCAAGGATCTGTTCGCGCTTGGCCGGGTCCTCGCCGGCCGCAAACCGTCCATGCCCCTTGGAAGTTTCCCCTCCGGCATCTTTCAGCGAGACCTTCTTTAACCCTGTCGACGTCATTCTTTCCATTTCCAAGCTTTTTCGAACCGACCGGTTCGATCAGCACTTGATATGTGGTAAGGAAGGCTTTATGTCAACGCTCCGAACTGATCGGTTCGATCGGTTCTCGTTTCCTTAGAAGATGGTTCTGCCCATGACGGCCTCCAAGAATACCGGTGCGCTGCGCACAGTTACCAATGACGATGCGACCGTGAACGGCGCGGCTGCCCAGGAACAGGCTGCGCCGGTGACGGCCGAAGCCAGCCCTGCAGCGCCGGCCCAGACGCAGGCGCCCGCTCCGGCTGCCGAAGCCCCGAAGAAAAAGAAGCGCGGCCTCGTGCTGCCGATCATCGGTCTGGCGCTTCTCGCCGGTGGCGCATGGTATGGTTATGAATGGTGGACGACCGGCCGGTTCATGGTTTCCACTGACGACGCCTATATCGAGGGCGACATCGCTACCATTTCTCCCAAGGTCACGGCCTTCGTATCGAAGGTGAACGTGGTCGCCAACCAGCAGGTCAAGGCCGGCGACGTGCTCGTGACGCTCGATAACGGCGATTACCAGAACGCACTCGACCAGGCCAATGCGGCGATCGAGACGGAAAAGCTGTCGCTATCGCGCATCGATGCGCAGGTTGAGGGTTCGCAGGCAAGCCTTGCCCAGTCCCAGGCGTCCAAGGTGGCGCTGCAGGCTGCCGTCCGCGGTGCCGAGATCACCCAGAAGCGCCAGACGGAGCTTTCCGCGAAGTCCGCCGGCACGGCCGCCGATCTCGACAGCGCCAATGTGGCGCTCGACCAGGCCAAGGCGAACCTGATCGGCGGCGATGCCGCGATCAAGTCGGCGGAGGCCAATATCACCATTCTTGAAGCGCAGCGCAGAGAGGCCGAGGGCCAGGTGCGCACGCTCGAACTGCAGCGTGACAAGGCCGCCCGCGACCTGTCGTTTACAGTGCTGAAGGCTCCTTACGACGGTGTCGTCGGCAATCGCTCGGTGCAGGAAGGCGATCTCGTTTCGCCCGGCCAACGGCTGATGGCGCTGGTGCCGACCCGCCAGCTCTATATCGACGCCAATTTCAAGGAGACCCAGATCCAGCATCTGGAGCCGGGCTCCAAGGTGAAGGTGCATGTCGACGCTTATAGCGATGACCCGATCATCGGCACGGTGGAATCGCTGGCGCCGGCCTCCGGCTCTGTCTTCTCGCTGCTGCCGCCGGAAAACGCGACGGGCAATTTCACCAAGATCATCCAGCGCGTGCCGGTGCGTATCGCCCTGCCGCAGGATGCGCTCGATACAGGGCGGCTTCGTGCCGGCTTGAGCGTCGTGGTCGACGTCGATACGCGCACGGCACCGCAGAAGTAACGGCCGCTGAACCGGCTCCTCGTCAAAATGACCCTGATATAGGGCGGAGGTGGTCCCATGGCTGGGAGCGCAACGACAACTGCAGGATCTATCCCGGCCGCGCCTCCGAAGGTGGAGGAGCATATGCCGGTCGGCCGGCTCATCGCGTTTTTCGCGATGGTGCTCGGCATGTTCATGTCGATCCTCGACATTCAGATCGTTTCGGCATCGCTGTCGGAAATCCAGGCCGGCCTGTCTGCCGGCTCGGACGAGATCGGCTGGGTGCAGACCTCCTATCTGATCGCCGAAGTGATCATGATCCCGCTGTCGGGTACGCTTGCCCGCGTGGTTTCGACCCGCTATCTGTTCGCGTTTTCCGCCGCGGGCTTTACGGCCGCCAGCGCGCTTGCCGCGACCGCCTCGAATATCGACCAGATGATCGTCTACCGGGCGATCCAGGGGTTTATCGGCGGCGGCATGATCCCGTCGGTGTTTGCCGCTGCCTTCACCATCTTCCCGCCGTCGAAGCGGGCAATCGTTTCGCCGATCATCGGCCTCATCGCGACGCTTGCGCCGACCATCGGGCCAACGGTCGGCGGTTATCTGTCGAATGCGTTTTCCTGGCACTGGCTGTTCCTGGTCAACATCATTCCGGGTATCTTCGTCACCATCCTGACCTGGAATTTCATCGACTTCGACAAGCCGGAATGGTCGCTGTTCAAGAAGTTCGACTGGTGGGGTCTGATCTCGATGGGTGTCTTTCTCGGCGCGTTGGAATACGTGCTGGAAGAGGGTAATTCCAACGACTGGTTCAACGACAACCTGATCGTTCTCGGCGCAATCGCATCGGTTGTCGGCGCGGTGATTTTCTTCTACCGCGCCTTTACCGTCGATTTTCCGGTGGTGGACCTGACGGCCTTTGCCAACCGCAACTTCGCGCTCGGTTCGATCTTCTCCTTCGTGATGGGGATCGGGCTTTACGGGCTGACCTATATCTATCCGGTCTATCTCAGCCGCGTGCGCGACTATGACAGCCTGATGATCGGCGAGACGATGTTCGTTTCGGGTCTGGCGATGTTCTTCACCGCGCCGATCGCCGGCAAGTTGTCGACGCTGATGGACTTGAGGGCGATGATGGTGCTCGGTTTCGTCAGCTTCGGTGCCGGCACCTATATCATGACCGGCATCACGGCGGACTGGGATTTCTACGAACTGTTCCTGCCGCAGGTGCTGCGCGGTTTCGGCCTGATGATGTGCATGGTGCCTATCAACAATATCGCGCTCGGCACCCTGCCTCCGGCCCGTATCCGCGGCGCGTCCGGCCTGTTCAATCTGACGCGAAATCTCGGCGGTGCCGTGGGCCTTGCGATCATCAGCACATTGCTTTCCAACCGTCAGGACGTGCATTACGAACGGCTACGCGAACATCTCGATTGGGGCAATCCGACGGCCGTCGACCAGATGAACAGCATGGCCTCCAATCTCAATGCTGCAGGGCTCGACGGTGCGACGGGCGCCATCCGGCAGATGGTCAATCTCGTCACGCAGCAGGCGGTGGTGATGTCGTTCAGCGACATCTTCCTGATCCTGACCGTGATATTCGGCTTCATGGTGCTTGGCGTCTCGATGATCGAAAAACCATCGGCGCAGATTACCGGCCGCAGCGGCGGCGGCCACTGACGGCCAGAGATGTCATCCACAACACGACATAAAAGGGCCGTTGCCATGAGGCTGCGGCCCTTTTCCACATTCGTGCGGCCGTTCTCCGGGAATTTCTGATTTACGTACCTCAAAATGTGGTCTAGGACGTCTTGCGGAGGAACGCATGAAGCCCACAGTCCACGATATCGCGCGCAGCGCAGGCGTCAGTCTTGCGACCGTCGACCGCGTTCTCAACGGGCGACCGGGTGTGCGGCACATCACACGGGAGCGCGTCGAGGAAGCAATCTCGAACCTCGGTTATGTGCGCGACGTTGCCGCGGCCAATCTTGCCAAGGGGCGCACCTATTCCTTCGCCTTCGTGCTGCCCAGCAACGACAATTCCTTCATGATCAGCGTGCGCGACGAGGTGGATGAGGCGATCGCCCGTTCAGGCCCGGAGCGAACCCGGATCCGTGTCGTCGACGTGCCGCCCTTCGATGCGCAGGCTCTGGCGAAGGCGCTCGACTGTCTTGCCGCCGACACGCCGGACGGGGTTGCCTTCGTGGCCGTCGAGGGCGCGGAGGTCCATGCGGCCGTAACAAGATTGAAGCGCGCCGGCATTGCCGTCGTCACACTGGTTTCCGATCTTCCCGGATCCGAGCGGGATCATTTCGCCGGGATCGACAACAATGCTGCAGGCCGCACGGCGGCCAACCTGCTCGGGCGGTTTCTGGGTGGTCGCGATGGCAGGGTGGCGGTCGTCGCCGGATCGATGCTGGTGCGGGACCATCGCGAGCGGCTGGAAGGGTTCCTCGCCGTGATGGCTGAGCATTTTCCCGGCTTCGACATTCTTCCGGTGGTCGAGGCGCGCGATGACCCGGCGCTTGCCGATGAGCTTGTTTCCGCCGTCCTCAACCGCCATTCCGATGTCATCGGTCTCTACAGCCTCGGTGCCGGCAATCGCGGCATTGTTCACGCGCTGGCGGGCATAGCGGCGGAAAACCGTCCGCAGGTCGTTGCCCATGAATTGACGGGCACGACGAGAGCGGCGCTCTCGCGAGGTCTCATCGACGCCGTTCTCAACCAGGATGCCGGTCATGAGGTCCGTAGCGCGATCCGAGTTTTGAAGGGCAGGGCGGACGGCCTGCAGGTGATTGCGGCGCAGGAGCGCATTCGTATCGACATATTTCTCAAGGACAATATGCCCTGAGCGTAGCTTTCGAGGGGCAAACGCATTGCAAACCAACCAGCCGCACAAAGACGGCGCGATCTAGGAGAAGACAAAATGTATCTCGGTCTCGATCTCGGCACTTCCGGCGTCAAGGCGATGCTGATCGATGGCGATCAGGCGATCATCGGTTCCGCCAGCGGTGCGCTCGACGTGTCGCGGCCACATTCCGGCTGGTCGGAACAGGACCCGGCGCATTGGATCCGTGCCACGGAAGAAGCAATTGCCGGGCTGAAGGCCGCTCATCCGAAAGAGCTTTCGGCGGTCAAGGGCATCGGCCTGTCCGGCCAGATGCATGGCGCGACACTGCTGGATGCGGACGACAAGGTTCTGCGCCCCTGCATCCTGTGGAACGACACGCGTTCCTTCCATGAGGCGGCGACACTCGATGCCGATCCGCGGTTTCGCCAGCTCACCGGCAATATCGTGTTTCCGGGCTTTACCGCGCCGAAGCTTGCCTGGGTGAAGAACACCGAGCCGGAGATTTTTGCCAAGGTCGCCAAGGTTCTGCTGCCGAAGGATTATCTGCGTCTGTGGCTGACGGGCGAGCATATTTCGGAAATGTCGGATTCGGCCGGGACGTCCTGGCTCGATACCGGTGCGCGCAAATGGTCGGCCGAGCTTCTCTCCGCGACGGATCTTTCCGAAGACCAGATGCCGTCGCTGGTGGAAGGCACCGACGAGGCCGGCAGGCTGCGTGGCGAACTGGCGGCCATATGGGGCATTTCCGGCGACGTCGTGGTGGCCGGTGGGGCAGGCGACAATGCGGCCTCGGCCTGCGGCATGGGGACAGTCAAGGAAGGCCAGGCCTTCGTCTCACTCGGCACGTCCGGCGTGCTGTTTGCCGCCAACGGTTCCTATCTGCCGAAGCCGGAAAGTGCCGTCCATGCCTTCTGCCACGCGCTGCCCAACACATGGCACCAGATGGGGGTTATCCTGTCTGCGGCGGACGCGATCAACTGGCATGCCAAGGTGATGGGCAAGTCTGCCGCCGACCTTTCCGGCGAACTCGGCGAGGCCCTCAAGGCGCCGACCGGCGTTACCTTCCTTCCCTATCTTTCCGGTGAGCGCACGCCGCATAACGACGCGGTGATCCGCGGCGCGTTCATCGGGCTGGAGCATGAATCGAGCCGCGTGGTGCTGACCCAGGCGGTGCTCGAAGGCGTCACCTTTGCGATCCGGGATTCGTTTGAAGCACTGAAGTCCGCCGGTACGTCGATTTCGCGCGTGACGGCCATTGGCGGTGGTTCGCGCTCGCACTACTGGCTGTCGTCGATCGCAACCTCGCTCGGCGTGCCGGTCGATATTCCGGCTGATGGCGATTTCGGTGCGGCCTTTGGTGCCGCCCGTCTCGGGTTGATTGCAGCGACTGGCGCCGACCCGGTTGCCGTCTGCTCGGCACCGAAGACGGAACAGACGATCGATCCCTTCACTGGTCTCACCGAAGCTTACGAGGTTGCTTACCGGCGCTACCGGGCCGCTTATCCGGCAATCCGGGCCATTGCAGGCTGATTATGTGATGAAGGGGAGCGCGCTCCCCTTCCATTTCCCGCTTCCGGTCAATTGGCATCGGGCAGCGGCAATTTTTCACTTGATATGAGGTACGTACCTCATATTTGATCCGTTATCCGATAACGCGCTTTCCATGGAGGAGACTTAAAATGAGCACTGGTTTTTTCGGTGATATTTCCAAGATCAAGTACGAGGGACCGGACAGCACCAATCCGCTGGCCTACCGGTTCTACAACCCGGAAGAGATCGTTGCGGGCAAGCGGATGGAAGACCATCTGCGCTTTGCCGTCGCCTATTGGCATTCGTTTGCCTGGGAGGGTGGCGATCCCTTCGGCGGACGCACGTTCGATCGGCCCTGGTATGGCGACGAGATGGCCAAGGCCAAGCTGAAGGCGGATGTCGCCTTCGAAATGTTCTCGCTGCTCGGCGCGCCTTTCTATTGCTTCCACGATGCCGACGTGCGGCCGGAAGGCAAGACGTTTGCCGAGAATACCAAGAACCTCAACGAAATCGTCGACTACTTTGCGGGCAAGCAGGAGGAGACCGGCGTCAAGCTGCTCTGGGGCACGGCGAACCTGTTTTCCAACCGCCGCTTCATGTCGGGCGCCTCGACCAATCCGGATCCGGACGTGTTTGCCTATTCGGCAGCGACGATCAAGACCTGCATGGACGCCACGATGAAGCTCGGCGGCGATAATTACGTGTTGTGGGGCGGTCGCGAAGGGTATGAGACGCTGCTCAACACAGATCTTTCGCGCGAATTCGACCAGATGGCGCGGATGCTGCATCTCGTCGTCGAATACAAATACAAGATCGGCTTCAAGGGCCAGATCCTGGTCGAGCCGAAGCCGCAGGAACCGACCAAGCACCAGTATGACTACGACGTCGCTACCGTCTACGGCTTCCTGAAAAAGTATGGCCTCGAAAACGAGGTGAAGATGAATATCGAGCAGGGCCATGCGATCCTTGCCGGCCATACGTTCGAGCATGAGCTGGCACTTGCCAATGCCCACGGCATTTTCGGCTCGATCGACATGAACCGTAACGATTACCAGTCGGGCTGGGATACCGACCAGTTCCCCAACAACGTGCCGGAAATGGCGCTCGCCTATTATCAGGTTCTGCTGGCAGGCGGGTTTACCACCGGCGGCACCAATTTCGACAGCAAGCTGCGCCGCCAGTCGATCGATCCGGCCGACCTGTTGATCGGCCATATCGGCGGCATGGATTGCTGCGCCCGCGGCCTCAAGGCTGCGGCGAAGATGGTGGAGGATGGGGCTCTGTCGAAGCCGCTTTCCGACCGTTATGCCAAGTGGGACAGCCCGGAGGCGCAGAAGATGCTGCGCGGCGAATACAAACTCGACGAGATCGCCGCCAAGGTTGAACGCGACAACATCAATCCGGACCCGAAGTCCGGCCGCCAGGAATATCTGGAAAATGTCGTGAACCGTTACGTGTGATCAGTTAGGCAACGCCGCCCCGGGCAGGTGATTGTCCGGGGCGGCCAATACACGTTCCCTCATTCCCGTGACATGCACGGGAATGAGGGAGCTTCCGATGATGTTCGTCCCTTTACGCGGCCTTCTTGCCGGCAATGCCATCCAGTTCGGCAAGTGCGTCTTGCGGCAATGTCAGTTCGCCGGCGGCAAGGTTTTCCTCAAGGTGTCCAACGGAAGACGTGCCGGGGATCAGGAGAATGTTCGGCGAGCGCTGCAGCAGCCATGCGAGCGCGACTTGCATCGGTGTGGCGTCGAGGCGTGCGGCGACATCCGAAAGTGTCGAAGACTGCAGCGGTGAGAAACCACCGAGCGGGAAGAAGGGCACATAGGCGGTGCCTTCCTTTGCCAGCTGATCGATCAGGGCGTCGTCTTCGCGGTGAGCCAGATTGTACTGGTTCTGGACGCAGACGATCTCGGCGAGATTGCGCGCCTCGGCGATCTGGGTGGCGGTCACGTTCGAAATGCCGATATGGCGGATCAGACCCTGGCGCTGCAGATCGGCCAAAACCGTCACCTGTTCCTCGATCGATCCTTCGGCCGGGCCGTGGATGCCGTGCATCGAGCGGAAGTTAACGATGTCGATGACGTCAAGGCCAAGATTGCGCAGGTTGTCGTGGACGGCGGAAATCAGTTCCTCCTTCGACATGGCCGGTATCCATTCGGCATTGGGGCCGCGTCTTGCCGAGACCTTGGTGACGATGGTGAGATCTTTCGGATAGGGATGCAAAGCCTCGCGGATGATCTGGTTCGTCACATGCGGGCCGTAGAAATCGCTGGTGTCGATGTGATCGACGCCGGCCTCGATTGCGGCGCGCAGAACGGCAATGGCCGCCGCGCGATCCTTGGGCGGGCCGAAGACGCCGGGGCCGGCAAGCTGCATGGCACCGTAGCCGATACGTTTCACCGTATGGCTGCCCATTACGAACGTGCCGGATTTCGAGAGGTCTGTTGTCTTTAGATCGGACATGAGGATGCTCCTTTTCATGATCGACAGTGAAATGGAGATAGCGGCCTGCTGTTCCCTTTGGTAGTCCATACAATGCGTATAGTCTGTACGTTCAGGCGGACAATCCGGAGATGAGACCATGGCGGTGGAAATCGGCGATCTTCAGGCGTTCCTCGTCGTGGCGCGTGCCGGCGGCTTTCGCGAAGGCGCCAGGGCGAGTGGCGGCAGTGCGTCCGGCCTCAGCGATGCAGTGCGACGGCTGGAAGCGCAGCTCGGTGTCCGGCTGTTCAACCGCACGACCCGCAGCGTGGCGACGACCGAAGCCGGGCAGGGTCTGTTTGAAAGGCTTGCCCCCGCACTTTCCGAGATGGAGGCGGCGCTCGATGTGGTCAACGGGTTTCGCGAACGGCCGGCCGGTGTGCTGAAGCTCAACGTGCCGGTCAGTGCGGCACGGCTGGTTCTGCCATCGATCTTGCCGCGGTTTCTGGCAGCCTATCCGGATATCAGGCTGGAGCTGATGATCGAGGACAGTTTCGTCGATGTGATCGCCGCGGGCTGTGACGCCGGCATCCGGTACGACGAGCGGCTGGCGCAGGACATGATTGCAGTGCCAATCGGTCCGCGGTCGCAGCGTTTTGCCGCCGTCGCGTCCAGGGACTATCTCGACCGGCGCGGGCGGCCGAGCCATCCGCGCGAGCTGGTCGATCATGCCTGTATTCGCAACCGGTTTGCCAGCGGCTCGATGCCCGGCTGGGAATTCGAACGCGGAGAGGAGACCGTGTTGATCGACCCGCCGGCGGCGCTAATCGTGCAGACCGGCGGCGGGGTGGATCTTGCGGTCGATTGCGCAATCGCCGGAAGTGGTATCGTCATGCTGTTCGAGGACTGGCTGAGGCCGCATCTTGACGCCGGGCGGCTGGAGCCGGTTCTGGAAGACTGGTGGCCGTCGTTTCCCGGACCTTTTCTCTATTATCCCGGCCGCCGGCTGGTGCCGGCACCGCTGCGTGCCTTCATCGATTTCATCAAGGCGACATAAGCGGGGTTTTCGGGTCGAAGGATTATCGGCTAAAGTGGCTGGGAAACCGGAGATCGCCATGTCCGTGCGTCCACCGCAATCCTTCTATCAGTCCCGGTCGCCGGAGAGCGGGCTCAATATTCTCGAATACGAGATCGCGGCCGAACGTGCCGCGTCACTGGGGCTGCAGGGCAAGAAGCTCGAGACCTGTCTGGCGAAGCTTCGTCAATGGGACGCCGATCCTGAACGGAGCGACGAAACCGAGCGGATGAACCTCGTCTACGAGGCGGCGGATGCAGTTTGGTCGCTGTTCATCCAGCGCGAACTTATCGGCTTGAGAGACAATCGCGACCTTATCCGGCGTTACGAAATCCCCAAGGATGTGATTGCCAAGGTCGGCATCGTTCGGCGTTGATGATCGACCTTCGTCGATGACGCAAGTTTGAGGTGTGAAGCTGCTTTACGTACCTCAGAATCTTCGATAGCCTGAATTTCAGGAGGAGTTCAGGTGCACCACATCGCTTGCGAGGAGGCAGGCGTTGGGGGCGTGTCGCGTAGCGACCGTTTCACGACGCTCGTGAATTTGAGGTCGGGCGGATGATGCAATCCCCCGCCGGCCTTGGCGTATCCGTTGACCCGCCGCTGCTAGAGGCAAGCGGCCTTTGCAAGACATTCGGTATCGTCGAAGTCCTCAAGGACATCAGCCTGACGGTGAAAGCCGGTGAGGTTCATGCCATCATCGGTGAAAACGGCGCCGGCAAATCGACGCTGATGAAGATCCTTGCCGGCAATCATCAGCCGACCCGCGGAGCGATCGCAATCGATGGCAAGCCGGTCAGTTTCTCCGGCCCCGTGGACGCCGAGAGCCACGGCATCGTACTGGTGCATCAGGAAATCCTGCTCGCGCCCGATCTGACGGTGGCGCAGAACATCTATCTTGGACGCGAGCTCGGCAAACGGGCGGGTTGGGGCTTCGTCGTCGACGACCGGGCGATGCGGGACGGGGCGGCCAAGGCGATCGGCGATCTCGGCGGTGATATCAACCCGGACACGATCGTATCCCGACTGTCGATTGCACAGCGCCAGCTGGTGCAGATCGCCCGCGTGCTGCTTGTGCCGCATCGTATCGTCATCTTCGACGAACCGACGGCGTCACTGACGCCGCACGAAACGGAGGCACTGCTCAAGGTGATCACGCAGATCCGCGCCAAGGGTGTCGGGGTGCTTTACATTTCGCACCGGCTGCCGGAGGTGAAGGAAATTGCCGATCGGGTGACCGTGCTGCGCGACGGGCGCCTCGTCGCTTCCCATGATACGGTGGAGCTGCAGCCGGCGGATATGGCGCGATTGATGGTTGGGCGTGACGTTGCCAAGCTTTATCCCGACCGGCATACGGCTGGGCGGCAGGATCTGGTGCTGCAGGTCGAGGGGTTCGACGTGCCGGGTTATGCGCGCGACGCGGCCTTCACCTTGCGCAAGGGCGAGATCCTCGGTTTTGCCGGGTTGATCGGTGCCGGGCGGACCGAGCTGATGGAAGGACTGGTGGGCCTGCGCCCTGCCAAGGGGCAGGTGGCGTTCAACGGTCGGCCAGTCGCCTTTACCGATGTGCATTCCAGCCTCAAGGCCGGCGTCGCCTATCTTTCCGAGGATCGCAAGGGCAAGGGGCTGTTGCTGACGAAGGACCTGGCGGTCAACCTGACGCTCGCCTCGCTCGGCAAATTCACCCGCGGCCTGCAGATCGATCGCGAACGGGAGGGCAAGGCTCTCGACAAGGCAATCCGTGATTTCGATATCCGCACCGGTACGAAAACCATTCTCGCCGGCCAGCTTTCCGGCGGCAACCAGCAGAAGCTCCTGCTTGCCAAGATGATGATGCTCGATCCGCAGGTGGTGATCATCGACGAGCCGACGCGCGGCATCGACATCGGCAACAAGGAGCAGATCTACAAATTCATCGCGGCACTGGCCGAAGAGGGACGCTCGATCATCGTCGTTTCGTCGGAAATGCCGGAGCTGATCGGCATCTGCGATCGCATCCTGGTGATGCGGGCAGGCAGGATCGTCGGCGAAGTTCAGGGAGAGCATATGACCGAAAACGAGATCGTCCAGCTTGCGACGGGGGTGAATGCGGGTCTCGGTGCAGGGGAAGCGGCATGAGAAGAGACCCCTCCCAACCCTCCCCACAAGGGGGAGGGCTTAACCCAGCCGGTCCGCCGAGGTTCAATCGAGGTAAGCCAGTGAGGCTTGTCCTCTCCCCCCTTGTGGGGGAGATGGCCGGCAGGCCAGAGGGGGACTTGTCGCCCGCGTGGAGGGAGCCCGCATGAGTGCCGTGACAACCGACACGTCCAAGGCGCCGAAGACTTCTCGCGACTGGGATATGGCAGCGATTGCTCCGTTTGTGGCACTGGCGCTGCTGCTGGTGCTTGGTTATTTCGCCAATCCGAATTTCGTCTCGGTCGCCAATCTCACCAATGTCATCACCCGCAGCGCCTTCATTGCCATCATCGCGCTTGGCGCGACCTATGTGATCTCGGCCGGCGGGCTCGATCTGTCGGTCGGGTCGATGGTCGCCTTCGTCGCCAGCCTTATGATCCTGTTCATGAATTCGGGTGCGATTGCCGATCCGCTGATGATGCTGGTCGCCGCCATGGCGCTGGCGCTGGGGCTTGGCGCCGCATGTGGATTGGCGAATGGCCTGATCACCACAGTGGGCAAGATAGAGCCGTTCATCGCTACGCTCGGTACGATGGGTATCTATCGCGGATTGACCACCTGGCTTTCCCAGGGCGGTGCGATCACGGTCAAGGACCGCAACCTCCAGCAGCTCTACCGGCCGGTCTATTTCGGCGATCTGTTCGGCGTGCCGATCCCGGTCGTGATCATCTTCGCGACTGCTGCGATCGCGGCCTTCGTGCTTTATCGGACACGCTATGGGCGGCATGTGATCGCGGTCGGGTCAAATGAGGAAGTGGCACGTTATTCCGGCATCTCGGTCAACAGGGTGCGCACCATCGCCTATGTCATTCAGGGGCTCTGTGTTGCTGTTGCGGTGCTGCTCTACGTGCCGAGGCTCGGCTCGACGACGGCGACCACCGGCATCCTCTGGGAGCTGCAGGCGATCACCTCTGTCGTGGTCGGCGGCACGCTTTTGCGCGGCGGGGTCGGGCGGATATGGGGCACCGTCTGTGGTGCCTTCATTCTCGAGATCGTCGGCAACATCATGCTTTTGTCGAACTTCGTCAGCGAATACCTGATCGGGGCCATTCAGGGCGCGATCATCATCATCGCCATGTTGGTGCAGAGGTCGCTGATGCGGAAATAGCAAGACAGGTTTCGCCGGACCTAAGGGGCGGGTCCGGTTTGGGAGGAGATGACCCCGTGAACTGTGGGAGAGAGAACATGCGCAAGAGAACACTATTGACCTATGCCGCGGCGGCGTTGGCGGCATTTGCCGCCGCGGTGCCGGTGACGACATTCGCGCAGGATGCGAAGAAGGTGACGATCGGCGTTTCCATTCCGGCCGCCGACCATGGCTGGACGGCGGGCGTGGTCTACCATGCCGAACGCGTCGCCAAGCTGCTGATGGCCGAACACAAGGGTCTCAACGTGATCGTCAAGACCTCCGCCGATCCGGCGAGCCAGGCGAATGCCGTGCAGGATCTGGCGGTCCAGGGCATCGACGCACTGGTCATCCTGCCGACCGATCCTGACCAGCTGGTATCCGCCATCCAGCAGGTGAAGGATGACGGCAAGTTCGTGGCATTGGTCGACCGCGCGCCCTCGGTCAATGACAGCACGATCCGCGATCTCTATGTCGCCGGCAACAATCCGGCGCTCGGCGAGGTGGCCGGCAAATATATCGCCAAAACAACGCCTGAAGCGCAGGTCGTCATCATCCGCGGGCTGCCGATCCCGATCGATCAGCAGCGTCAGGACGGTTTCGACAAGGGCATCAACGGGTCCAAGGTCAAGGTGCTGGACCGGCAGTTCGGCAACTGGAATCGCGACGACGCTTTTCGGGTGATGCAGGACTATCTCACCAAATATCCGAAGATCGACGTGGTGTGGTGCCAGGATGACGACATGGCCGTCGGCGTGATGGAAGCGATCAGTCAGGCCAAGCGCAGCGACATCCAGTATGTCGTGGCCGGTGCCGGCTCCAAGGACATGATCAAGAAGGTGATGGACGGCGACAAGATGATCCCTGTCGACGTGCTTTATCCGCCGGCAATGGTGGCGACTGCGATGCAGCTGACAGCCGGCAATTTCTACGATCAGGTTCCGGTGAGCGGCGAATACATCCTTGATGCGACGCTGGTGACGAAGGACAACGCCAAGAACTTCTACTTCCCAGACTCGCCATTCTGATCGGCCTTTTTCGGGCGCGCACGGTTGTCTCCGTACGCGCCCATTCCATGTTCCAATTTATAAGAATGGAGGTATTTTGATGAAGACGATCAAAGGTCCGGGCATCTTTCTCGGGCAGTTCGCGGGTGATGCAGCGCCGTTCGACAGCTGGGACGGGATTACCAAATGGGCGGCGGACAAGGGTTATCTCGGCGTGCAGGTGCCGACCTGGGCCGGCCAGCTGATCGACCTGAAAAAGGCCGCGACCTCCAAGGATTATTGTGACGAGCTTGCCGGTGTGGCGCGACAGAACGGCGTCGAGATCACCGAACTTTCGACCCATCTGCAGGGGCAGCTGGTTGCGGTTCATCCCGCCTATGACGAGGTGTTCGACGGTTTTGCCGCACCGGAAGTGCGCGGTAACCCCAAGGCGCGGCAGGAATGGGCGGTCGAGCAGGTGAAGATGGGCATCACCGCCTCGCGGCATCTGGGCATCAAGGCGCATGCAACCTTTTCCGGCGCGCTGGTCTGGCCGTATCTCTATCCGTTTCCGCAGCGTCCGGCCGGTCTGGTCGAGGCTGCCTTCGACGAGCTGGCGAAGCGCTGGACGCCGATCCTCGACCATGCCGAGGAAAATGGCGTCGACGTGTGTTACGAAATCCATCCGAGCGAGGATCTGCATGACGGCGTAACCTTCGAGATGTTCCTCGAGCGGGTGAAGAGCCACCCGCGCGCCAACATGCTCTACGACCCGTCGCATTACGTGCTGCAATGCCTCGACTATCTCGACAATATCGACATCTACAAGGATCGCATCCGGATGTTTCACGTCAAGGATGCGGAGTTCAATCCGACCGGTCGTCAGGGCGTTTACGGTGGTTTCCAGAGCTGGGTGAACCGCGCCGGGCGGTTCCGCTCGCCGGGTGACGGGCAGGTGGATTTCGGTTCGATCTTCTCCAAGATGGCGGCCAATGATTTCGGTGGCTGGGCTGTGGTCGAGTGGGAATGCGCGTTGAAACATCCGGAAGACGGTGCGCGCGAAGGCGCGGAATTCGTCAAGGCGCATATCATTCGGGTTACCGAACACGCGTTTGACGATTTTGCCGGCGCGGGAACGGATGAAGCGGCCAATCGGCGGATGTTGGGGCTGGGCTAGCGGATTGTTGTTTGCCCCTCACGCAGTCGGTGCAGGTTGTCCCTCACCCTGACACTCTCCCCGCAAGCGGGGCGAGGGGACGTACCCCGATTTTGGCGGGGAGAGTGCAGTTTCGTCCTTCGCCCCGTTTGCGGGGAGAAGGTGCCGGCAGGCGGATGAGGGGTGGTTCTGCCGAAAATATTCAAGGAGATCATGATGACAATCGAAGGCAAGCAGGGCGACGCACGCGAAGCTCGCATACGGCTCGGCATGGTTGGTGGCGGTTCGGGCGCTTTTATCGGTGCCGTGCATCGCATGGCAGCAAGGCTGGATGATCGGTTCGAGCTGGTGGCCGGCGCCTTGTCGTCGACACCGGAAAAAGCACAGGCTTCGGGGAGAGAGCTTGGACTTGATCCCGCGCGGACCTACGGTTCTTACAAGGACATGGCGATCCGCGAGGCGCGGCTGAAGGACGGTATCGAGGCCGTGTCGATCGTCACGCCCAACCACGTGCATTTCGAGGCGGCGCGCGAATTTCTGAAACGCGGTGTCCATGTGATCTGCGACAAGCCGCTGACTTCCAACCTCGCCGACGCGAAAAAGCTGAAGAAGCTGGCTGACGATAGCGATGCGCTTTTCATCCTGACGCATAACTATACCGGCTACCCGATGGTGCGGCACGCGCGTGAAATGATCGCCAATGGCGATCTCGGCAAGCTGCGTGTCGTGCAGGTCGAATACGCGCAGGACTGGCTGACCGAAGCGGCGGAACAGACCGGCGCCAAGCAGGCAGTGTGGCGAACGGACCCGGCGCAATCTGGCGCCGGCGGTTCGACCGGCGATATCGGCACGCATGCCTATAACCTTGCCTCGTTCGTTACCGGCCTGACGCTGGAAAGTCTGGCTGCCGATCTCGACAGCTTTGTTGCGGGGCGTCGGCTGGACGACAACGCGCATGTGATGTTGCGCTTCGATGGCGGCGCCAAGGGCATGTTGTGGTGCAGCCAGGTGGCGCCGGGCAATGAGAACGGCCTGAAGCTGCGCGTCTACGGCGAAAAGGGCGGGCTCGAATGGGCGCAGGAGAACCCGAATGTCCTGTGGTACACGCCCTTCGGCGAACCGAAACGGCTGATTACCCGCAATGGTGCAGGTGCCGGGGCCGCTGCGGCGCGGGTTTCCCGGATTCCGGCAGGCCATCCGGAAGGATATCTGGAAGCCTTCGCAACGATCTATTCGGAGGCGGCACTTGCCATCCATGCCGCGAAACGGGGCTCGAAGGCGGACAGGGCGATCGTTTATCCGACCGTCGACGACGGGGTGAAGGGCGTTGCCTTCGTCGAGGCCTGCGTGGCCTCGTCGAAGAGGAACGGCGCCTGGGTGAAGCTCTGAAAAGCGAAAACCCGGAAAGTTCGTTTTCCGGGTTTTCCACCTGCGATCAGGGTCGTTGAAAGATCAGGCCGTTGCCGGCTGTTTGCCATTCATTTTAGCATCGACGCTGACCGGGCCAGGACCGGCGGCGACGATATAGAGGAAGATGAAGCAGAACAGGATCGCCGCCACGCCACCGTTCTGGGCGGGATAAAAGCCGCGGGGGAAATGCCCGATGAAATAGGCAAACGCCATCAATCCGGCGAGGATGAAGGCGGCAGGCCTGGTCTTGAAGCCGATCAATACACAAAAGCCGAGGACGAGTTCCAGAAGGCCGGCGATCCAGGACATCGAGCCGATCGCCGGGACCTTTTCGGCCAGTGGGAAATGAAGGATTTTCTGCGTCCCGTAGCTGAACAGGACAAGCGCCGATACGGCGCGCAGGAGGCTGAGGAGATAGGGCTGGATGTGGTGGAGGTTCTGGATCATGTCAACTCCCGATGGTTGCGTGTATCCGTTCTCATCGGTTGGCACATCAGACAGGGCAAGACAATTTCCCTGAACTCAGCGTGATCGGGCGGTGCCCAGTCCGGGTGTTGACGCTTCGAGAGCAATTTCAACGAAATGATCTTTGGTGTTTCCTGCATCCGGACTTGTGGCCCGAAAAGATAGGGAGTTGAAGGCACATCGTTTTCGCCGGCGATGTGCTAGCGGAACATCGACCCGAGCCGCAGGATCAGCTTGCGGTCGAAGAGGTGCGGCTGGTCGTACATCCAGGTCAGTGCCTGTGCCGTCGACCAGGCTTTCTTATAGGGGCGCACGCTGGTCAGCGCATCGAAGACGTCGCATACGGTGCAGATGCGAACGATCGTGCTGATCTGTTCATCCTTGAGACCCAGCGGATAACCGCTACCGTCGAGTGCCTCGTGATGCAGGCGGCAGACGTCGAGGATGATAGCGGAAACGCCACCAAGTTTTTGCATGTGGCGGTAACCGATCTCCGGATGACCGCGGATCAGCCTCAGTTCGGCGGCATTCAGCTTGCCCGGCTTGTTGAGGATCGCGTTTGGGATCAGCAGCTTGCCGAGATCGTGCAGGATGCCGGCCCGGCCAATCTCGTCCACCATCTCGTCGTCGAATTCGAGCAGGACGGCCATCTGGGCCATCAGGCCGGCAACCACGACGGAATGAAGATAGGTGGCCTTGTCCTTGGCTTTCAAGCGGGTCACCTGCATGAACAGGTCCGGTGCCGTTTCCACGCCACGGCGGGCCGCGATCGCCGCATCGGTGATATGCGCCATGTCGAGACTTCCGGCTGCCATGCTTTGCAGGCCCTGGCGCATGGCGTCCATTGCGCCTTCCAGCGCCTCGCCGGTCTCAATCCGCATCGGTTCGCTCAACGGAGCGGGACGGAAATAACCCGGTGGTGCGCGCTGCAAAAGGGCTGCGACATCGACACGGCTTTTTCTCTGGCTGACAAGGAGATCGACGGCGGATGACAGGAGGATCGCCTTCAGATCCTCATCGGATTCAAGCATGAACCTTCTGCGTGAGAATTCATTGGCGGGGCATTCGACGGCCTCGACGTAGAGACCTGTTTGAATAAGACTTTTCGGAAATCGAAGTATCACGCCAGACAAGCTCCGGATTGAGGGGCTATTCTATTCCGGCGACTCTGAATAAATTGCTTATATTATCTATAGTGTTTTTGGATGATGAGATTTATGCGGAATACGATACTTGTTCACGATAAAATCTACATCCATAGTCAGGTTTAATCTACGTTTTGGTGTGATTTGATTTTGACTAAACCTGAGGTTTCTGGGGCTGGCGCGATCGGAAAAAGCCCCGCCCCCAAAGGGGGCGAGGCCTTATTTTCTTAGTGCTGCTTCTCGTCGCGCACGGCTTTCACATCGGCCGCAGACACGGCAGATGCCTTGTTATGCCAGCCGTCGCGGAGGAAGGTTGCAAGTGCCGCGACTTCCTCGTCGGAGAGACGGTTTTCATAACCCTGCATCCTCAGCTTCATCGGACGGTCCGCGGTAGAAGGCAGTTCGGCACCGTTGAGGATGACGCTGATCAGGCCCTTTGGCGACTTGGCATCGACCAGCGAATTGCCGTCGAGAGCCGGGAAGGTCTCGCCGGCGCCCTTACCATTGACGATGTGGCAGGCAGCGCAGTTGTCGAGATAGAGACGGGGGCCGAGCGGCATGTCCGGCTTGGCATCCGTCAGCAGGGTCTGCGTCGGGGTGACCTCGACCTTTTCGGCAACCGGTGCCGCGCCCTTGCCGGCGCCGATCTTGCGCAGGTAGGTGGCGATGGCTGTCGCATCTTCATGCGTCAGGTATTGCAGCGAGTCGCGGATTGCGAGCGCCATCTCGCCGGTTGCGGTCGAGTGGGCGTTACGGGCGGTCAGCAGGTAGGCGGCGACCTCGTCGGTCGTCCACTTCTGCGGGCCGCTGTTCGGACCGCGCAGATCGGGGGCGGTGAAGCCGTCGATCTCGCCGCCGGAGAGGAAGGCGGCGTCTTTTTCGCTCGAACCCGAAGACATCATCATCGGGTTGCGCGGGCTGTGGCAGGCAGCACAGTGGCCTGCACCCTCGACCAGATAGGCACCGCGGTTGAAGACGGCATCCTCGCTCTGCACGGGCTTAAAGCCTGCCTCGCCGAGAGCGAGCCAGTTCCAGGCTCTGAGGCCGAAACGCAGGTTGAACGGGAAGGCGAGCTTGGTTTCCGGTACGGTGTTGGCGACCGGCTGGACCTCTTTCATGAAGTAGTCGTAGAGGGCCACGACGTCTTCTTCGGAGAGCTTGCGGTAGCTGTCGTAAGGCATGGCCGGATAGAGGTGGTGGCCTTCCTTGTCGACGCCGTCATAGAGGGCGGCGCGGAAGTCATCCAGCGTCCAGTTGCCGATACCGCTTTCCTTGTCCGGGGTGATGTTGGTCGTATAGATCACGCCCATCGGGCTTGCGATCGCACGGCCGCCGGCAAAGGGCTTGCCGCCCTCTGCGGTATGACAGGCCATGCAGTCGGATGCCCGCATGACATATTCGCCGGCGCCCTTCGGCGGCTGGTAATCCGCGGCCAGCTTGGTGACCGGCGCGGTGCGCTGGACCGGAACGAAGATGAAGGCGAGGAGGGCCACGACGCCCAGGACGACGAGCGTGCCGATGATACGGAAAAAGGTTTTCATCGTTTCTCTCCTCACACCAGCGGACGCGGATTGGGCAGGTAGTCCTTGCGGATGTGGTGGGCCGCCCAGTAGGCGAGCGCACCGACCATGCCGGTCGGGTTGTACTGCGTGTTTTGCGGGAAGGTGTTGGCGCCCATGACGAAGACGTTATGCGCATCCCAGGACTGCAGGTAACGGTTGAGAACCGAGGTCTTGCGGTCTTCGCCGGTCACCGTGCCGCCCGTGTTGTGGGTGGTCTGGTAGGGGCGGACGTCAAACATGGCGCCCTGCTTCTTGAAGCCGGCCTGGGCGATGGTCGGGTTCATGGATTCGACGATCGGCTTCATCTTGGTCTGCATGAAGTTGATCATCTTGAGGTCGTTTTCCTTCCAGTTGAAGGTCATGCGCATCATTGGGCGGCCGTGGCGATCCTTGTAGGTCGGATCGAGGTCGAGATAGTTGTCGCGATAGGACATCAGCGAGCCATGCGCGCCGATCGACATGGCGTGGCCGTACCATTCGCCGATGCCCTTCTTCCAGCCGGCACCCCAGCTGGGGACGTCTGCAGGAAGCGGCATGGTGTGGCCCGGCTGGCCGTTGGTCTGGCCGGCACGCCAGTAGGCGCCGCCGATGAAGCCTTCCTTACCGAAGTCGATATTGTCGATGCCGTAGTCATCGATGCAATACCCGTTGGCGCCGGTACCGATGAACGGGTTGAACTCCTCGTCCTTGAAGAACATCGTGTAGCCGCCGAGCATCTGGTAGGCGTAGTTGCGGCCGACGACACCTTCACCGGTCGCCGGATCGTAAGGCTGGCCAATGCCCGAAAGCAGCATCAGGTGGACGTTGTTCAGGGCAAAGGCGGTGAGGATGACCAAGTCTGCCGGCTGGAAGACTTCCTCGCCGGTGGTGAGGTCGATATAGGTGACGCCAGTCGCGGTCTTGCCATCGGGCGCCATCTCGACGCGCATGACTTCCGCCTGGGTGCGGTATTCGAAATTCTTCTTGCGCTTCAGGGCATCGATGATGGCCGTCTGCGGCGAGGACTTCGAATAGTTGTAGCAGCCGTAGCGCTCGCAGAAACCACAGTGGTTACACGGGCCCATCTGCATGTTGTATTCGTTGACATAGTCCTTGGAGGCAATGCCGCCAGGCGACGGGAACGGATGACAGCCATTGGCCTTGGCGGCATCGCGGAACTTCACGCCATCCCAGGTGGAGGGCATCGGCGGCATCGGATAATCTTCCGAACGCGGTGCCTCGAACGGATTGCCGCCTTCGACGATCTTGCCGTTGACGTTGCCGGCCTGGCCGGAAATGCCGGCGACCTTCTCGAAGCGGGTGAAATGCGGCTCCAGTTCCTCATAGGTCATCGGATAGTCCTGGATCTGCATTCCTTCCGGAATGACGCCGGCGCCGAATTTTTCGGTCGCATAGGACTTCAGACGATATTCCGATGACATCGGACGCCAGTTGAGGCCGTTCCAGTGGGTGCCGGCACCACCGACGCCGGTGCCGAGCAGGAAGGTGCCGAGGCTGCGATAGGGGAGTGCGGTTTCATCGAGGGAGCGACGGATGGACACCGTCGTGTTGCGCGGCTTTTCCATCATGCCGTAACGAATGCCGTATTTCAGCTCGTCGATCATGTTGGGATACTGGAAGTCGGGGACGGTGGCCTGATCGTGGCCGCGTTCGAGCGCCAGGATTTCCAGACCTTCCTGAGCGAGTTCCATGCCGAGGATCGCGCCGGTCCAGCCGAAGCCGACGAGGACGACGTCCTTCTTCTTTTCTGTACGTGTCATGATGCTTAACCCCTTTCGCCGGAGATCGAGACGGGGCCGAGCGGATACTTGACGTTATGCTTGCCAACCCATTCCTTGTAGGAACCGCGTGCGCCGGGGAAGCCGATATATTTCCAGGCTTCCATGCCGTGATTGCCGCCATACATCGGGTCGGCGAAATAGCCTTCCTTGGTATTACCGAGCAGGATGCCGAAGAACGGTGTCAGTTCCGGCCTGATCTTCATCTCGTTCTTCTGGAGCGAGGTGAGCGCCTTGTCCTGGGTCGCAGCGTCGAGTTCGGAGAAGATCTTGCCGTGGGTGGTCTTGCACCAGTCGTCAAACAGCGGGATCGCCTGCTGGTAGATTTCCAGCGGCGTCAGCGGCGTCTGCCAGCCGCGCAGCGGGTCGGCCGAAGCATCCCAGGGGCCGGCCATGTACCAGTCTGCCGCCTTGCCGTAATCGCCGGCGAGCTGGCGGTCGATGAAAACCGGAACGCGTGCCTCGATCGCGCCGGGGCCATCGCCTTCCGACGGGATCAAACGTGCAACCGCTGCCATGACGAAGGCCCACTCCGTGGGCTTAAGACAGTCCGGCTTGTATTCGGTCAGCGCGACCGGCTCTGGCTTTTCCTCAGCCTTTGCCGGCACGACGATGCTGGCAATCGCCGCCGTCGCCGCCGAGGCTTTCAGGAAGCCTCGACGAGACGGCAGTCCCGGAAGATCTCTCATTGTCCACTCCTTGGTGGCTGCATAGGGAGCAGCCTTTGATATCGACGTGAATCGCCCCCCAAAATATGGGGGTGTCACTTTGACACCTGCGATCTATCGCCGCAGGCGCGGGGGTTCAAGGATCGAACAGCTAAACTTTGCCCGATTTCGGACGAAATTGGGAAGATTTTTCTATATATGAATATCTGTCGCTAATATTACGTCGCCATATGGTTGATTATTAGGATAATGACCTCATTTTATTTGCGTTTTATCAATTTTCGGTTGTGCGATTTTGGCTCCTGCAGAGCCCTTATGCGACCAAAGTCGCGATCAATACGGCTGCTTTCAGCGCTGCCCGGATGTTCGCGGCTTGCCGCTCCAAAATCGTCGGATATCTGCTATGGAGAGCGACAACGCCCGGCCGATCGACATGCGGCCCGGCAGCTTTTTTTAGTGCGGAGGACATCTGGTTATGACCGATCCCAAGACATTCGCGACACGCTTTCCCGGTGACTTCCTGTTCGGCGTCGCCACCGCTGCCTTTCAGATCGAAGGCGCGACGAAGGTCGACGGGCGCAAGCCGTCGATATGGGATGCTTTCTCCAACATGCCGGGCCGGGTTTTCAATCGCGACAATGGTGACGTCGCCTGCGATCATTACAATCGCTGGGAAGCCGATCTCGACCTGATCAAGGACATGGGTGTCGAGGCCTATCGATTCTCGATCGCCTGGCCGCGGATCATTCCCGACGGAACGGGGCGGGTCAACGAGAAGGGGCTCGATTTCTACGATCGGCTGATGGACGGTTGCAAGGCGCGCGGGATCAAGACCTATGCCACGCTCTATCACTGGGATCTGCCGCTTGCGCTGATGGGCGACGGCGGATGGACGGCGCGGTCGACCGCCTATGCCTTCCAGCGTTATGCAAAAGTGGTGATGGCGCGTCTTGGCGACCGGCTGGATGCGGTGGCGACCTTCAATGAACCCTGGTGCTCGGTCTGGCTGTCGCATCTCTATGGCGTGCACGCCCCAGGCGAGCGCAATGTCGAGGCTGCGCTTGCCGCCATGCATACGACCAATCTGGCGCATGGACTGGCTGTCGAAGCGATCAGGCACGTGACGCCGAACGTGCCCGTCGGCCTCGTGCTCAATGCCCATTCGGTTATTCCCGGCTCTGAAAGCGCTGAAGACAAGGCTGCCGCTGAGCGCGCCTTCGATTTCCACAACGGGGCTTTCTTCGGGCCGGTCTTCAAGGGGGAATATCCGGCTTCTCTCACCGCTGCGCTCGGCGACCATATGCCGAAGATCGAGGACGGCGATCTTGCGATCATCAACCAGAAGCTCGACTGGTGGGGGCTGAACTACTACTCGCCGATGCGGGTTGCCAACGATCCGGCTGAAGGTGCTGCCTATCCGGCGGTGCAGAGCGCGCCATTCGTCAGCGAGGCGGTGACCGACATTGGCTGGGAGATCTATGCGCCGGCGATGAAGTCGCTCGTCGAGGACCTTTATCGCCGCTATGACCTGCCGGACTGCTATGTCACCGAGAATGGTGCCGCCTACAATATGGGGCCGGACAATGGCAAGGCGGGCGGCGAGGTCGATGACCAGCCGCGGCTCGACTATTATGTCGAGCATCTGTCGGTGGTGGCCGATCTCGTATCGGACGGTTATCCGGTCAAGGGATATTTCGCCTGGAGCCTGATGGACAATTTCGAATGGGCCGAGGGCTACCGTATGCGCTTCGGCCTCGTTTATGTCGATTACGAAACGCAGCAGCGGACGATCAAGAAAAGCGGAAAATGGTACCACGAATTGGCGTCGCAATTCCCGGCAGGCAACCACAAGCCCGGCTGATCCGGGGCGTTCCGGCCACTCAGCGAAAGAATTTTTCTTCGATCGCGAATAATTGAAATTCCATCCCTAGGAATTATGGCAAGTCCGGGGCATTGATCGGTCAAGAAAACAAGGTCGCCCGGCCTTGAGTGGAAAGCCGATCAAATGCTCCGGAAAGTCACCTGTCATCAAATGTGCCGCCTGGGTGCATGATTTATAGACGGCGCCCTGTCGCCGGCATGACCTGACTAACTGTGAGTTCAATATGACGATCCAATATGCCGCGGCCAGCGCCGTGTCGTCCCAAGGGACGCAGGCAGCTCCCCAAAGCAATCCGATGGTGTGTTTCGAAGGTGTGACGAAACGTTTCGGCGGGGCCGGCGGGCAACCCGCGTTTACGGCGCTCGACGGCATCGATTTCAGCGTCGCACACGGCGCGATCACCGGCATTATCGGTCGCTCCGGTGCCGGCAAGTCGACGCTGATCCGGCTCGTCAACGGCCTTGAAAAACCGACATCCGGCAAGGTCGTGGTCGACGGCGTCGAAGTCGGCGGATTGTCGGGATCAGGCCTTCGCGATCTTCGTCGCCAGATCGGCATGATCTTCCAGCACTTCAACCTGCTGACCTCGCGCACCGCCTTCGACAATGTGGCGCTGCCGCTTGAGATCGCAGGTGTCGACAGAGCGACGATCAAGGCCAAGGTCGGGCCGCTGCTCGATCTCGTCGGGCTTGGCGACAAGGCCGGTCGTTATCCTTCCGAACTTTCCGGCGGCCAGAAACAGCGTGTCGGCATTGCGCGGGCGCTTGCGACCGATCCGAAATTGTTGCTTTCCGACGAGGCGACTTCGGCACTCGACCCGGAAACCACGCAATCGATCCTGGAACTTCTGAAGCGCATCAATGCCGAGCTTGGACTGACGGTTCTTCTCATCACCCACGAGATGGAAGTGGTGAAAGCGATCACGACCGACGTCGCGGTCATCGACCGGGGCATCATCGTTGAATCCGGCCGTACGTTCGACGTCTATGCCAACCCGAAACACGACACGACACGTACGCTGCTTGCCTCGTCGCTTGCGTTGCCGGAATGGCTGCGAACCGGCGTCAAGCCGGTGGCCAGCGCCGGCGACCGTGCACTCGTGCGGCTGATCTTTTTCGGGGACACCGCATTCCAGCCGTTGACCGGCCGGCTCGTCGCTGAACTCGGTTCGGGTGTCAACATTCTTGCCGGCGGCATAGAGGAAATCGGCGGGCGTCCCTTTGGCTCGCTGGTCGTATCCTATTCCGCCGATCCGGCGGTCATCGATCGGGCAAATCGCTTCTACGCCGAAACCGGCCTTTCCACGGAGGTGCTTGGTTATGTCGCCTGATATGCTCTTCAATCTTCTCCTGAAAGCGCTCGGCCAGACCATGCAGATGGTCGCTGCCGCGGGCGTCATCGGTTCGATCATCGGATTGCCGATCGGCATCTTCCTTGCTACCAGCGGCAAGGGCGAGCTGTTTCCGGCACCGGCCGTCAATCGCATCATCGGGCTGATCGTCAATGCGGCACGCTCGACGCCGTTCATCATTCTGGTCGTTGCCATCATTCCGTTCACCCGGCTGATCACCGGCACATCGATCGGTACCTATGCGGCGATCGTGCCTTTGACGATTGCGACCATTCCGTTTTTTGCCCGTCTGGTCGAAGCGGCGATCCGCGAGATCGACAAGGGGCTGATCGAGGCGGCACGGGCGATGGGGGCGACACCGACGCAAATCGTTTTCAAGGTGCTGCTGGCTGAAGCCCGCCCGGCACTGATCGCGGCACTGACGATGACCATGGTCAGCCTGATCGGTTATTCCGCCATGGTCGGCGCGGTCGGCGGCGGCGGCTTGGGCGACCTTGGCATTCGTTACGGCTACCAGCGCTTCATGCCGGAAATGATGCTGGCCGTCGTCGTGGTGCTGATCGTGCTGGTGCAGCTCGTTCAGAGTGCCGGCGATGCGCTCGCCCGACGTTTCGATAAACGTAATCGCAAGAACTGATTATTCGAGAGGGACAGGATAATGAAGACACTGATCGTAGCCGTGACGCTTGCAACGCTCTTTACAGCAGGTGGCGCTTTCGCCGAAACCAAGAAGATCGGCGTGACGCCCGGGCCGCACGCGCAGATCGTCGAAAAGGTCAAGGAAGTCGCCGCCAAGAAGGGCCTCGCGCTCGATGTCATCGAATTTTCCGATTACGTCGTGCCCAACCAGGCGCTGTCGGACGGTGATATCGACATCAATTCGTTCCAGCACCAGCCTTATCTCGACAACCAGGTAAAGGAACGCGGGCTCGATCTCGTCAGCGTGGCGAAATCTGTCAATTTCCCGATGGCCGGTTATTCGAAGAAGATCAAGGTGCTTGCCGATCTCAAGGACGGCGCATCGATTGCCATCCCGAACGATCCGAGCAATGGCGCACGTGCGCTGATACTGCTTGCCGACCAGAAGCTGATCACGCTGAAGGACGGCGTCGGGGTCAAGGCTTCTGTCGCCGATATCACCGGCAATCCGAAAAACCTCAACATCGTCGAGCTCGACGCAGCGCAGCTGCCGCGTTCGCTCGACGACGTCGATCTTGCCGCGATCACCACCAATTATGCGCTGGCTGCCGGCCTCAACCCGAAGACGGACGGCATCTTCCAGGAAAGCACCAAGGCACCTTATGTCGGCGTCATCGCCGTGCGCGCCAAGGACAAGGATGCCGCGTGGGTGAAGACCTTCGTCGAGAGCTATCACAGCGACGAGGTGAAGGCCTTCATCGAAGAAAAGTTCAAGGGCGCCATCACCCCGACATGGTGAGACCCCTCGATTTCGGCTGCCGGAAAAGGTCATCAAGAGCCGCCGGCAGCCGGTTGAAAATTCATAAGAACATCAAGAGGAAATACTCATGAAGACGTTGATCATTGCTGCGGCACTGGCAGCCTTTGCCGCCGGTTCCGCCCTCGCCGAAGACATCAAGGTCGGTGTGACACCGGGCGAACATGCCCAGATCATGGAAAAGGTCGCCGAGATCGCCAAAACCAAAGGCCTGAATATCGAGATCCTCGAGTTCTCCGATTACGTCGTGCCGAACCAGGCGCTCGCCGATGGCGATATCCAGGCGAATTCCTTCCAGCACCAGCCCTATCTCGACAACCAGATTGCCGACCGCAAGTTCGATCTCGTCAGCGTCGGCACGACGATCACCACGCCGATGGGCGTCTATTCGAAGAAGGTGAAAAGCCTCGACGAGTTGAAGGAAGGCGCGACCATCGCCGTTCCGAACGATCCGACAAATGGTGGCCGTGCCCTGCTGGTGCTCGCCTCCAAGGGCCTGATCAAGTTCAAGGACAATGCCGGCCTGAAGGTCACGCCTGCCGATATCGTCGAGAACCCGAAGAAGATCGAATTCGCCGAGATCGATGCCGCCCAGCTGCCGCGCTCGCTTGATGATGTCGATGCCGCCGTCATCAACACCAACTACGCGATCGAAGCCGGTCTGCATCCGAAAACCGATGCGATCGCCATCGAAGGCGAGAAGTCGCCCTATGCCAACGTGATCGTCGTGCGTGCTGCAGACAAGGACAAGCCCTGGGTCAAGACGCTGGTCAGTTCCTATCACGACGACAGCATCCGCAAGTTCATCAACGAACAGTTCAAGGGCGCCCTGATCCCCTCCTGGGAATAGAGCAGGCCAACCGAAAAGGGGCGTCGCAAGATGCGATGCCCCTCGAATTTACGCCATTCTTAACCGTATTTGAAGGAATGACCGCGATAAACTTCTAGTTTAGAGAGGGGTTCCATGGGGTTGTTGCC
The DNA here is from genome assembly GCF_057163345.1 of Aliirhizobium sp. YIM B11859. Classification (NCBI taxonomy): domain Bacteria; kingdom Pseudomonadati; phylum Pseudomonadota; class Alphaproteobacteria; order Hyphomicrobiales; family Rhizobiaceae; genus Aliirhizobium; species Aliirhizobium sp. YIM B11859. The sequence continues at coordinate 395,819 of NZ_JBXHAY010000001.1, forward strand.
ATTCAGTCTTCGACGCCCCGTCCATGTCGGGCGAAAGTCCGCCGTCACGCTGATGCTTGGCGTGTTCGCCCTTGTCGTCTTTCTCGTCACCATCTTCATTCTGACGGCCGTCAACCGGATCGCCGATCACGCCAATAATCTCGACGAGGAGCGCTCGCGCGCGACGACCGCCGGTGCAATCCGCACCTTCCAGGACCAGCTGCATGCGACGCTGAACGACTATGCCGCCTGGGACGATGCGGCGACTTTCGTGTATGCCCCGGATGGCCAGGACTGGATCACCAGCAATTTCGGCGACATGACCGTCAACAGCGACCTGTTCGATGTCGCCGTCCTGATGGATGCCGAGCGTCATGTGCTGATGGCCTACCAGGACGGGCAACCCGTCTCGTGGGATCCGAACGACTATTTCGACAGTTCGCTCTGGACGCTGTTCGACAACGCCCGCTCGGTCGGGCCGGAGGGTGTGCCGGAGGCCATCGGCTTTACCGCGACGTCGAAAGGGATCGCCGCGACCGGCGTCGCGCTGGTGCGGGAAAAATCCGGAGCGATCGATCAGCCGCCGGAGAAGCGACGGTATCTGATCTTCGCCCGTCATCTCGACGCTCCGAAGATCAGTCATCTGGCCAGCACCTATGTGGTCGGCGGCCTGCATTTCGTCCGATCCGACGAAAAATTGCCGAATGCGGTTCCCATCCGCAATATTCACGGCCGGCCGCTCGCCGCACTCGGCTGGGAGCCGCGCATGCCGGGCGATATCAGCTACCTTCAGGTGCGTCCGCTGGTCTACAGTGCGCTTGCCATGGTTGGCCTGTTCTTCCTGCTGCTGCTTGTCGCCGGCACCAATGCGCTCAACAGACTGAAAAGCGATGAGGCTTCCGCCCGTCATCTGGCGATGACCGACCGGTTAAGCGGGCTGATGAACCGCACCGGCTTCTTCGTTGCCCTCGACGATATCGTCGAGGAAGGAAAGCGCAGCGAGGAGAGCGGCGTCATCATCTACCTCGATCTCGACGGCTTCAAGGAAGTCAACGACGCCTATGGCCATGGAACGGGCGATATGCTGATCAGAAGCGTGGCGGCGGGGCTGAAAATGCTGGTGAACGACGATGCCGTGCTCGCGCGGGTCGGCGGCGACGAGTTCGCCATCGCCGTTCTGACCGCTGCGCCCTTCGAGCTTGCCGAAATCTTCTGCGCGCGCATCCTCGGTTTCTTTGCCGAACCCTTCGTCATCGGCGAGCGAGTGGCGGTGATCGGCGCAAGCATCGGGATCGCGGTCTCGCCACATGGTGCCGTGAGCGGGGCAGAACTCGTCCGCCGGGCCGACATGGCGATGTACCGCGCCAAGGAGAGCGGCCGCTCTCGGTTCGAATATTATACGCCCGACATGGATGCCGAACGGGAGGAGCGCCACCGGCTGGAACTCGATCTGAGGATTGCGATCGAACAGCAGGAACTGAAGGTCGTCTACCAGCCCGTCGTGTCCGCCAGGGATGGCAGGATCGTAGGGGTAGAGGCCCTGGCACGCTGGAACCGCAAGGGGTATGGACCGGTTTCGCCGGACGTCTTCATCCCGATCGCGGAAACCTCCGGCCTGATCGACCAGCTTGGCCTTTTCGTCCTTCAATGCGCCTGCGAAACGATCAGACGCTGGCCGGGCCTGAAACTTTCCGTCAACATTTCTCCGGGGCAGTTTCGCGACCCGGCATTCCCGCAGCATGTCAAATCGGTGCTGCTCGGGACCGATGCCACACCCTCAAACATCACGCTGGAAATGACCGAGGGGTATTTCATCCAGAACGCCGACCGGGCCAAGACATCGATGGCCGGGCTCAGGCGGCTGGGGGTGCACATCGCTCTCGATGACTTCGGCGCCGGCTTTTCGAGCATCGGTTACCTTCGCCAGTTCGGCTTCGACCGGATGAAGATCGACAAGTCGCTGGTCCATGCGCTGGTGGATCAGGGCCAGAGTGCTGCCGACCTCCTGCAGGCGACGGTGGCGATGGCGCGCGCGCTCGATATTCCGGTGACGGCCGAGGGGGTGGAAACCGATGCCCAAGCGCTGCAATTACGGCTTGCCGGTTGCGACCAGTTGCAGGGCTATCTGTTCGGTCAGCCGATGGAGGCAGACGACATCGACCGCCTTCACCAGCGTGACGAACGCCGGGCGATCTTTGCGCTGACGTAAGGGGGAATGCTCAGCCGCCGATATGCCTGACGCCGCGCTTCCTGGCGAGCGCGATCTGAAGCTGCCGCTGGCGATAACGCAGGCGATCTTCCTCGCTGCGGCTGTCGTAGCAGTTTGAGCAGGAGACGCCTTCCTCGTATTTTTCCGAGGTGATCTCTTCGGCTGTGATCGGGTTGCGGCAGGCATGGCAGAGCCTGTGATTGCCCTCTTTCAGGCCATGCTCGACGGAAACACGCTCGTCGAAGACGAAGCAGGCGCCTTCCCACAGGCTTTCCTCTTCCGGCACGTCCTCGAGATATTTGAGGATGCCGCCCTTCAGGTGGTAGACCTCATCGAAACCCTGCTCCTTCATGAAGGCGGTGGCCTTCTCGCAGCGGATGCCGCCGGTGCAATACATGGCGATCTTCGGCTTGTTGTGCAGGCCGGTATTGTTCTTCACCCAGTCGGGGAATTCGCGGAATGTTTTGGTATTCGGATCGACCGCACCCTTGAAGATACCGATCGCCGTCTCGTAGTCGTTGCGCGTGTCGATCAGGATCGTCTCCGGATCCGAGATCAGCGCATTCCAGTCCTTGGGCTCGACATAGGTGCCGACGATGCGGTTGGGGTCGATATTCTCGACGCCCATGGTGACGATCTCTTTCTTGAGTTTCACCTTCATGCGCACGAAGGGCATTTTCGACGCGCGGCTTTCCTTGTGCTCGAGCCTTGCAAATTCCGGCTGGGCGCGCAGATGGGAGAGCAGACGGGCAATCGCGTCATCGGTGCCGGCGACGGTGCCGTTGATGCCTTCGCGGGCGATCAGCAGCGTTCCCCTGATGCCGTTTTCCTCACAGAAAGCCTGCAGCGGGGCGCGGAAGTCTTCGAACCGTTCGAAGCGGGCGAAATGATAGAGCGCAGCCACCAGGAAGCCACTGGTTGCCCCATCGGCCGCTGCCGATCGCGATGTGATCTGATTGTCTGTCATGCGGGCTCAAATACAGCGCTATTTCACGCCGCGCAACGCGGATTCTTGCGAAGCGTTGCCGGTGCCCTTGTTCACCCTGCGCGGGGAGGTGGATGTCTTTGCCGCCTCTTCCCACAGAAGGGCGATCAGGCGGCTTTCGGCCTCGGGGCTTTCGGCGAAGGTTTCATGCGCAAGACGCGTCGCCTCGCGCCGGAGGATCTGCTGGCGGTTGATGATGGCAGCCAGCAGGCGAGCCAGTGTCTCGCTGTCGCCGAAGAGATCCGGCTGCTCGTCAACGACTGCCGTCAGGACCGAGAGATCGTGCTCATGGCCGAGCAAGTCGACCAGCGTCTTGCATCCGGCCTGTTTGGCAAGCATGGCGGAAGGCCAGATCTCGCGCAGCAGTGAGAGGTGCATCCAGTAGGTCTGACCGCATTTGCGCAGATCATGATAGGTTTCGGCGCCGCCATGATCTTTACAGGCGGCCAGCGCCGCATGGGCCTTCCGGCGCTGCTTCCGCCAGGCCTTGGCGAGCTTGGCTGCAGCCTTGCGTGGCGCATCCGAAAGCTCGAGCGCGTCGAGCGCTGCCATCGCCTGGCGGCAATCGGCGGCGGCTGTGGCCATCTTGGCCGGCAAATCATGTTCCTCGGCCGCTATCCGGTCCCGTCGCGCGGCAAGCATGGCGCGTGCTGCCGCGAGCGCTTGTTGTTCTTCTGGAGAGCCCGCGAAATCGCCGAGATAGTCCACCGTCTCGACCAGCGCTGTGGCATCCCGGACCGCCGCAAGTGACTGGGCGATATCGCGGATGCGGGAATTTTCGCGGCGGCGGAACTCGGGTGCCGCAGGCTCGATGAGCCGATAGAGGGCACGGATGCGCTTGAAGCGCTTGCGGGCATCGTGAATGGCCTCGTGTGGGCCATCGGGCTGATCATCGATATAGCCGATCGCTTTGACCAGCTGGTCGTTTGCCACCAGGCGAACCTCGGCGGTGAACGGCTTATCCGGTCTTAAACGATAGGCCATTCAGCAATTCCTCGCTCAGATCCTCTGTCGCCATCGTCACATTGGAATAACGCCGGTCTCCGGTCACTTCCTGGCCGATCCAGTCTGGAATGGCGGGCTGCACCTTTTCATGGGCGATCTCGACCTCGGCAACGACGAGGCCGCTATAGGTTCCCGAATAGACGTCGACTTCCCAGACATGATTTTCGAAGGGGACCATGTAGCGGGTCTTTTCCAGCACCACGCCCAGTGCCTGTTGCGACATCTCGCGTGCATCGGCAAGGGGGATGTCATATTCGAACTCGTCACGTGCGAAGAGATCCCGGCCGATCTTTATGGTCAGGCGGGCGCGTTCGTCATCCATGATGCGAACACGAACCGAGCGATCCTTGCCGGAGGCGATATAGGCCTGCAGAAAACTCGAAGAGGAGGCGGTCTTTGCGCGCCATCCATCATTCTTGACCAGATACTTGCGCTCGATTTCCTTTGCCATACCACCTACGCCTGTCTTGGAACATCGGATGCACCGTAGTGCAAACATGACGTTTGGAAAATGCGTTCTGTCGCACCGGCCGGTTTTTTCTCGACAATGACGGTGCCGGCGTTTATTTCCGGGCTCCATATTTTCAATTGTTTTATGGGAGACGCCATCATGGTGAGCAAGACCGAAAAGCTACTGTCGATCCTTAAGCTGCAGCCGGTTGTACCGGTCCTGATCGTCGAGGATGCCAAGTCGGCAGTTGGCCTCGCCAGGGCGCTGGTCGCCGGTGGACTGAGGGCGATCGAGATCACCATGCGCACGCCGGCCGCCCTCGACGCGGTCAAGGCCGTCGCACAGGAAGTGGAAGGCGCCCATGTGGGTGCCGGCACGATCCTCAATGCCAAGGACTGGGACGCCGCCGTCAAGGCCGGCTCGACCTTCATCGTTTCGCCGGGCGTGACCGAAGGCGTGCTTGCCGCCGCCAAGGATTCTCCTGTTCCGCTGCTGCCGGGCTCTGCAACGGCAAGCGAAGTGATGAAGCTTCGCGAGGCCGGTTACGACGTGATGAAATTCTTCCCGGCCGAGCAGGCCGGTGGTGCTCCGATGCTGAAGGCTTTGTCGTCGCCGCTTGCCGGTACGCTGTTCTGCCCGACCGGCGGCATCTCGCTGAAGAACGCCAAGGATTACCTGTCGCTGCCGAACGTCATCTGCGTCGGCGGCTCCTGGGTTGCGCCGAAGGAACTGGTGGCTGCAGGCGACTGGGCCGGGATCACCAAGCTTGCTTCGGAAGCCTTCGCGCTGAAGGCCTGAAGCTGAGCATCCGGGCAGGCTGTCGTCATGCCCTTCTGACAATTTCGTTATCGGACACGCGGGAAAATTGTTTTCCCGCGTTTTCGTTCTTATCTCCCGTCTGGAATTCAACCGACAGGAGATATCGATGTTCGACGCGAAGAAACTTCTCGACCAGTTCCTCGGGTCACAGGTCCCGGGGCGTTCGGGAGGCGAGAAGTCCGGATCCGCGTCGGGTTGGGCGGGGCAGATTACGGACATCGCCCGGAACAACCCGCTGAAGACCGCCGGTATTGCTGCTGCCATTCTTGGCACCAAGACGGGTCGCAAATTTGCCGGCAACGCCGCGACGATCGGTGGTATCGCCGCTGTCGCGGGCCTCGGTTATCTCGCCTACAAGAATTACAAGTCGGGGCAATCTCCCCAATCGGCGCCGCAACCGCAGCCGAATGCCAATCAGCCGATCGCTCTGCCGCCGCCGGACTCGGCCTTCAGCCTGGAATCGCCGCAGCTCTCCAACGACTTTGCCCTGACGCTGGTGCGGGCAATGATTGCTGCGGCCAAGGCCGACGGTCATATCGACCAGAGCGAGCGGGCCAATATCATGGAGAAGGTCCATGCGGTCGATCTGGGCTCCGAGGCGGAAGCCTTCATCGCCGAGGAACTCGCCAATCCGGTCGATCTCGACGACCTCGTTGCCGCCGCGCGGACGGAGGAGCAGAAGGTGGAACTCTACACCGCGACGCGGCTGACCATCGATCCGGATACGCGGGCTGAACGGGGGTATCTCGACATGCTGGCCGGGCGCCTCAATCTTCCGGACGCGCTTGTCGACCATATCGATGCGACCGTTTCCTCTGCCAAGGTTGCTTCCATGCCCGTCTGACGGGCGCATAGTTTCGTCCCTCAAGGTTTTTTTTCGGGGTATCGCTTTTCCCGATACTTTGATCGCCATGGACAGAGGCCGTCCGATTACAGGGCGGCCTTCATCGTCTCAGGCCCCGGTCCCGCCGCTGCGCTGCCGGAACATGAATTCGATCTTCTTCCAAAGACTTGGCCGTTCGGTCTGGCCGATGACGAGGCGCCCGTGACGAGTGATCGAGACGATCGTGCCCGCCGACCATTCGCCACCCTGATCAATTCTCACGAGATTGCGCCGCATCGCATCACGGAAGAAGTCTTCTTCTTCCAAAATGTCGTAGTCTTCCTCGCACAGGAGTAGGTGCCCTCTATTTCCTGCTACCTGGCCAAGAAAAGAAAGCAGTCTCGGGTCTATTGGTGGTGTCTGCGGAAGGTTTACGGGCATCGATCGAATCTCGGTAAAGCTGAAATATCTAAATCAATATTGGGGAAGAGAACAATATCCCCGATCGACCAAATATTGATGATGATAAATGAGAGGGAAACGCATTGGGTTTCAATTGGAGCAATTCGGATATGCAGGTTAAACCTGCTGGCTCCTCTTTTCTCGCCTTCTGGCTCCCCGTTGGAGCGGCCGATGGCGTTGCCTAACCTGCATCCTTCACGTAAGCCTCTGTTATCTCAACGAGGCTCCCATGCGCGATCTGAAGACCTATAAAGTTGCGGCTCCGGCCCCCGTCACTCTGAGCGGCAGGTTGATCACTCTCGAAACCTATGATCGGGAAACACATCTGCAGCAACTTTGGGACGCTCTTGGTGGCGCCGCAGAGATCAACGACCTGATCCGCTATTTTCCCAACGACGAATATTCGACGCCCGACGAGTTCGGGGCATGGCTCGAGAATGCGCGTGCCAATCTCAGCTTCGTAACTCTGGTGGCGCGGGAGAATGCGACGGGCCGGATCGTCGGCATGGCGAGCTATATGCGTCCCGATCCGAAGAATGGTGTCGTCGAGGTTGGTTCCGTTGCCCATGGTGTGGCGATGAAACGCTCGCCGATGTCGACGGAATTGCACTATCTGATGGCAAAACACGTCTTCGACGATCTCGACTATCGGCGCTACGAATGGAAGTGCCATAACGAGAACGAGCCCAGCAAGGTGACGGCGCTGCGTTATGGCTTCACCTTCGAAGGGGTATTCCGCCAGCATGTGATTTCCCGCGGTGGAAACCGCGATACAGCGTGGTTCTCGATGATCGACAGCGAGTGGCCGGTGGTGAAGGCGGCGTTCGAGGCCTGGCTTTCGCCGGGTAATTTTGACGCGGACGGCAAGCAGAAACGCCGGCTGGAGGATATCCGCGCCGAAATCGCGGCCTCCTGAGACAAGGGAATAAGATGACGCCCGAGACAAGATCGCAGGTCATTGCAGCCGCCGTCATCCTGCTCGGGGCGGGGGTGGTCATTTATTTTCTGCCGACGCTGGTTCTGTGGATCGGGCAATATTCGCCGGTGCTCGCCTTCGTCGTCGGCGCCGTGCTGCTTTTGGGTTTCTTCTGGATTTTCTGGCTTAGGGCCCGCTATCAGCAGCGGCGCTAAGCGGCTTACGCCTGTAGCGAGGCGCCCAGCAACGACAATCCGACGATGATGACGAACAGCGCGCCGCCGATCTCGATCGCATGGCCGACGCGCCGACCGGTTGGCGATCCGGGCCCGGCTATCCTCATGGCAATATCCTTGGCACCAACTGCCAGCGAGGCAAGGATGGTGACGGTAATGGCCGTGCCCAGCGACATTGCCAGCACGGACAGGATGCCTCCGAGATAAAGGCCGTTCAACAGGGAAAAGCTCATCACGAGGATCGCTCCCGAGCAGGGGCGCAGGCCGACGGCAACGATCGCCGACCAGGCTTCCTTCAGATTGAACTCCTTGCCGGCAAGGGTTTTGGGATCAGGCATGTGGCTGATGCCGCAGGTTTCGCAATAGTCGCTGTCGCCCTGGTAGTCGTGATCATCGATCTCGATCGCCTTGAAATTCAGGCCGGTCGCACTGCGTCCAGCGGCCGGGCCGCTGAACAACGTCGCCGTTGCAGGTGCTGCAGAATCCCGCCGCACGACACGGATCCTGAGTGCCCTGATCTTTTTCACCAGCAACCAGACGCCGAACAGTGCAACGAGCGCGAAGCTTGCCACTTCCATTGCCCAGGTGGCCTGCGTCATGGTGATGCCGGAGCCGCGCAGAACAATGAAGGCTGCGCCGACAACAAGCACGGCGACGAGGCCCTGCAGCAGCGAGGAGATCAGCGAAATCACCACGCCGCGGCGCAGTTCCACCTCGTTGGCGACCATGTAGGAGGAGATGACGGCCTTGCCGTGGCCGGGGCCGGCGGCATGGAAAATGCCGTATGCGAAGGACAGGCCGATCAGCCCGGCCAATGCAGAAGGATCCTTGCGCATGGCGATCAACGCCTTGGTAAGGGCGCGGTAGAAGGACTGCTGGTAGTGATTGATCCAGCTGAGATAGGGGGCAAAAGGGCCGCCAACAGCGAAAGAGGGTTCGGCCGAACCGACACCGAGCGGCGACTGGGCATGGGCGATGCCCGCCATCCACACAGTCGTGCAAACGGCCAGGATGCAGGCCGCGGTGATGCCGGGTCTGCCAGGTCTCAGCATGTCAGCTCCAGACGGGTCGCGAACATTTTCGACATGTCGGTGCCGGTCGGGTCGTTGAAGAAGGCATCGGTAAGCGTCGAGCTGTTCTGCGAAAGAACCTCGTCGGGGTCGGGCCGTACGACCTTATGCTTGCATTTGGCAAAGGCTGGGCCGTTGGCGACAAGATCATTGTCGGTCGGGAAGTCGACGGCGGTATACATGGACGGGTCGTAAACCCCGAAAGTCAGCCTGCCCTTGAGCGGCATGGGCTTCTCCGGCTTGACGGCGAAAAAGGCGAGGATCTGGTTGTCCTTGAAGGTGACGTGGATGACATCCGGCTTCTGGACGCCAATCGTTGCGCCATTCATCGTCAGCGTGGTGAAGTAATGATAGTCGGCCAGCGAATGGCGCATCGTTTCGCCAAGCTCGGCAAGTTCGTGTTCGTCCAGCTTCAGATCGCTGTTCTTGTCGAAGTCGAGCAGCACGCTCGATGAAAATACCTCATCGAAACGCCAGACATTGCGCAATTCCTGGACATTGCCATCAGGTCCGGCAATGACCTCCATCCTCGATTCGACGAAGATGTGCGGGTGGGCAAACGCCGGAAAGGGCAGGGCGCAGCATATCGCCAGCGTGGTGATTGCAATCCTGTTTCGCATACAGTCCGGGGCCTCATTTTTGTCCCGCAGTCTGTGCCGCTGAATTGGGACGGAATTTCGACTCAGCTGTTACACAGTTACCTGTTCAGCGTGACTGGCGGAACCAGTTGGCGAGAAAATCGACGAAGCTCCTGACCTTGGCGGGCAGGTAGCGGCGATGGGGATAGACGGCGTAGATACCGCGATCCTTGATGATGTAGTCGTCGAAGAGGGTCACGAGTTCGCCCGAATGGATATGCGGGTTGGCGATGAAATCCGGGATGATTGCGACGCCCAGGCCGGCGCGTGCGGCCCGCAGCGTTGCCTGCGGGCTGTTGACCTCTATCGGACCGGAGACGCCGACGGAAATCGTGGAGCCGTCCTTTTCGACGAAGCGGATGTTGTTGTGCCAGCGTGTGTTGGTATCGATGATGAAGGGGACGCCGTTCAGCTGCTGGGGATGATCGAGCGGCCCGTATTGTGCGACGATGTCGGCTGTCGCCACGGCATGGACGCGAAAGTCGTTGAGCTTCTTGGCGATCATGCCGGAATCTTCCAGCCGGGTGATTCGGATCGCGAGATCGAAATTTTCCTCGATCAGATCGACGAAACGGTCGTCGGCGACGATTTCCAGCTGCACGTCGGGATGCGCCTTGGCAAAGTCGATCATGCATTGACCGATCTCGGCGTCGATGAAGGTGCGCGGTGCGGAAATGCGCAGCCGACCCTTGAGATCCGAATTGCCCTCGCGCACCAGGTCGGCGAGATTGTCGATCTCCTTCAGGATGTCGGAGGCGCTGCGATAATAGGTGTGGCCGGCCTCGGTCAGCGAAAACTGTCTTGTGGTGCGGTTGAGGAGCAAGGCGCCGAGATCGTCTTCCAGTTCGCGGACATATTTGGACAGAAGCGCCTTGGAACGCCCGGTGCGACGCGCCGCGGCCGAAAAGCCCTCGGCCTCGACAACATCGATAAAGGCGCGCATGCGGGTCAAGGTGTCCAAGAGATTGCTCCTAAAAACTGAACGAATGTGGTCAAGTCGTTCGATGTTTATGGACCAATGCAAAAAAACGGTCGAGCCCAACAAATCTCTTGATTATGACTGCGAATATTCTTATCTCCCGTGCTGCCCAAAGTCGCACGTGCCCATGGGTGTCCGCCGACCCTCGAATTGAGATTTATCTCTAAGGTGAGGTCATCGGTAAGGTACCTGGAACTAACCCCTCCAGTCGCTATTCCGGCCAACCGGGAAATGCGAGGACATCTGAAGCAACGACGGTGCGGGCCTTTCTAGTCTCTGCAAGCTTTCCATCAGCCTGCAATTCTGAAGAGGCACACCATCATTGCCGGAAGTGCGGTAGGGACAACCCTCCAATCCAAGGCAGACAAAGCCGGATCAAAGCTCGTGGCAGGGCGTTGATCTACATATCGCGCGGTAAAGCGTGTTCACGGTACCAGTGTCTCCAACTACTGGCCCGAGTGCATCCTTATCCGTCCTTTGTCCTCCGGTTCATAGCCGGAGCTTTGAGATTTTGAAGGGACTGAACGATGACCACTGCTCGCATCCTCGACTTCATCAAGACCCGACGTCCGGAAGGTCCGTGCCTCGTTGTTGATCTCGATGTCGTTCGCGACAATTTCCACGCCTTCCGTCACGCCCTGCCGGACAGCGCGATCTATTATGCCGTCAAGGCAAATCCGGAACCGGCAATCCTCAAGATGCTCGCCTCGCTCGGCTCGAGCTTCGATTGCGCTTCCGTCGCCGAAATCCAGATGGCGCTCGATGCCGGTGCAACCGCCGACCGCATCTCCTTCGGCAACACGATCAAGAAGGAACGCGACATCGCGCGTGCACATGCACTCGGCGTCGGTCTTTTTGCCGTAGACAGCCATGAGGAAGTCGAGAAGCTGGCTCGTGCAGCTCCCGGCGCCCGCGTGTTCTGCCGCGTGCTGACCGATGGCGAAGGTGCTGAATGGCCGCTGTCGCGCAAGTTCGGCTGCGTGCCGCAGATGGCCGTCGACGTTCTCGTCTACGCACATCAGCTCGGCCTTGAGTCCTACGGCGTGTCGTTCCATGTCGGTTCGCAGATGACCAAGGTCGATGCTTGGGATTCGGCGCTTGCCGATGCCAAGCGCGTCTTCGGTCAGCTTGCGAAGCAGGGTATCGTGCTGCAGATGGTCAATATGGGCGGTGGTTTCCCGACCAAGTACCTGCGCGATGTGCCGAAGGCCGAAGAATACGGCAAGGCGATCTTCGCTTCGCTGCGCAAGCATTTCGGCAACAACCTGCCGAAGACGATCATCGAGCCGGGTCGCGGCATGGTCGGCAATGCCGGCGTCATCAAGTCGGAAGTCGTGCTGATTTCGAAGAAGTCGGACAATGACAACCACCGCTGGGTCTTCCTCGACATCGGCAAGTTCGGCGGTCTCGCCGAAACCATGGACGAGGCCATTCGTTACCCGATCCGCACCGAGCGTGACGGCGACGAGATGGAGCCTTGCGTGCTTGCCGGCCCGACCTGCGATTCGGCCGACGTGATGTACGAGAAGAACATGTACCCGCTGCCGATCTCGCTTTCGATCGGTGACGAAGTTCTGATCGAGGGCACCGGCGCCTACACGACCACGTATTCCGCGGTCGCCTTCAACGGCTTCGAGCCGCTCAAGGCCTACGTCATCTAACTGGCGGCTCCAGTTTTGGGCGATTTTCGCCTCTGCCGGCCCCGTAATCAATCGGGGCGGCAAATCCACAATGATCATCCGATACCGTCTGAAACGGTTTTAAGTGCGGGAGGCCCAGAGATGGCCACTGTTCTTGATTCTGTCCGCGCATTCTTTGCGCCCGTTGAAACCTACACGATCGCGGCCGAAACGCCGGCCGATGTCGTTGCCCGTGAAAACCTTCTCGATCGCGCCATGGGTGCGGATCGCCGCACGAAGTCTTCGGAGAAGATCCGTCGCAATCGCGTGCCGGCTGAAGGCCTGGCGCTTGTTGCCCGCGACGGCGACGGCCACGTGATCGGCACTGTCCGTCTGTGGAATATCGAGGCCGGCATCTCGCCTGAAGGCAACCCGATCGAAGCGCTGTTGCTCGGGCCGCTTGCGGTTTGCGCAGATCATGAGGGCAGGGGTATCGGCGGCGCGCTGATGCGCGCTGCGATCTCCGAGGCGCATCACCGTGGCCATGGCGCCGTGCTGCTCGTCGGCGATGCCGCCTATTACGAGCGCTTCGGCTTCTTTGCCAACAAGACCGAGCATCTCGTCATGCCCGGCCCGTTCCAGCGTGACCGTTTCCTGGCGCTGGAACTCAAGGCCGGATGGCTCGATGGTGCCGTCGGCATGATCGTCGCAAGCGGGCGCAAGCTCGCCTGAAACAAGGCGGTCTCGGGGCATGCCTGAGTCGGATGATTCGCACCGTTGCAGGTGGCGATATCTGCCGCCCGCCTTTGCCAGAGCCGCGTGACGGATCGCTTGGCAAACATGTTTAGAACTGCCCGGGCCCCGTCTCCTCAAAGGAGGCGGGGTTCTTGTCGTCTGATCGGTTGCGGTTTTGTATTTTTACACGCAAGTCATTGATCTTATACGAGGCGGATCATTTTAGCGGGGCCTCAAAACTGCGTCATAAAGGCAACAGCGACGCCGACTTCAATCGGCTGGAGGTTCGACTTGATCTCGATCAAGTCCACCGCGAATTGCGCGACCTAGACCTTTTCCAGAAATTAAAAAGTAGGCTGGAAGGACAAATCTAATGGTTAGCAAGTTTGGCAAATGTTCTCGTTGGGTGGCGGGAATGGGTGCCGTTTTCTTTGCAGTCGGCGCTTCAGCCGCCGACATGACGCCCGCCCCTGTTGCTCCGGTGTCAACGGATGTCGATGCGCAGAGCCCGTGGATGATCCGCGTGCGGGCACTTGGCGTCATCACCAATGATTCGGGTACGGTGAATACCGCCGCTGGTCGCGTCGATGGCGCCGGTCTTTCCTATTCCGATACGGTCATACCGGAATTCGACATCAGCTATTTCTTCACCGACAATATCGCCGCCGAACTGATCCTCGGCACGACCTATGCAAAGATCGACGGCACGGGAGCCATCGGTGGCATTCCGGTTGGAAAGTCCTGGCTGCTGCCGCCGACGCTGACGATCCAGTATCACTTCACCGATCTTGGCAACTTCAAGCCCTATCTCGGTGCCGGCGTGAACTATTCGCTGTTCTACAACCAGTCCGAGAAGGCCGGTTTCCACAATCTCGACGTGGACAATCACTTTGGCTGGGCGCTGCAGGCCGGCTTCGACTACATGATCGACCAGCATTGGGGCGTCAACTTCGACGTCAAGAAGATCTTCCTCAAGACCAACTGGACAGCCGATCACGACACGCTTGGCCCGCTCTCCGGCAAGGCCAAGATCGATCCCTGGCTGATCGGTGCCGGTGTGACCTACCGCTTCTGAACGGTCGGTTCGAATTCGATTTTTACGGCGCGGTTTTTACCGCGCCGTATTTGTTTCCGCTCAAGAGGGTTTACGAAGGTCAGTTTTCCTTCGGCGCGCGGTAGGCTTCAGGAATGATGAAGACCTCGTCGGCGCGGCCGTAGCCGCCATCCTTGATTTCCTCGATCAGCACCATCGTATGCGGGCGCGCCGCCTCGCTCATGTATTCGACCAGCATGTCGGTCGTGCGATGTATTATCTCCTGCTTCTGTGTCCTGGTAAGTGCGCCTTCCGGCGTCTTGATGTTGACGAACGGCATGGCGTTCTCCTTCGTTCCTGTTGTTCAGATCATGCCGCCATTGGCGCGCAGGACCTGGCCGTTGACCCAGCCGCTTTCCGGACTTGCCAGGAAAGACACGACCGAGGCGATGTCGTCCGGCTGGCCGAGGCGACCGAGCGGGATGTTGCGGATAATGGTCTGGAGCAGTTCTTCCGATTTGCCGGTCATGAAGAGTTCGGTCTCGACCGGACCCGGAGCGACCGCATTGACGGTAATCCTACGGCGCCCGAGTTCCTTGGCGGCGACATGGGTCATGGCTTCGACGCCGGCCTTGCTGGCGGCATAGGGACCATAACCCGGTCCGTACATGCCGACGACGCTGGACGAGAAGTTGATGATGCGGCCGCCTTCGCGCAGACGCTTGCCGCCTTCGCGGATGCCGTAAAAGGTGCCGGTCAGGTTGACGGTGATATGCTTGTCGAAGTCGACATCGTCCATCTCGGTTATCGGCGAGAGCTTCATCACGCCGGCATTGTTGACGAGGATGTCGACGCCGCCGAAGTTTTTCTCCGCTGCGTCGAACAGTGTGGTCACGCCGGCCGATGTGCCGACATCCGCCTTGACGGCGACTGCCTTGCCGCCCGCCGTTTCAATATCGCGAACGACTTCGTCGGCTGCGCCCTGGCTCGAGGCGTAGTTCACCACGACCGCGACGCCATCGCCGGCAAGACGTAAGGCGAGTGCCTTGCCTATGCCCTTGGAAGCGCCGGTAACGATGGCAACGCGTTGGGTATTCTCGCTCATGATGTTTTCTCCTGTGCTGCCAGCCAAAGTATGAGGTTACGACAAAAGAACAATGATCGGTATTTGACATGACAATTTGCCTGTGGTGAACAAACGTCATGGACAGACTCTTGCGCATGCAGCTCTTCATCCGGGTCGTGGAGCGTGGCAGCTTTCTTGCCGCTGCCGCCGATCTCGGGCTTGCCCGTTCGACAGCCACCCAGGCGATCAAGGCGCTGGAGGCCGATATCGGTGCCCGGCTGCTGGAACGAACAACGCGGCACGTGGCGGTGACCCTGGATGGCCAGGCTTTCTATCAGCGCTGTCTTGCCATCCTTGCCGACGTGGATGAGGCGGAAACGATTTTCCGCGATGCGAGCCCGCAGGGGATATTGCGGGTGGACGCCCATCCGGTCATCACCCAGACCTTCCTTCTGCCGCATCTCCGTTCGTTTCTCGACCGTTACCCGCTGCTTGAAATTCAGTTCGGGCAGGGGGATCGTTTCGTCGACCTGGTGAAAGAGGGGGTAGATTGCGTGATCCGCGCCGGCGAGGTGAGTGACACTTCGCTGATCATGCGTCGGCTCGGCTTGATCCGCGAGATGACCTGCGCCAGCCCGGACTATGTCGAGATGCATGGCATGCCGAAAACGCTGGACGAGCTGGATGGGCATCAGGCGATAGGCTTCATCTCCTCGCGCACCAGTCAGATCATGCCGCTGGAATTCATGGTCGGCCAGGAGGTGCGCTACATATCTCTTCCGGCGCGCGTGACGGTGAACAATTCCGCCACGACGCTGAACCTTGCACTTCGTGGCTTCGGCCTTATCCAGGCTCCGCGTTACAATCTGCAAAGACTTGTCGAAGACGGTAGCCTTGTCGAGATATTGAAGGATTATCCGCCGCCACCGACACCGCTTTCGCTCCTCTATCCGCAGAACCGGCATCTGTCGCGGCGGGTGCGGGTGTTCATCGATTGGGCGGCGAAGATCTTTGCCGAGGCAGAGATATGATGGCTTCACGAGAGGTCATTTCGGCGTGAGGGGGAAAATCCCCACCTTCTTGTCGCGGTGGTCCGGCACTACCTTGTGGTGATGATCACACGCCGAACCGCTCTTCTCTTTACGCCTTTCCTGCTGACCCCGGTACGTGCCTTGGCACAACAGGCGGTGCCGCAGCCGCCGCAAACGCTGAAAACGGTGCTCGACCAGGCGGCCGATCTGGAGCCGCTGAAGGTCGTGCTGGTTTATCGGGACGGCGCCCCCTTGGCCGAGCGCGCCTTCAACGGACGTTCGCTGAACGCCTCGAGCAACATAAAGTCGGCGTCGAAATCAATCATTGCCTGCCTCGTCGGCATCGCCATCGACCGCAAGCTTCTGGAGGGGACGGATCAGAAGATCGCGCCGATCCTGAAGGCCGATCTGCCGCGCAATCCGGATCCGCGTATTGGCGAGATCACCATCGGCAATCTCCTGTCAATGCAATCCGGCCTGTCGCGGATGTCCGGGCCGAATTACGGGCGATGGGTGGCAAGCTCGAACTGGGTGCGGTTTGCCCTGGCGGAGCCGTTTGATGGCGAGCCGGGTGGAGAGATGCTGTATTCGACGGCTTCGACACACCTTCTCTCCGCCATCCTCACGCGGGTCGGAGACAAATCGACGCTCGCATTGGCAAGGGAGTGGATGGAACCGGTCGACGGTTTCAGGATCGGCGCCTGGGAGCGCGATCCGCAGGGCATCTATCTCGGTGGAAACCAGATGGCGATGTCGGCGCGATCGCTGATGGCCTTCGGCGAGCTCTATCGCAATGGCGGCAAGACGGCGGGCGGACCGCAGGTCGTTTCGCAATCGTGGATCGACCAGTCGTGGACGCCACGTACACAATCCCGTTTCACCGGCGATGACTACGGCTATGGGTGGTTCATGCGGGATATCGGCGGCGAGGCGGTGAAGTTCGGTTGGGGGTATGGCGGGCAGATGGTTTATATCGTGCCATCGCTCGGCATGACGGTCGTCATGACCTCCAACGAGAGCGGTCCCTCGGCACGCAACGGTTACAGGGATCAGCTGCACGCGCTTCTGGCCGATATCATCAGCGTTTCAAAGGCTGCCTGATGGTCTCGGCGTGCGAGTGGAGAAAAATCGCATAAAATTCGCAGCATTAGGGTTACCCGTTCATCATGGCGCGGGCATTTTGTTGCGTTATTGTTTTCTAATATTAAGTTGAATCCACAACCAAGGCGGGCAATCCCCGCTCGATTTAATCAGGAATTCCTCTCCGGGAATAACAATGGCATCACGTTCGCAAGAGCGTCTGTCGCTGGTATCCCGTGGGGTGGGTGGAGGAAGTATGGAGCCTCCACCCATTCCCCTCAGGCTATCAGCCGCTGATGTCGATCACGCCGCAATCGCCGGCTTCGGAGGCGAAGGACAACAGCTTCCCGCTGGCGCTCCAGCTCATGCCGGTGATCGCGCCCTTGCCGGGACGGCGCAGAAGCGCCTCCTTTTCGTCGGCAATCCTGACGCCGAGGATCATGCCATCGATAAAACCAATCGCCAGAACCTCTTCGGCCGGATGGAAGGCGACCTGGGTGACCATGATATTGGCGCGGGTACCGAGTTCCATCGGTGCCCTGCCCATCGGGCCATCCTTGGATGAAAATGGCCAGACGATTGCTGCCGGCGCACCGGAGGAGGCAAGCCATTTGCCCTTGACCGACCATGACAGCGACTTCACCTTGGCGGGATAACCGGTCATGCGCATGTGGCGGTTTTCGCCAGCCTTGCCGTCGAGTTTCCAGCCGTGCAATGCGTTTTCCTGCATCATGGTGACGAGGAAACGGCCGTCGGGCGAGAAGGTCACACCCGTATGGGCGCCCTTCCAATCAAGATCGACGGCGGGCGCGTTGGTGCCGACCCAGTGCAGCGAGACGCCGTTATAACGGGCGGCGGCGATGCGCAGGCCCTTGCCGGCAAAAGCGATACCCTCGACGCTGCGTTCCTCGGCAAATTCCTTTACCGAACCGTCGCTCTGGCGCACGAAGCTGGATTTGCCGACTGCGTAGGCAACCGCATTCTGCGGGCCACCGGCAACGACGGAAATCCATTTACGCGGTACTTCGGCCAGAAGCGTCGTTTCGCCGTCATGGCCGATGCGCAGAACCTTGCCGTCCTCGCCGCCGGACAGCAGCGTGGCGCTGAACGGATCGCGGATGCAGGTGAGGATCCCCTCGTTTGCCTGGGTGACCTTCTCGCCACCATCAAGGCGGTGGATGGAACCGGCAGCGGTGGCGAAAAAGGGGATGTCGCCGAGGAAATGGGTGGCGACGACGTGGCCTTCGAGATCAAGTGGTGCAACTGTCGGCATCAGGCGACCATCATTCCGGACATTGTTTCGGTATCCATATGTTTTTCGGGCGTCGTTTCCGACGCCCGCTCTTCAAGTTCAATGCTTGCAGCACGCCTCAGGCGTCGGCCTTGGCGGTTGCCTGGCAGGCGAGGAAGCTCTTTTCGATCTTGTCGAAATCGAGATTGCGGCCAATGAAGACGAGTCGGCTTTCGCGCTTCTCGCCGTCCTTCCACGGGCGCTGGTGATCACCTTCAACGATCATGTGGACGCCCTGGATGACATAACGCTCTTCATCGCCGGCAAAGGCAATGATGCCTTTCAGGCGCAGTATGTTGGGGCCTTCCGTCTGGGTGATCTTCTGCACCCAGGGGAAAAAGCGGTCCGGGTTCATCTCGCCGCCGCGCAGCGAGATCGACTTCACCGTAATATCGTGGATCGGCGACATCGCATCATGATGACCGTGGTGATGGTCGTGATCATGATGGTGGTGGCCATGATCATGGTGGTCATGATCATGCCCGTGATGATGATGGTCATGGCCGCAATCGGGGCCGCAGACATGGTCGTCATGCTCGTGGTCGAGGAAATGCGGATCGTTTTCCAACGCACGTTCAAGGTTGAAAGCGCCCTGATCCAGCACGCGGGCAAGATCGATGCCCGAGCGGCTGGTCTTGTAGATGCGGGCGGTCGGGTTGATGGCGCGAACGACATCCTCGACGACAGCCAGTTCTTCCGGCGTGACGAGATCGGTCTTGTTGACGAGGACGACATCGGCAAAGGCGATCTGGTCTTCTGCCTCGCGGCTGTCCTTCAGGCGTAGCGGCAGGTGCTTGGCATCGACCAAGGCGATAACGGCATCGAGTTCCGTCTTGGCACGGACGTCGTCGTCCATGAAGAATGTCTGGGCGACGGGAACCGGGTCGGCAAGGCCGGTGGTCTCGACGATGATGCCGTCGAAGCGGCCGGGGCGGCGCATCAGGCCTTCGACGACGCGGATTAGGTCGCCGCGCACCGTGCAGCAGACGCAGCCGTTGTTCATCTCGTAGATCTCTTCGTCCGACTCGACGATCAGGTCGTTGTCGATGCCGATCTCGCCGAACTCGTTGACGATGACGGCGTATTTCTTGCCGTGGCTTTCGGAGAGGATGCGGTTCAGCAGCGTCGTCTTGCCGGCGCCGAGATAACCGGTCAGCACGGTGACGGGAATGGGCTTTGCTGCTTGAGCTTCGGTGGTTTGGTCAGTCATAGGAAAACCTCGAAGGGTAGGGGCTTGCGCCGCGGATGTTCCGGGGGCGCGAAAAATCGTCCGCTCCATATAAGGGCAAGCCGGGACGAGTTCAAAGGGTTTCGATGTTATAAAATCACATCAGCCGGCGTTGGCCGAAATCGCAGATGCCACATCGGTTCGGGCAAAGTCGTCGCCGACGTAAAGACGAGGGCAGCCGAATTCCTTGGCTGTGGCATAGGCGAAGCAATCGCCGAAATTCAGGGCGGCCTTGTGGAAACCCTTGCCCCAACGAGCATAGGCTGTGGCAGCGAGGTGAGATCGAGCGGGAGTGAGGTCTATTGTTTGGGTGACCGAGCTTTTCAGGATGGCGCCCACTTCGACAACAAGCTGACGCCGGGCAGCCACGATCAGAACCTCGGCCAGCGTGCCAGCCGAGATCAACGTTGCGGATTCTGCTTCAAGGATTTTCTCGCATTCGCGTGCAGTAGGTTCACCGGCTGCAATTGAGATAATTGCCGACGAGTCGATGACAATCATTTTGGCAGGCCCAATTCGTCGTACAGAAAATCCTGGCTACGTGCCGCGTCTGTGTCAGAAAACTGATCCTTACCTAGCGCTAGCCTGCTGATCTCGTCGAAGACTTTTCGTTTTTCCTCGGCGCTTAACGGCTGGTGTCGCGAGGTGAGCGGGGCAAGCTTTGCCAATTCGGCAGTAGCGTCGTAAATCCCATGCTTGCCTTCGATTGTGGATCGTATGACTTCCAATCGCACTGATGGCATGTCCGGCTGGACCAGCACAATCTCTTCGCCTTGTTCGGCGCGTTTTACCAGATCGGCAAGTTGGCCTTCGGCGTCAGCAATCGTTATCCGCATGTCGCGCCTCCTCTTGGTGGCAAACCTCCATCAGTATGTCTCCAGGAACCGGGCGGTACAAGCAGTGATTATTACAGGGCTCCCGCATCAAACCTTGCCACATCCTCCAGCAACTCGATAATCCCACTCACCGCATGTACCACCAGTTGTTCGCCACGTTCCGCGGTTGCTGCCGAAGCATTGCCTGCCACACCATTGGGGTTGAGGTCCGACATTTTCCAGCCGAAGGCATGCGGGCCATAGGCGCGGAGGTGGGTGAAGTTGCGGGTGAATTCGGACTGGCGAGAGGTGAAGGCCTCCGCTTTTGCCATATCCACCTTGTCGGGCCACAGAGCCAGCATGACGGAGGTCTCGATGTCGCCGCCGTGGATGTCGATTGCCTTGTGTTCCGGCGCGATCCAGCCTTGTGGCTGGCCGAAGCGGGTCCAACTGGTGGCGACCGCCAGCATGCCGAAGCGCACACGTGCTTCGGTGGCGACGATGGTCATCAATGGCGCGTTGCCGCCATGGGCATTCAGCATGACGAACTTTTTGATGCCCTTGCGGTTAAGGTCTTCGGCGATGCCGAGCCAGCGGTTGACGGCCTCGTCGAAGGAAAACGTGCGCGTGCCTTCGACATCCATGTGCTCGATCGAATAACCCACCGGTTCGACGGGCAGGAAGGTGGCGGGCAGCGATGGCGGGAGTGCCGTAATGAGTCGTTCGACAAGGCCTTCGGCAATCAGCGTGTCGGTGTCGAAAGGCAGATGCGGCCCGTGCTGCTCATGGGCGCCGAGCGGCAGCACGGCAATCCACTCTCGTCTTTCTGTGGACGCAAGTGTCGGATTGTTGTCACAAAAGCGAGGGCGGGGATGCGACATCTGGCGACTGGTTCCGGGTTTCGTTATGGATAGCGCGCAGCAATAGCGCATCGACCCGAAAGTCGGAATCGATTTCCGTCAGATAGGGTTGTGAAGGCGCTGCGATGTCGACCTTCGACAGGCAAAGCGGGCAACAGGCAAAACAGGCAGGACCGATGAGCAAGAAAAAGGGCGAGAAGAAATCGAAATCCGGCAAGAAGAAGGAACTCGCGACGCTTTCCGCGGCCGATCTCGCTCCGGCGATCACTCAGGCTGCCCGCTCGGTTCGTACAGCGCTCAGCCGCAGCCTGTCCGAAAGTGGCCTCTATGCCGGTCAGGATGGCGTCATTCTGGCGCTTGCCGAAGATGACGGCCAGACGCCGGGTCAGCTCGCATTGCGGCTGGGGGTCAAGGCGCCGACGATGACACGTACGATCGGCCGGATGGAAGCTCAGGGGTTCGTTGCCCGCCGCGCCGATGGCCATGACGGACGGTTGACCAAGGTGCATCTCACCGAAAACGGTCTTCAAAGCGTCGAGTCTATCGGCCAGTCGGTTGCCGATTGTGGTGCGATGGCGGTGCAGGGCCTGTCCGACAAGGAAGTGCGTACGCTTTTGAAGCTGTTGAGAGCCGTGGAGCACAATCTACAGCCGGAAAGCGAAGACTGACCTGCCTTTAACAAGCCGTCGCTTCGCCTATTGTCCGCGCCAATTAAATTGTTTATTTAAAATTTAATTCGGTGAGGTCGGGCGCAGAATTCCGACCCTTCAAGACAAAGACGGAGGGGATATGGCGCAGAAGGTCAAGCTCTCGACGATTGCGGACAGCCTGGGTCTTTCGACAGCGACGATCTCGCTGGCGCTTCGCGACAGCCCGCTCGTGGCGGCAGATACCCGCGACAAGATCAAGGAACAGGCGAGGGCGCTCGGCTACATCTACAATCGCCGCGCCGCCTCTCTCAGAACCTCCCGTTCCGGCATTATCGGGGTGGTCGTGCATGACGTGATGAACCCTTTCTATGGGGAAATCCTGAAGGCGATCGAGAGCGAGCTCGATCGCAGCAACCATACGTTCATTCTGTCCAATCATTACGACTCGGTCGAAAAGCAGCGAACCTTCATCGAAACGCTGTTGCAGCTCGGCGGAGACGGCGTGATCATGTCGCCGGCGATCGGCACGCCGGTCGAAGATATCAAGCTTGCCGAGCAGAACGGCATGCCCGCCATTCTTGTTGCCCGTACCATGGAAGGCGTCGATCTGCCGACCTATCGCGGCGACGACAGCTATGGCATTTCGCTTGCGACCAACCATCTGATCGGGCTTGGCCATCGTGTGATTGCGATGATCGGCGGCACCGACCAGACCTCGACCGGCCGTGACCGATACCAGGGCTATGTCGATGCGCTGCGCAAGGCCAATATCGAGGTCGATCCGAGCCTGCGCATCCCCGGTCCGCGTACCATGCAGGGTGGGTTCGAGGCGGCGGTCAATTTCCTGTCCCTGCCGCAGAAACCGACGGCCGCCGTCTGCTGGAACGATCTCGTTGCGATCGGCCTGATGAACGGCATTGCCCGCGCCGGACTGATCCCCGGCCAGGATATTTCCGTCACCGGCTATGACGATCTCGAGCAGGCCTCGATCTCGACACCATCGCTGACGACGGTGTCGAACCAGCAGGCCGATGTGGGGCGACTTGCCGCCCGCGCGCTTCTCGACCGTCTCGCCGGCAGCCATGAGCCGGACGGTCTGCATCTGATCAAGCCGGAAATGCGTATCCGCCAGTCCACCTCGCCCTACAAGCCCCTCAGGGATCTTGCCAAAGCCTAGTTCGTATCCATCCTATCCAGTTTTCAAGTCACAGGATTTCCCACATGACCCAGAATAAAGTCACCGTGCTCGTTCCCGGACGCATCCACCCGCGCGTCATGTCGCGATTGCAGGAGACATTCGATGTCGTGACCGTGGCAGAGCAGAAGGGTGAGCTGGCACTGGACGAGGTGACGCGCCAGAAGGTTCGTGGTGTGGCGCTGGCCGGCAAGCTTTCGACCGAGTGGGTTGAACAGTTGCCGCAGCTGGAAATCGTTGCGAATTTCGGCGTCGGCTACGACGGTGTGGACACCACCCAGGCAGCAAGCCGGGGCATTATCGTGACGCATACGCCGGACGTTCTGAACGACGAAGTGGCGGATACGGCGATCGGTCTGCTGCTCAACACCATTCGCCGCCTGCCGGTCGCTGAGGAATGGATGCGCAGCGGTCGCTGGGCTGCAGAAGGTCCGTTTGCGCTGTCGCCACTTTCGCTGAAGGGACGTAGCGTCGGCATTCTCGGTCTCGGCCGTATCGGCATCGAAATCGCCCAGCGGCTTGAGCCGTTCAAGGTCAAGATCGGCTACCATACCCGCAACCAGCGCAGCGACGTGTCCTATACCTATTTCACCTCGCTGAAGGCGATGGCCGAAGACGTCGATACGCTGATCTCGATCGTTCCGGGGACTGCCGCCACCCACAAGATCATCGATGCGGATATTCTGTCCGCTCTTGGGCCGAATGGCGTGTTCATCAATGTTGGGCGCGGAACCAGCGTCGACGAGGCGGCACTTGAAGCGGCGTTGCGCAACGGCACGATTGCCGCCGCCGGCCTCGACGTCTTCTATCAGGAACCGACCAAGGCGGAAGGGTTCCTCGATCTCGACAACCTCTCGATGCTGCCGCATGTCGCTTCGGCGTCGGTACCGACGCGCAACGCGATGGCCGATCTTGTGGTCGACAACCTGATTGGCTGGTTCGATGGAAAGAAAGTGCTGACCCCGGTGCCGGAAACGCCCGTCAAGGCCTGAGCCAAGGCGTAATCAGCGCCTCGGCGTCGCCATGCGGGCAAAGGCTGCCGCCGGTGCGGTGCCGCTTTTGTCCGCTGCATAGGCCCGAACCGCCTCGCCAAAGGCTTCGAACAGGGCGCGCGAGGGCGCGTCCGTCGTCGCCCAATATTCGGGATGCCATTGCACGCCGACGGCGAAACTTTTGGCGTCGATGACGGAGACGGCTTCGACGGTTCCGTCTTCGGCCTTTGCCTCCACCTGAAGGCGCGGAGCCGTCTGCGAGATCGCCTGGCGGTGCAGGGAGTTCACCTGTATTTCGCCCGAGGTGCCGAGGTAACGGGCAATGCAGGAGCCCTCTTCGACGATGACCGGCTGGCGGATGGCAAACTTGTCGTCGCGGTTCGATGCGTCTGGCGAACGGTGGTCCCACACGCCCGGCTGGTCCTGGATCTCGCTTGCAAGTGTGCCGCCGAGGGCGACGTTCAGTTCCTGGATACCGCGGCAGATCGCGAGCAACGGAATGCCGCGATCGATGGCGCGGCGGATCAGTGGCAGGGAGGTGGCATCGCGGGCGGGATCAAACGGACCGTCCGCATCGGTCGTTTCCTTGCCGTAGAGCGAGGGATGGACGTTGCTGATGGATCCGGAAATCAGCACGCCGTCGACACGATCGAGGAGGCTGTCGATATCGTTGCCGGTCTCGAAGGCCGGCACGACGACGCTCATCACGTCAGCAACCTTGAGTGCCGCCGAAATGTACTGGTCCGGTGCGGCATGCCAGATGGCACCCTCGATTTCGCGGATATCGGCGGGAACGGCGACGATGGATTTGGGCATGATTGCTTCCGGATCGGTGCGATAGGTATTGCTTATTCATTGGCGTGAGCGACGCCTGCAAGTCAAGCGGGGCTTGCTATCATAGGCCTGAGAATGCCGGCTGAAGACCAATCATCTCAGGTCGGAACCCCCGCCAATTCAAATCGCCTTCCGTGCAGACGAAAGTCTAATCCCTCGTGGTCGGTTCAAGCCCTGGTTTATATGCGGCTTCGCTTGCAAGCAAAAGGACGACATGGTTACCTCGCAATCGATATCCGGCGAATAGAGGATGAGCTGGAAGTCGATCATGCCGAAAGCCGATCATGATTGGGAGGATATTCATGGATCGTCGTCAGTTTTTCAAGAAGGCAGCCGCAACGGGAGCGGGAGCGCTTGCCGCTGGCACGCTTGCCGCCCCGGCAATCGCTCAGTCGAACCCGAAAATCGCCTGGCGTCTCACCTCGTCGTTCCCCAAATCGCTCGATACAATCTATGGCGGTGCAGATGACATCGCCAAACATGTCGCCGCGGCCACGGATGGCAATTTCTCCATCCAGCCATTTGCAGCCGGCGAGATCGTGCCGGGCCTGCAGGCGGCAGATGCCGTCAGCAACGGCACGGTCGAGATGTGCCACACCTGCTCCTATTATTTCGTCGGCAAGGATCCGACCTTCGCGATCGGGACGGCCATTCCGTTCGGGATGAATGCGCGGTTGACGAATTCCTGGTTCTACCAGGGCAACGGCAATACGCTGATGAACGAATTTTATGCCAAGCAGAACATCTATGGCCTGCCGGCCGGCAATACGGGTGCCCAGATGGGCGGCTGGTTCCGCAAGGAGATCAACACCGTCGACGACTTCAAAGGTGTGAAGATGCGTATCGCCGGCATTGCCGGAAAAGTGCTCGAAAAGCTCGGTGCCGTGCCGCAGCAGATTGCCGGCGGTGATATCTACCCCGCACTGGAAAAAGGCACGATCGACGCGGCAGAATGGGTCGGCCCTTATGACGATCACAAGCTGGGCTTCTTCAAGGTCGCCAAGTATTATTACTACCCCGCCTTCTGGGAGGGCGGCCCGACGATCCACGCCTTCGTCAATCTCGACAAGTGGAACAGCCTGCCGAAGAGCTATCAGGCGGCGCTGACCGATGCCTGCGCCTTCGCCAACACCAATATGATGGCCAAGTACGACCAGAAGAACCCGTTGGCGATCAAGCAGATCGTTGCCGAGGGGGCAACGCTCAGGCCATTCAGCCAGGATATCCTCGAGGCCTGCTACAATGCGGCGCTCGATGTCTACAAGGATATCTCGGCGACCAATCCCGGCTTCAAGAAGGTTTATGAGGACCAGGTGGCCTTCAAGAAGGAAGGTTATCTGTGGATGCAACTGTCGGAATACACGTTCGACACGTTCATGATGATCCAGCAGCGGAACGGCAAGATCTGACCTCCTGCCGTCAGTTTCCCTGGAGCGGCCCCGGACAGCAGTGTCCGGGGCCTTTGTGTTTCCCGATCAGACGGTCGGGGCAGGCTGCGCCAGCTTTTTGCTCATGTAGAGTGTGGTGCCGCCCATGAAGGGTTCGGAGGTCGTCACCACGTAGCCCGCCATCCTGTATATGACGACATTGGTCGCGAAGGCCTCGTTGGTCAGCAGCCGGATTTCGCTGCGACCAGCTTCTGCGGCGATGATTTCGGCAAGGGTGAGCATGGCCTTGCCATACCCCTTGCCCTGATCCTGCGGGCTGACCGCGATATTCTCGATCCATAGATGGTCGTCATGCAACATCGTCTCGATCAGACCGACCATACGACCGGAGACTTCTGCCAGGTCGAAGCGGTGTTGCTCCACGGCCCTGGCATAATCCGCCACCATCGGCAGGGGTTCGCGACCGACGACCGGCACCCATCGCTGGTAGGCCGCACGCACGAGATCGCGGATCATCGCGACGTCATCGGGGCCAGCAGGTCTGAATTGAACGATAGTCAGGTCGCTCATGGGTGTTCCTTTGCTTGAAAAACAAAAATCCCGCCAACCGGATGGTGGCGGGTGCTAAACAACGGTGCAGGTGGATGAGGCGCTATGCCTCGATTGATCCTCGCTTGCCTGCAGCCACGTCCATGCCCCGCACGGTGGTGCGGCGTCGACGTGGGAATATGAAGCAGGCAAGGTTCATAGGCTGACGCTATCATCCGGCCACGACATGTCAATCGATCGAGGCTGCAGAGAGTTCGGACGTCAGCCAAGTCCAGAAAAAATGCTTTGTCCTAGTTGCAAGACCGAAACCTGGGGTAGAAGAGTGTCCTACGGAAACAGGGGCTAAGCCGTATGACGAGAATTGTCAGGTCTGTCGTCGCAGTTGTTTGTCTTGTCGCTCTTGCCGTCGTTTTATGGTTTGCCACACGTCCCCCGCCACTCGTCATCCAGGGGGAGGTGTCCGCCGATCGGGTCGATATCAGTTCCCGCGTTGCCGGCCGTATCGCCAGGCTCGGCGCCGATGTCGGCGATATGGTCACAGCCGGTGCGGTGATTGCCGAACTGGAGAGCCCGCAACTTGTTGCCGGCCTGCATATGTCGGAAGCGGCACTTGCCGTGGCCGAAGCCGATCTGGCTCGGGTCAACAGCACCCGGCCGGAAACGATCGCAGCCCGCCGGGCGGAAGTCGCGGCAGCCGAGGCGGATGTGCAGCTGTCCCAGGAAAATTCAGGCCGGCTGGCACGGCTTCTGGCCTCGGGCTCTTCCACCCAGGCGCAGGTCGACGAAGCGAGCCGCAATCTGGAGGCGGCGCTACGTCAGCGGGAAGCCGCGCAGGCCAATCTCGATCTTGCGGTCGCCGGTGCCAGCAAGGAAGAAAAGGCGCTTGCCGCCGCTCAGGTGGAAAAGGCTCGAGCAGCACTCGGCCAGCAGCAGACGGATGTCAACGAACTCGTCATCCGCGCGCCGATCGCGGGGCAGGTGACGACGCGCGTGGCGGAACCCGGCGAAAATTTCAGCGCCGGTGCGCCGCTGTTTTCACTGATCGACATCAATCGTCCGTGGTTCACCTTCAATCTGCGCGAAGACCTTCTCAAGGGGCTTGCGATCGGCGGTACGTTCAAGGTGGATGTGCCGGCGATCGGTAAAAAGGCCATCGAGGTGAAGGTCACGATGATCAACGCCCAGGGGCAATATGCGACATGGCGGGCGACGCGCGCGACGGGCGATTTCGACCTGCGCACGTTCGAAGTACGGGCGCAGCCGGTGGCGCCGGTCGAGGGGATGAGGCCCGGCATGAGCGTGATCGCCGCATGGCCAGCCGCGGAGCGGTGAGATGCTGGGCAAGGGGAAGATAAAACCCGGCTTCCTGCTGGTTTTCCGCCGTGAAGTGGATCGCTATCTTCGCAGCCCCTTCCTGATCTTGCTGACGGTGGTCATGCCGCTCGTCATCACCGCGGTGCTTGCGTCGGTGTTCAGCGCCGGGCTTGCGACACGACTGCCGATAGCGGTTCTCGATCTCGATGGCAGCGATCTTTCCCGCACGGTCATCCGTACGGTCGATGCGACGCCCGATACGGCGGTCGCCTTCACCGTGTCCGACCTTGCCGAAGGGCGGCAGCTGATCATCGCCGGCAAGGTGCACGGGTTGCTGATGCTGCCGAAAAACCTTCAGCGGGATGCATTTGCCGGGCGCCGACCCGAAGTCGTATTCTTCTACAACACCCAGACGCTGACCTCCGGCAATCTGACACTGCGCGGGGTGTCCGCTGCGGTGCCGAGCGTGGCGGCCGGTATCCGTCTGTCACTGCGGACATCACGCGGCGAGCCGGTCGATATCGCTCGATCGGAATTGCAGCCGATCCCCGTCCAGGTCAATCCGCTGTTCAATCCAACGCTGAATTACGCGCATTTCCTGCTTGCGGCGCTGGTACCGGCGATCCTGCAGATCGTGATTGCCACGACGATGGCCTATTCGGTGGGATGCGATGCGGAAACGCCGTATCGGTTGCGTATCCTGAGACGGCTCGGCGGTGGGTTATGGCCAGCCGTCGCCGGCAAGATGTTGCCCTACACGTTGATCTTTCTTTGCGTGCTTGGCCTTGCGGATGTGGTTCTGTTCGGGTGGTTCGGTCTGCCACTGCGCGGGGAAAGGCTCATTCTTCTCGTCGGAGCGCTTCTCTTCATTCTGGCGGCACAGCTGATCGGCGTCGTGCTTGCGGTCATTCTGCCAACGATCACGGCCGTCAGCATCAGTACGCTCCTCACTGCGCCGGCCTTCGGTTTCATGGGGGTCGGTTTTCCCAGGCTCGGCATGAACGCCTTTTCCTATTACTGGGGCGGAGCGATGCCCGGCACCTGGTATCTGGTGCTGCGTGTCGACCAGACCGTGCGCGGCACGCCGCCGGACCTGTCGATGAAGCCGCTGCTCAGCCTATTTGCCATCGTGCTGGTACTGCTGCTGTTGTTGTTTTTCAGGCTGGAGATCCTTCGCCATAGGGGTGACGCGGCGTCTACCCTGAAGGAGGCCGTGGTATGAACGGGATGCTGGCAGTTTGCAGAATAGAACTTCGGCGGATATTCGCGTTGAAACCGGTCTTTGCCGTACTTGTCCTCGCCGTCTGCCTTTATGCCATCTACTACCCTCAACCATACCGGGCCGAGGCGCTACGCAATGTCCCGATCGCTCTTGTCGATCTCGATGGTACCGACAGCAGTCGCGAATTGGCGCGACGGCTGGATGCCTCCGCCGACGTGGCGATAGCCGCGTCGATGCCTGATATCACCAGTGCCGAGCGGGAAATCTACAGCCGCAGCCTCTATGGCATTTTGGTCATTCCGCGTGACTTCGAGCGTGACCTTTTGCATGGCCGCAGTTCGCCCGTCGCGCTTTATGCGGATGCGAGCTATTTCCTCATCTATCAACGCATTTCAGGTGCGGTGACGGCCGTGGCGCGAACCATGGGGGCCGAGATCGAGAGCGCGCGGCTGATTGCCATGGGCGTCGATCCTGTGCTGGCCGAGGCTGCACCCGATCCGCTGCCGCTCACCGCCGTCACGCTCTTCAATCCGCAGGGCGGTTATGCGACGTATATCGTGCCGGCGGCCTTGATGCTGATCCTGCAGCAGACGCTGCTGATGGGGGTGGCGCTGCTTGGCACATTTCCCAATCCGGCGGTTGAAAGCCAAGGCCAAGCTGACACGGGAGCCATCGCCCGGGTGTTCGGCAGGCTGTTGGCCTATGCAGTAGTCGAGGTCGTCCTCGTCGCCTTCTATCTGCTGGCCCTGCCTTATCTCTATGGCATACCGCGTCTCGGGACTGTTGCGAACATTTACCTCTTCGCCACGCCTTTCGTGATTGCGGTTGCTTCACTCGGCATGATCGTCGCGCGCCTTCTTCGCGATCCGCTCGCAGTTCAGCTCGTGCTGGCGACGGTCGGCCTGCCTTTTCTGTTCATTTCCGGCTTCGCCTGGCCGGCGGACGCAATTTCCGGCTGGCTGCGGTGGCCGGTCTGGTTTTACCAAGCACGTCCGCCATTCCCGGAATGGTCAATATCGCCCAGCTGGGAGCCTCTATCGCCGACGTGTCGGGACCGTTTGTCGTGCTCTGGGTCTTGGCTGCGGTCTATACTGGTCTTGCCATCCTGCTCGAACCTGTCGGTCGACGCGAGGCGGCTGCTGACAATCCGGTGGCCTGACTTGTCAATCGCTGGGTAAAGGGGAATTATCGGCGTTGCTGTCGTCTTACTGTCGTGAAATCGTACGCATCAGGAAAAAGCGGCGGAATATCCCGCGCAGATCCGACCCGGAGTGCGGTTGTCGATCGTACCGATTGCTTACATTTTCCTTTACGCTTCGTTGAACACGTTCGAACAAGCCCCCCCATGTTCGAAGGGGTTGATGCGAGAGACAATCAATTCTTAAAGGGTTTTGTCCACTGTCTCCCGAAAGCCAAGGGAATGAGACCCGATGAAGGATTTGGAAGCGAAGACGCTGCCGACAGAGTTGTATCTGCCGTTCGTCGAATCGCTGTTCAAAAATCGTGGAACATTGTGGACGGGTATGGTTGTCCATATCCTGTCCTGCACGATTATCTATGCCACAACGGGTTCCGAATTCTATATCCTGTCGATCGGGCTGTTCCTCACGATCTTCGCCTACCGCATCTACTGGTTCCGCCGGTTCGACTTTATCGATCGTTCCGGGCTGACCAAAAGTGCCATCGAGGCGTGGGAAAACCGTTATGTTCATGGCGCGGCCGCGACCGCGTTTCTCCTTGGCATAAACAGCGCCTATGCGGTTCTGGTCCTGCGCGACATGCTCGCCGCGTTCATGTGCATCGCCGTGACGATGGCTTCGATGGTGTCGATCGTTGGCAGAAACTATGGGTCCGCACGGGCTGTGGGCCTACAGACACTCGGATGCTGCCTGCCACTGGTGGTGGCATGCCTGCTGACCGGTGAACTTTATCTCGCGCTGATCTCGCTGTTTCTCATCCCGTTCGGGCTGACGACGCAGTCGATGGCGCGGGGCGTGCGGGTGTTTCTCTACGAAAACGTTCTCGCTTCACGCGAGATGGCGCGGATTGCTGCGCAGTTCGATATCGCGCTCAGCACGATGACGCATGCGTTGATCATGCTGGATGCCGATGGCCGGGTGCAGGTGATCAACCGGCGGGCCTGCGAATTGCTCGAGCTTCCCGCTCCGGTGGAGCTGAAGGGCGCAGCCTTCATAACTGTGTTGAGGCGCAGCGGCAAATCGCTGTCGGACGATCTCTTGAGAAAAATCGGGCGGTTGTCGGCGGGCAAGCCGGGCAAAACGCTTCTCTGCCTGAAAGAGACCGTCTATCTCGAGTTCTCGCTCAGCCACCGCACGGACGGTGGCGTCGTGATGCTTTTCGAAGACGTCAGCGCGCGCGTCGCGGCCGAGGAGAAGATCCTGCATCTGGTGCGCTACGATACGCTGACCGGACTGCCGACGCGTGGCTATTTCGCCGAGCTCGTGACACGTCACATCCGGGAGGCGGAAGACGACGACCTGCTTGCCGGTATGGTGATTTTCGACGTCGATGGGTTCAAGCACGTCAATGACATGCAAGGACATATCGCCGGCGACAAGCTTCTAACCGCGATTGCCGAGAAGCTGCGTCGCGCAGCCACCGAAAATGTCATTGTCGCGCGTCTCGTCGGGGACGAATTCGTCATTCTGGCTACCGGTCACGAGCGTCACGCGCTGGAGGAGCGCATTGCTGCCATCCAGGCCGAAGTTCAGGGCCTATACGAAGTTGACAGGATCGACCTTCCGGTCTTCCTCAACGGCGGCGGTGTTATCCTTGATGGACGCGAATTCGATATGGAGGCATGGCAGATCAAGGCTGACCTCGCGCTGAACGATGCGAAATCGGTCGGCAACGGCATGCTCACCATGTTCCGGCCGGAGATGGATGCGCGTTATGTTGCCGAGCAGAGGCTGAAGGCCGACCTGCGCAATGCCATCGAGCAGGGCGACCTCAACGTAGTCTACCAGCCGATGTATCGCCCGGACGGATCGGAGATGGAATGCTGCGAGGCGCTGGTGCGCTGGTCGCATCCCGAACGCGGCCCGATCGGTCCGAACATCTTCATTCCGATGGCCGAAAGCATGGGGATGATCTCGCAGATCACGCGTTTCGTGCTCGATCGCGCCTGCGAGGACTGCGCCTCCTGGCAGAACGAAATGTCGGTATCCGTCAATCTGTCGATCCATGACCTGAGGGGGGGGCAGATCGTTGCCCGGGTGGCCGAGACGCTTGCACGCCACAATCTGAGCCCGGCACGGCTGCATCTGGAAGTGACCGAAAGCTGCTTCATGGACGAGCCTGTGGTCGTCAGCGCGACGCTTTCGCAATTGCGGGCAAGCGGTGTGACGATTGCGATCGACGACTTCGGTACCGGTTTCTCAAGCCTGAGCTATCTCGATTCGCTG
This sequence comes from Aliirhizobium sp. YIM B11859, assembly GCF_057163345.1. Taxonomy (NCBI): domain Bacteria; kingdom Pseudomonadati; phylum Pseudomonadota; class Alphaproteobacteria; order Hyphomicrobiales; family Rhizobiaceae; genus Aliirhizobium; species Aliirhizobium sp. YIM B11859. The sequence goes on from NZ_JBXHAY010000001.1 coordinate 428,718, forward strand.
CCGATCGACGTGGTCAAGATCGACCGTGCGTTTGTCCGCGAGATCGGTACCGAACCGCGGCGCCTCAAGCTTTTGAGCGGCATCGTGCATCTGTCCCGCGAGCTGGATCTGAAGATCGTCATCGAGGGCGTCGAAACATTCGAGCAGCTCGAGCTGGTGAAGAAACACCGGTTCGCGGATCTGGTGCAGGGCTACATCTTCTCGCCGCCTATCCCTGCCAACGCCATTGTCGAACTGAGCCAGAAGACGGCCTCGGGGCGGCGCATGGCCAGCCGGCAAGGCCGTCGCGACAAGAGCACCGAACCGCGCGCCTTCGGCACTGCCGGCTGATCTATTTCCAATCGAATTTCTACCTAATGTAGAATGTTATGAAATTGCACAGTTAACGTGTTGTTAACCATAACTTTTAAAAGACTGTTAATCACAATCTGGATCATTGCGGTCACCCCTCATTTCAGGGTTAATCCTTCGTTAATAACGATGGATGACCAAATGTCAGTGGTTCAAAGTTTTTCAGACAAGGGTTTTTCGGAGAAGCTGCTCGCTGCACTCGATCATATCGAGTACCGCCGCATCGAGGGGCATGAGGACTTCGAGGATGTAGCAAGGTTGCGCTACAAGGCTTACAAGGCGCAGAACGTGCTTCCGGTCGGAGCGAGCAGCATGCTCGATACGATCGATTTCGATTCGCACGCCTATGTGTTCGGCATCTATTATTACGAAGAACTGATCTCGACGATCCGCGTGCACCACGTGGTTCCCGATCATCGTGTCAGCCAGTCGGTCGGCGTGTTTCCGGATGCGGTCAATGCGTTGCTGGACTCGGGCAAGTCGTTCATCGACCCAGCGCGGTTTGCCGTCGATCCGGACATTGTCGGCGAGTTGCCGACGATCCCCTATATCACGCTGAGGCCGACGATCATGGCGGCCATTCACTTCGATACCGATCTGGTGTTGCAGCATATCAGGCCGCCGCATGCCGCTTTCTACAGGCGGATTTTCCTCGCCGATACGATCGTGCCGCCAACCATCGCCAAAATGTACGGGTTCGAGCTGACGCTGCTTGCATCGCGCGTTCGCGAAGTGCGTCCGCAACTGATGCGCCGGTTTCCGTTGTTTCAGTCCGAGGCCTACGAGCGCCGGCTGATGTTTGCGGAACAAGCGGACATGCTGTCGCCGGCGCTGACCGTATTGCCGACGGCACGTATTGCCAGCCGGCCGGGGTCGCCGGAAATGGCATTTCTGCGCTGAGACGACGCGGCCTAGGCCGTATCGCGAAAGATCGGCCGTATCCGGCCGTTGCGCTCTTTGGTTGTTTGTGTAATTCCTGATATGCAATCGGCGGCCAGGCCGGTTGCGGGGAGGTTCGGGACCGGCTTTTTCGGGCGCCCGAAGGACGGAAATCAGGGAGAGGCTTGATGGACGATCATCACAATGGACCGGCTGAACTTGGTGCGCCGATGGATTATGCGGCACATGAAAGCACTTACGAATTTTTCCTGATTGCGGCCAAATGGGGTACGATGTCCATCATCGTGCTGCTTATCGCCATGGCTGCCGGCTTTTACGGTGGTCTCGGCCTGCTCGGCGGCCTCGTTCTCTTCATCATCCTCAATATCGCGGGTGTTTTCCTGCTGCGTTAGGAAACAGCCAAGCGATTTTTGTGATCCCGCGATCAGGCGCGTATCGCCACTGATCCTGCGATTGCTATACAAGATGAAATCGGCGTTCATTAAAATTGAACAATCCGTTTCGGCAAATCCGATGGCTCCGGACTAACGGAAGCTGCTCCGGCATGCCATGTAAGCGTCAACCCTATCGAGAACGCTTACACCGGAGTGATCCCCATGAAGAAGATCGGATTTCTTTCGTTCGGCCACTGGACGCCGTCGCCGCAATCGCAGACCCGTTCGGCGGGCGATACGCTGCTGCAGTCCATCGACCTTGCTGTTGCTGCCGAAGAACTGGGTGCCGACGGCGCGTATTTCCGCGTCCACCATTTCGCCCGCCAGCTCGGCTCGCCGTTCCCGCTTCTCGCTGCCGTTGGTGCGAAGACCTCGAAGATCGAGATCGGTACCGGCGTGATCGACATGCGGTATGAAAATCCGCTCTATATGGCGGAGGATGCGGGTTCCGCCGACCTGATCTCGGAAGGACGATTGCAGCTCGGCATCAGCCGAGGTTCGCCGGAACAGGTGATCGATGGATGGCGATATTTCGGTTATGAACCGGAAGAAGGCCAGACCGATGCCGATATGGGCCGCCGTCATGCGGAGGTTTTTCTCGATGTGCTGAAGGGTGAGGGGTTTGCAAAGCCCAATCCGCGGCCGATGTTCCCCAATCCTCCGGGCATGCTCCGTCTCGAGCCGCATTCCGAAGGTCTGCGGGAGCGTATCTGGTGGGGTGCAGGCTCGAATGCGACAGCCGTGTGGGCGGCGCAGAAGGGCATGAACCTGCAAAGCTCCACCTTGAAGGATGACGAGACCGGCGAAGCGTTCCACATCCAGCAGGCCAAGCAGATCCGCGCCTATCGCGATGCCTGGAAGGAGGCCGGTCACGCGCGCGAGCCGCGCGTCTCGGTCAGCCGTTCGATCTTCGCGCTGGTGGATGACCGCGACCGGGCCTATTTCGGCCGTGGCGGCAAGGAGGACGATTCCGTCGGCTTCATCGACGAGAAGACACGGGCGATCTTCGGCCGTTCCTATGCCGCGGAACCCGAGGCGCTGATTAAGCAGCTGCGTGAAGACGAGGCGATTGCCGAGGCCGATACACTGCTGCTGACGGTTCCGAACCAGCTGGGTGTGGAATACAACGCCCATGTGATCGAAGCGATCCTGAAGCATGTCGCGCCAGCGCTCGGCTGGCGCTGAAGCCTCCTCATCCGGTTCAGGAAATTGGCCTCGCCGCAGGGCGGGGCCAACCGAAATCAGCTGCCGCTACGGGTGCGGCTGGCGCCGTCGACTGCCGGCTTGTAATCCGGTTCGAGCCGAACGGCGTGGGAATAGGATTTGTAGGCGCGGGTGCGATCGCCGCGGCGCTCATAAACCAGCGCCTGGTTGGCCCAGGATTCGGCCAGCTTGTCGTTCAACTCGATGGCACGGTTGAAGTCGGCAAACGCGTTGTCGTCGTCGTTCAAGGCGACATAGGAGATGCCGCGTCCGTTATAGGGCTCCGGGGAGCTCGGGGAGAGCGAGATCGCCTTGGAGAAATCGTCGATGGCTTTGTCGTGCTGGCCGCGGACCTGATAGATCAGGCCGCGATTGTGATAGGCGCGGCCGTCCGTAGTGTCGAGCTGAATGGCCTTGTTGAAGTCGTTGAAGGCTTCGTCGTTGCGGCCTGCCTGGCGGTAGATATTGCCGCGACCGATATAGGCGACGTCATAATTCGGGTTGATCTGCAGTGCACGATTGTAGTCGTTGGCTGCATCGACCGGCTTGCCCATGTTGCGATAGACAAGCGCGCGGTTGGCATAGGCCTGGTAGAATTGCGGGTTGAGCTGGAGGGCGCGGCTGAAATCGTCCACAGCACGCTTGAATTCTCCGGCTCGACCATAGGCGGAACCGCGACTGTTGTAGCCTTCCGGATCAGACGGGTTGGCGGCGATAACGGACGACAGCGAGGCAATGTTTTCCTGCGAGCCCTGAGCGCGATCAACGGTAATGAGATCGGTCGTCGACGGACCCGTTGCGCAGCTCGCCAGACTGACCGCCCCGATCAGCGCGGCGGCGAGTAGCCCTCGCGAGCGGATATTGATCATCAACGAAGGGCGGGAAGCGATGATTCCATCGGTAGCAACGGAAGTCTTGGCGGCCATCAGGCGCAGATCCTCGTATCGGCAGTGTTGAGTCGCAATCGACTCGGAGTAATGAAAAAAGCGGTGGCGCCATAGTCGCCCCCGCTCTTTATTCACATAAAAGCGTCTAAAAGACGGCCGATTAACGGGCGGCGCGTGCAGGAGCAGCCGGCAGCAGGCCTTCGCGCTGCATACGCTTGCGAGCCAGCTTGCGAACGCGACGAACAGCTTCTGCCTTTTCGCGAACGCGCTTTTCGGAAGGCTTTTCATAGCTTTCGCGCATCTTCATTTCGCGGAAAACACCTTCGCGCTGAAGCTTCTTCTTGAGAGCGCGGAGAGCCTGATCAACGTTGTTGTCGCGGACAAGTACCTGCACGTGAAATCCCGTTCCTTTGGTTTGTTGCTCGCCTCAGAATCCCTTGTATTCGAGGCGAAAGTAAAGCGAAGCCCGGCGTCAAGCCGTGCGATTGGGGATGGCCAATATCAGATGAAACCGCGGAAGTCCAGATGGTGGCGGACGTGGTTAAACGAAAAATGGTTGTAACGACAAGAGGGGTTTCGCGGCGATGCTTCCCAGTACTGCCGAAGGCCCGCTGTCACCCTGGTTTTCCTGCCATTAGCCGAAGGCGGTGAAGTGGTGTTGGGTGAAAAAATATTAACCAGAGGTTGCATTTCGGCTTTGACCGAGGCAGATTGCCAATGCGCGGGGGCGCATTCAGACCAGCATGCCATCCGATTTCACCATGAGGGAAGCTGGCTCGGCCAGCCGAGGGGCGAAGCATGTTCAAATTTCTAATCGCAACTATTGTTCTACTCTTACTTGCCGGCTGCGACAGTACCAACACAAGGGTATCGAACGTTTCATTCGGCTCTTCGAAAGGCATCGTCACGAGCGGCAATCTTCGTCTCGTGACGGAGCGCAGCCGCACCGGTTACCCACCAACGGTCTGCACCGAACCGAGCCCTGACTACATGGTCGCTTTCGATCGCAACAGAAAGCTTGTCGCGACCCGGCCAACGGCCGCAGGCGAACAGAAGCTTGACGTCGATGCCTCCACCCTCGAAGAGATAGTCAAAGGCGAGGGACGTTCCTCGGCCGTGATGGCGCTTCGGGATGGTCTCTACACCGCCTGCCAGAGCTATGCGAACGGTGTCATCGGCGAGGATGCCTATGCGATCATTCTCAGCCAATATGGCAATCTCCTCGTGGCACTGGTCGGCAATGACAACGCGGCGAAAAACATCCAGGTGTCGGGGCCGCAAGCCGCGATCTCGGCGATGACCGTGGCCTGTATCAGCGGTCACGACCCGACACGCCATGGCGAGAAGAAAAACCCGCTCCTGACGACCACTTTCTGCAAAGGGCTTCTCGATAAGGTTATTGCCAGGGGCACTGCGAGTGGCGGCAATTCAGGCAGCGGCCATGCAGCCGCTGTTAATCCGACGCCACCGAAGCCCGCATCAGGCGGCGCTGCTGCAAATCCCAATGTGACGACAACCACAACGACCAATACCGTGGTGAAATAACGATCAGGGGCCGGTTATCTTCTGAGGCGGTTTCGCGGCGAACTCACCGCGGCATTTTCAAGCGTGTCGAAACAATCTTCCGATGCGTCGCAATGTGGCTATTGCGGCGCATGTTGATTTGCGATGGGTATGGCAATACCCAAAGGTCATGACGCCGGCCGGACCTATGGATCGGGTGGTCGAAAGCGACCGAGCAAGGAAGAGAGGCGCGATGCGCAAATATTCGGTTTTCGCCATAGCCCGCGAGGCAATGCGCGCTCACAAGGGTTGGGAGGCGCAGTGGACGTCTCCGGAGCCGCGTTCGAGCTATGACGTGATCATCGTCGGCGCCGGCGGGCATGGTCTGGGAGCCGCTTATTATCTGGCCAAGGAACATGGCATCACCAATATCGCGGTGATCGAAAAAGGCTGGCTCGGCGGCGGCAATACCGGCCGCAACACGACGATCATCCGCTCCAACTATCTCTATGAAGAGAGCATGGATATCTACGAGCATTCCCTCAAGCTGTGGGAAGGCCTGAGCCAGGATCTCAATTACAACGTCATGTATTCGCCGCGCGGCGTGATGATGCTGTCGCATAACATCCATGACCAGCAGTCGTTCAAACGGCATATCAATGCCAACCGTCTCTATGGCATCGACAATGAATGGATGACGCCGGAACAGGCCAAGGCTTTTGTGCCGGTTCTCGATATTTCCAAGACGGCACGTTACCCGATCAATGGCGCCGCCCTGCAGCGCCGTGGCGGAACCGCCCGCCACGACGCCGTCGCCTGGGGTTATGCCCGTGCGGCCGCCGATCGCGGCGTGCATATCATCCAGAATTGCGAAGTCACCGGCATTCGGCGTGGGCCGGGCGGCGAAGTGCAGGGTGTCGAGACGTCCAAGGGCTTTATCGGCGCCGGGAAGGTTGGTGTGTCTGCTGCCGGCCATTCGTCGGTGGTGATGGAAATGGCAGGCGTGCGCGTGCCGCTGCATTCCAACCCGCTGCAGGCACTGGTGTCGGAACCGCTGAAGCCGATCTTTCCATGCGTCGTGATGTCGAACACGGTGCATGCCTATATCTCCCAGTCCGACAAGGGAGAGCTCGTCATCGGCGCAGGCACGGACCAGTATAATTCCTATTCGCAGACCGGCGGTCTGCAGATCATCACCCATACGCTCGACGCCATCTGCGAACTTTTCCCGATCTTCCGGCGGGTGAAGATGATGCGCCAGTGGGGCGGCATTACCGACAACACGCCGGACCGCTCGCCGATCCAGGGTGTCACGCCGGTGCCGGGCCTGTTCCTCAACTGTGGTTGGGGTACCGGCGGCTTCAAGGCAACGCCGGGCTCGGCCAATCTGTTCGCCCATCTGATTGCCAAGGGCGAGCCGCACAAGCTGGCGAGCGGGCTGACGCTCGACCGGTTCCGCACCGGACGGCTGATCGACGAGGCGGCCGCTGCCGCCGTCGCGCACTGATAGCCAAGGGGAATAGACCAGATGCTTTTGATCCACTGCCCCTATTGCGAGGAAGATCGCTCGGAGCTTGAATTCCGCTGGGCCGGCGAGGCGCATATTGCCCGGCCGGAAAACATCGCGGCAATTTCCGACGAGGAATTCGCGGAATATTTTTTCCTGCGCAACAACGAAAAGGGCCTCACCTATGAACGGTGGCGGCATATCCATGGCTGCGGACGGTTCTTCAACGCCGCACGCGATACGATCAGCGACAGGTTCCTGATGACATACAAGGCAGGCCTGCCGAAACAGCCCATCCCGACGATGGAAAAGGCTGCGGCGATCGCCGAGGAAAAGACTGTGGAGACCTGGGAAGCCCTTGAGGAAAAGACCGAAGGAGATGCACGATGAGCGCACCTTCCAACAATTCCGGTGCGTTCCGCATCAAGGGCGCCGGCCGCCTTACGCCCGCCCGCACGGCACGTTTCACTTTCGACGGCAAGACCTACACAGCGCTTGAGGGTGATACGGTTGCTTCCGCGCTGCTTGCACATGGCGTGCATCTGCTTGGCCGTTCGTTCAAATACCATCGGCCGCGCGGCATCCTTTCCGCAGGGCCGGAAGAGCCGAACGCGCTGCTCGACGTGTCGCGCGATGCTGCCCGCCGCCAGCCGAACGTACGTGCGACGGTGCAGGAAGTGTTTGACGGAGCAAAGATCGCTTCACAAAATCGCTGGCCGTCGCTGAAATACGATATCGGGGCCGTCAACGATGTGCTGTCGCCGTTCTTTGCCGCCGGCTTCTACTACAAGACCTTCATGTGGCCGAAGGAGGCCTGGCACAAGATCTATGAACCGATCATTCGACGCTCGGCCGGTCTCGGCGTCGCGCCGACGGAAGATGACCCGGATCATTATGCCAGCCGCTACGTACATTGTGACGTGCTGATCGCCGGTGCCGGCATTGCCGGCCTGACGGCTGCGCTGTCCGCTGCCGCGACGGGCAAGACGATCATCCTCGTCGATGAACAGCCGGAAGTCGGTGGTGCGCTGCATTACGATTCCTCGACCATGATCGATGGCCAGAACGGCTACGACTGGGCCCAGGCGACGGCCGCCAGGCTGAAGGCTATGCCGAATGTCACGGTGCTGACCCGCACGACGGTGTTCGGTTATTACAACCATGGTTTCCTCGGCCTTGTCGAACGGGTTACCGACCATGTCGCCCGTCCGGACAAGGACTCGCCTCGCGAGCGCCTGTGGCAGGTGCGTGCAAAGCGTGTGATCATGGCGACCGGCTCGATCGAGCGGCACATGGTGTTTGCCAATAACGACCGGCCGGGCATCATGCTGGCCTCCGCCGCGCGCAGCTTCCTCAACCATCACGGCGTTGCCGTCGGCCATACTGTCGGTGTCTATGCCGCGCATGATTCAGCCTATGAGGCGGCCTTCGACCTGAAGCGCGCCGGTGTTTCGATCGCTGCGATCGTCGATAACCGCGACAAGCCGGGCGAGGCGGTTCTTTCCGAAGCGCGGTCGCTTGGTATTCAGGTGCTGACCGGTCACTCGGTGGTCGATACGTCGGGCCGGCTGAGGATTTCGTCGATGACGGTTGCCCGCAACGGCAATTTCGACCGGCGCAAGATCAAGGTCGATGCGCTGATCGTCTCGGCCGGCTGGACGCCATCGGTGCATCTGTTTTCGCAATCGCGCGGCAAGCTGAAGTTCGACAGCGCGAACCAGCGTTTCGTGCCGGATGTCTATGCGCAGAATTCGATCTCCGTCGGTACCTGCAATGGCACGGACGATCTGGCCGAATTGATCGACGAGGCGATCACTGCCGGCGGCGGCGCGGTTGCAGTGTCGGGCGAGAACCGGTTCGAATGGACCGGCGGCATGATCGGGGCGGCGGAAGGCGCCGGGCCGGACAAGGTGGTCAAGGCCTTCGTCGATTTCCAGCATGACGTGACGGCAAAGGACATTCGCCTTGCGGTGCGCGAAGGCATGCATTCGATCGAGCATATCAAACGGTTCACCACCAATGGTATGGCGTCGGACCAGGGCAAGCTTTCCAACATGCATGGCCTGGCGATTGCCGCGGAAGTGCTCGATCGGCCGATCCCGCAGGTTGGCCTGACGACCTTCCGCGCGCCCTATACGCCGGTGAGTTACGGGACTTTGATCAACCACTCGCGCGGCGATCTGTTCGACCCGGCCCGCAAGACGCCGATGCATGCTTTGGAAGAGGCCGCGGGTGCCGAGTTCGAGGATGTCGGCAACTGGAAGCGCGCCTGGTATTTCCCAAAACGCGGCGAGGATATGCATGCTGCGGTCAATCGGGAGTGCAGGACGGTACGTGACGTCGCTGGCGTGTTCGACGCCTCGACGCTCGGCAAGATCGAGGTGGTCGGGCCGGACGCTGCTCAATTCCTCAACCTCCTCTATACCAATGCCTGGGACACGCTGAAGCCGGGCAAGTGCCGCTATGGCATCATGACCCGCGAAGACGGTTTCATCTATGACGACGGCGTCGTCGGTCGTCTGGCCGAAGACCGTTTCCATGTGACCACCACGACCGGCGGTGCACCGCGCGTGCTCAACCACATGGAAGACTATCTGCAGACGGAATTCCCGCATCTGAAGGTGTGGCTGACCTCGACCTCCGAACAATGGGCGGTGATCGCGGTGCAGGGGCCGAAGGCACGCGAGATCGTCGAGCCTTTCGTCGAAGGCCTGGATATTTCCAACGAGGCCTTCCCGCATATGAGCGTGGCCGAGTGCATGGTGATGGGCGTCCCGGCACGTCTGTTCCGTGTGTCGTTCACCGGTGAGATCGGCTTCGAGATCAACGTACCGGCCGATTACGGTGCATCCGTCTGGAAGGCGATCTGGGAACGCGCGGAGGGTCTCGGTGCCTGCCTTTACGGCACCGAGGCCATGCACATCCTGCGCGCCGAAAAGGGCTATCTCATCGTCGGCCAGGATACGGACGGCACCGTGACACCGGACGATGCCGGTTACGGCTGGGCCGTCTCGAAGAAGAAGACCGATTTCGTCGGTATCCGCGGGTTGAAGCGCCCGGACCTGGTTCGGGATGGCCGCAAGCAACTGGTGGGGCTTCTGACCAAGGACCCAAAGGAGGTGCTGGAAGAGGGGGGGCAGATCGTCGCCGACCCGAACCAGCCAAAGCCAATGACCATGCTCGGCCATGTCACTTCGTCCTACTGGTCGGAAAATCTCGGCCGGTCGATCGCCATGGCGCTGGTTGCCGGTGGACGCGCGAAGATGGGTGAGACGCTTTACGTACCGATGGCGGACAAGACGATCGCCGTCGAAGTGACCGACATGGTGTTCGTCGACAAGGAAGGAGGCCGGATCAATGGCTGAAGTCGCAACCCGCAGCCTGCCGCTTTCCGGCGTTCACGGCGGTTCCGCCACCGTCAGGCTCGAGCCTGCCCCGTCGGCTACCCGTATCTCGCTTCGCGTAAGGTCGGAGGATGTCGCGGCTTTATCCGGAGCGCTTGGTCTCGACCTGCCGGTAAAGCCGAAAACCTCGGCCTTTGCCAATGGCCGCACGGCCCTGTGGCTCGGGCCGGATGAATGGCTGGTGATCGATGAAGGTGAAAGCGGGCTGATGACCGCTGCCGCCAATTCCGGCGCACTGCATTCGGCAAGTGATGTCTCCCACCGCAACACGGCGATCCTCGTGTCGGGGCCAGGCGCTGCGGCTGCAATCAATGCCGGTTGCTCGCAGGATCTTTCGCTCGACGTCTTTCCGGTTGGCGCCTGCTCGCGCACGCTGTTCGGCAAGGTGGAAATCGTGCTTTTGAGAACGACTGAGGATGCCTTCCGCGTCGAGGTCTGGCGGTCGTTTTCCGATTATGCATTCGGCCTTCTGACAGAGGGTGCAAGGGACGCGGCGCTGTAGGTCTTCGACCATCGCCTAACTTGCCGTGGCTTAAATCATATCGCACCCTCCCGGTTCAAAACGGGAGGGTTTTTTATGCCTGAGATACAGTGGATCGTGCTTGGCCTGGCGGCTGCGATAGCGGGTGGAGCGATTGCAGCAAAACTCTCCGGCATCGAGATCTGGAAAGGTGTGCTTGTTGGGGGCGTGGCCGCGGTCGCTGCGCTTCTTGCATCCCTGGCGCCGGGCATCGATCGCAACCTGACGATGCCGATGGCAGGGCTGATCGCCGCCGGGATTGCCGGTTCGGCAGTCGGGCTGACGGCTGCGCGCACTGCGCCTCTCGTCATCGGTGCGGCAGTACCGCCGCTTCTCGGTCTGTTGATGATGGAGATCAGGTAAGGCTAGACACGCCTCGTATGAGGCCCTGACGGTCGGCCTATTCGGCAGGCGTGGTTGCTGCGGCGCTTTCCTCGGCGATCGGGTTGTGGGCGGGCGAGGCGGGTTGTTTTGGCTTGCGTCCCATTATTTCCCTGAACCCCTTTGCCGAGAAGGGCTGCGCGAGTTGTCCGAAGAAGTTTTTCGAGACACGGCCGCTGATGCCGATATGGATCGAGGATGGGCGTGGCGGATTGTAATAGGTGCCGAAAATCTGATCCCAGAGCACGAGGTTTTCGCCGTAATTGGTATTGCCCTCGGAAAGCAGCTTCGAATGGTGCCAACGGTGCAGGCGCGGCGTGCTCATCAGCCAGTCGAGCGGTCCTGTCCTGACCGCGATATTGCAATGGGTCAGCAGGCCGATGAAAGCGGTCACGGCTCCGATCCAGAGGAAGATCGGCAGAGGTGCGCCCAGGAGGTAGAGCGGGATCTGGCTGAGTATGATCTTGATGATCGAGTCGACGATGTGGAAGCGCCCGGTATTGATGACCCAAAGTCGCTCGACACTATGGTGCAGCGCATGGAAACGCCAAAGGGCGTTTTTCTCATGGGCGAGCCGGTGAGCCCAATAGAGCCCGAACTCGGCTATCACCAGCCCGAGGATGACCTGCAGGGCGAATGGCCAGCTATCTGGCCACAGGCGGAGCGGCAGGACAAAGACAGGCTGGGCAAGGATTGCCACCGCCATCGGGGCAGAGGTGCCGATGGCGGCAGCCAGTTGCACGCCACCCTTGCTGAGAAGCGTATGAGCGACGTTGTTGAAGGTTTCGCCGTCGCCGTCCAGCCATGTCTCCTCATAGGGCATCAGGCGTTCGAAAAGCGCGATGGTGGCGACGACGGACAGATAGACGACGTTGAACCACAACAGATGCGCCGTCGACTGGAGGGCGAAATAGGTGCCGATCAATCCGGCGCAGAAGATGCCCGGCCAGATCACGTAGGACAAGATCCTCTGGCGATCAGAAATGCTGGGGTTCGTCATGGGCAAAACCTTCGATAGACATCTGAAAGTATTGGATGCGGGCGGCAATGCCGGAGCTTATCAGCCGATTCCCCGTTGCTCAAACCCCTTCGGGGCGATCCTTGGGATCAAACTGGACGATGGTGGTCCAGGTGGCGGTCAATGCCGGCTTTTTCTCGTTTTCGATCTCCACCGACACATCATAAGTGGTCATCAACATGCTCGCGCCGCGGAACCGGCAATCTGCAAGGGTGAAATGGCCGCGGACCCGCGTGCCTGACTTGACGGGAGACATGAAACGAACCCGGTCGAAGCCGTAGTTGATGCCCATCGTCTGTTCGCGGATTTTGGGCATGGTGCCGAAGTTCATCGACGAGAGAAGCGACAGCGTCAGAAAACCATGGGCGATGGTGCCGCCAAACGGGCTTTCCGTCGCGGCGCGCTGCGGATCGACGTGGATGAACTGATGATCGAGGGTGGCATCGGCAAACAGGTCGATCATCGTCTGATCGACGGTAATCCAGTCGGATATGCCGAGTTCCTGTCCCACCAGCCCCGGCACGTCGACCAATGAAATTTCACGCATTCAAGACACCGCCATCGTCACCAAACCATCCGCCCAGCCTTGGCGTATCACGCTTCCAGACAGAAGGCGACGCTGCGTGCGGGGAGGTTTCCATTCCAAGGTTTACCGCTTGATAATTCCTGCCAACCGCCGCCGATCAAAACAAAATCAGTATCTTCGTGGCCGCGATTGAAAAGGATTGCGAGGCGTGTTTGCCGATTGGTCGAAAAGTCGCAGGTCGCAAGGATCATGCCCACCAGACGGCCCTCGGGGCTTTCCCAGTCAGAAACCTGCATCGGCAGGCCGGTCGGCGCGAGCCACTCAACATCCCTGTCGCCAGTAAAGAACGCGGTTTCGGAAAACACCGAAAAGCGCCGGCGCATCGCAGACAGGAAACCGACATGCCGAACGAGCTCCGTATCCGGCTCTTCCCAATTCATCCAGGTGATTTCGTTGTCCTGGCAATAGGCGTTGTTGTTGCCGCGTTGCGAGCGGCCGGCTTCGTCGCCCATGGTCAGCATGATCGTGCCGCGGCTGGCAAAGAGCGTCGAGAGAAGGGCACGGATGTCGCGACGACGGTGTTCCTCGATCGCGGGGCTGGCCGCCTGGCCTTCGGCGCCATTGTTCCAGGAATAGTTCTCGTTATGGCCGTCGCGATTGTCCTCGCCATTGGCATCGTTGTGCTTGTGTTCGTGCGAGACGAGATCGAACAGGGTGAAGCCGTCATGAGCGGCAAGGAAATTGACGCTGCGGGTCTGGCCGGATTTCTCGAAGACGTCGGACGATCCGGCAAGGCGGGTGGCAAGCGCGCCGGTCATCCACTGATCTCCGCGCCAGTAACGGCGCATGTCATCACGGGCGCGGTCGTTCCACTCGAGAAAGGGGGCCGGGAAATTGCCGAGCTGATAGCCGCCGGGGCCGACATCCCAGGGTTCGGCGATGAAGACACGATCTTTCAGCACCTCATCGGAGAGCATGGCTGTCAGCGTGGCGCTGCTCGGATCGAAACCGTCTGCCGTGCGGCCGACAATCGGTGCGAGGTCGAAGCGGAAGCCATCGACGCCGGCCGACAAAACGAAATGGCGCAGCGTATCTATGATCAGTTGCCGGACCATCGGATGATCGGCGGCGATCGTGTTGCCGGTGCCGGTATCGTTGATCAGTTGGCCCGGATCATTCGGCAGATGGCGGTAATAGGAAAGATTGTCGAGGCCGCGCATGGAGAGGGTGGCGCCGTAACGGTCGCTCTCGCCGGAATGGTTGAAGACGAGGTCGAGGATGGTGCCGATGCCGGCCTCGTGCAGTTTCGCGACCGTGTCGCGCAATTCCTGCATGCCGCCGGGGCAGAGGCGGGGATCGAGCGCCATGAGGGCGACCGGATTGTAACCCCAGCCATTGGTGAGATCGAGCGGCGGCAGGTGGCGTTCGTCGATCCAGGCTGTGATCGGCATCAGCTCGATCGCATCGACACCGATCTGTTGCAGATGGGCGATGATGGCGGGATGGGCAAGCGCTGCAACCGTGCCGCGGATCTCTTCCGGAATGTCGGGATGGAGGATGGTGAAGGGCTTGACCGCAACTTCGTAGACGAGGCCGCCGGCGGGCAGAAGGGGAGGTGCAATTTTCGCTGCGACATCTGCCGTCACAATCGCCTTGGGCACGATCTCGGCGGTATCGACGGCGTAGATGGAGAGGTCGCGGTCATGCTGGAAGGGACGATCGAGCTCCTTGGCGTAAGGATCGACCAGCAGCTTGGACGGATCGAACCATAGGCCCTGGTCGGGATCGTAATGACCGGTGGCCCGATATCCGTAACGCTGGCCGGCGATGATGCCTTTGACCGAGACACGATGGATATGGTCGTCACCGCGCTGCATTTCGTGGCGGGCGGTCTGCGTCGAACCCTCGGCGTCGAACAGGCAGAGTTCGATCTTTTCGGCAGACGAGGACCAGACGGCGAAATCGACGCCGGTCGGGGTGAGGGTTGCGCCGAGCGGGGAGGCTTTTGTCATTAGGCGAGGTGCTCCGCTGTGTCTGGTCGGCGATTTTTTACTCTGGAATGATATAGTGCTGGCTTGAATAAAGTCCCCCTCTGGCCTGCCGGCCATCTCCCCCACAAGGAGGGAGAAAAGGTGCGGCGCTCGCTTGCATCAATTGAGGTTCGACGGATCGTCCGGGTTAAGCCCTCCCCCTTGTGGGGAGGGGACTTTTTCCACCCGCAATCACCTTAGGTAATCACCGTCGGCGCATCGCGGCCCGAACGCTTTTTCAGATCGGAAATCTCGTCTGCGACAGCAATCAGGTCGGCCAATGCTTCCTGGGTGTCGATGCCGTGCTTGGCCGCATCCGGCTCGTAACGCTCGACATAAACGCGGATCGTGGCGCCCGAGGTGCCGGTGCCCGACAGGCGGAAGACGACGCGGGAACCGCCCTCGAAGAGAACGCGGATGCCCTGGTTCTTCGACACCGAACCATCGACCGGATCGTGATAGGCGAAGTCATCGGCGGCTGCGACCTTGAGGGCACCAAATGTCTGGCCGGGCAGGGACCCAAGTTTTTCGCGCAGCGCGGTCATCATGCCGTTGGCGGCATCCGAATCCACTTCTTCGTAGTCGTGGCGCGAATAGTAGTTGCGGCCATATTCGGCCCAGTGGCTTTTGACGATCTCGGCGACGCTTTCGTTGCGGCCGGCCATGATGTTCAGCCAGAAGAGCACCGCCCAAAGGCCGTCCTTTTCACGCACATGGTCGGAGCCGGTGCCAAAACTTTCTTCGCCGCAGATCGTCGCCTTGCCGGCGTCGAGCAGGTTGCCGAAGAACTTCCATCCGGTCGGTGTTTCATACATCCCGACTTTCAGCTTTTCAGCCACGCGGTCGGCGGCAGCGCTGGTCGGCATGGAGCGGGCAATGCCGGCAATGCCCTGGGTGTAACCGGGCGCAAGCTTGGCATTGGCGGCAATGATCGCCAGGCTGTCGGACGGGGTGACGAACATGCCTTTGCCGACGATCATGTTGCGATCGCCGTCGCCATCGGAGGCGGCGCCGAAATGCGGGCCGTCCTTGCTCATTACATCGTCATACAGTTCCTTGGCATGGACAAGGTTCGGGTCCGGGTGATGACCGCCGAAATCCGGCAGTGGCGTGGCGTTGCGGACCGAGCCTTCCGGCGCGCCGAGGCGTTCCTCCAGGATTTCCCTGGCATAGGGGCCGGTGACGGCGCCCATCGAGTCGATCACAACGCGGACGCCGCTGGCGATCAGGGCGCGGATGGCGCCGAAATCGAAAAGCTGTTCCATCAGGTCGGCATAATCTGTGACCGGATCGATCACTTCGACGGTCATGCCGGCGAGCTTGAGGGTGCAGACCTTGTCGAGGTCGATATCGGCGACATCGGCTATCTTGTAAGTGTCAATGCTCTTCGAACGGGCGTAGATGGCGTCGGTGATCTTTTCCGGTGCCGGGCCGCCATTGCCGATATTGTACTTGATGCCGAAGTCTTCGGTCGGGCCGCCGGGATTGTGGCTGGCCGAAAGAATGATGCCGCCGAAAGCATGGTATTTGCGGATGACGTTGGAGGCGGCGGGCGTCGACAGAATGCCGCCCTGGCCGACCATGACCTTGCCGAAGCCGGCAGCGGCGGCCATCTTGATCGCCTTCTGGATGACTTCGCGGTTGTAATAACGACCGTCGCCGCCAATCACCAGCGTCTTGCCTTCAAAGCCTTCGAGGCTGTCGAAAATGGATTGAATGAAATTTTCCGCATAATTCGGCTGGGCGAAGACCGGAACCTTCTTGCGCAGGCCGGACGTGCCAGGCTTCTGATCCTGGTAGGGGGTCGTTGCGACGGTCTTGATCATACTCAAATACCTTTTCTTGCAAGGATCTCGGAAAAGAGCGCGGCGTAAAGGGCTGCGCTGCGGTTCCACGAAACATCCGATTTCATGCCCTGCTTCTGGATCACAGTCCAGACCTTCTCATCCTGATAAAGCCGGATGGCGCGGCGAAGCGCACGGGCAAGATTGTCGGTGGTCAGCGGCCCGAAGGAAATGCCGGTTGCAGCCCCAGCCGCAAGCCCCGCATGGCTTGCATCAATCACCGTGTCGTTCAGGCCACCGGTGCGCGCGACGATCGGCACGCAGCCGTAGCGCAGGCCATAAAGCTGGGTGAGGCCGCAGGGTTCGAAGCGCGACGGGATGATGATCGCATCACAACCGGCCTGCATGAGATGGGAGAGCGGTTCGTCATAGGCGGCGATAATGCCGATGCGGCCGGGATGGCGCAGCGCTGCGGCATGGAATGCCTCTTCGAGCACCTTGTCGCCGGAGCCGAGGACCGCGAGCCTTGCGCCATGGGTGACGAGATCGTCCAGCGTTTCGGCAAGAAGATCCATACCCTTCTGTTCGGTCAGCCGGGAGACGACGCAGAAAAGCGGATCATCGCCGGCATCAAGTGCAAACCGTTCCGCAACCAGCTGCTTGTTTTGCGCCCGCGCCTTCAGGCTGGATGTCGAGTAAGTGCCGACAAGGAGAGGGTCCGTCTCGGGATTCCAGACGTCGGTATCAATGCCGTTGACGATCCCCGTGAGGTCTTCGGATCGGCTGTGGAGCAGGCCTTCCAGGCCCATGCCGAATTCCGGGCTGAGGATTTCCTCCGCATAGGAGGGGCTGACCGTCGAGATCTCCCAGCTTGCCTGCAGCCCGGCCTTCAGAAAGGAGACCCTGCCGTAATATTCGATGCCGTCGATCGAGAAGGCGTGCGGCGGCAGCTCCAGTGCAGGAAAGATGTCGGCGTCGAACACGCCCTGGAAGGCGATATTGTGGATGGTGATGACGCTCGGCACTTCGGGTTCTGCCGCATAGCGCATGTAGGCGGGCAACATCGCCGCCTGCCAGTCATGGACGTGAACAAGGTCGGGTCGCCAGGCGTCGGTTTCGTCCGTCAGGCCTTGCTGCGCAATGATGGCGCCGGCCTTGGACAAGGCTGCGAAGCGGCGCCAGTTGTCTTCATAGTCCTTGCCGGTCACATCGAGATAGGGACCGCCCTGCCGATCGAAAAGTTCGGGGCAATCGAGGATCAAAAGGTCGAGGCCCTTGTGTTCGATTTCGAGGATGCGGGCCTCGGTGCCGAGCAGATCGGGAAAGGTGCGGCGCAGGGTGGCGCCTTCGGCGATCCGCATCACGGCCGGATAACCCGGCATCAGGGTCTTCACCGCGATGCCCTGTTTGGCAAGGGCGATCGGCAGCGCGCCGGCCACGTCGGCCAACCCGCCCGTCTTCACCAGAGGATAGACTTCTGAAGCGACCGAAAGGACCTGCATCACAAATCCAACTTGTCGATCATCTTCTGGGTGATCAGGCAGATGCCGCTTTCCGTCCGGCGGAAGCGCTTGGCATCCAGTTCGGGCTCCTCGCCGACGACCAGTCCTTCGGGAATGGTGACGCCATGATCGATCACCACATCCTTCAACTGGGCGCGCCGACCGATCCGTACATTGGGCAGCACGACGGCGCCTTCGAGACGGGAGTAGGAATTGGCGCGCACGCCGGTGAACAGAAGGCTGCGGTTCAAGGATGATCCGGAGATGATGCAGTCGCCGGATATGACGGATGAGGTTGCCGAGCCGCGGCGGTTCTCGTCGTCATGGACGAATTTCGCCGGCGCGGTAAGCTCCGCATAGCTCCATATCGGCCAGGACTTGTCGTAAAGGTCGAGGCCCGGAACGATTTCGGTCAGATCGATATTGGCCTGCCAGTAGGCGTCGATCGTGCCGGCGTCACGCCAGTAGGGCTCATGCTCGTAGTCTGAACGGACGCAGCTATCGGCGAAACGGTGGGCGACGGCCTTACCATGCTCGACGATATAGGGAATGATATCCTTACCGAAGTCGCGGCTTGATCCGAGTGTTGCCGCATCACGGCGGAGCGCGTCGATCAGGAATTTGGTGTGGAAGACATAGATCCCCATCGAGGCCAAAGCGAAATCCGGATTGCCGGGAATGCCGGGCGGATCGGCCGGCTTTTCGACGAAATCGATGATCTCGTCCTTCTCGTTGACATGCATGACACCGAAACCGGTTGCTTCCATGCGCGGCACTTCCAGGCAGCCGACCGTGACGTCGGCACCGGAATTGACATGCTGCTGCAGCATGAACTCGTAGTCCATCTTGTAGACGTGGTCGCCGGCGAGGATGACCATGTATTCGGTGGCATAACCCTCGATGATATCGATATTCTGATAAACCGCGTCGGCGGTGCCTTCATACCATTGGGTTTCCGACACACGCTGGGATGCCGGCAGGATATCGAAGCTTTCGTTGCGCTCCGGCCGGAAGAAATTCCAGCCGCGCTGCATGTGGCGGATCAGCGAATGCGCCTTGTACTGGGTGGCGACACCGATACGGCGAATGCCCGAGTTGAGGGCATTTGAAAGGGCGAAATCGATGATACGAGCCTTGCCGCCGAAATAGACAGCCGGCTTGGCACGTCGGTCGGTCAGTTCCTTCAGGCGGCTGCCGCGCCCACCGGCCAGAACATAGGCCATGGCGTCGCGCGACAGGGGCTGGATGCGTTTGTCGTTCATTGTTCCCTCCCTTATGCAATGTTTTCCAGTTCGAGCATGATCGTTGCCAGCGGCGGCAATGTGACGTCGGCGTAGATGCTTCCTCCCGCATCCACGGCCTGCACCTTGCCGCCATTGCCCTTGCCGCTGCCGCCGTAGATTTCTGCGTCGGTATTGAGTATCTCCCGCCACCTTCCGGCCGTCGGCAGGGGCACGCGATAGTTTTCGCGGTAGACGGGGGTGAAATTGGTGATCACGGCAACCGGCTTTTCGCCCGGCGCCATGCGTAGCCAGGCAAAGACGGAATTGTCGGCATCGTCCACCACCAGCCAGCGGAACCCTTCGCCCTCGCAATCGCGCGCATGCAGCGCGGGTTTGGAACGATAGCAGAAATTGAGGTCGCGGACGAGGCGGCGCATGCCTTCATGCGGGTGATAGGTCAGGAGATCCCAGTCGAGCGAGCGGCTTTCGCTCCACTCGCTCCATTGGGCGAATTCCTGGCCCATGAACAGCAGTTTCTTGCCCGGATACCCCCACATGAAGCCGTAATAGGCGCGAAGATTGGCAAATTTCTGCCAGTCGTCGCCGGCCATCTTGGCGATCAGCGATCCCTTGCCGTGGACGACCTCGTCATGGCTGAGCGGCAGGACGAAGTTTTCGGCAAAGGCATAAACCAGGCCGAAGGTGATGGCATTGTGGTGATGCTTGCGGTGCACGGGCTCGCGGGCGAGGTAGCTCAGCGTGTCGTGCATGAAGCCCATGTTCCACTTGAAGCCGAAACCGAGCCCGCCCTCATGCACCGGTGCCGAGACTTTCGGCCAGGACGTGCTTTCTTCGGCGATCGTCATCATGCCGGGATGGGCGCCGTAGGAGAGCGAATTCAACTTCTGCAGGAAGCGGACGGATTCGAGATTTTCGCGGCCGCCATATTCGTTGGGGATCCATTCGCCCTCGCGGCGCGAATAGTCGAGATAAAGCATCGAGGCGACTGCATCGACGCGCAGTCCGTCGAGATGGAATTTTTCCGCCCAATAGAGGGCATTGTTGATCAGGTAAGACAGGACTTCGACGCGACCGAAATTGTAGATCGCGGTGTTCCAGTCCGGATGATAACCCTGACGTGGATCGGCATGTTCGTAGAGCGCGGTCCCGTCGAAATTGCGCAGCCCGTGGGCGTCGGTCGGGAAATGCGCCGGCACCCAGTCGAGGATGACGCCGATACCGACCTTGTGGCAGCCGTTGACGAAACGAGCAAAACCCTCCGGTTCGCCGAAACGGGCCGACGGGGCGTAGAGGCCGGTCGTCTGGTAACCCCAGGACGGATCGTAGGGATGTTCGGTGATCGGCAGGAATTCGATATGGGTGAAGCCCATGTCGACGCAATAGGGGATGAGGCGCGAGGCGAGCTCGTCCCATGAGAGGAATGTGCCGTCGTCATTTTTTTGCCAGGAGCCGGCATGGACCTCGTAAATGGTGATCGGCTGGCGTCGGTGGTCGGCCTTTTGCCAATGGGCACGGTGGGCGTCGTCGTCCCAGACCTGTGCAAGTTCCAGCGCCGTTACCGAGGCGGTCTTTGGCCGCAGTTCGGCGCGACGGGCAAAAGGGTCGGCTTTCAGAGGCTCGAGTTTTCCGTCCTTGCCAATGATTTCGAATTTGTAGGGCGAGCCGGCCGGAATGTCGGGTGCAAAGATTTCCCATATACCGGTGTCCTGGCGCAGCCGCATGACATGCCGGCGGCCGTCCCAGTTGTTGAACTCGCCAACGACCGAGACACGCTTGGCATTCGGTGCCCAGACGGCGAAGTGGAACCCGTCAACACCTTCATGCTTGATCGGATGGGCCCCCAGCCTGTCAAACAGCCTTAAATGCGAACCCTCCTTGACGAAATAGTCGTCCATCGGACCAAGCACCGGGCCGAAGGAATAAGGATCGGTCACCGCCCATTCGACATCGCCGCGGCGGGCGCGATAACGCACCGGCTGCAGCTGTGTGATGTTCACCAGGCCTTCGAAATAACCCGCTTCGTGGCGACGGGTCAGGTCGCCGAGTTCGCTGCCGTTCAAGGTCAGCGCCGTCACCTCTTCCGCACCGGGTATGAAACAGCGGATGCGGAATGTATCGCCGAGCTTGTGGAGCCCAAGCACGGCGAAAGGGTTGCTGTGGCGGCCTGCCAGTATCGCCTCGATCTCGGATAACGGGATTTCTCCAGGAGCTCTCCCGTCATCGAGCGCAGTCGGCGATTTTGTCATCAAGCTCTCCAGATTTCCGACGCGTACTGGCGGATCGTGCGGTCCGAAGAGAACCAGCCCATCCGGGCGGTATTGCGAATTGTCTTTGAATACCAGGATTTAGGGTCTGTCCAGATTTGGTCAACCGTGCGCTGTGCCGCAGCATAGGCATCGAAGTCGGCGGCGACCATGAACCAGTCGTGATTGTAGATGCCGTCGATCAGTTCCTGGAACCGCGACCGGTCGTCCGGCGAGAAGACGCCCGAGGCAATTGCGTTCAGAGCCTGGGAAAGTTCAGGCGACTGCTCGATGACGGCGCGTGGATTGTGGCCTTCCGCACGCACCTTCGCCACTTCGTCGGCCGTCAGCCCGAAGATGACGATATTTTCCTCACCGACATGCTCGAGCATCTCGACATTGGCGCCATCGAGCGTGCCGATGGTGAGTGCGCCGTTCAGGCCGAATTTCATGTTGCCGGTGCCGGATGCTTCCATGCCGGCGGTCGAGATCTGTTCCGACAGGTCGGCGGCCGGAACGATGGTTTCCGCCAACGAGACGTTGTAGTTCGGCACGAAGACGACCTTCAGCAGGCCGCGGACCGATGGGTCGTTGTTGATGACACGGGCGACATCGTTGGCCAGCTTGATGATCAGCTTGGCATTGTGATAGCTCGGCGCCGCCTTGCCGGCGAAAAGCTTGACCCGCGGTACCCAGTCCAGCTCGGGATGCGAGCGGATCTGGTCGTAGAGCGCGACGGCTTCGATGATGTTCAAAAGCTGGCGCTTGTATTCGTGGATGCGCTTGATCTGGATGTCGAACAGCGCCGAGGGATCGAGCCTGATGCCCATGCGGCTGCCGACGAGGTTTGCAAGCGTCACCTTGTTTGCCCGCTTCACCGCGGCGAATTTTTCCTGGAAGCTGGCATCGTCGGCAAACTTGTCGAGTTCGACCAGCGCTTCGGTATCGTCGAGGAACTTGTCGCCGATCGCGTCGCGGATGAGGGAGGTGAGGCCCGGGTTACACTGCATCAGCCAGCGACGCGGAGTGATGCCGTTGGTCTTGTTGTTGATGCGGGTCGGATAGAGCGTGTGCAGGTCGGCAAATACCGTCACCTTCATCAGGTCGGTATGCAGTGCCGAGACGCCGTTTACCGAATGGGAGCCGACGAAAGCAAGGTTGCCCATGCGCAAGCGGCGCTCGCCGCCCTCGTCGATCAGCGATATGGCGCGGACCTGGGTATCGGAGAAGCGTTTCTCCTTGCGGGCCTCCATCAGGATCTTTGTGTTGATCGCATAGACGATCTGCATGTGGCGCGGCAGAAGACGCTCGAAGAGCGGCACCGGCCAGGTTTCCAGCGCTTCGGGAAGAAGCGTGTGATTGGTATAGGAGAAGGTCTGGCGGACGATTTCCCAGGACAGATCGAAATCCATGCCGTGGATATCGACGAGCAGGCGCATCAATTCACCGATCGACACGGCCGGGTGGGTGTCGTTCAGCTGGATCGCGACCTTTTCGTGTAGGTTGGTGAAATCCGGATATTGCTGCAGGTGACGGCGCAGGATGTCCTGCAGGGAGGCCGACGAGAAGAAGAATTCCTGACGCAGGCGCAGTTCCTGGCCGGCCGGATTGGCGTCTGCCGGGTAGAGAACGCGGGTCAGGCTTTCCGCCTTGTTGCTTTCGCGAAGCGCACCGATATGGTCGCCGGCGTTGAATGCGTCGAGCAGGATCGGATCGATCGGCTGGGCCGACCAGAGACGCAGCGTGTTGACCCGGTGGCCACGCCAGCCGACGATCGGCGTGTCATAGGCCATGGCGATGACACGTTCGGCCGGTTTCCAGACGTAACGCGGCATATCCTCGTAACCGCCAACGGTCTCGACCGAACCGCCGAAACCGATCTCGTACGAGCTTTCGCGGCGTTCGAATTCCCAGGGGTTGCCGTGGGCAAGCCAGGTTTCCGGCAATTCCACCTGCCAGCCGTCGGCCATCTGCTGGCGGAACAGGCCGTGGACATAACGGATGCCATAACCATAGGCCGGGATGTCGACGGTTGCCATGCTCTCCATGAAGCAGGCTGCGAGACGGCCGAGGCCGCCATTGCCGAGTGCGGCATCTGGCTCCAGGCCTGCGATGACCGAGACATCGACGCCCAAGGATGTCAGTGCATCGCGGATCTCTGCCATCAGGCCGAGGTTGCTGACGGCGTCGCGCATCAGGCGGCCGATCAGGAATTCCAACGATAGATAATAAACGCGCTTCTGCCCGGTCCGGTAGGCCTTGCGGGTACTTTCCATCCACCGGTCGATGATGCGGTCGCGGACGACGAGGATCGTCGCCGTCAGCCAGTCATGAGGCTTGGCCACCTTGGCATCCTTGCCGATGCGGTAGGTCAGGCGCTCGATGATCTCTTCCGCCATGATTTCTGGGCGGGAGCTGCGCGGAGCCGGATAGGGAATTTCGACGGGAGGAGTTGTGTTGTTCATATGGTCGCCAATTGTTCTCGGTTGAGCGGGTGGAGGACGTCCGATTCAGTCGATATGGCACAAGCTTACCGGGACACTTATGCACCGTTGTGAACGCCTTGCAACGGAGGATTTAAAGATGGTTGCCGACAAGTAACCGTCTGCTTTTAACGCGTAACGCAAAAAGCCCCGCGAGGGCGGGGCTTTGCTTGAAAAGACCGGGCTCAGTTGGTCAGGCGGACGGTCTTCTTGGCTGCCTTGTCGGCGATATCGCCGAAGGCTGCGACCAGTGAGCTCATGTCGTCGGGGCTGTAGTAATAATCGCTCGAGGTGGCGCAATAACTCAGCAGCGACTTGCCCTTGTCAGGCGCCATGAAGGCGACTGTGAAAATCTTGACCCCATCGTTCTTGGCAGTGTCGCATTTGGTGCGAACCGACTTGTCGAGGGACGAATTCCAGGAGGAGCTGTTGCCGGTCATTTCGCCATCGGTCATCAGCACGATGAAGCGATTGAAGGTGGTGTTGTTCTTCGACTTGTGTGCGGTCGCCTCGGTCGTGTTGGCCTGCTTCAGTGCGTTGAAGGCGTTCTGCATGGCGCCATTGGCGTCGGTGCCGCCGGTTGGGACGCTCGGCAGGTTCTTGATGTAGGTGGCGGCGGACGAATAGCCCCAGGCTATCGCGGATTCGGTCTGTGTATCGTCGGTATAGGAATCCGCCCCGGTTCGGACCAGCGTCGAGGTGGAGCTGGAAGTCGTGAGCGAGGTGTCGGCCTTTTTGAGCGCTGTGAAAAGCGCGGTTGCCGCGGTCTTCAACGCATCGATCTTGCGGACATAGCATGGGCTCGTCGGTTTCAGATAATAGGGGCTGTTCGGCCCGTAGTCCTTCTGCCACCAGTTGTCGGCGTTATAGTTTACGCAGCTCGTCTGGCTGGTGTCCTTGGTTGTGGTGGCAAAGGACATCGAGCCGGAGCGGTCGAGTGCCAGATACATGGACATGCCTGTGCGCGTGGCTGCACCGTCGGTGCCTGTCACGGCCGTCGCGTTTAGAGCGATATTCATCGTCTTGCCGGCGATCAGGCCGGTAATCGGATTGAGGTTCAGTACGTAGACGCTGTCGAGCTTGACCGAGTAGGTCTTGTTCGTGCCGGTGGTGGTTTCAGTTGCCGTCGCGGTCGTTGACGCGCGAACCTGCTTTTCGATGGCTGTCTTGTCATCTGTCGTGGTGGCATCGCCGATGCCATCGGCGATGATCTGGGCGACGAGATAGTCCTTCGCCATGTCTTCTGCCTGGGATGTCGTGTAGTCCTGCTGAGCCATGGCTGATGCAGCTGCCAGTGCGGCCGAGTCGGCGACGCCTTGGAGGTTGGACTTGACCTGTATGGCGTTAGAAACGTCCACGGCGATGCCGGCTGCGCCCAAGATTACAGGCAGCAGGATCGCCGTTATCATGCCGAAATTGCCGCTGCGGTCGTCCGCAAAACGCTTCAAGATGGTCATCGTGCTTGCCGTCCCTGGTCGCGTTCGATCTGTTCGAGCGCCCTGATGGACTTTTGCGCCAACAGCCCTGCATAACGGCTTAAGGAAAATATTCGCATTTTAGCGAGTTGATGAAATCAGCGCCAAAACGGGTCTATTTGACCGGAATCACGTCGACTGCCTGGTCGGCCTTCTGATTTCCGTAACCTTTGAGCACGCCGATCACCGGTGCCACGTCGGAATAGTCGCGGCCGAAACCGACGACGATGTGATCACTGCCGGCGAGGATGTCGTTGGTCGGGTCGAATTCCAGATAACCGAGCGCATCGCCGCACCAGACGCGCACCCAGGCATGCATGGCATCGGCGCCCTCCAGCCGTTCCTTACCCGGCGGCGGCAGGGTGCGCAGGAAACCGGAGACATAACCCGCAGGAATGCCGAGGCTTCTCAGCGCCACGATCATCACGTGAGAGAAATCCTGGCAGACGCCGCGCTTCAGCTTGAAAGCCTCTTTCGGGGTGGTGTCGACCGTGGTCGCTTCCGGATCGTATTTGAATTCCTTGTGGATACGGCTGCAGAGTGCCGTCGCAATCTCGCGCACGGTCTGTCCCGGCTTGACCGCCTCGCGGGCATAGGCGGCGATCGACAGTTCCTCCGGCAGGCGAGGGCTGGCGCCGGTCAGGTGATGAGGAGAGGCGGGGGCGACGGACCAGATCTCGATCAGCTCGCGGCGCAGCGCATCGAGTGTCGGCGAGAGGTCGGCGGTCAGCGTCGGGGCCTCGACCATGACGCGGGCCTGCATGCGGATATCCAGCCGCTCATGGGGGGCTCGAACAAAAACGGAGGTCGCCTGCTGACCAAAAAAATCGATGAAGCTGGTCTTTTCGTCGACGGTCGGAGACACGGTGACCGATCCGGCAATCAACCGTTGGCGGTCGGGCAGCGACAATGGCAGGACGCGGATGACATGGCGTGCGCCTGAGGCGGGCACGTCATAGGCATACCCCATGCGGAGAGAGAGGTCGTAGAGCATTCCCGTCGTTCCTCCCTTTGTCGCTCAGCTGAAATAGGTGCGGCCGAGAAGATCGGAGAGGTTCTCCAGATCCGTTTCCAGCCGGCGATAGACTTCCTCGCTCATCGTCTCGGGCGTCATCACGGCAAGACCGGAATGCAGACGCATCGCCTCGCGATAGAAGGGTGACATCTGGCCGTTGACGAAGGCGTTGGGCAATCTTTCCACCTCGGTCCTGATTTCGTTCAACTGGAACAGGATCGAGCGCGGGTTGAGCGGATCCAGTGCCAGCAGGTCGTTGACCGTCAGGCGGGCGGTATTGACGTTGTAGCGGCGGCGATGGGTCATGACGCTGTCGCCGATTTCCAAAAGCATGTCGAGCGCACCGTCCGGCGCGTCCGGGCCAGACATGTGGGCGAGCAGTCGGGTCAGGTGAAGTCCGCGTTCCAGATGGCGTCCGATCGACAGGAAACGCCAGCCGGTGAAGCGGTACATGTTTTCATGGACAAGACCGGCGAAGCCCGCAAGCTTGCGCAGAAGGATGGTCATCGCATGGGCTGCGTCGTCGCCCGGCTGGGCCGCCTCATGAAACCGCTTGGCGGTCTTGGCAAGGTCGGTCAGCGCCAGCCACCCATCCGGAGAAAAACGGTCGCGAATGTTGCTGGCGGAATAGATGGCGCTGTTGATATTGTCGAGCAGCGGCTCGGGCACGGCCTTGGCCATGTCCATGTCTATCGATTTCAGGTAGCGCGAAACATCGGCCAGAAGCGGCGCATCCGGATTGGCCGATTCCGCGTAACGCAGATGCCAGGCGCGGAGAATGCGCAACGCGCCTTCGGCCCGCTCGATATAGCGGCCAAGCCAGTAGAGATTGTCGGCGGCGCGGCTCGGCAGCGAACCCGGCATGTTGCGGGTGAAGCTTTCTTCCGGCGGCAGCAGCGTCGATTTCGATACCGGTTTGTTGGAAACGATCCAGACGTCGGCCGCTGCACCACCCGACTGCATGGCAATCGCCGCCACGTCGTCTCCGGAGCCGATACGGGCAAACCCACCGGGCATGATCTCCCAACCGTTTTCGGTGCGGGCAGCAAAGACGCGCAGCGACATCGGCCGCGGGGTCAGCTTACCGTTCACCCAGGCCGGCGTTGTTGAAAGCGTCACGACCTCCTGGCCGACGAGCTTGGAGCCCTCGGTCTCCAGCCAGTCACCGATCGTCTCGCGGGCGGTCTTGCGCAGCGACGAGCCGAGCACCGACTGGCCGTTGTCGTCAAAGAAGGGCAGGCGGGAATAGGCCGGGCCGATGACCATGCGCTCGATATTTTCTGCCACATGCTCCCGCTCGGATTGCTGGCCGCACCACCAGGTGGCGATCGATGGCATGATCGGATCTTCGCCGAGCAGATGACGACAGACAGTGGGTGCAAAAGCCAAGAGCGCACGGGTTTCGAGTATGCCGGAACCGAGTGCGTTGACCAGCGTCAGTGATCCCGATCGCAGCGCCTGAACCATGCCCGGCGTACCGATATGCGAGTCCTGATCGAGCTCCAGGGGATCGGAATAGGATGCATCGAGACGGCGCCAGAGCACGCCGATCGGCTTCAGGCCCGCGACGGTGCGGACCATGACGCGGTTGTTGACTACCGTCAGGTCTTCGCCTTCGAGCAGCATGAAGCCTAGATAACGGGCGATATAGGCGTGTTCGAAATAGGTTTCGTTGGCAGGCCCCGGCGACAGAACGGCGATCCGGTCGTCCGGATACTGCTTGCAGGACTGCAGCGCATCGCGGAAGGCACCGAAGAAGGAGGCGAGGCGATGAACGTGGGTCTCGCCGTAGATGTCGGAAAAGGAGCGTGTGGTGGCGACGCGGTTTTCCAGTGCGAAACCGGCACCTGACGGTGCCTGGGTGCGATCGGAAAGCACCCACCAGTCACCGTCGGGTCCACGGCCGATCTCGAAGGAACAGAAATGCAGATAGTGGCCGCCGACCGGTTTGACGCCGACCAGCGGCCGGAGGAATTCCGGGTTGGCGGCGATCAGCTGGGGCGGGATGAACCCTTCCTCGACAAGACGATTTTCGCCGTAGATGTCGGCGAGCATCGCTTCCAGGAGATCGGCACGCTGCTTCAATCCGCGGGAGATGCCTTCCCACTCGTTTTCGTCGATCAGAACCGGGATATGGGAGAGCGGCCAGTTGCGCTCGCCGGTGCCACCGGCGCCCGGTCCGCCATAGGTGCGATAGAAGACACCGGCGTCGCGGAGGTAACGGTCGGCGCGGGCAAACCGCTCGTGAAGGTCACCTTCCGACAGTCGGCTGAGATGCGAGATGAGGTTCTGCCAGACCGGCTTGATCTCGCCGCGGGCGTCCAGCATCTCGTCGGCCACGCCGGGCAACGCGGCATAACCGAGGATAGGATCGTTGGCGATCTCCTCTTCGATGCGACGTTCGCTGGCGGGTACCTTGCTCAATCTGACTTACACTCCGTGCGGGCGTCGAAGATCGAGCGTCAGGGGGAATTCGGACGATGGGGTCTCCGGCATCAGGGGATAATATCCTGCCGTATGCCCCCAAGGCTCGAATCGCGCCAGACGCCGCGCTTCCGCCTCGTTGCCGTTCACCGGGAAGGTCTCATAATTGCGGCCGCCGGGATGCGCAACATGATATCTGCAGCCGCCAATCGAACGGCCCGACCATGTATCATAGATGTCGAATGTAAGTGGTGTGTTAACCGGCAGGACCGGGTGCAGGCCAGACGCCGGCTGCCATGCTTTAAAACGGACGCCGGCGACCGAGACGTCTGACCGGCTGGTCTGCTTCAAGGGCAAGGCGCGACCGTTGCAGGCAACCTTGTAGCGTTCCGGATTGGCGGTTTCCAGCCGCACCTCCATCCGCTCCACCGACGAGTCGACGTAACGCACGGTGCCGCCGGGCGCACCTTCCTCACCCATCACGTGCCAGGGTTCCAGCGCCTGGCGCAGTTCCAGCTTGCAGCCCTCGTATTCGACCTCGCCGCAGAAGGGGAAGCGGAATTCGAGCTGCGCCTCGAACCATTCCGGCCGGAAATCGAAGCCGTTTTCGCGCAGGTCCTGCAGCACGTCGAGGAAATCGGCCCAGATGTAATGGGACAGCATGAAACGATCGGCAAGCGCCGTGCCCCAGCGGACGAACCTGCCCTGTGCCGGGACTTTCCAGAACCTTGCGATCAGCGCCCGCACCAGAAGCTGCTGGGCAAGCGACATGCGCGCATTCGGCGGCATTTCGAAACCGCGGAACTCGACCAGCCCGAGGCGCCCGGTCGGCCCATCCGGTGAAAACAGCTTGTCGATGCAGATTTCGGATCGGTGGGTGTTGCCGGAAACGTCGGTCAACAGATTGCGGAAAAGGCGATCGACCAGCCAGGGCAGGGGCGGCTGCACCATGCCCGGCGGTGGCACCTGCGCCATGGCGATTTCCAGCTCGTAGAGCGTGTCGTGACGGGCTTCGTCTACACGCGGAGCCTGGCTGGTCGGGCCGATGAACATGCCGGAGAACAGATATGAAAGCGACGGATGCCGCTGCCAATGAAGGATCAGGCTTTTCAAAAGATCGGGGCGGCGCAGGAACGGGCTGTTGTTCGGATTGGTGCTGCCGACCACCACATGGTTGCCGCCGCCAGTTCCCGTATGACGGCCGTCGATCATGAATTTGTCGGCGCCGAGGCGGGTCTGTCGCGCTTCCTCGTAGACGGTGGTGGTGATCGAAACGCATTCGGCCCAGTTGGAGGCCGGCTGGACGTTGACCTCGATCACGCCGGGATCGGGTGCGACACGCATGACATTGATACGTTCGTCCTGCGGCGGCGAATAACCCTCAATGTGGATGGGAAGGCCGAGTTTCTCGGCGGCATCTTCAGCCGCGGAAATGAGGTCGAGATAATCCTCGATGCGCTCGACGGGAGGCATGAAGACGCACAGCCGGCCATCACGGGGCTCGACGCTCATGGCGGTGCGCACGGCACCGCGGATATCGCCCGGAATGTCTCCGATATTCTGCTCGTTGCGATCCTGATGGAGATCGTCCAGCTTGCGCGAGGCCGCCGCCATCGGCCGGCCGGGAACGCCGTAATCCGGCAGCGGTTCGCGCGGGATCGATGGGTCGGCCTCGTGGATGTAGGGATATCGCGATGGCGGAACATAGGGCAGTGTTCCGAGCGGCATTCTAAAGCCGATCGGACTGTCGCCAGGGATCAGGAAGATCTTGCCGCGCCGGGTGCGCCAGCGCTCGCTGACCCAGCGCGGTCGGGCGGCCTTGGCGTTCCATGCCTGGACCGGCAGAATGTAACCCGTGGGCGTTGTCAGTCCGCGTTCGAACACCTTCGCGATCCGGGCGCGTTCCTCGGGGCTTTCCAGCTTGGAATTGGACGGATCGACATTTTCGGGAAGGTTGCCTTCCTTGATGATCCAGGCGGCCGGATCCTCATAGGCCGGGATGACCATCTCGCTTTTGATATCGAGTTGTGCGGCGATGCCGACGATCAGCGCTTCGGCGTCTTTCGCCGTCACTTCGGTATCCTTGCCTTCGGCGGCAATCAGATCGGGGTTCTTCCAGATCGGCTTGCCGTCTTTTCTCCAGTAGAGCGAAAAGGTCCAGCGCGGCAGACTTTCGCCCGGATACCATTTGCCCTGGCCATAATGGAGGAAGCCACCGGGTGCGAATTTCTCACGCAGGCGCCGGATCAGGATGTCGGCCTTGTCGCGCTTGGTCGGGCCGACGGCCGCGGTGTTCCATTCCTCCGATTCAAAGTCATCGATCGACACGAAGGTCGGCTCGCCGCCCATCGTCAGGCGCACGTCCTGCGCATCGAGCACACGGTCGACATCCTTGCCGAGATCGTTGAGCGCGTCCCAGCTTTCATCGGAAAACGGTTTGGTGATGCGCGGATGCTCGGCGACACGAGTGACCGTCATGTCGAAATCGAACGAGGTCTCGGCCTCACCGAAATAACCGCCGGAGATCGGCGCGGCATTGCGGAAATGCGGCGTTGCAGCAAGCGGGATGTGGCTTTCGCCGGTCAGAAGGCCCGAGGTCGGATCGAGACCGACCCAGCCGGCGCCGGGAAGATAGACTTCGCACCAGGCGTGGAGGTCGGTAAAGTCCACCTCCGTCCCGGACGGACCGTCAAGCGCCTTCAGGTCGGGGGTCAGCTGGATCAGATAACCGGAGACGAAACGGGTGGCGAAACCGAGATTCCTGAGGATCTGGACAAGCAACCAACTGGTATCGCGACACGAGCCAAGTGCTGCCGTCAGCGTTTCCTCCGGTGTCTGGACGCCGGGCTCCATGCGGATGACATAGCTGATGGCCTGCTGCAGCCTCGCATTGATGCCGACGATCATGTCGACGGTCGGCTGATCCGGCGACATATCGAAATGCTTGAGATAGTCGACGAGTGCCGGGCCTGGCGGTTCGGGGATCATGTAGATCGACAGGTCGTCGATCAGGTCTTCAGGATATTTGAATGGCCATTTGGTTGCCTCTTCCTCGACGAAGAAGTCGAAGGGGTTGTAGACCGTCATATCGGCGACCAGATCGACCTCGATCTTGAACTCGGTCACCGGGTCGGGAAAGACGAAACGGGCGAGATAGTTGCCGTAGGGGTCCTGCTGCAGGTTCACGAAGTGATTTTCGGGCGTCACCTTCAGCGAGTGACTGAGTA
Source organism: Aliirhizobium sp. YIM B11859 (assembly GCF_057163345.1). Lineage (NCBI taxonomy): Bacteria > Pseudomonadati > Pseudomonadota > Alphaproteobacteria > Hyphomicrobiales > Rhizobiaceae > Aliirhizobium > Aliirhizobium sp. YIM B11859. The sequence continues at coordinate 460,779 of NZ_JBXHAY010000001.1, forward strand.
CCTTGGTGCGGGAGTGGGCTGCCGGCTTGAGGCGGATGATCTGGGGGCCTAAGCGGATGGGCTTGTCGTATTTGTAATGGGTGAGATGGTAGATGCTCGCCTTGATCGACATGCTGTCCCTTCAAATGCCCTTGCCGGGCGTTCCCGTTTGATGCCTGCTGTGCGGCCTCGTTCTCGTGGGCCGTTGCATCCTCATTGCAGGCGAGTTTGTGCAATGCATGCAAAGAAAGCAAGGCGGATTCAACGCCGGTCGGGTTGCTGCTTCACAAGCCTCACCCGCGTGATAAGGATGCTTTCAAGAGCGGGTGGAAAGCAGAGGAGCGACCATGACGCAAACAGTGGACGCGGCACCACAGGCTTATGAGCTTCCGCTTGGCGGACAGATACGGATGATGGCGGGGGCATTCTGGGCGTCTTCCGTGCGTCGGCAACTGGTCATGCTGGCGATTGCGCTTCTCCTCATCATCATCGCTACGACCTACGCCACCTATCGGCTGAACGAATGGAACGGCCCGTTCTACGATGCGCTGGAGCGGCGCGACATGGGCGGGTTCATGCGACAGCTGGGAGTATTCGGCGTCATCGCCTTTTGCCTGACGCTGCTCAATGTCATCCAGACCTGGCTGAACCAGATCACCGCGATGAAGATGCGCGAAGGCCTGGCGCGGGATCTCGCCAATGTCTGGCTGACGCCCGGCCGCGCACTCAAGCTTGCAGGTGCCGGGTCGATTGCCAACAATCCCGACCAGCGGCTGCACGAGGATACCCGAATTCTTGCCGAAAACACGACGGCTCTCGCCATCGGCCTCGTCAATTCAACGATCCTGCTCGGCAGCTTCATCGGCGTGCTTTGGGCGATCTCGACGGATTTCGGCTTCCAGATCGCCGGCCACCATGTGGTCATTCCCGGATACATGTTGTGGGCGACCATTCTCTACGCGCTCATCGGTTCGGTTCTGAGCAACGTCGTCGGCAGCATGCTGGCGCGGCTCAATGCCGACCGCTATGCCCGTGAGGCGGATCTTCGGTCTGCACTGGTGCGCGCCAACGAAAACCTGAAGCCGATCACGCTTGCCCGTGGCGAGTCGAACGAGCTTGCCCGCGTGCAGGATGCGATCGGCGGCGTGCTCGGCATGCTGCGCAAGCTCGCCTGGGCGCTGACCAATCTCACCTGGGTGTCGTCGGGTTTCGGCTGGCTGGCGCTGGTGGCGCCGATCATCATTGCCTCGCCGATGTATTTTTCCGGTGAGCTGACCTTTGGCGGCCTGATGATGGCGGTTGGTGCGTTCAACCAGGTCAATACCGCGCTGCGCTGGTATGTCGCCAATTTCAGCGTCATCGCCGACTGGCGGGCGACGCTGGCACGCGTATCCTTCTTTCGCAACGCCCTGCTGATGACCGATACGCCGTCAAAGGAGGGATCGGTGATCGGCTATGAGCGCGCGGGTTCCGAGCGCGATAGCGGCGGTGGCGGACTTTCGCTGACAGGTCTCGAAGTCTATGGCGAGCCCGACAAGGGGGCGGAAGGCCACGGTATCCGGCTGAAGGAGGATGGCTTTACCGTCGAGCCCGGCGATCGGGTGATGGTCAATGGCGATCCCGGCACCGACCGGCACCTGTTTTTCCAGGCGCTTGCCGGTATCTGGCCCTGGGGCAAGGGCAGTATCCACCTGCCACAGGCGGACAGGATGATCATGATGCCTCAGGAGGGTTACATGCCAAGCGCGCCGCTGCGCGAAGTGATGACCTATCCTTCGGGCATACCCGGCGTGACGGATGATGCGCTGAAGACGGCATTGCTGGCGGTCGGGCTCGATCGTTATGTCGACAAGCTCGATCAGGTGGAGCGTTGGGACCGTGTTCTGGACAAGGAAGAAGAGGCGTCGCTACAGGTGGCCAATGCCGTTCTGCGCAAGCCGGACTGGCTGGTGATGGACGACGTGCTGGAGGGGCTGGAGCCGGAAGTGCGCGAGCAGCTGATCGGCGTACTGGCGGGGCTCGACGGCACGACGCTCGTCTATGTCGGTCGGTCGGAGGAATTCGCGGAGAGGTTCAAGCCAAAGATCTTTCATGTCGCTCCGCTCCATCCGGCCGGGGGCGCCGAAACGAAGCCGGATGTGGCGGAAGCAAAAGAGCAAGTGCCGACAAACGGTGATGATGGTAAGAAGACATGAACAATCACCCTTCCCTGCCTAAAAACGGCCTGTCCAAGACCGGTCAATGCATCGTCTGCGGACGCACCTTTCCGTTGTCAAAGCTTCATAAGGCAGGCAGTCTCAGGCCGCATCTCTACGAGATGATCGCCGACGAAGTGAAGGATTGCGCGCCGACCAGCCTGATCTGCGACGAGGATCTCGCCCGCTTTCGCCGACGCTACGTCGAAAACCTGCTGGAGGAGGAGCGCGGCGAGCTTTCCGATCTCGATCGACATGTTCTCGACAGTTTCGAAAAGGGAACGCTGACGGTGCAGACAAGTTCTGCCGATGCGACCGAACGTAAATCGAGCTTTGGCGAAAGGGTCGCCGACAAGGTGGCCTCCTTCGGCGGTTCCTGGACCTTCATCCTCTCCTTCCTTGCGATCCTGATCATCTGGATGGCGGTCAATGCCGTGGGGTTGATGGCCCAGCCTTTCGATCCCTATCCGTTCATCCTGCTCAATCTCGTTCTTTCCTGCCTTGCTGCTTTGCAGGCACCGGTGATCATGATGAGTCAGAAACGGCAGGAGGAAAAGGATCGGCTGAGGGCTGAAAACGACTACATGATCAACCTTCGCGCCGAGCTCGAAATCCGGCAATTGCACGAAAAGATCGACCACCAGATGGCCAAGCAGTGGGAACGGCTGGCAGAACTGCAGCAGATCCAGATCGAACTGCTGGAAAAACGGGACGATCCGCGGAAGGGGTAGGGCCTATGTCGGCGTCTGCTGTATCCGCCCGGCATTCGGGCGGCGCAGGTTGAAGAGGTTGCCCGCGAGGATGAGGGCGGCGCCCACCGCCATCAACCCGTCGACGCCTTCGGCGTAGAGAAGATAACCAATAATCGCCGACAGCGGCACGCGCAGATAGTCCATCGGCATGGCGACGGTGGCGTCGGCGTGCTGCAGGGCCTTTGCCATGCAGAAATGGGCAAACGTGCCGCTGAAGGCGATGACGAAGATCCATGGCCACACCGAAGCCGATGGCCAGATCCAGACCCTCAATGCGGGTAGAAGCCCGATGATCGACTGGATGACCAGCATCCAGAAGATGATTGTCGTCGGACTGTCGGTGCGGGTCAGAAGCTTGGTCATGATGAAGGATATGGCGAAAACGAAGGCTGCGCCGAGGACGATCACATGGCCGGGATTGAGTGGCTGCACGCCTGGTTTGAGGATCAACAGCACGCCGACGAGGCCGAAACCGATCGCCACGCATTTGCGCCATGTCAGCCGCTCGCCGAGAAAGGCTGCAGCCATGAGTGCTGCCCAGATCGGGGCGGTGAACTCGATGGCGATGACCTGCGCCAGCGGGATCATGGTCAGCGCCATCAGCCAGGCGAACTGGCCTGTATAATGCGCGACGTTGCGGCCGATATGGCTGACAAGATGTTTCGTCCGCATGGCGCGAAAACCGCCTTCGCGCAGCACCAGTGGCAGAAGCATGAAAAAGGCGATGACGGAGCGCATTTCCATCACCTGGAAAACATCGATCTCGCGGGTGATGATGCGGCCAGAGACCGCCATGAGCAGGAGAAGAGCGATCGACGCCATCATCCAGGCGGCCGCCTTCGCGGTCGATTGACTGTTCTCCACCAATGTCTCCTCCTGCCATCCCGGCACAAGCCCTATCGTGTTTCGGGCCGGATTGGAAAGGTTCTATCGCCACATGCCTAAGGCTTGTGGTGATCGCCTGACGACTTCGGGCGTGGATTACAAGGAGAGCCTTGCCATTTGAGGGCCGAGGATGGCGGTGAAGATATCGGGGTTGGCGAACGCGCGGGCAGAGAGCATCGCGCCATGGACCGAAGCCATCAGGATTTGCGCTTCCGCTTCCGGCATGCCGTTCAGTCTGAACAGCCCCTGCTCAGCGCCTGCCGTCAGCACCGATGTCAGCCACCGGGCGAGATTTTCGAAGTGTCTGCGGACGCGTGACGCGACCTCTTCGGGCAAGAGCTGTATTTCGCTTGCCAGCATGGCGCAGACACAGAACGGTTCGGATGCATCGGCAATGCATTTCTGCCAGTGGCCGAGATAGGCCTGCAGCTGGCCTGCAGGGCTTGGAATATTGGAAGATACGGCTTCCAGGCCCTTTTCAACCTGGCTGGCATACCGTTCCAGCAGCCCGACAACCAGCGCCGACTTTGCCGGGAAATGGTGGTGGATGCTTGCTTTCCGGATGCCGACGGCATCCGCAATATCGGCATAACTGAAGCCGTTATAGCCGCCCGCAACAATGAGCGTCTGCGCCACGTCCAGTATTTTTCCCGAGGTCGTCTGTTCCATATCGCTGCCTATCTCCCGCCAGGAAGGTCGTCAAGTTTGCGGCATCGGCGGAGATCGCAGACCTGCGACAATCTTCGGCGATTGACTTGTATCGATAATCTATCTACTAGTAGGTAGACAGTGTAAATAAGGATCTTATCATGCCCGTTCAATCTTCCGCCCAGTCAAGCTGGCTGCGATCATATTATTTCGCTCGCGCACTCTTTTCGATCGCCTGGATCGCCGCGGCGGTTCTGTCCCGCGGTCAGCCGGCAGTGACCGCCTTTCTGCTGGTGATCTACCCGGCCTGGGATGCACTCGCCAATCTTGTCGATGCGCGCGCAAATGGCGGGCTCGCCGCAAACCGATCGCAGCTGCTGAATGTCGTCGCCAGCACGATCATGACGGCGATCGTGCTGATTGCCGTGATGCAAAGCGCTTATGCGGTGCTTGCCGTCTTCGGTGTGTGGGCCATCCTGTCCGGCCTGTTGCAGCTTTATACGGGTGTGCGGCGCTGGCGTTCCTATGGCGCCCAATGGGTGATGATCCTGAGCGGCGCGCAATCGACGCTGGCTGGTGGATTCATGATCAGCCAATCGCTGGGCAGCACGCCGCCGGGCATTCTGGATATCGTGCCCTATGTCGGTTTCGGTGCCTTCTACTTCCTGCTTTCGGCTCTCTGGCTGACGATCGCGTCCTATCGCAGAGCGAATGTGAAGGCGTGACGGCACGGCGAGTGCCTACCGAAGCCCGGCCGCGACATCATTGACGAGCGGGTTTCCGCTCATCTCTCCATGTCTGGCCAAGTACCCGAAGCCAGTTGTCGCAGGCAAATTTGGTCAGTGTCTGCTGATCGAAACCGGCGCGGCGCATGGCCTCAAAAAGATGCGGCAGGCCACTGGCGTCGCCGATCTGACGAGGCACGACCGTGCCGTCGAAATCCGATCCGAGCGCGACCCGGTCGACGCCCATACGGTCGATGAGATATTCGATATGACGGACGACGATTTCCAGCGGCGTGTCCTCGTCGAGATGCGCGTCGGCGCGGATGTCGTAGACGGCGAGGTTGAAACCGATGACGCCGTCCGTATCGCGAATGGCATCGAGCTGGCGGTCGGTGAGGTTTCGGGTCGAAGGGCACAGCGCATGGGCGCAGGCATGTGTGGCCACCAGTGGCGCGGTGCTCAACGCTGCGACGTCCCAGAAACCGCGCTCGTTCAGATGCGAGACATCGATCATGATCTTAAGATCATTGCAGGTCCGGATCAGGTTCCTGCCTAGATCGGTCAGTCCCGGGCCCGTATCAGGCGATCGTGGAAAGGCGAAGGGGACGCCGTAACCGAAAACGTTCGGCCGGCTCCAGACCGGGCCGAGCGAGCGTAGGCCCTGATCGTGCAGGACATGGAGATAATCGAGATCCGGATCGATCGCCTCGGCACCTTCCATATGCAGGACGACGGCCAAGGCGGTTTCTGATCGCGCCTTCTGTATCTCCTCCACGCTTGTCGCCAGACGCATGCGGCCGCCGGAACGGCCGATCAATTTGCCGATGGCCGCCAGTTGTCCGTCTATCTGCCTGCGAGCGTTATCGAGATGAATGGCTTCGGCATAACGGACTTCGTATCCGTCGCCGATCCGGGTGAGATCATTTTCCGGCTTATGCTCCGGCCGGGCATACAAAGCGAACAGGCCGCCGACCATGCCGCCTTCGAGCGCTCTTGGCAGATCGAGATGTCCCGCCTGCGACCGGACAAGAAAATCACGTCCGGTCGGCGTGTAGTCGACCATGAGCTGAACGGAATCGTTATGTCCGTCGAAGACGTCAATACTGTCCATGCGCATACGCTCCTCGGGTCGGTCCCGGATTGCCTGAATAACGACCTATATGCCGATCGGGCTTGTCATCGCCACATGCCACGCATGCGGGCGGTGACATCGATCCTGACCTGCTGGCGGTGCTGGCGTTCGGCATCCGACATGGCGGCCACGACCGGCCATGCGGCCGTCTCGAAGAACTGCAGCAGCGTTGCCGGAATGAAGCGGGTGCGGGCGGCATAGACATGCCGGTCACCCTGCGAATGCTGGCCGTGGACGAAAAACCGCTGCGGGGTGATGACATGCAGGTGATCCTTGGCACGGGTCATGGCCACATAAAGCAGCCGGCGTTCTTCTTCGAGCTCGGCTGTGGAGCCGACACCGAGGTCTGAAGGGATGCAGCCGTCGACGCAGTTCAGGAGAAAGACCGAGCGCCATTCCTGGCCCTTGGCCGAATGGATGGTCGAGAGGATCATGTAATCCTCGTCGAGCAACGGCACGCCGGCCTGGTCGCTGGTCGCATCCGGCGGGTCGAGCGTCAGTTCGGTGAGGAAACGTTCGCGCGACACATAACCGGAGGCAATCTGTTCGAGCTGCAGCAGGTCCGCCTTGCGTGTTTCGGCATCTTCATGGATGCGGGAAAGATGCGGTTCGTACCATTCGCGCGCCAGCCCGAGTTCCGACGGCCAGCCCTCGTTTTTCCTGACAGCGGCAAGCATCTCGACGAAGGCGGGCCAATCGGCGCCGGAACGTGGCGGGGCGGGGATTTCCTGAAGGGCCGCCAATGGTTCGGGATCGGTCGCAATGGCATCGAGGATCTTGCCGGCCGTTTGCGGGCCGACGCCGGGGATCAGTTGCATCAACCGGAAACCGGCGACGCGGTCGCGCGGGTTCTGAGCAAAACGCAGGGCGGCCAGCATGTCCTTCACATGGGCGCTGTCGAGAAACTTCAGGCCGCCGAACTTGACGAAAGGGATGTTGCGGCGGGTGAGTTCCACTTCGAGCGGGCCGGAATGGTGTGAGGCGCGAAACAGTACGGCCTGCTGTTTCAAGGTCATGCCGGTCTCGCGGTTCTCCAGCACTTTCTCGACGATGTAATTGGCCTGCTCGGTCTCGTCCTTGACGGTGACGAGACGTGGGCGCTCTTCCGAAGCACGGTCGGTCCAGAGGTTTTTCGTGAAGCGCTCGCGGGCAAGCTCGATCACGCCATTGGCGGCCGCGAGGATGGTGCCGGTCGAGCGGTAGTTGCGGTCGAGGGTGACGATGTTGGCGGGCGGATCAAAGGTGTTGGGGAAATCGAGAATGTTGCGGATCGTTGCGGCGCGGAAGGAATAGATCGACTGCGCATCGTCGCCGACGACGGTCAGTCCGCGGCCGCCGGGCTTCATCCCCATCAGGATCGAGGATTGCAGGCGGTTGGTGTCCTGGTATTCGTCGACCATGACGTGATCGAAGCGGGCGCCGACATCCTCGGCGATCGACGGCTCGCTCATCATCTGCGCCCAATAGAGCAGCAGGTCGTCGTAATCGAGGACGTTCTGGGTCTGCTTGGCTTCGACATAGGATGCGAAGAGTTCACGCAGCTGTTTTTCCCAGGCCTGGCACCAGGGGAAAGATGACTTCAGCACCTCGCCGAGCGGAGTTTCGGAATTGACGGCGCGGGAATAGATGGCAAGACAGGTGCCCTTGGTCGGAAACCGGCTTTCCATTTTGGAGAAGCCCAGTTCGTGGCGCACGAGGTTCATCAGGTCGGCGGAATCCTCGCGGTCGTGGATGGTGAAATCAGGATCGAGGCCGATCTGGTAGGCGTAGATCCGCAACAGGCGCGAGCCGATGCCGTGGAAGGTGCCGGCCCAGGCCAGCGCATCGGTCATGATTGCGGCATTGGCACCCAGCACCTGTTTGCAGATCCGCTCGACGCGGCGGCCCATTTCGGAGGCGGCGCGGCGGGAAAACGTCATCAGCAGGATGCGGCGCGGGTCAGCACCCGAGACGATCAGATGGGCAACGCGGTGGGCGAGCGTGTTGGTTTTTCCAGAACCTGCGCCGGCAATGACGAGTAGGGGGCCGGCAGGACCACCATTCGGCACGTCCGATCCGTGTTCCACCGCACGGCGCTGGGCCTCGTTCAGTTTTTCAAGATAGGACGATTTTTCCAGATGGGCAGCCGACATGCTTCTCCGCAACGTTTAGAAAGCCCGCCTCCGCAAGCTTGTTCCCGATGTGTTCATCTGAGCAATAGCTGATTCGTTCGGGAACAGGCATATGATGCTGCGAAGACAGCAGGATGCCGGCGCAAGGCTGCGCCCGTCGTTCAGGTGTGTGTCAGGCTCGCAGCGCAATAGTGGTTTGGCAAGAACCAAACCGAGGATATGCAGAGACCCGACACGTTTATTTCTCGAATGCTCGATATCTATCCGACTGGAGATTTTTTAAGCTGATCGAAATATTTCGTTCGGCGCATAACTTTTTGTTTTTACTTGATTATCATTTATTTTGTTGAGTTGTTTTCTCCGATTTAAACTTGACCAGTCTTGTCCTGTTTGGCTAAGAGATCGCCATGAATTTCCCATGGAGGCGATCTTGAAAACTTCTTCTCTTCTGGCCGGCGTTGCGTCCGCATTGTCCGTTTTGACTTTTTCCACACCCGCTGCGGCCCAGGTCGCCGACAGCCTCACCATCTACAATGCTCAGCACGAAGGCCTGACCAAGGAATGGGTGGATGGCTTTACCGAGCAGACCGGGATCGTCGTGACGATCCGCAACGGCTCGGACATGGAGATCGCCAACCAGATCGTTCAGGAAGGTGCCAATTCTCCGGCCGATCTTTTCCTCACCGAAAACTCTCCGGCGATGGCGCTGGTCGACGGCAAGGGCCTGTTTGAACCGGTCGACAAGGCAACGCTCGATCAGGTGCCGGAACAGTTCCGCCCTGCCAATGGCCACTGGATAGGCATTGCTGCGCGTTCCACCGTGTTTGCCTATGACAAAACGAAGCTTACCGAAGACAAGCTGCCGAAGTCGATGATGGATCTCGCCAAGCCGGAATGGAAGGGCCGCTGGGCCGCTTCTCCGTCGGGTGCCGATTTCCAGGCGATCGTCGGTGCGCTGCTGCAGTTGAAGGGCGAGGAACAGACCGCCGCGTGGCTAAAGGGCATGAAGGAAAACTTCACCGCCATCCGTGGCAATTCGACGGCGATGAAGGCCGTAAATGCCGGCCAGATCGAAGGCGCGGTGATCTATCATTACTATTATTTCGGCGATCAGGCGAAGACCGGCGAAAACAGCAAGAACGTCTCGCTGCATTACTTCAAGAACCAGGATCCGGGCGCCTTCGTGTCGATCTCGGGCGGCGGCATCCTTGCCTCCTCCAAGCACAAGGAACAGGCTCAGGCCTTCCTGAAATGGGTTGCCGGCAAGGGCGGCCAGAAGATCCTGCGCGACGGCACCTCGTTTGAGTATGCAGTCGGCAACGGCGAAACCTCCAACAAGGCCCTCGTACCGCTTGCAGACCTGCAGGCACCGAAGGTCGAGCCGACCGAACTCAACAATGCCAAGGTCACCGACATGCTGACGGCAGCCGGTATCCTCTAAGATTGCCGCGCCCAGGCGCGTATAATTCCAGTTGCGTGGAGACATCGCAGGGCTTACCTGCGATGTCTCGTGGTTTTCGGGTATTCCATGACCTCAATTGCCGACAGCAAACCTTTGTCCGTGCCGCTTCCCCGCTTCAGGTCGGGAATGCGCGTCTCGTTTATCATTGCCATCGTGATTGCGTTTCTGGCACTCCTGCCTCTGGGTTTCGTTTTCTGGGCGGCGGCTGTGACGGGGTGGGAGACGGCATCGCAACTGATTTTCCGCTCGCGGGTCGGCGAGCTGATGGCCAATACACTCCTGCTTGTCATCATCACGGTTCCGATAACGACAGTGCTTGCCACCGCACTCGCCTGGCTGACAGAGCGCAGCAACCTGCCACTCGCCAGATTATGGTCGGCACTCTGCGTCGCGCCGCTCGCCATTCCGGCCTTCGTGCATTCCTATGCTTGGATCGGCGTTTGGCCGGGATTTCACGGTCTTGCGGCAGGGGTCGCGATTTCAGTCACGGCCTATTTCCCGTTTCTCTACCTGCCGATTGCTGCAACGCTGAGACTTCTCGATCCGGCGCTGGAGGATCAGGCGGCCTCGCTGGGCCTGTCCGATAGGGCGGTGTTCCGCCGGGTGATCCTGCCGCAATTACGCCTGTCGATCCTTGGCGGCGGGCTGCTGGTGGGACTGCATCTTCTGGCGGAATACGGGCTTTATGCGATGATCCGCTTCGATACGTTCACAACCGCGATCGTCGACCAGTTCCAGTCGACCTATAACGGCGTGGCGGCAAACATGCTGGCCTTGGTTCTTGTGCTTTGCTGCCTTGTGCTGCTGACGGCTGATGCGGGATTGAGAGGCACGCGCCGGTATGCCCGCATCGGCTCGGGTGTCGCAAGGCGGGCGCGGAGCACGTCGCTCGGGCGCTGGCGTTACGCCTGCCTCATTCTGCCCATGCTCGCCGTCTTCTTTGCGCTCGGCATTCCGGCGGTCACTCTGTCGCGCTGGCTGATCGCCGGAGGCACCGGCATCTGGAAGTTCAACGAGGTGGGACGGGCGCTCGGCCAGACGCTTGTCATCTGCCTTATCGGCGGGCTTGCGACGACGGCTGCTGCACTTCCCATTGCCTGGCTTTCCGTACGCTGGCCCAGCCGGTCGAACCGGGTGATCGAGGGCTGTTATTATCTGGCAAGTTCGATGCCGGGCGTGGTCGTGGCACTGGCACTGGTGACGATTACCGTCCGCGTGGCCCTGCCGCTCTACCAGACGGTGGCGACGATCGTGCTCGCCTATGTCATCATGTTCCTGCCGCGTGCACTGATCAGCCTTCGTGCCAGCATTGCGCAGGTTCCGGTCGAGCTCGAACAGGCGGCGGCGAGCCTTGGCCGGTCTCCCGTCAATGCGCTCTGGTCAACGACGGTGCGGCTTGCCGCGCCGGGTGCGGCGGCGGCCGTCGCTCTGTCGTCCCTCGGGATCATGAACGAACTGACCGCCACGCAGATGCTGGCGCCGAACGGCACACGAACGCTCGCCATGGCTTTCTGGGCGCTGACGAGCGAAATAGACTATGCGGGGGCAGCGCCCTATGCACTGCTGATGATCGTGTTTTCGCTGCCGATGACAGCCTTGCTCCACCACCAATCGAAGAAGATCGCCGGCCGATGAGTTTTGTAGACATTCGCGGACTTCGCAAAAGCTTCGGGCCGGTGAAGGCTCTCGACGGGATCGACCTTGCCGTCGAGCAGGGCAGTCGCATGGTGGTGGTCGGTCCGTCGGGATGCGGCAAGACCACGCTGCTGCGCCTGATCGCGGGTTTCGAGGCGGCGGATGCAGGCTCGATCGTTCTTGGTGACCATACGATGGCGGAGGGCGTGGCGGCGGTGCCCGCACACAAACGCAATATCGGCATCGTGGCGCAGGACGGCTGCCTCTTTCCGCATCTGACGGTGGCCGGCAATATCGTATTCGGCATGACGGAAGCCCCGGCGGCCAGGGAAACGAGGGCTGCCGAACTGATGGAGATGGTCGGGCTTGAGCACACCATGCTTCACCGCCGTCCCGACGAGTTATCGGGCGGCCAGCAGCAGCGCGTGGCGCTGGCACGGGCGCTTGCCCGCCGGCCGCAGCTGATGCTGCTCGACGAACCGTTTTCCGCGCTCGATACCGGCCTGAGAGCCGTGACACGCAAAGCTGTCGGTGACGTGCTGAAGGCCGAGGGGATCGCAACCCTGCTGGTAACGCATGACCAGGCCGAGGCGCTTGCCTTTGCCGACCAGGTGGCGGTGATGCGGGCGGGGCAGTTGACGCAGGTCGGTTCGCCGCGCGAGGTCTATTCACGCCCCGCCGATGCGGCGACGGCAGCATTTCTTGGCGAGGCGATCATTCTGCCGGCGCGGGTGGAAAACGGCCATGCGGACTGCGCGCTCGGGCGATTGCCGGTCGATGCTGCAGATGGTCATGATGGCGCCCGGACGATCATGTTGCGGCCCGAGCAGGTTGGCTTGGCTAAGCCCGCCGACCAGCAGGCCGAGGGGCTGATTTTGGCGCGCGTGCGGGAGGCAAGTTTTCGTGGATCGACCTGCGAGTTGCAGGTGGTCCTCCGTACCGACGAAAACATCGCCTTCACGGTCGAAGTGCCCAGCTTCAGCGAGCCATCCGAAGGGCATGACATCGCCCTGACGGTTTCGGGCAAGGCGCATGTCTTTCGCTGATATCACTTCGGCGCGTGATTTTTAAGCGCCGGATCGGTAAACGACGCTTTCGGCATGGAACCCGGGAACATTGATGGACGTTATCTCGCCATCACACACGAAGGACCAACCTCCATGCTGAAATGGGCTCTCATTTTTCTCGTCATTTCCCTGATTTCCGGCTTCCTCGGCTTTTCCGGCGTGTCTGCCGCAACGGCCGGCATCGCGAAAATCCTGTTCTTCCTGGCGCTGGCGATCTTCCTGATCTTCCTGGTGCTGGCCTTGATGGCGGGCAGCGCGATCATGTGATCGAAGCGCGGTCACTGGAACGGAAAAAGCCGCCTGAACGGGCGGCTTTTTCATGTTCGTTATTCCGCAGGGTCTGGCCGATCGTCAGGTCAGCACCCGTCAGCTGATCCGTTCTGGCGATCAGCGCCCCGGATGTTTCTGAGCAAAGACAAGAAGCTGCCAGACGACGGGGCCGAGGAGGGAATGTTCGTGATGGCTTCTCGGCAGGACGGTGCCCTTATCGGCGACGATCTCGTCACCGCAGGCGCGACAGCGGTAAATACCGGCATTGGTGACGGGCTGTCCCGGCTTCCAGTCCTGGTCGAAAGCCCAGGATTTGGCCTCAACGAGGCGATCAGAATACTTATACTGTGCCATCTAGTCCCTCGGCCTGATCCTTGGTTGGCCAAAATCTATCCCCAACAGATGACCAAACGGTAATCTGAAAAGGCGCAAGCCTCTGTATTTTTGCGATTCTTCAAGATTTGAGCATATTTTATCGCGACAGGGTTGCATAAGCGGTCGCGGCTTTAACCCATGGTAAAAGATGTGCGGCTAAGCTTACAACCGTTCCGGGGAGTGGGGGGAACGTCATCGCAGCACATGCGATCATCGGCAGTCGATGCGTCAAAGCCACTTTGCATTCACGCTTTCTGTTCGGGTCCGCGATGAAAAACATATCCATAACTGGCAAGTTCTTCGTACTTCTCGCATCCTTCGGCCTTTTTACTCTGGTGCTCGCCTATTACGCCGGCAGCCAGATCCTCAGGGTCGATGCGGATTATTCGCATCTGGTCAATACGGAGGGCGACGCCTCGACATCGCTGTCGCGCGCCAGCCAGACATTCCAGACGATCCGCGGCGCGATCGGCGACATTCTCCTGACAACCGCCAAGGAACAGGAAAAGAAGGCGGTCGACGAGCTGGCAGGCTCGCGGCAGCAGTTCCTCTCCTATATCGACAGGGTGGCCGCGGCACTGCCGGGCGATACCGGGATTGTGGATCTGAAAGCCAAGGCGATCAACGTTCTCGACCAGTCCTGCGCCAATTCCATCACGCTCGGCACAAAGGCGCTCACCTATCTCGACATCAAGAACGCGATGGACGTGTTCTTCCGCGAGTGCCAGCCGCAGTTTCAGATCATGTCCAAGGCGATCAACGACAAGGTCGACGAGCTGACAAGAGCGACCACGGCCAGCACCGTCACGCTGTCGTCGGATTCCCGCAGGATCTACTGGACGACGATCGGCGGCGTTCTTGCGGCGCTCATCATCATATCGCTGGTCAGCTTCGTTGCGATCAAGGCGTGGCTCGTGCAGCCGCTGCAAGCCCTGGGCCGGACGATGGGCCTGCTTTCCAGCGGCGACCTGTCGGCGGATGTCGATGGCGAGGACCGCAAGGACGAGATCGGGGGTATGGCCCGGGCGGTCAAGGTGTTCAAGGAAAACGGATTGCGCGCCCGCACGCTTGAAATGGATGCGGCGAGCGAGCGCGAGGAGAGCGAGACACAACGCCGCCGCATTGCCGATCAGGAGCACCAGCGCGCCAAGGCGATGACGGATGCCACGCAGGGGCTTGCCGAAGGGCTGAAACATCTGTCCTCCGGCGATCTCGGCTTCCGGCTCGAGGCATCGTTTGCTGCGGATTTCGAGGGATTGCGCGCCGATTTCAATCAGACCGTCATGCAGTTGCGCGATACGCTTGCGGCCGTTGCCACGGCCACCGGGGCGATCGACAGCGGGGCGCGAGAGGTCAGCCACAGCGCCGACGATCTCTCCAGGCGAACGGAGCAGCAGGCCGCATCGCTGGAAGAGACGGCGGCGGCGCTGGACGAGATCACCGCCAATGTGACCAATTCGTCAAAGCGCGCCGAGGAAGCCCGCAACGTCGCCATCCGGGCCAACGACAGCGCCCGCAGCTCGGAGGCCGTGGTTGCCGATGCCGTCGAGGCGATGAGCCGGATCGAACAGTCCTCCGGCCAGATATCGAGCATTATCGGAGTGATCGACGATATCGCCTTCCAGACCAACCTCCTGGCACTTAACGCAGGCGTCGAGGCGGCGCGGGCAGGCGAGGCCGGCAAGGGGTTTGCGGTCGTTGCACAGGAGGTGCGCGAACTTGCGCAACGGTCTGCGACCGCCGCCAAGGAAATCAAGGACCTGATCCGCAAGTCTTCCACCGAAGTGGAGAGCGGCGTGAAGCTGGTGAGCGCTACGGGCGAGGCGTTGAAGACGATCGAAACCTATGTCGTCACCATCAACCAGCATATGGATGCGATCGCCACGTCGGCGCGCGAACAGTCGGTCGGGCTGGCGGAGGTCAACAATGCCGTCAACCAGATGGATCACGTCACGCAGCAGAATGCCGCCATGGTGGAGGAAGCCAATGCCGCGGGTGCTACGCTTGCCAACGAGGCCGGGCGCCTTCGCGAACTCGTGTCGCAGTTCCAGCTCGGTGACGTCAGAGGTGACGGGTCCGAGCTTTTCAGACATGCCGCGGGGGATGCGCCGCCACGGCCGTCAGCTCACGCGAATTCGGTCGCAGCCAGTCTTCGCCGCGCCACGTCCGTGAGGCCGGCAGATGAGAATGCTTCGCCCAAGGCCTCGCCTGCCCGGAGTATGGTGGGAAAGCTAGCTCAAGCCTTCGGCGGCCGCTCGGCTGCCTCAGGCGGTGCGGATGACTGGGAAGAGTTCTGACCCTCCCTTCATGATCGGACGTCAAACGGCCCGGCTGCGATGCAGACCGGGCCTTTGTTTGCGCTGGCTACTTTCGGGAAAGGCGAAACGGAAGATACCTATAATGCCGATGGATCAGTTTTTCGTCAGCGGCGGTCGTTTGAGACTTTCCTCAATTGAATTTATCTGCATTATCTCAATCTGAGATTGTATCCGATTTGTGGACTTGAGGCTGAATCCGGGACTACGCCTGTTCTCTCGGATTGTTGTTTCGTGATGATTTTGGCGGAAGATAAGCAGCACCTGTTGTGAGGATGCAGCGATGACGATTTCCGGTCTGGTGTTTGTAGCGTCTGTTCTCGTCGTCATCGTCCTGCCGGTTGCGCTGATCATGATCAGGGAAACCGTCAAGCGCCGACGCCAGGAGGTCATACGTGATCTCACCGCGGTGTTCGAGACACCTGTCTTTCCAGCAGGCCACCCGAAGCTGATACCGTCGTTCGAATTCGTGAAATTCCGCTATCTCATGGACAATCAGGTGTCCGGAAGGCAGCCGCAGGATTTCAAGACAAGGGATTGGGTTCTGTCCATCATCCCGTTTTTCGCGATTGTCGGATCCATCTGCTGGTTCTGCTTCTGGGTCATGTTGTCCGGCCGGCTTCCGCCGCTGCTTGCCCCCCTTTACAACGTAGCATGTGCGCCGGGAGCGACATCGCCTTGTATCGGTTTGCCGCTTTGGGCCTACGGGATAAGCAGCGCGTTGCTCGGTTCGTATTTCACCGAGATCCGCCAGCTGTACCGCGCAATAAACAACTTCGACCTCAGTCCGGCGGCCGTCATCGAAAGCACGATCAATATCGCCGCTGCAGCCGGCGTTGCGGTCCTGATCACCTCGGCGGTAACGCTTGTGGAAGTCTTTGAAGCCGTCCAGGAGGCATACCTGCCGCCCGTGACCGTCATCCTGTGTTTTGCTGCCGGGACCCTTCCCCAGGCGGCAATCCGCTGGCTCGTCACCAAAAGCCGACTGAAGAACTTCAAGCGGGAGAATCCCGAAGTGTTCAAGCTTTTCGAGGCGACCCCGATCGAGCTCATCGATGGGATCGATACGGATACGCGAGACCGGCTGGCCAATTACCATTTGGCTTCGACCCAAAATCTTGCGGCCGCAAACCCGCTGATGCTTTTCGTCGAAACGCCCTACGGCGTTTACCAGATCATGGATTGGGTGGCACAGGCGCAGCTTTGCGCCTCAGTCGGCCCGAAAGTCGTTGCGGCATTGTGGAGGCTCGGCGTGCGCACGTTGTTCGATCTGGAACGTGCCGCATTCGACAACCTCTGCTACAACAAACAGATGCTCGAGGCGATCGGTGCTGCCATGATGATGGACATTCCGGTCGCGTGCGCAGAGCGGCCGGCGGAGAGGAGGGTCCGTTATGATGCCGCCTTCGTGACGGCCAATATCGGCATGAGGCTGAATGACCCACATGTGCACCGCCTGCGGCAGATCTACATGCTGGTGGGCGAGAAGATCGGCCACGAGCATTTTCGCTTCCTTGTGCGTGACGGCGCGGGTTCGCGTTTCCTTGCCAGCGCACATATCAGTTTTACGGCTCCCGACACTCTGCAGATCCCGGATGGAAGTTTCGGCATTTTCCGGGAGGGCAACATGATCAAGATAATCGGTGGAAAAAACGACGGTCAGGTGGGCGTCGTCTCTTCTGCCAGCCCCAATATGATCAAACTGGGCGGCGTCGCGCTGGTTACGGCGGCCTGCGAGCCGGACGTCATCCTGCTCCGGGTGAGCCCGTAAATACGGCTTGGAAGTGCCCAAGGTGGAATGTGTTCCACCATCGCCAGGTGCTCATCCCAAAATTCAGATAAAGCCACAAGGCAACCAGCTCGGCAGCCTTGCCGGGTGTCTTTATGTTTCAGGTAAGCCCTTGCCTGGAAACGAAAAAAGCCCCGCTAGGGGCTTTTTCATCTCCGTGAGGAGAAGGATGGTGGGCGTGACAGGGATTGAACCTGTGACCCCTACGATGTCAACGTAGTGCTCTCCCGCTGAGCTACACGCCCATCCGATGTCGGCGCATAGACCATAGAGTGGTCGGGCCGTCAACTGGTTTTTTGGAGGAAATGCGAAGCTTTTTTGACGGCCCCGCATTTCAGGGATTATTGCGGCTGTGGACAACCGCAATCAGCTTTCAGCCAAACGATTTCCGGTTGCCGCAGTCGGATCTGCGCTTCGCCGACGCGGCTGGAATCAGGTGCCTGAGCAGCCTGCTTCGATCAGGCGGCGGCGAGCATCTTGTTCACTTCGTCGACGAGGTCGCGAAGGTGGAAGGGCTTCGACAGGACCTTTGCATCCTTCGGCGCCTTTGAATCCGAGTTCAATGCAACGGCGGCAAAGCCGGTGATGAACATCACCTTGAGGTCCGGATCGAGCTCGGTCGCCCGGCGGGCGAGTTCGATGCCGTCCATTTCCGGCATGACGATGTCGGTGAGGAGAAGCGAGAAGGGCTCTTCGCGGAGCCGGTCATAGGCGCTTGCGCCATTGTCGAAAGAGGCGACCTTGTATCCGGCCTTTTCCAGTGCCTTCACCAGAAAACGGCGCATATCATTGTCGTCTTCGGCGAGAAGGATTTTTTGTATCATCTTCGGGACCGCTATCCGTGCATGCCAGAGGTTGTAAGAGCCTTTCACAATGCCAGTCTACGGTAAATTTCCGTTTAACCGCATGGAAGGGTGTTGGTGGGTTATAGATAGTATGGACTTGGCGCCGGGCAACTGGCAACATGACGCGACAGACTAGTTCGTGAAATGGTAAAGGCAGGATGGATCAGGCCGCGGGAGATCGTCAGCATTTCGAGGTGAGAGAGCCCGCGCAGCAGACCATTCCCTTCGTTTTCAACTCTCCCCATAGCGGCAGCCATTATCCTGTGGATTTCCTGGCGGAGAGCAGTCTTGACGCGCTTTCCATCCGCCGTTCCGCCGACCATTATGTCGACGAGCTGTTCTGCGATGCGCCAGAACTCGGCGCGCCGCTGCTGGTTGCGCATTTCCCGCGCGCCTATCTCGACGTCAACCGCGAGCCTTATGAGCTCGACCCGCGGATGTTCGACGGTCCGTTGCCGCCTTATGTCAATATCGGGTCCATGCGGGTTGCCGGAGGGCTGGGGACGATCCCGCGGATTGTCGCCGAGAACATGGATATCTATCGCAAGAAGCTTTCGGTCGAAGAGGGGCTGTCGCGGGTCGAAACGATCTACAAGCCTTATCATGCCTGCCTGCGCAAGCTGATCGCGCGCACGCATGCGCGCTTCGGGATGAGCGTGCTGATCGATTGCCACTCTATGCCGGGCAATATCCGGCTTTCGGGAACGGATGTGCGGCCGGATTTCATCATCGGGGACCGCTACGGCACCAGTGCCTCGGCCGAGCTTTCGCGGGCCGCGCTGCAATTCTTCGACGATATGGGTTTTTCAGCCGTGCGCAACAAACCTTATGCCGGTGGCTTCATCACCGAGCATTACGGCCGGCCTGTGCGTGGGCTGCATGCTCTGCAGATCGAGATTAATCGCGGGCTTTATGTCGACGAAACGACACTCGAGCGGAAGCGAGAGTTTCCGCTGATCGCTGCTGCTCTCTCGACCTTCATGCGGCAGATGGCTGAATATGTTGCCGATTTTTCCGGTGGCATGAGCGCGCTGGCGGCGGAATAAGCCTGATCCATTCCGACAATACTGTTTGATGCTGGAGACGCCCGCCGCGTTTGCTGCCCTATGGACAAAAAAAACCGCGCTATTCGCGCGGCTAAGTCTAGGGAGGAAACACCCAAGGAGGGTATTTACAGTCAAAGACTGTGCTTAGAAAAATACGGCAAGGTATGCACATTTGTCAAGCATATTTTTATGGTGATTAAATTTGCGTCATTTTTAGGCTTTGTGATGAATGTGGCAGCATGGAATAATTCCTGAAGCGGTTTTCTACGGCGGCAGGACGTCCTATGAGAGACGCGTCCGCCCGTGACCGATTTTCCGCCAATCAGGAGCCGCCGATGTTGCCCGACCGCGAATTCTTCAATGCGCTAGCCGATGCGGCCAAAGCTGAGACGTTGCCGCGGTTTCGGACCGGCATTTCGGTGGTCAACAAGGTGGCCGGCGGTTTTGATCCGGTGACCGAAGGCGACCGGGCAGCTGAAACGGCAATCCGGGCATTGATCGGGGCGCGGTTTCCCGATCACGGAATTCTCGGCGAAGAACACGGCAATGTCGGGCTCGATCGGGAGCATGTGTGGGTGATCGATCCGATCGACGGGACGCGGGCCTTCATTTCCGGCCTGCCGGTCTGGGGGACCCTGATCGGATTTCGGTCAAACGGCCGGGCAAGGATGGGGATGATGGACCAGCCGTTTACTGGCGAGCGTTATTTCGCCGATGGCAGCACGTCCTGGTATTCCGGTCCGGACGGCGAGAGACAGATTTCGGTGCGCGATTGCGGCTCGCTTGCCGATGCGATCCTGTTTACCACCTCGCCGCATATCTTCGAGGGCGAAGACCTTGTTCGCTACCGTTCCGTCGAGGAGAAGGTGCGGCTGTTCCGCTATGGCTGCGATTGTTACGCCTATGCGCTTTTGGCCTCCGGCCATATAGACCTCGTGGTGGAGAACAACCTGCAGCCCTATGATGTCGGGGCGCTGATCCCGTTGGTCGAGCAGGCCGGCGGCATCATCACCACCTGGGACGGCAAACGGCCGGAAAATGGCGGCACCATCGTTGCTGCCGGCTCGAAGGCTGTGCACGAGAAGGCGATGACGCTTCTTTCCGGGCGCTAGGCCGACACCGAGACCTGAAGCGTCAGGCGGCGGTCTCCGACATGTCGAGACCGCCATCGAGGCCCGGCATGAAGGTTTCGATCGCGGCCATTGCCTGGGCGCGGTAGATATCCTTGTCCTGAAACAGTTCGTGGCGGCCGCCGGTGATGGTGATCAACTGTCCGGCGCGGAAGTTGCGCGACAGGTTCTCCTGCAGACGGTAGGGCACGATGCCGTCGAGCACTGGGGCCAGAATGAGCGTCGGTATGGTGATTTTCGTCAGGTGGGTCTGAAGTGATATGCGGCTTGCGGCGCGAAGTGTCTCGTGGATCCAGCGTGCGGTCGGTGCGCCGACGGTCAGATCAGGAAAGGCCTTGTAAAGGCCGAGATTGCGTTCGAAGCGAGGCCTGTCGCCGGTCAGGCCATTTCCTTCGAAAGGGATGATGCGCCGGTCACCGCCCATCTGCGCGCCGCCAAACCCCGTCCAGGCCATCATCCTTGCAAGCGGGCGGACCAATTTTTCCGAGGCGGGCTGGTTATGGAAGCCGATATAGGGAGCAGCAAGCGCCATACGACTGATGCGGTTGGAAAGGCGCGGCGCAGCCGACAGGGCGATCAGGGCCCCTGTCGAATGCGCAACGAGGAAAAAGGGCAGGCGGGCATCCGGCAAAACGATCTGTTCGAGAAAGATTTCGAGGTCTTTTTCGTAGTCGGTAAAACGCCGGACGTGTCCCTTCTTTGGGTCTTTCTTCAACCGCTCGGAACCGCCCTGGCCGCGCAGGTCATAGGTCGCGACCCATAATCCCATCGCATTCAAATGCCGGATGGTCTCGAAATATTTCTCGATGAATTCGTTGCGGCCATGGAGAAGCACGATCGTGCCGCGGGCGGGAACAATCTGCGACCGGAACAGGGCGTAACGGAGCCTTGTGCCCCGGTGACCGGTGAAATAGCCGGCCGTGAAGTCCTCCGGAGCCGGATTGTCCGGTGTCGGGCGAAGGATGTCATCGGTGATTTGCGGCTGATCGTTCATCGGGTCAGGGTTAGGCGAGGGGGACGGCAGGTCAAGCGAAATATCGTTGGGTCGTGTGCGCCTGTTGGCAGGCCAGGGGTTCTGCCATCGCTGGGAACCACGTTCGCGATGCCGGCGGAAGCGGGGGCTTGAAGGCCGGTTTTGCAATTCCCATCTTCACTCTGCGGGCGCCGAAAGGGTCCGCTGAACGGGGTCTTCATCGCCAGAACGGGGTGTCGATGCCCAAACCAAAACCGCAACGTCGCTTCCATGGAGGACATTATGCGTCACGTCGATTTTTCCCCTCTCTATCGTTCCACCGTCGGCTTCGACCGTCTTTTCAATCTGCTCGACAATCGCAATTTTGCCGATCAGAGCCAGAGCTATCCGCCCTATAACATCGAGCGGACCGGCGAAAACACCTATCGCATCACCATGGCTGTCGCCGGCTTTGACGAGACCGAACTCTCGATCGAATTCCAGGCGCATGCTTTGACCGTGAAGGGTGAAAAGACCGAGGAAGACGGGGCCGACCAGAGCGAGTTTCTCTATCGCGGCATCGCCAAACGCGCGTTCGAGCGCCGATTCCAGCTCGCCGACCATGTGGAAGTCGAGACCGCTTCGCTGAAGAACGGACTGCTGCATATCGATCTCGTCCGCAACATTCCCGAAGCGATGAAACCGCGTCGTATCGCGATCGCTGCAGAAGCCGGCGATACCGCCAAGACGATCGAAGCCCAGGTTGCACCACAGCAGGTCAACTGACACTCAGCGTTCTTTGATCTCCAGTCGAAGATGAAATGCAAACGCCTCCTCAGGAAGCCTGAGGAGGCGTTTTTCGTCGCGTTCAGCCGGGAAGAAGGGTGCTATGAGGTCAGGGTCAAAGCCCTGGCTCTGACCGCAAACCCTGAAATGGCTAGGCGGTCGCGGCTTCGGCCTTTATTTCCTTGGCCTTGAGACGCTCGGCATATTTCTGCGCCAGTACCGCGCAGGTCATCAGCTGGATCTGGTGGAAAAGCATGATCGGCAGAACGATGGCGCCGATCGAGGCGGAGCCGCCGGTGAAGATTGCGTTTGCCATCGGCACGCCGCTCGCCAGCGATTTCTTCGAGCCGCAGAAGGTGATGGTGATCTCGTCCTCCTTGCCGAAGCCGAGAAGCCTGCTGCCGAACATGGTGATGCAGAGCACGGCTGCAAGCAGGATGATGTCGAGGCCGATGACGACCGCGATGTCGGTGAGCGAGAATGTCTGCCAGATGCCTTCCATGACTGCGGTGGAAAAGGCGAGATAAACGACCATCAGGATCGATCCGCGGTCGAAAGGCATCAGCAGCTTTTTCTTCGAGCGGATCCAGTTGCCGATCCAAGGCTGCAGGACCTGGCCCAGAATGAAGGGTGCGAGCAATTGAAGCGCGATCTTCTCCAAGGCATCGGCCGAGACGCCACCGCCGCCGGTGGTCGAAAGGAGAAGCGCGATCAGCGCCGGGGTAAGGAACATGCCGATAATGTTGGAGCCGGAGGCCGCAACGATTGCGGCCGGTACGTTGCCGCCAGCCATCGAGGTAAACGCGATGGAGGACTGCACCGTCGATGGCAGGACGCAGAGGAAAAGCATGCCGAGATAAAGCGGTGCCGGCAGGATGCTTTCTGGAATGAAGCCCATGGCGAGCCCCAGAAGCGGAAAGATCACGAACGTGGTCAGCACGATCGTCAGGTGCAGGCGCCAGTGCAGCACACCTGCGACGACCGTGTCACGCGCAAGGCGTGCGCCATGGAGGAAGAAAAGCAGGCCAATGGCTATATCCGTAGCGATGCCGAACCAATCTGCCCAGATGCCGTGAATAGGAAGAATGGACGCCAGGATCACGGTGCTAACCAGCATCATCGTGTATTGATCAGGCAGGAAACGCTTCATCGAATGCTCCTCAAGGTGGAATTGTTGAGCTTTCGCTTATCGTGAATTAGAATGCAACCATTAACAGTTATTGCGAAATGCGATGGACATGCTGAACCTCCACCATCTCGACAGTTTTCTAATGCTGCAGCAGACGGGCAGTTTTACCGAAGCCGCCCTGAGACTTGGTCTGGCGCAGTCGACAGTCACCCAGCATATTCAGCGGCTCGAAAAGGCGCTGGGTCGCCGGCTGGTCATCCGCGATACGCATCAGGTCCGGCTGACGACGGATGGAGAGGCATTGATCGGTTATGCGCGTGGAATGCTGGAGTTGAACGGTCGTGCTCTGTCGCTTTTTGGGGAAAGCCGACTGCGTGGACGGATCAGGTTCGGTGTCTCGGAGGATGTCGTTGCCAACCGGTTGACCGGAATATTGGAGGATTTCATCCGGCTTCATCCACTTGTCGATCTGGAGCTGACGGTCGCTCTCTCGGCTTCACTCAATCAGATGCTGGATGCGGGCGATCTCGATCTGGTGCTTGCGAAGCGGCATGTGGGCGAGACCCATGGCAGATTGCTTTATCGCGAACCTCTGGTGTGGCTTGCCCGCGACCAGGACTTCAAGCCGCCGCATGAGGGGCCGCTGCCGCTGATTGCATTTCCTCCACCCTCGATCACGCGGCGCGTCGTTCAGGAGGCGCTCGATCGGGACAGTGTCGCCTGGCGGGTCGTGTGTACTTGCGGCAGCCTGAGCGGCCTTACTGCTGCCGCACGCGCCGGCATGGGGGTGATGGTTCAGCCCCGCAGCATGGTGCCGGAAGGCCTGCGGGAAATAACGGGCGACCGGCTACCGCGACTGGACGATGTCGAGTTTGTCGTCATCCCGCGGCGCGGCGCCGATGCGGCGATGGTGGAGGCGCTGTCCAATCTGATTGCAGCGCGGATCGCGCCTCCCGCCACCGCGTGAGTGGGGTTCAGGCTGAGGCGCAGATCGACAGGAACTGGTCGACATCTTCTTGCGTCGTTGCGAAGGACGTCACCAAACGGATCAATGCCTCGTCCTTGCCGACCTTTTCAGGCATGTCGCGTGGCTCCAGCCAGTCGTAGAATTTCGCGCCCTGCTCGGCTGCCGCCTTGGCGGAGGCCTTGGGGAGAACGGCAAATACTTCGTTGGATTGGGTCGGCCAGGCGAGGCGGGCGCTGTTGAGCGAACCGAAGCCGACGCGAAGCCGTTCGGCCATGGTGTTTGCATGGCCCGCAAGGCCAAGCCAGAGATCGTCCTTCAGATAGGCTTCGAACTGCGCGGCAATAAAACGCGACTTTGAGAAAAGCTGGGCGGTGCGCTTGCGCAGGAAGGCGAAATCCCTGGCGA
This sequence comes from Aliirhizobium sp. YIM B11859, assembly GCF_057163345.1. NCBI lineage: Bacteria > Pseudomonadati > Pseudomonadota > Alphaproteobacteria > Hyphomicrobiales > Rhizobiaceae > Aliirhizobium > Aliirhizobium sp. YIM B11859. Next base: position 485,379 of record NZ_JBXHAY010000001.1, read on the forward strand.
GCTGCGGATCGAAAAAGACGATCGCTTCGGCGCACCAGCAACCATTTTTCGTGCCGCCAAAGGACAGCACATCGACACCGCGCTTCCAGGTCATTTCGGCAGGCGTGCAGCCGAGCGCCAGAAGGGCGTTGGCAAAACGCGCGCCGTCCATATGCAGCGGCAATCCGTTATCCTTGGCGATCTTCGCAATCGTGTCGATCTCGTCGAGCGTATAGATGGTGCCGACTTCAGTGGCCTGGGTCATGGTGACGGCGGCTGCGCGTCCGTGGTGGACTGCATCCTGGGGGTAGCGGCCAATTCGCTCGACAAGGTTTTCCGGCAGCATCTTGCCGGCGGGACCCTCGACCGCGACCATGCGCATGCCGGAGAAGAAGTCCGGTGCGCCGCATTCGTCTTCAATGACATGGGCTTCGGAATGACAGAATGTTAGGCCGCCCGCGCGTGCCATGCTGGCCAGCGACAGTGAATTTGCCGCAGTCCCGGTTGCAACGAAAAAGACGGCCACTTCCCGCTCGAAAATCTCGTTGAAACGTTGCTCAATCGAGCGGTCGAGATCACTCGTTCCATAGGCGGAGGCAAATCGGGTCGATTCCTTCGACAGGCGTTCGTTGATCGCGGGATGGGCTCCTGCCCAGTTGTCGGAGGCGAAGAACATGAAAATGCACCTTGGGATTGGTTGGGAGATGCCGGGGAGATTAAGACTTTTTCGCCCGTGCGCAACGATAAAGCCCGCAAAAGGAGGGCGGACCTTTTCATGCGGCAATGAAACAGTGGCTACGGCCGAATTGGCGTAATTAAATTTCGCCGGAGCGGTGCCGATCGTAACAGACTGTCGTTTGCCCTGCAGATTTTTGCAGACATGCTCTTGTGGTAAGGGTAAATTAATGCGATATCAGATTGGAAATTAGGACAGTCTTTCTGTCCTAATTCTTGCGGCAAGGCGTCAAGTTTGCATCGCCTTTCCGTTGACCTTTGCGCCGATCCGGGTTGGACTAGAGTTTTGTAGAGTTCTTGATCCTGCGCCAGAGCGGCGCCGTTGCATGGCTGGCGGATGGCTTTTGTCATCTGCAGGAATTGATGAAGTGCCACCTTGCTCGCTTTGTATAGCGGCCAACAGGAGGAATGACGATGACGAAGATGAGCTCCGAGATGTCGGTTACGGTTCCTGGCGCCGGCGCCGAGGTTTCCGTTGAAACGAACAAGGCTGTCCCATTTGTCGCCTCCGGCGTGCCGGCGCGTCAAGGTCTCTACGATCCGCGCAACGAACACGATGCCTGCGGCGTCGGCTTCATTGCCAATATGAAGGGTGTCAAGTCCCACCAGATCGTCAAGGATGGGCTGTTCATCCTCGAAAACCTCACCCATCGCGGCGCCGTTGGTGCGGATCCGTTGATGGGCGACGGTGCCGGTATTCTGGTGCAGATCCCGGATCGCTTCTTCCGCGAGGAGATGGCGACGCAGGGCGTAACCCTGCCGAAGGCCGGCGAATACGCGGTCGGGCATTTCTTCATGCCGCGCGACGCCGAACAGATCGAACATTTCAAGCAGGCGATCGTTGATGTGATCGCCGAAGAGGGGCAGCAGTTCCTCGGTTTCCGCGATGTGCCGGTCGACAATTCCTCGCTATCCAAGGCACCGGCGATTGCCGCGACCGAACCCTATCACTGTCAGGTCTTCATCGGGGCTGGTCGCGACGCTGCGACCAACCACGATTTCGAACGCAAGCTTTTCCTGGTCCGCAAGGTCATCTCAAACCGTATCTACGATCAGTTCGGCGGCCAGGAGACCGGCTTCTATCCGGTATCGCTCTCTTCTTCGACCATCGTCTACAAGGGGATGTTCCTCGCCTATCAGGTCGGCGCCTATTACAAGGACTTGGCCGACCCGCGGTTCGAGACGGCGATCGCGCTGGTTCACCAGCGTTTCTCGACCAACACATTCCCGTCGTGGAAGCTGGCGCATCCCTACCGCATGGTTGCTCATAACGGCGAAATCAACACGTTGCGCTCCAACGTCAACTGGATGGCGGCGCGTCAGGCTTCCGTGTCTTCGCCGCTGTTCGGCGACGACATTTCCAAGCTCTGGCCGATTTCCTACGAAGGCCAGTCGGATACCGCCTGTTTCGACAACGCGCTGGAATTCCTGCAGCGCGGCGGTTACTCGCTGGCGCATGCCGTGATGATGCTGATCCCGGAGGCATGGGCTGGCAACCAGTCGATGTCGAAGGAGCGCAAGGCGTTCTACGAATATCACGCGGCCCTGATGGAGCCGTGGGACGGCCCGGCCGCCGTCTGTTTCACAGATGGCAAGCAGATCGGTGCGACGCTCGACCGTAACGGCCTGCGTCCGGCCCGTTATCTCGTCACCGACGACGACCGCGTCATCCTCGCATCGGAAGCCGGCACGCTGCCGGTTCCGGAAGAAAGCATCGTCAAGAAGTGGCGTTTGCAGCCGGGCAAGATGCTGCTGATCGACATTGAGAAGGGCCAGATCGTCTCCGACGAAGAGCTGAAGACCGAACTGGCGACCAAGCATCCATACGGCAAGTGGCTGGATCGTACCCAGTTGATCCTCGAGGATCTGAAGCCGGTGGAGCCGCGCGCGCTGCGTCGCGACGTGTCGCTGCTCGATCGCCAGCAGGCCTTCGGTTACACGAGCGAGGACACCCGCATCCTGATGTCGCCGATGGCGACGACGGGCCAGGAAGCGATCGGCTCGATGGGCACCGACACGCCGATTTCGGCGATGTCAGAGAAGTCGAAGCTGCTCTACACCTATTTCAAGCAGAACTTCGCGCAGGTCACCAACCCGCCGATCGACCCGATCCGCGAGGAACTCGTTATGAGCCTCGTGTCGTTCATCGGTCCGCGGCCAAACATCCTCGACCATACGGGCATGGCGAATGCCAAGCGGCTGGAAGTCCGCCAGCCGATCCTGACCAATGGTGACCTCGAGAAGATCCGCTCGATCGGCCACACCGAAGAGCTGTTCGATACCAAGACGCTCGACTTCACCTATGATATCGAGCGCGGTGCCGAAGGCATGCCGGACATGCTCGATCGCCTGTGCGAACGCGCCGAGGCTGCGGTCAAGGGTGGCTACAACATCATCGTGCTCTCCGACCGCCAGATCGGTCCGGATCGCATCGCCATTCCAGCGCTTCTGGCAACCGCTGCGGTACACCATCATCTGATCCGCAAGGGGCTTCGCACCTCGGTTGGTCTCGTGGTGGAGAGCGGCGAGCCGCGCGAAATCCACCACTTCTGCTGCCTTGCCGGCTTCGGTGCGGAGGCGATCAACCCCTATCTCGCCTTCGACACGCTGACCGACATGCATATGCGCGGCGAATTCCCCAAGGAAGTCGATGCGCAGGAAATCGTCTATCGTTATATCAAGGCGGTCGGTAAGGGCATTCTCAAGGTGATGTCCAAGATGGGCATCTCGACCTATCAGTCTTATTGCGGCGGTCAGATTTTTGATGCGGTCGGCCTCAATTCGGAACTGGTGGCGAAGTATTTCTTCGGTACCGCGACCTCGATCGAAGGCATCGGCCTTGCCGAAATCGCCGAGGAAACCGTCACACGCCACCATGCCGCTTTCGGCAAGGACCCGGTCCTGGCCTCGACGCTCGATATCGGTGGCGAATACGCCTACCGCATGCGCGGCGAAAGCCATGCCTGGACGCCGGATGTCGTGGCAACCCTGCAGCATGCCGTGCGCGGCAACAGCCAGGACCGCTATCGCGAATTCGCCGGCATGGTGAACGAGACGGCTGTGCGGATGAACACCATCCGCGGCCTGTTCAAGATCAAGGGTGCCGAACAGCTTGGCCGTAAGCCCGTGTCGATCGACGAGGTCGAACCGGCGGTCGATATCGTCAAGCGCTTCTCGACCGGTGCGATGTCTTTCGGCTCGATCAGCCGTGAGGCGCATACGACGCTTGCGATCGCGATGAACAAGATCGGCGGCAAGTCGAACACCGGCGAAGGTGGCGAAGAGAGCGATCGCTATCTGCCGCTGCCGGATGGTTCGATGAACCCCGAGCGTTCGGCGATCAAGCAGATCGCGTCCGGCCGCTTCGGCGTGACGACGGAATATCTGGTCAATGCCGACATGCTGCAGATCAAGGTGGCGCAGGGTGCAAAGCCCGGCGAAGGCGGTCAGTTGCCCGGCCACAAGGTGGATGCGACGGTTGCCAAGACCCGTCACTCGACGCCGGGTGTCGGCCTGATCTCGCCGCCGCCGCATCATGACATCTATTCGATCGAAGATCTGGCCCAGCTGATCTACGACCTGAAGAACGTCAACCCGACGTCCGATATTTCCGTCAAGCTGGTCTCCGAAGTCGGTGTCGGCACGGTTGCTGCAGGTGTTGCCAAGGCACGCGCCGACCATATCACGGTTGCCGGCTTCGATGGCGGCACGGGTGCGTCGCCGCTCACCTCGCTGAAGCATGCCGGTTCCCCATGGGAAATCGGCCTTGCCGAAACCCAGCAGACGCTGGTGCTGAACGGCCTTCGCTCGCGTATCGCCCTGCAGGTCGATGGTGGCCTGAAGACCGGCCGCGACGTGATCATCGGTGCGCTTCTGGGGGCCGATGAGTTCGGCTTTGCGACGGCTCCGGTCATCGCCGCCGGCTGCATCATGATGCGCAAGTGCCACCTGAACACCTGCCCGGTCGGCGTCGCCACCCAGGATCCGGTGCTGCGCAAGCGCTTCAAGGGCACGCCGGAACATGTGATCAACTACTTCTTCTTCGTGGCTGAAGAAGTGCGCGAGATCCTGGCATCGCTTGGCTTCACCAAGTTCGACGAGATCATCGGCCTTTCCGAACTGCTCGAAAAGGACGACATGCTGGCGCATTGGAAGTCCAAGGGACTCGACTTCACCAAGATCTTCCACAAGGTGGAGGCTCCGAAGGAAGAGACCTACTGGACGACCCGCCAGAAGCATCCGATCGACGACATTCTCGACCGCAAGCTGATCGAGAAGTCGGCCGCAGCACTTGAGAGCAAGGAGCCGGTCGTCTTCGAAGTGCCGATCAAGAACGTCGATCGTTCGGCCGGCGCAATGCTGTCGGGTGCGCTTGCCAAACGCTGGGGTCAGAAGGGACTGAAAGACGACACGATCCATGTGACGCTGACGGGTACGGCCGGCCAGTCGTTCGGTGCCTTCCTCGCCCGCGGTATCACCTTCGATCTGGTCGGTGACGGCAACGACTATGTCGGCAAGGGCTTGTCCGGTGGCCGCATCATCGTGCGCCCGCCGGAAAACTCGAAGATCGTCGCTGAAAACTCGATCATCGTCGGCAATACCGTGCTTTACGGCGCAACGACCGGGGAATGCTATTTCCGCGGCGTGGCCGGCGAGCGGTTCTCGGTGCGCAATTCGGGCGCGATCGCCGTCGTCGAGGGCGTGGGTGACCATGGCTGCGAATACATGACCGGCGGCATCGTCGTCGTGCTGGGCGAAACCGGCCGCAACTTCGCGGCCGGCATGTCGGGCGGCGTGGCTTACGTGCTGGACGAGAAGGGCGATTTCGCCAAGCGCTGCAACATGGCGATGGTGGAACTCGAGCCGGTTCCGGAAGAGGACGACATGCTGGAAAAGCTGCACCATCACGGCGGCGACATCATGCACAAGGGACGTGTCGACGTGTCCGAGGACATGACGCGCCACGACGAGGAGCGTCTTTACCAGCTGATCTCCAACCACATGCACTACACCGGATCGACCCGCGCCAAGGACATCCTTGATCGCTGGACCGAGTTCCGTCCGAAGTTCCGCAAGGTCATGCCGGTCGAATATCGCCGTGCACTGGTCGAGATGGAGCGCATGCGGATGGGCGTGGCGGCAGAATGATTGGGCTTAGCCCCTCACCCCGCCTCCGCTTCGCTCGGCGCACCCTCTCCCCGCAAGCGGGGCGAGGGGGACCGGCTACGGCGCGGCAGATGTCCTTCGCCCCGCTTGCGGGGAGAAGGTGCCGGCAGGCGGATGAGGGGCCTTTGGAAGAATTGAGAGCGAGTAGAGGTTAGACATGGGCAAGGTTACGGGTTTCATGGAAATCGACCGGCAGGTGGGCAAGTATCAGCCTGCGTCCGATCGTATCCGCCATTTCCGCGAATTCACCATTCCGATGTCGGATGCGGAAGTGACCAAACAGGCCGCCCGCTGCATGGACTGTGGCATTCCCTATTGCCACGGCCCGACCGGCTGTCCGGTTCATAACCAGATCCCGGACTGGAACGATCTGGTCTACAACAACAAGTGGGAAGAGGCGATCCGCAACCTCCATTCCACCAACAATTTCCCGGAATTCACCGGCCGCGTCTGCCCGGCGCCGTGCGAGGAAGCCTGCACGCTGAACCTCGAGGATGCGCCGGTTGCGATCAAGACGGTCGAACAGGCGATTGCCGACAAGGCCTATGAGCTGGGTTATATCGTGCCGCAGCCTGCAACGGTGAAGACCGGCAAGAAGGTCGCCGTGATCGGCTCCGGTCCTGCCGGCATGGCAGCGGCGCAGCAGCTTGCGCGCGCTGGCCACGAAGTGCATGTCTACGAGCGCGAGAGCAAGGCCGGTGGCCTGCTGCGCTACGGCATTCCCGACTTCAAGATGGAGAAGAACTTCATCGATCGCCGCGTCGAGCAGATGACCGGCGAAGGCGTGACCTTCCATTACGGCGTCAATATCGGCGTTGACGTTAAGGTCGAGGAACTGACCGCGGAGCATGATGCCGTCGTCTATTGCGGCGGTTCGGAAACCCCGCGTCCGGCCGGCATTCCCGGCACCGACCTGCATGGCGTCTATGACGCGATGCCCTATCTGGTGCAACAGAACCGCCGCATCGGTCGCGAGAACATCGACAGCGTCGCTTGGGCCGCCGAACCGATCCTTGCCGGTGCCAAGCATGTCGTCGTCGTTGGTGGTGGTGATACGGCATCCGACTGCGTCGGCACGGCCTTCCGCCAGGGTGCCGTCAAAGTGACCCAGCTCGATATCCGCCCACAGCCGCCGGAAAAGGAAGACAAGCTCGCCGTCTGGCCGTTCTGGGCGACCAAGATGCGTACCTCGTCCAGCCAGGCCGAAGGTGCAATCCGTGAATTTCAGGTCGCGACACTCGAATTCGTCGGGGAAGACGGTCAGCTGACCGGCGTGCGCTGCTGCGAGGTCGATGAACGCCGCAAGCCGATCGCCGGCACGGATTTCATCATCAAGGCGGATCTCGCCTTCATCGCGATCGGTTTCTCCGGGCCGATGACGACGGGCGTGCTGGCCGAGATGGAAGGCAAGCTCGATATCAATGTCGACCGCCGAGGCTCGACCAATGTCGTTGCCAATGACCGTGACTACAAGACCTCGGTCGACAAGCTGTGGACGGCGGGCGATGTGCGCCGCGGCCAGTCGCTGGTCGTCTGGGCGATCCGCGAAGGCCGCCAGGCCGCCCGTGCGATCGACGAGGCGCTGATGGGAAGTTCGGTCCTGCCGCGCTGATTTGAAACACGCAGATTGGGCTGCTCGGCCCTGTATGCAGAATATGAAAACCGCCGCCGTTCCTCCCTTGGGAGACGGCGGCGTTTTTCGTTTGATCCTGTCGATCGTTCACGCGGTACGGTTTTGCGACGAATTTGACCGGCATCAAGGGGATGGTTTCCGGAACGTGGCACGGATCGCACGAAAGGACCTGACAAAAATCAAGGTCTTCGACGTGCAAGGACACCAAACGAAATGAACATCCCCGCCATATTCAAATATTTCAAGGAGATGGTTCCATTCCGGATCATCCCCGCGATCATTACCACGATCTTTTTGCTGGCACTTCTGGCAATACCGGCTCCGACCGGGCTGGATGAGAACGGCTGGAAGATGCTGGCAATCTTCCTCACCACCATCCTCGCGATCATCCTGAAGGTCATGCCGATCGGCGTCATGGCGTTGATGGCGATCGTCATCGTCTCGTTGGCGCAGGTCACCTCGCCCAGTTCCAAGGGGGCGGTTGCGGATGCGCTGAGCAGCTTCGCCAATCCGCTGATCTGGCTGATCGTCATTTCGGTGATGATCTCGCTCGGCTTGAAGAAGACGGGCCTTGGACGTCGTATCGGCCTCGGTTTCATCGCGCTTCTCGGCAAGCGCACGATCGGCATCGGTTACGGCCTGGTCTTCTGCGAACTGATCCTTGCGCCGTTCACGCCGAGCAATACGGCTCGCGGCGGCGGGATCATCCATCCGATCATGCGGTCGATCGCCAATGCCTTCGATTCGGATCCGGCAAAGGGAACGCAGGGGCGTGTCGGCACCTATCTGGCGCTGGTCAACTACCATGCCAATCCGATTTCGTCGGCAATGTTCCTGACGGCGACGGCCGCCAATCCGCTGGCTCTCGAATATGTCGCCAAGGCCACCAACGGTGCGATCCATCTGACCTGGATGAGCTGGGCGCTGTGCATGTTGCTGCCGGGCCTCGTCGCCCTGTTCGTCATGCCGCTCGTTCTCTACGTGATTTCGCCACCCGAGCTGAAGGTGACGCCCGACGCGGTCACCTATGCCCGCAAGGAACTGGTGGGAATGGGGCCGATCTCGGGCAAGGAGATCGTGATGATCTGCACCTTCGTCATGCTGCTGGTTCTGTGGGCCAATGTCCCGGCCATGCTGTTCGGTGCGGCCTATACGCTCGATCCGACGATGGTCGCCTTTCTCGGACTGTTTGCCCTGCTGATCACCGGCACGATCGACTGGAACGACGTGCTGTCGGAAAAGAGCGCCTGGGACACGCTGATCTGGTTCGGCGCGCTGGTGATGATGGCGGATCAGCTGAACAAGCTCGGTGTCATCGGCTGGTTCTCGAACGGCATGAAGGAGATGATCTCGCATGCGGACCTGACCTGGCAGGTGACGGCGGCCATTCTGGTGGTGATCTTCACCTTCGCCCACTACCTGTTTGCCAGCGCCACCGCCCATGTCAGCGCGATGATGCTGGCCTTTGTCAGCGTCGGTGCGATGCTGATCCCGCCGCAATACCAGGCGCCCTTCATGCTGATGATGGTGGCCGGCTCGGCGATCATGATGACGCTCACCCATTATGCCACCGGCACGTCGCCGATCATCTTCGGCAGCGGCTACATCACCATGGGAAAATGGTGGGGCGTCGGCTTCATCATGTGCCTCGTCAATCTGGTGATCTTCACGGTGGTCGGTGCCGTCTGGTGGCGCGTGCTCGGCTATTGGTAAATGAATACCGGTGACGAATATCTTGGATCGCATGAAGCAGGCGCCGTTTTACGGCGTCTGTTTCATGGCGTCTTTGAGAGCCTGTAATCGTCGATGCGGCCGGTCGGTGCCGGATCGAGTTCGCCGCGCTTGACCAGCTTGTCGCGCGGAGACTGGGTGAGGCCGCCGGCTGCGGGAACGGCGGCGATCAGTTCCTTGCCGCCGTCGAGTTCCGGATCGGACAGGCTGATGGGCTGCGCCAGACGCGCTTTGGCGGGATCGGCAGGCAGGCCGAGAGCAGGCAGGCTCGCTGCGTCGAGATTGACCAGCTCGGGGCTTGCCATGTCGCCCAGATGCCTTCGGGCGAGCTTTTCGACATAAAAGGCGAGCTTCTGCTTGCCGGCCTGGGTGAAGGTGATGCCGTCGGCGCCGCGCAGGCGCACCTGCTGGCCGCTGACATCGGAGCCGGTTAGGATGAACTTGCCGTCCTCGTCGACGAAGCCATCCCATATGTCGACGAACTCGCCGCCGGATTCCTCGGTGCGGGCGCGGTAGATGGCGTTCAGCTTGACGGCGTCTGTCATCATCGACGGAGACTGAAAGGACGGCAGGCCGACCCATAGAAGCGGCAGCTTGCGCGATCTCACCATGCGGATGACCTCGGACACGCGGCGCTGGTACTCGTCGAACCAGGCGTCAGTGCGGAACTTTTCCTTCGCGCCCGATGTCATCTGCTGTCGGTCATTGGCACCGAGCATGACGACGACGATCGCCGGCTTGGTCTCGTCCAGAATTCCAGGCAGCTCGCCCACCCAGTCATAATGGTCGTCACGCACCAGGCCCGACGAGCCATCGCTGCGGGTGATGACGGCGACGCCGGGAGAAGCCTCGAAGGTGGTTTCCAGTTCACCGCCGATATTGCCAGCAAAAAAATCGCCGACGACCAGAATCTTGCGGGCGTTTTCAAGCTTTGCCACCGGTTCGGGTTTCGGTGGGGTGAGCGGCACTGGTGGCCGGGGGGCTGCCGCTCTGACCGCGCCGCGGGGCCGCTCCCGCCGCGGCGCCATCTCGATGATGGAACCGTCACGCCGATCATATTGGGCCGGTGGCTCCTCGCGCTCGTAGCGCGGGCCGCCGAAAAGGAGATCGAACAGGTTGCGGCGCCTGACCATTTCCTGCGCGCTGGCCGTCATCGGGCAACTGCCGGCAAGCATGACCGCCGCAAGCAGACTGCAGCCGACGCGTCGCAGAAGGTCAGGATCAAAAGGTTTGCCAGCCATTGCCATCATTCCCGACGGGCTGTGATCACGACGGATCTTGCGCCCGTGCCGCCAGTTGTCAACGCAGCGCGTGCAGGAGGCTCTGCGAAGGTTCTCCATCCGCCTGCATGCCGAGCCGCTGCTGGATGGCGGAAATCGCAGCCTTCGAGCCGGAGCCGAAATTGCCGTCTATCTCACCGTCGTAATAACCGAGCTGCTTCATGCGCGACTGCAGCTCGAATTTTTCCTTGATGTCGAGCGTGCCGTTCGGGCGCGGCCAGGATTGCTGCATGCCGCCATAACCGGCAATCTCGTCGGCCAGAAGCCCGACCGCGAGCGCGTAGCTGTCAGCGGCATTGTATTTCTTGATGGTGTAGAAGTTCTTCATCATCAGGAAGGCAGGACCGCTTGAGCCGGCCATCAGCTTGAGCGTGGCGCGATCGGACCCGCGCGGAAAACCCTTGCCATTGGGGCGGGCAAAACCGAGTGCCGCCCATTGGGCAAGCGTCTTGGTCTGGCCTTCGTATTTTGTTGCGCCGGACGGCAGCACGGCTTCGTAACCCCATGTCTTGCCATTGGTCCAGCCGTTCTGGGCAAGCAGATTGGCGGATGTTGCCAGCGCATCGGGGATCGAATGCCAGATGTCGCGTTTGCCGTTGCCATCGGCATCCATCGCATAAAGCAGGTAGCTGGTCGGGATGAACTGCGTATGGCCCATGGCGCCGGCCCAGGAGCCAGTGAGCTGTTTCGGCGTCACGTCGCCGGCCTGCAGGATTTTTAACGCCGCAATCAGCTGGGTACGGGCAAATTTCGCCCGCTTCGGATCGGCCCATGCCAGTGTCGCGAGCGCCTGCGGAACATAGTGCAGCCGCTCCGGCTTTTCCAATACTGCACCATAATTGGACTCCATCGACCAGATGGCCAGAAGGATGTTCTTGTCGACGCCGAAATGGCGCTCGATGGCGTTCAGCGTTGCGCCGTGGCGGGCAGCCATCTGGCGGCCGATCTGGACGGTATAGGGATTGACGCGGCTATCGAGATATTCCCAGATTTGGGATTTGAACTCGGGCTGGTACTGCGCCTTCTGCAGCGCTTCCGGATCCGGCTCGGTAATGCCGGCAAAGGCCTTGTTATAGGTCGAGCGGGTAATGCCGCTCTCCGAAGCTGTAGTGTAGAAATTTGCAACCCATGTCTTGAAACCCTGATCGGCACGGGCATTTAAAGGCATCATGCCGATTGCAAGGCCGGCTGTTATCATGAGAGCCAGGCTGCGCGAGCGGTTGCGGAATTTGTCCATCGCAGTCGTATCCGTTCCTTCATTCGCCGTTCATGGCGTGACTGGTATGCGGTTCAACGATGTCTTAACAAAATAGAGTCAACAAATTCTTTACCATAGGTAGCATGTCTGGGGCAGTCCTTTGCGAAACAGTAGCAAATGGGCGTTAGACGCCTAAAAGTTCAATTCCGCACAATGAAGTGCATTCCAGGAGGCATGAGTGTCTGAACAGCGTAAGATCCGCAAAGCAGTCTTCCCGGTTGCCGGGCTCGGGACGCGTTTCCTGCCGGCCACCAAGGCCGTACCGAAGGAAATGCTGACCGTCGTCGACAAGCCGGTCATCCAGTATGTGGTGGACGAGGCCGCCGAAGCCGGCATCGAGCATTTCGTTTTCGTCACCGGGCGCGGCAAAGGCGTCATCGAAGACTATTTCGACATCCAGTTCGAACTCGAGCAGATGCTGCGCGAGCGCAACAAGAATGCCGAACTGACGCTTCTGTCGCATATCCTGCCGAAGGCGGGTACGGCGAGCTTTACCCGCCAGCAGGTGCCGCTCGGTCTCGGCCATGCCGTCTGGTGCGCCCGCGACATCGTCGGCGACGAGCCTTTCGCAGTGCTTCTGCCGGACATGATCATGTCGTCGGAAAAGAGCTGCCTCAAGGGCATGGTCGAACTTTACGAAAAGACCGGCGGCAATGTTCTAGCGGTCGAGGAATGCGATCCGGAACAGGCCCACAAATACGGTATCGTCGGCAAGGGTGCTGCCGTTGGCAATGAAGGCGGCTTCAAGATTACCGAAATGGTCGAAAAGCCTGCCAAGGGGACCGCACCGTCGAACTTCTTCATCAACGGCCGCTACATCCTGCAGCCGGAAATCTTCAAGATCCTGGAAACCCAGGAGCGCGGCGCCGGCAACGAGATCCAGCTGACCGACGGTATGCTGGCGTTGGCCAAGGCCCAGGAATTCGCAGCCTATCCGTTCACCGGCGAGACCTATGACTGCGGCGCCAAGGATGGCTTCATCCTGGCCAACCTCGCATTCGCCCTGCAGCGTCCGGATATTCGCCCGGCGATCGAGGGCCCACTGAAGGCCATGGCCGCCAAGCTCAAGTAATCCAGCCGGCATATGAACCAAAAAAGCCCCCGCGGATACCGCGGGGGCTTTTCTTTTTGGCCAGTGCGAGGGGAAGCCCCCCGCCTTGCCGATCGGATCAGACGGCCTTGTGGCCCTTGATGCCGTAATAGAAGATGTAGATGTAGCACAGAACCGGCATCAGGAAGGCAAGATGGATGCCGACCGTGTCGGCCAGCGCGCCCTGGACGACCGGCAGGATGGCGCCGCCGACGATGGCGAGGCACAGGATGCCGGAGCCCTGGCTCGTATGGCGACCGAGGCCCTTCAGCGCGAGGCTGAAGATCGTCGGGAACATGATCGAGTTGAACAGGCCGATCGCCAGCACCGCCCACATGGCGAGCGAACCGCCGGCAAATACCGTGATCAGCAGCAGGATGGAGGCGTTGAAGGCGAGAGCCTTGCCGTCATCGACATAACGCATGACATAGGCGCCGATGAAACGTCCGACCATGGCGCCGCCCCAGAAATAGGAGACGTAATGGGCGGCCTGGGCTTCCGGCAGGCCAGCGATGGACGGCTCGGCCAGGTAGTTGACCAGGAAGCTGCCGATCGAGACTTCACCGCCGACATAAACGAAGATGCCGATGGCGCCGAGGATGAGGTGCGGATAGGACCATGCGGAGGCGCGCTCGCCACCTTCGGAAGCGACTTCTTCCTCTTCGATATGCGGCAGCTTGAGGGCTGCGAAGATCGCAGCCAGAACCAGGAAGGCGATGGCGAGGATCATGTAGGGGAAGCGGACGGAGTCTGCTTCTTCCAGGCGCAGTGATTCCAGCTGCTGGCCGGTTGCGGTCGTGATGTCGCCGGTCGCAGCCGACAGGATCAGGAAGGCGCCGAACAGCGGCGCGATCGTGGTGCCGAGCGAATTGAAGGCCTGGGTCAGCGTCAGACGGCTGGCCGCTGTTTCAGGCGCGCCGAGTTCGGTGACGTAAGGGTTGGCGGCGACCTGCAGAACCGTCACGCCGGCTGCAAGCACGAACAACGCACCGAGGAACAGGCCGTAGACGCGGTAGCTGGCTGCCGGGATGAAGAGTGCGCAACCGACGGCGGCGATCAACAGGCCGACAACGATGCCCCACTTGTAGCTGATCCGCTTGACCAGCGCGCCCGCCGGCAGCGAAACGATGAAGTACGCGCCGAAGAAGCAAAGCTGGATCAGCATCGACTGCGTGTAGTTCAGCGAGAAGACATTCTTCAGATGCGGGATCAGAATGTCGTTCAGGCAGGTGATGAAGCCCCACATGAAGAAGAGCGACGTCAGGGCGACAAGAGCGAACTGATAATTGTTGGCACCGGTGCGGGAGGACTGAGTGCCTCCGGCCTTCGGGCTGTTATTGCTGAGACTAGCCACTTTAAAACCTCAAACTTACGCCGTGCGGCAATGCTGCATTGCGGCAAAAATGTGCCGAATAGACTCGCTATATGTTGCAGTTGCTAACGGTTGGAAGAGGGTTTTCGTCTAGAGGGTGATTCCTCCACTGCTTAACGAAGGTGGCGAGTTTGAAAAATGGGCTGCTACCTTTGCGTTCTTCGCATGGCAAAAGTGTCGCTTGCGGTGGGTTGACGAAACAATCGGTCGTGCCGCTGTCAAGTGCCGACACGATGCGGCAAATTGGCCGTGCCATTTAAGGTCCAGCTTACCAAATCGCACAAATTAGAGGCATTAGAGGTGCCGCCAAGTCGGGCATGTATGCTTGCATTGCATCACGGATAATCACGAAAATGTGATTATCGTTTCACGGCGAGGCCGATGCCCGCACGCAGAATGTCCTGATCCGAACCTCCGCCGGTCGTTCGCTCGTATTCCACATCACTGGTGAGATCGAGGTAACGGTTGATGCTCCAGGTGAGACCTGCGCCGGTGATCCAGGTCACGTTGTTTTGGCCACCGGTTTGAAAATCGCGATAGGTCGTGCTGCCTGTCAGGCGTGCCACCAGATGGTCGCGCAACTGATGTGCAAGCGCGGAACTCAGCTGATATTCGGTCCACCCGCTCTGGCCGGCCGTCGTGGAATCCTGCACCGTGGTGCGCAGGCCGAGATTGACGTCGGTGCCGCGTTGCGGCGACCAGGCCACGTTGCCGTCCATGGTGAAGGCGTCGATGGATTTCAGCCGGGCGTCCTCATAAGCGACGTGCTCATAGCCGCCGGCAAGTTCGCCGCTCAGCTTTTCTCCGAAATCGACAGCTACACCGGCGCGTCCGGCGTAGCTGTCGGAGGATCGCTGGTAACCGGCGTTGTCACGGCGGCGATCGTAGACCGTGTGGCCGAGTGTGACCTCGGCAAACGGAATGATCGCCGGGGACAATTCGTAACCGAGGCGCAGGCGACCGTCGATCCCAGTGCGGTTCCTGTCCTTCATGCTGAAGACCGAGCCGTCGGAGAGTTTTGCGTCGGTATAGATCTCGCGGGTGACGCCGATCGCGGCAAGACCGCGGATCCGACCGAGATTACGCTCGATCGAAGCCTCGCCGCCGAACTGATGAACGCCGGCCTGTTCGGAGGCATCGCCGATCGCATTCGGGTCGGCGACATCCTCGCGCTGGAAATCGTAACTGCCGATAACATGGCCGGTCGTATCGTCGGCGAGATCAAGGCGCAGGTCCGCATCGAGACGCGCATGCGGATCGGTATCGCTTTGATTGCCGTTGGTATTGCGCTCGAAGACGCCTTCGCCGGTCACCGTCAATGCGTGGCGCGACCAGTCCGAGCTCAGCGTGCCGCGGATACCTGTGGCAAGGTAGTTTCGGGTGTCCTTGGAACCGCGATCGCGGGTGATCTCGGTGTTCATGCTCTGGCTGACCGAGGGGCGAAGCACGAAGGTTCCGAGACGCACACCGGGCGCCGTGTCGGTTGCGGCCCGTTGTTCCTCCCATTCCGGCCGGTCGAGTGGAGCGGTGCCGGGATCAAGCGCTTGCTCGGGAGATTGGTTGAGGTCTTCCTCATAAGGCTGGTTCAGGTCATCGGCCGCCGTTGCAGTGCCCGATTGCGCCGGCCTCAGCCCCGTGTTGCCCTGGCCCGCGCCGTTGAGGGCGGCGTTGGCGGGATCCATGCCAGTGATGCCGGTCGTCGCCTGAGTGGGATCCGTCTGTCCGGAGGTTGCCGGCCAGCCTGTGGTGCCGGCGCCTGTGCCCTGCGTCACCGTCGTTGTGCCGGCAGTGCCGAACTGGCTGTCCGGCAGGCCGATCAGAGGGCTCGCATTATCCGAAAAAATGCTTTGTGCCGCGGAAGACGAAGCGCTCGACAGGGACGCGACTGCGACGAGAAGGCCGATAGCCGTCCGTCGCCCTTGTCGGGCCGCTCTTGTCAGAGATGTTTTTTCCATCGAATGCCCGGCAAGCTCAAATACTTACTCAAAGGTAAAGTGATGTGGTTAAGGATTGGTTGAAGAATTGCCGCGGCAGTGGACGAAGCGCCGCGCCTCCCAGAAAGCCGATAGACTTGGAATTCGAAAAGGACTAAGGCTTCGACCATGATCAAGCGCGCTTTACAACTCGTCGAACATGACGTCGTGGAGTCCGCATTGCGGACGGTTTCTTATGGACAACAAGGGCTTGGCGCGCTGGATGCGGCGTTGCAGAATGGCCTTGGTGTAGCCTTTCGTCAGGCGGCGGAACTGATCGGCACAATCGACGGTCGAGTTGTGATCACCGGCATCGGCAAGAGCGGCCATATCGGGCGGAAGATCTCCGCCAGCCTGGCTTCCACCGGCACGCCGTCCTTCTTCGTTCACCCGGTCGAAGCCAATCACGGCGATCTCGGCATGATCACGGCAAGCGACGTGGTGCTGGCGCTATCGTGGAGCGGCGAGACGGCCGAACTTCAGGGACTGGTTTCGTTTACGCGGCGTTTCTCCATACCCTTGATCGCGATGACCTCCGGCGAAGCCTCAACTCTGGCGCGCGAAGCCGACATCGTGCTGCTTCTGCCCAAGGCGCAGGAAGCCTGCCCGCACGGGCTGGCGCCGACCACCTCGACGCTGATGCAGCTTGCCCTCGGCGATGCGCTGGCCGTGGCGCTTCTGGAAGCACGCGGGTTTTCGGCCGCCGATTTCCGCGTCTACCATCCGGGCGGCAAGCTCGGCGCGATGCTGTCGCATGTCAGCGACCTGATGCATACGGGCGATCGCCTGCCTCTGGTTGCCATGGGCTGTTCGATGCCGGATGCCATTCATGAGCTTTCTGCCAAGCGGTTCGGCTGCGTCGGCGTGATCGACACGGACGGTCGTCTTTGCGGCGTGGTGACGGACGGCGATATCGCCCGCCACCTCGACAACAATCTCGGCGCGATGAGCGTCGATGAGGTGATGACGCAGAACCCCAAGACGGTCGGCAAGGACACGCTGGCCACGGCGGCGATGGCGATCCTCAACAAGCACAGCATCGGCGCACTGTTGGTCGTGGACCAGGACAAACGCCCGATCGGCATCGTGCATTTCCACGATCTGTTGCGGGTCGGGGTGGCCTGAGGCCTCCCCGCCGAGAAACCCCGCTATTTCTCCCGATAGAAAATCATGCCGCCGTGATGCAGCGTGTCTGCATCCACGAACGTGCCGTCAGCGGTGAAACCGGTGTCGTCCCAGTAGTCGATGTGGGTGCCGCGAACCTCGTAACGGCCCTGATAGGCACTCTTGCGGCTGCCGCGCGCCTCGTCATATCGGCCGGTCGCCAGAAGTTCCTGGCGGATGCGGCCGTCGCCGGTGACCCACATGCCGAGATAGGGATGGGTGGCGATTTGAGCCTGATTTTGCATGGGTTGTTCTGCCTTTGAGAGATGGACCACCGCGCCGAGGGAGGTGGCGGTGGCGAGGATGGTGCCGACGATGACGAGGAGAGGCCTGCTCATGGTCGTGTCCTTGATGATTTGGCCGCTCAGTGTGCGGCTCTGGTCGGGCGGATGACGATCTCGTTGACGTCGACATCTTCGGGCTGCTCGACGGCAAAGCGCACGGCGCGGCCGATCGCGTCTGGTGTCAGCGCGATGGCACGGTAGGTTTTCATGCCTTCGGCGGCGGCCGGATCGGTGATGGTGCTTGCCAGTTCGCTTTCGACCACACCCGGATGGATGCAGGTGACGCGCAACCGGTCGTTTTCCTGTCGAAGGCCGTCCGAAATCGCGCGTACCGCGTATTTGGTGGCGCAATAGACGGCGGCTGTCGGCGAAACTGCCAAGGCGCCGATCGAGGCGATGTTGACGATATGGCCCGAACCGCGCGCCGTCATTTCGGGCAATACGGCGGCGATGCCATAGAGAACGCCCTTGATGTTGACGTCGATCATCGTGTCCCACTCATCGACCTTCATCGAGGCCATCAGCGATAGCGGCATGACGCCGGCATTGTTGACGATCACGTCGACACGACCGAATTCCTGCCTTGCGGCTTCCGCGAAGGCTGCGACATCGGTGCGGTCTGTGACGTCGAGCCTGCGGGTCATCACCTTGCCGCCGGCGGCGCGGATTTCGTCCGCGACAGCCTCCAGCCTGTCGGTGCGGCGGGCGCCGAGGACGACGGTCGCGCCGGCCTTTGCCAGTTCGTGGGCTATACCGACGCCGATGCCGCTCGATGCGCCGGTGATGAGAACAACCTTGTCCATGACTTTCTCCCTGATAATTCGCCGCCCGATTGCGGTTGTCAGGAAGATAGACCTCGGGCATTGTTGCGATAAGTCGCCTGTCGATTCACTTGAAGGTAAGAAAATCTAACCAATGAGCTTCGACTTCAATGCGCTCGCCGTGTTTTCGATGGTTGCCGAAGAACGTAGTTTTCGCGCTGCGGCCGACCGTCTGGGGGTGACGCGATCGGCGGTCAGCCAGACGATCCGCAAGCTGGAAGAGACGCTCGGCATTGCGCTTGTCAGCCGGACGACGCGCAGTGTGTCGCTGACCGAAGCGGGAGAGCGACTGTTTGCCGAGATTGCCCCGGCGCTTGCCGAGATGCAGGGCGCGGTCGACGCTGCCGGACATCTCGCAGGGCAACCGCGTGGGCAGTTGCGGCTTGCCGTGTCGTCGATTGCCGAAAGTTTTCTGTCCGGGCCGCTGCTGGCGTCGTTTCTCGACGGCAATCCCGAAGTGAAGCTGCATGTGACGGTGACCGACGAGGAATTCGATATCGTCGCGGAAGGTTATGACGCGGGTGTGAGGCTCGGAGAAGTCATCGCACAGGATATGATCGCCGTGCCGGTTTCGGGCGGCCAGCGGCAGATCGCGGTTGCCTCGCCGGCCTATCTCGAGCGGTTCGGAGCGCCGGTGCATCCCGGCGAACTGGCCGGCCGGCGCTGCATCGGTTGGCGCAAGGCGGTTGGCGTGGCACCTTATCGCTGGGAGTTTGCCGAGAACGGCCGCGAATTTTCGGTGGCTGTGGCAGACACGATCACCACGACCGATATGGCGCTGATGATCAAGCTTGCGATCGCCGGTGCCGGTATCAGTTTCGGCATGGAGGAGAGTTTTCTACCGGCGATCGATCGCGGCGAACTTGTGCCGATGCTTCAAGATTTCTGCCCAAGTTTTCCCGGCTTCTATCTCTATTATCCGAGCCGGCGAAACATGGCGCCGAAGCTGAGGGCACTGGTGGATCACCTGCGCAGCTTCCGGCTCGATTCGGCAAATGCCGCAAACTGATTGGCATCATCGATTGGCGTCTGGGGATTTCGCAATCGGCGCTTCAAACGCGCATGTGGTGGTGTTAATTGCGCGATAGTTTCACGCGCATCCGCGTGACGAGATTGATCAGGCTCAGGAGAAAACAGGCAAGCGGCATGGATAAGGGGAGATTTGCCACTATCCTGTTTCGCGATGACCTGGCCGGGACAAGCCTGGCCTTTTCCTCGCCCGTCGAACTTATCGTGGCGCGGAGCGTAGACGAGGTCATTCCCGCCCTGCAGCGGCTGGAAGAGCATCGCCGGTCCGGCAAGTGGCTTGCCGGTACTCTCGCCTATGAGGCCGGTTTTGCCTTCGAGGACAAGCTGATCCCGCTTGCGCCCGAGGGCCGCGAGACGCCGCTTATCTGCATGGGCGTGTTCGATGCGCCGTGCGAGGATGGTGACGTCTCACTTGTGATTTCGGAAGAGAGCCTGTCCGCGGCGGGTTTGAGCGAGCCGCGGGCGGAATGGGACGAACGGACCTATGCCGAACGATTTGCGGTGCTGCATGACCACCTGCGCAAGGGCGACTGTTTCCAGGGCAATCTGACTATGCCGATCACGGCGCGCTGGACGGGTGATGCGGCCGCGCTGTTCCGGTCTCTGATCGAACGCCAGCCGGTGCGTTACGGCGCGCTTGTCGAGCTTGGCGGGCCGGCGATCGTGTCGCGCTCGCCGGAACTGTTCTTTTCGGTCGACCGGGACGGCTTTATCGAGACCCATCCGATGAAGGGAACCGCGGCAAGGGGCAGTTCGCCGCAGGAAGACGAAGCGATCAAGGCGGCGATGCTTGGCGATGAAAAGACGCTGGCGGAAAACCGGATGATCGTCGATCTGTTGCGCAACGATATCTCGCGTATCAGCGAGGCCGGGACGCTGTCGGTGCCGAAACTTTTCGACATCGAAACCTATCCGACCGTGCATCAGATGGTCAGCCATGTTCGCGCCAAATTGTTGCCGGATGCCGGCCTGCCGGAGATCATGCGGGCGCTGTTTCCCTGCGGCTCGATCACCGGGGCGCCGAAGCTCAGTGCCATGACGATATTGCACAAGCTGGAAGCCGGGCCGCGCGATGCCTATTGCGGGGCGATCGGCTGGTGCGATCCGGCCGGGCCGATGCGATTTTCGGTGGCCATCCGCACGCTCTCCCTTTTCTCGGACGGGCGGGCGGTTTTCAATGTCGGCGGCGGCATCGTCTTCGATTCGGTGCCGGAGGCGGAATATGACGAGTGCCTGTTGAAGGCGCGGTTTGCGGTGGGAGACCAATGGATTTCTCGTTGATCGAGACGATGCGCTGGACGCCGGATGCGGGCTTTCTGCGGCTGGAACAGCATCGCAGGCGGCTTGTCCGCTCGGCCGATGCGCTCGGCTTTCGCCAGCCGGCGGATATCGAGGGCGAGCTGAAGGCGGCCGTCAGTGGCGACGGTCCGCTCAGGGTCCGGCTGGTCATGTCGTTTCGCGGCAAGATCGAGGTGACGGTTTCGCCGTTTACGCCGCAGCCCGACGATGCCGCCTGGAAGATCAGGATCGGGACGACGAAGCTCAAATCCGACGATCCGCTCTATCGTCACAAGACCTCAAGGCGGGAACCCTATGAGGCGGCACGGGCGGAGTTCTCCGGCGATCAGGCCGATGAAGTGCTGCTGACCAACGAACGGGGTGAGCTCTGCGAGGGGACGATCAGCAATCTGTTTGTCGAGGATCAGGACGGCATGCTTTTGACGCCGCCGATCACAAGCGGCATCCTGCCCGGTGTGCTGAGGGCCGACCTCATCCGCGAGAGGCGCGCTAAAGGTGCGGTGCTGATGCCGGCCGATCTGGAGGAGGCGATACAGGCAGGGCGCAGGATTTTTGTCGGCAATTCGCTGCGCGGGCTTATCCGCGCCGAACTTGTCGGCTGATTGTCACAAAAGCGGTCTGCCGCCGCTGGTGCGGGGTTGAAAAGGTGTCGAGTTGAAATCACACTGCGGCAAACAGGAGATGCCGCAGCCGATGTCCGTTTCCGCACCTTCGCATGATACGCCCGAGGCCGAGATTGCCGAAAGCAGCGCATCCCCAAGCCATCCGCATCTGACCTATACGCCGTATGACGGGTCGTCGAAGCCGTTCACCATCGGTCTGGCGCAGCTCGAGCCGGATGGCTGGATCGAGCCCGATGATGCGCTTGCCGAACAGGTGCTGCTGAAGCGGCAGATCGTGGCGGAACACGGCGAGCGCGTGTTGCGGGCCGAGGCGGGAACGGAGGAGGCACAGCAGGAGGTTCTCGATCTGCTTGCCGACTATCTGCCGGCCCATCATCAGAACCGCTACTGTCTTTCCGGCACCCGTTTGTCGGTTGCGGGTGTCGAGACGGATCTTGGCGACGAGAGCATGATGCCGCTCGAGCGGGCCGGTTATCTGTTGCAGGACGATCTGGTGATCATGCGCAAGGGTGAGGGCGGTTTTCGGATCGCGGCGGCGTTTCTCGCCTTTCCGTCCTCATGGCGGTTGTCGGAAAAATTCGGCCTGCCGATGGACGAGATCCATGCCCATGTGCCCGGTTTTGAGGGCGGCAGCCGCAATGCCGGGCTGATCAACCGGATGTTCGACAATCTTTCGCCCGGCCGGCTTGTGGTGCGATGGAACTGGTCGCTCAACTGGTCCTATGCGCTTTATCATCCGAATGCCAAATCGCCGGAGGAAAAGCGCGGCGTGCCGGCAGAAAAGGCCTTCATCCGGGTGGAGCGGCAGACGTTGCGGAAGCTGCCTGTATCCGGCGACATCCTGTTCACCATCCGCATCTATCTCGACCCTGTGGCCGCCATTCTGGCCCAGCCGAATACGGCCGAGCTTGCCGCATCGATGGCCGATCAGCTCGACGCGATGTCGGGTGACGAACTCGCCTATAAGGGGCTCACCGAAAAGCGTGCCGAGATCGTTGCCCTGCTGCGGGAAGCAGAGGCCGTTAAGACTTTGGCGTAATAGTGCCACGGGCTTGCCGTGTTCATGGAACAAACCCTTTATTGTGACGAAGTTTTGTGATCTAGGCCGCGCCATCAAACGGGCGTTACACTGGACCGTTAGGCCGGGAAAAACCGGCTGCGGTCGTGCAATAGCAGTCCATTCATAGGGAGTAAGACATGTCGGATACCAACTACCCGGTCTATGCCGAAATCACCGGTCCGATCGTGATGATCGGCTTCGGTTCGATCGGCCGCGGCACGCTGCCGCTGATCGAGCGCCATTTCAAGTTCGACAAGAGCCGGATGGTGGTCATCGACCCGCGGGAAGAGCCGTCCGACATGGATATTCTTACGAAGCACGGCATCCGCCACATCAAGGCACATGTCACCAAGGACAATTACAAGGAGCTGTTGAAGCCGCTTCTCGACGACGGCAAGGGTGGTCAGGGCTTCTGCGTCAACCTGTCGGTCGATACCGGCTCGCTCGACCTGATGAAGCTCTGCCGCAAGCTCGACGTCCTTTACATCGACACGGTCGTCGAGCCCTGGCTCGGCTTCTATTTCGACAAGAGCATGAAGAATTCCGAGCGCACCAATTATGCGCTGCGCGAAACCGTGCGCCATGAAAAGAAGAAGAACCCGGGCGGCACGACCGCCGTTTCCACCTGCGGTGCCAATCCGGGCATGGTCTCGTGGTTCGTCAAGCAGGCGCTGGTCAACCTCGCCAACGATACGGGCCTGAAGTTCGACGAGCCGGATCAGAACGATCGCGAAGGCTGGGCCAAGCTGATGAAGAAGCTCGGCGTCAAGGGCGTGCATATCGCCGAACGCGATACCCAGCGCACCAAGCACCCAAAGCCGCTCAACGTGTTCTGGAACACATGGTCGGTCGAAGGCTTCATTTCGGAAGGCCTGCAGCCGGCCGAACTCGGTTGGGGCACCCATGAAAACTGGATGCCGAAAAACGCCAAGAAGCACAAGAAGGGCTGCAAGGCCGCCATCTATCTGGAACAGCCGGGTGCCAATACCCGCGTTCGTACATGGTGCCCGACGCCTGGCCCGCAATACGGTTTCCTCGTCACCCATAACGAGTCGATCTCGATTGCCGATTACTTCACGGTCGAGAAGGATGGCGAAGTCGTTTATCGCCCGACCTGCCACTACGCCTATCACCCGGCCAACGACGCGGTTCTGTCGCTGCACGAAATGTTCGGCAATGGCGGCAACCAGCAGCCGGTCCTGCATGTTCTCGACGAACATGAGTTGGAAGACGGTGTCGACGAACTCGGCGTGCTGCTCTACGGCCACGAAAAGAATGCCTACTGGTACGGTTCGCGCCTGTCTCTCGAAGAGACCCGCCGCATCGCGCCTTATCAGAATGCCACCGGCCTGCAGGTAACATCCGCCGTTCTCGCCGGCATGGTCTGGGCGCTGGAAAACCCGAAGGCCGGCATCGTCGAAGCCGACGAGGTCGATTACAAGCGTTGCCTCGAAGTGCAGACGCCTTATCTCGGCCCGGTCGAAGGCCATTACACCGACTGGACCCCGCTCGAAGGTCGCCCGGGCCTGTTCCCGGAAGATATCGACGAGAAGGACGCCTGGCAGTTCAAGAATATTCTGGTGCGCTAAAGCATCACGCCCAAGAAAATTGTGCAACAATGGAACGCCCGCGGCATACGCGGGCGTTTTGCGTGTAAACTCCATCGTGGCATATCTACACAAGTCCACAGCTTGCCATACATTGAGCGGGGCGCCATGGTCAGGATCATGCATGACCGAGCTTACCGCGGGAGATAGATGATGAATTTCAAAATGGGTTTTGCGCTCGTCGCCGCTGCCAGTCTGAGCGCCTGCGTGTCGTCACCGCCGCCGCGCCAGGTGGCAATGGCCCCCCAGCCGCAGGGCGTCGAAGGCTCCTGGGTCGATCCGAACGGCATCGTCTCGAGCTTCCAGGGCGGCACGTTCAACACCCGCGCCAGCGACAGCAATGCGCTGCTCGCATCCGGCACCTATACGACCCTGTCGCCGACGCTGGTCGAGATCAACATGACGTCGCTGGTGCGCAAGACCCAGTCGCGCGTCAATTGCGCGCTGGTGACGCCCGGCCAGCTAAACTGCACGCAGGACAGCGGCGCGCAATTCTCGCTGACACGCAAGATGTAACGCGACGAAAAGCAGCATCTTCAGCAATTTAGGAAACCCCGCCCATGCGGGGTTTTCGCGTTTTTGGCGCAAAACGATGCGGCGCACCCTTGTCATATTTGGCTTGAAACCGATTTTGCTTGGTGAAACCATGCGCTGCACAATCACTGTCACGCTGGAACAGTAGAACAATCGGGAACAGCCGTGCAGCAACACGGCTAGATGACAAGGAGAGAGACGATGATGAAGACGATAGGATTGGGGCTTTTGACCGCATCGGTCATGGCCCTGTCGAGCGGCGCGGCATTTGCCGATTACGAACTCAACATCCTGCACATCAACGATTTCCACTCCCGCATCGAATCCGTCAACAAATACGACAGCACCTGCTCGGCCGAAGAAGAAGGCAAGGGTGAATGCTTCGGTGGTGCCGCGCGCCTGCTTACCGCGATCAACCAGACGCGCGATGCGCTGAAGGCCGACAACAAGAACGTGCTGCTGCTCAATGCCGGCGACAATTTCCAGGGTTCGCTGTTCTACTCGACCTATAAGGGTGCGGTCGAAGCCGAAGTGCTCAACGCGATGAAGTTCGACGCGATGACGGTCGGCAACCACGAATTCGACGATTCGGACGACGTGCTCGCGACCTTCCTCGACAAGATCCAGTTTCCGGTCGTCACCGCCAATGTGGTGCCGTCGGCCGCCGCCAAGATCGGCAATCGCATCAAGCCTTATCTCGTTCTCGAAGTCGGCGGCCAGAAGATCGGCATTGTCGGTGCCGTGACCAACGACACGCCGGAAATCGCCAATCCCGGCCCAAATATCACCATTGCCGACGATGTCGCCAAGATCACCGAAGCGGTCAAGGCCGTGAAGGCGGAGGGCGTGGACAAGATCATCGCGCTCACCCATGTCGGTTATCCGCGCGATCTCGC
Source organism: Aliirhizobium sp. YIM B11859 (assembly GCF_057163345.1). NCBI lineage: Bacteria > Pseudomonadati > Pseudomonadota > Alphaproteobacteria > Hyphomicrobiales > Rhizobiaceae > Aliirhizobium > Aliirhizobium sp. YIM B11859. Next base: position 510,913 of record NZ_JBXHAY010000001.1, read on the forward strand.
CTATATCGCCAAGATCCCGGATGTCGATGTCGTGGTCGGCGGTCATACGCACACGCTTCTGTCGAATACGGTGAAGGGTGCGGCCGGTCCCTATCCGACCTGGGTCGACAATCCGGGCGGCTACAAGGTGCCTGTCGTGCAGGCGTTCCAGTACAGCCGTTACCTCGGCGACCTTAAGGTCGTGTTCGACGATGCAGGCGTGGTCAAGTCGGCAGAGGGCGAACCGATCCCGGTCGACGTCAAGTTCCAGCCGAATCCCGAGATGGCTGCCCGTGTCAACGAGCTGAAGGCGCCGATCGAAGAGCTGAAAAAGAAGGTCGTCGGCCGTGCGGAAAGCCCCATCGAGGGTGACCGCAAGATTTGCCGCGCCGCCGAATGCTCGATGGGTAACCTGCTTGCCGATGCGCAGCTCGACCGCGTCAAGGATCAGGGCATCACCATCTCGATCCAGAACGGTGGGGGCCTGCGTGCTTCCATCGATGCCGGCGAGATTTCGATGGGCGAAGTGCTGACCGTGCTTCCTTTCCAGAACACGATCGCGACGTTCCAGATCAAGGGTTCTGATCTCGTCGCAGCCCTTGAAAACGGCGTCAGCCAGATCGATGACGGTGCCGGCCGTTTCCCGCAGGTGGCGGGCATGAAATTCTCCTTCGACAAGTCGAAGCCGGTCGGTTCGCGCACCAGCGCCGTCGAGGTGAAGGAAGGCGAGGCCTTCGTGCCGATCGACCCGAACAAGGTCTATGGCGTCGTCACCAACAACTATGTTCGTGGTGGCGGTGACGGTTTCAAGATTTTTGCGACCGCTGCCCAGAATGCCTATGATTTCGGCCCGAACCTCGAACAGGCGGTGGCCGAGTATCTCGGGGCGCACAATCCCTACAAGCCCTATACCGATGGCCGCATCACCGACCTGACTCCGGCCGGTTACACGCCACCCCCGCCGCCGGCACCGGCCGCAGCGCCTTCTGCCGCTGCTCCTGCTGCAACACCCGCACCCGCCGCTCCGGCACCTGCACCGGCAACGACCGCCCAGGCTCCGGCTGCAACGGCTCCGGCCGCCGTCGAGGCGCAGGGACAGACCACGCCGCCGGCCGCCGGCCCGAGCAAGTATACGGTGGTGAAGGGCGACAGCTTGTGGAAGATCGCCGAAAGCACCTATGGCGACGGCGAGAAGTGGACCGAGATCTCCAAGGCCAACAAGCTGCGCCATCCGGACGTTATCCAGGTCGGCAAGGAACTGGAATTGCCGGCCAAGTGAGCGCCTCGATCTCGGTCGAGGCGGGGATAACAAAACTAAATGACGGATAGGGACAAATTGTCCCAGTGACGATTGCGGCTCGGGGTTTCCCGAGCCGTTTTTTATTCCTAAGTAATCCGCAGCTTCACCACGACCGTAGTGTTTTCGGTACGCTCATCTGGAAGACATTTCATGACCTCTTCGTCGCCTTTCACACCCGCCGGCCATCCGCCCGTATCCTTCGGCAAGGTCGGCGTGCTGCTCGTTAATCTCGGCACGCCGGACGGCACGGACTACTGGTCCATGCGCCGTTATCTCGCCGAATTCCTGTCCGACAGCCGGGTCATCGAGTGGTCGAAACTCTACTGGTACCCGATCCTCTACGGCATCGTCTTGAACAAGCGGCCGCAGAAGGTGGGCAAGGCCTATGAGGCGATCTGGAACAAGGATCTCAACGAAAGCTACCTGCGCACCTATACCCGCAACCAAGGGGAACTGATGGCCGAGCGCCTGAAGGACCTGCCGAATGTCGTGGTCGACTGGGGCATGCGTTACGGCAGCCCGTCGATCGCCTCGAAGATCGATGCGTTGAAAGAGCAGGGCTGCGACCGTATCGTGCTTTTCCCGCTCTATCCGCAATATGCGGCGGCAACGACCGCGACCGTCAACGACAAGGCTTTCGAACATCTGATGAAGCTGCGCTGGCAGCCGGCCGTGCGCACGGTGCCGACCTATCATGACGACCCGGCCTATATCGAGGCTTTGGCCAATTCGGTGCGCAGCACGCTCGCGTCGCTCGACTGGGAGCCACAGCTGCTGATCACCTCGTTCCACGGCATTCCGCAATCCTATTTCAAGGCCGGCGATCCCTATCAGTGTTTCTGCCAAAAGACGGCGCGGCTGTTGCGCGAGGCGCTGGGTTATACGGACAAGCAGCTGCGCATCACCTTCCAGTCGCGGTTTGGGCCGGAAGAATGGCTGCAGCCCTATACCGACAAGACGATGGAGGGTCTGGCCGCAGAGGGCATCAAGCGGGTGGCCATCATGAACCCCGGATTCGTTTCCGATTGTCTTGAAACGCTTGAGGAAATCGCCGGCGAGGCGGGCGAAATCTTCATGCATCACGGCGGCGAAAAATTCGTACACATCCCCTGTCTCAACGATAGCGAGGGAGGGATGAACGTGCTGGAAACGGTCGTTCGCCGCGAATTGCAGGGGTGGGTTTGATCCGGCTGATTCCGGCAGGAACGAGCCCCTCACCCACAGCGTAGCCTGCTGAGCTGTACCTCTCCCCGTAAACGGGGCGAGGGGACGTGCCACACTTGGGGTTGGAGATGACCGAAACCTCGCGGCTTGCGTCCTTCGCCCCGCCTGCGGGGAGAAGGTTCCGGCAGGCGGATGAGGGGCTATCGGAGAGCCCAAATAACCGAAGGAGCAATCCATGAAAAAAGCAATCGTCACCGGCGGCGCCGGGTTGATCGGAACCGGTATCTGCGAGGCACTGATCGCGCGCGGGTTCGAGGTCGCCTCCTTCGACATGGCCGGCAAGCTGCATTCCATCGAGGCCGTGCGCGCCATCGAATGCGACGTTGCCGACGAAGCCTCGGTGGAGATCGCGGTGGCCGAACTGGGCTGGGATCGTCTGGACCTTCTGGTCAACAATGCGGGTGCCACCGGCGGGGCGCTCGGTACGTCGATCCTCGACATGTCTTATGCAGACTGGCGGCGGGTGATCGACAGCCATCTGACCGGGGCCTTCCTGATGACGCGGGCCATCGTGCCGCTGATGAAGACGGGTGGTTCGATCGTCAACATGGCCTCTACCCGCGCCTTCATGTCGGAGCCGAATTCGGAAGCCTATGCGGCGTCGAAGGGCGGGTTGGTGGCGCTCACCCATGCGCTCGCCGTCAGCCTCGGCCCGAAAATCCGCGTCAACGCGATCGCGCCGGGCTGGATTACCAATGAAACGATGCTGTCCGAAGAGGACGAGGCGCAGCATCCGGTCGGCCGGGTCGGGCGGCCGAAGGATATTGCCGATGCGGTGCTTTATCTCGATGGTGCCGGTTTCGTCACAGGCCAGGTGCTGACCGTCGATGGCGGCATGACCAAGAAGATGATCTACGCCGAATAGGATTTCGGAGCGCCGGTCAGACGCCCCGCTTGTTGCCCCAGAGCAGGACGTGAAGCTGCGGCAGCACCGTTGCCGAAAACCAGCGGTCTTCCGTCACCTTGTCAACCAGCCACAACATCCGGTCCATGATGCCGTCCATGTCGATGCGGGCATCGTCGTCTTCCGGCGGAGGCGGCGTGTGGTTGCCGGGCTGGAGGTAGACGGGGAGTTCCGGGTAACGTTCCGACGCCAGTCTGGCGAAGGTATAATCGGCGTCGTCGAAGATGACGAATTTCAGCGCGATGCGCGGCGCTTTTCCAGCCGCGGCGAGACAGTCGGCCAGCGCGTCCCAATCCGTCTCCATGCCGCTCGACGGGGGTTTCGGTGACAGGACGAGCACGTCGAGATCGGAAAACCAGTCGCGGGCAATGCTGCCCTGGGTCTCGATGGCAAAACGATAGCCATCATTCTTGCCGCGGCGGATCAGCGATTTCAGCGGCTGGATCGCCGGGTTGCCGCCCGACAGCGATACCGTCAGCGGCATGCCGCCGGAGAGATTGCGCACCTCATCCCAGATCGCTTCGGCATCCATCGGTTTCCAGTCGTGACGATAGGCGCTGTCGACCGCGTGCAGCGTATCGCACCAGGAACAGCGGTAGTCACAACCGCCGGTGCGAACGAATACGGTCGGCTGGCCGATCAGCATGCCTTCGCCCTGGATGGTCGGTCCGAAGATCTCGCTGATGCGGATGGTTTCAGCAGACGAGGCGCTCATGGGCGTGCCTCGGGCCGGTACTCCGCCCAGGTCTTCGGCGTTTCGCTGACCCTGACGCCTGAAGTTTCCGGCAGGCGCTGTTTGCACCAGTCATAGAAATGTTTCGCCAGATATTCCGACGTCACCTTGTCGTGGCCCAAAACCTCGTTCAGGTGGCGATGGTCGAATTCGTCGTCGATATAGCGCTTCAGCGGCGCCAGTTCGTGATAGTCGCGCACGAACCCGTCCTCGTTGAGATCGGCGGAGGCCAGTTCGACGACGACGATATAGTTATGGCCATGCAGGCGGGCACATTGATGATCGGCCGGCAGGTGTGACAGCTGGTGCGAGGCGGAGAAGTGGAATTCCTTGGTGATACGGTACATCAGCGGACGTCCTCGGCTTTAAAGCCTTCGGTCGCGGCCTTCCAGAATTCCGGGTCCTCATAGTCTGTCGGGTCTTCGATGCCGGCGAGATGAAAGGCCTCGCGGCGTTCGACGCATGTGCCGCAGCGGCCGCAATGGCGCTCGCCGCCCTTGTAACAGGACCAGGTTTCGGCAAACGGCGTGCCGTGGCCGGCGCCATCGGTGACGATGTCGGCCTTGGAGCCGGTAACGTAAGGGGCGAGCAGTTTCACCGAGGCGTAACCGTCCAGCGCGTGGCGCTGCATGGCGTCGAAACTGTCGATGAAGCCCGGCCGGCAGTCGGGATAGATGAAATGGTCACCGCCATGGACGGCAATCGCGACAGCATCCGCCTGACGCGCTGCCGCGACGCCGAAGGCGATCGCCAGCATGATGGCATTGCGGTTCGGCACGACGGTGATGCGCATGGTCTCTTCGGCATAATGGCCGTCGGGGACGTCCAGATCGTCGGTCAGCGCCGAGCCGGTCAGTTGGCTGCCGATCGAACGCATGTCGATGATCTGATGGAAGACGCCGAGCCGGGTTGCCGCGGCGGCGGCAAATTCGAGTTCTTTTTTGTGGCGTTGGCCGTAATCGAAGGAGATGAGGCCCATGAGGTCGCCACTGGCGGCGATATTGTGGGCAAGCGAAACGGAATCAAGTCCGCCGGAGCAGACGACAATGATCTTCATATCTATGGTCCTTGTTTTATCCGGGTAGGCTGCGACCGGTCTTGCGGTGCCTATTACGGCAATCGGGCGCGCTTGTGAATGCCGGCCCGGTTGAATAGGATCACTTGCATATTTGCGACATTGGAGGAGGATGGAATGTTCCTGGGCGGCTTCGATATTTTCGTGATCGTGGTGGTCGTGCTTGCGATCCTGATGCTCTTCGCGCTGGTGAAGACGGTACCGCAGGGTTACGCCTATACGGTCGAGCGTTTCGGGCGTTATACGCGCACGCTGCAACCGGGGCTCAATATCCTGACGCCGTTCATCGAGCGCATCGGTTCGAAGATGAACGTGATGGAGCAGGTGCTCGACATCCCGACGCAGGAAGTGATCACCAAGGATAATGCGAGCGTCGCCGCCGACGCGGTGGCCTTTTATCAGGTGCTTAACCCGGCGCAGGCCGCCTACCAGATTACCGATCTCCAGAATGCCATCCAAAACCTGACGATGACCAATATCCGTTCGGTGATGGGGTCGATGGATCTCGACGAGCTTCTCTCCAACCGCGACATCATCAATGAACGCCTTCTGCGGGTGGTTGACGAAGCCGTGCATCCCTGGGGTATCAAGGTCACCCGCATCGAGATCAAGGATATCCAGCCGCCGAAGGATCTCGTCGAATCGATGGCCCGGCAGATGAAGGCGGAGCGCGAGAAGCGCGCCCAGATCCTGGAGGCGGAAGGTTCGCGCAACGCGCAGATCCTGCGTGCGGAAGGCGCCAAGCAGGCAGCCGTTCTGCAGGCGGAAGGCGAGCGTGAGGCAGCATTCCGCGAAGCGGAGGCCCGCGAACGGCTGGCGGAAGCGGAGGCGAGAGCCACGCAGGTGGTGTCTGAGGCGATCGCTGCCGGCGACGTGCAGGCGATCAACTATTTCGTCGCGCAGAAATACACCGAAGCGCTGATCGAGATCGGCAAGGCTGGAAATTCGAAGGTCGTGCTGATGCCGCTCGAAGCCTCGTCGCTGATCGGCTCGCTCGGCGGCATCGGCGCGATTGCCAAGGAAGTGTTCGGCGACGGCAATGGTCCGGCACCTTCGGCGCCGCGTGCCCAGCCGCCGCGTCCGACGCGCAGCACGCCAACGGTGACGGCCGTCGTGCCGCCATTCACGCCACCGACGTCAGAGAGATAAGGCGATGATCGTCGAACTCTGGAACAGTTTCGGACCCTGGAGCTGGTGGATCGTCGGCATGATACTGCTGGCGCTGGAACTCATGGTTCCCGGTGTTTTCCTCGTCTGGATCGGTGCCGCAGCGGTGGTTCTCGGGGCCTTGTCTCTGGTGTTATGGGATAAGGCCTTCTGGGGCTGGCATGTGCAGCTTCTGCTGTTTGCCGTGCTGTCGATCGTGTTTGCAGTGCTGGGGCGCCGTTTTTACAACGGCAAACGCACGACGAGCGACGAGCCATGGCTCAACCGTCGCGGCGAAAGCCTGGTCGGCCGCACGGCCACACTTTCCGAGCCGATCCAGGAAGGCCGGGGCAGAATCAAGCTCGACGATACGATGTGGTCGGTGATGGGGCCGGACCTGCCGGTCGGTTCGCGTGTCAGGGTCGTGGCTGCGATCGGCCGGGACCTGACTGTGGAGCCGGTGGTGCGGTAAGAGGGATATCTGCAATCCAATACGGCCGGGCTTTCCCGGCCGTATTGCTTTCAAGCTGTCAGGCGAGTTCCTTGTCCAGCGCATCCAGTTCGTCGATCAGGCCCTCGATCATCGACAGTCCCTTCGACCAGAAGGTCGGATCGGTGGCATCGAGGCCGAAGGGTTTGAGGAGTTCCGAATGGTGCTTGGTGCCGCCGGCCTTGAGGAGTTCGAAATACTTGTCCTGAAAACCTCCTATGCCGGAATTGGGAACCGCATTCTGGTAGACGGCGTAAAGCGAGTTCACCAGGCAGTCGCCGAAGGCATAGGCGTAGACATAAAAGGGTGAGTGGATGAAGTGGGGGATATAGGTCCACCAGCTCTCATACCCTGCCGATATCCTGATTGCCGGGCCAAGGCTTTCGGCCTGGACCGACAGCCACAATTCGCCGATCTGCTCGGATGTCAGCTCGCCGTCCTTGCGGGCCGTGTGGACCTTGCGTTCAAACTGGTAGAAGGCGATCTGGCGCACGACCGTGTTGATCATGTCCTCGACCTTCTGGGCGAGCATCGCCTTGCGCTCTCTCTTGTCTTTCGTCTTTTCCAGAAGCGCGCGGAAGGTCAGCATTTCGCCGAAGACGGAGGCGGTTTCGGCCAATGTCAATGGCGTCTGGCACATCAGGGCGCCCTGACCGCCGGCGAGAACCTGATGCACGCCATGGCCAAGTTCGTGAGCGAGCGTCATCACGTCGCGCGGTTTGCCGAGGTAGTTAACAAGAACATAAGGGTGAGCGGACGGGACTGTCGGATGGGCAAAGGCGCCCGGTGCCTTGCCCGGCCGTGCCGGTGCGTCGATCCACTCCTCGGTGAAAAAACGGCCGGCGATATCGGCCATTTCCGGGGCGAAGGCGCCATAGGCAGAGAGCACGGTATCCTTCGCCGTCTCCCATGGAATGACGGCTTTCGGCGATTCCGGAAGTGGCGCGTTGCGGTCCCAGTAGTTCAGTTGGTCGACACCGAGCCATTTCGCCTTCATCGCGTAATAGCGGTGGGAGAGGCGCGGATAGGCCGCCTGGACGGCTGCGGCAAGCGCGTCGACAACCTCACGCTCGACGCGGTTGGCCAAGTGGCGGCTGTCGGCGATGTCGTCGAAACCACGCCAGCGGTCCGAAATGTCCCGATCCTTGGCGAGCGTGTTGGTGATCAGGGTGAAGACGCGCAGGTTTTCGCCGAAGGTCTTCGACAGCGCCGCAGCGGCCTTGGCGCGGATAGCGGGATCGGCTTCCTGCAACATGTTGAGCGTCACTTCGAGGGGCTGTTTCTCGCCGTCGATATCGAAGCGCAGTTCCGCCATGGTCTCGTCGAACAACCGGTTGAATGCGGCAGAAGAGGTCATCGACTTTTCGAGGAACAGTTGTTCCAGCTTGTCGTCGAGCTGATAGGGCTTGTCCTTTCGAAGGTCGACGATCCACGGGCGGTAATGGCCGGCTGCCGGGTCACGATCCATGCAGGCGTCCATCACCGCATCTTCAACGCGGTTCAGTTCCAGTGCGAAGAACAGCAGATGCGAGGAAATGTCGGTAAGCTTTGCCTGGGCGTCACCGAAAAACTTGCCGTTTGCCGGGTCGGACGTGTCGGAGAAATAGGTGAGGCCGGCAAAGGAACCGATCTTGCCAAGCAGGTCGTCCAGCGCTTCGTATTCGTTCAGCGCTTCGCCGATCCCGCCCGTACCCGTCTTCGTTGCAGCTTCCGCGAGCTTGCCCTTCCATTTGCTTTCGAAGGCGAGGGCTTCCGTTTCCGATTTCTTCATATCTTCGGCAAAGGCGGGTGCGTCCCTGGATGTGTAGAGATCGGATAGTTTCCAGACCGGCAAAAGGCCGAGCGCAGGGTCGTTGGCCGCCTTGGCCGCGCCGCTGCCGGTCGCCGCTGCGGCAAAGGCGGTTCGGGGCTGCGCGATGCGTTTGGTCATGGTCTTTCCTTCCACTCAAATGGGCATTCACTTGGTGCCAGAGGGGTAGCATTTCGCCCCCGCGGTCGCCACCCGTCCGTTTTCCGTTCGGACGGTTAAAATGTGAGCTTTTCTCAAAAGGGGATGTTCAAGCCTTTCTGGCACAACCTTGAGCATAAGAGCCCGCAAAGGGTGCACGATGAACGTTGCCGGGAGTTAAAGCATGTCTGCTCATATCCTTGTGGTCGATGACGATCCCATTCAGCGCCGCCTTTTGAAGAATGCCGTGGAGCGACAGGGCTATGTCGCGCATCTTGCCGAAAACGGCAAAGTGGCGCTCGACTTCCTCAGCCGCACCAGCGGCGACGTCAATGTCATCGTGCTCGATCTGATGATGCCGGAAATGGATGGTCTGACCTTCCTTGCAGCGCTGCGGGAGATGGGCATTCATACGCCGGTCATCGTCCAGACCGGTCAAGGCAGCATCGATTTCGTCGTCCAGGCGATGCGGGCAGGGGCTTTCGACTTCGTGGTCAAGCCGGTTTCGCCGGAACGGATTGCGACGTCGATCGCCAATGCGCTCAAGCTCGATCATCGCGAAGGCAAGTCGAAGGTCGGACGCCGCCGTGCCGGCGTTGTCGGCTTCAACGATATCGTGTCGGCCAGCCCGGACATGCTGAGGGTCATCGATCTGGCGCAGCGCGCTGCCCATTCCAATATCCCCGTGGTGCTGGAAGGCGAATCCGGTGTCGGCAAGGAAATGATCGCACGGGCCATCCAGTCGTCCAGCGACCGCGCCGGCAAACCTTTCATCACCGTCAACTGTGGGGCAATTCCCGCCAATCTGGTCGAGAGCATTCTGTTCGGCCATGAGAAGGGTGCCTTTACCGGTGCTACCGAACGTCACACCGGAAAGTTCGTCGAAGCGGATGGCGGCACGCTGTTCCTTGACGAAATCGGCGACCTGCCGCTCGAAGTGCAGGTCAAGCTGCTGCGCGCCGTGCAGCAGGGCGAGATCGAGACCGTCGGTGCCGGCCGGGTTCACAAGGTCAATGTGCGGCTGATTTCGGCGACCAACAAGGACCTGATCGAAGAGGTTCGGGCCGGCCGTTTCCGCGAGGATCTCTATTATCGCCTCAATGTGTTCCCGATCACCATTCCCGCCCTGCGCCGCCGCAAGGAGGATGTTCCGCATCTGGTGCGGGTGTTTGCCGAGCGTTTCTCGGTCGAGCAGAAGCTGCCGCACAATCTCAGTGTCAGCGCCGGTGCCATGGCCCTGCTGACCGCCTATGACTGGCCGGGCAATATCAGGCAGCTGGAAAACGCCATATTCCGGGCCATCGTTCTGGCGGAAGGTGACGAGCTTACCGAACTCGATTTCCCGCAGATTGCCGCGCAGGTGCCGGAATTCCGCACCGCGGAGCTTGCGGCGACCGGGACAGGTGCTGCAATTTCGTTCGACACGCAGGTGGTTCGCCCGCTGTCGGTCGATCCGGGGTTTCCCCAGCCGATGATGCCGCAGCGTTCGATGCGGCCTGATCCCCGGGCGCTTCTGGCAGCCGCCTATCCGGCGTCGGACAATGTCATCATCAGCACCGATGATGCGGGTGAAGTGCGCAAGCTTGCCGATGTCGAAGAAGAGCTGATCCGCTTCGCGCTGAAGTTCTATCGCGGCCAGATGAGCCAGGTGGCGCGGAAACTCGGCATCGGCCGTTCGACGCTTTACCGCAAGCTCAAGGATTATGGAATCGATCCCGACGATCCGCTCAAGGAAGCCGCCTGAGACACCGGTCAACGGAGGCTTTACGGTCCCTCGATTAGAGAGAGTTAATTTTCAGGCAAGCAAAGCATGGCAATTTCTGTCAATCTCTCTTTAGCACATCATTGACTATAGGAGAGATGCTTGTACATGTGTGGCAAATTTGCCATCGTGTGACCGCAATTGTCAGTCATTGAGACGACGAGGGACGTTGTCTGCCAGACGGGGATCGCTTTGCCTGAACTGAATGCAAAAGAAGTGCCCTTGGACACGAGCGTTCGCGCATTCGTCGCCAAGGCCTTTCAATCGCTGGCCAAGCGCGTCTCCACGGGCGTGGCGGTTGCAGTCGTTGCGGCATTCGCATGGTCTGCTTGCGTGGCCGAAGCTGCCGCCGAGGACCGTAGCCTCAAGCTTTATTTCATCCATACCGGCGAAAAGGCCGTCATCACCTTCAAGCGCAATGGCCGATTCGACCCGAAGGGGCTGGCGCAGATCAACCAGTTCCTGCGCGACTGGCGCAAGAACGAGCCGACGAAGATGGACCCGCGGCTTTTCGATCTGGTCTGGGAAGTCTACCGGCGCAGCGGCGCGACGGACTATATCCACGTGGTTTCGGCCTACCGTTCTCCCGGCACCAATAACATGCTGCGCACCCGTACGCGCTATACCGGTGTCGCCAAGAACAGCCAGCATATGCTCGGCAAGGCGATGGACTTCTATATCCCCGGGGTGAAGCTTGCGACGCTCAGAGCGCTTGCTATGCAGATGCAGGTCGGCGGCGTCGGCTTTTATCCGACATCCGGTTCGCCCTTTGTGCATCTCGATGTCGGCGGCGTGCGTGCCTGGCCGCGGATGAGCCGTGACGAACTGGTGAAGATCTTCCCGAAGGGCAATACGCTGCATCTGCCGGCTGACGGACAGCCGTTGCCGGGCTACGAGCAGGCTTTGGCTGATTACAAGAAACGCGTTGGTTCCGACTCGATCCAGATTGCCTCGACGGCAGGTGGTGTGCCAGCCGAGCGCAAGCGTCGCGGTTTCCTTGCGACGCTGTTTGGCGGCGGTGGCGCTGACGAGGCGGAAGACAATAGCGAAAGCGATGCACCGGTCATTGCTTCGCGGTCGTCCGGCTCCGCCGCAAGGCCGGCCGATGCCGAGGATGAGGCTCCCGCCGCAGCACCGGCCGCACCGGTCATGGTTGCAGCCGTCGAGCCGCAGCAGCCACAGAACATCACGGCGCCAGTTCCGGCATCGCGCCCCGCCTTCCGCCAGGATGGTCCGGGGGCACTCGCCACGGCGCTCTACTCGCAGCAGCGTAACCCGGCTCAAGAGGCGCTCGCCCTTCAGGCGGCCGCAGCCGAGGCCGCGCAGCAGAAGGGCACCGAATTCGCCGATCTGTCGAAATATACCGTTCCGGTTCCGACTTTGCTTGGCGCTCGTGGCCTCAAGGCGGATGCGGATACGTCGACGATGATGGCGTCGCTTGGCGCCGTTCCGAGCTCTCTGGAGCAGATGGCTTCGGTGCCGCTTCCTGCTCATCGCCCTGCTGCCCCGCAGATGGCGGCATTGGTTGCCGCGCCGATCGAACGGCCGCAGGAACAGGCGCTGACGCCGGAACTCGTGGCTGCTCTCTCAAGCAGCGTAGACACCGAGCAGCGCAAGCCGGCTGTCGCTGCGGCAAGCGTGCGCCCGGTCGCCAATACGGCGCAGGTCGCTCAGCCCGTTCCCGTTGCCGCTCCGGCGCGCAAGCCGATGGAAGTGGCGTCCCTGCCGCAGAAGGTCATTCAGGGATCGGCGGGTTCCAAACAGTTCGGTGATGTCTTCGATACACCGAAATGGGTTGCCGCGGCGGCGGCTGCCGTTCCGACCAAGGGTGGCCGCTCGACTAAACCGGCAATGGCTCCGGCCTCGGGCAACCTGACGAAGGATTCGCTGGAACGATGGGCGCTGGATAACAAGAGGTCCGGCGATGTGGTTTCGATGAAGGCACCGCGGGTCGTGACCCGGACGCTGAACGGCGAATATTCCGCTGCCTATGCCAGTGACGGTTTCCGTCCGGTATCCGACACGGTGAAGATCGATCCAAGCCGTTTCAGCGGGTCGAACTAAGCGTCATCTCCAGTAAATCCGTGGTTTATGACTGCCGGCGCAGTGCTGCCAGCACCGATGCGGCTGCCTGCCGGCCGGCGACAATGGCGCCTTCGACATAACCGGGAAATGACGGCGACAGTTCCGAACAGGCAAAGCGCAGGCGCGGCAGGCCTTCGAGAAGAACGGCCTCGGCATCGGTGGCATCGAGATCGGTGATGACGTCGCTATAGGCCCCATCGCTCCAGGCATCGTTGACCCAGTCGCGTATGCAGATCGATGTCGGGCGTTTTGCTTCCTCGCCCAGTGCCGCAGATAATTCGCCGGTGACGAAGGCCGCAAGGTCGGCCTGCGGCCTGTGATGCCAGTCGGATGCGAGCGGGCCTCCGAGGAAAACGACGATGCCCGAATAGGCGTCATGGCTGGTGTCGAAGGCATACATTCCCTGCGGATCGCTCCACATCACGGAGCCGCTCAGCCCTTTCTGTCGCCAAAATGGGCTTGCGTAGCCGATCAACAGCTTTATGGCGCAGCCGGGTTCCCAGGCCGCCAGTGCTTTCGAGAGCCGGTCTGGAATGGCCGGTGATATCTCGATCCGCCGGGCCATCACCGGCGGCACGGCAAGCACAACCTGCCTTGCGGTGCGAGCCCTGCCATCGATGTCGACCTCGACGGCATCCTGCATGATGGTGATGGATGTGGCGGGTTGAGATAACCGCAGGCGGTCGCCGAGGCCTATAGCCAGCGTCTCGGCCAAAGCGTGCATCGTGTCGCCCAGGAACATTTCGAGTTCCGGGTAGACGTTGGTGATGCGACGGTCGTTCGATACCAGATAGGCAAGCGACACATCTTCCGGCGCGCGACACCAGAGACCCTTGACCAGGCGGCGGAAGGAACCGGTTATTTCGGGGGCAACGTCCGTCTGCCGGTCTATCCACTGACCAACGGTCAGGCGGGCAAGGGAAGGCTCGGCCATGTCGAGTGACAGCATCTTTTGGCGCAACCGGTCCACGCCGTCCCAGATTGCGTCTCCCGTTGCCGTCGGGACAACCGGACGGTAGGCCTGATTGCCCTCTATGTGGGAAAAGACCGTGCGTGCTCCATGCTGCCGTGCGGTCTGCATCAGGTTGGTCATGTCCCGGCAGAGAAACTGGCCGCCGGTATCCACCCGTGTGCCATCGGGCAAATATTCAGATTCGACCCGTCCGCCGACCCGGTTGCGGGCCTCGATGGTGATCACGTCGCATCCGGCCTCCAGCAGCGCGAGTGATGCCGTAAGACCAGTAAAACCTGCACCAATGACGATAACATCGTGGTCTGCCATGAAAAACTCGCGGAACGCGGCATGTGGAGCGATTGTCGGCAGGCTTGCTGCGCAAGTCTCACAGCGGGCGAAACAAAAAAGCCCGCCTCAAGGGGCGGGCTTTGATAAGCAGATCAGGCTGCGGCTTCTTCGTCGTCCGTCGAATCACTCGGGATCATGCCGAGCGCGCTGAGATAGGTGTCGAGGATCAGATCCTCTTCCATGCGCTCCTGGTCGTCCTTTTTGCGAAGGGCGATGACCTTCTTCATGATCTTGGTGTCGTAACCCATCGACTTGGCTTCGCCATAGACATCCTTGATGTCGTCGGCGATCGTCTTTTTCTCTTCTTCAAGTCGTTCAATGCGCTCGATAAAAGCGCGGAGTTGGTCGCGGGCGACGCCATGAGCATCAGACATCGGTGTCTCCTGATGATGAAAATTGTCTCTTAGAGCATTTCCGCCTTTCTTCGAAACGCGAAACAGCTCCATTTCCTGTCTATCGCAAATCCGGACGCAAAACCGGTTTCCACTTTTGCTGGACTTGCTCTGAGTGCTGGTCAAGTGCCGAAAAGCGGGCCTGAGGTCAAGCCCAATCAATCACCGTTGCCATTTCAGGCCTGCATCATTGATGGGCAGGCTTGTTCGTCTCGAATGCGGTTTTTTGAGTGTCGGTCGCCTCCTTCTGGTGAAGCTCCTTCCAGTCCTCATAAGACATGCCGTAGACGATTTCGCGCGAGGCATCCTTGGACAGGTCGATTCCGGCGTCGACCGCTGCGTCCCGGTACCAGTTCGACAGGCAGTTGCGGCAGAAGCCTGCGAGATTCATCATGTCGATATTCTGCACGTCGCTGCGTTCGCGCAGATGCCCGACAAGGCGGCGGAAAGCGGCGGCCTCGAATTCCATCTGCTGCTGTTTGGTGAGCTCGGTCATGGGTGCCTTTCCCGTTCATTGCGAACCTGCCGGATAAGGGCCGGTTCGCGATGGAAATATCCTATAGTCGTGCAATGTGGGGTCGGCACTCAGCGAGGTGAAGATCGGTGCCAGTCTTTGTGCCCATTCATCCATGCCCGCGTCGTCGCCGATCAGGTCCTGGCGGACCTCGAGAAGGGCATGGGGAATGCCCGGCAGCATGCAATGGCGATACATCGTGTCGCCCTTCAAGGCGCCGTCATAGGGCTCGTTGTCGCCGACAACGATATCGCCAGGCTCCCGTAGCATTGAGAGGAAGGGTATCACTGCCCGGTCGTCGCTGTCCCACAGGACGGCTGCATGCCAGGGGCGGGCAAAATCTTTCCAGAAGGGCGTGAATGAATGCAGCGAGAGGACAAGCGGCGCTTTGCCGGAGGCTGCCGCCGTCTCTGCTATCGTCCGTTCCACGGCCTTGTGATAGGGGCGGTGGTAAGTGTCCAGCCGGAACTGCCATTCCTCATCGGTGATCGGGTGATTGCCGGGAATGATCGCACCGTCTGAGATCTTCATGACCAGCGTCGGGTCGTCCTCACCGCGGTTCGGATCGATCAGCAGGCGCGAGAAGCAGCCGAGCACGGCTGGAACGCCAAGCATGGCCGCCAATCTTCGTGTGAGGCCTTCGACGCCGATGTCGAAGGCGATGTGGCGGAGGAAGGCACTGTCGGCGAGCCCAAGGCTGCCATATCGGGGCGGAAGGCGGTTCATCGCGTGGTCTGCGACGAGCACCATGCCTTTGTCATAGTCGCCTTCTATGATCTCGAAAGGTTGGAATTCCTGCATGCTTAAGTTCATTTCAAACGATTATTTTGTGACTTTGGTGATCGTAAGGTGGATGGTCCGGTGCAAGATAAGACGCTGGGAACTGGCAATAAGCAAGGCCGGACAAGGATATAGAACTATTTCGAGCAGGCGTAGCGGCAGGGCGCCGCAATCAACTACAGCTTCGTTGACTTTCTGCCCGTTGCGCGCGAGAAAGTGCCTCCACGATAACCATGGAGTCCTGACGGAAACCGTGCCGATAAAATCCATTAAAATTTATCTCCGTTCGCTGCTTTCCGTTCCGGCGGGTGCTTTTGCTTTATGTGCTGGCGGCCCGCTTCTCATGGCTTCTCCGGCCCATGCCGATTTCCGCGTCTGTAATGGCACGCAGAATCTCGTCGGCGTGGCCATCGGTTATCGTGCCCAGGATGGTTGGAATACCGAAGGATGGTGGCAGGTTCCTGCCTCCACCTGCGCGACGCTGATCGAAGGGGAACTGAAGTCACGTTATTATTATCTTTATGCCGAGGACTCTGCCCGTGGAGGGCGGTGGACCGGCAATATCAATATGTGCGTCGCCGAGAACGAATTTAAAATCGTCGGCGTCAATGATTGTTTCGCCCGTAGCTACCAGCGCATGGGTTTCAAAGAGTATGATACGGGTCGTCAGGGAAGCTGGATGGTCCAGCTTTCGGACACGCCCGGTACGCAAGAAGGCCAAAATTGATGAGGCGTAACCGCAAAGTAAAGATCCTTGCCACGCTCGGTCCGGCTTCCTCCGAAGAGGAGATGATCCAGAAGCTGCACGAGGCCGGGGCAGACCTGTTCCGCATCAACATGAGCCATGCAAGCCATGATATGATGCGCACGTTGATCGAGCGCATCCGCTCTGTTGAGAAAAAGTCCGGCAGACCGATCGGTATTCTCTGTGACCTGCAGGGGCCGAAGCTTCGGGTTGGCAAGTTCGCCAACACGAAAGTGACCCTGACGCCGGGCCAGACATTCACGCTCGACAATAACGAAGCGCCGGGTGACGAAAACCGCGTCTATCTTCCGCATCCGGAAATCCTCGAAGCCGTCAAGGCCGGCGACCGTCTGTTGATCGACGACGGCAAGCTGGCGCTGAAGGCTGTGGAATCCGATGGCAAGAGGATCGTCTGCACCGTTGTTGCCGGTACCAGCATTTCCGACCGCAAGGGCGTCAGCCTGCCCGATACCCTGCTCACTGCCGGCGTCCTGACCGACAAGGACCGCGCCGATCTCGACGCGGTTCTCGCAACGGAAGATGCCGACTGGGTCGCGCTGTCCTTCGTGCAGCGCCCGGAAGATCTGGCGGAAGTGCGCAAGATCGCGCGCGGTCGCGTCGGCATCATGTCGAAGATCGAAAAGCCGCAGGCGCTTGAGCGTATCGACGAAATCATCGAGCTTTCCGATGCCGTGATGGTGGCCCGTGGCGACCTTGGCGTGGAAATGCCGATCGAGATGGTGCCCGGCATCCAGAAGCAGCTGACCCGCGCCTGCCGCCGTGCAGGCAAGCCGGTCGTGGTTGCCACCCAGATGCTGGAATCGATGATCACCGCTCCGGTTCCGACCCGCGCCGAAGTCTCCGACGTGTCTATCGCCGTCTTCGAAGGCGCCGATGCGATCATGCTGTCCGCTGAGTCCGCATCCGGCCAGTATCCGGTCGAATCGGTATCGATGATGGCGTCGATCGCACATCAGGTGGAGCAGGACCCGCTTTACCCCAGCATCATCTACGCGCAGCGCGCCACGCCGGAAGCAACCGGTGCGGACGCGATTTCGCTCGCAGCCCGCCAGATTGCCGAAACGCTGAAGCTTGCCGCGATCGTGACCTATACCTCGTCGGGCACGACCGGCCTGCGCGCCTCGCGTGAGCGTCCAAATGTGCCGATCCTGGCGCTGTCCCCCAATGTCAAGACGGCTCGCCGGCTTGCTGTCTGCTGGGGCCTGCACTGCGTCGTCACCCATGACGCAACCGATCTCGACGACATGGTGAACCGCGCCTGCCGCATCACCGCACGCGAGGAGTTGGGCAAGCCGGGCGACCGGATCATCATCTCGGCCGGTGTGCCGCTCGGTACGCCGGGCTCCACCAACATGCTGCGCATCGCCTATATCGGCGCTGACGGCGTATCCGGTACCTGATCTCTGATCACTAAAATATCGCGAACGGCCGGAGCAATCCGGCCGTTTTGCTTTGGAGAAGCAAGATGTCGGCAAACGATTTTTCCCCTGCAATCATGCCGGTGATCGAAACGGCACGCCTTCGCCTGCGCTCTCCACACATCGGCGACTGGCCGACTTATGCCGCATTCATGGCCTCGGATCGGGCCGTGCATATGGGGGGTCCCTATGGCGAGGCTGCTGCCTGGGGGCTGTTCTGTCATGATGTAGCGCAATGGCCGCTGATGGGGCACGGTTCGCTGATGGTGGATGAGCTGACAAGCGGAACCTGCGTCGGGCAGGTCTGTATCAATGCCGGTCCGCTTTTTCCAGAGCACGAATTGGGTTGGCTGCTCTATGCCGGTTTCGAGGGCAAGGGATATGCCCTGGAGGCGGCAGCGGCGCTGAAGACCTGGGCATTTGAGGTTGCGGGTTTGAAGATGCTGGTGAGTTATATCCACCGGGACAATTGCAGTTCCCGCCGCCTGGCTGAACGGCTGGGTGCCGTGCCGGATGGAACCGCGCAACGGCATGACCCGAATGATCTGGTCTACAGGCATGCCGGGCCGGAGTCGCCGAAGTTATAACCAGCCGCCCTCTACGTCCCAGGATGAGGTGGCCGTTGGTGACGGCCTGCCGTCGGGGTGTTCACGACGAACGCCCTGATGCCGAGCCCGACGCCGACTATCTGCAGGGCGCAGCCGCACCATTCCGCTACGGCTGGCCATCGGCTGTCATAGAGGAAGCCATAGAACAGGCCGAAGACCGTCTCGGCGACAATCAATTGCGCCGCAAGCGCCAAAGGCAGGCGGCGTGAGGCGATGGCCCATAACCATGTGGCCAGCCATGACCCGGCAAGCCCCATGACGAGTGCCCAGGCCAGAAACCTTCCGGTCCCCTGCGATGTCTCGCCGAAGCTTGCAAGCGGCAGGAGGCAGAAGCCGCCAAACGCTGCGCCAATGCCCTGCAGGCCTGTCCAGCGGAGACTGTCCGGGGCATCGGCCCCCCGCATCACACGGGCATTCGCCAGCCCGTAGGCGACCCAGATTACCAGTGCCAGAATGGCGGCGACAACGCCTGCCGGAATATCCCATCGCCCGCCGGTGGAGCACGAGGCGAGGGCCTCGGCATTGACCAACAGCAGCCCGCCCAGGATCAATGTCATCGGCAGTGCCAGCATCCGCCATTGCGCGGCATTCTCGCCACGGTTGGCGATCAGCGCGGTAACCAGCGGCATCGTGCCGATGATCATCGGCGGCAGGGCCGGCCCCGCCAGCTTCACCGCATAGGCCGCGCAGACAAAATAACCGACATAACCAAGGCCGCCAAGCATCAGGCCGAGCGCGATGCGACGCTTGGGGAAACCGGTCGGCCGAAAGCGTTGATCCAGCATCAGGATGAGGCTCGCGGCGCCGAATATTCCGTAGCGGGCAATCGTGAGGTCGATGGTGCTGAATGGTTCGACCGCCTTGGGTGCCACGAAGGTGAGGCCCCAAAGCGCACAGGTGACAAGCCCCGCCAGAATGCCGATCAGCATGGAAACAGACCTCCAATAAACGAGGAGGTAATGTGAAAGGTGATGCCGGTAATTTCTATGGATGAACACAGGCAGCTATGCCATTCTTCCCCACATGAAGAAGGTAGATAAAGGTAATTCCCTTCGATCTGAAAAAGCGGTGTTGGATCCAGTCGATGCACGACTGCTGACGCTGCTCGATGACGATGCGCGTCTGCCCATGTCGGAACTGGCGCGGGCCGTTGGTCTGTCGGCACCAAGCGTGGCCGAGCGCGTCAAACGGCTCATCGCAGATGGTATTATCCGCAACTTCACGCTTGAGGTTGGTAGCCGCGCGCTCGGTTATCAGATCCGGGCTATGGTTCGCATCCGGCCGCTGCCGGGAAAGCTGCATCTCGTCGAACGGATTATCCAGGACACTCCGCAGTTTATCGAATGCGACAAGATAACCGGCGACGATCCGTTTCTCGCCCGTCTCGTCGTTCACTCCATCGAGGAAATGGACGATGTGCTTGAAAAGCTTTCGGAGCATGCGGTGACAAGTACCGCGGTCATCAAGGGTACATCGGTAAAACGCCGGCTGCCGCCGATTTGAGGTGATCTCTGTTCAGTTGTTATCGATGGCCATGCCGATCGTCTGCGGGTTCTGGACGCCGGCGCGGGTGAGTCGGGTTTCCGCCTTTCTGGCCAGGGACTGCAGGTCGCGATCCTGCCCGGACAGCTTTTCGATGGCGGCTATGACGACGTCGGTGACGACGTAGTCCGGCTTGTGTCCGAGATGGTGGACCATCACCAGTTCCGAGCCTGTTATCTCGCTGGCCAGCCCCTGCGAGTGGATTTCCTGCAGAACGATCGGGTCGCTATCGCCGGTGATGATGACCGTCGGTGCGGTGATTTCCCGATAGCGCGGGGCGATCCGGGTAACATAGGAGTTGAGGCTGGCGACGTCGACCGCATTGTTGCGGAAGTTGTCCGGGCGCAGCACCAGTGCCGGTGCGCCCTGCTGGACATACCGGTCACGGCGCTGGTTGGGGCTGAACACGGCATTCGTTGCGCCGTTCATAAGAACCAGTCCAACAGGCAGGCTCAAGCTGCGCGTGAACCACCAGCCGAGATAGGGCGTGGACGCGACATTATAGTACCAGTCGACGCCGCCTGGCCATGGATGGGTTGCGGGTGCCAGAAACAGCAGGCCGGCGGTCTTTTCCGGATGAAAGACCGCAAAACTTGCAGCAATCGCGCCGCCGAGGGAATGGCCGACAATGATGGCGCGGTCGATACCCCTGATTTCCATCAGCCTTGCGATCGCCGCCGCCTGTCCATCCGGAAAGTCGTTTTCCGGGCCGCCACGCTCGGAATAACCGTGGCCGGGACGGTCGATGAAGAGAAGTTCGGCGCGGCCTTCCAGTGCGCTACGGAACGCTGTTTCCTGGTCGCGGAGGTTACCGCTGGCGCCATGGATGAAGACGATCGGAGGGAGTGTCGGTGAAGGCGGTCCGGGCAGGTGCAGCGCATTGATCCGGTATCCGCCGATATCAGTCAGTTCGCCGTGGTTGGGAAAGCGCCGCTCGATCCGTGCCGACTGCCACGCGGTGAAACCGAAAACGGCTGCAAGGATTGCAAGAAAGGCCAGTGCGGGGATCATGCAGGGAGGGCCGCGGAATAGCTCAAGTGCGGCTGCCGGCGATCTTCTCGGACAGCTTGTTCACCGCCTCCTGTGCATCCCGATCGGCGGGATAGACCTCCAGATATCGCTCCCAGGCCTTCAGCGCCAGCTGATCGTCTCCGGCTTCCGTCAGGATGCCCGCCATCCCGGCAAGCGCCCCGAAGTGACGGGGCTCGCGCTTCAGAACCTCGGCAATGTCGGCCATCGATTTGCGGGTATCACCCATCGTGTAATGCAGCGTAGCGCGTCTGTTCCAGCCCTCGGTATAGGCGGGATCGATCAGTGTCACGCGATCGAGGAAATCGAGCGCCGCCGCGGTGTTCTTCTTCTTGATCGCATCGGCAGACCATTGCATCAGCAAATTGACCGTCGCGCTGTCCGAATCGTTGATGTCGGCAATGATCTGGTTGGCGATGCCGCGGGCCTTTTCCGGGTTGCGCTCGCGCTTCAGGGCGTCGAAGAGCGCATCGATCGGCTTTGTGGTCGGATTGGTTGTGGCAGTCGGCACTGTCGCCGATGCTTGCGGGGCCGCGGCCGGCGCGTCCTGCGGTGCCTGTGCGTAGGCTGCCGAAACCAAGGCGGCCAGGATCAGAATCGGAGTGCTTAAAAGCAAATAGCGCATCCGGATAAGCTAATCCGGATGCGCCAAAGGTCAAAGCAGAATTGTCGCGCTATCGACAATTTGATCGCCGACGAATGCCGGCGCTCCAAATCAGCCCTGGCGGGCCTTGAAGCGGGGGTTCTGCTTGTTGATGATGTAAATGCGGCCCTTGCGGCGAACCAGACGGTTATCGCGGTGACGAGCCTTCAGCGCCTTAAGCGAGTTCTTGATCTTCATTGTACTGGTCCAGCAGTCTGTGGGCTCATAGAGCCGCTTGTCTCTAACAATCGAAAGCGCGCCGCCTAGTCAGGAGATAAGGGGCGCGCCTCAGGTTGGGGTGCAGATAACCCGAGGCGTCTTGCGTGTCAACCTTATGACGATGTTTTACGGCCCTTCAATTCGGTGACATGCCCCATTTTGCGGCCCGGACGGGCTTCGGCCTTGCCGTAGAGGTGGACGAGCACGTCCTTTCTGGCGAGCCAATCCGGTAGCGCCAGAATGTCGTCACCGATCAGGTTGGTCATCACGCAGTCGGAATGGCGGTTCGGATCACCGAGTGTGAAACCGGCGACCGCACGCATATGCTGCTCGAATTGCGAGACAACGCAGGCAGCCTCCGTCCAGTGGCCGGAATTATGGACGCGCGGGGCGATCTCGTTGGCGATCAGCGTGCCGTCGGCCATGGCGAAGAATTCCATGCCGATGACGCCGACATAATCCAGCGCCGCAAGCAACTTCTCGGCGGCCTCAAGGGCTGTTGCCGCAGCCTGGTCCGAAATGCTGGCGGGCAGGGTGGATGTGTGCAGGATGCCGTTGCGGTGGATGTTTTCCGCCGGATCGTAGCAGCGGATCGTGCCGTCTTTGGCGCGTGCGGCGATGATCGACATCTCGCGCTCGAAGGGGACGAAGCTTTCGAGAATCAGCGGAACCGAGCCAAGTGCCTCATAGATGCCTGCGGGCGAATCGCCGGTCGAACGGAAGACATGCTGTCCTTTGCCGTCGTAACCGAGGCGGCGGGTTTTCAGCACGCCCTTGCCGCCGAAATCGGCAAGTGCTGTTTCCAGATCCTGCTGGCTGTCGACGGCGTGGAAACGGGCCGTCTCGATGCCGCAATCGTTGAGGAAGCGCTTTTCGACCAGACGGTCCTGGGCGACTTCCAGCGCCTTCGACGGCGGGTAGACGGGCACGGAACGCTCGAGCGTTTCGGCAGCGGAGACCGGCACGTTCTCGAATTCATAGGTGACGACGTCGCAGAGCTTTGCCAGTTCGGCGAGTGCTGCGGGATCGTCATAGGCCGCAGTAATCTGCTGATTGGCGACCTGGGCTGCCGGGCAATCGACCTGCGGCTCGAGAATGATGGTGCGCAGGTTCAGCCTGGCTGCCGCCATGGCCAGCATGCGGCCAAGCTGGCCGCCGCCGATAATGCCGATCGTCTGCATGCTCATGCTTCATCCATGGGGTATTCGGCGACCGCTTCGCTCTGGCGAGCGCGCCATTCGTCCAGCCGGTAGGCGATGTCTTCGTCCGAGAGCGCCAGGACGGCGGCGGCCAGCAATGCGGCGTTGACCGCGCCAGCCCGGCCGATCGCAAGCGTGCCGACCGGGATGCCGGCCGGCATCTGGACGATCGACAGGAGGCTGTCCTGGCCGGACAGGGCCTTGGACTGGACGGGAACACCAAAGACCGGCAGCGGCGTCATAGAGGCGGCCATGCCGGGCAGGTGGGCGGCCCCGCCGGCACCGGCGATGATGACCTGAAAACCTGCATCGCGTGCGCTCTTGGCGAAATTGAACAGTCGTTCGGGCGTCCGATGTGCTGAAATGATGCGCGCCTCGTAGTCGATTTCGAGGGCATCGAGGGTTTCGGCAGCGTTCTTCATGGTCTCCCAGTCGGACTGGCTACCCATGATGATGGCGACGGGCGGTGTCTCGGCCATGGTGACGTTCCTAAGCGATGATGTCGGGAAGGATCTGGTCTTCGAGCTGGGTCATCTTGTCCTTGATGGCCAGCTTCTTCTTTTTCATGCGCTGTACGCGCAACGCATCGCAGCCGACCTTTATCATGGCGTTGATCGCGGCGTCGTAATCCTCGTGCTCCTGCCGGAACTTTGCCAGCGCCAGCCGGACATCCGCCTGTTCCTGATCAGCCATGTCTTCAAGTCCCCATATCGATCCGGGCTTGTGACCCGGCCCGGCTTAATCCGCAAGCTCCTATCACCAAACCGCGTTAACTGGAAGTTAGCTCAAGTCATGAATTTGCCACTTTGAAACCACGAAATCTCCTTCGACAAACGGTTCGGATCGTGTCACACTTCCTTCGTAAACCTGAAGCTTTGGCCGATGGGACGGCCGGAGCAGGCAATAAGGAAGGACATGCCACATGACCATCCAGGCTCATATAGCATCGCTTGAAAAGAAGCACGGCGCTCTTGAGGAAGAGCTCCAGACGATTCTTTCGTCTCCCTCTTCCGACGACCAGGAAATAGCGGACCTGAAGCGCCGCAAGCTGCGTATCAAAGACCAGATGCAGCGGCTTAAGGTGACGACGCGCCACTAGCACAGCTAATAGAGCCTGCCGCCGATCTCAGTGTTTTGGAAGAGATCCAAGGGCGGCCCAAAAATCCAACCTTTTCTGGTCGTGGTTCATGTGGGCCACGGCCAGAATCGTTTCAGGGCCTATTTCACGGACCGAGATTTCCACCCTTGGGCCTGCTGATGGTCAAAACGGGAGCCCATCCCAGAGCAGCTTGAGGCCGGCGAGAAAAGCCAATCCGTAGGTCATGGGATAGAAGGTTTCCGCCTTGAGGTGCTTGACGATGGCGGCACCCAGCATGGTGGAGACGAGCGCAACAGGCAGCAGCGTTGCCGACAATGTCATGTTCTTTGCATCGAGCGCGCCGAGAAAAAAGTAGGGGATCACCTTCACCGCGTTGACGATGGCGAAGAAACGGATGCTGGCACCCGTATATTTTCTCGGATCGAGCTGCATCGGCAGGACATAGATCTGGAATGGCGGGCCTCCCGCATGGGCAACAAAGCTCGCATAACCCGACAATGCACCCCAGAACGTTGCGGCCACCGGCCGGTGGGGAAGCGGCGCAGTGATCGCGCCCCGCCGGCCGTAGACCTGCCAGAAATAGCGGACCGTGAAGAGAATGGTGGCGGAGGCGATCACCAGCCGCAACGCGTTGTCTGAGACATAGGCCGAAGTCGCCCAGCCGAGTGCTATGCCGATGACGCCGCCCGGCAGTATCATCAGCAATGTCTTCGGTTCGTTATATTTGCGCCAGGACCAGAGCGCGACGATATCCATGAGAATGAGGATCGGCAGAAAGATCGCGGCCGCCTGTACCGGATCGACGGCGATCGACATCAATGGTACGCCGAGCAATCCGATCGCTCCGCCAATGCCGCCTTTCGACAGGCCGACCAGCATGACGGCTGGAACGGCGGCCGCAAAGAATGAAAGGCTGGGGAGGTCTATCATCGGTGAGCGTCGCGGGAGGTGGTTGATCCTTCAATCCGTCCGGTTTATCGAATTGGCGCAAGAAAACCAGAGCGGATAAGTGCCATGCGGTACTGCACCGCCAGACGGTGGAAATGATCGGAAAGAACATGACAGAACCGGAAAACCGCTGCCGCCTCGTATTGATCGTCCCGGATGAGGCCGATGCCGACCACCAGGCGAAGCTTCTTGGCGAGGCGCTTTCGGGCGGCGACGTCGCCTCCGTGATCCTGCCGCAATATGCGCTCGACGATCAGGCGTTCCAGAAGCGGGCCGAAGCTCTGGTGTCGATCATCCAGGAGGCCGGTGCCGCCGCAATCATTGCCGGCGACAGCCGGGTTGCCGGCCGCGTCAAGGCGGATGGACTTCATCTGTCTGGCTCGACCGAGGAATTGAGCGAGGCTATCGAGAAATTCTCGCCGAAGCTGATCGTCGGTGCCGGCGGTGCGGCGGAACGGCATGCGGCCCTCGAAATCGGCGAGGTTCGCCCAGATTATATTTTCTTCGGCCGATTCGACGGTGACATCAAGCCGGAAGCACATCCCAAGAATGTGGCGCTGGCCGAATGGTGGGCATCGATGATTGAAATCCCCTGTATCGTGATGGGCGGCAATGATGCCGAATCGGTGGTTGTTGCTGCCGAGAGCGGTGCCGAATTCGTTGCGCTCCGCGCTGCGGTCTTCGACGCCGCCGAAGGCGCCGCTGCGGTGGTCGCGAGCGTCAACCTTCTGCTGGACGAAAAAGCGCCACGGTTTGGGGATTGATGGTTCGCATGCCATCGACCCCGATTCCTTCGTCACGACCGCTGACGATCGCCGCAATCTTCTCAATTCTTGCCGCCGGCGTCGTTGCCGCGGGGGCGCCGGCTTATGCCCAGTCCAGCCGCGTCGTGACGCGTCCCCTCGAACCGGGGGCGGGCAAGATGGAACAGAAGGAACAGCCGGACGGGATCGTGCCTTCCGGTGGCGTCGAGCTCTACCAGCGCATGGACGCGACATTGCCGCCGCTGCCGCCGGAGAAGGCATATAACGGTCCGGTCGATGATGCCTATGGCGCCTACCAGCGCGGACTTTATGTGACGGCGCTGGCAATGGCGCTCGAACGGGCCCAGAAGGGGGATGCTTCCGCCCAGACGCTTGTCGCAGAAATGATGACTAAGGGGCTCGGCATCGGACGCGATGCCAGATCGGCGGCCTTCTGGTACGGGCAGGCAGCCGAGCGGGGCGATCCCGCGGCGATGTTCGAATACGCGCTTCTGCTGATGCGGGGCCGCGACGTGCCGGTGGACAAGAAAAAGGCCGATGATTACATGCGCCGCGCTGCCGAGGCGGGAAATTCGGCAGCCCAGTTCAATTGGGGCCAGATCCTGATCTCCGAAAATCCCGGTGACAGGGGCCTGGAACTGGCTTTGCCATTCTACGAGAAGTCTGCCTTGCAGGGCGTCGCCGATGCGCAATATGCCGTTGCCCAGCTTTATAATACCCTCAAGACGGTCTCACCGCAAAAGCGGGCGCGGGCGCGGGAATGGCTCCAGCGCGCTGCCAAAGCCGGTTACGACACGGCTCAGCTCGATATGGGGATCTGGTATGTCAACGGGGTCGGCGGCGATCGCGATTACGACAAGGGTTTCGAGTGGTTGAGGATTGCCGCCCTGCGCGGCAATGTCGTGGCACAGAACAAACTCGCCTATCTCTATATCAATGCGCTCGGCACGCGACCCGACCCGGTCGAGGCAGCCAAGTGGTATGTGCTTTCACGGCGGGCAGGCCTGCAGGATGCCGGACTTGAGGACTTCTATCTCGGCATCAACGACGACCAGCAGAAACAGGCGATCGCCGCCGCCAACAGGTTCCGGCGGAACTGAGGCCTGCGTCAGGCGGGCTGGAGGGCGAAAAGCGCCTGGCGGATGATCAGGCCGTGGCCAAGCGCCATGGCCAGTACGACGAACAGCCAGATGGCGGCGTAGAGGCCAGGCCTGTCGAGTGCCTTCGGCTTGATCATCGGCGAGATGACGAAAACGCAGATGGCGAACAGCATCGCTGCCGGCAGGAGGAAGAGTGCCATCGCCGGATGGGCGAAACTGTTGGCGTTGCCGGCCAGGTCAAAATGGGTCGGCAGCATGGTTTCGGGCGGCAGCGCCGCCCACAGGCCGACAGACAGAAAGGTCATGGTGATAAGCATGCCGACACTGATGAAAAACGGAATGGGCATGCGCAACATGATGGTCTCCTGGATAAGTTTTCTCTCCTTTCGCAGGCCGTGCGGCGAATGACAACACCAGCTGTTGGCCTGACGACTTGAATTTACCGACAATCTGTGGTCTTGAAGCCGCCCAATCAATAAAATCAGTCTAGCCCGCTCTCCCGGTCAGCCGGTTTCGGGGCTCAAGGATTCCGAAAATGGCCCGTTCAGCACTTCTCAATGTCATGGTGCAGGCTGCCTTGAAGGCAGGAAAATCGCTTACCAGAGATTTCGGTGAGGTGCAGAACCTGCAGGTTTCCGTCAAGGGGCCGAGCGACTTCGTATCCCAGGCGGACCTGAAGGCTGAAAAGATCGTTCGCGACGAGCTGCTGAAGGCGCGCCCCACCTATGGCTTCCTTGGTGAAGAAGGCGGCGAGGAAAAGGGCACCGACGGCGCGCATCGCTGGATCGTCGATCCGCTCGACGGCACGACCAACTTCCTGCACGGCATTCCGCAGTTCGCCGTCTCGATTGCGCTGGAGCGCAATGACGAGATCGTTGCCGGCGTGATCTTCAATCCGGCAACCGATGAACTCTACACCGCCGAAAAGGGCGGTGGCGCGTTCCTCAACGACCGTCGTATCCGCGTGGCTGCCCGCCGCGTGCTGTCGGACTGTGTCGTCGGTTGCGGCGTGCCGCATCTCGGTCGCGGCAATCACGGCAAGTTCCTCGTCGAGCTGCGCCATGTGATGGGCGAAGTGGCCGGCGTTCGCCGGATGGGGGCTGCGGCACTCGATCTTGCCTATGTGGCTGCAGGCCGTCTCGACGGTTTTTGGGAAACCGATCTTTCTCCCTGGGACGTGGCGGCCGGTTTCGTGCTGATCCGCGAAGCAGGCGGGTTCGTGTCGGACATGAAGGGCACGACCAACATGTTCGAAAGCCGCAACGTGATTGCCGGTAACGAACTGATCCAGAAGGCGCTTGTTGAAGTCGTCAACCGCCCGGTCCCGGCCCGCTAAAATTCGATGGGAATTCAGCATTCGCTAATCGATAGCGCACTGTTTTCCGACGTTTGCGCACTTCAATTCGTCGCATTTTTCCACTAGCCTCCGCCTCAACTTAGCGGAGTCGAGGCGTATTATGTCGAATGCGACGGTGGATGATCTGGATGAGTCGGAACAGGGCCGCGGTGGTTATAAGCACAAGCTCTCCAATCCAGCGTCCTTCCTCTGGACGATGCTTGTCTTTCTTATCCTTGTCGGGTTCGTCGCCTCGGTTCTCTACCGGCAGGCGGCGCATGCGTTCCAGACCAATCCCGGCCTGAACGGACTTATTCTCGGCGTTCTGGCGATTGGTATCCTGCTGGTCTTCATCCAGGTGTTGAGCCTTGCGCGGGAGGTAAGCTGGTTCAATTCCTTCCGGGCCGCCGGCGGCAATGCCGATAAAGTAGGGCGCGAACCGCGGCTGCTTGCGCCGATGCGCACGCTGATCGGGCGCCGGCGCAAGGTGGCGCTGTCGACGGTTGCCTATCGGTCAATCCTCGATTCGATCGGCACACGGCTCGATGAAACGCGCGATACCTCGCGTTATCTCATCGGTCTTCTTGTCTTTCTCGGTCTGCTCGGCACGTTCTGGGGCCTGATCGAAACGATCGGCTCGATCAGCGACGTCATCGGTGCCCTTGATCCATCCTCCAACGGGTCGAACGACATCCTCGGTGCGATCAAGAGCGGTCTGGCGCAACCGCTTGCCGGCATGGGGACGGCGTTCTCGTCCTCGCTGCTCGGTCTTTCCGGCTCGCTTATCCTCGGCTTCCTCGATCTGCAGGCTGGGCGTGCGCAGAACCGTTTCTATACCGAACTGGAAAACTGGCTCTCCTCCGTCACCGATGTCGGTTACGACGGGCCGATCTCTGACGGAGCGGCAAACGGCTCGTCCGACGAGATCAAGGCGCTGACCGCGGAGTTGCGCAAGCTTACCGCCGCCCAGTCGAAGGCTGCCCATGACGGCGCCGATAACGAGCGCTCCATGGCGGCGATGGCAAATCTTGCCGAGGGCATCCAGGGTCTGGTCAAGAACATGCGCAACGAGCAACAGATGCTGCGCGACTGGATTGAGGCCCAACAGGAAGAATCAAAGGCCATGCGCCGGACGCTTGACCGGCTTTCCGACAAGATCGGGGGGAAATAAGCGATGGCGCTCGCCAAGAACCGCCGCCGCGAACGCAGCGTCGATTTCTGGCCGGGGTTCGTGGACGCTCTCTCCACGCTTCTCATGGCCATCATGTTCCTGCTTACGGTTTTCGTGCTGGCGCAGTTTCTGCTCAGTCGTGAGATCACCGGCCGCGACGAGGTGCTGAGCCGGCTGAACAGCCAGATCGCCGAACTGACAAATCTGCTGGCTCTGGAAAAAAGCGGCAATCAGGATCTCGAGGACCAGCTCGCCAATCTGCAGTCCTCGCTGGCTGCGGTGGAGGGTGATCGCTCGCGCCTGCAGCAGCTTCTCAACCAGGGCGCCGGGGCCAGTGACGCTGCCAATGCGCGTGTCGGCGAACTGAGCAGCGAACTCAACCAGCAACAGCAGATCAGCCAGCGCGCAGCGAGCCAGATAGAACTGCTCAACCAGCAGATCGCCGCACTCAGGGCCCAGATCGCCGCCGTCGAACAGGCGCTGCAGGCTTCCGAAGCTAAGGATGCCAATTCGCAGGCGCAGATTTCCGATCTCGGTCGTCGTCTCAACGTGGCGCTTGCCGCCCGGGTGCAGGAACTCAACCGTTACCGTTCGGACTTTTTCGGCCGCTTGCGGGAAATTCTCTCCGATCGCCAGAATATCCGTATCGTCGGGGACAGGTTCGTCTTCCAGTCGGAAGTGCTGTTTCCTGTGGGTGGCAGCGAGCTGGACGATGCCGGCCACGTCGAAATGGACAAGCTTGCGGCAGCGCTGCTCGACCTTGCCAAGGAAATTCCGGCCGAGATCAACTGGGTCCTGCGCGTTGACGGGCATACCGACAATTCGCCGCTTTCCGGTTCGGGCCGTTACCGGGACAACTGGGAGCTTTCATCAGCCCGTGCGACCTCGGTGGTCAAATATCTGATCTCCAAGGGTGTGCCGGCCAACCGGCTGGTTGCTGCAGGCTTCGGCGAATTCCAGCCTATCGCACCGGGCGATACGCCGGAAGCGAAGTCGCAGAACCGCCGCATCGAACTGAAGCTGACGGAACGCTGATCGATGTTCTCCGATAAGCGCGATATCAACGCCCTGATCAAGGCCGTCGCAGATACGCCTCGCCGTGATAACAGCACCTATCATCAGGCCATGGCCGAGGCGCGGGAAATGTTTGACCAGGCGGAAGCCGCTCTCGGCGGCCCGGTGACGGTGAGGACCAAGACCAAGCTGAAGCCGAACGGCAAATATGTGGTGAAATGGGTATTCGAACGGGCCGAGTGAACGCCCGTTTGAAGCTCTCAGGCGGTGTAATGGCCTGAAGTGAACCCCAGCCGGTCCAGCCCGCGGCGAACTTCCGGAGCCTTCATGAACAGGCTCCATAACAGGCCCGATCGGTGGTTCTCGATCATTGCGACGATCGGACCCTGGTCGATCGAGAGGTAGGTGGGTGCCAACCAGTCCGTCGAGGGCGCAAAGGCATCGACGAAGCCGAACGAGCCGAACAACTTTCCGTCCTCGTAACGCAGCATGGCGCGCAGTGCCTCTTCGGTTTCCTTCGGCAGGAAGGGGAAGCTCGAGAGAGCTGCCGTCGGGGCAATGGCGCCGGTATCAGAGGTCGGCGAGTTCGCATTATAACCGTTCGGTGCTTCCGAGGCGGTGAGGCCCCAGACGCCGTATTGCTCATAGGTCGGCACGGTCAGGCAATAGTCGCGGTTGATCTTCGTATGCGCCACCGCCTGCTGCCAGTAATCGGCGTAACGGTCGGAGAGGCCGCGCGGATCAAGCGCACAGAAAGAATATTGCGACAGGAAAAGCGGCCCGCCCAACGGTTCGCCAAGCGGCAGGACCGTGCCGAGATAGGCCGCGCCATTCTTCATCGCGCCCGAGCCCGCCCATCCCTTATGGTAGCTCTCGGGTTTGATCGGATGGGTATCAGAGCCGGCGCCCAGGATATAGGCGGAAAGCGCTTCATTCCAGCCGCGGATCGGCAGGTTCATGGTCCAGTTATGGATCGGGCTCCAGTGCCAATAAAGCGGGCCGTCGTTCTTGCCGCGGGTGAACCAGTCCCATTCGACCTCGTCGAACAGGCGGGTGATGGTCGCGCGGAGAGCCTCTTCGGGGCCCGTCGCGCCGGTGAAATATTCGCGGGCGCAGATCAGGCCCTGCAGGAGAAAGGTGGTTTCAACGAGGTCGCCGGCGTCGTCATATTGGGAGAACTGGACCGTTTGACTGGTGGCACCATCGACCATGTGGGGAAAGGCGCCATGATAACGGGTGGCAAGTGCCAGCCTTTCGACGATCAGGGTCAACCGCTCCAGCGCTTCGGATCGCTCGATCCAGCGGCGCTCGGCCGCCACGAGGATCGCCATGATGCCAAAGCCGGTACCGCTGATCGAGATCATGTTGGTGGCGATCGCGCCGTTCACCCAGCGTTTGTCATAGACCAGCTTGCTGTCGGCGTGAGCGCCTTCCCAGAAATAGAGAAAGGTCTGGCGCTGGACCTGATCCAATAACGTATCGAGGGGGGCATCCGGATCCAGCGGTTCGACAATCATCCGGTCTTTCCCTTGATGGCGATCAGATAGCGGCAGCGCTCAGCGGTTCCAGCTCATGGAACTGCAGGCGAGCCAGCTTGGCATAAAGTCCACCCTTGCCGACGAGGTTCTGGTGGGTTCCTTCCTCGACGATGCGTCCGTTATCCAGCACGAGAATACGGTCGGCCTTGAGGACCGTCGCCAGCCTGTGGGCAATCACGAGCGTGGTGCGGTTTTCCATCAGCCCGTCGAGCGCGCGCTGAACCAGAGTTTCGCTTTCCGCATCGAGCGCCGACGTCGCTTCGTCGAGAAGGAGGACGGGAGCGTCCTTGAGGATGGCGCGGGCGATCGCGATGCGCTGCCGCTGGCCACCGGACAGCGTGATGCCGCGTTCGCCGGCCATCGTGTCGTAACCCTGGTCGAGCCTGGTGATGAACTCGTCCGCCTGGGCCGCTATGGCTGCCTCGCGAACGGCTTCGCGGCTCGCCCCGGGTGTGCCGAAGGCGATGTTGTCGTGGATCGAGGCGGCAAAGATGGTGACGTCCTGCGGCACGATCGCCATGCGCGCGCGGATGTCTTCGAGGCGAGCCTGGCGCAGATCGGTACCATCGAGGTTGATGGCACCGCTCTGGGGATCGTAAAAGCGCATCAGCAGCGAAAATATGGTGCTCTTGCCCGCACCAGACGGCCCGACGATCGCGACTGTCTCGCCCGCTTTCACCTTGAAGGAGAGGGCATTCAGCGTGATGGCGCTAACACGGGCAGGATAGGCGAAGGAGACTGTGTCGAACTCGACCTCGCCGCGTGCCGGGGAGGGGAGGGCGACAGGTGTTTCCGGATCCTGCACGGTCGGGATCTCGTGGAGCAGTTCGGTCAGGCGCTCGGCTGCACCACCGGCGGCGGAAAGTTCGCCCCAGACTTCCGAGAGCTGGCCGAGCGAGCTTGCAGCGATGACCGAATAGAGAACGAACTGGCCGAGCGTGCCGGCGGTCATGGTGCCGGCGAGAACACTCTGGGCGCCGTACCACAGAACGCCGACGATCGAACCGAAGACGAGGAGGATTGCAAACCCGGTCAGAAGAGCGCGGGAGCGGATCGCGTTACGGGCAGCGTCATAGGCATTTTCGACCGCATACGCATAACGGTCGCTGGCGGTCTGTTCGGCGCCGAAAGCCTGGACGGTGCGGGCGGCGGCAACGGTTTCCGATGCAAAAGCGGAGCTTTCTGCCAGCATGTCCTGCGCTGCGCGCGAACGGCGGCGGACATTGCGGCCGAAGCCAACGATCGGGAAGACGATGACCGGAATGGCGCCAAGCACCATGACGGAGAGCCATGGGCTGGTATAGATCATCATGCCCATGGCGCCGAGACAGAGGATGGTGTTGCGCAGGGCCTGGGAGGCCGCCGATCCGAAGGCCGACTTGATCTGGGTCGTGTCCGCCGTCAGGCGCGAGACGATCTCGCCAGACTGGTTGACATCGAAAAAGGCCGAGGAGAGACGCGTGACATGGGCGAAGACTTCGCTGCGCAGGTCTGCCACAACGCGTTCGCCGATGGTGATGACATAGTAGTAGCGCATGGCGCTGGCGAGCGCGAGAAGGACGGCCAGGACCAGAAGCATGCCGAAATAGTTGTTGATGAAGTGGCCGTCGGAGGAGGCAAAACCATGATCGACCATGCGGCGAACGGCAAGCGGCAGCGCCAGTGTCGTGGCTGCGGCGAGAACCAAGAAGAACACGGCCGACGCGACGAGCCTTCGATAGCGTGAAAGATAAGGCACCAGTCTGGCGAGAGGCTTAAGGCTGCGATTCTTCTTTTCGTTCTCAGACATGTCTGCCACGCAATCTCCTGCTGGCGTATCGTCGTGTCGCACGATACGTAGACTTCACTATTGCAGCGTTTTTCCATTCGCCATTGACGTCGGACAAAAACGCGGTTTGGGCCTGTTGATCTTGGCCCGTGCGGGTACTTGTGCTGGCCGCGACCTTCCTGTATAGGCTCCGCATCGAATTGGGAAGCCGTGACCGAGCTGGTCTGCGGCTTCATTCATTAAAGAGGGTCGGTGATCGCGGCAGCGGCATGGAGACCCCGCAGAGCAGGAATATCGACATGAAGGCTGAAATTCATCCCGCTTACCACATGATCAAGGTCGTCATGACCGACGGTACCGAATACGAAACCCGTTCGACCTGGGGTTCGGAAGGCGCAGTCATGAACCTCGAAATCGACCCGAAGTCGCATCCGGCATGGACCGGCGGCAACCAGCAGCTGATGGACCGTGGTGGTCGCGTTTCCAAGTTCAACAAGCGTTTCGGCGGCCTCGGCCTCTAATACTGATCGCTGTCGAATTCCAAAAAAGCCTGGCGCAAGCCGGGCTTTTTTCGTTTTGTATCATGGTGCGGTAGCGGAGAGCCACCATGGCCGACAACAGGGAAAGCCTTCGCCGCGTGGCGATCATGGGAAATGGCGGTTCGGGCAAGACCTGGTTGGCGAAGCGTCTTGCGTTATGCCTCGATCGCGCTCCCGTGCATCTCGACGATGTCTATTGGCAACCTGGACCGTTCGGTGTGGCGCGTGACAAAGCCATCGTTGCGGAAGAGATGCGGCAGCTCTCCCATGGCCGGAGGTGGATCGTCGAAGGCGTCTATGGCTGGCTGATCGACGTCGTGCTGCCGCGGGCGACGATGCTTGTGTTTCTCGATCTGCCGGAAGCGGAATGTATCGCCAACATCAAAACGCGCGGCAAGCAGCGGGACGAGAGCGACGAAAATTTTGCCGAGCTGATCGACTGGGTTTCCAAATATCGGCAGCGAACTAACAACTGGAACTCTTTCGAGACCCATATGCGGCTTTTCGAGCAATTCCAGAACGAAAAAGTGCGGCTCAAGAGCCGCACCGAAATAATCGATTATGCAGAAAGTCTGCCTGAATGCTGATCAGTTGCCGAATGCGGTCTGCAGCAGGTTGAACTGGGCGCGGACACTGTTCTCGTTGTCCGGCACGGCAGCGGCTGCAGCATCCGACGGGCGGTAGATCTCGCGGTCAAGAATGGCGACGCGATTCTGCAGGCGCAGGGAACGTTCGACCAGATCACGAAAACCTTCCGGAAGTTCGGCCCAGCCTGGAGCATTGCGATCGACGTTGAAACCGTCGAGGCGAACCTTGTTCTTTTCAGCCAGAACCTGATCACGCGACATCTCGCCATTGTTGACGGCGCGCTGCAGGAGCAGCCAGGACGCCATCTGCATCAGGCGGGTGGTGAGACGCATGGATTCTGCGGCATAGAGGACCGATGCGATGCGCGGAAGAACCTTCGAGGCGGCGCGGCCCGTACCATCGAGATAGGTCGCAGTTTCTTCCACCAGCGACATGCCTTCGGAATAAAGCGTCTTGAACTGCGAAGAATTCGCGGCGCGACCTGCGAAATTGACGGTATTCAAACCCTGTTCCAACATGAAAGTCATCCTGCTAACGCATCACGATGAGGCAATGGCGACGTGGGGCGAAAAGTTCCATCGCCGCCCTCATTGACTTGAACATGATCTTTATAATTGAAATCCGCAAGGCGTTTATTAAGGAAAGGTTAATACCCACAAGAACCGGTAAACCCGCGCGGATGTTCTTGTTTTGGAACAGATTTCCGCTGTCCGCAAGAGAGCTTGCGAGAAGCTCCGCGGCCGCCAAGTAAGGCAGTTTTGATGTGCGGTGAAAAAAGAAGAGCCGCGGAAAGGCGGCTCTCAAGGTAAAACAGGGAGAAATCAGACCATTCGCCGGGTGGTGAAACTGTCTGAGTCCAGGAAACCTGAACGGTTCTACAATGTCTGTTAATGATTAATATCTTCTTAAAATCCACAGGGAATACTTGGGCATTCCAGTAGCAGCATCATTTCTTAAAGAGATTGTCGGCCGCCATGCGGCCGGCGCGCTTCTTCTCCTTGTCGGCTTCGAGCCTGTCGATCTCCTGTTTGAGAAGTTCGATTCGCAGGTCCAGGTCACCAACAGAAAGAAGCGAGAGATCGGCTCCGATCTCATGGATGGTCTTCCTGGCCGGTCGTTCTTCGTCGAAAAGGCTCATCGTCAAATCCTCCGCTCTTCGGTTGCGCTCTCGGCCGACGCGGCACGTGGGTCAAGGGCAATACTTTCCGGTGTTGTCAGCGGCGAGGTCGTGGTCGGCGCGGCGGCATAGGCATCGCGTTGCTCGGCCGGGATCGCCGCACGCTGACGGCTGCGCACCAGCGCATAGGCCGTGATCAGAATATGCGACACCGCGGTCACAAGGAAGAGGGCATAGGGGCCTGCCCAGGTCATGACGGGGCCGCCGAGCGTCGGCCCGATGATCGTGCCGATGCCATAGAGCAGAAGCAATCCGCCGGAGACCTTGACGAAATCTTCCGGCGCCGCAAAGTCGTTGGCATGGGCGACGGCGATCGGATACAGCGAATTCGCCGCTGCGCCATAGATCGCCACCAGGACGATGATGCCATAGACATCCGCCGGCTGGATCAGCGCGACAACCAGCCCTGCCAAGGCGGCGGCGGCCGAGAGGCCGGCCAGAACATAACGACGGTCCATACGGTCCGACAGCCGGCCGGCGGGAAACTGCATGATCGCACCGGCAAAGATGGTGATCGTCACCATCGCTGCAACCGATCCCTGCGAGAGGCCGGCACGGCTGGCGAAAACCGCCGACAGCGTGCCGTAGGCACCGTTGGCGATGCCGATCAGCAGAATGCCAATCGAGGAAATCGGCGAGTTTCGGAAAAGCCCCTTGAGATCGAGCCGGGCCCGTTTCAACGGCTGTGGCGAGGCGGCTTTCGACAGCGTCGTCGGCAATGCCGCGACGCAGTAGAGAATGCCGCAGATCATGAACAGCGTCGTGGTGGTGACGTCGGCGAAGGGCACCAGCATCTGCCCGCCGACAACGCCGAACAAGGTAATCGAAATGTAGAAGGAGAAGATCGTGCCACGGCTTTCCGGTGTCGCCC
Source organism: Aliirhizobium sp. YIM B11859 (assembly GCF_057163345.1). Lineage (NCBI taxonomy): Bacteria > Pseudomonadati > Pseudomonadota > Alphaproteobacteria > Hyphomicrobiales > Rhizobiaceae > Aliirhizobium > Aliirhizobium sp. YIM B11859. Next base: position 547,885 of record NZ_JBXHAY010000001.1, read on the forward strand.
GTTCGTTCAGCCAGCTTTCGATGATCATCGATGTGCCGGCAGTACAAAAGCCGGTAATCGCCCTCAGCGTCAGCCAGGCGGTCTGGTCAACAAGCAGGCCGGTCAGCAGCACGTTCAGGCAGATCAGCGACAGGAAACCTGAAAAGGCCCTGACGTGACCGATGCGGCGGACGACATTGGGCGCCACGAAGCAGCCGATGACAAAGCCGGCTGCCCAACTCGTGCCGAGCAGGCCGAGCGTTTCGTTGGAATAACCTTCGAGCGAACCCCTCAATGGCATAAGCAGGCCCTGCAGGCCATTGCCGAGGAAGAGGAAGAGAGTACCGGTCAAAAGGGCGAGGACGGGAAGAAGGTTTCGTCTCATCGTCTCACAATAGATCTGTTTCAAACAATCGGTTGCGCCGCTTCCATTGGCCGGGCGTGTTGCGCCTTGCCGAGGAGAACGGTAACGAAGGGGAGAGCAGTCAATCCTTCATGCCCCTCCCCAAGCCTATCTGTGGTGGAGTTCGCAAATGTCTACCCCGTGGCGACAGGAACCGGCCGTCGCCGGATGAGAAATGACCAAAGTAATCGCCATCCTGCTTATCCTCACCATGGGCGTGCAGATCATCAAGCCGCTCGGCTTTCCCGGCTTGAGACGGCGCACGGATTTCTGGAAGATCGCGCTTTTCGCCTTCGCGATCTGGACCGTTGCGCTGCTGGGACGTGAATTTTCCTGATCAGCACTCGACACTGCCGCGCATGACGAAAACGCAGCGACCGCTGATGCGCACATCGGTGACCTCGCCATTGTTCTTCACGACATCGAGTTCGATGATGCTTCTGCGGCCCATTTCGACGCCCTGTTCGATGGTCAGGTGAACCATGGCATCGGTGTCCGGCTGGCTGGCGACAAGATAGGCGGCAAGGGCTGCAGACGCGCTGCCGGTCGCCGGGTCTTCGGGCACGTCGTCAAGCGGGGCGAACATGCGGGCGCGGATTTTTTCGGGATGCGACTGATCGCGGACATAGAGAAACACCGAGAAGCCGAGGCCGTCACCGGGGTGTTTTCGGGCTGCCTCGCGGAAGGCGGCAAGGTCGGGCACGGCGCGGCCAAGTGTTTCCAGCGTGTCGAGTTCCGCCAGCACGAAGGCGAGGCCGACGGAGGCGAAAACAGGCTGATGCCGGTCGGTGCGGATCGTCTCGGCAGCGACCGAGATGCTGCGGGCGACGAGATCGGCGGCGACCGTTTCTCCGATCGTCAGCGGCTGTGGCGCGCGGATCGAAGCGGCCGTGACAAGCCCGGCTTCCCGTTTCAATTCGACTTCGACGATGCCTGCCTTTTCCTCGAAACGAAGCCCATTTCCGACCGGCTGGCCGAACAGCTCTTGCTGCTGGCCGAGAACATAGGCGGTGCCGACATTCGGATGCCCGGCGAAAGGGACTTCGACGGTCGGGGTGAAGATGCGCACGTTGGCGCTGTTGGCCGGATCTTGCGGTGGCATGACGAAGGTGGTTTCCGAATAGCCGAATTCGGTGGCGATCTGCTGCATCTCATCGGATGTCAGGCCGCGCGCATCAGTGATCACGGCCAGCGGATTGCCGGTGAAGCGCTCAGCGGTAAAAACATCGACGGTAATGAATTCGACGGTCGGCATGATATCTCCCCTTGTAAGGTGGGAGGAGGCTAGGGGAGGAGATCGTGGCCCACCAGTCAAACTTTGTGATGGTATCAATCTTTATTGCCTTGCCCATAAACGGGAAAAACCGCGCCGTTGCCGACGCGGTTTTCTCCCTCCCTGCAGCATCCGCGCCTCAAAAGGCTGGCGGACCCGCTGCAACGATCCTGTTGAAGGCCGATCAGGCCTTGTTGACGCTGGCCGCGTAGATCTCGTCGATGGTTTCGGCAAGGCTCGTGTCGAAGTCCGTATCGCTCATCGAGACGCGCAGGTTTTCCGTCAGAGCGCGCGAAAAGCTGGCGATCATGCCATGATTGTGGCTGAGCTTTTCGCAGGCGTCAGCGCGGGTATAGCCACCGGAAAGGGCGACGACCCGGACAACCGACTTGTGGGCGACCAGAGGTGCGTAGAAATCGGCGACCGTCGGGATCGTCAGTTTCAGCATGACATTGTCACCTGCCGGAAGCTTGTCGAGCTGCTTGGCGATCTCGTCGCGGAGAATGGCCTCGGCTTCAGCCTTGGTCGGGCTCTTGATCGAGACTTCAGGCTCGATGATCGGCACGAGGCCGTGGCCGATGATCTGACGCGCGACTTCGAACTGCTGTTCGACGACGGCGGCAATACCGACCTTGTCGGCGTTGGCGACAACAGACCGCATCTTGGTGCCGAAAATTCCCTTTTCACGGCCACGGGACAGGAGTGCGTCCAGATCGGGCATCGGCTTCATCAACTGTACGCCGTTTTCCTCGGCAAGCAGACCCTTGTCGACCTTGAGAAAGGGTACGACACCGCGCTTCTCCCAAAGGTATGAAGGAACGGCCTGGCCTTCTGCCTCACCGTCCATGGTCTGTTCGAACAGAATGGCGCCGATCACCTTGTCGCCGGTAAAAGCGGGCGCGCTCATGATGCGGACGCGCATGGCGTGCATCAGGCGGAACATTTCCTCGTCCCCCTGATAGTCTGTTTCGGAAACGCCGTAGAGACGCAAAGCTCCGGGTGTCGAACCACCGCTCTGATCCAGCGCCGCAATGAATCCTGGCGCCGAGCTGATCTTGTTCAACATCTTCGCGTCCACCATATCTCACTCCTGTCGCTAAAATGCGCGTTACGCGCCCACGTATGGTCTTTGATTTTCAAGAACAACCGGCGTGCCGGCCCGATCATTCCCCGGATCTATATGTTCCAGCTGTTGTGTTATTTCAATTTTCTCACGAGGCCACAATCGGGCGATACCAGAAGTTTTTTTAAAGGGGAATGTGCCTTTAAATAGTTGAAACGATTGAAATGATTTCAATCGTTTAAAATTTTGAATCTTTTTAAAAGCGTCATGTTGGGCGGATGCGCGGAGCATTCCGCGCATCCCGAACGCATGGAAGAATCAGGCCGTCTTGGACAACACCGCGACGCCCGGCAGTTCCTTGCCTTCCATCCATTCAAGGAAGGCGCCGCCTGCGGTGGAAATATAGGAGAAGTCGTCAGCGACGCCAGCATGGTTCAAGGCTGCGACGGTATCGCCGCCGCCGGCGACGGAAACGAGCTTGCCAGCCTTCGTCTGCTCAGCTGCGAACCTGGCGGCTGCAACGGTTGCCGTATCGAAGGGCGTGATCTCGAAAGCGCCAAGCGGGCCATTCCACACCAGTGTCGAGGCACGAGCGATCCAGCCGTTGATGACTTCTACCGATTTCGGACCGACATCGAGCATCATGGCGTCTGACGGGATGGTGTCGATCGCGACGGTCTCGTTTTCGGCATTGGCCTTGAATTCGCGGGCAACAACGCCGTCGACCGGGAGCACGATGGCGCATTGGGCGCTGGCGGCTTCCATCATGATCTGGCGGGCGGTGTCTGCGAGGTCATGCTCGCAGAGCGACTTGCCGACATTGATGCCCTGGGCGGCGATGAAGGTGTTGGCCATGCCGCCGCCGATGACCAGTGCATCGACCTTCTTCACCAAGTTCTGCAGAAGGTCGATCTTGCTCGAAACCTTGGCGCCGCCGACGATGGCGACGACCGGACGGACAGGGGCGCCGAGGCCCTTTTCCAACGCTTCGAGTTCGGCCTGCATGGTGCGGCCGGCATAGGCGGGCAAATGATGGGCAAGGCCTTCGGTCGAGGCGTGGGCACGATGGGCGGCCGAGAAGGCGTCGTTGATGTAGATGTCGCCGTTCTTCGCAAGCTCCTGCGTGAATTCGGCGTCGTTCTTTTCCTCACCCTTGTGGAACCGGGTGTTTTCGAGAAGCAGGATGTCGCCATCCTTCATCGAAGCGACTGCCTTTTCCGCATCCGGGCCGATGCAATCGGCAGCGAAGAGCACTTTCGTGCCCAGCACTTCATTAACGGCGGTGACGATCAGCGAAAGCGACATGTCGGCGACAGGTTCACCCTTCGGGCGGCCGAAATGAGCAAGCAGGATGACCTTGGCACCCTTCTTCGACAGTTCCAGAATGGTCGGGGCAACACGCTCGATGCGGGTCTTGTCGGTCACCTTGCCGTCGGCCATTGGGACGTTGAGGTCGACGCGCACGAGGATGCGCTTGCCCGCTGGGTTGCTGATGTCGTCGATGGTCTTGAATGCCGGCATTGGCTGGTCCACTCCTTGAGTGCTGAGGCTGGGGCGGGCGACGCGGTGGCCCGGCCACGGGAACTGGCGGGACCATACTATGGTTGCGGGATGACGCAAGGGCACCAACAGCCGCAGCACCGGTTCCGGCAGAGCTATTGACGCTGTGGCGGGATCGGCTTGCCGCGATATTTGCGGATGGCATCACGGACACGATGGGCGATCTCGCGCATGTTGATGAAGATCGGCAGTTTGGTCGTCGGTTCCACCGGCTCCAGCGATACGCCGATCGAGCGGATGTGGTTCATTTCATCGACTTCGCGGACGATGAGAATGATCGAACCGAAGCGGATGCGATCGGCATATTCGGCGCGGCCGTTGAGGCGAGCGATCAGCAGGTCGCCGACCGTCATCGTCTGTTCGGCAGCGGACAGGAGGCCCGGACCGTAGGCGGCATCGAGTTCCGTCGCGGGGCGTGCGGCGGAAATGGCGAAGGCGCCGAAAAATTCCTCGTCGGTCTCCTCCACCGGGGCGCGGGCGGCAAACAGCCGGTCGAGCAGCTTGCTATAGGTCGGTGCGACGAAGAGATAGACCTGATCGCCTTCGCGCAGGCGTCCGGCATATTGGTAGCGCATGCTCTTGCCGTCGCGGATGACGAGCGACGGCATGGCCCAGCGCGGAATGCGCTCACCGCTCAAAAGCGGGCTGTCCTTGATGACGCGGTAGGAAACCAGTTCGTGCTGGGCGGCGCCCGGCAGGTCCAACTCGATCTTTTCGACTGCTCCCATGCGGGGCGGGATGATGAGGCCGAGGTAATTCGCCACCGGCTTGATCGTCCAGCCCTGCACGAGAAGCGAAACCAGTACGATGATGAAGGTGACGTTGAAATAAAGCTCGCCGTTTTCCACGCCGCTCAGCATCGGCATGATGGCCAGCAGGATGGAGACTGCACCACGCAGGCCGACCCAGGCGACGAAGCCGATCTCCTGCTGGGTGAAGTCATAGGGCAGCAGGCTCAACCAGACAGCAATCGGCCGGGCGCAGAAGATCAGAAACAGTGCCAGACCCACGGCCGGCAGAAAAATGCTCGGGAATTGCGATGGGGTGGCCAGCAATCCGAGCACGAGGAACATGATGATCTGGGCAAGCCAGGTCAGCCCCTCGTTGAAACGGGCGATTTGCTGCTTGGCGAACATCTTGCGATTGCCGGCATACATGCCGGCAACATAGACCGCGAGGAAGCCACTGCCGCCCACGGTGCCGGTGAATGAGAATACGAGGAGAGCGAGTGTCAGGCCGAAAATCGGCGCCAGGCCGCGGTCGGAGGTGAAGCGGTTGAGGATCCAGACGATCATCATGCCACCGAGCAGGCCGCAAATGAGGCCGAGCCCCATCTCCTCGAAGAAGGTGAAAAAGAAGTGGAGGTCGATGCCGGAAAGGCGCTGTCCGGTGCCGATCAGTTCGGCGATCGCAATGGTCAGGAAGATCGCCATCGGATCGTTGGTGCCGGATTCGACTTCCAGCGTCGAGCGCACCTTGTCGCGGATATTGATGCCGCCGATGCGCAACAGGAAGAACACGGCGGCGGCATCCGTCGAGGCGACGATCGAGCCGAGCAGCAGGCCTTCGAGCCAGCCAAAACCGAGAAACAATGCTGCCGCGAAGGCGAAGATGCTGGCGGTCAGCAGAACGCCCACAGTCGCCAGCGTGATCGCCGGCACCGCGGCAATCCTGAAGGAATGGATCGGGGTGATGAAGCCGGAATCGAACAGGATGATGGCAAGCGCCAGCGATCCCAACATGAAGGTGAAGGGATAGTTGGAAAATTGTATGCCGAGGCCGTCAACGCCTGCAAGAAGTCCGATCGCAAGAAAGACAAGAAGCAGCGGCGCGCCGAAGCGGAAGGCAAGAAGGCTGGAGAAGGCTGAAACCAGCACCAGAAGCGTGCCGATCAACAATACAATATAAAACGCCTCCAACGGCTCCGACCTCTTTGTTTGCCGCCATGCTCCCGGCCAACCGGCAACACAGATCGTCGCGGAACCGTGTCATGGCCGCGGATTGCGTGTCGGAGCGGGGGCAGATCCGGCACAGCCGGAGCGAATCGTTACGGTGAGCGATTAGGCGGCAATAAATCCGGCAAGAGAAGGGCGGGAGAGGAAAAAAGGACGGCCGTGTCGTTTTCGGCGCATCGTCTTTCAGGAAGCAGCACGCCACAGGCATGCGCTGCCCCAATGAGATTTGGATGGCCGGTTCCGCAGCCAGCAACCGGCCGCTTCTTGCGCCAGGGAAGACGGGGGATGTTATCCCCGGACGCAAGCGAAATGGACGCGGCGCCGCAAGCTAGTTTGCAAGCTTGGCATCCAATTCCTCCTTTTTCTTCAGGGCGTCGGGAATGCTGCCATTGGCAAGAGATGCATTGCAGTCGTCGAGCGCCTTTCGAAACTCGCCGAGTTCCATATAGGCGTAACACCGGTTGTTATAGGCAACGGCAACATCGGGTTTGCCGGTCAATCTGGTGTCGTAGAGATAGGCATATCTGTTGAGAACATCGAGCGCGGCCTGATTGTCCTTGTTGCCGAAATAGATCATCGAAAGTTCGATTGCCGCGGCCGATCTGAAATCGTTCTGAGAGGACGCGACCTGCACCAGATCGGTGATCGCCTTCTCGCTCTCGTTGATTTCGTGGTAGGACACGCCTCTCCAGTAAAAGGCATTCAAACCGTTTTCCGGATCGTCGACGATCGTTGAACACTCGCTGATCGCCTGGGCAAACTGTTTCATCTGGTAGTCGCCATAACAAAGATGGAGCCGGGCCGATGTCTTGCCGCTGAGGTCCCAGGCAGCCCGTGCCGCCGTCGCCATATCTGCCGGCCTGTGGCCTCTGGAATAGATCTGCATCAACCCTTCGTGGATCCTCGCCTGCGCCAAGTCCCTCTGTTCCGTCGTCGGGAACGTTGCCGAATGAAGGTCACGCAAAGCCTCGTTGAATTTGCTGATGGCGTTGTCGGTAAAACCCTTCTGCAGCCAGGAACGGGCCACGAGTTGATCGATGATGAAGTGGTTTCGTGCGCCGTCCGCTTCCGTCAAGCGGGGGTCACTGTGATAGCTGGTTGCGGCAAACTGGAGTATCCGGCCGGAAAACGCGTCCGATCCGTATTGCTCGATCATCGATCCTATGAGGGACAGGATTGCTTCGTTGATCTCGTAGGAGTCGAGCATTGCCAGCTCATCAAGCGAGTTTTTGATCAGCGATTCGAGGTCTGGCCTGACCGACTGCTTCATGGCCGACTGGAAACACGCAAGATAGACGTCGCCCTGTTTGTCAATGCAGGACGTTCCCGCCGTTTGCAGCAACAAGGCGTAAAGCTGAAGCGGCAAAAGTTTCAGCGCCGATCCAGCCGGTGCGTCTGCGCTGTACTGATCGACAAAATCATACATCGCGCCAAGGTCGCCGCCCCATTTGGGTTGCAGGACCGTGAGCATGACGGAATAGGAGGGGATGAAGTGCGGATAGATTTCGACCGCGTCTTCGAAGGCCCGACGCAGGTCTTCGATACTGCCATAACCGCGGAGAAGCTTGAGACGAAGATGCAGGCCATAAGCCGACTGCGGATCGAGCGTCAGAACGAATTGGACGTCATCGAGCCCCTTGCGCAAGATGCTGGCAAATGCCGCCTGCGCATCCTTGTCCGTTTGATTGGTAAAACGGTTGCCTCGCTTGCTCCAGGCGAGGTCCAGGTAATATTGCGCCCTGATCAATCGGGGTAACGGAGTAAGCGGAGTTCGATCAACCCAGGCGGAAAGAGAGCGTTCAAAGGAAGGATCGGTCAGGTCGTTGACCGCGCCAACGAAATCCGCGAACGGGTAAAACGTCCATATCCCGGCACGGCTTGCTCCAAGAATGCGTCCGGCTATCTTCGTCGCTGCCGCAAAATCATAACGTTTGATCGCCTGCTGAACGAGCCTGGCACTTACGAGGGGCAAATTTTCGCTCGGCCCTCGCGAATTTGGCGCCTGCGCAACTTCCGGAACGCCGCGACCGTGATCTCCTGCTATCCTCAGATGCCAGCCAAAGGGCTCCAGCTCACCGGACGGCGAAATGGACAGGTATCGGGATCCGACTAAAGCGCCGCCCAGTGCCAAAGCTATTGCGGACGCGACCAGAAACACCAAGCCGGTTGGAGTCACCCTCATTTGGTAGGTCATTCTCTACAGTCACCTCCAGCACGATATCTCCGTCGTGCAGGAGCTGGCTCCCGCAAGCGTGCTGGGTCCACGATCATGCAATCATGAATTGCATGCAAGCCGTGTGGTCAATGAAGCCTGGTATTCCTCCCGTTACGGGAAAGAATTCCTTACGGGGGGCTGCGTCAGGCGACGTCCGCAATCGCGTCGGATATAGGCAATAGACGGAAGTTGTTCTTGCCGGTCGCTTTCACCGCATAGAGGGCCTTATCCGCTTCGGCGAAGATATCCTTGGCGGCAGCTCCCTGAAGGATCATCGCAGCGCCGATGGAGGCGCTCACCTTGAATTTGTCCGCAGATGATCCGACCCACCATTCGAGCTTGTCGACGACGTGCCGGCAGATGTCTTCAAGGTTGTTCACAGATCCGTAGTCATGGATGACGGCAAACTCATCGCCGCCGAGGCGGGCGATGAGAGTTGCGTCCGGCACCGCCTGCGAGATCCGTCGGGCAGCCTCGCGCAGGCAGTCATCGCCCGCCTGGTGTCCGAGCCTGTCATTGACCGCCTTGAAACTATCGAGATCGATCAGCAGCAGCGCTTTCTGTTCCTCGGCGCCGGAAGCGACAATATCGTCGAGCATTCTTTCGAACTTCGACCGGGAGGCAAGACCGGTCACGGTGTCGGTTTCGGCCAGGTGGCGAAGCTGCTCGAACAGGGTTTTTTCTGCGGTTACATCCTGCTTCATTCCAAACAGGCGAACAGGCACCCCATCCTGCCTTTCGACGATCGCCGTAATCCGGATCCACCGCAATTCGCCCTTGGCGGTATTGATCCTGGCGTCGAGGGTGAACCCCTCGCCACTGTCGATCGCCGCGCTGCGGATTTTCGTCAATTCCGCGCGGGATTCCGGGGTGTAGAGAGCAACCGTCGCAGCCCTTGTCAGGGGCGATCTTGGTTCCAGACCGAACAATTCATAGACAGTGTCCGTCCAGGTGATTTTTTCGTCTGGCAGGGTGCATTCCCAGATGCCGACACGGGCAGCCTTGAACGACTTGTCGAACAGTTCCTGAAGCTGGTTGAACTGCTGGGAATTTTCGGATGAGGGAGGGCGGGGTCCGTCGGCATTCAATGTCACTGCGTCGTGAGGGGTTTCGCAATGAGATTGCAAACGGTTCGGCATAGATCATCTTCCCACATGCCGACGTCATCTCGGCGCTTTAGATGATCGCAATATGCAGCGAAAACGTTTCACTTCTGTTTCCGAAAACGACGGCAACATCGACGAATTCGAGCGTGCTGGACATTTCCGCGCAAAAAGAAAGCCCCTCCTTCATCGAAGGAGGGGCTTTTTCTCGAAAATACAGGCGTTTGGACCTTGGATTTAGAGCAGCTTGCCCATAGCCACCGAGGTGTCGGCCATGCGGTTGGAGAAGCCCCATTCGTTGTCGTACCAGGACAGAACGCGAACGAAGTTGCCTTCCAGCACCTTGGTCTGATCGATCGCGAAGATCGAGGAATGGCTGTCATGGTTGAAGTCGCGGCTGACCAGCGGCTCTTCGGTGTAACCGAGGATGCCCTTCAGCTTGCCATCGGCGGCAGCCTTGATGGCGTCGTTGATTTCGGCAACCGTGGTGTTCTTCTTGGCGACGAACTTGAAGTCGACGACCGAGACGTTGGGGGTCGGCACGCGGATCGAGGTGCCGTCGAGACGGCCCTTGAGGTGCGGCAGAACCAGACCGACGGCCTTTGCGGCACCAGTCGAGGTCGGGATCATGGACAGGGCTGCGGCGCGGGCGCGATACAGGTCCTTGTGCATGGTGTCGAGCGTCGGCTGGTCACCCGTGTAGGAGTGGATCGTGGTCATGAAGCCGTGGTCGATGCCGACAGCGTCATCCAGCGCCTTGACGACCGGAACCAGGCAGTTAGTCGTGCAGGAGGCGTTGGAGATGACCAGGTGGTCCTTGGTCAACTGGTCGTCATTGACGCCGAAGACGACGGTGAGGTCTGCGCCTTCGCCCGGTGCCGAGATGATGACGCGCTTGGCACCGGCCGTCAGATGGGCCGCAGCCTTTTCACGCGAGGTGAAGATGCCGGTGCATTCGAGCGCGATATCGACGCCGAGTTCCTTGTGCGGCAGCTGGGCCGGATCGCGAACGGCAGTCACCTTGATCGGCTTGCCGCCGCCAACGGTGATCGTGTCGCCATCGACCTTCACGTCGGCCGGGAACTTGCCGTGGATGCTGTCGTAGCGGAGAAGGTGGGCGTTGGTTTCGACCGGGCCGAGGTCGTTGATGGCAACGACCTCGATGTCGGTGCGACCGGATTCGACGATGGCGCGCAGGACGTTGCGGCCGATGCGGCCGAAGCCGTTGATGGCTACCTTTACAGTCATATGAGCTTTACTCCCTGATAGTGGGGCTGTGTTCTACCGCAATTCCGCATTTCTTTTAAAAAGCGAAATTGCTCTACTTCCCTGATTGAAGCAGTTCCGGATGCAAAACCGCTACGCACTTTTGCTGGAACTCACTCCCTAGCGCGAGTGAAGGCTGCCCCACTTTGATCTAGGGCAGCCTTTTCGAATTAAATTTTCGCTTCGGCGGCGGCGACGATTGCCTCGACCGTGATGCCGAAATGCTTGAAGACATCCTTGGCCGGACCGGAAGCGCCAAAGCCCTTCATGCCGATGAACGTGCCTTCCGGTCCGATAAAGGCATCCCAGCCTTCACGAACAGCAGCTTCGGCAGCGATCTTCACCGGCGAGGAGCCGATGACTTCGGCACGGTAGGCGTCCGGCTGTTCGAAGAACAGTTCGGTCGACGGAACCGAGACGACGCGGACGGTCGTGCCCTTTTCCTCGAGCGTCTTGCGGGCGGCGACGGCCATTTCGACCTCGGAGCCCGAAGCGAAGATCGTCACCTTGGCATCGGCATTGCCGGCCAGGGTGTAGGCGCCAAGAGCCGAGAGGTTCTTTTCCGAATATTCGGTGCGAACGGTCGTGAGGTTCTGGCGGGTGAGCGCAAGACCCGAAGGACGATCCTTGGTCGAGACGGCAATCTGCCAGCACTCGGCCGTTTCGACGGCATCGGCCGGGCGGAACATCATCAGGTTCGGGATCGCGCGCAGCGAAGCCATCTGCTCGACCGGCTGGTGGGTCGGGCCGTCTTCGCCGACGCCGATCGAATCATGCGTCAGGACATGGATGACGCGAATGCCCATCAGCGAGGCAAGGCGGATCGGCGGGCGGCAATAATCCGAGAAGATCATGAAGCCGCCGCCATAGGGGATCAGTCCACCATGCAGGGCGACGCCGTTCATTGCCGACGCCATGCCGTGTTCGCGGATGCCCCAGTGCATGTAGCGACCGGAGAAGTCGGTCGGCGTGACCGAGATCATCTGGCTGGTCTTGGTGTTGTTCGACGGCGTCAGATCGGCAGAGCCGCCAAGCGTTTCCGGCAGGAAGCCGTTGATGACTTCCAGCGCATCTTCTGATGCCTTGCGGGTTGCGATCGTCGGCTTGGTTTCGGCAAGCTTCTTCTTGTAGTCGAGGATTGCTGTATCGAAGCCGGCCGGCAGATCACCGGCAAAACGACGCGAGAACTCGGCCTTGTTGGCGGATTTTTCGAGGCGGCCTTCCCAGGCCTTGACGGCATCGGCAGAGCGGGTGCCGGCAGCGCGCCAATCGGACAGGACGTCGTTTGGAACGACGAAGGGTTCGTAATCCCAGTTCAGTGCCTTGCGGGTGGCGGCAATTTCTTCGGCGCCGAGCGGCGAACCGTGAACCTTGTGGCTACCGGCCTTGTTCGGCGAGCCGAAACCGATCGTCGTCTTGCAGGCGATGAAAGTCGGCTTGTCAGACTTGTGGGCTTCTTCGATCGCGGCGGCAATCGCTTCCTGGTCATGGCCGTCGATTTCGATCGTGTGCCAGTGAACCGCCTTGAAGCGCATGATCTGGTCGGTCGAATCCGACAGGGAGACCGCGCCGTCGATGGTGATCGAGTTGTTGTCCCAGAAGAGGATGAGCTTGTTGAGCTTCAGGTGGCCGGCAAGCGCGATCGCCTCATGGCTGATGCCTTCCATCAGGCAGCCGTCGCCGTTGATCACATAGGTGTAGTGATCCTGCAGGTCGGCGCCGAATTCCTCGCGCAGCTTGCGTTCGGCAATCGCCATGCCGACGGCATTGCCGATGCCCTGGCCGAGCGGACCGGTGGTCGTCTCGATGCCCGTGGCGTGGCCGTATTCGGGGTGGCCGGCAGTCTTGGAGCCGAGCTGGCGGAAACCTTTCAGGTCTTCCACCGTCATGTCCGGATAACCGGTGAGATAGAGAACCGAATAAAGCAGCATCGAGCCGTGGCCGGCCGACAGGACGAAGCGGTCGCGGTCTGGCCAATGCGGCTTCAGCGGATCAAACTTCAGGTATTTGGAAAAGAGGACGGTTGCGACGTCTGCCATGCCCATCGGCATGCCAGGGTGGCCAGAGTTTGCCTTTTCGACGGCATCCATGGCGAGAAAACGGATTGCATTTGCCATCCGGTCGTTTTGTTCGCGAGAAGTCATGGCTAATCCACTGTGTCCGGGTGTCGGTCGGAGCCCTTTAAAGGGCCTTTTGAGGGAGCGCCTGATCCATATCAGGTGCAACGGGCAAGTCAACAAAAGCGGGAGGCGGACGCCAGATAATGAGCAGGTCTGCCGAAAGCCGCCTCATGTTTGAGCAGGTCTGTACAAATGCAATATAAGGCGCTTGATCCACAAGTCGATGATGTCGGGACGGTTGTCGTTTGTTGACCGGCATTCATGGGGTGAATAATCTTCTCATTCAATTGGCGAGAACCAATCGGCCGATTCGGCTGAACTCGCATTCTCAGCGGGATATCATGAATGCCGGCAGACAAGACGGTTGAGGTGGCGCTTTCAGAACTGCGTGCGGCGGTTGGCAGCCTGGAAAATGCCGTGGACGCCCGGATCGAGCGCCAGCGGGAAAACCGCGACGTCGACAGCGAAGTTCGCCGCGTCCACGCGGACCGCTCCCGTCTGGCACAGGAACTCGACCAGTCGCAATTTCGCGCCAATCGTCTGGAAGAGGTCAATCGTGAAGTGTCCCGCCGGCTGGTCACTGCGATGGAGACCATACGCGCCGTGCTGGATCGCTAAGGACAGGTAACGATGGCCCAGATAACAGTCACGATCGACGGCAAGGCCTATCGCATGGCCTGCGAAGAGGGGCAGGAAGATCACCTGACCCAGCTGGCGGACCGGCTTGACCGTTATGTCGGCCATCTCAAGGGGCAGTTCGGCGAAATCGGCGATCTGAGGATCACCGTGATGGCCGGTATCATGATCATGGACGAGTTGTCGGAGATGACCCGCAAGGTCTCGGCGCTCGAGGCGGAAGTCGATGCACTGAAATCCAATCGCGACGGCTCGCTCGAGAGCCAGGAGCGTAACGAGCAGGCGCTTGTGTCGACGATCGGTGATCTTGCCTCGCGTATCGAAGGGCTTGCCGCAAAGCTGAACGGGCGCACGCCGGCACAGGCAAACTAATCCCGGTAACCAACAAGCCGCAAAAAAAACGCAGTGACTGCCTCTGGCGCGCGCTGCGCTTCGCACTTATATTGCCGATGCGATCTGCGCTTCACGACAGGAACCACAATCCCTGGGGCCATACTCGATCCAAAGGGAGCTGTCCCTGACCAGGCCCGTGGGCCTGGACATATGGCGCCCACCTACGTTTGTAGGCACCCAGGATCGTAAAAATCCATCGGTCGCCGCGGATCGCACTGTTTTCTTTGATGCTCCTCAGCATGTACCGCGCATTGCAGCGCCGTGTTTGATCCCGGCGCGGCAAACTTGTGTGTGAGCGGCTTTTTACCATTTGTCATCATGCTCATGCCAAAGGCTGCGCAAAACAGCTATGGTCTTGAGGGGCAGCATGAATCTTATTGAAGAACGGGTTGCAGCGGCGCGTGCCGGAACAAACCCATTCGTTATCTCCCGTCTATCCTCCGGTTGGCTGGTCATCGGGGATGTGCAGCCTCTTCCGGGCTACTGTCTTCTGCTTGCTGATCCGGTCGTCCCGAGCCTCAATGCCCTTGCTTCGAACAAGCGGGTGGAATTCCTCAGCGATATGGCCCTGATCGGCGATGCACTGCTCGCCGTGACCGATTGCGCTCGGGTCAATTATGAGATCTGGGGCAACACCGAGCCTGCTTTGCATGCCCACATCATGCCGCGATACGAGATGGAAGCCGAGGATAAGCGTCGTCTGCCCGCATGCATGAGCTATGCGTGGCGAGACGCGCCCAAGTCGTTGGATGATGTCTGCGTGGCATTGATGGCAAAGCTGCGTATGTTTCTGGGGTGACGCTCGCTGCGGCCGATATGGCTTGACAATCAGGGCGTCGCCGCCAAGTTCTTGCCGTCAATGTCCAACGGTGGTTTGCTTTATGCCCATATCGAACAGAACCTTCACCCGATCGTCGCTTCTCATGCTTTTGATCGGTGCAGGGCTGCTTCTCGCCATCGTGCTCTCGTCGTTTTTTCTTGCCAGCATGACCCGCTCCTATTTCGACGATGTCACAAAGCTAAGGGCTGTGCGGTCGGTGGCGGGTGACCTGCTGCTGATGCTGAACAGCGCGGAATCGGGACAACGCGGATATCTTGTCGTTCAGAACGAGGCGTTTCTGGAACCTTACCAGAAGGCTCTCGAAGCCCTGCCGGCGCAGGTCGACCGGCTCGAGCGGGTGGCGAAAAATCAGAACACCGTCAACGTTCCGATGGACGAGATCCGTCGGCTGATCGCTGACAAGGTGACGGAGATGCAGTCGACGCTCAACCTGGCGAGCCAAGGGCACCTCCCGGACGCGGTCGCGATCGTGGCCAACGAATCCGGTTTCGTCGTCATGCAGAGAATTCGCGAATTGCTCGGCACGGCGATCGGAGAACTGGACGGGCATCTCATCGCCGGCATTGACGATCTGCGCAATACGGCCAGTTCACTGCAATATTTTACCATTGGAGGCGGGTTTCTCATCATCCTGGTGATCGGCGGAGCGATTGCCGTCGTCATGAGCCATGTGCGGGAACTCGATGGTGCGCGCGCCGAAGTCGAGGCGCTTAATGTCGGTCTGGAGGAGCGGGTCAACGAGCGTACCGAAGACCTGATGCAGGCCAACCGCGAAATCCAGCGTTATGCCTATATCGTCTCGCATGATCTCAGGGCGCCGCTCGTCAATATCATGGGGTTCACCAGCGAGCTCGATACGTCGCTGAAGTCGATCGGGGCCTATGTGCTTGCAGACGATGCGAAGCCGAGCGAGAGCGAGATACGCGAGGCGCGGCTTGCCGTCGAGGAAGACCTGCCGGAGGCGATCGGCTTCATCCGCTCCTCGACGAGGAAGATGGATACGCTGATCAACGCCATCTTGAAGATATCGCGGGACGGCCGGCGCGAGCTGAAGCCGGAGCGGGTCGATCTTGGCGAATTGCTGGAAACCACGGCTGCAAGCGTCTATCATCAGGTCAGCGATGCAGGCGGTGAAGTGTCGATTTCGGTCGATGCGGCTCGCGGCATGATAACAGACCGCTTTTCGATGGAGCAGATTTTCGGCAATCTGTTCGACAATGCGGTAAAGTACAATCATCCGGACCGGCCGCTCAACCTGGCGGTCAAGGCTTACCCGATGGGGCGCAGCGCCGTCAGGATCGAGGTTGCCGACAATGGTCGCGGCATTGCGCAGGAAGATCACGAACGCGTCTTCGAACTGTTCCGTCGTGCGGGCAGGCAGGACAAGCCGGGTGAGGGGATCGGGCTTGCGCATGTACGATCGTTAGTCAGAAATTTAGGCGGCGAAATTACTGTGACATCCACGCTGGGCGGCGGTTCGACATTCGTCATCCGCCTGCCTGTCGATTTGTCCCAGTATGTCAGGAGTAACGGGTCATGAAAGCAGCCGGCAAGGAAGTCACG
The DNA here is from genome assembly GCF_057163345.1 of Aliirhizobium sp. YIM B11859. Lineage (NCBI taxonomy): Bacteria > Pseudomonadati > Pseudomonadota > Alphaproteobacteria > Hyphomicrobiales > Rhizobiaceae > Aliirhizobium > Aliirhizobium sp. YIM B11859. The sequence continues at coordinate 564,255 of NZ_JBXHAY010000001.1, forward strand.
ATCGTGATGATCGAGGACGACGAGGGTCATGCCCGCCTGATCGAGAAGAATGTGCGCCGCGCCGGCGTCAACAATGAGATCGTGCCGTTCACCAACGGCAACCAGGCGCTCGACTATATTCTCGGGCCCGACCGGTCCGGTGAAGCGACCCAGGATCGCCACCTGTTGATCCTCCTCGACCTCAATCTCCCCGATATGTCGGGTATTGACATACTCGAGAAGGTGAAGTCCAACCCTCATGCCAAGCGACTGCCCGTAGTGATCCTCACGACGACGGACGATGAGCGGGAAATTCAGCGCTGCTACGATCTTGGCGCGAACGTCTATATTACCAAACCAGTGGACTATGATAACTTTGCGCATGCCATCCGACAGCTGGGGCTGTTCTTTGCCGTGATGCAGATACCCGGATAATAACGAGAAGAGATGCCGCGAACGATCCTTTATGTTGACGACGATGTCGCCCTGGCACGTCTCGCGGAACGCCATCTCGGTCGCGCCGGCTATGATGTGATCGCCGCCGTCGATGGCGAAAGCGCCATGGCGGTGATTGAAAAGGGCGGGATCGATGCCGTCGTTCTCGACCATTATCTGCGGGCAGAGACCGGGCTCGACATCTTTCATCGACTGCAGGAGCGGGATGCCAGCATTCCGGTCATCTATGTCACCGGCTCCAGCGATGCGACGATTGCCATCGAGGCGATGAAGAACGGCGCGTCCGATTACGTCATCAAGACGGTCGGTGAGGAATTCTGGCCATTGATGCAGAATGCGATCGGCCAGGCGATCAGCAATGCCGATCTGCGCCGCGAAAAGGAAAAGGCCGAACAGGAAATCCGGCTGGGCAAGGAAAGGGCGGAGGTCCTGCTGGCCGAGGTCAATCACCGGGTTGCTAACAGCCTTGCGCTCGTTGCGGCACTGATCCGCCTGCAGGTGGGCAGCAGCAAGAGCGACGAAGCGAAGGCGGCGCTTGCCGAGACGCAGGCGCGCATCACCGCGATCGCCGGCATGCATCGCAGTCTCTACACATCCGATGACGTGCGCCAGGTCGATATGGACAAATATCTCGGAACCCTGGTCAACGAGGCCCAGGGGACGATGAGCGATCGCCAGGGGCATGCCATCCGCCTTGATGCAGACTGCATCGCGCTGACATCGGACAGGGCCGTCTCTGTCGGGATGATCGTCACGGAACTGCTGACCAATGCGGTGAAATATGCCTATCCTGCGGGTCAGGACGGTGAGGTGAGGGTATTGTTCAAGCGCCAGCCGGACGGCAAGGCGCTGCTTGCCGTCGAAGACGATGGCATCGGCTGGAAAGAGGGCGATACGGTGAGGGGCACCGGTCTTGGAAGCCGGATCGTCAAATCCATGGCATCGACGCTTGGCTCGTCGATCCAGTATGTGGAGCGTCCCATCGGAACGCGGGCGGAACTGGTTATCGACGTCGCGGTCTGACGAAGTGTCCCGGCAATTGTTCCAGCCATTGCATTAGTGGCGATGCCCCCTTATGATTTTAGTTGTATATGAAGGTGCATAGTTCCGAGAACCGTCTCCCGGTTTTCCGAACTGTGCGCGAGATCACATACGGAACGGAACGACTGTCGCCATATGCGGCCATCGTTATGGCGCGCAGGATATTGTCCCAGCTCAAGAGCAACTTTTGTTAACCGAAATCATCATCGTCATTGCACTCACTGTGATCAACGGTGTCCTGGCAATGTCGGAGCTTGCCGTCGTTTCCTCCCGTCCCGTGCGCCTCAAGGTCATGGCAGAGCAAGGTAATCGCGGTGCAGCCATCGCGATCAAGCTTGCCGAGGATCCGGGTCGTTTTCTGTCAAGCGTACAGATCGGCATCACGCTTGTGGGTGTCCTCTCCGGCGCCTTTTCCGGAGCGACACTCGGTACGCGACTGACCTCGTGGCTCGAGGCCCAGGGGCTTCCTGAAAATCTTGCCGATTGGCTTGGCGTCGGCGGTGTGGTGGTGGTGATCACCTACATGTCGCTCATTCTTGGTGAGCTGGTGCCCAAGCAGGTTGCGTTGCGCGCGCCCGAGGCCGTTGCTGCGCGCGTTGCCCCGGCGATGAAGCTCATCGCCACCTTCGGTGCGCCGATCGTGTGGTTCCTCGATATTTCCGGCCGTTTCGTGCTGATGATCCTTGGTCAGAGGGGTGAGACCGACGACAAGGTGACCGACGAGGAAATCCGCACGGTTCTTGCCGAAGCTCAGATTGCCGGCGTCATCGAAAGTGGCGAATCCGAAATGATTTCCGGCGTCATGCGGCTCGCCGACCGGACGGCGCGTGGCCTGATGACGCCGCGCCGCGACGTCGAAGTGATCGATACCGAAGATGATCCGGAAGAAATCCGAGCCCAGCTTCGCGCAACGACCCGCTCGCGGCTGCCGGTTCGCAAGGGCAGTTCCGACGAAATCCTCGGGGTGCTGTTCGTCAAGGATGCCTATGATTTCATGGCGGGCGGCAAACAGTTCGACATCCAGGTTGCGATGCGCGACGCGCCGGTCGTTTCCGATCTCACCGGCGCGCTCGACGTCATCCAGGCGCTGCGCAAGGCGCCGGCGCATATGGTGCTGGTTTATGACGAATACGGTCATTTCGAGGGTATCATCAGTTCCGGCGACGTGCTGGAGGCGATTACCGGCGTGTTCCAGGAGGATTCGACGGACGAGCCTGCGATCGTGCCGCGCGCCGATGGCTCCTACCTGGTCGCCGGCTGGATGCCGGTGGACGAATTCGGCGCGCAGATGGGGATCGCGATCGAGGACGATCCCGGCTACGAGACGGTTGCCGGTTTCGTGCTGGACGAGTTGAAGCATCTGCCGGATCTCGGCGAAAGCTTCACGACGCATGGCTGGACCTTCGAGGTCGTCGATCTCGACGGGCGCCGGATCGACAAGCTGCTCGTCTCCCGGGCACAGGAAAAGGCCTGATCTGATGTCGGGGCAACCGATCAAGGCAATGCTGCGGGCCGAAAGGCTCGCCGCGCGTGATGCCGTATCCGCAGCCGATCGGGCGGCGAAAAGCCTGTCGATCGCCTCACATGGCCTCGCTGTGATCGATGCTGAGCCCGGGACCATCGTTTCCGGGTTTCTGCCCATCCGTTCTGAAGCAGATACGCGGCCGTTGATGGACATGCTCCGGTCAAAAGGCGTGCGGCTTTGCGTGCCGGTCATTCTCGACAGGCAGACGATTGTCTTTCGCGAGATGATCGAGGGTAAGGACCTCGTGCCGGTCGGCTTTGGAACGGTCGGGCCCGGCAACGATGCCGAGGTTGTCGATCCCGATATCATGCTTGTTCCACTTGCCGCCTTCGATGTGCGGGGGCATCGGATCGGTTACGGTGCGGGCCATTACGATCGCGCGATTCACCGTCTGCATCAAAAAGGCCGCAATCCACGGCTGATCGGCATTGCATTCGACTGCCAGGAAGTGGCATCAGTGCCGGAAGAACCTCATGATATCAGGCTTCATGGCATTCTGACGGAAAGCGGCTATCGCGACCTGTCCGGTGAAGCCATTGCGAAGATTGGATAGGAATGCGCCTTCTCTTTCTGGGTGACATGGTCGGCAAGACCGGCCGAACGGCCGTATGGGAAAAGCTGCCGGGCTTGATCTCCGACCTGAAACTCGACTTCGTCATCGTCAACGGCGAGAACGCGGCCGGCGGTTTCGGCATTACCGAAGACATTTACCTCGAGACCATCAATGCTGGTGCCGACGTGGTGACGACCGGCAACCATGTGTGGGATCAGAAGGAGGCCGTCAGCTTTGCCGGCCGTCACGACCAGTTCCTGCGCCCGGCAAACTATCCCGCCGGCACGCCCGGCAAGGGATCCGGAATTTTTTATGCCCGCAATGGTGCCCGCGTGCTGGTGGCCAACATCATGGGCCGGGTGTTCATGCATCCCGAACTCGACGATCCCTTCAAGTCGGCAGAGACGATTCTGGAGGCTGCGCCGCTGAAGGATCAGGCGGATGCCGTGATCTTCGACTTCCATGCGGAAGCAACAAGCGAGAAGCAGTGTTTCGGGCATTTCGTCGATGGCCGTGCCTCGCTCGTGGTCGGCACGCATACGCATGTGCCGACCGCCGACTGCCAGATCCTCAACGGCGGCACGGGTTACATGTCGGATGCCGGCATGTGCGGCGACTATGACAGCTCGCTCGGCATGGACAAGGAAGAGCCGCTCAACCGCTTCATCTCGAAAATGCCGAAAAGCCGTTTCGAAGTGGCAAGCGGGCCGGCGACGGTCTGCGGCCTCGGCATCGAGATCTCGGATTCGACCGGGCTTGCCGAAAAGATCGAGCCGATCAGGATCGGACCGCGGCTTGCGGAAACGATTCCGAGCTTCTGGCGTTGATGGAGACGCGCTGATTTCCATGCTATCGTACCAGTGCGTGAGATCCCGCGCTGGTATTCCAGCCGGGCGGGGCATTCTTGCCCCCGGGAAAACCGGCTGGAGAGAATTTTATGGTCGATCCGATTGCCCCTGTCGGCGCTCCGTCTGCGTCAGCGCCGATCAAGACGGAAAGCAGCCTTTCGATTGCGGAGCCCGACAATGCCTGGACTGATGCCCGGCAGTCGCAAATCAATGCGGATCTGGCAGCTTTGAAAGATGCCCGGCCCGAACAGGCGGATGGGCTGGACGAGCAAGAGGTTCCGGAGAATTCGCTCGACGACCGGCATCCACACCGGCGCCAGGAGGCCGCAGCATCCGAAACGGCCGAAACAAACGACGAGGTATCCGAGGCTGCCAGGTTATCCGGTGAAAGCGAGCGTATCGGCACCCGCAATTTCGATGATAAAACACCGTTCGGTCATCGTGTGCTGATCATCTGATCTCGACTGTGCCGATGATGGGTTCGAGGGCGAGGCCGTCGTGTCGAGGCGCTTTCAAGTTTCTGGAGATAGTGAATGCATCGAATGTTCTGCGGCATGCTGCTGGCTTTATCCCTTGTGATAGCCGGCGGTGCAGCGGTCGATGCGCGGCAGGCGGTGCCCGAGGCCGTGCAAAGCTGGCCGCAGAAGAAATGCGCGTTTTATGCCAAGGCCTGGCGAGAACTTCTCCAGCTTTCCGGCCCAGCCGGTGTGACCGACGGGTTCATTCGCGGGAATTTGGATTTCATCGCGGCCGGCTGCTCGAATGGCGCAGATGTCTGCCCGGTTTCGAGGGCCGATATTGACCTTGCCAACCAATTGACGATGGCTGCGATGAATTTCGGGACGGCCAGTTCGTTTCTTCCGTTCATATGCCGGCAGCCCAAATGACGGAATTGTGAGGCGCCCGGCAACGATGCGCGCTGGACGGTTTGGTGGCGGTCCAGCATCCTTTCAGCTCTGAATGAGAATGAACGCATTTCCCGGAGTGTGGCATGACGCTGCGAACTCTTGCATTCGGTCTTTCGGCATTTCTTCTTTCTTCTTTGTTTTCTTCGGCCTTTGCCCAGGACGGCGGTCTTCCGGTCAGCCAATGCCAGGCGATCGCACAAAAACTGCCCAATGTGCGTTTCGCCAATTTCTCCCGCTCGGACGTCCAGCTCATACAGGCGGACAAAAAACGCAAGTTGGCGGAGCGGGAAGAGGTGAAGATCACATTTGTCGGCCACTCGACCTATTTCATCGAGACGCCCGGCGGTGTCGGCATCGCGACCGATTATAGCGGCGTCTACAAACCTTATCGAATGCCCGATGTGGTGACGATGAACCGGGCGCATTCGACCCATTACACACTCACCCCGGAGCCTGAGATCCAGCATGTGCTGCACGGGTGGAGCGACGTCCCTGGCGAAAAAGCCGAGGTCCGCGAGATGGTCGGCGATGTCTATATCCGTAACGTCGTCTCCGATATCCGCAACTGGGGTGGCGGCATCGAGCAAAACGGCAATTCGATCTTCATCTTCGAAGTGGCGGGACTGTGCATCGGCCATCTCGGGCATCTGCATTTCGAATTAAACGAAGCGCAATATACCGAAATCGGCCGTCTCGACATATTGATGGTGCCGGTCGATGGCGGGCTTACCATGGGAGCTGACAGCATGAGCCGCGTCGTGCAGCGGCTGCGTTCTTCGCTTATCCTGCCGATGCATCGTTACGGTCCGCCGCTCGACACGTTTCTGGGCATGTTCGACGGCAAGTTCGATATTGCCTATGCGAAGGAACGAACGATCACCGTGTCGATGCGCTCCTTGCCGAAGAAGCCGACAATCCTTGTGCCGCAGGGCCTTTAAGGCCCCACGGCATATTCGACATCAATGAACGGCCGAGAAGGTCAGGTGCTGTTTGACGCCGACTTCGGGCATCTTCTCATCCTTGATGTTGGCCTTGGCGATCTCCCAGCCGAATTTCAGCGTGTTATTGGTCGATACCCAGATCTCGGCATCGTCGACCTTGAAGGCGAGCATGGTGAGAAGCGGATCTTCCTTGCCATTCTCATACCAGGCTGCGGTTACGGCGCTCCAGTATTCGTCGCGCTTGACGGGATCCAGACGCACGTCGATCAGCCCGGACAGGAAGGCATGGTAATCGTGGTTCTTGCCGGTGACGCAGAAATGCGCCTTGCCGCCAGCGCCGACGGCGCGCACGAGATCGGTATCCGTCTTGCTGAAAAACCAGATCGTGCCGGTCTTGATGTCGACATTCGGTGCCATCGGCTGGAAATGCATGTGCGTGCCTTCAAGGCCGAGCATGCCGGCATGGACGGCGTTGATTTCGTCCCACAGCTGATGCTCAGGGGCCTTGCGTGCTTCGGTCAGGCTTGCCATTTTTCTTCTCCTTCGCTGTTTCACTCAAGGGACAAACGGCAATATGGCGCGGTTTGTTCCTGAGACGGGGAGGCGAGATAAACGGCAAATGGCTGAATTACCTTGAACGGTGGTCACTTCGAAATTATAAGGCGCCATTCCCAAACAGGCTAAACTATCAGGGGTGCCATGGCTGGCCATTCACAGTTTAAAAACATCATGCACCGCAAGGGCAAGCAGGACGGTATCCGTTCGAAGATGTTCTCCAAGCTCGCACGCGAGATCACGGTCGCTGCAAAGACCGGCTTGCCTGACGTGACGATGAACGCCGCGCTGCGCCTTGCCGTGCAGAACGCCAAGGCGCAGTCGATGCCGAAGGACAATATCGACCGCGCCATCAAGAAGGCATCGGGTGCGGACGCCGAGAACTACGATTCGGTGCGTTATGAAGGTTACGGTCCCGGCGGCACGGCGGTCATCGTCGAGGCGCTGACCGACAACCGCAACCGCACGGCCTCCAATGTCCGCTCGATCTTCACCAAGGCCGGCGGGGCGCTTGGCGAAACCGGCTCGGTTTCGTTCTCCTTCGACCATGTCGGCGAAATTACCTACAAGCTTTCTGTCGGCGATGCCGATGCGGTGATGGAAGCGGCGATCGAAGCCGGTGCCGATGACGTGACCACCGACGAGGAAGGCCACACGATCATCTGCGGCTTCGAAAGCATGGGCGAAGTCTCTAAGGCGCTCGAAGCGACGCTCGGCGAAGCCGAAACGGTCAAGGCCATCTGGAAGCCTCAGAACACGATCGAAGTGGACGAGGAAAGAGCTCTGTCGCTGATGAAGCTGATCGACAACCTCGAAGACGACGACGACGTGCAGAACGTCTATTCGAACTTCGAGGTGTCGGAAGAAGTCATGGCCAAGCTTTCGGCCTGATTTCAACAGACGCAGTAAAAATTGAAAACGGCACCGGTTTCCGGTGCCGTTTTCATTTGAGGAACGTTGTGCCGCGCCTGATCAGAAGACCTGGCGCAGTGCCACGAACAGCACGAAGGCGAGCATGATCGAGGCCGGCAGGGTAAGCACCCAGGCCATCAGCATGTTGCGCACGGTCGACCATTGCAGGCCAGAGCCATTGGCGGCCATCGTGCCGGCCACACCGGACGACAGAACATGGGTGGTCGAAACCGGTAGACCAAAATGGTCGGCAGCACCGATGGTCAGCATGGCGACGACTTCGGCGGATGCGCCCTGACCATAGGTGAGGTGGGTCTTGCCGATCTTTTCGCCGACGGTGACGACGATGCGCCGCCAGCCCACCATCGTACCGAGGCCGAGCGCCATGGCGACCGCGACCTTGACCCATAGAGGAATGAACTTCGTCGCGTTGTCGACGGCGCCGTGATAGGCCTTGACCGCATCCAGATCGATGCCCTGGACGGCCAGAAGCTTGTTCTTGTCGATCAGCTTCAGGGCCTCGCCGATCAGGTAGATGTCGTTGCGGATGTTGCCGATCAATCCGGTCGGCACGGCTTCCAGTGTCGGGAATTTCGCGATCTCATCACTCGATGAGTGAATGAACTGTTGAAGCGCGACCGTCGTCTGATCGGTCCAGGTCTTGCTCTTTACAGCCTTGGAGACCTCGGCCTTGGCGTCGGTAACGGTCACGCCAGGCTTTGCGTATTTCTGCAACACGGCCTCGACATTGGTCGATGCCTGCTCATAGGCCTGCAGGTATTTCGGATCCGGGGTCCGGTTCAGGGCGAAAGCCGTCGGCACAAGGCCGATCAGGATGAGCATGATCAGACCCATGCCCTTCTGGCCGTCGTTGGAGCCGTGAGCAAAGCTGACGCCGGTGCAGGTGAAGATTAACAGGCCGCGGATCCAGCGCGGCGGCGGCTGGTTGCCCTTCGGCGCCTCATAGAGTTCCTTGTTGCGGACAAGAACTTTCATGACCAATAGCAATATGGCCGAAAGGCCAAAACCGACGATCGGCGAAACAAGCAGCGACATGCCGATATTGCCCGCCTGCGACCAATCCACACCACTGGTGGCCGAGCCCTGCGGCGCGAGGAACTGGTTGGCGAGGCCGACGCCGATGATCGAGCCGATCAACGTGTGCGAACTGGAGGAGGGCAATCCAAGATACCAGGTGCCGAGGTTCCAGACGATGGCAGCGATCAGCAGCGCAAAGACCATGGCGAGACCAGCGCCGGAGCCGACCTGCAGGATGAGTTCCACCGGCAGCAGTGCGACGATACCGAAGGCCACTGCGCCGGAGGAAAAAAGCACGCCGAGGAAGTTGAAGAAGCCGGACCAGACGACGGCGAGTTCCGCCGGCATTGAGCGGGTGTAGATGACGGTCGCCACCGCATTTGCCGTGTCGTGAAAGCCGTTGACGAATTCGAAGCCCAGCGCAATCAGCAACGCGACGCCAAGCAGAACCCAGGGCACGGAATTTGCCACTTCCAGATCGCCCGCAAGCGACGCGCCGACATAGACAAGACCGGCAAGCAGGACCAAGCCGAAGATCGGCAGGAACCATTTTCCAATCGAACTGCGGCCCTCAAGGGGATGGATAGACGCGGAGGTTTTTTGGGAGGCGATGGCATCTGTCACGTTCAAGAACTCCACACGTTGCCAGAGTTAACAAATGTTAATTACGGCAGGTGAACTTGTTGTGACAGCAATGTGAGGGGCGGTTGCAAACGGAACCGCACGGCCTCCCAATCCTCCTGTCCGTGCCTTTCCCCGGCGTGAGGGAAGGGCATGATCGATTGGAATGGGAGGCCGGCTTTATCGGAGATTGGGGCTATAAGGCTCCGGGCTGCTGCTTTTCCATCAGCGACAGTGATCCGAACAGCTCGACCGAATGAAGGCGCTTGTCGATATCGTGGATCGGCATGGAGACGATCAACTCGTCCGCCTCGGTATCCGCGAGGAAGCTGCCGAGCTTTTCTTCCAGCGCCTTCGGCGAACCGACGGCCGCATAACGCAGCGTGTGCTCGACGCTCATCTTTTCCATCGGCGTCCAGAAGCCATCCATGCTGTCCAGCGGCTTGGGGAAGCGTTGGCGGACATTTTTGCGCAGGTTGACGAATTGCTGCTGCGAGGAGGTGAACAGCTTTTCGGCTTCCGCGTCGGTATCGGCGGCGACGCCCATGACACCGACCATGACATAGGGCTTGTCGAGTTCGGCCGAGGGCTGGAAACGGTCGCGATAGATGGCGATCGCATCCATAAGCATGTCCGGCGCGAAATGCGAGGCAAAGGCGTAGGGCAAGCCGAGGGCTGCGGCCAGATGGGCGCTGTAAAGGCTCGACCCCAGCAGCCAGAGGGGCACATTGGCCTGGGTGCCGGGAACGGCGATGACCGCCTGGTTCTCGATCGGCGTACCGAGCAGGTGTTTCAACTCGACGATATCCTGCGGGAAATTCTCCGCGCCGGCATCGATGTTTCGCCGAAGCGCGTTTGCGGTGCGCATGTCGGTGCCTGGCGCGCGGCCGAGGCCGAGATCGACGCGACCCGGCAAAAGCGCTTCAAGCGTGCCGAACTGTTCGGCGATGACGAGCGGCGAATGATTGGGCAGCATGACGCCGCCGGAGCCGACACGGATGGTCTTTGTGGCTGCACCCACATGGGCGATGACAATCGCGGTCGCGGCGCTGGCAATGCCCGGCATGCCGTGATGCTCGGCAAGCCAGACGCGCTTGTAACCCTGTTCTTCTGCTTTGATTGCCATCAGTCGGGATTGATCGAGCGCTTCGCGCACCGAATAACCTTCGCCGATCGGCGAAAGGTCGAGGATCGAAAACGGAATCATGGGGCCTGCCTTGAGCGCAATATGAAGGTTCTGCCTCTATCTAGGCACCCGATCTCGCGCATGCGACCCTTGGTCAACGAAAAAGGTGCCGAAGCACCTTTCTCATCACGTCTTGACCAGTCGCAGGTGACTGCGGCGCCGCGGTGGTCCGCTGTCGGAAGGCGGAGCGTTTTCCCGCAGGAGCGTGACGGGTATGAACCGGCCGCAATGCCTGTTGATGCCTGCCAGTTCCTGGGCCATTCGCGCCAGGATCGTGTCGAGCACATGGTCGAGGTCCTTGCGTCGGCCGGCGAGCCGGATGCTGCCGTCGACGATCGAGCCGGTGCGGGACACGAGATCGGAGAAGGTGCCGGTGGCATCACCGACCTTAGAGAGCTTGTTTTCGATTTCCAGCAGGTTCCGGTCGATATGATTTTCCCCGCGGGCGATATGCTCGAAGGAGGAGCGCGCGTCGGCAGATGACCGGGCGATCTGACGTTCCAGCAGAGACATGTTTCTGGCCGCCTCCGCACCGTCTTCCGCGATGGTGCGCAGTTCCGCGGCGAAGGAGCGGAGCATATCCTGCGTTGTCTCGTTGTTGGCCGCGGCGATATTGATGTTGACCGAAAGCATATTGGTGCGGAATGCCACGTCCCGCATGACCGCTGCCGCAACCGTTGCGCCGGCACTGGTCTCCGCAAGATCCGCGGCTGAGGTCGCTGCAGCCGCTGCTGCTTCTTTTTCGTCGGCGTGATGCTGTCTTGCAGCCGAAGCCATCGATGCCAGTTCGGAAAGCGCGACCTGATGTTGTTCCAGAATGTCGCCTATGTCCTTCAACCCGTTGCCGGCGGCCGAGAGTTGTGGAAGCTCGCCCGCTGCGACTGCACGCTCCTGCATCAGCCGCAGCCGTGCCTCGGCGCATTCGCCATGCAGTGCGCTGGCGGAAAGGGTGATTTCCGAAATGCTCTCATCCAGGGCATCGAGCGCGCGGTTGAAATCGCAACGCAGACCTTCGAACTCCTGAGAAAACTCCGGTTCGCAGCGGGCGGCAAGATCGCCGGCCGCAATACGGCGAAGGCCCGTATCCAGCACGCTCAGGGCCTCTTCCGCCGCCTTCAGGCGCTGGAGATCGCGGTCTGCGACGGATGATCGTTCCAGCTTGAGCGATATAGGGGCGGAAAACGCGGTCCTGTCATGAAGAGAGGTCGGCGACATGTCGATACGGTTGCCCCGGTCGATGTTTTCGACATCCTGCTGTCTGCTCTGGTTTGCTGCCGGCATCGTCACGGATATCCGGCTGCGCGCATGCATGCCGGCAATGCGGGTGGCCATCATGGCCGTCGCCATCGAAAGAACGATGACGCCCGCTGCCAGCGCGGTCGTCATGACCGCAGTCCAGTTCGGCATGAGATGCGATGCCAGGATCGCCATAATCCCGTTCTGAAGCAAAAGCAGAACGAAGATATTGATGAACAAAGTACGACGTTCAGACATCGCCTCGACCTCCCTCTCGAATCATTCGAGCAATCCAAGAACGCAGAACAGAGGCACGCGTTGCGTAGTGACCGGAAATGGTTCGCCACATGGTTAGCAATCGGTAAAGGGTAACCGACTGCTCATGTTTCTGTTTTGTTCATATTTTGGTGGCACTCAGAGATGCATGAGGTTAGGGTGAAACATGGCAGATATCCTTCGAATCATCGGCATCGATCCCGGCTTGCGCCGCAGCGGGTGGGGCGTGATCGACACGATCGGCAATTCGCTGCGTTTCGTCGCGTCCGGAACCGTGACCTCTGATGGAGATATGGATCTCGCCTCGCGCCTCTGCCAGCTGCATGATGGATTGGCCGAGGTCGTGCATGCCTACAAGCCCGATGAGGCGGCCGTCGAGCAGACCTTCGTCAACAAGGATGCCGTTGCCACGCTGAAGCTCGGCCAGGCTCGCGGGGTGGTGATGCTGGTTCCGGCGCGTGCCGGACTGCCGGTCGCCGAATATGCACCGAATGCCGTCAAAAAGGCGGTGATCGGTGTCGGTCATGGCGACAAGAAGCAGATCCACATGATGCTGAAGATCCTGATGCCGAAGGTGGAGTTCAAGGGCAACGACGCGGCCGACGCTCTCGCCATCGCCATCTGCCACGCCCATAACCGCGGCGGCAACCGGATGCGTCAGGCATTGGCAGGCTGATTTTCGGATAGGTTTGTTCTTGACTTGTTCTCTTGGTAAGATATTTTCTTACCTGACAAGGAGCAAGCGTCATGCGTGTTACATCCAAAGGGCAGGTGACCATTCCTCGCGATCTGCGGGAACTGGCCGGCATCACACCGAATAGCGAAGTCATCTTCGGCATCGAAGGTGGTGTCATCACCGTGACGCCGAAACATGGTTCGACTGCGCAAGCGGATCGTGCGCGGCTGGATCAGTTCATCTCGACGCTCGATCGGATGGGCGGCACAGGTGATCAGGCAGTCGATGCCGACGATCTGATGCGCATCACGCGAGATCGCTAAAAGCAGATGGCGACGTTTGTCGATACCAATATTCTCGTCGATCTGGCGGTACGAGACGCCGCTTGGCTCGACTGGTCGCGGGCTCAGCTGTTGGCTGCGATGAAACGCGGTAGCCTGATCATCAACCAGATCGTGTTTTCCGAATTCTCCTATCGTTACGACGACATGGATACCGTTGAATCGCTCCTGCCGCGTGATCAGTTCGTTCGCGAAAATATGCCATGGCCGGCTGCATTCATGGCCTCCTATGCCTTCCGGCGTTATCGTGCCGCCGGTGGCCTGCGTGACCGTGTCTTGCCGGACTTCCTGATCGGCGCGCATGCGACGGTCCGTGGCTACACACTGCTGACGCGTGACCCTTCCGGTTATCGCAGCTATTTTCCGGGCATAGAGCTGATCGCGCCCGACACACATCCAATATCGGGAACCCAGACATGATCGGCAAACTCAAGGGAACTATAGACGAGATCGGCGACGACTATGCGCTCGTCGATGTCCATGGTGTCTGCTACGAGGCATTCTGCTCGTCGCGCACCCTGTCACGGCTGAGTGTCGGCGAGGCAGTCGTGTTGTTCATCGAGACCTATGTACGTGAGGATCAGCTGAAGCTGTTCGGCTTCATCTCGGCACTCGAACGCGAGTGGTTCGGCCTGCTGCAGAGCGTACAGGGCGTAGGCTCGAAGGTGGCGCTGGCGGTTCTGTCGACCCTGACGCCATCGGAGCTGGCCAACGCGATCGCGTTGCAGGACAAGACTGTCGTCTCGCGTGCGCCGGGGGTCGGGCCAAAGGTTGCGGTGCGCATCGTCACCGAATTGAAGAACAAGGCACCGGCCTTTGCAGGCGAGGCTTCCGTCAATATCGGGCTGAAGCAGGAACTCGGCGAGGGCGTTGCCTCTGCACCGGTTGCCGATGCCGTCTCGGCGCTTACCAATCTGGGTTATTCGCGCGATCAGGCCGCCAATGCCGTGGCCGCGGCGATGAAAACGGCAGGCGACGATGCCGACAGCGCCAAGCTTATCCGGTTCGGGCTGAAGGAACTGGCGCGGTGAAATCCGTGCAGGATGGAGGAAGGTCGTGGCTGATGCTTGATCAATCGGTGGCGTTCGCCGATAGCTTGATCACGCTGCGCAGTCGCGCGGCCGATGACCGCGCGACCCCGATCCTCGACAAAAAGGCCGCGATCTGCGTGCCCGGAATGGAACTTCTCGCATGACCGATGACAACCGCCTCATCTCGCCGGAAAAGCGTGGCGAAGATATCGATACGGCGCTCCGGCCCCAATCGCTGGACGAATTCACCGGCCAGGCGGAAGCGCGCGCCAACCTGAAGATCTTCATCGAGGCGGCCAAGAACCGCGGCGAGGCTCTCGATCATGTGCTGTTCGTCGGGCCGCCGGGGCTCGGAAAAACGACGCTGGCGCAGATCATGGCCAAGGAACTGGGCGTCAATTTCCGTTCGACCTCCGGTCCGGTCATCGCCAAGGCCGGCGATCTGGCAGCGCTTTTGACCAATCTCGAAGAGCGCGATGTGCTGTTCATCGACGAAATCCATCGGCTCAGCCCGGCGGTCGAGGAAATCCTCTATCCGGCGATGGAGGATTTCCAGCTCGACCTGATCATCGGTGAGGGGCCGGCGGCGCGTTCGGTAAAGATCGACCTGTCGAAATTCACGCTGGTTGCCGCCACTACCCGTATCGGGCTGCTGACGACCCCGTTGCGCGACCGTTTCGGCATTCCCGTCCGGCTGTCATTCTACACGGTGGACGAACTGGAAGGCATCGTGCGCCGCGGGGCGCGGCTGATGGGGCTGAACATGACGGACGAGGGTGCCCGCGAGATCGCCCGCCGGGCGCGGGGAACGCCGCGTATCGCCGGCCGCCTTCTGCGTCGAGTACGCGATTTTGCCGAAGTGGCGCGCGCCGAAGCCGTGACCAAGGAAATTGCCGATGAGGCGCTTATCCGTCTCAATGTCGACCATGCCGGTTTCGACCAGCTCGACAAACGTTACCTCAACATGATCGCGGTGAATTTTGCCGGCGGTCCTGTGGGCATCGAGACGATCGCTGCCGGCCTGTCCGAACCGCGCGATGCGATCGAGGATATTATCGAGCCCTATATGATCCAGCAGGGGTTCATCCAGCGGACGCCGCGCGGGCGTGTTCTGACTGCGACGGCGTGGAAACATCTCGGCCTGCAGCCACCGAAGGACATGGAAGCGGCGCAGTTTCGGATGGGTTTTGATGATGAGTAAGACGGTGAAGCCGCAGGACATGCGCCTGCGCATGAAGTTCAAGCCGAAGCGGATTTTCCAGATGCGGATCGCGGGACTGGCTTTTCGCAACGGTCATGTACTCGTTCACCGTGCCATCCATGAGACATTCTGGACCTTCCCCGGCGGACGTGCGGAAATGGGCGAGACGTCGCAGGAGACGCTTGCGCGGGAAATGGTCGAGGAACTCGGGGTAACCGCTGAAGTTGGCCCGCTTCTGTGGGTGGTGGAGAACTTCTTCCGCTATGAGGAAAAGGACTGGCACGAACTTGGTTTCTATTACCGGATGGAACTGCCGATGAGCTTTCCGTTCCATTCGACGGATATCGTCCACCGCGTGGTCGATACCCACGAACTCGAGTTCAAATGGGTGCCGGCAACAACTGCGGCTTTGCGGGCGCTCGATATTCCGCCTTACTTCATTGCGGACGAGATCGAAGCATTGCCGACCTCGCCCCGCCATGTCGTATGGCGGGACGGCGATCTTGATCTGAAGAACTGATTTCGGAACTTCATGAGGCTCATCGAGTTTGCCTAGAGCGAAAGGAGCCGCTTATGCAGAAGATCCAAGTCGGAACCGAAGTGGAATGGAAATGGTCGCGCTTCAAGGCGCATGGCAAAGTCACCCGGAAATTCACCGAGACCGTGGAGCGTCAGATCAAGGGCAAGACGATCACGCGAAAGGCAAACGAGCAGAAGCCGGCCTTCCTGATCGAACAACAGGATGGCGATCATGTGCTGAAGAGCCTGTCGGAACTCCGGAGGGCGCATGACTGAGGTCCAGATCGATAACCGTCCGCCCGCCGATGTTGCATCTGCCGCTGAAAAAGGCCTGAAACTTCGCGCGAAATTTCGCCGCGGCGGAACCACTGTCGGGATTGCGCGCGCCCGCGACCTGCATCACCGGAAATCGCTTTCCGACCAGACAGTGAAGCGAATGGTAAGCTATTTTGCACGCCACAAGGTCGATAAGCGGGCCGAGAATTTCGGCAGCGAAGAAGAGCCTTCGACCGGTTACATCGCCTGGCTGCTATGGGGCGGCGATGCAGGGCAGAAATGGGCTGAACAGCAGGCGAAAGTCATTGAGTCCCGCAAGGAGAACAGGCGCAAGAGCGAACGACACGGCAAGGACGGCAATGTCCTGCGTCATGCATCACATCAGTGAGCCGCCCCCAACGGACGCGCCAGAGCAATCATCGTCTTTTCGAACCGCCGCATTCCCCCCGGCTTCCAGCCGATGCGGCGGATCTTCTGTGTGTCCATAACGTTGGCGGATAACGCCGTGAGCGCGACGAGTTGTGCCGAAATGCCCAGCCGTTCGAGGATCCCGCGCGTATCGACGGTGATGTCCGAGAGATTGAAACATTCACCGTTGATGACGGCGTCATCCATTTCGATCATCAAGCGAACGGCATCAGCAACATCGTCGCCATGGACTTCCGTTCCGGCGCGTGGGGCAATCGTTTTTCCAGCAAGCGCGTCGGTAATCAGGCCCTCCCATTTGTTGGGAAGAAGCTCTCCGTAAACACCCGTCGCCCGCAACGCTGCCGTGACGAAATCCGGGGCGGAAAGCCCGGCAAGGGCTTGCTCGCAGGCGAGCTTGATCTCGCCATAAAGGGAGGTCGGAGCCAGTTTCAGATCCTCCCTCAGCATTGTGCCGACCGGCATGCCGTCATAGACCGCGCGGCTGGAAAGCAGGACGGCATGGCCGACACCCGCAGCCTTGGCCGTCTCGAACAATCTGATCGAGCCATCGAGATTGAGAGTGCGGAAGCGCTGCGGATCATTTCCTTCACCTCCCCGGTACCTGCCGGGCAGGTGATCGAAGGCGGCATGGACGAAGGCCTGGACGTCTGCAAAGGCATGCGTCTGGTCGAGTGCCGGATCGAGATCGAGGCGGATGAACCGGACGGGGGCCGTAAAGAGGTTTTCAGCCGGTGGATTTCGTCCTCCGACCACGACCGAATGGCCGGCAGAAAGAAGCCCCTCGACGATATAACGCCCGACAAGGCCAGTTCCGCCTGAGACGAGAACCCTCACGCGTGCTCTCCGGACGTTGTAAGTGCGGGTCCCGGAAGAGCCGCTATGTCCGGAATATTCCGACCTTCGTAGAAGGCGTGCCACAGGTCGATCAGCGGTTTCAGTTTTTCGGCCTTGGGATGATCTGTCTCCCAGGGTTTTTCATACTGGTAGTGCAGGATCGCGATGTTCTGCCAGTCCCACAGGGCCGGCATGGTGAACCAGACATATTGCAGCATGTTCATTGTTACCGGCAGGCCGTGCCAGTCGGGAAAAAAGCTCTCCAGAAATGTCTGGTCGGTGCGCCGCCAGAACATGCCGGGCCGGTCGAGGGCGGCAAGCATGCGTTCGAACGTCTCTGCCGACGGTTTGGCGACGAAAACGCCGGAGTTCATCCGGTGGAAGTCCGCAAGTGTCTCATAGACATTCGGCGCGGCACAGAATTGCGGGTAATCGAACAGCTTGTCGATATTTTTCAACACAACAATGTCAGCGTCGAGGAAGACCACGGTTCTGTAGTCGGTGAGCTGCCAGAGCCTCAGCTTGCAGAAATTATCGAGCGGCGTGTGGAAGTCCGGTTTGCGGCCCTTGGTGAAGGGCGCCTTACCATGCAGGTTTTTTCGTGCATGGCGTTGGTTGAAGTCGTCGGACAGCGGCAGGTGCTCGACGGTTACGATGCGGCAGCCGAGCGACTGGAGATTGGCCAATGCTTCCGCCGTGACTGCTCCGGTGTGGAGAATGACGATATCGGCCTTCGTCCCCGTGCAGCGCAGAGAATGGGCGAGGGCAGTGGCGCCCATGACATAGTCGGCATTGGTGACAAGGGTGACGAAAGCGTTTTTCATGGCGGGTGCCGCTTGCGAGTTTGGTTGCCGTCGTCATCCTCGGGCTTGTCCCGAGGATCTACTACCGTCAGCTTATCTTCGACCAAGGCAGATCCTCGGGACAAGCCCGAGGATGACGTGATGGAGGTTTTACGAAACCGACTTCAGGCGTTTGCCTTCCGGGTCGCGCTCGAGAGTTGCGGCGATGTCCTTTGTCCAGGCCGAAACCGCGGGAACACGAGTCCGGTCAACGCGATAGGCGTATTTCTTCGCAACGTCGACGATCTCCGACAACAATCCCTCCCCAAGCGTGGTCGGCTCAAGTCCCAGTGAAAGAAACTTCTCGTTTCTGACAACGAGATCGTTTTCCGGGGCTTCCTTGCGCGGATTGGGAAGCCAGGCGATCTGGGCGCCGGTCATTTTGGAGATCATCTCGGCCAGGTCGCGAACCCGGTGCGTCTCGGTCATCTGGTTGAAAATCTCGACGCGCCCGCCCCGGGCAGGGGGATTGTTGAGGGCGATCTCGATGCAACGCACCGAATCCTGAACATGGATGAAGGCGCGGGTCTGGCCGCCGGTGCCGTGGACGGTGAGCGGATAGCCGATTGCCGCCTGGATGAGGAAGCGGTTGAGGACCGTGCCATAGTCCCCATCATAATCGAAACGATTGATCAGCTGCTCATGGATGCGCGTCTGCTCGGTATGGGTGCCCCAGACGATGCCCTGATGCAGGTCGGTAATGCGCATCCGGTCGTTCTTGGCGTAGAACTGGAAAAGCAACTGATCGAGGCACTTGGTCATGTGATAGATCGAGCCGGGATTGGACGGATAGAGGATTTCCTGGCTGACCGTGTCGCCGGCCATCGTTTCGATGCCGACCGGCAGATAACCTTCCGGAATCGCTGCGCCGACGGTCGAATAGCCGTAGACACCCATCGTGCCGAGATGGACAAGATGGGTGTCGAGATCGAGCTCCACCAGCGCATTCAGAAGATTATGCGTGGCGTTGACGTTGTTGTTGACCGTGTAGTTCTTGTGGCGGTCGCTTTTCATCGAATAGGGGGCGGCACGCTGTTCGGCAAAATGGACGATGGCGTCCGGCCGATGCTCCGCCAGCCAGTTCTTCAGCAGTTCGTAATCCTTGGCGAGGTCGATCAGGTTGAAATGGATACGGCGGCCGGTTTCGGCGTGCCAGATACGGGTGCGTTCCTGTATCGAGTCCATCGGTGTCAGTGACTGGACACCCAGTTCCGTATCGATCCAGCGACGGGAAAGATTGTCGAGAATATGGACCTCGTGGCCCGCATGGGACAGGTGAAGTGATGTCGGCCAGCCGATGAAACCGTCGCCGCCCATTACCGCTATCTTCATGAAAATTCTCCAGTGGCTTTCTAAAACATTCCTGTTAGGGAGGTAATATGACGCCCGTTGGATAGTGGGGCAGCATGCCTCGAATATCCAGTGGACGATAAGGTTTTTCCAAGGCAAGCCACATGCAGAGTGAAAATTTTCTCCTTTCGGGCGAATTGACCGAGCACGGCCATAGTCTCGTTCAGCGCGTCTATTACGAGGATACCGACTTTTCCGGCCTCATCTATCACGCCCGTTACCTCCATTTCCTCGAGCGCGGACGCAGCGACTATCTGCGATGCCTCGGCTGCGAGCAAAGCGCGCTGATCGATGCGGATGAAGAGGGGCTGGTCTTCGTCGTCCACCGGATGGAGATCGATTTCAAACAGCCGGCGCGGATGGACGACATTATCACGATCACGACGTCGACCGAAAAGGCCGGTGGCGCCAAGATGGTGCTCAACCAGCAGATCCGGCGCGGTGAAACGCTTTTGATCGTTGCCAAGGTGGTGATCGCGGTCATCAACAAACACGGCCGTCCGCGGCGGCTGCCGGAGACGATCGCCGAGAAGTTTCTCGGCCATCCAGTCTGACGGATTGCGATGCCCGCGAACCGCAGCACGAATCGATCGGCCTGATCGGATCCAGGCAGCCGACCGGCAATCATCGCCGACGGTCGGTTTTTGAGTCTTCCCAGCCACATAGGCCGACGTGTTGTAACTCATTATTAACGATAATGGTGTCTTACTCGGCGGTGAGGAATTTGTGCAACGCACGCCTTCCTTTGACCAAATTTGAAGGCGAGAAGCCAAGCAGAAACTCAGGACATCTTGGGGTTAGGGCTGCGCTCTCGGTGGTCAATCAGATTTTTGCGAGCACGCGCTTTGGAACCCGCCCGGTCGTCACGCCGGGCGTTTGGATTCGGGGATAGTTGATGGAACAGGTAGCTTTGGAAGCCGCGGCACATGACGTCAGTCTGTGGTCGCTGTTCATGCAGGCGGGGATTATCGTCAAGCTGGTCATGGTCGGGCTTATCGGCGCCTCGATCTGGACCTGGGCGATCGTGATCGACAAATACATCAGCTTCTCCAAGGCGCGGAAGCAGTTTGATCAGTTCGAACAGGTGTTCTGGTCCGGCCAGTCGCTGGAAGAACTCTATCGCACGCTCGGCGAGCGCCAGAATACCGGCCTTGCCGCCATCTTCGTGGCCGCCATGCGCGAATGGAAGAAGAGCTTCGAGCGTGGTGCCCGTTCTCCGATCGGCCTGCAGATGCGCATCGACCGCTCGATGGACGTGACGATGGCACGCGAAGGTGAGGCCTACGAAGCGCGGCTCGGTTCGCTTGCGACGATCGGTTCGGCTGGTCCGTTCATCGGCCTGTTCGGTACCGTTGTCGGTATCATGACCTCGTTCCAGGCCATTGCCGGTTCCAAGTCGACCAACCTTGCGGTTGTCGCACCGGGTATCGCGGAAGCGCTGCTCGCAACCGCAATCGGCCTTGTCGCAGCTATTCCTGCGGTCATCGCCTATAACAAATTCATGGCGGAGTCCGGCAAACTGCATTCCCGTATGGAAGGCTTTGCCGATGAATTTTCCGCCATCCTCTCACGCCAGATCGACGAAAAACTGCAGCCGCGTCAGGCGGCGCAGTAACCGTCGACAGACGAAGGAGACCTGAACCATGGGCATGTCTGCCGGAGGATCCAGAGCATCGGGCGGTGGTCGTCGTGGACGTCGCGGCCGCGGTCGGGGTGGCGTGATCAGCGAGATCAACGTTACGCCGCTCGTTGACGTCATGCTCGTGCTTTTGATCATCTTCATGGTTGCAGCCCCGATGCTGACGGTCGGCGTGCCGATCGACCTGCCGGAAACGCAGGCCAAGGCAATGAATTCCGATACCCAGCCGATCACCATCTCGGTCAATACCGAAGGCCAGATCTATCTGCAGGAAACTCCGATCGCCATCGACGAGATCGTGCCGAAGCTGCAGGCCATCGCGACGACAGGCTATAACGAACGCATCTATGTGCGTGGCGACACTGCTGCGGCCTATGGTGGCGTGATGAAGGTGATGGCCCAGATTTCTGCTGCCGGCTACAAGAATATCGGTCTTGTCACGCTCCAAGATACGAATAAGTGATCGGGTGCCATGAAGGGAAGTTTCGGCACATCGCTGGTTCTTCATACGCTGGTTCTCACCTGGGCGATGGTGACGCTCAGCGCGCCGGCGCCATTGACCGTGGCCGACGTTGAGGCTCTCCCCGTCGATATCGTGCCGGTCGAGTCCCTGACCCAGATGCAGCAGGGCGACAAAAAGGCTCCGCTGTCCGACAAGCCGTCGCCGAAACAGACCAACAATCAGAAGGTCGTCGAGAACGCCGAAAATGCCGGCGAGAACGATGTTGACCTGAAGACGCCGCCGACGCCGGCCAAGAAGCCGGTGCAGGCAGAAACTGCGGCCGCGCCGAAGCCGTCCGAGCGCCCGACGCCAACCCCGACGCCCGAGCAGAACGATGTCAAGGATATCGTGAAGGAAGAGACCGCGCCGAAGCCGACCGAAATGGCGGCGCTGCCTCAGCCCAAGCCCGAGCCGACACCGCCGAAGCCTGAACCGATCCCGACGCCGACACCCGAGCCGACGCCGGCACCGACCGAGACCAAGGCTGAAGAAATGCCGCTGCCGTCGGCTATTCCGCTGCCGGCCGCAAAGCCGAAGCCGGAGCCGCCGAAGGAAGAGGCAAAGCCCGTCGAGAAGCCGCCTGAAAAGCCGGTCGAGAAAAAGCCGGACCCGAAGCCGACCGAGACGGCGAAGACCGACAAGACGGATACCAAGGTCAAGGAGACTGCCAAGCCGACCGACAAGAAGGAAGGCAAGAAGCAGGAAACCGCCAAGTCTTCCTCGTCGCAGAAGAGCGACTTCAACGCCGACGAGATCGCCTCCCTGCTCAACAAGCAGGATGCGGCAGGTGGTGGTGCGAAACGTTCGGCCTCTCCTGCATCTACCGGCAGCACCAAGCCGTCCAACGGGGCCAAGCTCAGCCTGAGCGAAATGGATGCGCTGCGAGGCCAGATCCAGAACAACTGGTCCACCGTTGCCGGCCTCGAGGGATTGCAGGGCATGGTGATCCGGGTAACGTTCAAGCTCGACAAATCGGGGATGATCATCGGCGAGCCGGAAGTGACCTCGACTGGGGGCTCTTCGATGGCACGCCGGACAATGGAAGGTGGCGCGCTGCGCGCAGTGCTGAAGTCGCAGCCCTTCAAGAGCCTGCCGATCGACAAATACGACGCCTGGAGCGAAGTCGCCGTCAATTTCGACCCCAGTGAATTGGGGCTCTAGGAAATCAAGTAGCTGAAAGGCTTTAGTGATATGATCAGACATTCCCTCATCGGTCTCATGATGGCGATTGCCGGAATGGCGATGACGTTTTCCACTCCCGCCCGAGCGGCGGTGGAAATCAACATCAACAAGGGCAATGTCCAGCCTTTGCCGATCGCCATCACGGACTTCCAGTCCAACAATGAGCTGGGTGCCCAGATTGCCCAGGTCGTTGCCGCCGATCTGCAGCGGTCGGGCCTGTTTGCGCCGGTCAACAAGGCCGCATTTATCGAGAAGATCTCCGATCCGAACAAGGCACCCCGCTTTCAGGACTGGACGGCGATCAATGCCCAGGCACTTGTCGTGGGTCGCGTCAGCCGCGAGGCAGATGGTCGCCTGCGTGCGGAGTTCCGTTTGTGGGACACCTATGCAGGCAGCCAGATGACCGGGCAGCAGTTCTTCACCCAGCCCGATAACTGGCGGCGCCTGGCCCATATCATCGCCGATGCGATCTATGAGCGCATTACCGGTGAAAAGGGTTATTTCGACACCCGCGTCGTGTTCGTTTCCGAAAGCGGGCCGAAGACTGCCCGTCAGCGCCAGCTCGCGATCATGGATCAGGACGGCTTCAATGTCCGGATGCTGACCAATTCCAAGGATCTCGTGCTGACCCCGCGCTTCTCGCCGAACCGGCAGGAAGTCACCTACATGTCGTTCGAAGGCAACCAGCCGCGCGTCTATCTGCTGCAGCTGGAAACCGGACAGCGTGAAGTGGTCGGCAACTTTCCCGGCATGACGTTTTCACCACGTTTCTCGCCGGACGGCCAGAAGGTGATCATGAGCCTTCAGCAGGAGGGCAATGCCAATATCTATACGATGGACCTGCGTTCACGCACCACGACCCGGCTGACCTCCACCGCTGCGATCGACACGGCGCCATCCTATGCGCCGGATGGCCAGCGGATCGCATTCGAAAGTGACCGCGGCGGACGTCAGCAGATCTACGTGATGAATGCCGACGGCTCCGGGCAGAACCGCATTTCCTTCGGCGATGGTTCCTATTCGACGCCGGTCTGGTCGCCGCGCGGGGATCTGATCGCCTTCACCAAGCAGTCGGGCGGAAAATTCTCGATCGGCGTGATGAAGCCCGACGGTTCGGGCGAACGCATCCTGACGACCGGTTTCCACAACGAAGGACCGACCTGGGCGCCGAACGGCCGCGTGCTGATGTTCTTCCGTCAGGCCGCCGGTTCCGGTGGTCCGCAGCTCTATTCGATCGATCTGACCGGTTACAACGAACAGATGGTCAAGACGCCCGCCTACGGTTCCGACCCGGCATGGTCGCCACTGCTCGAGTAGAGTTGTGAACGTCTGCAATCAAGCTTGAGGCGATCTCGCCTCTTTGCTGCCTCAATCTCGCGGGAATGGGGCAGATAAGGGATACCGGAAGGTTTGGTTAACCATAGCCATTTGAATATGGTTAACCCAATCCGGTTAGAGTCTGGCAACTCTGAATTTCACCATCCAAGGAGAGACCGGCCATGAGCCGCATTGATACCCCGGCGATGAGCCGCATGCAGACACTCGCTCGCAACCCCGCCGTCATCGCGCTCACGCTGGCCCTGGCGCTTGCTGGTTGCGCCAACAAGAAGAACCTGCCGAACAGCGCCGGCGAGCTTGGCCTCGGTGGCGGGGCCGCGACGCCCGGCTCGAGCCAGGACTTCACCGTCAATGTCGGCGACCGCATCTTCTTCGACACCGATTCGACCTCGGTTCGCGCAGACGCCCAGCAGACGCTCGATCGTCAGGCTCAGTGGCTGGCCCGCTACCCGAACTACGCGATCACCGTCGAAGGTCATGCCGACGAGCGCGGCACTCGCGAATACAACCTTGCACTCGGCGCACGTCGTGCCGCTGCTACCAAGGAATATCTTGCTTCGCGCGGCGTTCCGGCAAACCGCATGAAGACGATCTCCTACGGCAAGGAACGTCCGGTCGCAGTTTGCGACGACATTTCCTGCTGGTCGCAGAATCGCCGTGCCGTTACCGTTCTCGGTGGCGCCGGCATGTAATCTGGCGGCGGCCTGAAAGTGCCGCTGAAAGATGACAATTCGTTAAGAAAAGGTGGTCTTGCGGCCACCTTTTTTGTTTTTCCTTAGTTTGGCCCCGATTCCCCTGATTTTGAACGTCGGCTTGGTTGCTTTTTGGCGGCAGTTATAAAAAATCCGTTTCGCGCCAATCCGGCGCAAATCAGAGAGCAGGACGAACGACATGAAGAAAATTGTCTTGGCAGCGATGCTAGGGCTGGCGGCAATGACGGGCCCTGCCGGGGCCTTCCAGTTTTCATTGCCGAAACTCTTCCAGGGCGAGCAAAGCGCTCCGCAACAGGCACAGACCCAACAGGGGGCCGAAGACCGGCCGGTGATCCTGGCGCAGAGCAATGATGCCGTTCGTATCCAGCAGCTTCAGGAAGAGCTCCGGCAGTTGAACGGCCGGATCGAGGAAATGAGTTATCAGCTGCTGCAGATGCAGGAGCAACTGCGCAAAACGCAGGAAGATAACGAATTCCGCTTCCAGGAACTGGAAAAGAAGAAGAGAAGCGATTTGGGCGACACGACCGGGCAACCGGCCGTGGCGTCCAGCCGCCCTTCGTCGTCTGCGTCGCCGGCCGCACCATCTTCCGGTGCGTCCTCAAGCGGCGGCGACGATGTTGCCCGGATCATCGACGGGCCTTCCGGTGGCGCGGCGCAGAGCAATTCTGCGCCGGCCCCGACGACGCTCGGCTCGATGGAATTCGATCAGAACGGCAACCCGATCGGGACAAACCGCAATGATTCCGCCCGCAATTCCTCGGCTTTGCCGGGGGTGGACACCGGCGCGCCGCGAGCCGGTCAGTCGGGGCTAAGAGATCCTCAGCAGACAGCCTCGCTCGGCAGTGAGGGCGACGATTACAAGGTTGCCTACGATCACGTACTGACCGGCGATTACGGCCTCGCCGAAAACGAGTTCTCAAGCTATATCGGCGCCTATCCGAAGAGCAGCCGGTTGGCCGATGCCAATTTCTGGCTGGGCGAAGCGCAGTATTCGCAGGGCAAATATAACGAGGCAGCCAAAACCTTCCTCAATGCTCACCAGACCTACGGAAAATCACCCAAGGCGCCGGAAATGCTTTTGAAGCTCGGCATGTCTCTTGCCGCACTCGATAATTCCGACACTGCGTGTGCGACCTTGAAGGAAGTGCCGCGTCGTTATCCGAACGCCGCCAAGGCCGTATTGTCCAAGGTCAGCAGCGAGCAGAAGCGTCTCGGTTGCTGAGCGGCGGCGCTGCCGTGCCGGATAATCAGGATTTCGTGTCTGCTGTCGGCGATGCCGCCGAAACTTTTCTGCACCATTTGACCGGCCCAAGCACGATCCTTGCTGCCGTTTCCGGCGGAAGCGATTCGCTCGGCCTGCTTGTCGCTCTTCATCAGGCGCTTGTGGCAAACGGCAAATTCGACCATGCGCTGGTCGCCGCGACCGTTGACCACGCATTGCGGCCCGAGGCCGCGGCAGAGGCCGAGGACGTGGCCCGGCTCTGTGGCGAGCTTTCAATTCCACACAAGATCCTGCGCTGGAGCGGCGAAAAGCCGAAGGCCGGCATTTCCGCCGCCGCGCGCGATGCCCGATACCGGCTGCTGATGCAGGCCGCCGATGCGTTTGACGCCGATGTCATCGTCACCGGCCATACAGGCGACGACCAGCGGGAAACGATCGCCATGCGTGCCGCCCGCAGCAAGGCGGAGATCAATCTCGGTCTGGCGGGGATGGCGGAGGCCGTGCTTGTCGATCGCCGCCGTTGGCTGCTGCGCCCGTTTTTGTCGACCAGCCGCGAGGCAATCCGTGTTTTTCTGCGTCAACAGGGCAGGGGATGGGTAGACGATCCCAGCAATACCGATCGGCATTACGAACGGGTGCGCGTTCGGGGCGCGATGACCACCGCGCCGCCGGAACGAATCGATGACCTCGAAGTGGCGGGCCGGCGACGGACACGCCTTTCGGAAGAGGCGGCGGGGATCTGCCGCCGCCATCTGGTGATCCGGCACAATGTCTTGGCCGAGCTTGCGTCTGAAGCGCTGAACGAGCCTGTCGATGCCCTGCGCCATCTTCTGGCCGTGCTGACCGCCATTCTCGGCGGGCGGTCCCACCTACCGGCGGCCTCGACGATGGATCGCGTGATGGCAATGCTCGAGGGGCGGCAAATGGGCCGCATGACGGCCGGGCGGGTGATCTTCGACCTGCGCCGGCAGGGTCTGTTCATGCATCGGGAAAGCCGCGATCTGCCGACGATCCATGTCGCGGCCGATCAGGACGTGGTGTGGGACATGCGCTACCGGCTCAGCAACAAGACTGGCCGACAGGTGATTATCGGACCGTCAGTGCCGGACAGGACGCGTGCAACCGCAATGTTTGCGGACGTGCCGCCGGCGATTGCGATGCGCGCCATGACTGTGATGCCGCATGTCGGCTCCGTGCCGCCGCAGATTGCCGATAGCAATAACCCGACTGTGATCAGCGCTCCCTTGCTTGCCCCATTCGACCGTTTTTTGCCGCAGTTCGATCTTATTCTTGCGGCGGAATTCGCGGAATTGTTCGGATGCGAGGCACTTCCGGCCGCTCCAATTAAGGTTTTCGAGCGGAAAAGCTAAACGGCGACGCCACCTTGCCTTGGCAAGGGCGTGACGCAACCTTATGTTATGGGCAAGAAAGGCGGCCGCGCCAGCGTCGGCCGTTGCAGTCCGGGGAGTTCGATGAACCCAAACTTTCGTAATTTTGCCCTCTGGGCTATCATAGCCCTCTTGCTGATCGCGTTGTTCAGCATGTTCCAGACGGCGCCCACGCAGACCAGTTCCCGCGAAGTTCCTTATTCGCAGTTCCTGAAGGACGTGGATTCTGGGCGTGTTCGTGACGTCGTGGTAACGGGCAACCGTGTCATGGGTACCTATGCCGAGAATGGCCAGGGCTTCCAGACCTATTCGCCCGTGATCGACGATTCGCTGATCACACGCCTGCAGGAAAAGAACGTCACCATCGTTGCACGTCCGGAAACGGATGGCTCCTCGGGCTTCCTCAGCTATCTCGGCACGCTTTTGCCGATGCTGCTTATCCTCGGCGTCTGGCTGTTCTTCATGCGCCAGATGCAGGGTGGATCGCGTGGCGCGATGGGATTTGGCAAGTCCAAGGCCAAGCTTCTGACCGAAGCACATGGCCGCGTGACCTTCGAAGACGTCGCCGGCGTCGACGAAGCCAAGCAGGATCTCGAAGAAATCGTCGAATTCCTGCGCGACCCGCAGAAGTTCCAGCGGCTCGGTGGTCGTATTCCGCGCGGCGTGCTGCTTGTCGGCCCTCCGGGTACCGGTAAGACATTGCTCGCCCGCTCGGTTGCCGGCGAGGCCAATGTGCCGTTCTTCACGATTTCCGGTTCGGACTTCGTCGAAATGTTCGTCGGCGTCGGTGCAAGCCGCGTCCGCGACATGTTCGAGCAGGCGAAGAAGAATGCGCCTTGCATCATCTTCATCGACGAAATCGACGCCGTCGGTCGTCATCGTGGCGCAGGCCTCGGCGGAGGCAATGACGAGCGCGAGCAGACGCTCAACCAGCTGCTGGTCGAGATGGACGGCTTCGAGGCCAATGAAGGCGTGATCCTGATCGCTGCGACCAACCGTCCGGACGTTCTCGACCCGGCGCTGCTGCGTCCGGGCCGTTTCGACCGCCAGGTCGTCGTGCCGAACCCGGATATCGTCGGTCGCGAGCGTATTCTCAAGGTTCATGCCCGCAACGTTCCGCTGGCACCGAATGTCGATCTCAAGGTTCTTGCGCGTGGGACGCCCGGTTTCTCCGGTGCCGACCTGATGAACCTCGTCAACGAATCGGCCCTGATGGCTGCGCGTCGCAACAAGCGCCTCGTCACCATGCAGGAATTCGAAGACGCCAAGGACAAGATCATGATGGGGGCGGAACGCCGCTCGTCCGCCATGACCGAAGCCGAAAAGAAGCTCACCGCTTATCATGAAGCCGGTCATGCGATCACGGCCGTCAAGGTGCCCGTCGCCGATCCGCTGCATAAGGCTACGATCATTCCGCGCGGACGTGCGCTCGGCATGGTGATGCAGTTGCCGGAAGGCGATCGCTATTCGATGAGCTACAAGTGGATGGTCTCACGCCTCGTCATCATGATGGGCGGCCGCGTTGCCGAGGAAATCACCTTCGGCAAGGAGAACATCACGTCCGGCGCGTCCTCCGACATCGAACAGGCTACCAAGCTTGCTCGTGCCATGGTCACGCAATGGGGCTTCTCCGACGTGCTTGGTCAGGTTTCCTATGGTGAGAACCAGCAGGAAGTCTTCCTCGGCCATTCCGTCTCGCAGTCGAAGAATGTTTCGGAATCGACGGCACAGAAGATCGACACGGAAGTCCGCCGGCTGATCGACGAGGCCTATACCGAGGCTCGCCGTATCCTCACCGAAAATCACGACGAATTCGTCGCGATTGCCGAAGGTCTTCTCGAATACGAGACGCTGACGGGCGAGGAAATCAAGGCGCTGATGCGAGGCGACAAGCCGTCGCGCGATCTCGGTGACGATTCGGCACCGGCGCGCGGTTCAGCGGTACCGAGCACCGGCACCAAGAAGGATGAGCCCAAGGGTGGCGAACCCGAAGGCGGGCTCGAGCCCCAGCCGCACTAAGCGGATGATGAGACTGACAAAGGCCGCCGCGGAGTGATCCGGGGCGGCTTTTTTATGTTAACGATGACTTATCCGGTCACGGGATATGATCGGCTTTGATGCTAATTTAAGTGCTTGTGCCCCGAACCTGTGGCATGAGCCGGATAACGCCGATCCTCAATGACGCGGCAGCGGACGCACAGGCCTTGCCTGATCCGCAGCGCGCAGATCGAGCGATGATGAAGGAGATTACATGGCACGCCGCTATTTCGGTACCGATGGCATTCGCGGACATTCCAACGTCTTCCCGATGACGCCCGATCTCGCCATGCGGGTGGGCATCGCGGTTGGGACAATCTTCCGCAACGGCAACCATCGCCACCGCGTCGTAATCGGCAAGGATACACGCCTGTCGGGTTACATGCTGGAAAATGCGATGGTCGCAGGCTTCACGGCGGCCGGGCTCGACGTCTTCCTGCTTGGCCCGATCCCGACGCCGGCCGTGGCGATGCTGACGCGCTCGCTGCGTGCCGATGTCGGCGTGATGATCTCGGCCTCGCATAACCCGTTCGAGGACAATGGCATCAAGCTGTTCGGCCCGGACGGTTACAAATTGTCCGACGAACTGGAAGCCCGGATCGAAGACCTGCTCGACAGCGACCTGCATGCCCAGCTCGCCAAGTCCGCAGATATCGGCCGGGCGAAACGCGTCGAGGGCGACATTTACCGTTATATCGAGCAGGCCAAGCGGACGCTGCCGCGCGATGTGACGTTGCACGGACTGCGCGTTGCGATCGACTGCGCCAATGGCGCTGCCTACAAGGTCGCGCCGCTGGCGCTGTGGGAACTCGGTGCGGAAGTGGTGACGATCGGCAATGAACCGAACGGCACCAATATCAATCTCGATTGCGGCTCCACCAGCCCGGAACAGTTGCAGAAGAAGGTCCATGAAGTACGCGCCGATATCGGCATCGCACTCGATGGCGATGCAGACCGGGTGATCATCGTCGACGAGAATGGCGAGATCATCGACGGTGACCAGTTGATGGCGGTGATTGCGGAAAGCTGGGCGCAGGACCAGCGCCTGACGGGTGGCGGCATTGTCGCGACCGTGATGTCCAATCTCGGGCTCGAGCGTTTCCTCGGGTCCAAGGACCTGACGCTGGCGCGTACCAAGGTCGGCGACCGTTACGTGGTCGAGCATATGCGCCACAATGATTTCAACGTCGGCGGCGAGCAGTCCGGCCACATCGTGCTGTCGGATTTCGGCACGACCGGCGATGGACTTGTGGCGGCTCTGCAGATCCTTGCCTGCGTCAAGAAGTCCGGTCGTCCGGTAAGCGAAGTGTGCCGCCGGTTCGAACCGGTGCCGCAGCTTTTGAAGAATGTTCGTTTCGCCGGCGGCAAGCCGCTCGAAGATGCCATGGTTCGCCAGGCGATCGCCGATGCGGAAGCCGAACTCGGCGCCAAGGGCCGTCTGGTCATCCGCCCGTCTGGCACCGAGCCGCTGATCCGCGTGATGGCGGAAGGCGACGATCGTGCCCAGGTCGAAAAGATCGTCAACGGCCTGATCGACGTGATCGGCAATGTCCGGTCGGAAGCTGCTTAATTATCGGATTGCTCGCCGTGTTTCGGCAAGTCCCCCTCTGGCCTGGCGGCCATCTCCCCCACAAGGGGGAGAGACTTTGCCGCGTCCGCTGCCTTTATATGACGCCATGAGGCTGCGGCTTGGTTAAGCCCTCCCCCTTGCGGGGACGGGTGGGAGGGGCCTTTCTTTCGCGGACGCTTGCTGCCCCAATTTACGGCCGCCATTCCCTGAACTTCCCGTCCAGCGCGCCGTCGAGATAAAAGGCGGCGCTGATCAGGGCGAGGTGGGTAAGGGCCTGCGGGAAGTTTCCGAGAAACTCGCCCCGCGGATCGAATTCCTCGGCATAAAGCTGCAGGTGGTTGCCGAAAAGCAGCAGTTTTTCCATGTTGATCTCGGCCTCCTGCAGGCGACCGGCGCGGGCAAGGCACTCGACGAACCAGAACGAGCAGGCACCGAAGAAGCCTTCCTTACCGCCCAGCCCATCCTGCCATTTGTAACGCATCACGAGGCTGTCGTCGGCAAGTTCCCGCGATATCGCATCGAGCGTCGCAAGCCATTTCGGATCGGTGGCGCTGATGAAGCGAACGAGCGGCATCATCAGCATCGAGGCGTCCAGCTGCGTGCCGCCTCGGGCATGGACGAAATGGCCATGCTTTTCGTTCCAGAAATTCTGCCAGATATCTTCGGTAATGGCATTGCGGGTCTCCACCCATTGGCCGAAAGGTGCTGCCAGCGAACGCTTCTGGGCCAGCCTCAGCGCACGGTCGACAGCGACCCAGCACATCAGTCGCGAGTGGAGATGTTCCTGCGGCTCGCTGCGCGCCTCCCATATGCCGGCATCCGGCTCACGCCAGACTGCGCAGACATGATCGACGGCATTTCTGACCGCCAGCCAGTTCTCGTGGGAAATGGAGCCGCCGTATTTGTTGGTGATGTAGATGGAATCGAGCAGTTCGCCATAGATGTCGAGCTGCACCTGACCGGCAGCGTCATTGCCGACCCTCACCGGGCGGGCGCCTCCATAGCCGGAAAGATGGTCGAGCGAGCCCTCACGCGCCACGCGGCTGCCATCCATGTTGTACATGATCTGGACCTTCCCGTCGGAACGGTCGGTCCTTTCGCTGATCCAGCGACCGAAGGCGCTTGCTTCCTCCAAGTAACCGAGGCGCATCAGCGCGTAGATGGAAAAGGATGCGTCGCGGATCCAGGTGGCGCGATAATCCCAGTTGCGCTCTCCGCCCGGCGCCTCCGGCAAGCCGAATGTGCCGGCGGCGGCGATCGAGCCATATTCCGCCGAGGTCAGCATCTTCAGCGCCAATGCCGAACGGGTGACCGAAGAGCGCCAGCGGCCGCGATAGGTGGATTTTTTCGCCCATCGCTGCCAGTAGTCGGTCGTCTCGCGGATCGTCGCCTCGATTGCCGCCTTGTCCGGGGCGTGGCGCGTTTCGTCTCCGTCAAGAATGAAGTCGATGCTTTCGCCACCCTTCAGGGTGAATTCGGCCGTCACCGCGCCATGTTTGCCGTGGAAGGCAACGGGACCGGACAGGCGCAGGGTGAAGTCGCCGCAATGGAAGAGTGCATGGCCTTTTCGCGTCACCACTTTCGGCGTCTGGCGGGCATAATCGAACCGCGGCCAGCATTTCAGCACGAAGCTGACTTCGCCGCGGGTGACGGCCACCCGGCGAATGAGGGCCGAGGGTTCCTTTTCGCTCTTCGGCAACGGCATCAGGTCGGTTATCTCGGCGCTTTTATCATTGCCGAGCCAGCGCGTCATGAGAACATTGCTTTCGGGAACATACATCTGAAGGCGGCGGGCACCGTCGATTTTCGGCTGCAGTTCGAATGCACCACCCTTTTCCGGATCGAGCAGCGCCGCAAAGATGCTCGGGCTGTCGAAATTCGGCCAGCATAGATAATCGATCGCGCAGTCCTTGGCGACGAGAGCGATGGTTCGCATGTTGCCGATGGCGCCGTGCTCGGCGATGGGGCGAGGGACGTCGACCTTGTTGACGATCGATTTGCCGGCATCGTCTTTCACTTGCTTCACGGCCAAGTCCTTTCTCGTTATGCGCATGTCAACGCAGCAGAAAGGGATCGGCTCCATCCGGGAAGAACTGACATTTCCGTGAAATCGGCAAATAACGCGGACGTCCCGGAAAGGAACAGATCGGTAAATGCGTATAGTTAAGCGGGGCTTAACTTTTATCCTTCATTCTCCATACCAAATATGTTGGCCGACGCGTGATGCTTACCATCCGCGTTGAAGCTTGGAGAACCGAATATGAAGAAGCGTCTTGCAGCCGCAATTGCCGCAGCAATGCTGTCGGC
This sequence comes from Aliirhizobium sp. YIM B11859, assembly GCF_057163345.1. Taxonomy (NCBI): domain Bacteria; kingdom Pseudomonadati; phylum Pseudomonadota; class Alphaproteobacteria; order Hyphomicrobiales; family Rhizobiaceae; genus Aliirhizobium; species Aliirhizobium sp. YIM B11859. The sequence continues at coordinate 597,727 of NZ_JBXHAY010000001.1, forward strand.
TGGCGTCGCCCATTCCGCGGACCTCTATCAACCGCAGCCGGCGCCGATGCTGGAAGCACCGGAAGTGACGGTGCAGGAAGCCAGTGGCTGGTACCTTCGCGGTGATGCGGGTTATTCCTTCAACCGCATCCGCGGGGCGGAATTCTTCCAGGGCTCCAACAGCAACATGGTCGACTTCAGCCATACCGATCTCAAGGACAGTTTCGTCCTCGGCGGCGGTGTCGGTTACCAGATCAACAATTACCTGCGAACCGACCTGACCTTCGACTATCTCGGCAAGTCGAAGTTTAACGGCGGCACCAGCGGCTTCTGCAGCGGCGTGGCGTGCACATCGGACGACCGCTCCAGCATGAAGGCCTATTCGCTGATGGCGAACGCCTATGTCGACCTCGGCACCTACAGCTATTTCACGCCCTATCTCGGCGCCGGTATCGGCGGCTCCTACGTGAAGTGGGACAAGCTGCGCAACACGATCTGCGACGATCCTTCGGCACCCGGTTGCTACACGACCGAACATGGCGACAAGGGCAAATGGCGCCTCAGTTACGCCATCATGGCCGGCACCACGGTCGATATTACCTGCAACCTCAAGGCCGATATCGGTTACCGCTACCGCTACATCGTCGGTGGCGACATGTTCGGATATGCGGACAATGGCGGTCCGGGCCGCGACAAGGGTATCTCCTCGCACGAGGCCCGAATCGGTGCGCGCTACAATTTCAGTGGTTGTGACACGCCGGCAGCCTACGAACCGGAACCGGCACCGCTGGTCTACAAGTAAGCTTCCTATCTTTTTCGCAGAGCCGCCTTCGGGCGGCTCTTTGCGTTTTCGGCATGTGACTTAGATCCGACGGCGGTCGGGACGTTTGCGGGACAGAAAATTTTCGGCCGCATGGCAACCCGCTTGACTGTGAAAGCCGACAGGCATATTCACGACGGCGGGACACTCCTCCCCAACGAGGAGCCAATTACCTGGAAGGGTATACATATGGCCAATGCCGCCGCAAAGCCGGACATCCGTCCGAATAACGCCCATTTTTCTTCTGGCCCTTGCGCCAAGCGTCCCGGTTGGTCGCTTGAAGCGCTTTCCGATGCCCCGCTCGGTCGTTCGCACCGCGCCAAAGTTGGCAAGGACAAGCTGGCACAGGCCATCAATTTCACCCGCGAAATTCTGAACGTTCCGGCCGACTACCGCATCGGCATCGTTCCGGCTTCCGATACCGGCGCTGTCGAAATGGCGATGTGGTCGCTGCTCGGCGAGCGCGGCGTCGACATGGTTGCCTGGGAAAGTTTTGGTGCCGGCTGGGTCACCGACGTCGTCAAGCAGCTGAAGCTCAAGGACGTCCGGAAGATCGAGGCCGATTACGGCCTGCTGCCCGACCTTTCCACGATCGATTTCGATCGTGACGTGGTCTTCACCTGGAACGGCACCACTTCGGGCGTCCGCGTTCCGAACGCCGATTTCATTCCGGCCGACCGCAAGGGCCTGACGATCTGCGACGCCACGTCTGCGGCGTTTGCGCAGGACATGGACTTTGCCAAACTCGACGTCGTGACCTTCTCCTGGCAGAAGGTTCTGGGCGGCGAGGGCGGTCACGGCATGATCATCCTCAGCCCACGCGCCGTCGAACGGCTCACCACCTATGTTCCGGCCTGGCCGCTGCCGAAGATCTTCCGCATGACTTCGGGTGGCAAGCTTTCCGAAGGCATCTTCAAGGGCGAAACAATCAACACGCCGTCGATGCTCTGCGTCGAGGACTATATCGATGCGCTCAACTGGGCAAAGTCGATCGGCGGTCTTGAAGGCCTGATCGCCCGCGCCGACGCCAATGCCAAGGTGATCTTCGATTTCGTCGCGGCAAACGACTGGATCGCCAATCTGGCGCAGGTCGACGAGACCCGTTCCAACACCTCCGTCTGCCTGAAAATTGCCGACGCCGATGTCGCCGCTCTCGATGCCGATGCGCAGGCGGCCTTTGCCAAGGGCATGACGTCGATCCTCGAAAAGGAAGGCGTTGCGCTCGATGTCGGTGCCTACCGTGACGCGCCGTCCGGTCTTCGCATCTGGGCCGGTGCCACGATCGAAGAGGCCGACATGAAGGCGCTGATGCCGTGGCTCGCTTACGCGTTCGAAACGCAGAAGGCGACGCTGTCCAAGGCTGCTGCCTGATCCGATTTCCGGTGCCGCCTTCTCTCTTGTTCAAGAGAGTGCGGCACCGTCTCATCCCGCATTCTCAAGACTGAACCCTTTTTCAGGAGCCCAAACCATGGCACCTCGCGTACTCGTATCCGACGAACTGTCTGAAACCGCCGTCCAGATCTTCCGCGATCGCGGCGTCGAAGTCGATTTCCAGCCGAAACTCGGCAAGGACAAGGACAAGCTTGCCGAGATCATCGGCAATTATGACGGTCTCGCCATCCGTTCGGCCACCAAGGCGACGGAAAAGCTGATCGCTGCCGCAACCAATCTCAAGGTCATCGGTCGCGCCGGTATCGGCGTCGACAATGTCGACATCCCGGCCGCTTCCAAGCGCGGTATCATCGTCATGAACACCCCGTTCGGCAATTCGATCACGACCGCGGAACATGCCATCGCGCTGATGTTCGCCGTTGCCCGCCAGTTGCCGCAGGCTGATGCCTCGACCCAGGCCGGCAAGTGGGAAAAGTCGAAATTCATGGGTGTCGAAATCACCGGCAAGACGCTTGGCGTCATCGGTGCCGGCAATATCGGCGGCATCGTCTGCAAGAAGGCGATCGGCCTTGGCATGAACGTCATCGCCTACGATCCCTTCCTGTCGACCGAGCGTGCGCAGGAAATGGGCGTCGAGAAGGTCGAGCTTGAAGACCTGCTCGCCCGCGCCGACTTCATCACCCTGCATGTGCCGATGACCGACAAGACCCGCGGCATTCTCGGCAAGGAGAACCTTGCCAAGACCAAGCCCGGTGTTCGTATCATCAACTGTGCCCGTGGCGGTCTGGTCGATGAGGCAGCCCTTGCCGAAGCCATCAAGTCCGGTCATGTCGCCGGTGCCGGTTTCGACGTGTTTGAGGTCGAGCCTGCTACGGAGAGCCCGCTTTTCGGTCTTCCGAATGTCGTCTGCACCCCGCATCTGGGCGCATCGACCACGGAAGCGCAGGAAAATGTTGCCCTGCAGGTTGCCGAACAGATGTCGGATTATCTCGTCAAGGGTGCCGTTTCCAACGCCATCAACATGCCGTCGATCACCGCTGAAGAAGCGCCGATCCTGAAGCCGTTCATTCGCCTTGCCGACGTTCTCGGCGCCTTTGTCGGCCAGGTTTCGGATGACCCGATCAAGGAAATCGAGATCCTGTTCGATGGCCAGACGGCCAATATGAACACACGTGCGCTGACCTCGGCACTGCTCGCCGGTCTGATCCGCAACCAGGTGGCCGACGTCAACATGGTTTCGGCCCCGATCATGATCAAGGAAAAGGGCATCGTGCTTTCCGAGGTCAAGCGCGACAAGACCGGCGTTTACGACGGTTACATAAAGCTGACGGTGAAGACCGAAAAGCAGACCCGTTCGGTTGCCGGTACGGTGTTCTCCGATGGCAAACCACGTTTCATCCAGATCAAGGGCATCAACCTCGATGCCGATGTGGGTGCCAACATGGTTTATATCTCCAATACCGACGTTCCCGGCATGATCGGTTTCATGGGCACGACGCTCGGCAATGCCGGCGTCAACATCGCCAACTTCCAGCTCGGTCGCGAGAAGGGTGGCGGCGATGCCATCGCTCTTCTTTATGTCGACGGTCCGGTGGCGCAGGATGTGCTCGACAAGCTGACGGCCAACGAGGCGATCCGCCAGGCACGTCAACTGGTGTTCAACGTCGACTGAGACTTTCGGTCTTCGAAGTTCATTTCCTCCCAAGGAAAACGGAAAAGGGCCTGGTGCTTGCCGCATCGGGCCCTTTTTCCGTGCTGCTCTCGATTATGTGATCGGATCACATCTGAAAACGTCCTTTGGTTGTATTTCGGTCAATTGGCTCTCGTCGTGAAGTCGGATAGCTACTAAAGCGGGAAAAATTGGCGGGGCCTCTAAAAATCCGGCCATCATTCCCCATATCAGGGCAAGGACCGCATTGGGCGGCCAGAGGAGAATTTGATGTTATCCAAGCTTCGGCGTTTCCAGAAACTCTTCGCGATCCTCGCGGTCGGAATGGCAGTTTCTCTAACAGCCGTCGATATGGCGGAAGCACGTCGCGCCAGCGGCGGTTCGAGCTTCGGCAGCCGCGGCACGCGCACCTTTGCGGCCCCGCCGACCACCAATACGGCGCCGGGTGCAGCCAACGGCATCAACCGTTCGATGACACCGAATACGCAGCAGAACGCCGCAAGCCCAGCCAACGGCATGGGCCAGGCCGCGCAGCAGCGTCGTCCGGGCATGTTCGGCGGGATGTTTGGCGGCCTCCTCGGCGGTCTGGCTCTCGGTGGCCTGTTCGGCATGCTGATGGGTAACGGTTTCGGCGGCATGGCCGGTTTCATGGGTATGTTGCTGCAGATCGCGCTGATCGGCGGCCTTGCCATGCTGGCTTTCCGTTTCTTCGGTCGCCGCCAGCAGCAGGCGGCCGGTCCTGCGGGCAATGCCCGCAGCTACGGTTCGGATGACCGCGAGCAGCCGCAGAACAATGCCTACCAGTCCCAGCAGCCGGGACAGGGCGGCGGTTTCCAGATCCCGAAGATCGGTTCGCTTGGCGGCGGTTCGGCATCGGGCTTTGGTGGCGGTCAAACTGCTGCGCCGCGTCAGGCCGGCCCGGAAACCGACGAAGTCGGCATCACCAACCGCGACCTCAGCCAGTTCGAGAAGCTGCTGACGGACGTGCAGGGTGCCTATGGTGACGAAGACTATGCCAAGCTGCGCGCTCTCACAACGCCGGAAGCCATGTCCTACCTTGCCGAAGAACTCGGTGAGAACGCCACCAATGGCGTCAAGAACGAGGTGAAGGACGTGAAGCTGCTTCAGGGCGATCTGTCCGAAGCATGGCGCGAAAACGGCCAAGAATATGCGACGGTGGCACTGCGTTATTCGTCGATCGACTTCCTGCGCGATCGCAACAGCGGCAACGTCGTTGACGGCGATCCGAACCACGAAACCGAAGCTGTCGAAGTCTGGACCTTCGTGCGCAAGCCGGCCAATGACTGGAAGCTTTCGGCGATCCAGTCTGCCGCCTGAGGTTTTGACTAGATGTTGAGGAGCGCGGCTGTCTGACCGTCGTGCTCCCCTTCGTAGAACATGTGAAGGGCTCGCTCGAAAGGCGAGCCCTTTTCGCTGACCAGATGGAACAGCGTCATCGAGCTCCTGAACTTGGGGTCGTCGGTCGAACCGAGAATGGCATGGGCGGTGCGTCCCTCATGGGCAAGCATGGCCGTGGTGCATTCGCCAAGTCGCCAGCCGAGAAGGGGATGTTCGAGATAGGCAACCGCTTCCGCCCGCGAGCTGATGGCAAAACGCTGCGACATCGCCGATGTGCCCAATCCGGTCAGCTGCGGAAAAATATACCACATCCAGTGGCTTTTCTTTTCGCCATCACGCAGTTCGGCAATCACCTGATTGTAGATTTCGGCCTGCGCTTCGACAAAACGAGTGAGATCGAAAATCTCAGATCGTTCATTCATGATTTTCTCCTCACCCCGATTGCGGCATCAAGGAGGAAAAAGATGATATTTTTGCGGCCGATCTTTTCTATGTTGCATCGCACCCTAACTGGGATGCGATGAACCGCTTCATTGTCGAATTTCGCCAATATACCGACTGGCTGCCAAACTGGGTGGTGAGCCTCGTTGTGCTTGCCGCAGCCATCCTGATCGGGCTTGCCATTCACCGGCTGACTTTCCGCATCCTGACACGGCTGGTCGAAAACAGGGATCTGTTCTGGCGCTCGATCGTGTCGCGCGGCAAGCGGCCGCTCAGGCTTGCAATCCTGACATTCACGCTATCGGTTGCCGCCACGATCGCACCGCTTGCGCCCCGGCCGGCGGACATCATCCGCCACATCCTGCTGATCGGCTTCATCCTCGTTCTCGGGTGGTCGGCCAAGGCTGCCCTGCATATCTGGACGACTGTCTATCTGAGGCGCTTCAAGCTGGATGCGGAAGACAACCTTTTGGCGCGTGCCCATGTCACCCAGTCGCGCATTGCCGAGCGCATAGCCGGGGCGATGATCGTGGTGATCACGATCGCCGCGATGCTGATGACATTCCCGGCCGTGCAGCAATATGGCGTCAGCGTGCTGGCATCGGCCGGCGTCGCCGGTATCGTGCTGGGTCTTGCGCTGCAGCCGATGCTGAAAAACATATTCGCCGGCATCCAACTCGCCATCACCCAACCCATCCGGATCGACGACGCCCTGATCGTCGAAGGCGAGTGGGGTAATGTCGAGGAAATCACCTCCACCTATGTCGTGGTGAAACTGTGGGACTGGAGACGGATGATCCTGCCTCTTTCCTATTTCATCGAGAACCCGTTTCAGAACTGGACCCGCGAAGGCTCGGCTCTTATCGGCACGGTGATGATCTATCTCGATTACACGATCCCGGTTTCGGTCATCCGTCAGAAAGTGGAGGAAATAGCCGCAGCTTCGAAGATCTGGGACAAACGCGTGGTCAATGTCCAGGTCACCGATTTTCGCGAAAGCGTCATGGAGATCCGTGTCCTCGTCTCCGCCAACAACGCGCCCAAGACCTTCGACATGCGCTGCGAGATGCGCGAAAAGCTCGTCGAATTCATCCAGCGCGAATATCCGAATGCGCTGCCGAAAGTCAGGACAGATCGCCCGATCGACGGCACTGCCGCTGCCGTGGCCAGCGCCGTACATCAGGCTTCGTTTCAGTCCTGATGCCGTGATGCTTGCACGCGGGATGAATAGTTTCTATATCCGGCTGATATTGCCCGGCTGGCGGCCGATCCCGCGCCGGGTTCGAAGTGCCGCCGAAGGATCGGCAGGGCATCAGGAATTGCAGCGAGAGTTGTCCCGTGAATACGCTGGATTTTGACAAGAAGCCGGAAGATACCCGCGTGGTCGTCGCCATGTCGGGCGGTGTGGATTCGTCCGTCGTCGCCGGGCTTTTGAAGCAACAGGGTTATGACGTGCTGGGCATCACGCTGCAGCTCTATGACCATGGCGCGGCTGTGCACCGGGCGGGCTCCTGCTGCGCCGGCCAGGATATCGACGACGCGCGGCGCGTCTGCGAAACGCTGGGAATTCCGCACTATGTACTCGATTACGAAAAGCGGTTCCGCGAAACGGTGATCAATCCGTTTGCCGAAGCTTATGCGATGGGCGAAACGCCGGTTCCCTGCGTCGCCTGCAACCAGACGGTCAAGTTCGCCGATCTCCTGGCGACTGCCCGTGAACTCGGTGCCGATGCGCTGGCGACCGGCCACTACATTCGTTCGGCTGCCAATCCGCGTGCCGAAAATCCGCACAGCCGGGCGCTCTACCGCCCGATCGACAGCGACCGCGACCAGAGCTGGTTCCTGTTCGCGACAACGCAGGAGCAGATCGATTACCTGCGTTTCCCGCTCGGTGGAATGTCGAAGGCGCAGGTGAGGGAGCTTGCCGAAGAGATGGGCCTCGTTGTCGCCAAGAAGGCCGACAGCCAGGACATCTGTTTCGTGCCTGCCGGAAAATATGCCGACATCATCAACAAGGTGAAGCCGAATGCGGCGCTTGCCGGTGATATCGTCCATATGGACGGTCGTGTGCTCGGCCAGCATGATGGCATCGTGCATTACACGATCGGCCAGCGTAAGGGGCTTGGCGTGGCGACAGGCGAACCCCTTTATGTGGTTTATCTCGATGCGCGCACACGCCGGGTCATCGTCGGGCCGAAGGAAGCGCTGGACACTCACCGTGTCTATCTGCGCGATATGAACTGGCTTGGCGATGCGTCGCTGGAAGATGACGCGGGCAAGGGATTTGCCTGCTTTGCCAAGGTTCGCTCGACGCGTCCGCCGACCCCGGCGGTGCTGAATGTCAACGAGCGCGGCATTTATGTTGACCTGTCCATCGGTGAAGCGGGTGTGGCGCCTGGCCAGGCCTGCGTGCTCTATTCCGCGATCGGTCCTGATGCACGGGTTTATGGCGGCGGTTTCATCGAGCGTTCGGAGCGTGCGGAAGAGGCCGAAGCCTCGATCCGGCAGTTGCTTGCCCGACCTGTGGCAGCCTGACGGCCAAACGGACGAGGGGCCTCGCGCAAACGGTATCCGGTGATTTGGTGTTGATCCTCTGCCCCGTGAAGGCGTGAATGGCAGGTGCTGAAATAGAGGGTTGAAACTCCTCTTTTTTCTCCGCCGATGTGCTTGACACTTTGGTGACACGGGCTTTATAAGCCGCACATCCAAACGGGCCGAGCCAAGTGCGAAGCCCTTGTGGCGGGGTAGCTCAGGTGGTTAGAGCAGCGGAATCATAATCCGCGTGTCGGGGGTTCAAGTCCCTCTCCCGCTACCAAAATTCCCGAAAATCATCTCTGTTATGCCTGAAGCCGTTCCCGTGAGAACAGGCTTGTTTCATGCTATACGTTGCACCCTATACGTTGCACCTTGGAACCTTGGTTTCGCATGGTTCGTGCGACTGTTTTGAAACGCTAGCCAACCCGTTGCCAAGGGTGTAGAGCTTCGGCATGGCTCTCGATCCCGTCAAAGCTTTTTCCGACTACGGCGAAACGAAATGTAGCGTGCAGTTCTGGACTGCCGGCGCTGCCTCTGTCGAATTCGATTCTCTCAAGGCTGCCGTCCGATATGCAAAAGATAACGGCGGCCGGTGGGCGGAGCTTGAGATCACGGTGCACCTGCCGCGCGAGGACATCGTTTACGCGACGGAAAAAGTCCACAGGCTGATCGAGTCATTAAAGGACCGGCCGCGGAAGTAACCTTTATCGCTTTAACGCGGGGCGATGAAGCTGAAGCGTGACAATGCGGCGCCGCGTGCGAGAATTTCATCCTCACTTATATCCGGCAGCATCGGTGCGTATCGCGAAATCAGTGCTTTTCGAAGATCCGCCGTCGACCGTACCGACGGTAGGGAATGCCGGAACTGTTCAGTCGTCACCAGATCGACCGGAAGGCGCTGGAGGACTTCGACGCAGAACGCGACCCTGTATGCGGTCATGTCGACGACCGGAAGCTGCTCTCTTCCGTCGGGAAGGCGCTTGCCGGGCCGCAGGATCGGAATGACGGCATAACATTTGCCGACAGCGTTATCGGTGGCCTCGAGATTGAAATGGACGAATTCGGTGTCTAGCATCGCGACATCCGAATAGTCGCGAGGGTGAAGTCGAACCCATCCCTCGACGCCGAGACGGGAACAAAACTCGTCGAATGATATGGTTTTTTCGGCGCCTTGATCATCCAGAATACCGATCCTGGTGCCGTCGGAGGAATATTGCTTCTGGCTCGTCAATGCCCGTAAAACTCCTGCGATGGATAAGCTGCGGGTGAAGATGCCAAGGATATGGCGCCGCCGCAAGGAGAAGCCGTCGCCCTATCGGCAAAGGGGCGCGAGCGGAGGATTGCAGACGCCTCCGATCGACAGCGAGACAATTCTCGCCGTCATGTCTTGTGCCGTGATCGGTCACCACTTCTCAGCGTGCCGATCGTCTTATCCCCCACCCGGACCTAGATGTATTTTTCTCTCAGAGCCTGGGTCGCTCCCTTGAAGACGCCGAGGTCGGAGCCAACGGCGACGAAGGTGGCGCCCATGTCAAGATAACGGCGTGCATCGGCCTCTGCCGGTGCCAGGATGCCGGACGGCTTGCCTTTAGATCTGGCGGCGTCAAAGACGGATTTGATCGCCGCCTGGACCTCCGGATGGCCAGCATTGCCGAGATGGCCGCAGGCGGCGGCAAGATCAGAAGGACCGACAAAAAGCCCGTCGACGCCCCTGGTGGCGGCAATCGCTTCGGAGGCGGCCACGCCCGCGGCGTTTTCGATCTGCACGACGACGGTCACATTCTCGTTGATCACCTTCATATAGTCGGTGACGGTGCCGTAATGGTTGGAGCGCTGGGCGACGGAGACACCGCGCACACCTTCGGGCGGATAACGGGTCGCCGCAACGGCAGCCTTGGCTTCCTCGACATTCTGCACGAAAGGGACAAGGAAGTTATAGACGCCGGCATCGAGCAGGCGCTTGATCAGCACCGTGTCGTTCCATTGCGGGCGCACGACGGGCGCGGAGGATGAATCCTTCAGCGCCATCAATTGCGGGATCAGCGACAGGATGTCGTTGGGCGCATGTTCCAGATCCATCAGCAGCCAGTCGAAACCGGCAAGGCCGAGCACTTCGGTGGTGATCGGACTACCGAGCGCACTCCAGCACCCGATCAGACGCTTGCCGGCCAGAAGATCCTGGCGGAACCTGTTGGGGAAGGCCGTATACGGCACGTGAATGGACATTTTCTCTCCCTTTCCTCTCTCGTTTCTCAGCCGGACCGTGTCGGCCGGGTTTGTCAGGTGTTGCCGGCCGGAATCTCTCCGGCCGTTTCAATCAGAATTGCCCTGAAGTCGTTGACGTTGGTAAGCGTCGGGCCGGTCACGACGCTTTCTCCGAGGGCTTCGAAAAAGCCGTGGCCATCGTTGGCTGCGAGGCGGTCGGCGGGGTTCATGCCCAGGCTCCAGGCTCTGGCAAGCGTGTCCGGCCCGAATGTGGCGCCGGCGATCTCCTCGATCCCGTCGACGCCGTCCGTGTCTCCGGCAAGCGCCGAGATGCCCGGCATGCCGTCGAGTGCGATTGCCAGCGACAGCAGGAATTCGACATTGCGTCCACCCCGCCCGTCGCCGCGGACGGTGACGGTGGTCTCGCCGCCGGACAAAAGCACGCATGGCGGGCTGAACGGCTGATGCTTGATGGCGACCTGACGGGCAATGCCGGCCATGACCTTGCCGGCATCCAACGCTTCACCCTCGATGGCATCTCCGAGAATGAAGGGCGTATATCCCGCCCGTCTGGCGATATCGGCTGCCGCTTCAAGCGCCGTTTGCGGCGTGGCGATCATGCGGATCTCGCAATTTGCGATCCGTTGGTCGTGAGGCTTGATGCTTTCTCCCCGGCCGCTTTCGAGGATCTCGATGACCTTGTCCGGGACGTCGATGGCGTAACGCCTGAGGATCGCCAGAGCCTCCTCGCAGGTCGTCGGATCGGCCACGGTCGGACCGGAGGCGATATCCATAGGATCGTCGCCCGGCACGTCGGAGATCAACAACGAGATCACTCTCGCCGGATGGCAGGCCGCAGCGAGCCGCCCGCCCTTGATCGCTGACAAATGCCGGCGCACGGTGTTCATCTCCGAAATCGTTGCGCCGGATTTCAAGAGTGCCCGGTTGACGGTCTGCTTGTCCTCCAGTGTCAGGCCGTCGATCGGCAACGGCAGCAACGCCGATCCGCCGCCCGAGATCAGGCACAGGACCAGATCGTCGGCGGTCAGGCCGGCGACAAGATCCAGTATTCTCGCTGCGGCATTGAGGCCGGCAGTATCCGGCACCGGATGGGCCGCCTCGACAATCTCGATCCTGTCGCAGGCGACGGCATACCCGTAACGGGTGACCACCAGGCCCGACAGGTCGCCGGGCCAGGCATCCTCAACGGCTCTTGCCATCGCAGCCGATGCCTTGCCGACGCCGATCACCACAAGCCGCCCCTTTGGCGGTTCGGGCAGATTGGCCGGCACGCAGCGGGCCGGTTGTGCGGCGCCGATTGCGGCAGCGAACATCTGTCGAAGCAGATCTTTCGGTGCGATAGCCATGAGGCCGTATTCCTTCCTGCATCAGGCCTTCGGGGTCTGGCCGATTTCGAAATTGGCCATCAGTTCGAGCGCCTTGACCATGCCGGAATGATCCCAGGCAGAACCGCCGTTTGCGGCGCAGGCGTTGAACAGTTCCTGGGCCGTTGCGGTGTTCGGCAGGGACAGTCCCAGCGAACGGGCGGTCGAGAGTGCCAGGTTCAGGTCCTTCTGGTGGAGGGCGATGCGGAAGCCCGGTTCGAACGTGCGCTTGACCATGCGGTCGCCATGCACTTCGAGAATGCGGGAATTGGCAAACCCGCCCATCAGCGCCTCGCGAACCCGTGCCGGGTCAGCACCTGCGCGGGCGGCCAGAAGCAGGGCTTCGCCGACGGCCTCGATCGTCAGCGCGACGATGATCTGGTTGGCGACCTTGGTGGTCTGCCCGTCCCCATTGCCACCGACAAGCGTGATGTTCTTGCCCAGGAGATCGAAGAGCGGCTTCACCGTTGCGAAGGCCGCATCCGGACCGCCAACCATGATGGTGAGCGATGCCGCCTTGGCGCCGACCTCTCCGCCGGATACCGGGGCATCGAGATAGTCGCAGCCCAGCGCTGCGATCTTTTTGGCGAATTCCTTGGTTGCGACCGGCGAGATCGAACTCATGTCGACAACGATCTTGCCGGGAAGAAGGCCCTCGGCGACGCCACCTTCGGCAAACAGCACCTTTTCGACATCCGGCGTATCGGGGACCATGACGAAGATGATCTCGGATTTTTCGGCGACTTCCTTGCCGGAGCCGCAGGCAACCGCACCGCCAGCTGTCAGGCTTTCGGCGACAGGGCCGATGGTGTTGACGAACAGAGCGTGTCCCGCCGCCTGCAGATGACCTGCCATCGGCGTTCCCATGATGCCCAAACCAATGAAGCCCAATTTCATGTCAGTCTTCCTCTTCTGATCAACCTATTCCCGGATAGCGTGCCGACGAGATCAACTCGTCATACAATCTCCTCCGGCTCCTCTGATAACGCTATCATTCCGTCTTTTGAGATGGTTTGCCTAGCCTTGGTTCGTGCGGCAATTCGTCGTTCGGGATGAGGGCGCGGCGCGGTGCCGGGTTTGTCACATAGGCGATCGGCTGCTATCGTGCGGTGCCATAACCGAATGAGATATTTCCCTTTTGTCGACGCCTGTTCCCCCCGCGAAAAAAGCCCGCAAGGCGCGCTCTTCAGGCGCAATCACCCTGCAGGAAGTGGCAAAGCTTGCCGGCGTCTCGCCCATCACCGTTTCGCGGGCGTTGAACCGGCCGGAGCTGGTGGCACCGCAGAAGCTGGAGGCGGTGAGGGCGGCAATCGACCGCACCGGCTACGTGCCCAATCTTCTTGCGGGCGGTCTCGCGTCGAAAAAGAGCCGGCTTGTCGCCGCGATCGTGCCGACGATCGGCAATTCGGTGTTTGCCGATACGATCGAACGGTTCACCGACCGGATGAGCCAGTCCGGCTACAAGGTCATTCTCGGCATGTCGGATTATCGGATGGACAAGGAGGAGGAGCTCCTCGGGGCCGTGCTGTCGCGTCGGCCGGATGCCGTCTTCCTGACCGGGATCAACCATTCGAGGACAACGCGGACCAGGCTTCTCTCCGCCAAGGTGCCGGTGATCGAGGTGTGGGACTATACGCCGACGCCGATCGACATGGTGATCGGATTTTCGCACGAACGTGTGGGACGCAGTGTCGCGCTGAACTTGTTCGACAAGGGTTACCGCAAGTTCGGACTGGTTTTTGCGGGAGATGACCGGGCCCGCATACGGCAAACGGCTTTCCTGGCGGCGCTCGCCGAGCGCGGCGTGACCGATGTGCAGATTTCCACGATCGCAACGCCCGGCAGCTTCAAGAAGGGACGAGACGGGACCGCGGAGCTTCTCGACAGCGGCAAGCCGGTGGACGTGATCTGCTGCAGTTCCGACGTACTGGCCTATGGGGTTTTGACCGAGGCGCAGGTGCGGGGTCTGTCGGTTCCGTCCGATCTTGGCGTGTTCGGGTTCGGCGATCTCGAATATGCGCCCTATACGTCGCCGGCCTTGTCGAGCGTGCATATCGATCGCAACCTTTTGGGCTTGCGCGCTGCCGAAATGCTCCTGGCGCGTATCGAAGGCGGCGAGAGCGAGAAGATCGTCGATATCGGTTTCAGCATCGTCGATCGCGACAGCACCTGATGTTTCTGTCGGCATTGCGTCGTTGATTTCGCTGGCATCCCGGGCACGTTCAAACCCGGGATGCCAGTTGCGGACGGACGGCTACGCTTCCGGAGGATTAGGAGCGTGTCGTCTTGGCCCGCGAAGAGGGTAAGGGTTGCTCACGTCACCGGCGCCGGGTTGAAGAGTGCCATGGAATTGCGCAACTGCCAGCGGTCGGCGCAGGCCTTTTTCCTGCCGCTTGCCACATCGAGGATGAGTTCGACGATTTCCATTCCGGCCTCCTCCAGGCTCATGTCGCCGGTGGCGATGCGGCCCGCATCGAAGTCGATCAGATCATGCCAGCGCCTTGCCAGATCGGTGCGGGTAGAAACCTTGATGACCGGCACGATGGCCAAGCCGTAGGGCGTGCCGCGGCCCGTGGTGAAGATTTCGATATTGCAGCCGGAGGCCGCCTGCAACGTGCCGCAGATGAAGTCGCTGGCCGGGGTGGCGGCATATATCAGGCCTTTCTGCGTTGCTTTTTCGCCCGGTGAGAGGACACCGGAAATGGCGCTCGATCCTGATTTTGCGATCGAGCCCAGAGCCTTTTCGACGATATTGGCAAGCCCGCCCTTCTTGTTGCCAGGGGTCGGGTTGGCGCTGCGGTCCGAGGCGCCGGCGGCAAGATATCTGTCATACCAGTCCATTTCCCGGATCAGTGCCCGCCCGACATCCTCGTTGATGGCCCTCGGCGTCAGGAGGTGGATTGCATCGCGGACCTCCGTGACTTCCGAAAACATCACTGTTGCACCGGCGCGCACCAGAAGATCGGCGGCGACGCCGAGTGCGGGATTGGCGGTGACGCCTGAAAAGGCATCCGATCCACCGCATTGCATGCCGAGGACGAGATCGGACGCTGGACAGGTTTCGCGTTCGCGCCGGTCCAGTTCTGCCAGGCGTTTATCTGCCATCTCCATGATCGAAGTGATCATCGCGCCAAAACCGATGTGCTTTTCGTCCTGAAGCGTGACAATCGAGCCCGTCTGGCCATTCGGCAGCAGCCGTTCGGGCTGCAGCTTTTCGCAACCGAGGCTGACCACCATCACCGCTCCGCCGAGATTGGGATTGGTTGCGAGGTTCTGCAGGGTGCGGATGGGAATGACGGCTTCCGGCGCGTTGATGGCGACGCCGCAGCCATAGACATGTTCGAGCGCGATAACGTCGTCAACATTCGGATATTTCGGCAGAAGCTCATTCTTTATCTTCTGTACCGCGATGTCGAGAACGCCGGCGACGCACTGCACGCTCATCGATATGCCAAGGATGTTCTTGGTGCCGACGGAACCGTCGGGATTGCGAAAGCCCTCGAACGTATATCCTTCGAGCGGCGGCTGTGGGGCAGGGACGGCAGTTGCCAGCGGCAGCGTGGCAAGAACCGGTGCCGTCGGCAGCCTGACGAGCGATTCCTCGATCCATCTGCCCTTTTTGATGTCGCTGCCGGCATAACCGATCACCTCGCCGTAACGGAGGATCTCGTCGCCTTCTGCAAGGTCGTTGAGCGCAACCTTGTGGCCTTGCGGGACAAACTCACCAAGAACGAGACCACAGGGAAATTCGGTCCCGGCCGGCAGGCCGAAGGTGTTGACGACGATGGCGACGTTGTCGCTTTCGTGGACCTTGATGTAGAGTGGAGCTTCAGTCATGGCGATGCCTTTATCTGTCATTGCGGGGTGTCCGGGGACTGCCTGTTTCAAGAATGCTGATGATGGCCGAGGCCACGCGGACTGGGCCGCGCGGCCTCGCACCTTGCTGCTACTGTTTGAGGACCATGCGCTTGATATCGCCGACGATGACGAGGTAGCTCACGGCTGCCACGAGGGCGTTGGCGCCGACGAAGACCAGTGCGCCGTTAAAGGAGCCCGAGGTCTGGACGATGTAGCCGATGATGATCGGTGTCGTGATCGAGGCGATATTGCCGCACATGTTGAAGACGGCGCCGGCCAGGCCGGTGATTTCCTTCGGTGCGCAGTCCGACATCACTGCCCAGCCGAGCGCCCCGATGCCCTTGCCGAAGAAAGCGAGGGCCATCAGGAAGATGATGGCTGACTGGATGTCGGTGTAGTTGCAGGCGATCATTGTCATCGACAGCAGCATGCCGAGCACGATCGGGGTTTTTCTGGCGACCGTCAGGGTGAAGCCGCGCTTGAGCATCGCATCGGAAATGACGCCGCCGAGAATGCCGCCGGCAAATCCGCAAATGGCCGGAATGGACGCAACGATGCCGGCGTTGAGGATCGACATGCCGCGCTGCTGCACGAGATAGACCGGGAACCAGGGCAGGAAAAAGTAGGTGATGGCGTTGATGCAATACTGGCCAAGGAAGATGCCGACCATCATGCGGTTGGCAAACAGCTGGCGCACATAGCCGAGTTTCGCACCGCCGGCGCTATCCTTTTTGCCGGGGCTGTCCATGTTGACGAGGCCGCCGCCGGACGAGATGTAGTCGATCTCGGCCTGGTTGATGCGGGGATGTTCGGATGGATTGTAGATGACCCTGAGCCAGATGCCGGCCAGGATGATGCCGAGGCCGCCCATGAAGCCGAAAGCCCAGTGCCAACCGAAATAATGGGTGATGTAGCCCATGACGGGGGCAAAGATGACGGTGGCGAAATATTGCGCCGCGTTGAAGATTGCCGATGCCGTTGCACGCTCATGGCTCGGAAACCATGCGGCGACGATCCGGCTGTTGCCGGGGAATGAAGGCGCCTCGGCGAGGCCGACCAGAAAGCGCAGCACGAACAGGACGAAAACAACCGCTCCACCGGTGATGAAGCCCGTCAGGCCCTGGAAGATCGTGAACAGGGACCAGAAGAAGATGGATAGGGCATAAACAAGCTTGGAGCCGAAACGGTCCAAAAGCCAGCCGCCCGGCAATTGCCCGATCACATAGGCCCAGCCGAATGCAGAGAAGATAAATCCCATCTCGGCAGGCGTCAGCCCGACTTCCTTGCTGAGAGCAGGGCCAGCGATCGCCAGAACGGCGCGGTCTGCATAGTTGATCGAGGTGATGACGAACAGCATGAGGAGGATCGTCCACCGCACGTTCGTTTTTTTCAGAAGCTTGCCCATAGGCAAGCCGGGCGCCGTCTGGGGCGCGTTTTCGATATTCATGATGTCTTCCTCCAGCGAGCCCGCGTTCTGCAAGGTTGGCAGTACGGCTCCTCGCGCTCTCTCCAAACGCTATAATGCTAGCGCTAACATCAAAGGTAAACCCCATTGTCGCGATGGCAATGCGACATGCATCCCTGCGGCAATATTACTCGCATGGATTGTATTTATTGCGGTTTCGGCGAATTCTGCAGTTTGTCGTACGACCGGACTGCGTTTTGCGCGGGGAGCCGGGCTTCGCCGCGCGGACATGATGGGATCGCGTGGGGGCTGATGTGGTCATCGATGCATGCGGCCTCGGGCATCGCGAGGCAGCGGATCACGGCTGGAGAAACGGACAAAGATCATCACAGTGCCGGGAGAAACGATCTGCGCCGGCAGAGCCTGGCCATGGACCAAGCAGAAGAACGGGCCGTGAAGGTGCGGCCCGTCTTGAGGTTGAGAAAAAAAGACCAACCAGGGCAATACTGCCCGGATAGATCTGGCTTTGCCGGCTGGCTTTATCCGCGGATGATTTCTTCGAAGCGCAGGGCTGCACCGAGGAGTTGTTCGTCCGCTCCGGCAATGCCGGAGAGCAGGAAGCCGACCGGCATGCCCGCATCACCGCTGCCGCAGGGAATGGAGACGCCGCACCAGTCGAGGAAGTTGCCGAACCCGGTATTGCGCAGCGTCTTGCCGTTGGTGGCGAAAAACAGGTCGTCATCCTCCAGAAGCGGCTGGATCGGCGGTGCGACATGGGCGACGGACGGGCAGGCGACGAGGCGTCCGGCCAGGAGGTCCTCGGTTTCCCTGGTCAGGCGACGGCGGATATCGAGGATGTCGATATAGTCGGCCATCGATATGTTACCGCCGAGACGGACGCGGGCGACAACACGCGGATCGATCTCGTCGGCGGCGGGGCCGGACAGGCGGTCACGATGAAGCGCGAAAGCTTCGGCGGTCACCAGCGCGCCGCGACTTTTCATCAGATCAGCGATTGCCTCGAAGGCCGGGATGCGCATGCGGCTGACCCGGGCGCCGGCCTTTTCCAGCCGTGCGATTGCGGCTTCGAAAGCGTCGATGACACCGCTTTCGGCGCCGTCGAAAACGCCGTTTTCAGGAACGACGATCTCGATTCGATCATCCGTCCCGCGCATCACGTCCGGCCGGCTGGCGCCGCGCATGGCGGCATCGATCCAGGTGGCGTCCTGTACGCGGCGGCAGAGGGGACCGAGGCAATCGAGGCTCTGGGCAAGCGGAAAGACGCCTTCCATCGAATAACGGCCGCGGCTTGCCTTGTAACCGACAATACCGTTCAGGCCGGCCGGGATGCGGATCGAGCCACCGGTATCGGTGCCGATCGCAACGGGGACGAGGCCTGCCGCTACGGCAACTGCCGAGCCGGACGAGGAGCCGCCCGGAATGCGCGGTACGTCAGTGCTTTTCGGATTATGGGGCGTGCCGTAATGCGGATTTATGCCGATGCCGGAAAAGGCGAATTCGCTCATGTTGGTGCGGCCGATCGCGGCCATACCGGCCTGGCGCACGAGATCGACGACGGCCGCATCCTTGCCGGCCGCCGGCATGGTCGACAGGACTGTGGAGCCGGCGGTCGTCGCCACGCCCTTGATATCAAACAGGTCCTTCCAGGCAATCGGGATGCCGT
Source organism: Aliirhizobium sp. YIM B11859 (assembly GCF_057163345.1). Classification (NCBI taxonomy): domain Bacteria; kingdom Pseudomonadati; phylum Pseudomonadota; class Alphaproteobacteria; order Hyphomicrobiales; family Rhizobiaceae; genus Aliirhizobium; species Aliirhizobium sp. YIM B11859. The sequence goes on from NZ_JBXHAY010000001.1 coordinate 616,459, forward strand.
CCAGCCAGCCCAGCGAACGTCCCTCGGCGACGCGCTTGGTTGCGGCCGCAGCCTCACCCATGGCCCGGTCCTTTAACAGTGAAACGAAGATTGCCTTGTCGGCATGGCGCTCGATGCCGTCAAAGACCGCCTCGGCGATCTCGACGGGGCTCATGATGCCCGAGTGGATCAACATCGACAATTCGGCGATCGACATGCCGGCAACGGGTCTTTTCACGGGGATTTCCTTGGAATGGTTTTCGGGGGCGAGATGTGTGGGAAAGATTTATCCGATATCCGCGCCAAGGGTAGCAGAATTATCGATCCGGCCCTATCTCATCCCCGAGATGACGACCCGAAACGGGGTCGGCCTCTATGTCCTGTTTTGAGGATCAGATCATGAAAATGGTAGCCATCCTGCTTGCCGCCGCAGTTTCGCTGACAGGCTGCAGCACCTCGTTGAACAGCGCCGGGCTGGAGCCCATTCCCGGCAGCATAACCTATGGCGGGCAGCCGAGGACGAAGCTGACCAAGTCGCCGATCGGCAGTACGGTGCCGCATGAATTCTTCAACGAATTTGGCGACAAGGTGCACGAAACCTACGTCATCGAGCCGGACCGCAGTCTAAAAATCATCGAGCGGCACGTCATCCCTGAGCCGATCTGGGACTGACCCGCGGGTTGGTTGTACCTGATTGATGGTTTGCATCTTTTCGGAGAGGCAGATTGACGCGCTACAACTTGGTGCCTTGATGAATGCTAATGTTCAAGGGTAGGCCAATCTCCACATGATATCGAGAGGAAGCCGGACCCATGGGACATGATGCACAATGGCCGCCACTTTCGCCTTACAATACGGGTCTTCGGGGCCGCTGCCCGCGCTGCGGGCAGGGGCACCTGTTTGACGGCTTCCTGACGGTCAAACCGACTTGCGAGGTCTGCGGGCTGGATTACGGTTTCGCCGATCCCGCCGACGGGCCCGCCTTTTTCGTTCTTTGTTTCGCCTGCGTTCCGAGTGTGGCGCTGGCAGTGTGGATCGAAGCCGTCTATCAGCCACCGTTCTGGGTGCATCTGCTGATCTCGCTGCCCTTCCTGCTTTTGACCTGCATATTGCCGTTGCGGCCGCTCAAGGGGTGGCTGGTGGCGAGCCAGTTCTTCTATAAGGCGGAGCAGGGCAAGCTCGATCGAAGTTCGGGGTTACGGCGCGACGGGCTGTAAATCTCAATCGGCCGCTTCCTTGTGTGAGGTGATTTCCGGCCGACACTGTTCCGACATGTGTCATGGGAACCTTTTTGGGGCGTGATCGTTCACTTTTGCGACATCAAAAGGAGAACGTCATGAACAGCATCATTTGGTTGGTTGGAGCAGTCGTGATCGTCATTGCTGTTCTCAACCTTGTCGGTTTCGCCTGAGCGAAGACCGCACGCTAAACCCCAAAAACATTTTCAGGAGATCATCATGAACAGCATCGTGTGGCTCGTCGGAGCCGTTGTTATCGTCCTCGCCATTCTGTCCTTCCTCGGGATCCGCTGATCCCGAACGGAAGAATTGGCCAAAAGAAAACCGCCGTACCTCTGGGCCGGCGGTTTCTTCATTTTATGAGCGGGTTTTGCGCCTTGCCGTGTGCTCACTCGGCCAGAAGGAGCGCAAAAGGATGTTCCGCGAAGGCCCAGTTTATCGCCGCCTGATCCTTGAAATCGAAGATGCGGCCGCTGAAGATATCCCTGTAGCGCCTGTCTGACAAATGCGTCGGCAACAGAGCAATGGTCTCCGCCCAAGCAGCGCTACGTCCTCCTGGAAGCTCGTTCAGAGCCTCCAGTGCAAGCCGGGGTGCGATAAGAAGTGCCGCCTGGTCGTCGTGATGGCGGGCAAAGGCTATGATGTGATCCGCCCGCTTGCCGCTCACCTTTAATGGCAGATACGCGCCCTTGAGGAAAAGCGCGCGTCGGTCCCAGCGCATTTGCAGCGTGCGGGCGATGACATGCTGCTTGAGGTGGCCGCTCAGCCATTCATCCTCATCGGCCGAATTCAGCGGCGAGATTTCGTCGAATTGTCGCGCCAGCCTGTCGAAATCGGGTTCGCGGCGGTTGTCCGGATCAACCAGTGACAGATCGCTGGCCTCGCTTCCCTGATAGATATCCGGCACGCCCGGGCCTACGAGCTTCACCAATGTCTGCGTCAGGCCGTTGACACAGCCGGCGCGGATGAACGGGCGGATCGTCGCGGCAAAATCACTGACAAACGCATGGTTCTGCGGCGCCAGCATGTGGTGCACGTAGTCATGGACGGATTTTTCATAGTCCGCGTTCGCGTCGCTCCAGTTGGTGCGCAGCTTGGCTTCACGCAGCGCCTTTTCGACATAGGCCTGGAAACGCTCTTCCAGCGCCTTCAGGCCCTCGGCATCGTCGGCGGTCAGCTCTATGGGCCATGCGCCGGCAAGAGCCTGATAGAGCATCCATTCGACTGCCGGCTCGGGCGCTGGCCCGTCCTCCAGTTTTGTCACGGCGCCGCCATTTGCCTGGCGCCACCGCTGGACGGCGTCGAGCCAGATCTGCGGCGCTTCGCTTAGGGCATAAAGTCGGGCACGGGCATCTTCGCCGCGTTTGGTGTCGTGGGTAGACGTGCTGGACAGCGCTTCGGGCTGCAGCCTTTGGCGATCCAGCATCTCGTCGTGAAAACGGGCGAGCGAAAACTGTCGCGCCAGCGGCTCGCCCCCGACTTCGTTGAGAGCGATCAGGGCATGGTGTCTGAAGAACAATGTGTCCTCGACCGACTTCGCCATCAGCGGGCCGGTGAGCTGCTGGAAACGGGTGCGAAAGAGCGCTGCTTTCCCCGCCACCGAAACGGGCAGATCGCCGTTGATAATGGTCGTCAGGAAGGGCAGGGCGGTGAGATCTGTAGTCTGCTGGCTGCGCCGCAGATGGGCGACGACCCTTTCCAGCATCTGACGGCCCTCGGGCGGCATGCCGTTCCGTGTTCCATAGGTTCGATAGACGGGAAAGGCGACGAGCAATTCCCGGATACCGTCCTTGATCGTATCTGAGGATAGAGAGGGTTGGTGCTGCAGCTCTTCATCTATCGATTCAGCAAGCTTAACGAGAGTGGCAAGCTCGCCCGCAAAGTTGTTGTTCGCCATCAGCAATTTTGCTGCGCGCAGCTCCTTTTCCATGTCGGACGCCGCGCCTGCGACGGCCGTGTAGGCCGATTTCAGCGCATCCAGCTTGTCGCCATCGACTAGCGCGTCGCTGAGGCTGGCGATGAACTCGTAGCCGGTCGTTCCCGAAACAGGCCAGTCAGCTGAGATGTCCTCACCTTCGCCGAGGATCTTTTCGACGGTGATATAGCAGTCCGGTCCGGCCTCCTTGCGCAATCTATCCAGATAGGCTTTGGGATCAGCAAGGCCATCGACATGATCGATACGCAAACCATCCACTTCCCCGGAGCGGACGAGATCGAGAATGAGGCGATGGGTGTCGTCGAACACGTCATCTTCCTCGACGCGGACCCCTGCAAGCCCGGTGATCTCGAAGAAACGGCGATAGGAAAGATCCCGTGGCGCATCCCGCCAGGATATCAGCCTATAGGGTTGTTGTTCATGCAACTCCGCGATCGCATCCTTGTCGGTGATCTGCAACACCTCCGCCTCACTGCCGACATAGGTGTCGGGATCGAGCGGATAATAGGTGTCGTAATAGGCGAGTGCCGGCTTGCCGGTGTCCGGATCGGATTTCACCGAGATCTCGCCGGCTTCGAGTACCGTCTCGAATGTGTCGCCCAGGAAGGGCAGGGTAAGGCGGCGTGACCAGTCGATGTCGAAATGACCGGCGTAGCGGCTTTTTCCGCCATGTTCGACGACATCGCGCCACCACGGATTTTCCAGCGAGGCGGCCATGTGGTTCGGCACGATGTCGAGGATCAGGCCCAGGCCTTCTCCTTTCAACGCCGCCACCATGCGGTCGAAACCGTCGCGGCCACCGATCGCCGGATCGATCTGGTTGGCGTCGGTTACGTCATAACCGTGGGTCGAGCCGGTCGTCGCGGTGAAGATCGGGGAGGCGTAGAGATGACTGATGCCGAGGCGCTTCAGGTAAGGCACAAGACCGGCGGCGCGGTCGAAGGTCATGCCGTTGCGGAACTGGATACGGTAGGTTGCGGTCGGGATCATGCGGCGGCTCATGCCTTCTCGTAACTGACGATGATGGAATTGGGCGAAAGTTCACGCAGCCGTTCGGGCTGGTCTTTTTTCGGAAAGGCATAGATTGCCTTGCCAGGCATGGCCGGCAGCGGCTTTGCCGCCTCGCCGATATTGATCGCGATGGCGAGCCTGCCCTTCTGAAAATCCCATGAGACGGCGAGGAAACCGGTACCGGTGCCAAGGACCTTGCCGGTGCCGCCGGCGGCAGAACCAATCAGGGGAACGATAAATTCCTGCCGCAGCCGCAGCAATTCGCGGGTGAAGTCGAACCAATCCTTGCCTTCCGGCGACCTGAGCCTGTCCCAGTCGAGCTTTGAGGCATCGAAGGTGCTTTCGGCATTCGGGTCCGGCACCGCATCGCCAGTATGGCCGGCATGGCCCTCGAATTCCTTTGCCCGCCCCTCGCGCACGGCCTTGGCAAGATCGCCATGAAAATCGGTGAAGAACAGGAACGGATTTGTCTCGCCGTATTCCTCGCCCATGAACAGAAGCGGGATATGCGGGGAGAAAAGCAGGGTCGCCAGCAAGACCTTGGTGCGGGCAGCGCCGGCAAGCGATATGAGCCGCTCGCCTTCGGCGCGGTTTCCGGTCTGGTCGTGGTTCTGGATGAAGTCGACAAAAGCTGCCGGCGGCTGGCTTTGGCTGTCAACGCCGCGCTTTTCTCCGGATTGCGGCGATATCTCCCCCTGATAGGCAAAACCTTCCGCCAGGCAGCGGGCGACCAGCTTTTCGGGGCTTTCGGCAAAGTCCTGGTAATAGGCGTGTGTCTCGCCGGTGGCAAAGACATGGACGGCATTGTGAAAATCATCGTTCCACTCGCCGGTGAAAAGAGGCGTGGAGCCATCCTGGTCGCGCGGATGAAGGGCCGTGATGTTACGGCAGTCCTCGGTCGTCAGATGGATCGGCCGGTCGGTGATCTCGGCGCGGATGCGCTCGGCTATATCGATCAGCATGTGTCTGTCGGATATGTCCTCGATCTGGTCGATTGCGTCGAAACGCAGGCCGTCGAGATGGAATTCCTCAAGCCAGTAGAGGGGGGCCTCCGACATGTAGCGGCGAGCGGCATCGACATCATAGGCGATGCCGGCACCCCAGGGTGTCATTCGCTCCTTGTGGAAGAAGCCCGGGGCCAGAAGCGGCAGATAATTGCCCTCCGGGCCGAAGTGATTGAGAATGATGTCAAGCACGACGGAGAGGCCATGGCCGTGGGCGGCGTCGACAAAGGCCTTGAAGTCTTCCGGCGCGCCATAGGCCGAATGCGGCGCGTAAAGCAGCACACCATCGTAACCCCAGCCGCGTTTTCCGCCGAACTGGCAGATCGGCATCACCTCGATCATGGTGATGCCGAGATCGGCGAGATAGGGCAGCCTGTTGATCGCCGCGCGGAAGGTTCCTTCCGGTGTGAAGGTGCCGATATGGAGTTCGTAAACGACGGTCTCTTCCCAGGGCCGGCCTTTCCAGCCGGTGTCCTGCCAGTCGTAATTGGTCGGGTCGATGACCAGTGACGGACCGTTGACGTCGTCTTTCTGCGCGCGTGATGCCGGGTCCGGCACGACCATGCCGTCGGCAAGAACGTAGTTATATTCGGCTCCGGCGGATACGCCTGTCGCCAGCAGTTCGAACCAGCCGTCACGGCTTTCGCTCATCTCGGTGTCTTCGCCATCGAGGCGCAACGTGACGGTCTTCTGGCCCGGAGCCCAGAGCCTGAATCGCACTTCGCCGACTGCGACATATTCCGCTCCCCAAGTCTTTGGAAAAACGCGAAATTCCTCGGCGGCTGTGCTGTCCGTCATGCGATCCGGTTCCTCGTTGGTGAACGAGATCGGCAAACGGAAAACGAGCCCGGTAGTTCCATGCCGGGCTCGCGTTATTTGTTCTCACATCTCCAGCAGCGCGTAAGCCTTGCCGGTCGGTTTCTCGATGTGGGAGGCGACGTTGTAGACGGGGGCGCCGCCGGGCGTTCTCCCTTCGTAGGTGCCGCGATGGGCGTGGCCGTGGACGACGGCCTTGACCGGGAAACGGTCGATGGTTTCGGCCAGTCGCGATGAGCCGAGGAAAGGAAAGATCTCCGGCGGTTCGCCTTCGACGGTCTGCTGGATCGGTGCGTAATGCAGCACCACCATGGCGCGTTCGGAACGCACCTGGCGCAGCGCATTTTCAAGCCGCATGGTTTCCTCGACGCTTTCAGCCACCATCGCCTTGATCGCCGGTTCGCCGAAGGAGCCGAGCATGTAGCGGCCGAAGCCACCGGCAAAACCCTTTACCCCGGCAAAACCGATGCCGTTGATCTCGATCGCGGAGCCCTCCAGCAGATGAACGCCGGCATCCTTGATGATCGCCTTCACCTCGTCGACATGGCCGCATTCATAATCATGGTTGCCAAGCACGCCGACCATCGGGATCGAACAGGAGCGCAGGTCGGCGGCCAGAAGTTCGGCTTCCACCGGCTTGCCCAGGTCGGTCAGGTCACCCGTCAGGACGAGAATATCGGCCTCCTGCGAGATCTCGCTGAAAAGCTCCTTGTAGGAGATCGAACCATGTTCCTTGACATGCAGGTCACCGACCGCAGCAATGCGTTGCTTGCCGTTCGACTTGGTCGCCGTGGCGGCAGTTTCCGGTTTTTCCGACGTCTTGCTCACGCGGGGCCTCCTTCTCTGGTTTCCTCGTCCACACCGTCGCGCAGATCACCTTCGCCGCCGACATCGGCAAAACCCCATTCCTTCACGTCGATCTCGAAATCGACACGGCTGAACATGCGACCACGGCATATCTTCATCTGAGGCAGTGGTAGCTCGCGCTGCGCCTTCAGGCGGTCGAGCAGTTCGTCGAGCAGCCAGTCGGGCACCTTGTCGCGCTCGGTCGGGTAGATCCAGCGGAAATTCAGGAGGTGAATGAGCAGCACTTCCCAATGCACTTCCATATGATTGAGTAGGCGGTCCCAATCGATCTGATCATGGGCGCGCAGGATCATATGGACGATGTCGCCGCCATCGTAGCGATGACGGAGCTGGACGAAACATTTCGACCAGATCAGCTCGGTCGGCGCGATGATGCGCACCTTGTGGCCATTCATCTCGATCTGCCGGGCGTTTTCGAACCAGCTGTCGCTGATCGGCATCGTGCCGTTCGACGCGGCGAATATAACGTCGCAGAAATGCCGGCCTTTCTTGATCTTGCCGAGCCAGCGGTCGTCCTCAACCTCGATCTCGTAACCCTTTTCCTTAAAATGGGCGAGAATGCGGGCGTAGTCGCCGGCCTTGCAGAAGATGTCGAGATCCTTTGTCGGCCGGCTGATGCCGGTATAGGCGCTGATCGCGAAAGTGCCCGCCAGCAGAAACGGGATGTGGCAGGCAACGAGATCTTCCAGCGCTTCCGATACGAAGGCTTCCGCATCCGGATCGGCAAGCGTCGGTGCAGCCTTTACCTCCATCCCCGGCATCAGATGCAGCGGATGGCTGTTGCGTTCGTTTTCACTGCGGGCGTTTTCGCCGCCGGCTTTTTTGTTGGCGGTCGTCGGCTCCGACTTGTGCGTCGGTATCGTGTCGGCGTCCATTGGATATCTCCATTCTTCCCAGGTGAGTGCAACACGCGAGAGGCAGGAGAAGTTCCGTAGCGACGGTCAGTCGCGTTCCTGGTTGTCGGTATTGGCCATCGGGCTTGCGTGACCATCGGGCTGGTCGGTGTCTTCACGCTCACCGGCATCTTCAAGGTCGGTCTGGACGAGGAACCGGTCCTCGTTGCCGAGCCTTGCCGATTCCTTCAGTGCTTCCGGATTGGTGGTATCGAGCTGTTCGCGTTCGATGCCGTCGGTGCTCGTGGTTTTGGGAGAGGTCGTGCTCATGGCGGGTTCCTTTCGGAGATCTGTTCCGTCTGCGGGCAATCCGCAGACATGAGAAACAACCCTTCGCAGGATGAGAGGTTCCGTGCTTGTCGATTGGAACGAAAATCAGCGCGCCGGTGTTGGGAGGACAGACAATGGAACTGGAGGCGGAACATGCCGGCCAAATCGAAAGCGCAGCAGAAGGCCGCTGGCGCAGCACTCGCTGCCAAGCGTGGCGACATCAAGAAAAGCACGCTGAAAGGTGCGTCGAAGGATATGGAAAAGTCGATGAGCGAGACGCAGCTGGAAGACTTCGCCTCGACCAGCCACAAAGGCAAGCACGAACACGTTGCGCGTCATTGAAAAGACAGGTCTCCGGTCCGAGCCCGGGCTTCCCGGAAAGGCGGGTGCAGCAGCAGCGCCCGCCTTTTCCGTTTTCGTCAGGCGTGGTTTTTCAGGCGTAACGGGCGCGGAGCGCCTCGAACTTTGCCAACTGTCCGGCCAGCAGTTCACGAGCCTCGTCACGCTTGACGAAGACCTTGAACATCGGCGCGCCCTTGCCGTTCATGAACCAGATGGAGCAGGAGCGGCGGCCATGGAAAGCCCGATCGACGAAGGTGACCGAGGCGCAATTGTCCTTCTTGATATGACCGCCGATCGGGCTGTCGCCATGGATGTTGAACCATCCGTGGCTTTCAGAACCGGCCGGCAGTTCGCCGTCGATCTCGGCGACGACATCCTCCGTGTGGACGAGGAACAGTACCACGCCCCAGCTTGTCAGTTCGGTCCAGATCTCGTCGAATTTTTCCTTGGAGGCGATGACGGCCGATCCTTCGGGAAGGATTTCGAGGATCTCGGCAGTCGTCACATCCGCCGCGGCGGCGATCGACTCGACGATACCGTCCGGCTTCTCGGCCAAGGCTGCAAGAGCCCGTTCACGACGGTCCGGCACAATTTCGGAAACAGCGTTCATCGATGAACCTCAGGCTGCGTCGGCGGGACGGACGCCGTTCTTGTCTTCATGGATGATGACTTCAAAACCTTCGAAATGCGGGCCGGAGAGATACTCGACCTTGCTGCGGTTCTGGCCGGCATTGGCGTGTGCCGCGCGGAATTGTTCCGACTTCGTCCAGTCCTGGAAATGTTCGAAACTTTCCCAGACGGTATGGGACGCATAGAGGCTATGGTCCTCGGCCTTCGGACCTTTCAGCATGTGAAACTCGATATAGCCCGGCAGTTCGGCCAGACGGCCCTGGCGGTCGCGCCAGACGGCTTCGAAGGCCTCTTCGAAGCCCGGAACAACGCGAAAACGGTTCATCGCGATATACATGGAAATACCCCTCACTAAAGTTTCACTTTCCGGTCAAGATATCTGCCGGTCCTCCCCTTGAAAAGCCAAAAAAACTTGCGTAGTCAACTCAAGTTATCGAGTTTTACAGCGTAGCTTCGGTTTATCTTGCAAACCTGCGGCAGCGCGAATGGGTGGATCATCATGGCTTCCGTTTCCAGATTTGGGCGTCTGTTTGCATTGATTTTGACCGGTTCGGCCATGGCGGCGGGTACCGCATCGGCGGCCGACAAGGGTAATCCCGAAGCCAAACGCATCGTCTCCATCGGCGGTACGATCACCGAAATCCTCTATGATCTCGGGGCGCAGGACCGCATCGTTGCACGCGACTCGACCAGCTTCTTTCCTGCTGAAGCCAATTCCAAACCGGATGTCGGGTATATGCGGGCGCTTTCGGCGGAAGGTATTCTCGGGCAGAAACCGGACCTGATCCTGATGGAGGAAGGCTCCGGTCCGCCACCGGTTCTGGATATTCTCAAGGCCAGCGAAGTGCCGATGGTGGTCATCCCGACACCTCCGGAAGCCGGCAAGATCGGCCAGAAGATCCGCGATGTCGGTGCAGCGGTCGGCCTTGCCGAAAAGGCGGATTCCCTGGCGACGAAGACGGAAGCCGATCTGAAGAGCGTTGCAGATGACGTGGCGAAGATTTCCGGCGATAAGAAGAAGGTTCTGTTCGTGCTTTCGGTCTCCAACGGGCGGCTGATCGCCGGCGGTGCCGATACAGAGGCCGGCGCGATCATCGAAATGGCGGGCGGCATCAATGCGGCACCGACCGTCAACGGCTACAAGCCGATGTCGGATGAAGCGATCATTGCGGCAGCACCCGATGCCGTGCTGACCATGTCCCGCGGCGACCATGCCGTGACGCCTGAGCAGATGTTCGCGCTGCCGTCGATGCAGACGACACCGGCCGCAGCAGCCAGGTCGCTGGTCTCGATGGATGGACTGCTGCTGCTCGGCTTTGGCCCGCGCACGCCTGAAGCGGTGCGGGCGCTCGCGGCCAGGATCTATCCGGGCGCGATCAACTGATGGGCGCGCTCGCGATGCCGCTCGGCCAAGCGCGCGAGGGAGACCGGACCGCGCAGGGTGTGCTCGTTCTTATTCTGCTGGCCCTCCTTCTTTTCGTTGCCTGTCTGATCTCGCTGCATGTCGGTCCGACCGGTGTCGGTCTTTCCGATCTCTGGGCCTATGCGACGGGCAAGAGTGACAGTCTGACCACCCAGGAGCGGGTAATCCTTGAAGCTGTTCGCCTGCCGCGCACGGCACTCGGTCTGCTGGTCGGGGCTGGCCTGGCCGTCTCGGGCGCAATGATGCAGGGCCTGTTCCGCAATCCGCTCGCCGATCCCGGCATCGTCGGGGTGACCTCCGGAGCAGGGCTCGCCGCGGTTGCGGCGATCGTGCTCGGCAATGGCATTCTGGCGCCGCTTGCGATGCTGCTCGGCAACCAGTTCCTGCCGCTGATGGCGTTTTTCGGCGGGCTCATCAATACCTGGGCGCTCTACATCATCGCAACGCGCGATGGACGCACGTCGACGACCGCGCTGATCCTTTGCGGCATTGCCATCGGCGCATTGGCGGGTGCGCTGATGGGGCTTCTCATCGTTACGGCCGATGACCGGCAACTGCGCGATATCACCTTCTGGAGCCTCGGTTCACTGGGCGGCGCGACGTATGGCAGGGTGCTCTCCATCCTGCCGTTCATTGGGGCCGTGCTGGTTATCATTCCCTTCGTCGCTCGTGGCCTCGATGCACTGGTGCTCGGCGATGCAGCCGCCTTTCACATGGGCATTCCGGTGCAGCGGCTGAAGCGGATCGTCATTGTTGCGGTCGCCGCAGCCTGCGGTTCGACCGTCGCCGTTGCAGGCTCTATCGGTTTCGTCGGCATCGTCGTGCCGCATCTGTTGCGGCTTGCGATGGGGCCGTCACACCGGTTTCTGCTGCCGGGTTCGGCGCTCGGAGGCGGGGCGCTGCTGCTGATCGCCGACAGCGTGGCGCGCACGGTGTCTGCACCGGCCGAATTGCCGATCGGCGTCATTACCGCGCTGTTCGGCGCGCCGGTCTTCCTGTTCCTGCTGATCGGCAGGAACGGCATCGGGATGCGGGACCTGCCATGAGTGATGGAGTTATCATCGCCGACGAGGTGACCGTCAGCCGCTCTGGCCGGAAGCTGATCGACGGCATCAGCATCGCGTTAAAGCCAGGCCAGTTCACCGTGGTGATCGGCCCGAACGGCGCCGGAAAATCGACGCTGATGAAGGTGCTTTCCGGCGAGATGAAGCCGGATAGCGGTAGGGTTTCCTATTACGGCACAAGCGTCGATCTCTGCCAGCCGGTCGAGCTTGCCAAGCGGCGCGCGGTGCTGCCGCAGGCGACCCAGCTCGCCTTTCCGTTCACGGCCCTCGAAATCGCCCGCATGGGGGCGGTCGCACAGGGGGCTCTCAATCCGTCCGAAGAGGCGCGCAAGGCGCTGTCGCGCGTCGGCCTGCGCGGTTTCGAAAGCCGGCCTTATCCATCGATGTCCGGCGGGGAGCAGCAGCGCGTACAGTTCGCGCGGGCGCTGGCGCAGGTACCCCAACCACTCGTGGACGGAGTTCCGCGGGCGCTGTTTCTCGACGAGCCGACCGCAAGCCTTGACCTTGGCCACCAGATTTCGGTGCTGGAGACGGCTCGCGACTTCGCCTCGGCCGGCGGTACGGTGCTTGCCATCCTGCACGACCTGAACCTCGCGGCAGAGTTCGCCGATCATCTGGTCGTGCTCGACAATGGCAGGGTGGTGGCAGAGGGGGCCGGGCATGCGACGGTGAGCGACGAGATCATCGCAGCCGTCTATGGGATAGCAGGCGCGGTCGGTCGCGTACCTGCCGCGCACATTCCTTATGTGTTGCCGCAGTCGCGGCACCGGTGAGGTTTAAGCGCTCGGCCGTGTCAGCATGAAGATCGCCGGGCCGATCATGAAGGCTGCGACGAGGATGGCAAGCCATGCGGACGGGTGCGAACTGAACCAGAAGCCGAGATAACTCAGTGCCATCAGCGAGATCGCCATGATCTTCGCCCGTTTCGAGATTGCTCCGCGTTCGCGCCAGTTGCGCAGTGACGGGCCGAATGTCTTATGGTCCATCAGCCAGGCTTCAAGCTTCGGTGAGGAGCGTGCGAAACACGCGACGGCCAGCAGAAGGAACGGCGTCGTCGGCATGATTGGCAGGAAGGCGCCGATCACGCCGAGCGCGACGAACAGCCAGCCGAGACAGAGAAAGACGTATCGCATGAAGGGCCTATGGCGAAATCCTGAAGGTGACGGACAAGTTTGATTGCCGTGTCTTGATGGCAAAAGTCAATGGCTTCCTACAGGCGTTTCCCACAATGGGGCATGCCATTTTAAGCTGCTGTGCATGTGCAGCATACGCCCTTCCCATTTGATCGGCGGCGGTTATAGTGCCGCCGACTTCAACAACTCTTGAGGACATGATGTCGAAGAAGAAAGTGCTCGTCGTGGGCGGGGCCGGCTATATCGGGTCTCATACGTGTCTGGTGCTGGCGGAACGGGGCTATGAGCCCATCGTCTTCGATAATCTCTCTAACGGTCACGCGGAATTCGTCCGCTGGGGCGAGCTTGAGCAGGGCGATATTCGCGATCACGATCGTCTCGACGAGGTGTTTGCCAAGCACAAGCCGGAAGCGGTGCTGCATTTCGCGGCCCTGATCGAGGTGGGTGAATCGGTCAAGAACCCGGTGGGTTTCTACGATAACAACGTGGTCGGTGCGCTGACGCTGATGTCGGCTGCGATGAAGGCCGGCGTGAAGGCCTTTGTCTTTTCCTCGACCTGCGCAACCTACGGCCTGCCGGTGCAGGTGCCGATGGACGAGACGCATGGACAGGCGCCGATCAACCCCTATGGTCGCACCAAATACATCATCGAACAGGCGCTGAAGGATTATGGCCAGTATATGGGCCTGAAATCGGTCATGCTGCGCTATTTCAACGCCGCCGGCGCCGATTTCGAAGGCCGGATCGGTGAGTGGCATACGCCGGAAACCCATGCGATCCCGCTCGCCATCGAAGCGGCACTCGGCCGTCGCCAGGGGTTCAAGGTGTTCGGCGACGATTACGACACGCGCGACGGTACCTGTGTGCGCGACTATATCCATGTTCTCGATCTTGCCGATGCGCATGTGCGGGCCGTCGACTACCTGCTTGCCGGTGGTGAAATGGTGGAGCTCAATCTGGGCACGGGTACCGGAACGACCGTCAAGGAGCTGCTTTCGGCAATCTCCGATGTATCCGGCAAGCCGTTCCCGGTGGAATATGTCGGCCGTCGCGAGGGGGATTCGACCTCGCTGGTTGCCAATAACGACAAGGCGCGCGACGTGCTTGGTTGGGAGCCGCAATATACGCTGGCCGATATCATCAAGTCGGCCTGGGCGTGGCATTCGCGCTCCAACCACGTGATGCAATAAGGAAAGCAGACCCATGGCCAAGATGGTCCATTCGATGATCCGCGTTCTCGAAGAGGCACGGTCGGTAGACTTCTACGACAAGGCCTTCGGTCTCAAGGTCGCCAGCCGTGTTCCTTTTGACGGCTTCACGCTGATCTATCTGTCGAACCCGGAAATCGGGTTCGAACTGGAACTGACCGTCAATGCCGGCCGCAGCGAAGCCTATGATCTCGGCAACGGTTATGGCCATCTGGCGGTGACGGTCGAGGATATCGAGGCGGAATACAAGCGGTTTTCCGATCTCGGTCTGACCGTCGGCAAGCTGGTCGAGATGAAGCGTGAAGGCGGACGCTTCGCGCAGTTCTTTTTCGTCACGGATCCGGATGGCTACAAGACCGAAGTCATCCAGCGCGGCGGCAGGTTTCAGTAAGGGGTGAGGGTCATGGCGGACGGTGAGGTCAAGCTGGAAGAGAGCTGGAAATTCGCACTCGAAAACGAATTTGCAGATCCCTACATGACCGATCTCAAACGCTTTCTGGTGGCCGAGAAGCAGGCCGGAAAGAGAATCTTCCCAAAGGGTTCAGAGTATTTCCGCGCACTTGACCTTACCCCGCTCGACGAGGTGAAGGTGGTGATCCTGGGGCAGGATCCTTATCACGGGTTCGGTCAGGCGCATGGACTTTGTTTTTCGGTCCAGCCCGGTGTGAAGACGCCGCCATCGCTCGTCAATATCTACAAGGAAATGCAGTCCGATCTCGGTATCGCGCCGGCCAAACACGGCTTTCTCGAAAGCTGGGCGGAACAGGGCGTGTTGCTGCTCAACAGCGTGCTCACGGTGGAAGAGGGCAAGGCAGCGGCGCATCAGGGCCAGGGATGGGAACGGTTCACCGATGCGGTGATCCGCGCGGTCAATGACGAATGCGATGGCATCGTCTTCATCCTCTGGGGCTCCTATGCGCAAAAGAAGGCGGCCTTCGTCGATCAGGAGCGGCATCTGGTGCTGAAGTCTGCACATCCGTCGCCGCTCTCGGCGCATAACGGCTTTCTTGGCTCGCGGCCTTTTTCCAAGACGAACGACTATCTGCAGTCGATCGGCAAGGATGCGATCGACTGGCGCCTGCCGGAAAATGTTCAATAGGTGAACGCGTTTGGCTTAGCGTCAACGAAAAACGAACAATGCGTTCGGATGTGATCGTCTATCCAATCCCGGCCTGATCGACCAAATATCACCCCATGAACAGCGGGCCGCATGGGCGGCTCCGAAGGAACAAGGGGGTTGACATGCTTACCCAGATCAAGGGACTGCACCACGTCACGTCGATGGCTGCGAGCGCCTCCACCAACAACACGTTCTTTACCGATACGCTCGGCCTGCGCCGGGTGAAGAAGACCGTCAATTTCGACGCGCCGGATGTCTACCATCTTTACTACGGCGACGAGGTGGGCACGCCCGGCTCGGTGATGACCTATTTTCCTTTCCCGCATATCGCCCAGGGCCGTCCCGGCACCGGCGAAGTGGGCACGACCGTGTTCTCCGTGCCGGAAGGTTCGCTCGGTTACTGGACAGAGCGGCTCTCCAAAGCCGGCGCCGACGGCCTGAAGGCGGATGAAGCCTTCGGTGAAAAGCGCCTGCATTTTGCCGGTCCCGATGGCGACGGTTTCGCGCTGGTCGAAGTGAAGGACGACAATCGTGCACCCTGGATCGGCAACGGTGTCGGTGCGGAAGCGGCGATCCGTGGTTTCCATTCTGCCTCGATGCGGCTTCGCGACGAAGGCTCGACCTCCGAACTTCTGAAATTCATGGGGTACGAGCAGATCGACGCCAAGGATGGCGTCACGCGCTTCGGCATTCCGGGCGGCAATGGAGCGGATTTCATCGATGTCGAGACGATGCCTAATATTTCCAGCGCCCGTCTTGGCGCAGGTTCGGTGCACCACATCGCCTTTGCCGTCGAAAACCGGGCCAAGCAGCTCGAGGTCAGGAAGGCGCTGATGGATACCGGTTATCAGGTGACGCCGGTGATCGACCGCGACTATTTCTGGGCGATCTACTTCCGCACGCCGGGCGGCGTATTGTTTGAAATCGCCACCAACGAGCCGGGTTTCGACCGTGACGAAGATACAGCCCATCTCGGCGAGGCATTGAAGCTGCCGACGCAGCACGAGCATCTGCGCAAGGCGCTTGAGGAACATCTGGAGCCGATTGCCTGAGTGCATTCCGGTGTGATCGGAGCGGGGGGGCATCCCCCGCTCGAAAAAAATCAGGAGAAAACGATGAGTTACGACAGTTATCTGCACCGGGTGCGCCCCGGTGCGCCCGGATCGCCGATCCTGTTCGTCTTTCATGGCACGGGCGGCGACGAGAGCCAGTTCTTCGATTTCGGCAGCCGGCTTCTTCCGGGTGCTACGGTGGTTTCGCCGCGCGGCGATGTTTCCGAACATGGAGCAGCACGCTTCTTCCGGCGCAAGGCGGAAGGCGTCTATGATTGCGACGACCTTGCCCGTGCGACCGAGCGGATGGCCGACTTCATTGCCGCCAATCGCGAGCGCTACGAATCCTCGACCGTGCTGGGGCTCGGCTTTTCCAACGGGGCCAACATTCTCGCCAATATCATGATCGAGAAACCCGGCCTCGTGGAAGCAGGTGTGCTGATGCATCCGCTGATCCCGTTCCAACCGATGGACCGGAAGGCTGCGGAAACCGCGCATGTGCTGATTACCGCTGGAGAGCGCGACCCGATTTGCCCGGTGCCGATGACGAACGAGCTTGCCGACTATTACAGGCGGCAGGGTGATGTGGTGACGCTCGAATGGCATGCGGGCGGCCACGAGATCCGGCCGAACGAGATAGAGGCGATCAAGACGTTCATGGCGCCATATGGCGGACAGTCGCTCGACGTGTGATTGTCACGAAAGTCCTATCCGCGGGCTTGCGGAAACGCAGAAAGATGGCCGATAGTGCCATGATCAAGCGAAAGCAAGCCCCGGGGGACTTCATGAGCAATCACCTGAAATTCTTCATCAATGGCGAATGGGTGGCGCCTGTCACTCCCGCCGTGCTGGATGTCATCGATCCGTCGACGGAAGAAGCTTTCACGCAGATTGCGGTCGGCTCCAAGGCCGATGTCGACAAGGCCGTTGCCGCTGCCAAGGCAGCTTTTGCCAGTTTCTCGCAATGGTCCCAGGCTGAGCGGCTGGCGCTGCTCAAGCGCATTCTTGCCGAATACGAAAAACGTTCCGAGGATATTGCCCAGGCGGTCAGCCGTGAAATGGGCGCTCCCATTGCCTTTGCCCGCGATTCCCAGGTGGGAGCCGGTCACGGACACCTGAGTGCGACGATCACCGCGCTGGAAAATTATAAATTCACCGAGGATCGCGGCACGACGCAGGTCGTCAAGGAGCCGATCGGTGTCGTGGCGCTGATCACGCCGTGGAACTGGCCGCTCAACCAGATCACCTGCAAGGTCGGGCCGGCAATCGCCACCGGCTGCACGATGGTGCTGAAGCCGTCGGAAATCGCGCCGATCTCAGGTGTCATCTTCGCGGAAGTGATGGAGGCGGCGGGCGTGCCGAAAGGCGTGTTCAACATGATCAACGGCACCGGTCCGGATGTCGGGCAGGTGATGGCGGGCCATCCGGATGTCGACATGGTGTCGTTCACCGGTTCGACGCGGGCCGGCATCATCGTCGCCAAGACCGCGGCCGATACGGTCAAGCGCGTTGCACAGGAACTTGGTGGCAAGTCTGCGAACATCATCCTTGCTGATGCCGACATCGCACAGGCGGTGGCCGACGGCGTAACCGGTTGCTTCGGCAATTCCGGCCAATCCTGCGATGCGCCGACCCGCATGTTGGTGCCGCGCGACCGTCATGAGGAAGCGCTTGCCGCCGCCAAGGAGGCCGCAGAGAAACTCGTCACTGGTGATCCGACGGCTGACGGTATCGATCTCGGGCCGGTGGTCAGCAAGGTGCAGTTCGATAAGATCCAGCGGCTCATCGAAGCCGGTATTTCCGAGGGGGCAACGCTGGTCGCCGGCGGCCCGGGCCGGCCGGAAAACCTTAATCGCGGCTATTACATCCGGCCAACGGTCTTCGGCAACGTCACCAATGACATGACAATCGCGCGGGAAGAGATTTTCGGCCCCGTGCTGTCGATCCTGCCTTATGACAGCGAGGAGCAGGCGATCGAGATCGCCAACGACACGCCCTACGGGCTTGCCGCCTATGTGCAGGGCGAACCGGAACATGCGCGAAAGATCGCACCGAAACTGAGGGCCGGTTCGGTCTATCTCAACTATCCGGACTGGGACCTGTTCTCCTCCTTCGGTGGCTACAAGCAGTCCGGCAACGGGCGAGAATATGCCGACTGGGGCATGCACGATTTCCTCGAGATCAAGAGTGTCGTCGGTCATGGCAACTAAGGTTTTTAATCCGCCGTCGGTGCGCAAGCCTTTTGGCGCCTACAATCACGGCCTGCTCGTTCCTCCGGGAGCAAGCCTGCTCGTCACCTCGGGCCAGCTCGGGATTTCTGCGGACGAAAAAATCCCGGCCGATGTCGCAAGCCAGGCCGAGCTTTGCTTCCAGGCGATCGGCGCAATCCTTGAGGAGGCGGGAATGAGTTATGCGGATGTCATCCGGATTTCCGGCTTCGTCACCAGTCGCGAGGATTTTCCCGCCTATATGGCGGTTCGCGACCGCTTCACGCTTGAGCCGAAACCGGTTTCGACGCTCATCGTGGTCGGCGGCTTCACGCGTGCGGAATTTCTGGTCGAGGTCGAAGTCACCGCTGCGAAGGTTTTGTGATTTTTCCGAGCAAGATTCTGTTAACTCTGCTTAAAGCTTTTCGCGTGGGCGGCGATCTCCGCTAATCCATTATATCGCGTCCATCCGTAGATTGGGGTGGAGTCGGCACATATGGCTTCGTGCGAGGATTGAATTGTTGAATAGTCTTTGGGTGGGATTGCTCGCGAACATGGCGGTGGTGGCACTGGTCATTTCGCTGTGGTCGAATATCCGCCTGCCGATACTGGACCGCCAGGAGCCTTTGCGTGACTGGGCGTTTGGCGGACTGTTCGGCCTCGGTGCCGTTGGCGTGATGCTGATACCATTCCAGCTCAACGAAGGTTTCTTCATCGATCTCAGAATGCCGATGATCGGCACTGCTGCCTTTATCGGAGGCCCGATTGCCGGCTTGGTGACAGCCGTGATTGCGGCTGCATTTCGGCTTTATCTCGGTGGTGCCGGCGCGCTTGTCGGTCTTGCGGGCATTGCTATCGCCTGCGGTGCGGGGATTTTCGGCCACTCCCTCAAAGGACGCGATGCGCCAGGATTGAAGCAGAGCCTGTTGTTTGCGCTGGTCATGGCCATCTGCAGCATGGCGCCCGCCTTCATGGTCGCCTGGTCTCTGGACGTCTATACCGGCCCCCAGATCCGTCTTCCATTCATGACGCTGGTCTTCCTGGCGACATTGATGGCCTGTGCCGCACTGTCCAACGAACTCAAGCGGCGGCAGGCCGAAGAGCGCAACCACATGTATCGCCGGGTGATCGACAGTCTGCCGGAAGCGCTGAACGTGAAGGATCGCGAAGGGCGCTTCATCATGGCCAATCCGGCAACGGCGGCTCTGATGCAGGCGGAAAGCGCGGATGCCCTGATCGGCAAGACCGATTTCGATTTCTATTGCCCGGAAGTGGCCGCCGCGTTCCGGGCCGACGAGGTGAAGGCGATGCAGGCCGGCACTGCGATCGTCGAGGAGCAGACGCTCGCACGGCTCGATGGCAGCAAGTCCTATCTTTCGACGCTCAAGGCACCGTTCAACGACATAGACGGACGCAATGTCGGGCTGGTCACCCATAGCCGCGACATTACCGACAAGAAGCTGCTCGAGGCCGCATTGACACAAAGCGACCGACGTGCGGCCGAGGCGCTGTCGAGCATATCGGACGGGCTGGTGATGTTCGACAAGGACCTGACGCTCGTCTTCTGCAACGAGCGTTATCGCTCGATGTTTTCAGTGACGGCTGACCTTCGCGTGCCGGGTACGCCCGCGGCGGCGATCCTTTATGCCTCGATTGCACGCGGCGAGCTTGTCGGCATCCCGCAGGACAAGGTTGGACAGTGGGTGGACGGCGCGCTTGGCCGCTTGAGGCAGGGAGGAACGGTGCAGTTTCCGCTGGCCGATGGCCGGTGGATAGAGTCCCGTACGCGGCCGACGGCGGAGGGGGCGTGTTTCGTCATCTGCTCCGATATCACCGCATCAAAGCGGCACGAACTCGAGCTGCAGGATCTCAATGACAGGCTCGCCATTCTCGCCGAGACCGACAGCCTGACAGGGCTGCTGAACCGACGGGCTTTCGACGCTGTCATGGCCGAGGAATTCGGCCGGGTGGAACGGGGCGACGGTTCGCTGGCATTGCTGATGATTGACGTCGATTACTTCAAGCGTTTCAACGACACCTATGGACATGCAGCCGGCGATGGTTGTCTGCAGATGGTCGCGGACTGCCTGCGCGCGACGGCGCGCAGAACTGGTGATCGGGCGGCGCGTTACGGTGGCGAAGAAATGGCGCTGATCCTGCCCGATACCGATGAAAGGACTGCCGTCACGATCGCGGAGGAATTCTGCGAAAGGCTGCGGGGTCTCAATATTCCCCATACCGGAAGCGACAAGGGGATGGTCACGACGAGTATCGGCGTTGCGGCGCTCGGGCGCGGCGCTGTCGCGACGGATGCGGCCCGGCTGATCGCGCGGGCCGACGAAGCCCTCTATGCCGCCAAGCGGGATGGCCGTGACATCGTGCGGATATGGGAGCCGAGCCGCCCGCGGATCGTCCATTCGGATGCCGGCCGATTGTAACCGGATCGCGCGAGGACGTGTTCCATGCCGTGTTGCGATCGTGCTGCAGGCAGGCGACAAAGCCGGCTCAAGCCGGTAATAGTCAAACAGCCGATTCAGCCAGGAAATACAAGTCCATGAAATACCTCCAACTTCTTTCTCTGGTAGCGCTTCTGGCGACGTCAGCGGCAGCCGACGAGAAGCCGGCGGCAGCTCCTTCGGGTACCTATGTTTCCGATCCGGCGCATTCGAGCGTTACCTGGAAGATCAATCATCTGGGGCTTTCAAACTTTACGGCACGCTTTACCAGAATGTCGGCCGAGCTGGATTGGGACGCTGTCAGTCCGATTGGCTCAAAAGTCACGGCAGTGATCGATCCGACCTCCGTGCGCACCGACTATCCGTTTCCCGAGAAAGAGGATTTCGACAAGGAGATCGGCACGACCGACAAATTCCTCGCCGGTCAGGAGATTCGCTTCGTTTCCCATACTGTCGAGATGACCGGGGAAAAGCGCGGCGAGGTGACGGGCGACCTGACCTTTCGTGGACAGACGCATCCTGTGACGCTGAAGGTGACGTTCAACGGTTCGATGGCCGAGCAGCCTCGGGAAAAGACGCCGAAGATCGGTTTTTCGGCAGAGGCGGTGCTGAAGCGCAGCGACTGGGGCGTCGCGCCGCAGATAAAGTCCATCGGCGACGATATCACGATCATCATCGAGACCGAATTCCAGCCGGCCAAGACGTAGGCGGCCGGATCCGGCCCTTCGACCGCGTCGGAAGGCTTAGTAACCGCAACCTTTGAGCTGGCCGGCGTAGCGAGCGGCCATGCCGGCGGATTTTTTGGCTGTCTGCCTCAGGCTGCCGCTGAACTGGCCGCGATCATAACCGGCGTGGCCGGCGTAATAGGCAAGGTAGAGATTGTAGGCATCGTTGCGGGCAACGCCGTTGCGGGCGCTCGTCTGGTAATGATACCAGCCGACGAACCGGATGGCGTCGCCGAAATCGTTGCGGCGGGCGCCCCAGCGGCCGGTGGCACGCCTGTAGGTATCCCAAGTTCCGTCGAGCGCCTGGGCGTAACCGAAGGCCGAGGAGGCGCGCTTGCCGGGGATGAAGCCCAAGAACCATTTGCGTGGCGGACGGGCATTGGCCTGGAAACCGGACTCGACATAGATTGTCGCCATCAGGATCGGGACCGGCACGCCGTATTCGCTGGCGGCTGCGCGGGCCTGTCGCTCCCAGTTGTTGAAGAAGCCATCCCGCTGGTCGAAAATCGCGCAGGCGTTGGTGATCCTGCTCGGTGCGGTGGCGCAGCCGGCGAGAGAAAGGAGCGCGATGAAAAACGCAATACGCATCGCAGAAACTCGGGTCATATCCGATAGATGACTCCTAAGATTTAATGAAAAGTTTAAGCGATCGCTGCGGGCCGGCCGAATTCACAGCCGTATGCCCTTCCGGGCCCCGCGTGATAAAGGTTTCTGCGGCAAAGCGCCGCGTCGTGTGCTCACGTTCATTTGATAATAGTCAAGCGTGAAGATCTGGCCATTGTGGTGCAGACGTGGGGAATACCGAATGTCCAAGCGCAGCTTCTCGTTTCCGATCGCTGATGTCAGGGCGCGTGCGCTTGGCGAGATCCATGCGCGGCCCTACACGCTTTTGCCGCTGCCGCGGGTGGTTTTCCAGGTGGCGTTCCTGACCGACGAGAGCCTTGCCGCAGACCATGCCATTCTTGCCGAACTTTCGCTGGGGCAGGGGGTGCCGGCACCATCACCGGAGACCAGCCATCACACCATGACCTGGGGCAGCGGTACGTTGCGCTGGGAAAGGCATACGGAATTCTCGACCTATTTCTGGGATACGCCGGCGCCGGCAACCTTCGGCGCGGAGATTGCGGTCAATCCATTCGGCGCGAGCTTCAAGGCGCCCGGTCCATTCATCTCGGGCGTGCGGATCGAAATCCGTCCGGCGAGCGAGGACATTTCGGATGTCACGGCGCGGTTCGACCCGACCAGCCTCTGTCAGAGCATGGTGGCCGACGGTCATGCGACGCTGATCACCGATTTTCGCCAGGACGGCGATGGTCTGACGAAATTCCTGGTTCTCGACCACGGCATGACCGATGCGGCGCGCGGCATGCTCGCCCAGCGTATCCTCGATATCGAAACCTATCGGACGCTGGCGATGATGGGTCTGCCGCTGGCGCAGGGCCTGTCGCCGGAGATCCGTGAGATCGAGGCGCGGTTTACCGCGATCACCCAGCGGATGAAGCAGCATGCCCGAGACGAGGCGGATGCGATGCTGGCGGAAATCACCACGCTTGCAGCCGAACTCGAGGCCAATGCCGCGCTCAGCCTCTATCGTTTCGGTGCGAGCCGCGCTTACAACAATATCGTGCTGGACCGTGTCGGCATGCTGGCGGAAAAGGCCCTGCCGGGCAACGAGACGCTCGGCGCCTTCCTCAATCGCCGGCTGGCACCGGCGATGCGCACCTGCCAGTC
This sequence comes from Aliirhizobium sp. YIM B11859, assembly GCF_057163345.1. NCBI lineage: Bacteria > Pseudomonadati > Pseudomonadota > Alphaproteobacteria > Hyphomicrobiales > Rhizobiaceae > Aliirhizobium > Aliirhizobium sp. YIM B11859. The sequence goes on from NZ_JBXHAY010000001.1 coordinate 639,564, forward strand.
GGTCGAGGAGCGGCAGATGAACCTGTCGCAGAAATTGACCCGTGCAACGGCGCTGCTGCGCAGCTGGATCGATGTCGACCTACAGAAATTCAACACCGAAATCCTCGCCTCGATGGACCAGCGCGCCCATTTGCAATTGCGCCTGCAGCAGACGGTCGAAGGCCTGTCGGTCGCGGCCATCTCCTATTACGTCATCGGGCTTGTCGGTTATCTCGCCAAGCTTACCCATTATGCGGGGCTCGATATTGCGCCGGAGACGCTGACGGGAGCGGCGGTCCCTGTCGTGGTCATCGCCATCTGGCTGCTCGTCCGGCGCATCCGCAACAGCCATAACGACGATAGCGGCCGCAAGCTCAGCTGGCGTCAACGCCGGCTTGAGGCGCGCGAGACCGGCAAACGCGCGGCGGTTTAGCGCTTTGATCCAACAGCCGAAGACGGTTTTTGGATAGGACGTTGTGGATCAGAATGTCTGCATCGCTTTCCGGACCTTTGCTAGGAACGCTGCGCGGGTTTCGGCTGTGCAATTGTTCATGTCGTAATGGGCAAGGTAGGTGACGCCGCGGGCCGGATTGGTGACGGCGCGCAGCACGCGGGTGGCGAGCTTGCGTGGCGGATCGCCGGCGAGAAAGGCGCGCCAGCGATTGCCGCCATAGGTGGTGACGACGGCAAGCTTCCTGATATTGGTGAGCTTGCGGGTTAGCTTGCCATGGTCCCCACCCTCCATGTCGAAGGTGACGCCGGGCAACCAGACGCGGTCGAAATAGCCCTTCAGCATCGCCGGCCAGCCGAAATTCCAAACCGGGGTGACGATGACCAGCGCATCGGCTGCCCTTAATCTTTCGACATAGGCACGGACAGGTTCGATATTCTCCGGCACCGTGTGATAACCAAGCCGTTCTTCCCGCGACAGGACAGGGTTGAAGTTTTCAGCGTAGAGGTCGCAGTCATCCACCTCGTGCCCGGCCTTCTTCAGCGTTTCGCGAACCTCGGCATGCAGGGCCGAACCGAAGCTCGATTCGACCGGGTGGGAGTGGATGACCAGGATCTTCATCAGCCACCTGCCGATGCGAGACCGGGAAAGAGATAGTTCTCGCCGGCGGAAAAATCGAAATCCGGGTTTTCCCAGGCGATCATCTTGCCGGGGTTGAGCAGGCCCTTCGGATCGGTCTCCTTCTTGAAGGCCAGCTGCACCACGTCGGTCTGCTTCATGCCGCCTTCCTCCAGCGTGTAACGGTGCGGATTGAAGATCGGGCAACCATTGTCCTGATGGATCCTGATGATCTCCTCCAGCCGTTCCTCACTGGTGAAGCGGACGAGCGGCAGGCCGGAGCACTGGATGCGGCCGTCGAATTTCAAAAATTCGAGATGTCCCGGCACTTCATCGCCGAAGATTTCGGTCATCTTCGCTACCTTTTCGACATGGTCGGGGCCGGGATACTGGACCTGCAGATAGGTGAAGCTCGGATCGACTTTCAGCGCCCGCAGCGTCGTGTGGTTCCAGGCCAATTCATAGGCATGCGGGATGCCCTTCATGCTCTCCACCTTGTCGGAGCGGAACAGCATCTCGGCCTTCTGGCGTTCGGCAAAGGCTGCGAAGGCATCGATCGACTGCGGCGCCACCATGAAGACGCAGATCGACTGGTCGCGGTGGCGGATGAACGGCTTGTGGCGGGGGAAATAGTCATAAGGGATCGGGGCGGCGATCGGGGCGATTTCCTTGACGAGGATACCGTTCTTGTGAGCGACGGCATCGCCGAAGCGCACGGCATCCATGAAGTCATCGAAGCCGACCAGAACATCGACCCAGTCATAGGCCGGGGCAAGCGGCATTTCGACCTCGGTGATGATGCCGTTGGTGCCATAGGCGTGGGTGACCTTCTGCAGGTCCCAGGCGGTGAGTTCCAGCACCTTGGGCTCGGCTTCCATCGTCACCACGCGCAGGCGCAGAATGTTGCCGAGGTCGCGCAACCCGCCCCAGTGGATCGAGCCGACACCGCCGGAGCCGCCGGCGATGAAACCGCCGATCGTTGCCGTCTGGGCGGTGGACGGGTGGAAACGCAGTTCCTGGCCCGAATGGGCGCGGGTCTGGCGGTCGAGTTCGGCAATCACGATGCCGGGCTCGGCGATGACGCGGCCGGGGTGGATTGCCCTCACCTGGTTCATGTTGATGAGGTTGAGCACGATGCCGCCAGAAAGCGGCATGGCCTGGCCGTAATTGCCGGTGCCGGCGCCGCGCGGGGTAACGGGCACGCCATGGGCATAAGCGACCTTGAGGGTGCGGATCACCTCTTCCTCGCTCTTCGGCGAGACGACGAGATCGGCGGTGACCGTGTCGAGCTGGCGTTTGAGGACCGGGGAATACCAGTAGAAATCGCGGCTCTTCTGGCGCACCAGCGCCGGATTGTCCTCCAGCGCGATACCTTCGAGATCCTTCTTTATCTGTTCGTAGTCGGCCATGTCAGTTCTTCTTTCCGGCCATCACGCCATCCGAATGCGGGCTTGCCGCCAGCGGCGCATGGTCACTTATCCAAAATCGGGTCCAGGTCACGGTAATCCGGCAGGCGACGGTCGATGCCCTTGCCATTCCGCATCACGATGCGGTCGGCCTGCGGACGAGAGAGGAATTCGCTCCAGCGGCGGGCGCTGAACAGAACGAGATCGGCAGGAAGCCCGGCTGCGATGCGGCCGATATCCGGCCGGCCGAGAATGTCGGCCGGCGAGGTGGTGACGATGCGCGCCGCCTCATCGAGCGGGTGGTCGAGATGCAGGATGCGGATTGCCTCGCGCAGAACTTCGACAGCATCGAGATCGCCGTAGGCATAGAACGGATCGCGGGTATTGTCGGAGGAGACGGCAGTCGGCACACCGGCAGCCGCCAGTTCCTTGAACAGCGTGGTGCCGCGCCAGCGCGGCGTGCGTCCTTCGTGGCGGTCCTGCAGATACATGTTGCACATCGGCAGCGAGACGACAGAAATGCCGGCCTTCGCCACCTTGTCGATGACGCGTCTGGCCGTGTCTTCGTCCTGTCTCGCCAGCGAGCAGCAATGGCCGACGGTGACCGAACCCTCGAAGCCGAGGCGCAGCTTGGTATCGGCGATGGCTTCGAGCGTCAGGACTTCGCGATCCTCGGTCTCGTCGACATGGAAGTCGATATCGAGGCCATTGTCGGCAGCGGCGCGGAAATGGGTTTCGAGGATGCGATCGAAATCCGGCAGGAGGCGAGTGGCGCCGCCGAGCAGTCCGCCATGCCGTTTCGCCGTGGCGACGATCGGGCCGAAGATCGCTTCATCCAGCACGCTTTCGAGCGGCAGGAGGGCGACGGCCTGAAGCTCGATGCGGCCTTTCCACTCCTCGCGGATTTCGGAGAATAGCGGGAAGGAAATATCCGGCTGCGGCGGGATGCTGTCGAGATGGGTGCGGATCAGCTTGGTGCCGTGGGCGTAGGCGCTCTTCAGGGCAAATTCCATGCGGGCGCGCATGTCTTCCGCGGACCAGTTTGCCATGCGGTCGGCACGAACGTTTTCGAGCGCGCCCATGAAGGTGCCGTCCGGGTTCGGCCGGCGGTCCCAGAAATGGCCCTTGTCGAGATGGGTATGCATGTCGACGAAACAGGGAAAGACCATGCCGTCGCGCAGGTCCGCATAGGGAAGATCGGTGGGCGCGGTGCTGGCCGGGAGGATCGCCTCGACCTTGCCATGGGCGATGACGAGATCGGCTGAGACCAGCCCTTGTCTTGCCGGGGCGTCGAAACCTTCGACGCAGATCGCCGGCAGGGTGACGTTGGACAGCGCGAAGCGGTCCGCCTCGGGGAGGGACATGAATTCATTGGCCATCAGTTTTCCCTCTTCAGGCTGCTCTCATGCCAGCGGTGCAGGAAGAACCAGGAAATGAGGGAGGTGATGCAGAAGATGACGACGCCGAGCAGCGACAGGAGGATGAGGGCTGCAAACAGGCGGGGGATGTTGAGGCGGTATTGCGCTTCGAGAAGCCGGAAAGCGAGGCCGGAGCCGGCACCGGCGGAACCGGCGGCAAATTCGGCGACGACGGCAGCAATCAGCGCCAGTCCGCCGCCGATCCTCAGGCCGGTCATGAAATAGGGGAGCGAGGAGGGCAGTTTCAGGTAGATCAGCGTCTGCCAGCGGGAAGCGCCGTAGAGGTCGAACAGGTTCAAGAGGTTATGATCGACGCTTTTCAGGCCCTGCACCATGTTGGAAAGGATCGGGAAAAAAGCGACGAGGAAGGCGCAGATCAGCAGCGCGACCTGCGTCGTCGGGGCATAGATCAGGATCAGCGGCGCGATCGCCACCACCGGGGTCACCTGCAGGATGACAGTGATCGGGTAGAAGGCGAGCTCGATCCATTTCGACTGGACGAGGAAGATGGCGATGCCGACGCCGCCGATCAACGCCAGTGCCAGCGCCTGGAGGGTAATCTTGGCCGTGACCAGCAAAGCCGGCGACAGCGTGCCCCAGTCCTTGATCAGCGAAGCCCAGACGGCGGCGGGGCCGGGCAGGATATATTGCGGCACCGCGTAAGCCGTGACGATCGCCTGCCAGATCAGGATGAGGCAGACAACGACCGCGATCGGGATCAGCGTGCGGATGAGGATATCGGTTTTACCGGCCATCAGTGTTCGCCTCCGCCGATTGCCTCGATCAGCATGTTGGAGACCTTTTCGCAGGCCTGCCGATAGTCTTCCGAGGTGCGGTAATGGGCATCGCGTTCCATGCTGGTGACGAGCGGGAAATCGGCATGGACACGGCCGGGGCGGGCTTTCATCACCACGATGCGGTTCGACAGATAGGCGCTTTCGAACACCGAATGGGTGACGAAAACGACGGTAATGCCGGTCTCCTTCCACAGCCTAAGCACATCGTCGTTGAGCTTCTGGCGGGTGATTTCATCAAGGGCTGCAAAGGGCTCGTCCATCAGCAGAAGTTTTGGCCGTGTGACCAGCGCGCGGGCGATCGAGACGCGCATCTTCATGCCGCCCGAAAGTTCGCGCGGATAGGCTTCGGTAAAATCCTTGAGCCCGACCGTTTCCAGCGCCTTGATGATTTCTTCGCGGGCGGCGGCCCTGGAGACGCCGCGCAGTTTCAAGGGCAGGTGGACATTGCCGAACACGGTCTGCCAGGGCATCAGCGTCGGCTCCTGGAAAACGAATGAAATATCGCCGTCCGGAAGTCCCTTGGAATTGATGCGCGAGCTTGGCCAGTCGATCGTGCCGGAAGAAGCCTCGCCGAGGCCGGCGATGATGCGCAAGGCGGTCGACTTGCCGCAGCCGGACGGGCCGAGCAGGCTGACGAATTCGCCGCCCTCGACGGTGAGCGACATGTCGGACAGTGCGACCGTGCCGCTGGAGAACTGCTTGGAGACGCTGCGCATGGCAACGAGCGGCCGTTTGCGGGCTTCTGCAGAGGTAGGCGTCGGAACTGGCGACAGGGTCATTGCGAGCCTTGAGGAGATGTCTGCGTGATTTGCCTTACCCTAATGCGTCCACCTCGCACGAAGCCAGAGCATAGGACGCAGGCCACGCATATGGGCGCCGGAAGGAGCTGGCTAATCCCTTCTCCCCGCCAAAACAGGGAGAAGGGTCCGAAGGGCGCGGCAGGTGAGGGGCGGGGTTATCCCCCCTCCAGCCAGTCACATGGTTACTTCTTCAGAGCCATGCCCACGCCCTTGCAGACGAACTTGCTGGTATAAGCCTGCTTGTAATCGAGATCCTTGGGCTCGACGCCGATCGCCACCATTTCCTCGAAGAACTTCTTGTAGCGGTCGTCGGTGATGCAGCCGATGCCCTTGGTCAAAGCCTCGCCGGATTCCAGAATGCCGTATTCCTTCATCTTGGCGATGGAAAAGGCGATCTGACCATCCGTCATTTCCGGATTGTCCTTCTTGATCAGGTCGTTGCCGGCCTTGTTGTCACCGTAGAGATAAGTGTACCAGCCTTCGAGCGAGGCATCGACGAAGCGCTGGACCATGTCCGGCTTCTCGTCGACGGTTTTCTGCATGGCGGTGATCATCGTCGAATAAGGGGCAAAGCCGGCATCGGCCAGGAGGAAGACCTTCGGTTTCCAGCCGGCCTGCTTTTCGATCTCATAGGGTTCGGAGGTGAGGTAACCCTGCTGTGCCGACTGCTTGTCGGCGATGAAGGGGGCCGGGTTGAACGTGTATGGCTTGTACTGTTCTTCCTTGAAGCCCGGATAATGCTTCTTCATCCATTCGAAATAGGTCGAAAAACCTTCCTGAGCCATGAATATGGTCGTCAGCTTGGTCATGTCCTCGAACTTGTCGATGCCGGCATCGGGATGCGCCATCAGCACCTGTGGGTCCTTCTGGAAGATCGAGGCGACGCTGACCAGAGGGATACCTTCCTTGCGGGCATCCATGTCGCCCAGCTGGCCGCCCATGTAGAAATCGACCTTGCCGGCAATCAGCAGCGCGCGGTTGGCGGCATTCGGGCCGCCCTGGACGATCTTCACTTTCAGGCCGTGCTTTTCATAGGTGCCGTCGGCAACGGCCTGGTAGAAACCGCCATGTTCCGCCTGGGCCAGCCAGTTGGTGCCGTAGGATACTTCGTCGAGCGCCAGTGCCGGCGCTGCCGCCACGGCTGCGGCGGTGAGACCGAGCGCTGCGATAAAACTCTTCATCATCAAAGTATTGGACATTATCGCTTCGTTCCCCTGTTAAACCCTGCGGCATCGTGGGAGTGCCTGTTATCGCACATTTGAGCGGTTGCCTCGATCTTTGAAAAGCATCAAAATTCGTTCGCATCGATGCCTTTCAGGCATCGCTCATGAAAACGCTCCCAAGAGGCTTTCGAAGGGGCGAAAAATGCCGAAATGGGGGATTTATCCGGCATGCTGCATTCTCGAAAACTGCAATATATCGACGAGATCGCCCGCTGCGGTTCGATCCGCAAGGCCGCCGCCCGGCTGAATGTCGCCTCGTCGGCGATCAACCGGCAAATCCTGGCGTTGGAAGAAGAGCTGGGCGTGCCGATCTTCGAGCGCATGCCGCGCGGACTGAAGCTGACGGCGGCGGGCGAGCTCTGCATCGACCATATCCGTGAAGTGCTGAAAACCTATGAGCGGATGGAATCGCGCATTCGCGGCCTGAAGATGCCACAGGTCGGCAGGGTCTCGCTGGTGGCGACCGTCGGGCTGGCGGCCGGGCCCTTGCCGGAAATCATCGCCCGCTTCGTTGCCCAGCATCCGCGGGTCCATGTGCACCTGCGCAATGACGGGCCGGCGACGACATTGTCGCCGGTTCTGGCCGGCGAGGTGGATATCGGCCTCGGCTTCAACATTCCGGCAACGCCGGGTATTCGAACGCTGGCCAATTTCGACATTCCGATCGGCGCCGTCATGCCGCCCGGCCACAGGCTGGCCGGCGAGGGGCCGATCGATCTCGCCGATGTGGCGCAGGAGCCGCTGGTGCTTGCCCAGACCGGCACCAGCCTGCGCAACGTCATCAATCTCGCTTTTGCGCCGCTCTCGGTCGCTGTTCAGCCGGTTGTCGAAACCAATGCGTCGGACATGCTGAAACAGCTCGTCAAGCTCGGCACGGGGCTGACATTGCTCAACCCGCTCGACGTGCTGCCGGAATGCCGGCGTGGCGAACTGGTATTCAGGCCGCTCGCCGGCCCGCATCCGCGCCACCAGCCGATGAAGCTTTTTGCCCGGTCGCGCTCGACGCTCGACACCGCGACCAGCCTGTTTATCGAATTCCTGCTTGGCGAATTGGCGGAGATGGTGGCCGAGCTGGAGGCGAAGGGCCATGTGCCGCCACAGCGCCAGCCCGAGCGTCAGGAAGCGTAAGCGGTCATTTCACATAGAGCCGTTATTTCACATAGAGATTGTCGAGCGGGTAATCCCTCAGCGCGCGCAGCAATTCGATGAAACCTGCCACCTGATGGCGGCAGATGGCGGCGCCCTTTTCGGCGGTGCCGGCTGCCGCATTGCCGACGACGCCGTTGGGGTTGAGGTCATGGGCGAGCCAGGAGAGGACATGCGGCGGGGCAGGTTGCAGATAGGGCGACCGGCTTTCGGCAGCGGAGACAAAGTTTTCCGCGTTCTCCATCCGCACAAGCTCGGGGCGGAAATGCAGCATCAGCGAGGTTTCCACCTCACCGCCGTGGATGCCGTATTTCTGCTCGTGGTCGGAGATCATGCCGGGCGGATTGCCGAAACGGCCCCATTGGGTGCTGGCGACGACCATCTGGTAACGGACGCGCAATTCGCGGCCGACAATGCTCATGATATCGACATTGCCGCCATGGGAATTGACGATGGCGAGCTTGCGAATGCCGGCTTCGGCCACCTTGGCGCCGATCGCCGTCCAGGCGGGGATGAGGATTTCTGGGCCGAAGGAAAGCGAGCCCGGGCCATAGACATGTTCGTTGGCCTTGCCGATTTCCTGGGTGGGCAGAACGAGGAAATCGAGATCGTCCGGCCGCTGGTCTTTCAGTTCGCCCAGCATGCCGTTGGCGATGGCGACGTCGGTCGCGACCGGCAGATGGGGGCCATGCTGTTCGGTCGAGGCGATCGGCAGAATGGCGATGGTCTTTTCCGGCACAAGTCCGGCAAAATCGAGCGTGTTGAGTTCATTCCAGTAAAACGGCTTGGCCATTCTGTCTTCGCCTTCGTCTCTGTTCGGAACAGGGGTAGGAGATCGGGCCGATCGCGAAAAGCATCAATTTCCGCCTGCGGTGCTGCTTTTTTGCGTTCGCGACGGGGATCGTCTGTGCCAAGCCGGGAAAAAATCGGATTTCGCTAAAATTGCATCTTTCCATTTAATGCCGCCGAAAAGCTGTGGGGCCTATTGTCGTGCCATAACGAAACGAGATGGCCAGAGAGCCGTCCGCAAACAGGGTTCGGGCAATGATCAGGAAGCTTATCATTTCGGCGGCCGTTCTGGCCGCGCTTATTCATGGCAAGGAAGCCAATGCCGCCGGTCCCGGCGGTTTTGCGCGTGATCTTGCCTCCACTGTCGTCGCACATGCCGATGCGGCCGCTGCGGCGCCCGTCAGGCGTCAGGCCGACGATTTCACCACAGCGCAGCGCAGCGAGATCATCGGCATCAGCGCTGCGGTGGATGAGGCGATCGGCGCGGTTGATGCCTATCTGGATCTGTTCGCGAATGACGAGGTCAAGGCTGCGGCACCTCAGGGCTGTTTCGACTGCGCCGATATCAAGCGCGATCAACTGACCGGCCTCGGCTGGTCGGCTTCGGTGATGCGGATCGCCTATGCGATCTCTGCCGAGGGTCGTATCGAGCGTGTGCTGGTGGTCGAGACGGCGCTTGGCGACCTGATCGTCGGCGATGGCAGGCCCGTATTTGCCGACGGAGGCGATGCACATCTTCATGCGATCTCGGACAAGTCGCCAGCCTATTACGACATCTGAGCGGCGTGCCGCTCTAGACGAGACAAGCCGGGCTCACGCGGAGCCCGGTTTTCCGCGTTCGGCGATGGCGATGCCGCCGAGCGCCAGAACCAGTGCCGCGACATGGAAAAGCTGCAGCTGTTCGCCAAGCACGATGACGGACAGGATCGTACCGAAAACGGGTACGAGATTGATGAAAAGCCCGGCCCGGTTGGGACCGATCGCCTCCACGCCGCGGATATAGAGGACCTGGGCGACCAGCGAGGCGAAAACCGCCGTATAAAGCGCAATCACCCAGCCGGTGCTATCGGGCCAGATCATCTTGCCGGCGGAATATTCCCAGCCGAGGAAGGGAATGCTGAAGACGAGCGCAAAGAGCGCCGGCACGGCCATCAGGCTTTTCCAGCTGATGGCCGGGCGCCAGCGGAGCGCGATCGTGTAGAGCGCATAAGCCGCGATGGCGATGATCATGATCGCATCGCCGAAATTGACGGTGAGGGTCAAGAGGGTATTGAGGCTTCCGTGGGAGGCGGTGATCAGCCCGCCGATGACGGTCAGACCGAATCCCAATATCTGCAACCAGGTGACCCTGGTTTTGAACAGTACGAAATTCAAAACGAAAATCAGCACCGGAATCAACGTCTGCTCGACGGTGGCGTTGATCGCGCTGGTATAGGTGACGGCGGTATAAAGGACGGCGTTGAACAGGACGTAACCGACGACGCCGAGAAAGCCGAGGACCGGCAGGCTGCGGCGGATCACCGGCCAGTCGCGGCGCAGTTCCTTCGTCGATATGGCGAAGATGATGACGACGGCGAAGAACCAGCGCCAGAAGGTCAGCATCATCGGGCTGATATGGCCGAGTGCCAGCTTTCCCGCAACCGCATTGCCGCCCCAACACAAGGTTGCGACGACAAGAAACAAATAGGCCTGACGATGCACCGGGTCTCCTCCGCGCATCGGCGCCGCGACGCGATCTTATTGGTTATGCAACCGCATTAGCGTGTGGTTTCGGCGTTTGTCACGCAAAAACCTTGGGCGCGTCACAAACAGGTCGCTTTCCTTTGGCCAAGGCTTTATAGATGCGCGCGTTTGTGGTGCTGCCGGTTTTTGAACGGTTGGCATCGAAGAAGAAGATTGTTGTCGAGCCTGGCGTCGGACCGGTCAAAAGACTGCTCCAGGCGCCAAGGTTTTGTCCAAAGGGCAGGAAGCAGATATGACGAACTGTGTGGTCGTGGGTTCGCAATGGGGCGATGAGGGCAAGGGCAAGATTGTCGACTGGCTCTCAGAACGGGCGGACATCGTCGTTCGCTACCAGGGCGGCCATAATGCCGGCCATACGCTCGTCATCGATGGTGTCAGCTACAAGCTTTCCCTGCTGCCGTCCGGCGTCGTGCGCCCGGGCAAAATGGCTGTCATCGGCAATGGCGTGGTTGTCGACCCGCATGCGCTGATCGCCGAAATGGGTCGCCTTGCAGCCCAGGGCGTCACTGTGACCCCGGAAAATCTCAGAATTGCTGAAAACGCCACGCTGATCCTGTCGCTGCATCGCGAGCTTGACGGGATGCGCGAGGACGCCGCTTCCAACAGCGGTACCAAGATCGGCACGACCCGCCGCGGCATCGGCCCGGCCTATGAAGACAAGGTCGGCCGCCGGGCCATCCGCGTCATGGATCTCGCCGATCCGGATGCGCTGGAAGCCAAGGTCGAACGCATCCTCACCCATCACAACGCGCTGCGCCGCGGTTTTGGCGCAGCCGAAGTCGAACACAAGACGATCATGGAGGAACTGACCTCGATCGCCGACACCGTCCTGCCGTTCATGGACAGCGTCTGGCAGCTGCTCGACAAGGAACGCCGCAAGGGCTCGCGCATCCTGTTCGAAGGCGCTCAGGGGTCGCTTCTCGACATCGACCACGGCACCTATCCGTTCGTCACCTCGTCGAACACGGTTGCCGGCCAGGCCGCTGCCGGTTCCGGCATGGGGCCGGGTTCGCTCGGCTACATTCTCGGCATCACCAAGGCCTACACGACGCGCGTCGGCGAAGGTCCGTTCCCGACGGAACTCACCGATGAAATCGGTCAGTTCCTCGGCGAAAAGGGGCATGAGTTCGGCACGGTTACGGGCCGCAAGCGTCGTTGCGGCTGGTTCGATGCCGCCCTGGTTCGCCAGTCGGTTGCTACCAATGGTATTACCGGCATCGCACTGACCAAGCTCGACGTTCTCGATGGCCTTGAAGAGCTGAAGATCTGCGTCGGTTACAAGCTCGATGGCCAGACGATCGATTACCTTCCCGCATCGCAGGCCGCCCAGGCCCGTGTCGAGCCGATCTATGTCACGCTCGAAGGCTGGAAAGAATCGACGGTCGGTGCGCGCAAGTGGGCTGACCTGCCTGCCCAGGCGATCAAGTATGTGCGACAGGTGGAAGAACTGATCGGCGCGCCGGTTGCACTGTTGTCCACAAGCCCCGAGCGCGACGACACCATACTTGTGACCGATCCGTTTGAGGACTAATGTCAAGAATTGATTATCCATTCGGCTGGCAGATGCCGGCGACCATGAGAAAGTTCTGATGGCTGATTTTGTAGCGGTAATCCGCCGCGCTGTTGACGGTTTGGCGACCAACACGCCTGAGGCCCGCGAGAGGGTCTACGAGAAGGCGCGCGGCGCTGTTCAGCGGCAGCTCGAAAACATGAAGCCGCGCCCGCCGGAGGAAATGCTCCGCCGGCAGCTGGACAAGCTGGAAACAGCCATTGTCGAGGTGGAAACCGAGCATTCCGAGGCACTTCCGGCCGAGCCGGAGGTTGCTGCCCCGGTCGTCGCGCCAGTGGAATACCACGAACCCGCAGCGGTTGCAGACCATGTCGAGCCGGAGCCGGACGTTCCGGCGCAGGTCGCTGCACCGGAGCCGATCGAACACGAACCGGAGCCTGATGCGACGGCGCATCACGATGAGGCGCCGGTTGAGCCGGAACCGGTCGCGCATGCGAATCAGCCGGAGCTGGATGACGTCCGACATGCCTCTTCCGCCGAAGAATTGCCGTCGGATGACCGTTATGACGAACCGGAACCGGTAATCCACAGCGAAGTTCGACATGGGCGGCAGGACGCCACCAGCGAAGACGACCAGCAGGTCGAGCGCTACGGCGACTGGCGTGACGACGTTCCCGATGACGGGCGCAGTGATCTGCACGCGGCTCCCGAGCCTGAAGCTGCTGCTTCCGCGCTTCGCGCGCCGACGCTCGACTGGCCGCCGCAGGATCATGTGCCGGCCGCTGAACCGGCCGTATCTGCCACTGCGGAACCCCAGCAATGGTGGCCGGAACAGGCCGAGGAACCGGTGGCCGACAGCCGCAAGGCGGCTTCCTGGGATGAGGTCGACGACCTCACCCGTCATCTTGATACGGCACATCGAGCCTCGCCGGTTGAGGCGCATTTTGGGCAGGAGATGCATGTCTCTGCCGAGCCCGTACGCATGCCGCCTGCCAGCAGCATCCCTGCCGCGGCCGAGCCGGCACGGCCGGTCACTGCGCAGGAAACCGCCGACGATCCGTTTGAGGCCTATGTCAACGCACAGCCTTCCGCTCCCGCGAGCGACAAGCAGGACGAGCGCGACCCGTGGAGCGATCTGGAAGACCTGATCGGCTATACCAAGGACGCGCCGGCCGGCGAACAGAAGCCGCAGGCAGCCGTTGCCGACGACGATTTCAGCGATCTCCTGTCGCCCCCGGCCAAGCCTTACCGCGTTACTCCGGTCCGCAAGCGCAATTATACCGGCATCATTCTGGGACTTGTCGCGCTGCTGATCGTTGCCGGTGGCGCCTATGGCGTCTGGATGTATCGTGATCAGCTGAATGATATGGTGGGTGGGCTGATCTCCAAGAGCACCGACGGCAGCGAGACGGCGCAGCAGACATCTGCTGCAACGACGCCGGCCACGCCTGCGTCGCCTGCACCACAAACGCCGGCTGCCCAGCCGCAGCAGAGCGCCGCCGCACCTGCGGCACAACATACGCCGCCTGCGGCGGATGGTTCTGCCGCGGGAGCCAAGTTCACCCAGCGGCTGTTGGAAAACGGTTCCGAGGCCGATGCAGGTCCCGGCGATACAAGCAGCCTGGCGCAGAATGCCGAAGGGCAGTCGGTGGCCCAGTTGAATACGCCGCCGGCCACGCCTGCTCCGGCAGCGTCAGCCCAGACACCTGCTCAGGCCGCGCCGCCCGCTGATGCGGCGGCAACGCCGCCGGCCGGTACGTCCCCTGCTGCTCCGAGCGCATCTCCTTCCGAAACGCCTGCCGTATCTGGAGAAAAGATGTTCCTCTACGAGGAGCGTATCGGACAGTCGGCACCGACGGCCATCGATGGAACCGTCTCCTGGTCGTTGCAGCACGAGGCTGCGCAGAATGGCGGGCCGCCTGAACCGGTCGTCCAGGGACGCATCACCGTGCCGGGTCGCGGGCTGACCGCTCTTTTGACGCTGAAGCGCAACAATGATTCGTCCTTGCCGGCGAGCCATCTCATCGAGATCGTCTTTGCGGTACCGCCTGATTTTGAAGGTGGCGCCATCGAAAGCGTTCTCAGAATTGCGATGAAGCAGACAGAGCAGGATCGCGGCAATGCGCTGGTCGCCGTTCCGGCCAAGATTACCGACGACTTCCACATGGTCGCGCTCAACGATTTTCCGGATGCGGAAAAGACCAATCTCGATCTGTTGAAGACCCGTAACTGGATGGATATCCCGCTTGCCTATCGTAACGGCCGCCGCGCATTGCTGACGCTGCAGAAGGGGCCGGAAGGCGTCAAAGCCTTCGACGAGGCGATCCGCGAGTGGAGCCAGACGAGCGGAACCCGCACCGGCGAGTAACGAAGGTTCTTCAGACAATCCTCAAAGCCCGCGAACATTCGTTTCGCGGGCTTTTTTCGTCAAGCGGCCGCCTGCCACCTGCAATATTGTCGCATTGACAATCATCAGTTTCACCATGATGACGTGCTACCATGCGTATGTTCAGGCAGCTCATCGACGACGGGTTCTGCGGCGGTCCCCTGGCCGCTCTGACCGGCGTTCTGATGGCCATGCAGGCGCTGATCGGAGGCTTCGGCTCCGGTGTCATGGTACTGGCATCGACTGCCGACGCGGTCATCTGTTCCGCCGATGGCGCCGCTCACCATGGAGATCATGCTGCGGAGGGGGATGCGAGCCACGGTGACCAGCATGGTCCCGGCAACCCCTCGCATTCGGGCCACAATAGAGACTGTTGCCTCACCGCCTGCCAGATCAATGCCTCGGTTCATATCGGTATTCCCGCCAAGGCGCCGTGGCCCGCCGGACCTGCGACCACGCGACCTGTCGCGGTTATTGCGATACGCGACATATCCGTCCCTCCGACCCATCTGGGGCTCAGCCGCCACGCGCGTGGGCCTCCCGTTCTTCCAGTCTGACGCAATCCTTTTTTGCCGGTGCCTGCGCCGGCCGTCGTCTATTGGAGAACATCATGACCCTTTACCGGACCGCATTTGCGGGCCTCAAGCCGCCTGCGCTATCGTGCGGAGGTGCCCATGTCGGCTGACACTGCAAGCCGCGATCAGGCATCCGCCACCATTCGCCAGTTCATTACCAGGCTGCATTTTTATGTCGGCCTGTTCATCGCGCCCTTTATCTTCATCGCGGCGCTCACCGGTACGCTCTATGTCCTGACGCCGCAGATCGAAAGCTGGCTCTACCGGGACCAGCTGATGGCGCAGTCCAGTGGGCCGGCCAGGCCGCTTGCTGAACAAATCGCCGTCGCCCGATCAGCGATCGGCGAGGGACCTCGCCTCTTTGCCATCCGGCCTTCGACTGCGGAGGGGCGCACGACACGGGTAATGTTCACCCAGTCGGGTCTCGGTGAGTCGGAGACCCGAACTGTCTTCGTCGATCCTGCCTCGCTTGCGGTGCAGGGCGAGTTCGTGGCCTATGGCACGAGCGGTGTGCTGCCGTTCCGCACCACGCTCGACTATCTGCATCGCAATCTTCTGCTCGGCGATATCGGCCGCAATTACAGCGAACTTGCTGCCTCGTGGATGTGGATCGCGGTTCTCGGGGGAGTCTACCTGTGGTTCCAGCAGCGCCGCCTGCCGAAGAATGTCGGCAGGGCTGCGCGGCAACGGCGGCTGCACAGCCTGATAGGGCTGTGGCTTTCGATCGGGCTGCTCTTCCTGTCGGCGACGGGGCTCACATGGTCGCGCTGGGCGGGCAACAATATCGACCAGTTCCGTAGCGGGGTCGGTTGGGTCACGCCATCGATCACGGTCGATCTCGACAGAGGCGATCGTGCCAATGGCGAAGCTCCGAAGCCGATGGGCGAACACGCCGATCACATGGCCATGGCGCCACAGCCGACGGCACCGGCCAAGCCGGAAGCCGAGACTTTGGCGGAGATCGACAGGGTGGTCGAAACGGCACGTGCCGCGGGTATCGACTCGCCGATGATCGAGGTCCGGCCGCCACGGACGATCGACCAGGCCTTCCGGGTCAGCGAATATGATCGCAGCTGGCCGACGCAGGTGGATACGGTCGCTGTCGATCCGGCAAGGATGAGCGTCACCAGCCGCGCCGATTTCGTCACCTTCCCGATCATCGCCAAGCTGATCCGCTGGGGGATCGATGCCCATATGGGCGTGTTGTTCGGTGTGGTGAACCAGATCGTCATGGCAGCATTCGGGATCGGGCTGATGGTATCGGTCGCTTACGGCTATCGGATGTGGTGGCTGCGTCGCCCGGTCGCGGGAGGTTCGCCCCGTACCTTGCTCAAGGCCTTCACCTATCTCCCGGCACCGGCCAAGAGTGTCACGGCGGTGGTCGCCATCGCACTCGGCGTTGCGCTGCCGGCGATGGGGGCGAGCCTGACTCTTTTTCTGTTCGTCGATCTGATCCGCTCCGCATTTGCGGAGATTGCGTCGGCGGACAGACAGCAGAGGCTGCCGCCCGGTGTTCGGTAAAGGATAAAAAGAGCCCGCGGCGATGAACTGCCGCGGGCTCCTCGCTCGATTTGCTCGGGAGGATCAATCGGGCGAGCGGACCAGGATCTTGATCTGGCTTTTTTCGGCGACCAGCGTGTCGAATCCCTGGGTGACGATGTCATCCAGTTCGATGCGCTTGGTCACCAACTGATCGGCGGAGAAATAGCCCTGTACCATCAGGTTCATGACGGCGGGGAAAACGTCGCGATAGGCGATCGTGCCCTTCAGGCTCTTTTCCTTCAGCACCACCGTGTTGGGCTGGAAGGGCGCTTCCTTTTCCCAGATCGAGACGATCACGGTTTCGCCTTCGTAGCGGGTGGCGTCGATGCATTGCTGCAGGACAGCGGGTACGCCGGTGACTTCGAACGTGACGTCGACGCCGCCGGGCGTCAGCTCGCGGATACGCTGGGCTGCATTTTCCTTCGACGGATCGATGATGCTGGTGGCGCCGAGTTCGATCGCCTTGGCACCGCGCTGCGGCGACAATTCGACGACGTGAATGGCGGAGGCGCCTGCGACCTTCAGGGCTTCGACGACGAGGAGGCCGATTGGCCCGGCACCGAAGACGGCCGCAGTGCCGCCGGCCTTGAGGCTCGAAATGCGCACGGCATGCAGCGCGACCGCCGCCGGCTCGACAAGGGCGCCCTGTTCGAAGGAGAGGCCTTCCGGCATCTTGTGGACCCAGCGCTCGCCGACCGTCGTGTAGGTGGCGAAACCGCCGCCGCCGCCCGACAGGCCGTGAAAGCCGAGATTGTCGCAGAGATTGTATTTGCCGTGCAGGCAGGCGTCACACTTGCCGCAGGCAAGGATCGGTTCGACGACGACCCGGTCGCCGGGCTTGACCCGCTCGACGCCTTCGCCGACGTCGGACACTTCACCGGAAAATTCGTGGCCCATGATGATCGGCGCGATATCGTGGCTGACCGGATGCGGCGCCTTGACCGGCACGAAGATCGGGCCGGCAACATATTCATGCAGGTCGCTGCCGCAGATGCCGGCCCACTTGACCTTGATCTTGACCTGTCCGGCTGCCGGCTTCGGCTCGGTGACTTCCTCGACACGGATATCCTTGGCGCTGTACCAGCGTGCTGCTTTCATCAGTCATTCTCCTCTAGGCCCCGACTATTCGGTCTGATCGTACTAGCGGGCAAGGATGGTGAACTTGATGCAAGTCAGTTTCGGTTCAATTCAAATGTTCCCGGAGGTGTCGCATCGGTGAGACAGAAACGAACAAAAAAAGACCGCGGCCAAAGGGTCGCGGTCTCTCTAAATTAGCAAGGCATTTTAAGCCGTTAGGCGTCTACAACCCGAAGTGCCTGGGCCTGGGCGAGCGCCTCCTTCTGGACGGCGTCCTGAACCTTTTCGAAGGCGCGGACCTCGATCTGGCGCACACGTTCGCGGCTGATGTCGAATTCCGACGACAGCTCTTCGAGCGTGATCGGGTCGTCGGTCAGGCGACGGGCTTCGAAAATCCGCCGTTCGCGGTCGTTCAGCACGGCGAGTGCCTTGGCGAGCATCCGCCGACGTGTATCGAGTTCGTCCTGTTCGATCAGAACCGCTTCCTGGCTCTCGCTGTCGTCGACCAGCCAATCCTGCCACTGGCCGGCTTCACCTTCAGCGGCGCGGATCGGTGCGTTCAACGAAGCGTCGCCGGAAAGGCGGCGGTTCATGGATACGACCTCTTCCTCGGAGACGTTCAGCTTTGTGGCGATCTCCTTGACCTGGTCGGGCTTCAGGTCGCCATCCTCGATCGCCTGGATCTTGCCCTTGAGGCGACGCAGATTGAAGAACAGGCGCTTCTGGTTGGCTGTCGTACCCATCTTCACCAGCGACCACGAACGCAGGATATACTCCTGGATCGAGGCCTTGATCCACCACATGGCATAGGTGGCCAGGCGGAAGCCGCGTTCCGGGTCGAACTTCTTGACGGCCTGCATCAGGCCGACATTGCCCTCGGACACGACTTCGCCGATCGGCAGGCCATAACCGCGGTAGCCCATGGCTATCTTGGCCACGAGACGAAGGTGACTGGTCACCATTTTATGGGCGGCATCCCGGTCGCCGTGTTCGGCGTAACGCTTCGCAAGCATGTATTCCTGCTGCGGTTCCAGCATGGGAAACTTGCGGATTTCATCGAGATAACGATTAAGGCCGGCTTCACCGGCAGTAATGGAAGGCAAATTATTGCGGGCCATATAAGCACCCCTTTCCGATCGTTGTCGGCTCCCTCTGGTATTTGCTGTCCCTGCAGAAAGGCGAACCGAAAATGGCGCGGATCGTTGCCGATCCCGCACCAATGCATGTATCAAGTAAGTGCGGCGGAACATTGATTCAAGGTATCACGAAGGTGTTATATCATTACGCTTTGGTAATGATGAAAGACCTGCACCGTCAGCGGTAAATCCGTTCCGAAAGGGACCGCATACCCAATCTGACCATCACCTCGTAGACCATACGCCGGGCCATTGGATTGTCCAATCTTGCTGCATTGGCGCCGAGAAACTCGGTTTCGACATGGTCGAAGGCACGCAGATCCGGCGCCTCGGCGATCATGCGAGAATAGATGGCATGGAATTCCTTGCGGCAGACATAGGTCTTGTATTTCGTCACGCAGAAGGTGGTCAGTTCGCCCTCGTGCTGGCGCAGAAAGTCCGTCACCCCGACCGTGACCTCAGGCCATGCCGGGTTGAACGTGTCGTCGAAAGCGATGATGCCGTGAGGCGCAAGCGTGTCGAGGGCCAGCATGCTGTCGGCAGCGACATGGTGGAGCATATGACCGCCGTCGATGCTGAAGAAACGCGTGCGACCGATCTTTTCGATAATCTCGCCCGGCTGCAAAAGAGTGCTGTCGCCCTTGATGACGAGCTGCCGATCGACCGGCAATTCGAGCCGCCGACCATTTTCGATGAAACGATCATATTGGGTTTCTGTGCCGTTTTCCGGCTGATCCAGATTGAAGAGATCGATGGCGAGGATCTTTTCGCTGTCGCCGCAGACTTTTTTGAAAAGGAAATAGGAGCGCCCGTAATAGACGCCGATTTCCGCCACGCCACCGGCCAGATCCAGCTTTTCCTGCCCCTGGAGCAGGGTGAGAAAGACAAGTGCGTCGGGAGGGTCGATATATCCTTCAATGCCCTGCAGGTCATTGAAGATGAATTTGCGCAGCGTATTTCGATGCGCCTTGGCCGTCGGATCTTCCGGGGAGTCCGGAGAGTAATGTGAGTAGATGTATCGTTTCAGTCTGCACGTGATTTCGCATAAGACCGATTTGCATGGCATGATTATGTTGCGTTGCAGAATACGTAACGGCTCATTCAAGATCTTTTTGCCCTGATGACTGAATCATGTTTTTTCATGTCGGGACAAATATACTTGCACGCCTTTATATTGGAAAGAATTTATTCGTTTCTCTGCCTTCAGATCTTTCGGGTTGTTCGCCTCTCTATCCTGATGGATTTCCTTTCACGTGACTGAACGCTGCGGCCGCAATCAGGAGTTTTGCTGGCTGGCAAAGAAATCGGGCAGGAGGCGCCATTGCTGGCGCAATTTGGCCGCCACATTGGAGAAGCAGTCGCCGGTCAGTTGGCAGCTCACAATCCGGTCGTGGCGGAAGTGCCTGAAATCCTGACGCAGTTCGCAAAAGCCGGCGAGGATCACCCCATCGATATAATAGAGCAAAGCAAGTGGCATCAGCGTACGCTCGGTAGCGTTTCCGTTTCCGTCACGATAGGCGATGCGGAGTTTCTGTTCCTGGCGTATCGCCATACGCAAGGTCCGCATATCGATCTTCGGCTCAGGGATGGCGTGCGCGGGCGATGCGAATAGCCAGGGGTCGTGATGGTCCGGCGTTGCTTCGGGGGAGATAACCTCGGCGATCTTGGCTGAGGCATTGGCGCCGGCTGCCATCAGGCTGCGGTCTCCCGTCCTGCCGATCAGTGCCAGCCCGACGGTGATCGCGTCGAGTTCTTCCGGCGTGAACATCAGCGGTGGAAGGTCGTAACCGCGACGCATGACGTAACCGATGCCCGCCGCTCCGTCGATCGGAACCCCGGCTGCCTGCAGGGCGGCTATATCGCGGTAGATGGTGCGTTTGGTCACCTCCAACCGAGCCGCCATTAAGTCGGCCGTCAACGGCGAACGGCTGGCCCGCAGAAGTTGAACGACCTCGAACATGCGTCCGGAATTTGGCAAGTGTCTTGCTCCCGTGCATCAGGCATTGAACACTGCTGACGCCACGCTGTCAGCAGTGTTTTGATAGATCTGGCCGGGTTGAAAGAGGGGAGGCGACCTGCATGGCTTTTTCATCCCACGTCCATGGTGTGCTTTTGGTTGCGGTCGCGACGGTTGCACTCAGCACCACGGGGCTGATGAGCCGTCTCGTCGGCGTCGATGCGGCGACGCTGACGTTTCTGCGCGGTCTTTTCGGTGGGCTCTTCCTGTTTGCCTGCCTTCTGGTGGTTTTTCGCCGGCGAGCGCTTGGCGAATTTCTCCGGCTCGGCCGGAGCGGGATGGTGATCTCGATGATCTCCGCGGCCTCGATGATCCTGTTCATCAACTCACTCTACATGACCTCCGTCGCCCATGTGTCGATCATCTTCGCGCTTTGCCCGTTCATGGCGGCGGGGCTTGGCTTTCTCATCCTTCGAGAAAAACCGGCTGTCTCTGCCCTTGTTGCCAGCGGCATCGCCCTGATCGGGATAACGGTGATGATCAATGGCGGGGATGGAGGAGGCCTTGCCGGCGATCTGCTGGCCCTTGCCATGACAGGCGGGATCGCGTTGTGGACCGTGCTGGTGCGCCGTCATCCGGATACGCCGGCTCTGGCCGGAACGGTGGTCTCCACCATTCTCGCCGCGGTGATGATTGCGCCTTTTGCAACCCCTGCGACGGCGTCATCTCATGACCTCATGGTCATTTTCCTGTTCGGCGTCTTCGGTTTTTCGCTGGGTTTCATGCTGCTTTTGATCGGATCGCGGCTTCTGCCGCCGGTCGAAAGCGTGCTGATCGGTTCGCTGGAAGCGCCGCTTGCGCCGCTATGGGTTCTGCTGTTTGCCGGTGAAACACCCGATCTGCATGCGCTGGCCGGCGGCGCTATCGTGCTTGGCGCCGTATGCCTGCATATCCTTGCCGGCAGGCGGGAGGTGCGGCCACCTTGCGTCGATGCCACGCCGTGACGGAAGCGGAGCTGACTACTCCCGCAGCGCCTCGATCAGTTGCGCCATGTCGTTCGGGATCGGGGCCTGGAATTCCATGATCTCGCCGGTGCGCGGATGTTCGAAGGCGAGCAGGAAAGCGTGCAGCGCCTGGCGCGGGAATGCGCCGACGATGCTTTTGGCGGGTTCCGGCAGGCGGTTGGCCTTTGTCTTGAAGCCGCCCGAATATTCCGGATCGCCAACCAGCGGATTTCCGACATGGGCCATATGGACGCGGATCTGGTGGGTGCGGCCGGTTTCCAGCCGGCACTCGATCAGCGATGCCAGCGCAGTCGCATCGGGTGTCTCCTGAAACCGTTCGACAACCTCGTAATGGGTGACTGCATGGCGGGCGTCGGACGATTCCTCGCGCTTGACCGCCCGTTTGGTGCGGTCGGCGGATGAACGGCCAAGCGGCGCATCGATCGTGCCGCGCAACTGGCTGGGCCTGCCCCAGACGACCGCCTGATAGGCACGCTGCAGGTCTCCCGAACGGCCGTGATCGGCAAACTGGTCGGCGAGATGACGGTGGGCAATATCGTTCTTGGCGGCCACCATGACGCCGCTCGTCTCCTTGTCGAGGCGATGGACGATGCCGGGGCGCTTGACGCCGCCGATGCCGGAGAGGCTGGCGCCGCAATGGTAGATCAGGGCATTGACCAGGGTGCCGGTCCAGTTGCCGGCGCCTGGATGGACGACGAGGCCGGCGGGCTTAGCGATGACGATCAGGTCGCTGTCTTCATAGAGGACTTCAAGCGGAATGTTCTCGCCCTTGGGCTCAGGGTCTTCCGGCTCGGGTACCACGAGTTCGATCGTGTCGCCGGGCTGGATCTTCTTCTTGGCCTCTGTGACGATCTTGCCGTTGATGCTGACCGTGCCTTCTTCTATCAATGCCTTGATGCGATTGCGCGACAGTTCGCCATCCAGTTGTGCCGTCAACCAGGCGTCCAGTCGGCCGCTATCGTCTTCACCAGCATTCAGGACTTTCCTTGGCAGCCCGGCTTCGCTAAAGGTCTCGCTCATTCAATCATTCCGTTCAATACAAGGACAGTCCATGCCCAAGGCCGATTTCGAGGAACAGGAACAGCCACTTGATCCGGCGATGGAGAGAATCCGCCGGAAGATGGTTCGCCTGCAGCTGATTTCGGGCGGTATCTTTCTGGTCTGCTTTATGGCGGTCATCGCCGCGATTGTCTACAAGATCTCCCTGCGTCCGGCAGCGCCGGTGGCCGCTGCTACCACCGGTGGTTTTGCCGTTCCCGCCGAACAGCCGCTCACAGCTACGGCCGCACTTCCGCCGGGCTTCGACATCCAGCAGGTTTCGCTGTCGGGCAGCCAGATCCTGTTTTACGGCGCGCTGAACGGCATGCCCAAGGTATTCATCTTTGATCTTGCCGTCGGGCGCATCGTCGCCGACGTGACCGTCGGTCAGCCATGATGGAGCCGATCCGCATCGACCATGCGGATGATCCCCGTATCGACGAGTTCCGTTCGATACGGGAAAGAGATCTTGTCGGGCGCCATGGGCTGTTCATCGCAGAAGGGACTGTCGTCTTGCGCATGCTGGCGGCAGCCCACCGGCGTGGCGGAGAGTTCTCTGCCGAAAAGATCCTGATTCTCGAAAACCGGCTTGCCGGTGTTGCCGACATACTTGCCGAGTTTCCCGACAGCGTGCCCGTCTATATTGCCGACAGCACCGTGCTGGATGGCATTGTCGGGTTCCACCTTCACCGGGGAATCCTGGCGATCGGCAAAAGGGTTCGCGAGCCTGCCCCATCGGCGCTGTTGTCCATGCTTCCGGAAAAGGCTCTGGTTGCCGCCGCGATCGGCATATCAAACCACGACAATATCGGTTCGATTTTCCGCAATGCCGCAGCCTTCGGCGTGGATGCCATCCTGTTGGACGCAACCTGCTGCGATCCGCTCTACCGGAAATCCCTGAGGGTGTCGGTCGGTGCGGTGCTGCAGGTGCCTTATGCACGGGGCGGGACAACACTGGAAATGGTGTCGGCGCTGGTTCAGGGCGGGTTCTCCATCTGGGGATTGTCGCCAGCCGGGCGCACGGAAATCCGCCAGGTGCAACCGGCACCACGAATGGCGCTTCTGACCGGAAGCGAAGGGACCGGACTGCCTGCGACGCTGATGGAGAAGATCGATACCGCCTCGATCGCGCAGGTGCCGGGGCTGGACAGTCTCAACGCTGCCACCGCCACCGGTATAGCGCTCTACGAGATTGCCGGCGCCCAGGGACGTATCTGAGCAGCAACAGGCTCGGTGTCACAATCAGAGACCTGTCGATCAACGAGCTATCGGTCGTCTATATTGCCGGATGTGGCGAGCAGGGTGCGGACGCGGGCTGCAAGGCTCTGGCGTTTTCCCGGGGCCGGCTTGCCGGCGACCATGGCATGAACCGGCGATGCGCGGCCTTCGGCCAATGCGGTCATCGCCACCATGCCGGAGGCGATGGTTGCCATTTCTTCTCGTAAGGCTGCGTCGTTCGACATGCCTTTTCCGTTGGAGATCCGTTCTGAAAGCGCCGTGGCGCGGTTCTTCGCGTCGGCTGCCAGAAGCGAGACGCGCGCTTCGATATCTGCTTCGGAAAGTGCTTTTGCCGGCGGTTGCTTGGCCTGTGACCGGGGCGCCTCTTCGGCCGCGGATTGTGCCGTTGCTATAGACGCAACCTCACCTGCACCCTTTGCCGTCATCTTGTCGCGCAAGCGGGAAATCTCCTCATCGCGGCGTTCGAGCGCCGTTTCCTTGTCGGTGCGAACTGCCACTTCGCGCGTGAGCTTGTCTTCGAGCCTTGTGGAGCGGTACCCCTCCTGCGCAAGGCGGATCTCGGCTTCCTTTGCTCGCGTGGTCTGGACGCGAATGTCCTTGCGGAGATTATCGCGTTCCTCCCGCAAGGCGGCGACGCGAAATTTCAGGTTTTCGACCTCCGTCTCGCGGGTCGACAGGTCGATGCGGGCATTGTCTTTCTTGGCCGAGAGAAGCTCGATCTGCTGCGTCAGTTGCCCGATCGTCAGATCCTTGCCGATGATCTGTTCCTCGGTGGCTTCAAGTGCGGCCTTGAGTTCGGCGATGTAGGCGTCTTCCTGGCGCAGCTGCGATCTCAGGTCTGTAGCCGTCACATCCAGCCCATCGGCAACCGCCTTGAGCTCGATATTGTCGGCCGTCAGCGTCCTGATCTCTTCCTTGAAGTTTTCGCTCTGCAGCACCAGCGAAACCGTCCTGTCCCGCTCCTGATGCAGTTCCTGCTTGGTGCGGGCGTTTTCGGCGGCATAGACGGCACGAGCCATGTCGCGCTGGGCGCGAACCTCCTGCGCACTGATCGGCACCGTGGCCCTGATGCGGTTTTCAGTAAAAGAAACGATGCGCCTGTGGATCGCCGGCGCAACCAGCATCGCGAGCAGAAGAGCGCTTAAAAAACCAAGGCCAAAAAGCAGGGCAAATTCGATCACGATCGGGCCGTCTTGGTGTGGGATATTCCGGGATGCACGTTTAAGCATGCGAATGGGGAAGCAGCAAGCGCGCCGTTTGCGGGTCCGGTCAGAACCCGCAATCAAAGTCAGGTGCGATCAGAAGGGATTCCAGGTCGGCGAACGGGTGAGCTTCAGATAGCCGATATTAACGCCGAGCCTTGCGCCGACGCCGGTACGGATCGGAACCAGGACGACATTCTCATTGCGCAGCACGGTCATGCCTACGCCGGCAACGACGAAGGCGGAACCCGACACGCCGCCGAAACGCGCATAAAGCGCATCGACCGAGGGAAGGTCGTAGACCAGCATCATCACCCGCGTGCCCTGTCCACCATAATCGATGCCGAGCGAAGGGCCTTGCCAGTAGCTGGGATGCTGGCCGGCATTCTTGGTGTAGAGCTGGCCTTCACCATAGGTCAGGCCGGCGATAAAGGCGCCAGAGCCTTCCTGTCCGAGGATATAGCCGTTCGGAAGGCCGAATTTCTGGAACGCGTTCTCCACCACCTTGGCGAGACCGCCGCTGGTGGAGCCGAAGAATCCGTGACCCGCGTCCACGATTTCCTGAAGCGAATAGTTACTGTCGTTCTGCTGTGCGGCAGCCGGCATGGTGGAAAGCCAGAAGGCCGCCATGAATGCGATCAGTGCTTTCAGGCTCAGGATAGGAGCGGAGATTTTATTGCGGCGCATGTTCAGGTCCGTTTTTAATCGTCCATAGGCGTAGCATCATGCTTCAGCGCTGTATTCTGGCGCTATGATATTAACAAGCGGTTAAGTATTTTATATCGCAAGTAATTGATTTAATTGGAGTTGGGATTTTGGTTCACGCTCGATGCAGATGAAATGGCGCGCTACGGGCGCATTTCCACCGCATGTTTATTCACCTGCGAACTTGTTTTTGTTGAGGCGTTCCGACCGCTGCAACATCACGCTGCCGGTCGTGCCTCGACGGCTCGTGAGGGGCGAGCACCTGTGCGCGATCGACTTCCTTGCCAGGGCTCTGGTCGAAATCGATCGTTTCCGACAGCAGTTTATCCGCGGGAATGGTCATTTTCATCGTTACAGTCCGTCGAAACGAGACAAATCCGGAAGGATTGCGAGGAAGCGGGTTGCGGATTAATCGTCAGTTTACCAAACGTGGTGTCATTATGCCGGCCTTACTGCTCCATCTCCGCGCAATGTTGTCGTGGCACAGAGCGGGGCGACGATCAGATGCATCAGGAGTATGGCATGCCGAAAAATCCCAATCTCACCCTTAGCGGTCCGGATCTGGCGGCACTCCTGTGCAGCCGTGTCTGCCATGACGTCATTTCGCCGGTCGGCGCCATCAATAACGGGCTGGAACTGCTCGACGAAGGTGCTGCCGATGCGGATGCCCTCGATCTTATCCGCACCTCGGCGACCAATGCTTCGGTCCGTCTGAAATTCGCCCGTCTTGCCTTCGGGGCATCGGGCTCGGTCGGGGCGTCGATCGACACGGGCGAAGCCGAAAAGGCAGCCAAGGATTTCGCCATTGCGGAAAAGAAGACCGAAGTGACATGGAACGGCCCGCGCGCCATTATTCCGAAGAACCGGGTCAAGCTTCTGCTCAATCTCTTCCTTGTCGCCTATGCGGGCATTCCGCGCGGCGGCTCGCTCGACGTAACGCTCGAAGATCCCGAGGGCGCTGCCCGTTTCGTCATCGTCATCAAGGGCCGGATGATGCGGGTGCCTGCCAAGTTCGTCGAGATCTGCACCGGCGTGCTGGAAGAAGCGATCGATGCGCACACGATCCTTCCCTATTACACCGTGCTTCTCGCCGAGGAATGCGACATGGACCTCAAGCATGTCGTCGACGAGGAAAAGATCACCTTCATCGCCGAAATGGCTGCGGCCTAAACACGCCGGGGAGATGCGTCGGGTCGGTGTGCCAATCCTGGGCGTAACGATTCGTTAGCTGCGGCAGGCTATATCTTCGGGGTCGACCGGTTGAGCGGTCGCTGAAGGGGGACGGCCTATGCAGCGTCTGATGATCGCCGATAGTTCTGATATTGTGCGAAAGGTCGGCAAGCGCATTCTTTCCGAGATCGGCTTCCTGATCGCCGAGGCGGGTGATTCGCACGATGCGCTGAGAGGTTGCCAGGCCGAACTGCCGAATTTCCTGATCGTCGATGCGAGCCTCGAGGGCGCGCTGGAGCTGATCGCGGCTATTCGCGCATTGCCGGAGGGCAAAGGCGTCAAGATATTCTATTGCGTCATCGAGGCCGATCTGAAGAAAATGATGGCCGGCAAGCGGGCAGGGGCCGACGATTTCCTGCTCAAGCCGTTCGACCGCAAGATCCTGACCTCGGTATTTTCTCCCTACGCTGCGGCGGCCTGAGCCCGACAACAGGCAAATATCCTGATCAACAACGTGACGGCGGCTTCGGTCGCCGTTTTTGTTTTCCAGATTTTTGAAAACGTCCGGGTGCACAACGCAATAAAACCCGCCTGGCGAACCAGGCGGGTTTTAAGGCAAAGGGAATGATGTGTAGCCTTTAAGCCGTTTCGGCGAGTTCCGCACCATCCGGTTCGCGCAGCACGTAGCCACGGCCCCACACAGTTTCGATGTAATTCGCGCCGCCGGCGGCATTTGCAAGCTTCTTGCGCAGCTTGCAGATGAAGACGTCGATGATCTTCAGTTCCGGTTCGTCCATCCCGCCATAAAGATGGTTGAGGAACATTTCCTTGGTGAGCGTCGTACCCTTGCGGAGCGAAAGAAGCTCCAGCATCTGGTATTCCTTGCCCGTCAGGTGAACGCGCTGGCCACCAACTTCGACGGTCTTGGCGTCGAGATTGACGATCAGTTCGCCGGTGATGATGATCGACTGGGCATGACCCTTGGAGCGCCGGACGATCGCATGAATGCGAGCAACCAGTTCGTCCTTGTGGAAGGGTTTGGTCATGTAGTCGTCGGCGCCGAAGCCGAGACCACGGACCTTGTCCTCAATGCCGGCCATGCCGGACAGGATGAGGATCGGTGTCTTGACCTTGGAGAGCCGAAGCGTCCTCAGAACCTCGTAGCCCGACATGTCGGGAAGGTTCAGGTCAAGGAGAATGATATCGTAGTCGTAAAGTTTTCCGAGATCGACGCCTTCCTCACCAAGATCGGTGGTGTAGACGTTGAAGCTTTCCGATTTCAGCATCAGCTCGATGCTCTGCGCTGTCGCGCTGTCATCTTCGATGAGTAGAACCCGCATAATTTTCCCCTTTACCGCCGCGCAAGGTTACCTTTTGCCCCCTCACTCGTTACGGATCCAGACTGAGCCTGATTTGGAAGCTGCCACCAAATGGTTAACAAACTGTGACCTGATTTGGCAAGGTGCATCAATTCGTTAAGCAAAATAAGTAGCAGCCTGTTTTCCTTCGAGGATTGGACATCACCAGGTTGAATCAGCGAAGGAGGAAGTTTCGCTAAGTGATTCTTGCGACTGACACATTGTCGCTGTCCGATTTGGACTTGGTATTTACCGACCCTTAAACGATCGTCTTTATCATTAATGATGCCCGTAAACGAAAGGTTAACGTGACGTCAAGTTTATTAACGTCGCGGAAATTTTTTGATCTGCACTGTAACAGGGTGGATGGCGGGCCGGGGTGTTGGTATCCACGGAGTATTGCGTATGAAATCGCGTGACAGCCTTGTTCGCCTGAAAGGATTTCAGGTTAACGAAAAGCGCCGGCAGCTGCAGCAACTGCAGATGATGATGGCGGAATTTGAGCGAATGGCGAAGGAACTGGAACACCAGATCACGCTCGAGGAGAAAAAGTCAGGGATCACCGATCCCGGTCATTTCGCCTATCCGACCTTTGCCAAGGCAGCGCGCCAGCGTGCCGACAATCTGCAAGGCTCAATTCGAGAATTGAAGATCCAGCAGGACAGTGCCGAACTGGCACTCGAGGAGGCTGATGCGGAGCTCGCAAAGGCGGCAGCGCTCGAAGAGCGTGACGGCGGGATGCGCGCACGGGCCTAAAGCCCGTCCGTAAACGAGGGAACGAAGAGGGCGACCCGCAAGGGGCGGCGCCCTTTTTCCCTTTTCTGAACGGCTGCGTCGGATCGAACCAGATTGCAGTCGGTGGTTGTCTGGATTATCTGCCGACCACGTCCTGCCAGTCGGGATGACGCTCGATCTGCGCTTTGAAAAACGGGCAGAGCGGAATAATCTTCCAGCCACCTTGGCGAGCATCTTCGACCGCGAATTTTGCCAGGGCCTGTCCGACACCTTTTCCGCGCAAGGCATCCGGCACTCCGGTGTGGTCGATGATGATCAGATGCGGGGAGGCGCGGGAATAGGTCATCTCGGCGAGATGACCTTCGAGCTTGGCGACATATCTTCCACCCGAAGGCGTCGTTTGCCGATCAATGTCCATCAAGGCTCCAATCCCGTTTCAACCCATCGTCCGACCATGCTATGGATCAAAATCATTCATGGCAATCTCGGCAAGGGCGCCGGAAGAGCCTCCATGTGCTTTCGGTCGAGGAGGCGGATTGACCCGGATTTTCGCGTTCGCTCTGCTGGCGGCGGCGGCCGTGCTTCTGGCGCTCGGCATCACGCTTCCGATCATGCGCTTCGAAAGACTGTATTTCTTCAGCGAAGAGCCGTCTCTCTGGCTGTTGATCGTCGGATTGTGGGCCGATGGCAGCGCGGCACTGGCAATTTCCGTGGCGCTGTTTTCGACGGTTTTTCCCGTCTTGAAACTTGTCGCGCTCGGGGTCGAGGTGAGGGCGGGTGGATCCCGATCACGATTTTTGCGCCGGGCGATGCCGCATCTTGCCAGATGGTCGATGATGGACGTCATGCTGGTTGCAATCGTCATCTTCGCCGCGAAGACAAGCGGGCTTGCGACGGCCGCGACCCTTCCCGGTTTCTGGTGCTATGCGGCATCCGCCGTGATTGCGGCCGTCTTTCCCTCTGTGGTCAAACTGGGAAAAACGAGCAATGAGAAAGACGGGCAGGCAGCCTGAAAAAGGATAAAACAAAGGATGCCGCGACCTTGGCCACGGCACCCGAAAAGGGCGGCTTTTCGCCAGAGGCGCCTAGTGGCGGTACTGCTGGATGCGCGTTGTCCGCAGGCCGGCAAGGCCATGATCGTTGATCGATGCCTGCCAGGACAGGAATTCTTCGACGGTAAGCGTATAACGGTCGCAGGCTTCCTCCAAGCTCAACAGGCCACCGCGAACAGCCGCGACAACCTCAGCCTTACGACGGATAACCCAGCGGCGCGTATTGGCCGGGGGAAGGTCCGCAATCGTAAGCGGGCTGCCATCGGGGCCGATGACATATTTAACTCGTGGACGGATCATTTCGGTCATTGGAACTCTCTACACAACACAAGACCACGCCGGAGAGCCTAGTCCGGCAGTTTTAACATTTGACTAAATCGGTTCCGCAAATGTGACCTAACCCGCAAAGGTCGTATTTTCTTGCCTCTTGGAGCGTAAAGCCCCTGAGAAATAAGGCCGGCAGGGGAGGGGAGAAACGGCAAAAATGCACATATTTGCCGCTTCGGTGTTCGATAATGAGACGGCCGCTGCATCATTTTCCGAAGTTTTTTCGCTAAATCATTGTCAGTGAAAGGATAGTTCCGTTTGTCCCGGCCGAAAACGTCGCAGAACCGGAATGGCCAAATGTCAGCGTATCGCCTTGTTGCAGTTGAGCTATGCCTGAAACTGACACGGTGGCAGTGGAACCCGCTGCACCATTCAGCGAAAGTACAGCCTGACTACCATT
Source organism: Aliirhizobium sp. YIM B11859 (assembly GCF_057163345.1). Classification (NCBI taxonomy): domain Bacteria; kingdom Pseudomonadati; phylum Pseudomonadota; class Alphaproteobacteria; order Hyphomicrobiales; family Rhizobiaceae; genus Aliirhizobium; species Aliirhizobium sp. YIM B11859. The sequence continues at coordinate 670,368 of NZ_JBXHAY010000001.1, forward strand.
GCGCGAAACTGTCACAGCATAGGCTGCGGCTGCCGTTGTCACCGATACGACCAGCGCGAGAAGGTAAAAGCCGGCGGCCGGAACAACGAGGGCATTGCCACCGGCGGCTGCAGCGGCGCCGAGCGTGAAGCCTCCCTGGTTTATGGCAAAGTCGGTAAAGCCGCTCTGCTGGCCGGCGGTCGGAGTGAAGGTCGTGCCGCTGCGATAGATGCGCGCGGCCGGCTGGTTGGGGCGCGTCACCCTGCCGGCGGTGTCGATTGCAAGGCCCGTCTTCCAGTTCGCGCCATCGCTCATCTTGATCGAGAAATCAGTGTTTCCGGCAAGCCCCATTTCGGCATGGCCCGTCCAGCCGGACTGGAAAAGCAGGCTCGCCGTATCCGAGGCTGCGGCCTTGTTGACCTTGATCTGATGGCCCGCACCGGCGTGATTGAACAGGCTGGCGGGCGAGGAGACCGAAAGCCTGTTCGTCGCATCAGCCGTTGCGTCAATCCCAAGTGTCGCGACACGCGCATTCTCCGGCATGGCAATATCGTGCCATACGGTCCCGTCGAATGCCTTCAACCGGTCGCTTGTCTCGAACCAAGCCCGCCAACCGGTCTTCGGGGTGGCAAAGGCCCAATAACCGTCCTGCCAGATTGCTATCTGGCCGGCATGACCAGACCATGTGCCGGTCGGGTCGGTTGCGACCAGATAGCGGTTTCCAGCTTCGGGCGTTTCCGGAGGACTGTTGCGCTCTTCTACGATCGACAGGTGGATAATGGCATCCAGCAGTAGCAAGGCCTCGTTATGGGTCACATGCTTCTGTGCCTGCGAGGGCATGATGAAGGGCATTTTCAGGTTTTCGGTGCGGTCACTCATGGTCATCTCCGGCAATCACGATTGCCAGGATTTTACGACCGTGTCCGGCATGCGGGGATGAAGTGCGAGGCAAACTGTTGAAAGCATTTGTAACGCCGGTGAGTTCGTCCCCGGTATTTGCGTCGTATCGGCGCAACGCGCGGATATGTTCGGCAGAGGTGTCGCGAACGGGACTGTCAATGTCCTGATTGCGCTTGTCCTTTCTCTCGCATATGCGAATGTGGGCCGGTAATGAACGGGACGGGTGGATGCGTTATTCTGCATATTCGATCATCAAGCAGGCGCTTTCGGGCAACCGGCTGTGGACACCGGCATGGCGCGAGCCCGAGCCGAAGCCGCATTATGACGTGATCATCGTCGGCGGCGGTGGACATGGCCTCTCGACCGCCTATTACCTTGCCAAGGAATTCGGCATCACCAATGTTGCGGTGATCGAGAAGGGCTATATCGGCTCCGGCAATGTCGGCCGCAACACGACGATCATCCGCTCCAACTACATGCTGGAAGGCAATAATCGTTTCTACGAGCTGTCCCTGAAATTGTGGGAAGGGCTGGAGCAGGACTTCAATTATAATGCGATGGTGTCGCAGCGCGGCGTCCTCAATCTCTTCCATTCCGACGGCCAGCGCGACGATTATGCGCGGCGCGGCAATGGTATGCGCATGCATGGGGTGGATGCCGAACTGCTCGATCGCGAACAGGTGCGCCGGCTGGCACCCTATCTCAATTTCGACCATGCGCGTTTTCCGATCATGGGCGGTCTGCTGCAGAAGCGCGGCGGCACGGTGCGCCATGATGCGGTCGCCTGGGGCTACGCCCGCGGCGCCGACAGCCGCGGCGTCGATATCATCCAGCATTGCGAAGTGACCGGCATTCGCCGCGAAAACGGCGTCGTCACCGGCGTCGAGACGACGAAGGGTTTCATCGGCTGCAACAAGCTGGCGCTGGCGGCGGCGGGCAATACGACGACGGTCGGGCGGATGGCGGATCTGTCGTTGCCGATCGAGACGCATGTGCTGCAGGCCTTCGTCTCGGAAGGGCTCAAGCCCGTGATCGACCAGGTGATTACCTATGGCGCCGGCCATTTCTACATCTCGCAGTCTGACAAGGGCGGCTTGGTGTTCGGTGCCGATATCGATTATTATTCGTCCTATGCCCAGCGCGGCAATCTTGCGACCGTCGAGCATACGATGGAGGAGGGGGTGTCGATGATCCCCGGCCTGTCGCGGGCCAAGGTGTTGCGCGCCTGGGGCGGGGTGATGGATATGTCGATGGACGGTTCGCCGATCATCGACCGGACCTCGATCGACAATCTCTACCTCAATTGCGGCTGGTGTTACGGCGGCTTCAAGGCGACGCCGGCTTCCGGTTTCTGCTTTGCCCACCTGATTGCCAAAAACGAAAGCCACCACGTGTCGCGCTTTATGCGGCTCGACCGGTTCGAGCGTGGCCACATGATCGACGAGGGCGGAAAAGGTCCTCAACCGAACCTTCACTGAAGCCAAACCGTCACCGAGATATTTGCATGGCAAGCCTGATCACCTGTCCGCATTGCGGGACGAGACCCAAGGAAGAATTTTCCGTCCGTGGCGCCGCAGTCAGGCGACCGGAGGCGACAGCCGGCGAAGATGTCTGGCAGGCCTATGTCTATGTGCGTGACAATCCGAAGGGGCGTTACCAGGAATATTGGCATCATGTCGCCGGCTGCCGTCGCTGGCTGGTGGTCGATCGGGACAACCTGACCCATGAGGTGTTTGGCGTCAGAGATGCTTCGGTAGCGCGGACGGAGGCGGGCGAATGACTTCCTATCGTCTCGGACATGCGGGAAGCGTCAACCGCGGCCAGCCGCTGAGCTTCACCTTCGACGGCCGCAGCTACAAGGGTTTCGAGGGCGATACGCTCGCCTCGGCGCTGCTGGCGAACGATCAGATACTGATGGGCCGCAGCTTCAAGTATCACCGCCCGCGCGGTCCGGTGACGGCCGGTTCCTCCGAACCGAATGCGCTGATGACGATCGGCACCGGTGCTCGCGCAGAGCCGAATGTGCGGGCAACGGTCGCCGAGCTTTATAATGGCCTGACCGCCGTCAGCCAGAACCGCTGGCCGTCGCTTTCCTTCGATCTCGGTGCCGTCAACAGCCTGCTCTCGCCGATGCTTGGCGCCGGTTTCTATTACAAGACCTTCATGTGGCCGGCCGCGCTCTGGGAAAAGCTCTACGAGCCGGTGATCCGCCGCGCCGCGGGTCTCGGCAAGATGTCGCTCGAAGCCGATCCCGACCGTTACGAAAAAGCCTGGGCGCATTGCGATCTGCTGGTCATCGGCTCGGGTCCTGCCGGCCTGATGGCAGCACTTGCCGCGGGACGTGCGGGGGCGCGGGTTATCCTGGCCGACGAAGGTTTCCGCCTCGGTGGTTCGCTGCTTTCCGAAACCGTGTCGATCGGTGGGGTATCCGCTGCCGATTTTCTCAAGGGTGCGATCGAGGAGCTGGCTTCGCTTTCGAATGTGACGCTGATGCCGCGCACCACCCTGTTCGGTTGGTATGACGACATGGTGTTCGGAGCCGTCGAACGGGTGCAAAAACATGTCGCGACGCCATCTCCCGACGTGCCGATGGAACGGCTGTGGCGCATCGTCGCCAAGCGCGCCATCCTTGCATCGGGGGCGGAAGAGCGACCGCTGGTTTTCGGCGGCAATGACAAGCCGGGCGTGATGACCGCGAGCGCCATGCGCACCTATGCCAACCGTTACGGCGTGGCAGTCGGATCCAAGGTTGCAGTGTTCACCAATGGCGGATCGGGATATCGCACGGCGGCGGATCTGGTGGCTGCCGGTGTGGATGTCACGGCGATCATCGATGCACGGAACGATCAAGGGTCGATATCGGGGGATGTTGTGCCGGACGGTGTCAGGGTGATCCGCAATGGCGGCGTGGTCGGCACGAAGGGCAGCAAGCGGATCGAGACCCTGATTGCCGAGCGATCCGGTTTCCAGGAACAGATCAGTTGCGATGCGCTTGCCATGGCGGGAGGCTGGTCGCCGATCGTGCATCTGATGTGCCAGCGCGGCGCAAAACCGATCTGGTCTGACGCGGCTCAGGCCTTTACGGCTCCCGATGTCGGCAACGCCTTTGTCGCGGCCGGTTCGGTCGCCGGATGCGAGACGGTTTCCGCCTGCCTGAAGGACGGTGCTGCCAGGGCGACGGCGCTCGCCCGCGATCTCGGCCTTGCTGCCTACGAGATGAACATTCCCGAGGTCGATGGCGAATATGATCCGGCCTTTGCGCCGCTCTGGTATGTGCCGGGTGCGAAGGACAAGGCCTTTGTCGATTTCCAGAATGACGTGGCGGTGAGCGATCTCGGAATCGCCCAGCGTGAAGGTTTCCGCCATATCGAGCACACCAAACGCTATACGACCGCGGGCATGGCGACGGATCAGGGCAAGCTCGGCAATGTCAACACGATCGGCATCGTCGCCGGCATGCGCGGTGTTTCGCCGGCAGAGATCGGCACGACGACATTCCGGCCCTTCTATACGCCGGTTTCCTTCGGAGCGCTGGCCGGCACCAGCCGCGGCGAACACGCGGCGCCGATCCGGACCTCGCCCTTGCACGACTGGGCGAAAAAGAATGGCGCAACCTTTGTCGAGGCCGGGCTCTGGTACCGTTCTGCCTGGTTTGCCCGCGAGGGTGAAAAGGGCTGGCGCGACAGTGTCGACCGGGAAGTCCTCAACGTGCGCCAGAATGCAGGGCTCTGCGATGTCTCGACGCTCGGCAAGATCGAGATTTTCGGGTCGGGTGCGGCGGAATTTCTCAACCGCATCTATTCCAACAGTTTTCTCAAGCTGCCGGTCGGAAAGGCGCGTTACGGCCTTATGCTGCGCGAGGACGGGATGATCTTCGACGACGGCACGACCAGCCGGCTTTCGCAAAATCATTATGTGATGACGACGACGACGGCCTATGCCGGCGAAGTCATGTCGCATCTGGAGTTTGCATCACAAACCTTCTGGCCGGAGCTCGATGTCCGGTTCGTTTCCGTCTCCGACCAGTGGGCGCAGATGTCGCTCGCCGGACCGAAGGCGCGGGCGATCATGAGCCGGATCGTCGAAGATGATATTTCCGACGCCGCCTTCCCCTATCTGGCGGCAAGGACCGTGACGTTGCGCGGCGGCCTGAAGGCGCGCCTCTTCCGCATCTCGTTTTCAGGGGAACTGGCCTATGAGCTTGCCGTGCCTGCGGGTTACGGCGAGGCGGTGGCGGATGCGATCATGGAAACGGGCAAGGGCGAAGGGATCTGCGCCTACGGCGTCGAGGCACTCAACGTGTTGCGCATCGAAAAAGGTTTTGTCACCCATAGCGAGATCGATGGCCGCACGACACCGGATGATCTCGGTTATGGCAAGATGATGGGCCTGCAGAAGCCGGATTTCATCGGCAAGCGTCTGTCGGGCCGGTTCGGCCTCACTGCAGCCGACCGGGCGCAGCTTGTCGGTCTGAAGCCGATCGAGGCCGACAAGGAATTCAGTGCCGGTGCGCATCTGCTGAAGGAGGGCGCAAGCCCGTCCATGGCAAACGACCAGGGATGGGTGTCATCGGTCTGCTATTCGCCGGTGCTGAAACATTGCATCGGCCTTGCGATGCTAAAATCCGGCCGCGAACGTTACGGCGAAAAGATCGTCGTGTGGGACGGATTGCGCGGAAAAGAGGTGCTGGCGGAAGTTTGCCCGCCGGTCTTCATCGATCCCGATAATCGCAAGCTCCAAGGGTAAGCCGCCATGTCGCTCACACTTTTTCATCGGCATGTTCTGGAAGATCATCTTTCGGGTCTTGGTGGCAAGGCCAATCCCAATCACCTGTCCGTCTCTCGTCGCCCGGCGATTTTTTCGGTCATGGCCCACAAGGGGGACGAGGGTTCCGTCCGAAATGCTCTCGGTTCCATCGAAGATAGTCAGGTTCGAGATTGCGCGCCGGGTGAATGGCTTGTCGTATCGACAAGATCGGGAGCGATTGCGGTTGAAAATATGCTCACCGAGATCGCCGGAGCCTCCGTTGTCGACCAGAGCGATGGTCGCGCGCTGCTTGACATATCCGGCCCGAGCGTCCGGAAAATCCTCGCCAAATGCCTGGCAGTGGACCTGCATCCGAACGTGTTTGCGACCGGTGCTTCCGCCAGCATGCTGTGCTGCCATGTGGCCGTCAATCTGGCGCGAACCGGCACTGACAGGTTCGAAATCATCGTGCCGCGATCCTTTTGCGGGTCGCTGTTCGAAGAGATGATGGAAATGGGCCGCGAGTTTGCCCTGACGGCTTCGTTTTCCGAGGGCTGAGGATCAATAACCTTCCCGCACGAAATACCACAGAGACTTTTCCGGCGTCGCCGGCATGACAAGGTCCGGCCGACGCTCGAGCGCCGGTACAAGCGCCTGCAGGCCTTCCACGCGGCTCAGCAGGTCGATATAGCCGGGGGCCTTGTCCTCGGCAAAATCACGGCAAAAGCCGTGTATGACGCCGAATTCGATCGTATTTCTCGGCGTGAAGCTGCGCGCCTCGGTTAAGACATTGCCAACCAGTTCGTCGAAACTCAATATGTTCGTCATGGTGCTGCCCCTCGTTCGTTGGCGCTCATGAAGGTCTATACGTAAGCGCCGCAAAATAAGTTTCACGCCTCCGGCAGAAATGGCGCGAACCGAACACTGACTATGTCGGAAACGACAAATCCCGCTTCGCAGAACAGCCTATTGGCTGCGGTTAAGACGCTCTAGGCTCGCTGCATCTTTCGCTTTTCCCATCGGAGAATTTGCATGAAGAGCCATGCTCGGGTTGTCGTGATCGGCGGCGGTGTCGTCGGATGTTCCATCCTCTACCACCTGACGAAGTTCGGCTGGACCGATGTGGTTCTGGTCGAGCGCTCCGAGCTTACCTCCGGCTCCACCTGGCATGCGGCGGGCGGCATGCACACGATCAACGGCGATCCGAATGTCGCCAAGCTGCAGAAATATACGGTCGAGCTCTACAAGGAGATCGAGGAATATTCCGGCCAGGATATCGGCCTGCACATGACGTCCGGGCTGATGCTGGCGGCAACCAACGAGCGGTTCGACTGGTTCAAGTCGCTGCTTGCCAAGGGTAAATATGCGAATGGCGAGGCGCGGCTGGTTTCCGTCGAGGAAGCGCATGCGATGATGCCGCTGCTCGACCCGAAGGAATTCGTCGGTGCCGTATTCGACCCGCATGAGGGCCATCTCGATCCCTATGGCACGACGCATGCCTATGCGAAATCGGCCAAGAAGAACGGTGCCGATATCTATCTGCATACCAAGGTCGAGGAACTGATCCAGCTGCCGGACGGCATGTGGCGGGTCATCACCGACAAGGGCGAGATCCGCGCCGAGCATGTGGTCAATGCGGCGGGGCTCTGGGCGCGCGAGGTCGGCCGCATGGTCGGGCTGGAACTGCCGGTGCTTGCCATGGAGCACATGTATCTGATCACCGAGGACATGCCGGAGGTGATCGACTTCAACAAGACGAGCGGTCGCGAACTTATGCATTGCGTCGATTTCGACGGCGAGATCTATATCCGCCAGGAACGCAACGGCATGCTGATGGGCACCTATGAAAAGGACTGCCGCCCGTGGTCGCCGATCGAGACCCCGTGGACCTTCGGCCACGAGCTGCTGGCCGAGGATATCGAGCGGATTTCCGGCGAGCTGGAAGTGGGCTTCCGGCATTTCCCGGCCTTCAACAATGCCGGGATCAAGACGATCGTCAACGGCCCCTTCACCTTCTCGCCGGACGGCAATCCGCTGGTGGGGCCGGTTCGCGGCATGACGAATTTCTGGTCTGCCTGCGCGGTCATGGCGGGCTTTTCGCAAGGGGGTGGCGTCGGCCTGGCGCTGGCGCAGTGGATCATCAACGGTGATCCGGGCTTTGACGTGTTTGCCATGGATGTCTGCCGCTACGGCGACTATGCGACGCTCGGTTATACCAATGCCAAGGTGCGAGAAAATTACTCCCGCCGTTTCTCGATCCGTTATCCGAACGAGGAACTGCCGGGCGCACGTCCGCTTTTGACGACGCCGATCTACGACAAGCTCAAATCCGCCGGGGCCGTGTTCGGCGCGTCCTACGGACTGGAGACGCCGCTGTGGTTTGCGCCGGAAGGTGTGGAAGATGCGTTTTCATGGCGCCGTTCGACCGATTTCGAGCATGTGGGCAGCGAGACCAAGGCAGTGCGCAACAGCGTCGGCATGATGGAGACCTCGGGTTTCGCAAAGTACCTGATCGCCGGCGAGGGGGCCCGCAACTGGCTGGATGGCATTCTGGCCGGCAAGGTGCCGGATGTCGGCCGGATGGCGCTGACGCCGATGCTGAACGCCGCTGGCAAGCTGATCGGCGATTTCACGCTGGCGGCGATGGAAGATGAGGAGTTCCTGCTGATCGGATCCGGCATTGCCGAGGACTATCACATGCGTTGGTTCGAGAGCCATCTGCCGGAAGACGGTTCGGTGGAGATCGATGCCCTCAATCTCGGGCTGCTCGGCCTGTCGGTGGCCGGGCCGAATGCGCGCGCGGTGCTGCAGAAACTCACTCATCTCGACCTGTCGGACGCGGCCTTTCCGTTCATGTCGGTGCGCGAGATCGATCTCGGCATGGCGCCGGTCATCCTCGGGCGGGTCAGCTATACCGGTGATCTTGGCTTTGAGCTCTGGATGAAGCCGGAATACCAGCGCTATCTATTCGACTCGATCATGGAAGCAGGCAAGGAATTCGGCATTTCGCTGTTTGGCCTGAGGGCGCTGAATGCGCTGCGCGTGGAAAAATCCTTCGGTAGCTGGTCGCGGGAATACCGACCGCTCTACGGGCCGAAGGAGGCCGGGCTTGGGCGGTTTGTCGCCTATGATAAATCCGCGGATTTCATCGGCAAGCAGGCGGCGCTGGATGAAAAGGCTTCCGGCGGTGAGCTGAGGCTGGTCACGCTTCTGGTCGATGCGACGGATGCCGACGTCATCGGCGACGAGCCGATCTCGCTTGACGGCGAGGTGAGGGGATGGGTGACGTCCGGCGGTTATGCGCATGCATCCGGCGTGTCGGTGGCGATGGGGTATGTGCCGAAAGAGATCGCCGACAGGGCCGATGGATGGGCGATCGAAATCCTCGGCGAGATGCTGCCGGCGCGCCTTCAGCCGCAGCCGCTATTCGATTCCAACGGCTCGCGGATGCGCTCTTGATAGTTGTAAACTCTATAGAAAAGTATGCGTTGAAAGTGTCGTATTTACACACTTCCGACGCTCAATTTTTGGCAGGAGAATGCCGCATTTCTGGCATTCATGAGCGTATTTGCGCCATCCGGCGCAAAAGCCCGTGAAAATTGTTCTGCCTCTTTATTTTGCACTTCACATTTCGAGGGAAACGGATAGGAATCAAAAAAATTGAAGATCTCATAAGGTCTTTGAAAGAATGGTGCGGCCGCCAAGGATCGCATTCAGGGGAAACTATATGGAATATTTTATCCAGCAGCTCATCAACGGGCTGACTCTCGGTTCCATCTATGGCCTGGTCGCAATTGGCTATACGATGGTCTACGGCATCATCGGCATGATCAACTTCGCCCATGGCGATATCTTCATGCTCGGAGGCTTTGCCGCCCTCATCGTCTTTCTGATCGTCACGTCCTTCTTTGCAAGCATACCGGTGGCACTGCTGCTGCTGGTTATGCTGCTCGTCGGGATGCTGATGACCAGCCTTTGGAACTGGACGATCGAGCGCGTGGCCTATCGCCCGCTGCGCGGGTCCTTCCGGCTGGCGCCGCTGATCACCGCCATCGGCATGTCGATCGCGCTGTCCAACTTCATCCAGGTGACGCAGGGGCCGCGTAACAAGCCGATCCCGCAGCTGGTCAGCGATACCTATCATCTTGGTGACATCACCGTTTCGCTGAAGCAGATCCTGATCGTCGTGATCACCGCCGTGCTGCTGGCAGCCTTCTGGTATATCGTCAACAAGACGCCGCTCGGGCGGGCGCAACGCGCCACCGAACAGGACCGCAAGATGGCGGCTCTGCTCGGCGTCGATGTCGACCGGACGATCTCGATCACCTTCATCATGGGCGCTGCACTCGCGGCTGTCGCCGGTGGCATGTATCTGATGTATTACGGTGTCGCCTCGTTTACCGACGGCTTCATTCCGGGCGTCAAGGCATTCACCGCGGCCGTTCTCGGCGGTATCGGCTCGCTTCCTGGTGCGGTTCTCGGCGGGCTTCTGATCGGCCTGATCGAAAGCCTCTGGTCGGCCTATTTCTCGATCGCCTACAAGGATGTCGCGACATTCGGCATTCTGGCCTTCGTTCTGATCTTCAAGCCGACCGGCATCCTCGGCCGTCCCGAAGTAGAGAAGGTCTGACATGTCGACCACAGTTGAAAACACATCCGGCGGGCTGATGGCCAAGGCCGTCAAGGAAGGCATTTTCGCAGGCGTCGTCGCCTTCGGCATGTTCATCCTGTTCGTCGGCATCGAGACCTACCAGAATATCGACAACCAGCTGACCTGGCGTACACGCTGGGGCCTGCTTGCGGTGTTCGTGGCAGTCGCTGCCATCGGTCGTTTCGTCACCGTCGGCTTCATCAAGCCGCATCTCGACAACCGAAAGCTCGCCAAGTCGAAGACCGGCATCCTGGAAATTTCCAGCGAGAAGAGCTTCTTCCACAAGCACTTCCTGAAGATCGCGCTGATCTTCCTGCTGTGCTATCCGTTCCTGGCGATGATGATCGTCGGCCGTCAGGGTTCGCTGAAATATGTCGACAATTTCGGCATCCAGATCCTCATCTACGTGATGCTCGCCTGGGGGCTGAATATCGTCGTCGGTCTCGCCGGACTGCTCGATCTCGGTTATGTCGCCTTCTATGCGGTCGGCGCCTATTCCTATGCGCTGCTGTCGGCGAATTTCGGTCTTTCCTTCTGGGCTCTGCTACCGCTTGCCGGCATTCTTGCGGCGTTCTGGGGCATCATTCTCGGTTTCCCCGTTCTCAGGCTCCGAGGAGACTATCTGGCGATCGTCACGCTGGCATTTGGTGAAATCATCCGGCTTGTGCTGATCAACTGGACGGATGTCACCCGCGGCACGTTCGGTATCTCGGGCATCGCCAAGGCGTCGTTTTTCGGCATCTGGTCGTTCGATGTCGGCGCCGCCAACAATTTCAACAAGGCCTGGGGCCTGCCGTCGTCGTCGGTCTATTACAAGATCTTCCTGTTCTACGTCATCCTGGCACTGTGCATGTTGACGGCCTATGTGACGATCCGGCTGCGCCGGATGCCGATCGGGCGTGCCTGGGAAGCTCTGCGCGAAGACGAGATCGCCTGCCGGTCGCTGGGTATCAATACGGTGATGACCAAGCTCACCGCCTTTGCAACAGGCGCGATGTTCGGCGGTTTCGCCGGCTCGTTCTTCGCTGCCCGCCAGGGTTTCGTGTCGCCGGAAAGCTTCGTCTTCCTGGAATCGGCAGTCATCCTTGCGATCGTCGTTCTCGGCGGCATGGGGTCGCTGACCGGCATCGCGATTGCCGCCGTGCTGATGGTCGGCGGCACCGAGTTGCTGCGCGAGATGGAATTCCTCAAGCTGATCTTCGGTCCGGACTTCACGCCTGAACTTTATCGCATGCTGCTGTTCGGCCTGGCGATGATCATCGTCATGCTGTTCAAGCCGCGCGGTTTCGTCGGCAGCCGAGAGCCGACCGCCTTCCTCAAGGAACGCAAGGCTGTCTCCGGCAGCTTTACGAAGGAAGGCCACGGCTGATGGCGACTGGAACGAATTCAATGAGCAAAGACACGATCCTCAAGGTCGAGCACCTGTCAATGAAGTTCGGCGGCCTGATGGCCATCAACGACTTCTCGTTCGAAGCCAGGCGCGGCGAAATCACCGCGCTGATCGGCCCGAATGGTGCCGGCAAGACGACCGTCTTCAACTGCATCACCGGCTTCTACAAGCCGACGATGGGGATGATCACGATGCACCGGAAGAACGGCGAGGAACATCTCCTCGAGCGGCTTCGGGACTTCGACATCACCAAGAAAGCCAAGGTGGCGCGCACCTTCCAGAACATCCGGCTGTTTTCCGGCCTGACGGTTCTGGAAAACCTGCTCGTCGCCCAGCACAACGTGCTGATGAAGGCTTCCGGTTACACCATACTCGGCCTTCTTGGCCTGCCGGCCTACCGGGCGGCGGCCAAGGATGCGATGGAGAAGGCGCGCTACTGGCTGGAAAAGGCCGATCTGATCGATCGCGCCGACGACCCGGCCGGCGATCTTTCCTATGGCGCACAACGGCGGCTGGAAATCGCACGTGCGATGTGCACCGGGCCGGAACTGCTCTGCCTCGATGAACCGGCCGCCGGCCTCAACCCGAAGGAATCGCTGACGCTGAACGCATTGTTGCGCGGCATTCGCGACGAAGGCACATCGCTGCTCCTGATCGAGCACGACATGTCTGTCGTGATGGAGATTTCCGACCATGTCGTCGTTCTGGAATACGGCCAGAAGATTTCAGACGGCACACCCGATCACGTGAAGAACGACCCGAAGGTGATTGCAGCCTATCTCGGCGTCGAGGATGATGAAGTTGAAGAAATCGAGGAACAGCTCGATGGGGGGACCGTCTGATGGCCGGTGAACCCCTTCTGAAAGTCCAGGCTGTCGAAACCTATTACGGCAATATCCGGGCGCTGTCGGGCGTCGATGTCGAGGTAAATCGCGGCGAGATCGTCAGCCTGATCGGCGCCAATGGTGCCGGCAAGTCGACGTTGATGATGACGATCTGCGGCAGCCCGCAGGCGCGCAGCGGCCAGATCATCTTCGACGGTGAGGATATCACCAAGGTGCCGACGCATCTGATCGCCCGCAAGCGGATTGCCCAGTCCCCCGAAGGTCGCCGGATCTTTCCGCGCATGACGGTGCTGGAAAACCTGCAGATGGGCGCCAATCTCGACAATCTCAAATATTTCAAGGAGGACGTCGAGAAGGTGTTTGCGATGTTCCCGCGTCTGAAGGAGCGTCAGAGCCAGCGCGGCGGCACGTTGTCGGGCGGTGAACAGCAGATGCTGTCGATTGGCCGTGCGCTGATGTCGCGGCCGAAGCTGCTGTTGCTGGACGAGCCTTCGCTCGGCCTGGCTCCGCTGATCGTCAAGGGCATTTTCGAGGCGATCAAGAAACTCAACAAGGAAGAGGGCCTGACCGTGTTCCTCGTCGAGCAGAACGCATTCGCGGCTCTCAAGCTCTCTGACCGTGCCTATGTGATGGTCAATGGCAAGGTGACGATGAGCGGTTCCGGCAAGGAGCTGCTCGCCAATCCGGAAGTGCGGGCGGCCTATCTCGAAGGAGGCCGGCATTGAGCGCGAATACCATCACCAAGGCGAGCGGGGGACACTGACATGCAGGGTCTGTTTTTCGAAAGCGATACCGGCGTTCGCTATTTTCTGCGCGGCCTCGTCGTGCTGCTTGGCTTCTGGACTGCGTGGCGGTCCGGCAAGGCGGTGGCCGAAGGGTGGAACGGCTATCGCGATGTCGTGATCTACACGGTGCTTCTGGCTGTCGGCATGCAATTCTTGCACTATGCGCTGTTTCAGGGGCCGTTCATCAACGCCTTCTACTATGTGCTTGATCTCGTTTTGCTGTCGATATTTTCGGTGGCCGGATTCAAGCTTCGCCGCACACGCCAGATGGTCCAGAGTTACTACTGGCTATACGAACCGACGTCGAAATTTTCCTGGAAGAAGAAAGATTGACAGTCGGAGTTTTCTGACCTCAGATTGGGGTTGGGTCATCCAAGAATACACCAGAAGGTGGAACCTTTTTCCGGCGCAGTGATGGTGGGTATTGCGCTGGATCCCTCAAAATGCACTCACCTAAGAACTGGGAGTTAATCCATGAAGAAGTCTCTTCTTTCTGCTGTTGCGCTGTCGGCCATGGTCGCCTTCGGCGGCACTGCCTGGGCTGATATCGTTATCGGCGTTGGCGGTCCGCTGACGGGCCCGAACGCTGCTTTCGGCGCACAGCTGCAGAAGGGTGCAGAACAGGCTATCGCCGACATCAATGCCGCAGGCGGCATCAATGGCGAAAAGCTCTCGATCGCACTCGGCGATGACGTATCCGACGCCAAGCAGGGCGTCTCGGTCGCCAACAAGTTCGTCGCGGACGGCGTCAAGTACGTGGTCGGCCACTTCAACTCGGGCGTGTCCATTCCGGCTTCGGAAGTTTATGCCGAAAACGGCATTCTGGAAGTCACGCCTGCCGCAACCAACCCGGTCTTCACCGAGCGCGGCCTGTGGAACACGTTCCGCACCTGCGGCCGTGACGACCAGCAGGGCGGCGTAGCCGGCAAGTATCTCGCCGAGAAGTTCGCCGACGCCAAGATCGCCATCATCGACGACAAGACGCCTTATGGTCAGGGTCTCGCTGAAGAAACGATGAAGGCCTACAACGCAGCCGGCAAGAAGCAGGTTATCCGCGAAGGCGTAAACGTCGGCGACAAGGATTTCTCCGCCCTCATCTCCAAGATGAAGGAAGCCGGCGTCTCGGTCATCTACTGGGGTGGTCTCCACACAGAAGCCGGCCTGATCATCCGTCAGGCAAAGGACGCAGGCCTCAAGGCAAAGCTCGTTTCGGGTGACGGTATCGTCTCCAACGAACTTGCCTCGATCGCCGGCGATGCCGTCGAAGGCACGCTCAACACCTTCGGTCCCGACCCGACGCTGATCCCGGCCAACAAGGACCTTGTTGCCAAGTTCAAGGCTGCCGGTTTCAACCCGGAAGCCTACACGCTCTATTCCTACGCTGCCGTTCAGGTCATTGCTGAAGCCATCAAGACTGCCGGCAAGTCCGACGACGCCGAAGCTGTTGCCAAGGCAATGCATTCCGGCTCGTTCAAGACCGTTCTCGGCGATCTCGCATTCGACGAAAAGGGCGACCCGAAGCTTCCGGGCTACGTCATGTACGAATGGAAGAAGGGTCCGGACGGCAAGTACAGCTACTTCCAGCAGGGCAGCTAAGCCCTTCTGTCTCGACAATCTGACGAGGAAGCCCGGCATTGCCGGGCTTCTTTCGTTTCCGGGGCAGGCTGGCTCGTGGTGACACCGTTCGCACTGGTGTTCAGTGATCGATTTTTCGGGGATCGGTCATTCGGCTTTGCCAATCAGCTCTGTCGTCTTGCCTCGCATCGCGTGGCTGATGCCCCAAAAGATAACAGGTTAGAAACACTAATTTACTCATTTATAATGTTCTAAAATAAAGAGCTGAGAATTTTTATGAGAAGGATTCGCATGTTCCCGCTGAATATTGAACTCGGTGCCGCATTTCTGTCATGTGGTATGGCATTTTTCAGCTGGGACCTTGCGACCGACAGGTTCTATGGCGATGCCGCGCTGGCCGATCTCTTCGATGTCGAGGCGGCCGACATGGCCGCCGGTATTCCCATCCTGTCGCTGATCGAAAGAATTTCCGTCGACGACCGGGCGCGCGTCGCGGCCTCTATCCATCGGACGATCATCAGCGGCCTATTATACCAGGAACAATACAGTATCGATCACCGTCGGCGAGGGTCGGTCGACGTGGTGTCCGTCGGACGCTGTCTGAAGGATGCGGGAGGCATACCCTTCATCTATAATGGAACGATCATGGAGGTTTCCGAGGCTGCTCGATCCGTCGAAACGGATCCGCTTTCCGGCTATTGCCGGTCGGCGCTGGAACTGGCCGAGCGCCAAGGCAACGATCTGGCTGCCCGTTATCTTTCTTCGGCACTCAGGGTCATCGGCGCCGCCTGAGCGGCAATCGATGGCGTCGGGTAGTTGGTCAGCCGGTTGAGCAGGGCGGAGACGCGGGCAGCCTTTTCGGCCGGAGAAAAGCCGGGCTTTTCATCGTCGCGCTTCAACGTCTTGACCAGGCTGAGGAGTGATACGAGGGACGGGCTGTTCATGTCGGATTTCATCAATGCAAACCTTCGGATGCACTGACCCCTACCTGCTTCGCCGCATGCTCGCAACATATGTTAGATTGCACCGCAGCATCAGTATATTCTAAATGGCGAATGTAATTCTTGCGCGCATTTTTCCGCTGCTCAACTTGCGTCTCTCGGGAGATGGTCGAGGGTGTGACGTCAGCGACAAGTGTACTCTGACGTCAGTTGTCGCCGTGCAGGACATGTGCGGCGCGAACAGCTGCGGAGGCGCGGTTTTCGACGCCAAGCTTCACATAGATCTGTTCGAGATGCTTGTTCACGGTGCGGGCCGAGAGGCCCAGAATTTCGCCGATGTCCCGGTTCGCCTTTCCCTTGGCGATCCATAACAGAACTTCCGATTCCCTCACCGTCAGCGGGAAATGCTGGCGAAGAACCTCGGCATCGGGGCGACGGTTGCTGGCAGTCAGGCGGAACAGGAATTCGTCTGCACCGATACCACCGAGATAGGAAAGCTGCAGGCCTCTTTCGTCATCTCCTGCGAGTGAAAAGGCAACGTCGCGCGAGAACCCCGGGCGGTCGCGTTCGGTCATCCAGGCTGCGACACGCGCAGTGACCAATTCCAGCCCATCGTCCCTGTTGGTCGCCGCGTTGATCAAACGTGTCGCCTGCGGTGTCGACCACTGAATGCCTCCATCTGCACGGACGGCCAGCAGATGACGGCCGGCGGCATCGAGCGCCACACGCGCGCTCTGGGCAGAGCGTGCATTGGCAAGGTGGACCCGGATGCGGGCGCGCAATTCGTCGATATTGATCGGTTTCGTCAGATAGTCGACGCCGCCGGATCCGAGCGCGTGGACGACATGTTCGGTCTCGGTCAGGCCAGTCATGAAGATGACCGGCACCTGTGCGACACCGGCATTGGTCTTCAGCCGGCGGCAGGTTTCGAACCCGTCGATACCGGGCATGACGGCATCAAGCAGAATGAGGTCGGGGGTGATCTTGTCGACGATATTGAGCGCTGCCTGGCCGGAAGTGGCGATCAGTACCGAAAAGCCGGATTGCTCGAGGGCCTCGGTGAGGAAACCCAGGGCTTCGGGGCTGTCATCGACGAGAAGGACGATATCGCGGGGCGTTGCAGTTTCAGCCATCGCTCGTCTCCTCCTTGTCCAGCCGTTCGAGGAACTTCATGTAGCCGGCCATGTCGAAGGCCTTGAGATAATGACCAAGCTCGTCGGCGAAGGGGCGGTGAACCTCGTCGGCGGCAAGATCGGCAAGCTTGGCTTCTATGCCTCGCACGTAACCGATCTCGCCCAGCCGCAGCAAGTCCTGCAGATGGCCCGTCCCCGGACTTTTGAGCGGTTGTTTCGTCGCCGGCAGCAGCGGTGGCGGAGCCTCGTCCTCATAGATCCAGGCAAGGCCGAGATGTGAGGCAAGCTTGTCGCCCAGGCGGCGCAGATTGACGGGCTTCGACAGGGAATCGTCATGGCCTTCGCCGGCCATCTCGGTCGTTGCGCCATCGCCGATATTGGCGGAGAGCATGATGATCGGAGCGGTCTGTGCTTCTTCGCGCAAACGGCTGACGAGCTGCCAGCCGCTCATGCCGGGCATCAGGATGTCGATCAGGAAGATGTCCGGCTTGACGCCCTCGATCAGGGTCAGGCATTGCGGACCGCCATCGGCGGTGAGGACGACGAAATCCATCGGCGCCAGCACCTCGCGCATCAGTTCCCTATGGTCCTGATTGTCGTCGACGACAACCACCGTGCGGCGCGGGCCGGTATAGGAGACGATCTTGCGCTCGGCGGCGGGTGTCGTGTTCGGCCGCTCGATGGCCGACAGCATCAGCCGTACCCGGAAGGTGGAGCCTTCGTCCTTTGTACTTTTGACCGCGATCTCGCCGCCCAACGTGTTGGTGAGAAGCTGGGTGATGGTGAGGCCGAGTCCGAGACCCGGCATCGGCTTGACGCTGTCGGCCTCGCCGCGCTGGAACGGTTCGTAAATGCGGCCGAGATCCTTTTCGGCGATCCCCCGGCCGGTGTCTGAAATCGTGAAGGTGGCGACCTGGCTGCGATAGGCGATCTCGAAGCGCACCTTGCCTTCATCGGTGAACTTGATGGCATTCGACAGCAGATTGACGAGGATCTGGCGCAGCCGTTTTTCGTCGGTGCGGACATATCGGGGCAAAAGCGACGAGCGGACATGCTCGAATTCCAGACCCTTTGCCTGCGCCTGCAGGGAAAACATCTCGACGATCTGGTCGAGGAAATCCTGCACATTGATTTCGTTGGAATAGACCTGCAGTCGGCCGGCCTCGATTTTGGAGATGTCGAGCAGTCCGTCGATGAGGCCGGAGAGGTGGTCGGCGGAGCGCTTGATGACCTTGATCGCCGACTGGCGCGGGGCGGGTATGGTGTCGTCGCGTTCGAGGATCTGGGCGTAACCGAGCACGGCGTTGAGCGGCGTGCGCAATTCGTGGGACAGGCCGACGACGTAACGGCTCTTGGCACGGTTGGCGGCCTCTGCTGTCTCCTTGGCCTGTTGCAGGGCGGCATCTGTCTTCTGGTGCGCAGAGATTTCCTTGAGGAGCAGGGTGTTCTGGCGGGAGGATTCCTCCTCAGCGACGACGCGGCTGTCATGGGCAAGGACGTAGAACCAGGAGAAGATCCCGGTGATGATGGCAAAGACGAAAAACACTATCAGGATCGTACCGTAGATCACCTCCGCATTGGCGGGGGCAGCCTCTCCCGCCTGGTAGGCGATCAGCGACAGTATGGCGCCGATCGTCGAAATCGACAGGACGGCGGTCATCGCATATCGGCCGAGCCGGCTCGTCAACCGGGTAATGATGTGTTCCGGCAGGAAAGATCGCGCCACGGTGCCAACCTGCGTATTGAGGCGGGCATTGGGTTTGCACATGTCGTGGCAGCGGCTGTCCAGCGAACAGCAGAGCGAGCAGATCGGTGCCGCATAGGCCGGACACCAGGCCATGTCCTCATGTTCGAACGGATGTTCGCAGATCGAGCAGGTAATCGAACCGAGGTTCTTCCAGCTCTTGCGGGGTTTGCGGGCGAGATAATAACGGCCGCGGGTCGCAAGCGCGATGACCGGAGAAATCACGAAAGCGGTTAGTGTGACATAGGTTGCAAGCGAGGCCATCAAATGGCCGAACAGGCCGAAATGGGCGGCGAGAGCGATTACCGTCGCTCCGACCATGGCGCCCAGGCCCACCGGATTGACGTCGTAGAGATGGGCTCGCTTGAATTCGATGCCGGGGGGAGAGAGGCCAAGCGGCTTGTTGATCAGGAGATCGGCCGAGATGGTGCAGAGCCAACTCATCGCGACGATCGAGAAGATGCCGAGCGTCTCCTCCAGCAGGCGGTAGATGCCGAGTTCCATCAAGAGGAGCGCGATCACCACGTTGAAGACCAGCCAGACGACGCGGCCGGGATGGCTGTGGGTGAGGCGCGAGAAGAAGTTCGACCATGCGAGCGAGCCCGCATAGGCGTTCATCACGTTGATCTTCAGCTGCGAGACAACGACGAAGGCGGCCATCAGCAGAAGGGCCGCCCGGTCGTTGGGGATCATGTAGCCGAAGGCGGCGAGATACATATGGGCCGGATCGGCCGCCTCCTTGACCGGTACGCCGGTCGACAGCGTCAGCACGGCGAGGAATGAGCCGGCCAGCAGTTTCGGCACGCCGACCACGACCCAGCCGGGACCGGCGAGGAAGACCGCAAGCCTGTGACGCCATTTGCGCAGGCCTTCCGGCGGCAGGAAGCGCAGAAAATCGACCTGCTCGCCGATCTGCGGCATCAGCGCCAGGATGACGGCGGAGGCGGCGCCGAATTCGACCAGATTGAAGGGGGCGGCACCGCCCACTTGAGCGTTCGAATGGCCGACGCCGGCAAAGGCCCGCCAGAGGTCGAATTTGTGCCAGTCGAGGAAGGCGATGAAGATGAAGGGCAGGACGTTGAGGACGATCCAGAACGGCTGGGTCAGAAGCTGGAAGCGCGAGATCAGCTGCACGCCATAGATGACCAGCGGGATCACCACGACCGCGCTGATCATGTAGCCGATCCACAGCGGTATGCCGAAGGCGAGCTGCAACGCCCCGGTCATGATCGATGCCTCGATGGCAAAGAGCATGAAGGTGAAGCTCGCATAAATCAGCGAGGTGATGGTCGAACCGATATAACCGAAGGAGGCGCCGCGGGTCAGCAGGTCGATGTCGACGCCGTGGCGAATGGCGTAACGGCTGATCGGCAGGCCGACGAGCAGCATGGCAATGGCGGCGGCGATGATGGCGAAGAAGGCGTTGGTCGTGCCGTAGGACAGCGTGATCGCGCCGCCGATCGCCTCCAGTGCGAGAAAGGAGATGGCGCCGATCGCCGTCTGCGAAATGCGGCTCGATGAAAAACGCCGTGCGCTCTTGGCGGTGAAGCGCAGCGCGTAGTCTTCCAGTGTCTGGTTCGCCACCCAGCGGTTATAATCCCGCCGGATCGGGATGATCCGCTGTCGCGCTGCCATGCCTTATTTTTGATCCCCGAGGAAAAATGATCGTCAATAAGGCACTGTCGATGCTGCTGCGGGCTTTTGCAACTAGATTGAGGTGATCTCAGTGCGAAACGCTGCCGGAGAACAGGTTGACGATCGCAACGCCTGCGATGATCAGGCCAAGGCCGGCAATGGCGGCGATATCGAGCGTCTGGCGGAAAACGATCACGCCAACTGCGGAAATCAGCACGACACCCAGTCCGCTCCAGATCGCATAAGCAATGCCGACCGGCATGGTGCGCAGGACGATCGAGAGGAAATAGAAGGCCGCCCCATAACACAAAGCCATGCCGAGGGTCGGCAGAAGCCTGCTGAACTGCTGGCTCTGCTGCAGAAGCGTGGTGCCGCAGACTTCGAGTGCGATGGCGATGAACAGCGATCCATAGGTTACGAAGGCGGGATTCACTTGGTGTCCTTTCGGGTCAGTGCGATCAAATTATCCAGCAGCGTCTCGCCATCGGTCACTTCGCCGCCGCAATAGTCGAGAAGGCCGGCAAGCCAGATGCCGTCGGCGGCATAGCGGGCAATGGCGAGATTGGCGCCGGTGTCGGTATCGGCATGACGAGCGAGGCGCCCTGCATACCAGCTTGACCAGATGGCCTTCATCTTCGGGTCGGTGAACGAGGAGAGGGGTAGGGCATTCCAGGGGTCTTCGCCGCCACCTGTTCCGCTGCCTGCAAAAGCGCGGATATAGGCGCGGGTGAAACGTCCATGCGGCTCTTCATCCCGGTCGATCAGATCATCGATCTCGGCGTCGAGACGGGCCAGAAGATCCTCAAAAACGCCCTCTATCAGTGCCCGCTTGCTGGGAAAGTGGTGCAGCAAACCGCCCTTGGTGACATGGGCGGCATCCGCCACCGCCTGCAGCGTCACGGCCGGCAGGCCCTGGTCTAGCGAAATCTTCGCGGCGCAATCGAGCAGGGCGCGGCGGACGATCTCGGGCTGTTTCTTGCGTTCATGGGCCTGGGTCATAAGCAAACATACCGTATGGTCGGTATGTTTGTAAAGCGTGCGTTTCCTATGGCGACCGGTTGGGTGCGGATAGGCTGGCCCTGCTGGCCGTGTTGGCGCTGTTGGCATGGTCTGCCTTAACGGCGGTTTGTGTCGACCGCTGCGAGGCTCGCGACATATCTTGGCGAGAGTTCGCGCTGGAGCTTGCTGCGGATCGCCACGGCAAAATCGGCCTCATTCGCCACTTCCATGGTGAAGCCGCCGGTTCCGCGCACCACGTCATGGGCATAATAGGCGGCAAGTGACCCATCGTCGCTGGTGATGGCGAGTGCATTGATCGTCACCCCCATCCCGATCGCCCTTTGCCTTGCCTGGAGCAATGTCGCCCGCTGACGCCGTTTGGGCGCCGTGGTCTCGCGTCCGTCGCCCGAGAGGTTGATGATCGCCCGGCGCGTGCAGATCTGCGGGTCAGAGAGCATGTCGAGCGCCACCCATAGGCCGCTGCCGATATCGGTGTCGCCAAAGACGCGCCGCTCGGCAGCGTCCACGACATCGGCGAAGCCGTCAGCACCATATCCGTCGCGCAGCACGAACCAGTCGAGATTTTGCGTCGGGAACTCACCGTCGCCCCAGAAGACGGCAGACAGCATCACCGTGCCGGCCTCCTTGAGCGCCAGGCGAATGCTATCGTCGCGAAAGGCCGCGGCAATCGCCGATTTCTGAAACTGGTATTCCTCGTTTGTCACGCTGCCGGAGCCGTCGATCGCCAACACCAGTGCGATATCGGCGCAGACCAGCGGTTCTGCTCCGGCATTTCCGCATGCAAAAAGCAGCGGCGCCAGAAGCGCTCCCATCGCCAATCGAGACATTGTGCCCTCCACCCCCTCGACAGCCATATCTTAGCATATGCTCAGCAACCGGCATATGACGAAATATGGCGGTTGCCGGCATGTGCCCGAGGGGAGGAATGTGCGATGGCCGCGCCCGCATGTGCATCTTTACACCCATCGCCTACGTCATTTTGCGTATGTGGTTTTGGGTGATGGCGCCGGATAGTCCCCTTAAGCAACGGTTAAGGTCTCCGTTGCGCAAACAGACCAATAAGAGGGGGTTTGATACCATGAAGTTCAAGTCGAAACTCGGTGGCGCGCTGCTTGCTGCCGCCATGTCCGCGACCGCCTTCCACGGCGCATTCGCAGCAGACGACACGATCAAGGTCGGCGTCCTGCATTCGCTCTCCGGCACGATGGCGATCTCGGAAACGACGTTGAAAGACGTCATGCTGATGCTCATCGACGAGCAGAACAAGAAGGGCGGCCTTCTGGGCAAGAAGCTCGAAGCGGTCGTCGTCGATCCGGCGTCCGACTGGCCGCTGTTTGCCGAAAAGGCGCGCGAGCTGATTTCCAAGGACAAGGTTGCCGCCGTCTTCGGTTGCTGGACCTCGTCGTCGCGCAAGTCGGTCCTGCCGGTCTTCGAAGAGCTGAACTCGATCCTGTTCTACCCGGTCCAGTATGAAGGCGAAGAGTCTTCCCGCAACATCTTCTATACCGGTGCCGCTCCGAACCAGCAGGCGATCCCGGCGGTCGACTACCTGATGAACACCGAAGGCGTGAAGCGCTTCGTGCTCGAAGGCACCGACTACGTCTATCCGCAGACGACCAACAAGATCCTCAAGGCCTATCTGATGTCGAAGGGCGTCGCCGAAAGCGACATCGTCGTCAACTACACGCCGTTCGGTTTCTCCGACTGGCAGACGGAAGTCTCCAAGATCAAGGCCTTCGGCTCCGCCGGCAAGAAGACCGCCGTCGTCTCCACCATCAACGGCGACGCCAACGTGCCGTTTTACAAGGAACTCGGCAACCAGGGCATCAAGGCCGAAGACATTCCGGTCGTTGCCTTCTCCGTCGGTGAAGAAGAACTCGCCGGCCTCGATACCAAGCCGCTGGTCGGCCATCTCGCCGCCTGGAACTATTTCCAGTCCGTCGATGCAGAGGTCAATGCCGACTTCATCAAGGAATGGAAGGCCTATACCAAGAACGACAAGCGCGTGACCAACGACCCGATGGAAGCCGCCTATATCGGCTTCAACGCCTGGGTAAAGGCCGTCGAGGCCGCCGGTACGACCGATACGGATGCCGTTCTCGACACGATCATCGGCGTTTCGGTTCCGAATCTGTCGGGCGGTACCGCAACCGTCATGCCGAACCACCACATCACCAAGCCGGTGCTGATCGGTGAAATCCAGGCCGACGGCCAGTTCGACATCGTGCAGGAAACCGCTCCGGTCGTCGGCGACGAATGGTCGGACTACCTGCCGGATTCGAAGAACCTGATCTCCGATTGGCGCAAGCCGATGTCCTGCGGCAACTTCAACGTCGCAACCGGCAAGTGCGGCGGCAAGGGTAGCTGACAAGTGCCGCTTTGTTGGTGAGGACTTAATCCCCTCACCAAGGTGGTGAGGTTTGACCTTCACCCTAACCCTCTCCCCGCAGGCGGGGCGAGGGGACTTGCCCCGCTCGACATTGGGAAGGGACCGAGGCGTAGCGGCTCGTGTCCTTCTCCCCGTCATGACGGGGAGAAAGTGCCGGCAGGCGGATGAGGGGCAGATGCATCCTCGACGCTCAGTCATCCGGGGGACAAAAGCATGCTTATCCGTTTTTTCATCCTGATTTTCCTGATCCTTTCCGGCGCGACGTCATCCTTCGCGCAGGGAGGCGATCCTCGTCCGAAGTTCGACGCGCTGGCCAAGGCGGATTTTTCCGAGGCCGAGACGCTGATCGGGCAGATCGGTTCGACCGGTGATACGCGGGTCGTACCCGGGTTGCAGGCGTTTTCCGACGGTGATCTCTATTTCCGCAAGGCGGACAATATCGTCTTTATCGGCAAGTCCGCCGGATCCGGTTATGAACTCGTCGATCCGGTGACCGGCGCTTCGGCCGGACAGGTGGCGAAAAGTGCCGTCACCAAGATCAAGATCAACAACAATCTGCGCCGCGTCATCCGCTCGGCGATGGGCGGCCTGACGCTGATGAGCCCAGACAAGGGCGTGCGGCTGCAGGCGGCAAGTTCCATCGTCGCCTCGCCGAGTGCGGAAAATCTGGAACTGGTCGAGGCGGCACTTGCCAAGGAGACCGATGGCGAGGTCAAGGGACGGATGGAAGAGGCGCGCGCCGTCTCGATCCTCTCCTCCGATCGCCCGGTCGATGAAAAACGGGCTGCCATCGTGACGATCAAGAAGATCGGCGGGCGTGATGCGCTCGGTATTCTCGGTGCCGTATCCGGGTCTATCGATCCGAGCCTGAAGGGCGATCTCGATGCGGCGATTGCCGGTATCCAGAGCGAACAGCAGCTGTGGGACATGGTGCAGAATGTCTGGTACGGCCTGTCGCTCGGCTCGGTACTGCTGCTTGCCGCGATTGGTCTTGCGATCACCTTCGGGGTGATGGGCATCATCAACATGGCGCATGGCGAAATGGTCATGCTCGGCGCCTATTCGACCTTCATGGTGCAGGAAGTCATCCGCAACAATGCGCCACAACTGTTCGACTGGTCGCTGGCGATCGCTCTGCCGGTTGCATTTCTGGTGACCGGTGCCGTCGGTTTCGTCATCGAACGGGCTGTGATCCGCTTCCTCTACGGCCGGCCGCTGGAAACCCTGCTGGCCACCTGGGGCGTGTCGCTGATCCTGCAGCAGACGATCCGCTCGATCTTCGGCCCGACCAACCGCGAAGTCGGAAATCCCTCCTGGATGTCCGGTTCGTTTCCGCTCGGCGGCATGACGATCACCTATAACCGCATGTGGATCATCGTGTTCTCGCTCGCCATCTTCTTCGCGCTGCTGTTCGTGATGAAAAAGACGGCTTACGGCCTCAACATGCGGGCCGTCACCCAGAACCGACGCATGGCATCTTCGATGGGCATCCGTACCCCCTGGGTCGATGCGCTCACCTTTGCGCTCGGGTCGGGCATTGCCGGGATCGCCGGCGTGGCGCTGTCCCAGATCGACAATGTCTCGCCGAACCTCGGTCAGAGCTACATCATCGACTCATTCATGGTCGTGGTGTTCGGCGGTGTCGGCAATCTGTGGGGCACGCTGATCGCGGCGCTGTCGCTCGGGGTGCTCAACAAGTTCCTCGAACCGGTGGTCGGCGCGGTGCTGGGCAAGATCCTGGTTCTGGTTCTCATCATCCTCTTCATCCAGAAACGTCCGCGCGGCCTCTTCGCGCTCAAGGGAAGGGCGGTGGAAGCATGATTTCCGGCTTTATCTTCCGTGCCCTCGAAGGCAAGATCGTCGCTGCCGTTGCCATTCTGCTCGGCGTTGCGATCCTGGTGCCGGCACTCAACCTGCTGACCTCGCCGGATAGCGCCTTTCATATTCCTACCTACATCATGGCGCTGATGGGCAAGTATCTGTGCTACGCACTGCTGGCCTTGGCACTTGATCTCGTCTGGGGGTATTGCGGCATCCTTTCGCTCGGCCACGGCGCCTTCTTCGCGCTCGGCGGTTATGCGATGGGCATGTATCTGATGCGCCAGATCGGTCCGCGCGGCGTTTATGGCAATCCGGTCCTGCCGGACTTCATGGTGTTTTTGAACTACAAGGAACTGCCCTGGTTCTGGTACGGGTTCGACTGGTTCGTCTTTGCCATGGCGATGGTGCTGATCGTGCCGGGCCTGCTCGCCTTCATCTTCGGCTGGTTCGCGTTTCGCTCGAGGGTGAACGGCGTCTACCTGTCGATCATCACCCAGGCGATGACCTATGCGCTGCTGCTCGCCTTCTTCCGCAACGACATGGGGTTTGGGGGCAATAACGGGCTCACTGACTTCAAGGACATTCTCGGCTTCCAGGTCCAGGCCGATGGAACCCGCGCCGTGCTGTTTGCGCTGTCGGCGATCATGCTGTCGCTTTGCCTGATCCTTGCATCGGCGATCGTCCGCTCCAAGTTCGGCAAGGTCCTGGTCGGGGTGCGCGATGCGGAAAGCCGGGTGCGCTTCCTCGGTTTTCGGGTGGAGAACATCAAGCTCTTCACCTTCGTTGTATCGG
Source organism: Aliirhizobium sp. YIM B11859 (assembly GCF_057163345.1). NCBI lineage: Bacteria > Pseudomonadati > Pseudomonadota > Alphaproteobacteria > Hyphomicrobiales > Rhizobiaceae > Aliirhizobium > Aliirhizobium sp. YIM B11859. Next base: position 696,714 of record NZ_JBXHAY010000001.1, read on the forward strand.
CCATGTTTGCCGGTATTGCCGGCGCCTTGTTCGTGCCGCAGGTGGGCATCATCAATCCGGGCGAATTCGCGCCGGCCAACTCGATCGAAGTTGTTGTCTGGACGGCAGTCGGCGGCCGCGGCACGCTGATCGGGCCGATCATCGGGGCACTGCTGGTCAATGCCGGCAAGAGCTTCTTCACCGGCGCCTTCCCTGAATTCTGGCTGTTTGCGCTGGGTGGCCTGTTCGTGGCCGTGACGCTGTTCCTGCCGAAGGGCATTGTCGGCACGATCCAGCACGGCTTCAATCTCCGCCGGGCACGCCAGGCGGCGGCCGATGCGGAAAAGGGCAGGGATGCCGGGTCGCCGACACCGGCGCAACAGGTTCAGGCAGCGGAGTGAGACGATGAACACGATTGCCGAAACACGTACGAAAACCCTGCTCTATCTGGAGGACGTCTCGGTCTCCTTCGACGGGTTCAAGGCGATCAACTCGTTGTCGCTGGTGGTCGAACCGGGTGAGCTTCGGGCGATCATCGGCCCGAACGGGGCGGGCAAGACGACGATGATGGACATCATCACCGGCAAGACGCGTCCCAATAGCGGAAGGGTGATCTTCGAGGATACGATCGATCTCACCAAAAAGGACGAGGCGGATATCGCCCAGCTCGGCATAGGCCGGAAATTCCAGAAACCGACCGTGTTCGAAAGCCATACGGTCTGGGACAATCTGGAACTGGCGCTCAACCGCTCGCGCGGCGTATTCGCCACCTTGTTCTACACGCTGACGCAGGAGGACAAGGCGCGGATCGAGGAAATCCTCGAGACGATCCGGCTCACCCACCGGGCGCGGGAATATGCCGCCAATCTTTCGCACGGGCAGAAACAGTGGCTGGAGATCGGCATGCTGCTCGCCCAGGAGCCGAAGCTGCTTCTGGTCGACGAGCCGGTGGCCGGGATGACCGATGCGGAAACGGCGGAGACGGCTGTGCTGCTTAAGGAAATCGCCAAGACCCGCTCGGTGGTCGTCGTCGAACACGACATGGGTTTCATCCGCGATCTCGGGGTCAAGGTGACGTGCCTGGCGGAAGGTTCGGTGCTTGCCGAAGGATCGATCGATTTCGTGTCGAGCGATCCGAAGGTGATCGAGAATTATCTGGGGCGGTGAATGGTGAGTGCTGCCGAGTTTGTGGCTTTGCCCCTCACCCTAACCCTCTCCCCGTAAACGGGCGAGGGGAAGTGCCATACCTGATGCCGGCGAGGGTGCGGCAGAGGTCCTTCGCCCCGCTTGGGGGGAGAAGGTGCCGGCAGGCGGATGAGGGGCAGATACGACTGCCGAGGCAAGGGTACTAAAAATTGAAAAGAGAACTGCCATGCTGACAGTCAACAACGTCAATCTTCACTACGGTGCCGCACAGGCCTTGCGCGGGGTGTCGATCACCGCCGACATGGGCAAGATAACCTGTGTGCTCGGCCGCAATGGTGTCGGCAAGTCGTCGCTCTTGAGAGCCGTCACCGGCCAGCATCCGGTGTCTGCCGGCACGATCAGCTTTCAGGGCGAGGTGTTGAACGGGCTTGCTCCTTATTCCCGCGCCAAGCACGGGATCGGGTATGTGCCGCAGGGCCGCGAGATCTTTCCGCTGCTCACCGTTCAGGAAAACCTCGAGAGCGGTTATGCGCCGCTTGCGCGCAAGGACAAGTTCATTCCGGATGAAATTTTCTCGCTGTTCCCGGTGCTGAAATCGATGCTTGGCCGGCGTGGCGGCGACCTGTCTGGCGGCCAGCAGCAGCAGCTTGCGATCGGCCGGGCGATGGTGACGCGGCCGCGGATTCTCGTGCTTGACGAGCCGACCGAAGGGATCCAGCCGTCGATCATCAAGGATATCGGCCGGGCGATCCGTTATCTGCGCGACAGTACCGGCATGGCGATCCTGCTGGTCGAACAGTATCTCGATTTCTGCCGCGAGCTTGCCGATCAGGTCTATATCATGGACCGTGGCGAGATCGTTCACGAGGGGCCGGCGGAGACTTTGGATACGGCAGAAGCGCGGCGGCATCTAACTGTTTAATGGTGAATGTTTGCATGGCTTCTATTCGCCGGAGGCGTTTCCATGGCCGGGCAGTTGTGTTAGATGAACCGCAGATGAACGACATCTCCGAACATCCTATGACAACCCGCACCCCATGATGAGGCGCTGATGGTCTTTGCATGCATCCCTGGTAACCGTTCCCGCTCCGCTCTTGTTCGCCTGACCGCGACTGGGGCGTTTTTCCTGGCCGCCGGCGCTGCTTTTGCCGGATGTGGCCAGTCGATCGAGCCTGGCCGTCACGCGATGACGATCGACGCGGATGGCGTTCAACGCCAAGCGGTCTATTATGTGCCGTCCTCCTATACGGGTCGCGACAAGGTGCCGGTCGTATTCGATTTCCACGGCAGCAACAGCAATCCGGACGGGCAGTTCAACCGCTCGTCCTGGGACAAGGTTGCCGAAAAGAACGGTTTCATCGCGGTGGCGCTGCAGGGCAGCCTGCCGGGCAAGACACCGGGTACCTTCGCCTGGAACGTGCCATATGTCGCCGTCGCCAAGACGATCATCCCGACCGGTGCGCAGGGCGGTCTCGACGAGATTTCCTTCATCCGCGAAGCGGTCGATGAGGTGAAGGACGATTTCTGCGTCGATCCGAACCGCATCTTCGGCTCCGGTTATTCCGGCGGCGGGCGGATGCTGTCGGCCTATCTCTGCTCCGGCGGGGAAGGCTTTGCCGGTGCCGGCTTCGTCAACTCGCTGCGTGCCGGCCGTCCGGTCGAGGCGGATGGCAAATGGGGGCCGGACAAGGCCAATTGCAGCCCGGTCAAGCCGATCTCGATCATGGCATTTGCCGGCATCAAGGACGCCCAGAACCCCTATGCGGGCGGCGGCAGTGCCTATTGGCAATATGGTTTCAAGGTCGCGATCCAGCGCTGGAGCGATCTCGACGGCTGCAAGGGCAATGACGATCCCAAGACCGTCGACGACGTGACGTTCAGTATCTACGGAACCTGCAAGAACGGTGCCCGCATCGCATCCTATGTGTTTGCCAACGGTACGCATGACTGGCCGAAGCCGATTGCCGCAAAACAAGCGGTGATGGCCGCCGCCAAGGATGGTGCCGCCGGCGTTACCAAGGTTGCAGCCATTGCACCTGCCAAGCCGACTTTCGACAGCAATGTTGATCCGGCCTTCCGGATGTGGGACTTCTTCGCCAAGGCTGACTCGACGGATGTCGTCGCGATCGCGGCGCCGGCCAAGTCATCGGCCTCCGTTGCGAAGTCTGGCACGTCCGTTGCTTCTGACTGCGCATCGCAAGCAGCAATCGAAGGTATGCCGTGCAGCAGCTCCCAGCCGAACATTATGCGCCGCAGCGGGCAAGGGGTTCAGGACGCCTTGTAACCAAGCTTCTGGCCGGGCAGACCAAGCTCGACCAATTCTACCAGGAAGGCTGCGCAAAAATACGGCTTCCGGAAACCTTCTCGCCTGAAATGGAGGCGATCCTCATCAACACGTCAGGGGGACTGACGGGCGGCGACGTGATCGATTGGTCCGTCGCCGCTGCGCCTTCCACCAGACTGTCGATCACCACCCAGGCAAACGAGAAGATCTACAAGGCCGCCGATGATACGGCCTCGGTCTCCACCGACATCACTGTCGGCGACAATGCCTCGGTTCACTGGCTCCCCCAGGAAACCATCGTTTTCGACCAGGCGTCACTCAGTCGCCGGCTGGATGTCGATCTTGCCGAAACCTCCGAATTCCTTGCCGTCGAAGCGGTGCTTCTCGGCCGCAAGGCGATGGGCGAGGCCGTCAATCGCGGTTTCTTCCGAGATCGCTGGCGGGTGCGCCGCAACGGCCGGCTGATCCATGCGGAGGAGCTGCGTTTCGAAGGCGAGATCGAGCGGATGACCCAGGCGGCGGCCGTTCTGTCCGGCCAGGTCGCCTTCGCGACGCTTTTCCATACAGGCCCTTTGAGCGAAGCGATGCTGCCCCGGCTTCGGGAATGCCTCGGCAACACTGGTGGCGCCAGCTACTGGAACGGCAAACTGATTGCCCGCATCGCCGCGCCGACGGGGTTTGACCTGAGAAAAATCCTGGTACCGGCAATTTCCGTATTGCGTAACGGCGCGCCAGTGCCGAAAGTCTGGCATATCTGATTTGCCGGCTTTCAAGAATTTATCTGCGGGAAACCCATGAACCTCACACCACGCGAAAAAGACAAGCTGCTGATTTCCATGGCTGCGATGGTCGCCCGCCGTCGACTGGAGCGCGGCGTGAAGCTGAACTATCCCGAAGCGATCGCGCTGATCACCGATTATGTGGTCGAGGGTGCGCGCGACGGCCGTTCGGTCGCTGACCTGATGGAGAGCGGTGCACATGTCGTTTCCCGCGACCAGGTGATGGAAGGTATTCCGGAGATGATCCACGACGTGCAGGTGGAGGCAACCTTTCCTGACGGGACCAAGCTCGTCACCGTCCACGAACCGATCCGCTGAGGAGAAGACCATGGCGCTGGAACTCCGCCCGAACTGCGAATGCTGCGACAAGGATCTCGCCCCCGACAGCCGCGAGGCGATGATATGCACGTTCGAATGCACCTATTGCGTCGATTGCGCGACCGATGTGCTTTCCGGCATCTGCCCGAATTGCAGCGGTGAGCTGGTGCGCCGTCCGGTTCGTCCGGCGGCTGCGCTGGTCAACAATCCGGCTTCGACGATCCGCGTCCTGAAAGCCGAGGGCTGCAAGCCACAAATCGCTTTAAGCGCCTGAGGAGATGGACCATGATACCCGGTGAAGTCATTGCCGCAAAAGGTGAAATCGAACTCAATGCCGGAGCCCCGACAATTTCGATCGAGGTTTCCAATACCGGTGACCGGCCGGTGCAGGTGGGCAGTCATTACCATTTCTTCGAGACCAATAATGGCCTTGCCTTCGATCGCGACAAGGCGCGCGGCATGCGGCTCGATATTCCGGCCGGCACCGCCGTGCGGTTCGAGCCCGGCCAGAAGCGCTCGGTGACGCTGATCCCGCTTTCGGGCGACCGCCGCGTCTACGGTTTCCAGCAGAAGATCATGGGAGCGCTCTGAGATGGCGGTCGCCCATTATCTCGGAAGCTGCCAGTGCGGGGCGGTGTCCTACGAGGTCGATGCCGATCTTGAGCGGACCATCACCTGCAATTGCTCGCGCTGCCAGCGGCTCGGCATTGTGCTGGCCTTTGCACCGCGCGATGCGTTTACGTTGAAATCCGGCGAGGACAATCTGACCGAATACCGGTTCAACACAAAAAAGCTGCAGCATCTGTTCTGCAGGACCTGTGGCATTGAGAGCTTTGCCTATGGATCGTCTCCGGATGGCGCCGTTATGGCCGCCATCAATGTCAATTGCCTTGAAGGTGTCGATCCGAGAGCGCTGACGTCGCATCACCACGACGGCGCGGCGGCCTGAGGCGTCGAGGGAGAAGGCCATGCTGAAATTCGCTCTTTTGCCGATGTTGTGTGGATGCGTGCTGCTTGTCGACGGGCCTGCCTCGGGTGACGAACCGAAGGCGGACTGCAAGGCACCGAATACCCAGACCGAGATGACCATCTGTGCGGGCCAGGATCTGACCGAAGCCGACAAGGCGCTGAACCTGCAATATCAGGCGACGCGCAAGGTGTTGAAGGCGCGGGATGCCGATGCCGCGACGGTGGATTTGAACGGCGGCGAAGACGCGCTGGTCAAGGCGCAGCGGGCCTGGCTTTCCTATCGCGACGCGCAATGTGTTTCCGTCGGTTATCAGGCTCGCGGCGGATCGATGGAGCCGATGCTGATTTCGACCTGTCAGGCAGACCTGACGCGCAAGCGCACCGCCGAATTGAAGGCACTTGTCGATACTATGATGTGATTGCGGCTCGCCTGCCGGCGTTCCGTTGAAATTGTTCGAACCCGAATGCCCGAACCGTTGAGGTAGACCATGTCCTACAAGATGTCCCGTGCCGCCTATGCCTCGATGTTCGGTCCGACCACCGGCGACAAGGTGCGGCTGGCCGATACCGAACTGTTCATCGAGGTGGAGCGCGATTTCACCACCTATGGCGAAGAGGTGAAATTCGGCGGCGGCAAGGTGATCCGCGACGGCATGGGCCAGAGCCAGGCGACACGCGCCGAGGGTGCCGTCGATACCGTCATCACCAATGCGCTGATCGTCGATCACTCCGGCATCTACAAAGCCGATGTCGGCCTGAAGGATGGCCGTATCCACGCGATCGGCAAGGCCGGCAATCCGGATACGCAGCCGGGTGTGACCATCATCGTCGGCCCGTCGACGGAAGCAATCGCGGGCGAGGGCAAGATCCTCACGGCCGGCGGCATGGATGCCCATATCCACTTCATCTGCCCGCAGCAGATCGAGGAAGCGCTGATGAGCGGCGTCACCACCATGCTCGGCGGCGGCTCCGGCCCGGCGCATGGCACGCTTGCCACCACCTGCACCGGTGCGTGGCATATCGAGCGGATGATCGAAAGCTTTGACGCCTTTCCGATGAACCTGGCGCTTGCCGGCAAGGGCAATGCCTCGCTGCCCGCGCCGCTCGAAGAGATGATCCTCGCGGGTGCATCGTCCTTGAAGCTGCACGAGGACTGGGGCACGACGCCGGCTGCCATCGACAACTGCCTGACCGTTGCCGACGAATACGACGTGCAGGTGATGATCCATACCGATACGCTGAACGAAAGCGGTTTTGTCGAAGACACGGTTGCCGCCATCAGGGGCCGCACCATCCATGCCTTCCATACGGAAGGGGCGGGCGGTGGCCATGCGCCGGACATCATCAAGGTCTGTGGCAATCCCAATGTCATCCCGTCGTCGACCAACCCGACGCGGCCCTATACAATCAATACGCTCGCCGAACATCTCGACATGCTGATGGTCTGCCACCACCTGTCGTCCTCCATTCCCGAAGACATCGCATTCGCCGAAAGCCGGATCCGCAAGGAGACGATTGCGGCGGAAGACATTCTTCATGATATCGGTGCCTTCTCGATCATCTCGTCGGACAGCCAGGCGATGGGCCGCGTCGGCGAAGTTGCGATCCGCACATGGCAGACGGCCGACAAGATGAAGCGTCAGCGCGGCCAGCTCGCCCAGGAAACAGGCGACAACGACAATTTCCGCGTCAAACGTTATATCGCCAAATACACGATCAACCCGGCGATCGCGCACGGGGTCAGCCATGAGATCGGCTCTGTCGAGGTCGGAAAACGCGCCGATCTGGTGTTGTGGAGCCCGGCCTTCTTCGGCGTGAAGCCGGAAATGGTGCTGCTCGGCGGCTCGATCGCTGCGGCTCCGATGGGGGATCCGAATGCCTCGATCCCGACGCCGCAGCCGATGCATTACCGGCCGATGTTTGCCGCCTATGGCAAGCTTCGGACCAATTCCTCGGTCACCTTCGTCAGCCAAGCCTCGCTCGATGCGGGCATCGTGCACAAGCTCGGCGTCGCCAAGAAGCTGGTGGCGGTGAGGAATGTCCGCGGCGGGATTTCCAAGGCCTCGATGATCCACAATTCGGCAACACCGCATGTGGAAGTCGACCCGGAAACCTACGAAGTGCGCGCCGATGGCGAACTTCTGACCTGCCAGCCGGCGACCGTGCTGCCGATGGCGCAGCGGTATTTCCTGTTTTGATGAGCGGGGCTCTGGAAACAGGAGAATGAAGGCCGCCGCGCGCTGGCTTCTGATCCTCGTCTTTCTCCTTTTCGTGGCCGTTGCCGCGGGAACGCTGATCCCGCGGCCCTTATATGCGCCAGAAGCTGTGGCTGATGGCACAGATATGCGCCGCATCCTTGTCCTGTCCAACCCGATCCATACGGATATCGCCATCCCGCTGACGCCGGAGACACGGAAGGCCTACGCCTTCCTTGTCCGGTTCGGCATTCCAATCGATGATCCGGCGGCAAAATGGGCGGTGATCGGCTGGGGAGGGCGGGCCTTCTATCTCGAAACGCCGACCTGGGCGGATCTGAAACCGATGCCGGTGGTTCGGGCGCTGACAATCGACCGGTCCGTCATGCATGTCGATGTTGCGGGTGATATAGACGAGGCTCATCCGGCGGTGAAAGTCGTCGATCTGAGACCGGACGAATTCCAGCACATGTCGGAGTTCATCCAGGCGAGCTTCGTCAGGGAGGGGGACGATGTGGTGGTGATCCCGGATGCCGGTTACGGCGCCTATGACCAGTTCTTTGAGGCGCATGGCGCGTTCAATGCCATGGTCGGCTGCAATACCTGGACGGCGAAGGTATTACGTGCCGCAGGTCTGCGCACCGGCCTGTGGAACCCATTGCCGCAAACGCTTGCGATATCGCTCGATCTCTTCAATTGAGATGACCGCGCTACATTGCTGCGGTTCTTGATTGCCGATCCTGCCTCGCCGATAACGCCACCTCGTGCCGCGGACGCCGAGCGTAATGACTTAGTTACGCGCAGATATGGCTGCGATGAAAAAGAGAAATGATTGAAACCGCTCGGTCGAGGTTGCTGGGCCTATCTCCATCTCGAGAGGGAGAGTGATTGCTTATTTTAAAAAAGAGAGAATATCAGCATCCTCATTTCGAATGAGTGGAGAATCCTTTTCAAAGCATCAGTTGAATGCGGAATAGCTTAGCGGTGCTTTATTCTTGATGCCACGGCGGTAAAGCTGAAAATCTCATAGGGCTGGCTGAGCAAAGCTCTGGGTTTTCTTGCCTCTGACGTATTCGATAAATGGTCTTTCAATCATCGAATACGTTACAATCGATACGGCAACAGTTATCGCGCCAACCACCGGCAGGAGCAGCCATATTAAAGTCGGTGACTGAATGTACCCGCTAGAGATGCTAGCTTGAGTAGCAACAAACAAAACTATGCCATGATACAGGTAAATCGAATAGCTGGCGTCGCCTAGCGTGACGGCCTCAGGTCTTCGCAGGCAACCCCAGTAGCTGTTGCCCAAAGCGACCGTGATGAAAAATCCAAAGACGCAGATAACCTGGCTCAGCGAATAATTTTCAAACCAAAGACTGGCGAATAGGCAGGCGAAGCCAGCTATGCCGCCACGGCTGCCTGATAGGCCAGAAAACCATTTCTGTTCGATGATCTCGGCAGTAAGCATGCCAAAGAGGAAAATCGCAGTGGTATGCGATGAGAGGTAGCCGAAAGATACATTTGGCGCTCCATAAGCCACGAAGATCGCTAGGACGATTAGGCTAATTCTGACTGTTGGTCTCTTGCAGCGTCCAAGCGTAGCCCAAACGATAGGCAAACACGCGTAGAAGAGCCACTCGTAACAGAGCGTCCAAGTCACACCTGCAACTATGTGACTCGTGCCTATGTATTCGTTGATTTTTCTCGGGCCAGGCAGGGTAAAGAACAGCCATGCAATTAATGCCTTGAGTGTCACAAGATCCGCGTCTGGGAGCCTTCGGGTCACAACACTCGCTATGATCACGACGCAACATACCGCCAACAGGTATGCTGGCAGGAGCCTGTATAAGCGTCCGCGGTACAATCCGATCCAATCGACTTTACGAGTGTCGAGAACAACGCGGCGATAGAAAAGCATGCCCGTAATCATGAAGAAGCAGGTGACGGCAATCGCGCCAAGACTTTGGATTGCGAATATTTTCGACGTGTCCCACGTACCGTAGGCGGCAAATGATACTGCGTGTGGAAAGTGCGAGCAAACAACGGCCAGAGCGAGGTAGCCGCGTAACCCATCAATAAATCCAATTCTTGATGGGGATAATTGAGCTGTGAGATTGCTTTTTCGCGATACAAGCAACGCTAACAAGAAGAGCATCAATACTGACGTATACTGCACCATAGGCTGCATATTTTATTTTCTCAACCGTAATAATAACGCGAAAAATTCAACAATAAAATTCATAAACAGATCGCCGTAATATGCATAGGTGTTAATTTAACTATTGGTAAAAATTCAGTCCCAATAACCCCACCTCTAATGACTAGTACATTCTGATCTGAGATTACGCAGGTTTTGCCGATATGGGAGACAGCTGGTCGAGCAGGGAGCGTGGCTGAAAGCCATCGACCAATAGCCATGCCCCATGCGGGTAGATGGACAAAGCAACAGAATGCGTTGACCCTAAGCGATCTGCCCCTGCCATACCGGCCGCCATCCCCAAGCAATGCTTCCTGTGAATATCAGCTTTGCGCTGCGGCATTTTTTCAAGAAGATTGCTGCACTGCGGTGAAAATCACTTTAGAGAAGTTCTCATCTGCTCCGGGACGGGGCAAATGTTCATTTCTCAAGGAGATCGTCATGCTGGGCAAAAAGGTTCCCCAAGTCACATTCCGCACCCGCGTACGCGACGAGGCCGTCGGTGGCCCGAACCCTTTCCGTTGGCAGGACGTCACCTCGGCCGATTATTTCGGCGGCAAGCGCGTCGTCTTGTTCTCGCTGCCGGGCGCGTTTACGCCGACCTGCTCGACATTCCAGCTGCCGGACTTCGAAAAGCTGTTTGCTGAATTCCAGGCAGAAGGCATCGATGCCATCTATTGCATGTCGGTCAATGACGCCTTCGTCATGAATGCCTGGGCCAAGAGCCAGAACCTCGAAAACGTCACGGTGATCCCGGATGGTTCGGGCGAGTTTACCCGCAAGATGGGCATGCTCGTTGCCAAGGACAATCTCGGCTTCGGCATGCGCTCCTGGCGTTATGCGGCGATCGTCAACAATGGCGTCGTCGAGCAGTGGTTCGAGGAAGAAGGTTATTCCGACAATTGCGAGAGCGATCCTTACGGTGCGTCCTCGCCGCAGAACATTCTCGAAAACCTCAAGGGCATGAAGATCGCTGCCGAATAAGCCGCGATATTCTGACCTGTCATCTGAAAAAGCCCGGTCATCTGCCGGGCTTTTTGCTGCCCGGGTACAACTAAAGCATTTCCGCCTTTCCTCGAAACGCGAAACCGCTCCATCTCTTTGTTTCTGCGCAATTCCGGATGCAAAACCGGTTCCCACTTTTGCTGGAGTTGCTTTAGGGCTTGTGTGCCGCGCCACCATTGGCAATGATGGCATAAGATTTTGCCGTTCAACGGGTTACCATCATGCAGCATATCCATTCATACCGTCCTGCCGGCGAGATCAGCGACCCGCCGATCGATATCGTCAGCCTGCCGCACGACCTGCGCCACCTGCGCCGCAAGCTGCTGCATCTGTCGAATGGCGAGATGGTGATGCTCGATCTCAAGGAAGCCGTGCTCTTCCATAATGGCGACCGGCTGGTGCTCGACAATGGTGACACGGTCGAGGTGCAGGCGGCGGCGGAAAAACTGTTCGAAGTGACGGCCCGCGATACACTTCACTTGATCGAGCTTGCATGGCATCTCGGCAACCGCCATCTGCCGGCGCAGATCGAAGAGGGCCGCATCCTGATCCTGCGCGATCACGTCATCCGGTCGATGCTGCAGGGATTGGGGGCAACGGTTGCGGATATCGAGGAACCGTTCCAGCCGGCGCGCGGCGCCTATCACGCGCATGGTTCGCACGATAGTCATGCCGGGCATTCGCACGGGCATGATCACGGCCACGACGATCACGCACATGGGCACAACCATGGCCGTCATGACCACGACTGAGTGCGCATGACCGAAGAGGGGATGCCGGCCGGCGCGGCGGTGAATGACGCTACGGAAAAACCACTGGACACAAAGGCATTGCTGCGGCTGATGGCCTGGCTTTCGCCGGCCTTTCCGATCGGCGGTTTTGCCTGGTCGGGGGGGATAGAGCGGGCCGTTGCAGACGGGCTTGTCAAAGGAGCCCCGGACCTTCAGGCCTGGCTTTCGACGCTTGTCCGCAACGGATCGCTCTGGAATGATGCGGTGCTGTTTGCCGAGGCCTGGCGGCGAGCCGACGATGACCTTGCGCTTGGCGATGTTGCCGAGCTTGGTCTTTCGCTCGCCGGGTCTGCGGAGCGATTTGCCGAGACGCTATCGCTTGGAAAGGCCTTTGTCGTGGCGGCTTGCGCCTGGCCGCATCCGGTGCTGGAGCGCCTGCCGAAAGACCTGCCTTTTCCGGTGGCGGTCGGGGCGTTGGCTGCGGCACATGGCGTACCGCTGGCCCAGGCGCTTGCAGCCTATCTCCATGCCGCATTTTCGCAGGCCATTTCGGCAGGCATCCGCCTGAGCGTCGCGGGTCAGGCAGAAGGCGTGGCGGTCCTCGCGGCGCTGGAAGCGTTGGCGGAAGACATCGCTGCCCGGGCGGCCACCACATCGCTTGACGATCTGGGCGGCGCAGCGGTCCAGGCCGAGATCGCCTCGCTTCGACACGAGACGCAACATTCCCGGCTGTTCCGGTCCTGAACTGCCCTATCAGGGTCAACCTGGAAAAAGCGCGTGAAGGACCCGTCGGATCCGCTCCTCACGCTCTAAGCCGGCATGTTGTCGTGTGTTTTTCCCGCAGAAACGCTGCACGCAATTGAGCGAGTTCGCGCTTGCCTCAGAGGCAGGGCGCCGATTGCCGTCGTCACGGTTCCTGCGCGATGAAGAGGATCTGGTCGTCGATCGCGTCCGCCAGCGACAGAACCATTTCGCGCCGATCAAAGCCGTAGGTTTCCAGCATTTTCAGCATGCTGGAAAGGGCCGCTTTGGCCGCCTTCTGGCAATCGTGTTCCTGTTCGAATACGTCATACGTAAATGCAGTCGCCTGATAATCCATTCTGATTTCCCCGTTTACCAGTTCAGGTAAGTCTCAGCATGCGATAATGAAACACAACTACAATACGTATTATGACGGTCTTATCCGGCTACCACAATCTGGGCCGAATGTTTTCTACAGATATGTTTAATTATACTTCGTCGGGGAAGTTTAGATAATAAATGCCGCGTTCGCGGGGAGGGGAAGGGGGGGCCGTCGAATGGCGGGCGCGATCGCGATCGCCCAGTTTCCGATTGCGTCGATATCCCGCCGCATTATTGTCGCTCCAGCATATCGAAAGGACATTTCCATGAAATCGGCAAACGGACCTTTGCGTGTGGGCATTGGCGGTCCTGTCGGGTCCGGCAAGACCCATCTGACCGAAAAGCTCTGCAAGGCGATGCGGGACGAATTTTCCGTCGCGGTCGTCACCAACGACATCTACACGAAGGAAGATGCCGAGGCGCTGGTGCGCATGCAGGCGCTGTCGTCGGACCGTATCGTCGGCGTGGAGACCGGCGGCTGCCCGCATACAGCGATCCGCGAGGACGCAACGATCAATCTTCAGGCGATCGCCGGACTGAACGAGCGGATTCCGGATCTCGACGTCGTCTTCATCGAATCGGGCGGCGACAATCTGGCGGCAACCTTCTCGCCGGATCTTGCCGATATCACCATCTATGTGATCTCCACCTGTCAGGGCGAGGAAATCCCACGAAAAGGCGGGCCGGGCATTACCCGCTCGGACCTGCTGGTGATCAACAAGAAGGATCTGGCGCCCTATGTCGGCGTCGACATGGATGTGATGGACCGGGATGCGTCGCGCATGCGCGAGATGAAGCCGCATGTGTTCACCGACCTGAAGCGCGGCGATGGCGTCGGGCATATTGTCGAGTTTTTGAAGCGGCAAGGCGGGCTATAACTCTTTCACCGACCATCCATTAATGCTGAAAAAAGAAAGGCCGGCGGTTTTTTGACCGCCGGCCTCGCCTGTCGCCGGACACCCCTGTGGCAACAGGCATGCTCTGAAGGCTGCGTCGTCTCGCGCGCCTTCGAGCCTAGATATTCCTCAATGCCTGAACATCACCGACCTGGATGATACGTCCGCGAACCGTGACGCCCACCCGGCGCAGACTGGAAAATGCCCGCGACAACGCTTCGGGTGCGAGACCCAGCATGCCGGCCAGCAGGCTCTTCTGGAAAGGCAGGCGGATCGATGCCGAGCTACCATCCGTCGGGCAACGGCTGAGGATGTAGTTTGCCACCCTCTGCGGTGCGGTGAACAGGCGGTCGTTGGCGATGCAATCCATCGTGCCGAGCAGATGCCGGGATACGGCGGAAATCAGCGCCTTGGCGATTTCCGGATCCTGCTGGGCAAGATCGCGCACCGCCTGCATGTCGAAGCGGGCAATCGTCGCGGGCTCGGCCGTCTGTGCATTGCAGCGATAGATGCCATCGCTGAACAGAAGGCATTCGGCAAACGTATCGCCCGGTGCGCAGACCATGATATCGGCTTCGCGTCCTTCGCGGCTCAAGCGGAAGAGCCGGACATAACCGCTCAGGACGCAATAAAATGCGTCGGCATTTTCGCCTTCCCGCATGACGAACTTGCGGGCCGGGACCGTGCTGATCGTCATTGTCTGCATCAGGCGGATCAGGGCAGCGTTGCCCAGCCCCGCCAGAAACGGTGCTTTCATGAGCACTGCCCGGTCTCGATTGCTGAGTTTCAGGCTGCTGTTCATCTCGCCATCTCTTTCTTGCTGCGGCCGTTGATTGACATCCACGGGAACAAGATAGCGTCTGGAGGGCGGATGGATTTGATACCGATCAACCCGGGTTTCATATTTTGCCGGGTTTTTCAGGTGTGGACGAGACGCCGCGGGCGGCGCCTCTTGGCGTCATTCGGCGGCCATTGGCGGCAGACGCATGACGCGGTGACCGGCCTGGGCATCTGACTGCAATCCTGATTGGCTACCGGAAGTTGCTGAATTTTCGTCCTTTTCCAGCCGATCCAGACGCTGTTCCAGTTCCGATAGGGCGCGGCCATGACGGCGTGTCTGGCGCGCGACCTCATCCGACGAGATCAGGTCCTCATCTTCCCTGGCGCCGACGAAGCGGCCGAAGATGCGCCCGAGAAGCCGCGACAGATCGTCCATGATCAGGAAGAAGGATGGAACGACGAGCAGCGACAGCACGGTCGAGACGATAATGCCGCCGATCACGGCGATCGCCATCGGTGCGCGGAAGGAACCGCCTTCGCCGACGCCCATCGCCGATGGCAGCATGCCGGCCGACATGGCGATCGAGGTCATGATGATCGGCCGGGCGCGCTTGCGGCCTGCCTCGACCATGGCATGTACCCGCTCCAGTCCGTGCCGTTTCATCTCGATGGCGAAGTCGACCAGCAGGATGGCGTTTTTGGTGACGATGCCCATCAGCATTAGGATGCCGATCAGGACCGGCATGGAGAGCGCATTCTGGGTAACGATCAGAGCGACGGCCACGCCGCCGATCGCAAGCGGCAGCGAGAAGAGGATGGTGAAGGGCTGGATGACATCCTTGAACAGCAGGATCAGAACCACGAGCACCAGCAGCAGACCCATCAGCATGGCATTGCCGAAACTCTGGGTCATCTCTGCTTGGACCTTGGCATCGCCGCTCTCGGCGAGCCTTACCGTCGGGGGCAGTTTGGTTTCATCGACGATGCGCTTGAATTCGGCGCTCGACGTATCGAGCGCGGTGCCGAAGGGCACATCGGAGCCGATCGAAACGACGCGGTTGCGGTCGTTGCGCTTGATCGAGCTTGGACCTTCCGAATAGTCGATATCGGCGACGCTGTAGAGCGGCACCATCGTGCCGGAAGAGGTCTTTACCTTGAGATTGCGGATCGCCTGCAGGTCGCGGCGCACGTCGAGCGAGGTCTGGACGCGGATCGGGATCTGCCGGCTGTCGAGCGAGATCTTTGCCAGATTGGCGTCGATATCGCCGATCGTCGCAACGCGGACGGTTTCGGAAATCTGCTGCGGGGTGATGCCGAGCCTGGAGGCTTCCGCCATGCGCGGCCTGATCTGCAGTTCCGGCCGGGGCAGGGCGCCTTCCGATGAGACATTGGCAAGGATCGAGGAGGCGCGCAGCCTGGATTCCAAAAGGCCGATGGCGTCGTTCAGGTCGTCCTCGCTGGAGGAGAGGAAGTTGAATGACAGTTCGCGTTCGGCGCGGTCGTTGACCTTGGAAATACGCACGTCGGGAATGGCATGGACGGCGGCGAAGATATCCTTTTCCACGTCCCATTGCGGTCGCGTGCGGCCGTGTTCGGGCAGTTTCGGCAAGAGGTCGCCGATCAGCGGGATCGAGCCAAGGCCCTTGTTGACCAATGTCTTCAACAGCGAATGGTCGATATTCTGCAGGATGACGCGCACGGTGGCGCGGCGCAGTTCGAGATCACCCTTGGGCGATGCGCCGCCGAGTGTGAAGACGCTTTCGACGCCATCGATATTTTTTACCGCCTCATAGACTTTCGTGCTGGTGGCGTCGGTTTCCTCCAGCGTGGCATTCGGCGGCAGTTCGAGCGACAGCACGACACGGGAGGAATCATCCGGCGGCAGGAAGGAGCCCGGAACCTTGCTCAGCAGGAAAAGCGAACCGGCAAGGAAGGCGATGGCGGCCAGCATCGTTGTATAACGCCAGTACCATTTGCGCGTCGTGGCGGTGACGAGACGGGTATAGGCCTTCATCAACGGGCCGTCATTGTCGTGGTGATCGTCCATCGCGTCTTCGGCGCGCATCAGATAGGCGGCCATCAACGGCGTTATCAGGCGTGCGACCGCCAGCGAGAAAAACACAGAAAAGGCAACGGTCAGACCGAACTGGATGAAATACTGGCCCGGAATGCCCGGCATGAAGGAAACAGGCACGAAGACGGCGATGATGGTGAAGCTGGTGGCGATCACCGCAAGACCGATCTCGTCTGCCGCTTCGAGGGCTGCGCGGTAAGGCGTCTTGCCCATCTTGATATGGCGGGCGATGTTTTCGATCTCGACGATCGCGTCATCGACGAGAATGCCGGTCGCAAGCGTCAGCGCCAGGAAGGAGACGAGGTTCAGCGAGAACCCCATCATGTTCATGATCCAGAATGTCGGGATCGCCGACAGCGGTAGGGCGACGGCTGCAATCAGCGTGGCGCGCCAGTTTCGCAAAAACAGGAACACGACGATGACGGCAAGCAGCGAACCTTCCATCAGCGTATGGAGGGCGGCTTCGTAATTGCCGTAGGTGAAATAGACGCTGTCGTCGACCATCTGGATCGAGACGTCCTGATGGGCGTTGCGGATGCCGTCGAGGCTCTGTGCCACTGTCTCTGCGACCGAGACCTCGCTTGCCCCCTTGGCGCGGAAAACGGCAAAGGTCACGGTCGGCATGCCGTTGAAGCGCGAGAAGGATTTCTGCTCTTCATAGGTATCGGTCACCCGGCCGAGTTCGGACAGCTTGACGAAACGGCCGTTCGACAGAGCGATGCTGGTATCGGCCAGTTGCTGGACATTGCGGGCGTCGCCCAGCGTGCGGATGGTCTGCTCGTTGCCGGCCACCTGGCCGCGGCCGGAGCCGAGATCGACATTGGTGCCCTTGATTTGTGTATTCACGTCGGCGGCCGTGATGCCATAGGCATCGAGCTTTGCGGCATTGAGCGAGACGCGTACTTCCCGGTCGGCGCCGCCGTAACGGTCGATACGGCCGATGCCCGGCTTGCCCTGAAGATCGCGCTTGATCGTGTCGTCGACGAACCAGGACAGTTCTTCCAGCGTCATGTCCGGAGAGGAGACGGCAAATGTCTGGATCGCCTGACCTTCGACATCCACCTTGGTGACGATCGGTTCCTCGATGCCGGCGGGAAGATCGCTGCGGATCTTGTCGATCTGATCCTTGGTATCCTGCACGGCCTCTTCGGTCGGCTTTTCGATGCGGAACACGACCGTGGTCAGCGACTGGCCATCGGTGACGGTCGACTGGATTTCATCGATGCCGCTGATCGAGGCGACGGCATCCTCGATCTCCTTGGTCACCTGCATTTCGAGTTCGGCCGGCGAGGCGCCGCTCTGGGTCACCGTAACCGAAACGACGGGGACGTCGATATTGGGGAAACGGGTGATGGGCAGCGCATAAAAGGCCTGGATGCCGACGAAAAGCAGCAGCGCGAAGGCAAGCAGCGGGGCGATCGGGTTGCGGATCGACCAGGCGGAGAAATTCATTGGGAAACCTCCGGAGCCTTGGCCGAGGCCTGTTTATCCGGTACGGGCGCAATGTGGTCGCCGTCGCGGACGAAGGCGCCGGCCTTGGCGACAACGACGTCGCCGGCCTGAAGCCCACTGACGATCTGGATAAAACCACCATCCTGGAAACCGGTCTCGACCTTGACCTGCCTGACGATACCCTCTTCGATCTTGCGGGCGGTGGATCCTTCGCGTCCGGTCGTTACCGCCGACAAGGGCAGCGCCAGCCCATCCGTCTGTTCGACGACGATTGCCGCACGGCCATACATGCCTGCACGCGCACCACTGTCTGCACTGATTTCGATATGGACGAGGCCGAGGCGTGTGGTCTGGTCGACGGTCGGCGAGACAAGCCTTACGCGGCCCTCGATCTCGCGGCGTGCGCCAGCCACGGTGACGACGGCCTTCTGGCCGATCCTGGCTTTCTGGATGTCGGATTCCGAGATGTCGGCAACCAGTTCAATGGCGCCATTCTTGATGATGGTGAACAATGGGTCGCCGTTGCCCGAAGCGATGGCGCCGACCTTGGCGTTCTTGGCAGAGATGATGCCGGCGACCGGTGCCTTGACGCCGGTGCGGGCAAGCTGCAGGTCGACATCCGCCATCTGCGCCTCGATGACATGAACGTCGGATTGTCCGACGGCGACGGCCTGCCGGGCGGCATTCAGGCGAGCCCGGGCGACATCGACCTGGGCATTGGCCTGTTCCAGCTGGGACGCGGTGCTGGTGCCGCTCTGGTTCAGCTTCTGGGTGCGGTCGCGCTGCTTGACGGCATCGTCGAGATTGGCCTCGGCTTCGACGACCTGGGCCTGATACTGGGCAACCGAGGCTTCGGCCTTGGCCTTGTTGGCCTGATACTGGCTTTTCTGCAGGACGAGGGCATCGTCGTTCAGGGTGGCGAGAACCTCATCGGCCGTAACCTCGTCGGCAACATCGACGTTCAGCGCCTTGACGGAAAGGCCTTCGACCAGCGGCTGGACATAAACCTCGTCGATCGGCCGGATCGTGCCTGTTGCAATCACCCGGTCGGTCAGCGGTCTTGTGGTCGCTTCCGTCACGACGATGGCCGGCAGTTTCGGTTCCGTGGCGGCGGGAGCCGTCGCGTCCTGCGCGCTGGCGGATGTCGCGACGGTCAGAAACGTGAACGCAACCAGGGCGGGGATCGACTTCGACAGGTTATGCGGCATGCAACACATCCAATATTGCGAGGGAAGAAGCACGCCGACCATCGGCGCCCGTCATCATACGTCCTCCCCGTATGACGCGGGACGAAGGCGGCATCCGACATCGCGGTTACGCGAAAGTCGAAAATCGATGGCGCCGTCGCGGCTACTTTTACGTGTTCGCCATCGCGTGATCAATCCGCCTTTCCGTCGATGGAATGGCACGCTCTGATGGCAAAAAAATGCCCGACGAAAACGCCGGGCATGGGAAGTATCGGTGATGTTTGTTGCTCGATTATTTCAGCGCGGCGCTGGTGATATCGGCCGTATAGGCGCCTTCCGGTGCCTTGCTGATGATCTTCTGGTCGGTCAGCGCCTTCACCGTGCGGTCATAGGTCGCCATGTCGAGCTTGCCGTCGCCGATCAGCTTGGCGACCTCGCCCATCATCCGCTTCTGGTGGTTTTCGTCCTGACCGCCATTGTCCATGACGATTTCGGCGGCTTCATCCGGGTTTTCGATGGCGTATTTCCAGCCCTTCATCGAGGCACGGACGAACTTGACCATGTTCTCCTTGAACTTCGCATCCTTGAGCTTGGTGTCGAGCGCGTAGAGGCCGTCTTCCAGAAGATCGTTGCCGAGCTTGGTATAGTTGAAGACAACGAGGTCTTCCGCCTTGAAACCGGCATCGATTGCCTGCCAGTATTCGTTATAGGTCATGACGGAAATGCAGTTTGCCTGTTTCTGCACCAGCGGCTGCACGTCAAAGCTCTGCTTCAGGACGGTGACGCCGTCGGCGCCGCCTTCGGTCTTGAGGCCGAGCTTGTTCATCCAGGCGAAGAACGGATATTCGTTGCCGAAGAACCAGACGCCGAGCGTTTTGCCCTTGAAATCGGCTTCGGTCTTGATCGGCCCGTCCTTGGGGCAAATCATTTCGAGTCCGGATTTCTGGAACGGCTGGGCGATGTTGACCAGCGGCACACCCTTTTCGCGGGCGACCAAAGCACCGCCCATCCAGTCGACGATGACGTCTGCACCGCCGCCGGCGATGACCTGTTCGGGAGCGATATCCGGGCCGCCCGGCTTGATCGTCACGTCGAGACCTTCCGCCTCGTAGAAACCCTTGTCCTTGGCGACGAAATAGCCGCCGAACTGGCCCTGGGCCACCCATTTCAGCTGCAGCGTCAGCTTGTCGGCAGCCATTGCCTGCGCGCCGGCAAGCGAGGCGGTGCCCAGGATCGCCCCTGCCATCAATGCCTTCGTGATCTTGGCCTTCATGATCTTTTTCATTGCCGTTACCCTCTCTCCTCCGCCCTGTCGATGTTACGCGGGCGGTTCGTTGCGTCTAACCCCCACGGTTAGACGGATGCCAGAATGTTGTCGCTCTCTCGCCAAGCGCCACCACACCATAAAAGACAGAACCGACCAGCGCCGCAACCGCGATTTCGGCCCAGACCATATCGACATTCATGCGGCCGATCTCGGTGGAGATGCGAAAGCCCATGCCGACGATCGGGGTGCCGAAAAATTCCGCGACGATGGCGCCGATCAGGGCAAGCGTCGAATTGATCTTCAAGGCGTTGAAGATGAAGGGCATGGCGGCGGGAAGGCGCAGCTTCATCAGCGTCTGCCAGTAGTCCGACGCATAGGACCGCATCAGGTCACGTTCCATCGATCCTGCCGCATTCAGCCCGGCAATCGTGTTCACCAGCATCGGGAAAAAGGTCATGACGATGACGACTGCCGCCTTGGACTGCCAGTCGAAACCGAACCACATGACCATGATCGGCGCGACGCCGATGATCGGCAGAGCCGACATCAGGTTGGCGATGGGCAAAAGCCCGCGGCGGAAAAAGGCGACCCGATCGGCAAGGATGGCGACGGCGAAACCCGCGGCACAACCAACGACATAACCGAAGATGACGGCCTTGAAGACGGTCTGCTGGACGTCTGCCCAGAGGGTCGGGATCGAGGCGACGAGGCGGATGCCGATGGCCGATGGTGGTGGCAGGATGATGAAGGGGATGCCGAGCCCGCGTGTCACTGCCTCCCAGAGGATGAGGATCCATGCGCCGAAGATTGCCGGAATGATGAGGCGCAGCAGGCCGTCCGCGACCCTTGAGCGCAACCGGTAAGCCGACAGGATGGTGACGCAACGGCAGGCGAGCAGCCAGTCTGCAGCGAGTACGAGGAAGAAGGCCGGTGATCCACTGCCCTCGTTGCCCGCCAGCCGGGAGAGAAGAAGCCCGGTGGAAAGATGGCTGCAGATAAACAGCATGACAGCCAGGAAGAGGTTCGGAAGCGGTAACAGGGAGGCGATGGCACCACCGATTGCCAGCACGAAGACCGAAAACATCCGCACAGGAACATAAGGGACCGGGATTTGCGAGATGCCGAGCGGAAAGGTCGCCAGCGCGGTCAGTGCAAAAACCAGCGCCAGCCAGGATTGCCAAGGGCGCGTCAGGATGCTCATGCCTGCCTCCGCGGTTTTGTACCCATGGCGGCTTCGACGAGTCTGCCGGCAAGTGCTACGATCGCGACCAGCAGGGCAGCCAGCACGGAACCGGCAATCAGCGCGGCCCAGATGTCGATCGTCTGGCTGTAATAGGCACCGGCGAGCAATTTGGAGCCGATGCCGGCGACAGCCCCGGTCGGCAATTCGCCGACGATCGCGCCGACCAGGCTGGCGGCGATCGCCACCTTCATCGAGGTGAACAGGAAGGGGACGGAGGCCGGTACCCGCAGCTTCCAGAAGGTCTGGGCGTCGCTGGCATGATAGGTGCGCATCAGGTCGAGCTGGATCAGTTCCGGCGAGCGCAGCCCCTTCACCATGCCGACGGCGACTGGAAAGAAGGAGAGATAGGTGGAGATCAGCGCCTTCGGCAAAAGCCCGGTGATGTTGACGGCGCCCAGCACGACGATGACCATCGGCGCGATGGCGAGAACCGGCACCATCTGCGAGGCGATGATCCACGGCATCAGGCTGCGTTCGAGTGATCTGACATGGACGATGCCGACCGCGATGAGAATGCCGAGAAGCGTGCCGAGGGTGAAACCGACGGCCGTCGACGTAAGCGTCACCCAGGCATGGTAGACGAGGCTGCGGTTGGACGTGATGCTGCGCAGGAAGGTGTTTTCGAAGACGTTTTTTGCCACCTGATGGGGGGCAGGAAGCGTCGGCTTCGGCTGCGACATGGTCTTTTCGAAAAACTCGACTTCCGTCGAGGTGACGTTGGCGCGCCGGTCCAGATCGCGCTGGAACGGGGCGTTCATGAAATAAGCGCCGACATACCAGACCATGACGATGAAAAGCACGATGACGGCAACGGGGATGATCCGATGCTGGAAGAGTTTTTCCTGCCGCATCAGCTTTTGGCTCCGACCGGAAACAACATCAGGATCATGGCGGCAACGCCGAGACCGACGCCGGCGAGCTGTGTCGAACTCAGCCGCTCGCCGAAGACGGCAAACGCAATGACATTGATCAGCAGCAGTTGTGCTATGGCCGATGCGGAGATTGCAAGGCCGAGCCCGCCCTCACGCATCAGCTTCACCATCATCAGGTTGCCGATGCAATAAAGCGCGAGCGACAGGATGAGCAGAAACATGTTGCTGGAGGCGATATAGGCACGCGATGCCGTTGCGGCCGCAAGGAAGGTCGCCATGGCGGCTGCGAGCCAAAGGAGGAAGACGGGGCTCATGGGCTTAGCCTCTGGCGGATGCCCCTCATCCGGCTGCCGCCACCTTCTCCCCGTCCTGACGGGGAGAAGGGATATGCCGCGCCGTCTCCATCCATCTCAAACGGCGCGTGCGGCACGTTCCCTCTCCCCGCTCGCGGGGAGAGGGTTAGGGTGAGGGGCCATTGCATGCCGCTATTCCTCATAACTATGCCCCGCCCTCAGGCCTTCCCGAACCCGATGCGCGATCGCCAGGAATTCCGGCGTCTCGCGGATTTCGAGCGGGCGGTCCTTGGGAAGGGTCGATTCGATCACGTCGGTCACCCGGCCTGGGCGGGGCGACATGACGACGATCTTGGTCGACAGGTAGACGGCCTCGGGAATGGAATGGGTGACGAAGCAGATGGTCTTCTGCGTCCGTGCCCAGAGCTTCAGAAGCTGTTCGTTCAGGTGGTCGCGGACGATTTCGTCGAGTGCGCCGAAGGGTTCGTCCATCAAAAGCAGATCGGCATCGAAGGCGAGCGCGCGGGCAATCGAGGCGCGCTGCTGCATGCCGCCGGACAGCTGCCAGGGATATTTCTTGCCGAAGCTTGCAAGGTTGACGAGATCGAGCGTGCGTTCGATGCGTTCCTTCCGTTCGGCTGCGGTGTAATTCATGATCTCCAGCGGTAGTGCGATGTTCTTTTCGATCGTGCGCCAGGGATAAAGCGCCGGCGCCTGGAACACATAACCGTAGGAGCGGGATTTCCGGGCATTTTCCGGCGTCATGCCGTTGACGGTAATCTCGCCGGACGTGGCGTTTTCCAGATCGGCGATGACGCGCAGGAATGTCGTCTTGCCGCAGCCGGACGGGCCGATAAAGGAGACGAAATCCCCCTTTTTCACGTCCAGATCGACATCGGACAGCGCGTGGACCGGGCCGTCATTGGTCTCGAAGGTAAGGCCGAGTTTCCTGGCGGAAACAACGGAAAAACGTTGTGGTTCTTCTGTCTGCGATGATCCGGGTGCTGCTTGGGCTGCTATTTGCATTTCGGATAAGGACCCCATTTCGTTCCGTCGGGAAAACTGACGGTGTAGCCTTTGGCGGATCTGGTGAGGGTCGCGTCGTCTTCCGATCCCGCTTCGCCATCGGCCTCACATTCGGCACGGACGGTAAATCCGGTGGCGGTACTGGTGGCGCTGCCGTGGAAATCGCAGGTCGCAACAGCGGTGGTGATGCCTTCATCATTCAGCAGGAAAAAATCGTCATCGCCGGAGGAAACTCCGGTCTTTGCGTAGATGCAGCCGCTCTTGGTGCCATAGGCGCCGTCAAGAAAGCCTTCGGCGTGGGCCGATGCGGCGGCAAGCCCGATGGAGATCGCGAGGAGGATGTTTTTCATCACACGCCACTCGCCGGGATGCCGGACCTTTCGACCTTGCGCGGTGCCGTCAGTTCCTTCCAGGTGGAGAGTGCCTTGGATACGGCAGGATAGGGCTCGCGGGCGACGAACTGGCCGTGGCCCTCGCGGCTCTTCAGCGTGCCGTCCTCGACAACGACTGCGCCGCGCGACAAGGTGTAACGCGGCAGGCCGGTCACCTGCTTGCCTTCGAAGACGTTGTAATCGATCGCCGACTGCTGGGTTTTCGCCGAGATGGTCTTCGACTTCTTCGGGTCGAGCACTACGAGATCGGCATCGGCGCCGACGAGGATGGCGCCTTTCCTCGGATAGAGGTTCAGGATCTTGGCGATGTTGGTGGAGGTGACGGCGACGAATTCGTTCATGGTGATGCGGCCGGTCGCGACGCCATAGGTCCAAAGCATCGGCAGGCGGTCTTCCAGTCCGCCGGTGCCGTTCGGGATCTTGCGGAAATCGCCGAGGCCGTAACGCTTCTGGTCGGTGGTAAAGGCACAGTGGTCGGTCGCGACACATTGCAGCGAACCGGCTGCAAGGCCGGCCCAGAGTGAATCCTGATGCTGCTTGTTGCGGAACGGAGGGGACATGACGCGGCGGGCGGAATGATCCCAGTTCTTGTCGAAATATTCGCTTTCATCGAGCGTCAGGTGCTGGATCAGCGGTTCGCCATAGACCCGCATGCCGTTCTGGCGCGCCCTTCGGATCGCCTCATGCGCCTGTTCGCAGGATGTGTGGACGACATAAAGCGGCACGCCCGCCATGTCGGCGATGATGATGGCACGGTTGGTCGCTTCGCCCTCGACCGACGCGGGCCTCGAATAGGCGTGCGCTTCCGGGCCGTCATTGCCTTCATCCATCAGCTTCTGCTGCATGGAAGCGACGATATCGCCATTTTCGGCATGGACGAGGGGAAGCGCGCCAAGCTCGGCGCAGCGGGAAAACGAGGCGAACATCTCGTCGTCATTGACCATCAGCGAGCCCTTGTAGGCCATGAAATGCTTGAAGCTGTTGATGCCCTTTTCCTGAACGACGGTCTGCATCTCGTTGAAGACCTGCTCGCCCCACCAGGTGACGGCCATGTGGAAGGAATAATCGCAATGGGCGCGGGTCGCCTTGTTGTCCCAGCGCTTCAGGGCGTCGAGCATCGACTGGCCGGGATCAGGCAGACAGAAATCAACCACCATGGTCGTGCCGCCGGCGAGTGCTGCCCGCGTGCCACTGTCGAAATCATCGGCGGAATAGGTGCCCATGAAGGGCATTTCGAGATGGACATGCGGATCGATGCCGCCCGGCATGACATAACAGCCGGTGGCGTCCAGAACCTCGTCGGCGACAAGGTCCGGGCCGATCTCGACGATCCTGCCGCCATCGATCTTCACATCCGCCTTGTAGGTCAGGTCGGCGGTGACGATGGTTCCGTTCTTGATCACTGTGGCCATGGTTGTTCCCCTTGTCTGTTGCCGCAGTCAATCACCCGAGATCGAGGACCTCAGGGACTGGACATCTCGGCTGGTGATCGTCTCGTTCTGGTTCGTGATGCCAAGGGGGCGCTCATTGGGCAGCCTCCCGTTGTCTCAGGGTCTTGGTCATGAACAGGCTATGCGGGTTTTCCGCGTAATCGGCAAACGGGCCGCAGGTGCTGTAACCAAGCGCCTCATAAAGCCGCACCGCCTCTACATTCAGCGGTCCGGTTTCGAGATAAAGCCGGTCGACGGCCCGTGCTTCTGCCAGCCCCTCAAGTCCAGCCATGATCTTTCGTCCGATGCCGTGGCCACGGGCTTCGTCATGGACGAAGATGCGCTTCAGTTCGGCGCTGCCGTCTTCGAACCATTTGATCGCGCCGCAGCCAACGGCTTTGCCGTCCAGTCTTGCGACCAGAAAGAAAATGTCCGGCTGCGACAAGGCATCCAGATCGACCGCAAAATTTCCCTCGGGTGGGTAGAGTGATGCCATATAGGCGTCGGAAAGCTCGATCAGGGCGATCACTTCGGGCTGGTTCGGCCGCTCTATGGCGATGTCGACACTCACTCGACAATCTCCGCCGTTTCCACCACCGCATGGAACAGAACATCGCAGCCGGCGGCGGCCCAGTCCTTGGAGATCTCCTCGGCTTCGTTATGCGAAAGCCCGCCGACGCAGGGGCACATGATCATCGTGGCCGGCGCCACTTGCGCTGCCCAGCAGGCATCGTGGCCGGCGCCGGAAATGATGTTCATATGGCTGTAGCCGAGTTTTTCGGCGGCATCCCGGACACGGCCGACCAGCGTGGGATCGAAGGTGATCGGGTCGAAATGGCCGACGGCTTCCACCGAGCAGCCGACGCCGAGGGCTTCACAGATTTCCGCAGCCGCAGTTTCGATTTTCGCCCGCATCCGATCGAGCTTTTCCTGGCTGGGTGTGCGCAGATCGACGGTGAAGACAACTTTGCCAGGGAGAACATTGCGGGAGTTGGGTGTGAAAAAGGCCTGACCGACGCCGGCGACGGCGCCCGGCTGTTCGGCCATGGCAATCTCCTGAACCTTTTCCATGATCCGGCCAAAGGCGAGACCGGCATTGACGCGCATGTCCATCGGGGTGGAGCCGGTATGGGCTTCCTTGCCGGTCAAGGTGAATTCCAGCCACCACAGGCCCTGGCAATGGGTGACGACGCCGATCTGCTTCTCCTCGGCTTCGAGGATCGGGCCCTGTTCGATATGATATTCGAAATAGGCATGCATCTTGCGGGCGCCGACCTCTTCGTCGCCGAGCCAGCCGATGCGCTTCAGCTCGTCGCCATAGGTCTTGCCGTCCGGGTCCTTGCGGGAATAGGCGTAATCGAGTGTGTGAATGCCGGCAAAAACGCCGGATGCGAGCATGGCGGGTGCAAAACGCGCGCCTTCCTCATTGGCCCAGTTGGTGACGACGACCGGGTGTTTCGTCCTGATACCGAGGTCGTTCATCGAGCGGACGACTTCCAGTGAGGCGAGCACGCCCAGAACACCGTCATATTTGCCGCCGGTCGGCTGGGTGTCGAGGTGGCTGCCGATATAGACGGGCAGGGCATCCGGATCGGTGCCGGGACGGGTGGCAAACATCGTGCCCATCCTATCGACGCCGACCGTCATGCCGGCTGCCTCGCACCAACGCTTGAACAGATGGCGGCCCTCGCCGTCCTCATCGGTCAGGGTCTGGCGATTGTTGCCGCCGGCAATGCCGGGGCCGATCTTCGCCATGTCCATCAACATGTCCCAGAGACGGTCGCCGTTGACGCGCAGGTTCTCGCCCGGTGCTGCCACCATGATTTTATGTCCTCGCCTGTTCATGCACTGCCGGAAGGCAGCATGCCTGTTGTTCCCGTTGGTCCTGTCCGATACCTCAAGGCTTGTCACCAATGGTTCGGAAGATCGGCATTGCGTTTGTTATGCTTGTCGCCGATAATTTGACCGCCTGGTAAAAGCTTACAAATTCCACCGCATCACTCAAGCTGAAAATCGTCACAGCTTCAGATGTTTTCAGAAATTTGCCGATGGCATGGGATAAGGAGACGTGGCAGGGCATGGCTATACCGAGAGCTGCGCAGACGCAGCGGCGAACGCGGATCCAGGAGGAGAAAGAGGAGCGCATTCTGGAAGCTGCCCTCGACGTGTTTTCCGTCAACGGGTTTCGCGGCTCGACGATCGATCAGATCGCTGAAGCGGCCGGCATGTCGAAACCCAATCTGCTCTATTATTTCCGCACCAAGGAAGCGATGCACAGGCAGCTGATCGACCGGGTGCTGTCGACATGGCTCGAGCCGCTGAGGGTGTTCAACGCGGACGGCAATCCGGAGGCGGAAATCCGCTCCTATATTCGCCGCAAGCTCGAGATGGCGCGGGATTTTCCGCGCGAGAGCCGGTTGTTCGCCAACGAGATCCTGCAGGGCGCGCCGCGCATCGAAGACGAATTGAAGGGGCCACTCAAGCAGTTGGTGGACGAAAAGGCCGAGGTTATCCGCGCCTGGGCGCGCGCCGGCAAGATCGCCAAATGCGATCCCTATCACCTGATCTTCTCGATCTGGTCGACTACCCAGCATTATGCCGATTTCGATGTTCAGGTAAGGGCGGTGCTCGGACAGAGCCATGCCGGCGACGGACGTTTCGAAGACGCGGCACGGTTTTTGGAGCAGCTGTTCATGGATGGGCTGCGGGTGCGGTAGGGTGGCGCTTCTGTCGTGGCTGGAGGCGATCCCCTCACCAACAAAATCTGAGACTTAGCCTTTGGCTAAGATCTTGATTTTGTAACCTCTCCCACAGGGGGAGAGGGAGGGAGCCGAGCTTGCCTCCCCGGCATCTCTCCCCTCGTGGGAGAGAAAGCAATTTCGAAATCTTAGCGCAGCTAAGTTTCAGAAATTGCAAGTGAGGGGATTAAGCGGCAACTACCTATTCCCCACCAACGAAAAACGCCGGCGCTGAGGCCGGCGTTTCCGTTTATCCTTGGGAGGATCTTGATCAGGCAGCAGCCGACTTTGCAGTCGGGACTTCTGCGATCGTCTTCAGAACCTGGGAAGCGATCGCGTAGGGGTCGCCCTGGGAGTTCGGGCGGCGATCTTCGAGGTAGCCCTTGTAGCCGTTGTTGGCGAAGGAATGCGGAACGCGGATCGAGGCGCCACGGTCGGCGATGCCGTAGGAGAACTTGTTCCACGGAGCCGTTTCGTGCTTGCCGGTCAGGCGCTTGTCGTTGTCCGGGCCGTAAACGTCGATGTGCTCTTTCCAGTTCTTGGCAAAAGCAGCCATCAGGGCTTCGAAATAGTCCTTGCCGCCAACTTCACGCATGAACTTGGTGGAGAAGTTGCAATGCATGCCCGAACCGTTCCAGTCGGTGTCGCCGAGCGGCTTGCAGTGGTATTCGACGTCGATGCCGTACTGCTCGGTCAGACGCTGCAGCAGGTAACGGGCCATCCAGATCTGGTCGGCGGCGCGCTTGGAGCCCTTGCCGAAAATCTGGAATTCCCACTGACCCTTGGCCACTTCGGCATTGATGCCTTCGTGGTTGATGCCGGCAGCGAGGCACTGGTCGAGATGCTCTTCGACGATTTCGCGAGCAACCGGGCCGACATTGCTGGCGCCGACGCCGCAATAATAAGGACCCTGCGGAGCCGGGTAGCCCAGTTCCGGGAAGCCGAGCGGACGACCGTTTTCGTAGAAGAAATATTCCTGCTCGAAGCCGAACCATGCATCTTCGTCGTCGAGGATGGTGGCGCGGGTGTTCGACGGATGCGGGGTGACAGCGTCAGGC
Source organism: Aliirhizobium sp. YIM B11859 (assembly GCF_057163345.1). Classification (NCBI taxonomy): domain Bacteria; kingdom Pseudomonadati; phylum Pseudomonadota; class Alphaproteobacteria; order Hyphomicrobiales; family Rhizobiaceae; genus Aliirhizobium; species Aliirhizobium sp. YIM B11859. The sequence goes on from NZ_JBXHAY010000001.1 coordinate 726,147, forward strand.
ATCATGACTTCGCACATGACGAGTACGCCGTTGGTGCGGGCCGGATCCGGGTAAACGGCAACGGGCTTGAGCACGCAATCGGACGAATGGCCTTCGGCCTGCTCGGTCGACGAACCGTCGAAGCCCCACAGCGGAAGCTGTTCGAGGGTCGGGAATGCGTCGAATTCCTTGATCTGCGTCTTGCCGCGCAGGTTCGCTACCGGCTTGTAGCCGTCGAGCCAGATGTACTCGAGCTTATACTTGGTCATGTTTTATCTCTCAGGCCGTGGTTCATGGTTGAGCCATCCTGGATGTGCGGCGCTTGCCGCCCCACATTCCGGGCATGGACACATAAAGGCAATGACCGTGCCAGTTTGATCGAAGAACGGGCTGGATGGCTTAAAAAATGTCGTTCCTGATGTCGCAGGCGGTTCCGGCCCTGTCTTTCGCGGCTGATTCTGCTTACGAAATGGGCTTGTGCCGCGATTGCATCTTGGCGCTGCGGAACCTGCCGGATCATCGTGCGTTCAGATCAATCACGCCTATTGGGACGTTGTTAACGCCAATTGATCCGATTTCCCTCTGGCGGACCGCATGCAAATGATGTAAATTAGTGCAATTGGATTAAAAAATGGGCAGAAATCGTTTCTGACCGCTTAATGCAATTGGGTGAGGAGGCGATCGGATGAGGAGCGTCCATCGTGAAAGTGCAAAAATCTACCAGTTTCCGTTAATCCCGCAGCGGCGGCGGCTCGACAACGGGCTGACCGCGCCTTTGGTATCCGCAGACGTGGTTCTGTCGGTCGTCGACATGTGCTGGTATCACGACGAAGCCATTCGCGGGGAAGATTTACCTGAAGGTCGACCGAAACCTTGCTGATCGTCGCAGAGTGCCGGTCGGGTGCTGTTGATCTGGGGCGTTTCGCGATCGCTTAGATACGCGGTGCGCCCCAAGCCTTTTCTTCGTCTCAACACGACAATTCTAGAACAGGCCAGGTGCTGTTCTAGAAGCCTAGCAGTTTCAGCATGGCGTAACCGACGACCGCGATGAAGATCCAGCCGAAGGCGCCGAGCGCCAAGGGGCGCCACCCTTCGGCGCGCAATTTGGCGATGTTCGCGTTCAGGCCCATCGCGGCCAAAGCCATGGAAAGCAGGAAGTTGGTGAGCATGACGAGCGTGCCGCCAACTTCGGCCGGTATCGCGACAAAGCTGTTCACCAGCATCATGGCGACAAATCCGAGCACGAACCAGGGCATGGGTGCCGTTACGCGTTTGCCATTTTCGGTCGTCGAGCGTGCGGCAAAAGCGAGCGTCATGATCAGCGGTGCCAGCAGCACGACGCGCGCCAGTTTGGAAATCGTACCGAACTGGCCGGCGAGATCGCCCGCCTGGAAGGATGCGGCAACCACCTGGGCGACCTCGTGGATGGTGGCGCCGGACCACAGGCCGTAGGCGCGCTGATCCAGTCCAAGCGGCGATGCCAGCAGCGGATAGGCAAGCATGGATATCGAACCGAAAAGGGTGACACAGGCGACCGCGTACGCGACGTGTTCCTGCCTGCCTTTGACGACGGTATTGGCGGCAATCACCGCCGATGCGCCGCAGACGGAAGTGCCGGCGGCGATCAGATCCGTCAACTGCGGATCGACACCCATGACCCTGCCGAGGATGCGGATGGCAACAAAGGTGGCAACCAGCGTCAGAGCGACGGTGACAAGCGCCGCGCCGCCGAGCGACAAAATCTGCATCAGCGTGACCTGAAGTCCAAGCAGCACGATGCCGGCGCGGAGGATCCGCTTGAGGGAAAAACCGATGCCGGGCTCAAGTGTTGCCGGCAAATTCAATGTGTTGCGGATTGTCATTCCCAGTATGATGGAAAGGATCAGGGGACTGAGAGCCGCCCAGCCGGTCGCGGCGCGTATCGCCAGCGCTGTTGCGGCGATTGCTGCGGTCAGCAGAAGGCCAGGCAGGAAAGAGCGTATCGCGAAAAGCGGCGTATGGAGGCGTTCTGCCGAAATCGGAAGAGACATCGGTAAATTTCCAAAAAATGATGCAGATTTCGAAAAACATACTCCGTTATGGAGAACGTCAAATCCAATTGATAAATCTTGTTGATTTGTTCGATTTTATCGAATGAATATCAATCACAGCGTCGCGGATCTGCGCCCAGGTGGTCGTTGTGGCTTTCGAAAAAGCGTCGCATGGCTGCGTCACCATGACCGTTCCATTGTCGGCGTTCATGAGCCGTATCAATGGATCGCTCCGGATTCAGCGCTAGATGCCCTTCGTCAAGGAAAACAACAGGAGATACATCATGGTTGAGACTTTTAAGGCGATGGTCATCGATACCGTCGATGGCAAGACGGCCGGATCTTTGCGCGATGTCGCCATCAGCGATCTGCCGGATCACGAGGTGCTGGTCGAGATCGCCTATTCGTCGCTCAACTACAAGGATGGGCTGGCCATCAGCGGCAAGGGGCGGATTGCCCGCCGCACGCCGATGATCGGCGGCATCGATCTGGCCGGCACGGTCGTCGAGTCCCGCTCGCCCGACTGGAAGGCCGGTGACAGGGTGGTGCTGAACGGCTGGGGGCTCTCGGAAACCGAATGGGGGGCTTACGCCCGCTTCGCGCGGGTCAAGCCGGAATGGCTCATCCCGCTGCCGGATGTATTTTCCATGGCGCAGGCAATGGCGATCGGTACGGCCGGCTATACCTCGGCGCTCTGCGTCGACGCATTGGAAAAATGGGGTTCGATCGAGCCCGGCAAGGGTGAGGTTCTCGTCACGGGAGCAGCCGGCGGCGTCGGGTCGGTTGCCGTGGCGCTGCTTGCGGCGCGCGGCTACACGGTTACGGCCTCTACCGGGCGACCCGAGACCCATGCCTATCTCGCCTCGCTTGGTGCGACGGGTTTTGTCGATCGGGCGGAGCTGCAGCAGAAGGGCGGTCCGCTGCAGAAAGAACGTTTTACCGGCGGTATCGACAGCGTCGGTTCGACAACGCTGGTGAACGCGCTTGCGCAAACCGTCCGCGGCGGCGCGATTGCCGCCTGCGGACTGGCCGGCGGGGCGGATCTGCCCGGCACGGTGCTGCCGCATATCCTGCGCAGCGTGGCGTTGATCGGGGTCGATTCCGTCATGGCGCCAAAAGCACTGCGGCTCGATGCGTGGAAGCGGCTTGCCCGCGATCTCGACACCGCCAAGCTCGACAGCATGACCACCGTCGAGCCGATGTCGAAGTTGCCGCAGCTGGCCGAGGATATTCTTGAGGGCAAGGTTCGCGGCCGGGTCGTCATCGACGTGGCCGGTTAAGGTATAGGCCTGCAACGTATCACCATGCCGGATGACCGCCGGTCAAGACCTGGGAAGAACGGCCATGACGCTCGAGCAATTGCGGATATTCCTGGAAGTGGCGACGCAGGAACATCTGACGCGTGCGGCGGAAAGGCTCAATCTCACCCAATCGGCGGTCAGCGCGGCGATCAAGGCGCTGGAGGCGCGGCACGGCGTCATCCTGTTCGACAGGGTCGGGCGCGGTATCGCGCTGACGGAGGCGGGACGGCTTTTCGTCGACGAGGCGCGCGGAGTGATGGAGCGGGCACGGGCTGCGGAACTGGCGCTTGCCGATCTCGGCGGTTCGGCTTCCGGCCTGTTGCGGGTACATGCCAGCCAGACGGTGGCGAGCTACTGGCTGCCGGCAAGGCTTGTCGCCTATCACGAGCGTTTTCCACGCGTCGATCTCAGGCTGACCGTCGGCAATACGCAGAGTGCGGCGGACGCGGTTCTGGCCGGCGCGGCGGAACTGGCCGTCGTCGAGGGCGAGGTGTCGACAGACGGGCTGCAACAGCAGGCGGTGGCCGAGGACCGCCTCGTGCTGGTGGTCGGCAGCCGGCATCCCTGGGCGAGGGGCGGCGGGCTTCGTCCGGCCGATCTTTTGGAAACCAACTGGATCATGCGCGAGAAGGGCTCAGGCACGCGCTCCGCCTTCGAGGCGCATCTGGCAGGCCTTGGCATCGATCCGCACATGCTGTCGGTCGTCCTGGAAATGCCATCGAACGAGGCTGCGATGGCGGCGGTGGAGGCGGGGCTGGCGGCAACGGTTCTCTCCAGCCGTGCGGCGTCGTCGCATTCCTTTTCGGGCCGGCTGCATGTGGTCGATTTCGCCATGCCGCTCAGGCGGTTTTCGGCGCTTCATCATTCGGAGCGTCACGTCACACGGGCGCTGCGCTCCATGCTTGATCTGTTGGGCGAGCCGTCCAGCGGCGAATAAGGCGACGTTGCAGGCATCATTGCAGACATGGAAAAGCCCGGCCGGCCCTGTTTCAGGCAGCGGCCGGGCCTTAAGGTTCAATGGCGGTGATCAGCCGATCATCGGCTTTCCGACCGGCAGGACGTCGCGGCCGAAGGCATCCTTGTATATCGTGTGGGCCATGACGTAGAGGGCGATCGCACCGCAGACCATCAGTTCATAACCGGCCACGACATTGAAGACATGCGGCCCGAAATGGCCGATGACGAGCAGCACGAAACCGATGAAGAGCGTGATGAAGACGAGGCCTAGGCCGGTACTTGCGCGCATGGCGCCGGGCGTCATCACGGCGGTGTAGACCGCCCAGATCACCAGGAACCAGCCGAGATCGGTCTCGCTGATCGGGAAAAGGCCCGTCGCATTGCCGATCTGGATCAGGCACAGCGAAATCCAGAAGCAGCCATAGGCGGTGAAGGCGCTATAGCCGAAATTGTTGCCGATCTTGCCTTCATGCAGACCGGCGATCAGCTGGGCGAGGCCGCCGAAGATCAGGCCGGTCCAAATCACCGGGCCGAGCGAGGCCCAGCCGACATTGTGGAATTGCAGCACGATCGTGGTCATGCCGAAACCGGCAAGGCCAACGACGGCAGGGTTGCCGTGGGAGCCGTGGGACCCATGGGCGGCGACCGGGGTCGCTTCGATGGTCTGCGAGAGGGGGGTATTGGCGTTCATTCGATATCCATGGGGGCTGGAGCAGCGATCGGAGGCTGCCACCCGGATGGATGTGTGCAGCGCAACATAAGGCTTCGCTGACTAGCGTGACGCTTGCCGACCTGCGGTTGACCTCGATCAAATGCGGCCATCAGCCTCAGGTGGCAGTTGCCGACGGTGCGTGTCTCGTAAAAAGACAGAGCCCCAATAGGAAAGGCCCGGACGATGCCGGGCCTTTTCTGTTTTCGTCGGTTGCTGCGTCGTCAGGCCGCGTAACGAATGCCGCGCGACTGTCCCTGTTCGCCGTTGCCGAGCTTGAAGCTCTGCAGGATCGATTGCAACTGGCGGCTTTCCTCGGCCAGCGTTTCGCTGGCGGCGGTGGTTTCTTCGACCATGGCGGCGTTCTTCTGGGTCATCTGGTCCATGTGGTTGACGGACGAGTTGATCTCGGCAAGTGCCGTTGCCTGTTCGCGGGCCGCCGTGGTGATCGATTCGACGTGTTCGTTGACCTTGTTGACGAGGCCTTCGATTTCCAGAAGCGCATCGCCGGTGGAGCGCACCAGTGCCACGCCGCCTTCAACTTCCGAAGCCGAGGTGCTGATCAGCCCCTTGATTTCCTTGGCGGCATTGGCCGAACGCTGGGCAAGTTCGCGGACTTCCTGAGCGACGACGGCAAAACCGCGGCCGGCTTCACCGGCACGGGCTGCCTCGACGCCGGCATTCAGCGCCAGGAGGTTGGTCTGGAAGGCGATCTCGTCGATGACGCCGATGATCTGGCCGATCTTGCTGGAACTGTCCTCGATGCGGCCCATGGCAGTGACGGCCGAGCGGACGATGTCGCCCGACTTGGTGGCGCTCTGCTTTGTGGCATGCACCATGTCGCGGGCTTCGGTGGCACGCGAGGAGGCGGCACGCACGGTCGCGGTGATCTCGTCGAGGGCCGCTGCCGTCTCTTCCAATGCGGCGGCCTGCTGTTCCGTACGCTTGGAGAGGTCGTTTGCGGCGGACGACAGTTCGGCCGAGTTGTTGTTGATCGTGCCGGCCGCAGCGCGGACGTTGTTCATCGTGCCGCGCAGGCGGACCATGGTGTTGTTGACGTTGACCTGCAGTTCGGCAAAGGCGCCCTGGAACTGGCCGTTCATGCTTTGCGTCAGGTCGGCATCGGCAAGCGCTGCGATGACACGGCGGACTTCGGTTGTCGCCGCTTCGACGCTTGCGACCAGTTCGTTGACGCCGGATGCAAAGCGGTTGAGGTCGTCGTTCTGGTAGTCCTTCGAGATGCGGCCGGAGAAATCGCCGGCGACGGCGGAGGCGACGACGGCCGAGATGCTGGACTGCAGATCGCTGCTGTTGCGATGGAGAGCCGCTTCCTGAGCCTTCAACTGGTCCATGGCGAGCGCGTTGGTGCGGAATACTTCCACTGCACGGGCCATTTCACCGATCTCGTCGCGGCGGTTGGTGTCTATGCCGAGATCGTTGAGTTCGCCATTGGCAAGGCGGTTCATGCCCAGGGTCAGGGTCCGGATCGGGCTGACGATGCCGCGGCGGGAGACGATCATGCTGATCGTGGCACCGATGATGATGAAGGCGACGGCAGACGCCGCCGAAATCAGGATGGCGGTTGTCGAGGAGGCGACGGCATTGCCGCGGGCGGTGCCGAGCGAGGTTCCGGAATAGGTGCTGTAGACCTTGACCGTGTCGGTGACGACCTTCTGGCCGTCCAGCGCGGTCTTCAAGGCGGCAGCGATTGCCGCCGTGTCTGTCGTATTCTTCTCGGCGGTATCGACCATGCCGCGGATTGCGCCGAAATAGCTCTCCAGCGCCGCCCGGATCGCCTTAAGCTGATCCTTTTCGGTCGCATCGGCGGTGGATTCGATCTTCGGCAGGCGGGCGAGCATTTCGCCGGCGCGCTTGTCGGTTTCGGCGCGGAAGTCCTTCGCCTTTTCCGGCGCCGATGCCAGCTGGTAGGTCATGCGGCTGATGGCGATGATGTCGACGCGCAGGTCCATCGCTTCGCGGGCGACTTCTTCGCGGGCGCCAACGGAAATCATCGCTTTCTGCAGGCCGTAGAGGCCGGATGCTGCGATGCCCGCAATAATCAGGGAGGAAAGGCCCATCACGACGGTGACAAGACCGAGTTTCTTCGAAATGGCCATATCTCGAAATGCCATAATACACACCACTTAGTTTGCCCAACACATCAGCCCGCTGCGCGTCTTTAGGGGACGTGTCAGGATGCCGCACTAAACTATTGTCATGGCTAAACTAATTGCTGGTTAAAATGCTTCCGAGATGGCAATATTTGCTTTGTCGGGAGGTCTTTCATATGGTTGGATTCGAGCAATATTTCGCATTTTGAGCAATTGCTCTTAGTAGTTCAAGCTAAAATTCTTGTCCAATCCGACACTTCGCGATTAACGTGTATCGTGTTCACGTATTTATGTTGCCCTGCAGCATGAGCGCCTATCTCCTATTACGGACGGTTGTGTTTTAGTCTCGCCGGCCGGGTTTCTGTTTTCGGGCCGGCTTTGCGCGGCGTGCGGGCACGATCAGGCGGCGTTCATCTCGCTGTCAATGGTTTCCTTGCACCGGTAGCGCAAGAGGAACGTGAGCAAATCAGCAAGCGGACAAAGGCAGCGCTCGCGATAGCTAAACAGCATGGGAATTTGCTTGGCGGCGCAAATGCGCAGAAGCAGGAAAGAGCGGATCGTTTTGCAGATAGCCTTAATCAGACCATTAGAGCGCTCAAGGGCAGCGGCGTTGATCCGCCGGCAGCAATTGCTAACTCTCTCAATTAACGTGCTGCTCGAACACCGCGCGGCGGGGAGTGGGGCCGGGGCAGGTTGTCCGATTGCTTCGCCGGATAGGGTAGTGAAAAGTGGCGTACACCTCAGTAGTGCTCCGCAAAAAGATGTATCTGCTGGTCTGCCTGCTGATACGATATCGGCAAGTTTAGAACGGAATATAGCTCGGCGAGAATTTCCTAAGCATGTCAAGGAAGTGGTTATGATCGCGCGTGCTCAACGATTGCCAGAATTCTGTCTTTTCCAGACTGGCATGGTCTTCAAAGACTCTAGTGTCTTTGTTTGCTAAATCCTCCAAAATCACGGCATCTTCGCCGAAGCCAACGGCCCATCTTTCTGAGTAACGGTACCTTTCTCTCATTTGAATTCTTCCCCGCTTTGCCGGGTCGGAAATTCTTACTGTCGGATTTCCGATTGATGATCTTGTGAGTGTCCCCAGGACGCTATCGAGTTTTTTCTCAAGAAGCGCAAATCGGGCGTCATCTTTGGACACCTCTCCAGATGGCAGCGCTGCTTTGGTTAATTTCATCAGTTTGACGAGTGAAAAAATTTGCTCGTCGTCACCCACGCCATTCACGGTGTCTGATATTGCCGTTGCTATTGCCAACCTAGTTGCGAGCGTATTTGCAATCCGGAGAGTGTGGTCGTATTCGATGTCACGAAAACCTGACAGGTCGAAGATTCGTCGGGTCTTATCATCTTTGACAAGCACCGTTGGCTTATCGAATGCTTGGCGAATGCCATACTCGAACAAAACATTGGGGTTGTTCGTGGATAGGTCGCAAATGCAAAGATCAGCCGTGGCGACTTTCGTAACAACATCAAGTTGGATCATGTGAGAGGCGCTGGTGGTAGTGGCCAAACTGCACTCATATCCGGCAGCAACAACCGCTGGCTCGATTAACTGCTTGTAGACCTCGCCGAAGTGTCCAGTCGGATAACCGTCGACATCAGAAATTGGCATTATAACGAAACACGTTTTACGTTGAGATGCCTCTTTGTCATTTTGCACGGGAGCGCCCTTAACCATTTTAATAATCCGCCTTCTAACCGCAATTAGGTCTGAAATTTTAGCAACAGAGAGGCTTTGTGTCAGTTCTCTTTTGATGCATCGCCGCTGTTAAGTACGGTCAGTGTTGCAGAAGGTATACGTGCATTTTCCAACTGAACCTGAAGTAGTTCGTCTTGATATCGCTGATGTTTGAAATACCACAATGAGATTCCGGACGCCGCCATCGCTGCACCCCCAAGGAACAGCCATTTGACAAAACTCAAATCGCGGTCAAAACGATCTTGGAGGAGCTTTAATTCCATATTCTGCGTATTGGCTTCGGCGTTGGCCTTCCGCACGCCTGCGCGCTTTTTTCGAGTTTCCTCGTAGACGACTTTCATTTCATCGTATGCTTCGATTGCGATCTTAGCCTTTTCAGCGTTATTGGCGTTCTCCGGTTTTTTTGCTTCATTAGCTAGCCGTTCTACGCGATCCATTTGGACATCGAGTCTGGCCTGATCACTCTCAATATCCGTCAGAACCCAATCGAACTGGTTATAGGCCTGGATGTATCTAAAGGTGCTGTTGTCCAACTGCAGTGCAGTATCCCTGGATAACCACAAGCAGAAGATCATTATTATGATCCCGCCAAGAGTGGTAAACTTGTACAGATTATCGGTCGGTAACTGGGGGATCATAGCCTGCTCCGCGAATCAACTCTTCGGTTGCCCTGAATTTCAGCAGGCTATTGATCGGATAGCATGGCAGCAACGGTGATGCTGATGCAAAGGGCCATAGCAATGGCAAAGGCGGTGGAACCCCTCAAGTCCGCAGCAACGACCGATGTAGTTGGTGGCAGAAGCCCGCTGGGGATCTTCTACAGCAAGCGTGAGCAGCAGAAGACTTATGCGATGGAAGTGAAGACGGCTAGGCCCATAGCACGCGGTCGTTGTGGTTCCGCATGGACGGTACTGGCTACGTCGTTCGTGTCGGTCGCAATGCTTTTGAGATCGCAGGCAGCAAGCTTTTCCATGATCTGTATTCCGCCGCGCAACACATCCTCTGGGTCCACAGGAGGCCTAAGAACTGGCTCGGCTGCACTGCGTGCAACGCAAGCGGCTGGGGACAAGTCCGGCCGCCTACAGGAAGGTGTTCGGGCATCGGGCCATCAGCCGTCTTTGAGGCGGCTGATGCATCGTTTCGGGATTCACTCCGCCGCCGGGCGTGCCATCGGGTTGTTCGGATGGGTGGTCCAGTTGGCGTAGGTCGGATCGACCGTGCGGCCGGTGCGTTTGTCGAGGGCACCAACCGGGAGCGCCTCCATGGTGATGCAGTTTTCGACCGGACAGACATTGACGCAGAGATTGCAGCCGACGCAATCTTCTTCCTTGACCTCGAAATGCCGTTTGCCGTCGACGATCGCGGTGATCGCCTGGTGGGACGTGTCCTCGCAGGCGATGTGGCAGCGGCCGCATTTGATGCAGGCATCCTGGTCGATATGCGCCTTGGCGATGTAGTTTAGGTTGAGATACTGCCAGTCGGTAACATTCTGCACGGCGCGGCCGGTGATGTCGTCAAGCGTGCGGTGACCTTTCGTATCCATCCAGGCGGAGAGGCCCGAAATCATCTCCTCGACGATCTTGAAGCCGTAGGTCATCACCGCCGTGCAGACCTGCACATTGCCGGCGCCGAGGACGAGGAATTCGGCGGCGTCGCGCCAGGTGGTCACTCCGCCGATGCCGGAAATCGGCAGGCCATATGTTTCCGGATCGCGGGCGATCTCGGCCACCATGTTGAGGGCGATCGGTTTCACCGCCGGGCCGCAATAACCGCCGTGGCTGCCCTTGCCGCCGACCGAAGGATTGGGCGAAAAGGTATCGAGATCGACGGAGACGATCGAGGAGATGGTGTTGATCAGCGATACCGCGTCAGTGCCGCCGCGTTTGGTGGCGCGGGCGGGCTGGCGGATATCGGTGATGTTGGGTGTCAGCTTGGTGATGACGGGCATGCGCGAATATTGCTTGCACCAGCGCACCACCATCTCGATATATTCCGGCACCTGACCGACCGCGGCACCCATGCCGCGTTCAGACATGCCGTGCGGACAGCCGAAATTCAGTTCGATACCGTCGACTTCCGTCTCTTCCACGAGCGGCAGGATGGCTTTCCAGGCAGCTTCCTCACAAGGGACCATGATCGAGGCGATGATGGCGCGATCCGGCCAGTTCTTCTTCACCTGCTTCATCTCGATGAGATTGGTGTAGAGGTCACGGTCGGTGATCAGCTCGATATTGTTCAAGCCCAGAAGGCGGCGGTCGGCGCCCCAGATCGCCCCGTAACGGGGGCCGTTGACGTTGACGACCGGCGGTCCCTGTTCACCGAGCGTCTTCCAGACGACGCCGCCCCAGCCGGCCTTGAAGGCCCTCTCGACATTATAGGCCTTGTCGGTCGGTGGCGCGGAGGCCAGCCAGAACGGGTTGGGGGATTTGATGCCGACGAAATTGTTGCGGATATCAGCCATGGTCGTGCCCTTTCAAGCGACTGCAGTGGCTTGCCGCGATGCTGCGCCAAGAGCCCGGTTGATGCTTTCGGCAGCGTCTCTGCCCTGCGCGACGGCCGATACGGTCAGGTCCTCGCCGCGACCGATACAGTCGCCGCCGGCCCAGACGCCGTCGATCGACGTGCGTCCCTCCGCGTCGACGGCGATCTTGCCGCGGTCGAACTGCAACGCTCCGAGGCCGGTGGCGGAAAAAGTCTGGCCGATGGCCTTGAAGATCTGGTCGGCGGCGATGACGCCGGTCTCTCCGGTGCCGGTCAGGCGGCCTTCAATGAGCGTGGTATATTCCACCTCGATGCCGGCGACGTGAGCGCCGCGGGGGCCGTCCTTGCCGATTAGCGATTTCGGTGCCAGCCAGTGGCGAATGATGACGCCCTTCGACGCGGCAAGATCCTGCTCGTAAGGGGAGGCGTTCATGTCGGCCTTGCCGCGGCGATAACAGATCGTCACTTCCTCGGCGCCGAGCAATTTTGCCTGGATGGCGGCGTCGATCGCCGTCATGCCGCCGCCGATGACAACGACGCGGCGGCCGATCGGGATCAATGCCTTGTCATCCGTCTGCCTCAGGCCGGCAATGAAATCGACCGCGTCCTCGACGCCGACAAGGTTTTCGCCTTCGATGCCGAGCCCGTTGACGCCCGAAAGCCCCATGCCAAGAAAGACGGCGTCATATTGGGTGGAAAGATCGGCGAGGGAAAAGTCGCGGCCGAGTGCCTTGCCGTGTTCGATGGTTATGCCGCCGATGGCCAGGACGTAATCGACCTCCCTTCGGGCGAAGTCGTCGGCTGCCTTGTAGCTGGCGATACCGTATTCGTTGAGGCCGCCGGATCTCTCGCGGGCTTCGAAAATGACGACCTCGTGGCCATTGATGGCCAGCCGATGGGCGGCGGCAAGGCCTGCCGGCCCGGCGCCGACGATCGCAACCGTCTTTCCGCTCGGCTGCTGCCGTTCATAGAAATGCCGCCCGGCATCGATCGCCGTGTCGGTCGCGTAACGCTGCAACCTGCCGATCTCGACCGGCTTGTCTTCAGCGGTATTGCGGACGCAGGCCTCTTCGCAGAGCGTTTCGGTGGGACAGACGCGGGCGCACATGCCGCCCAGAATATTCTGGTCGAATATGGTTTTTGCCGATCCGAGCGGGTTGCCAGTCGATATCTGCCGGATGAACATCGGGATATCGATGGCGGTGGGACAGGCCGTCATACACGGCGCGTCATAACAGAAATAACAGCGGTCGCTTTCCACCAGCGCCTCATGAGCCCCAAGGCGCGGGTGAAGGTCGGAAAAATTCGATGCGTATTCGTCGGACGCGAGGCGCCCGGCCTCTATCCCGCTTCCCAGTCGCTCCATCCGAGTTCCCTCTTTTATGGTCATGGACAACTATTGGGCGAAAGATAACACGGGTTAAATTTTTATCAAACGGTAAAACTTTGCTGTGACGCCCAGTCGCGATGCCGGTCATGGGGGCGTGGCACTCAAGGTACTGCTAGATCTGACAATTGAACATGTTTTCCCGCTGCGGTACGGTGTTAAGATTGTTTTAACCATTCCGGATCGCAGCCATGTTGGACAACGGCAGACATCGCCACTACCTGGCGCAATTTTACGGAGCGAACGACAATCCGAAGATCCGTTATCGCAAGACCAGGATTGCGGCCCGTGCCGTCTATCCGAATGGCGGGGTGAAGTCGTTTTCGAGCCTTCAGGTTCAGGTGATCGGCATCTGCGAAACCGGTGCGCTGATCCAGGCGGCCACGATCGAGTTCCTGCCGGACCATTTCTATCTTAGCCTTGGCGACAACGAGATCGTCTTCACCTGCGCGTCGCGCAACGTGATGAAGGACCGCATGGTCGTCACCTTTGCCAAGCCGGAGGATACGTTTTTCGTCGACGCACTCGCCAAGGTCGGATTGCCGCTCTCGACGCTCAAACGGATGCGTGCGACGACAGTCGTCAGGACCCGCACGACGCATAGCGGCTAGGGCGTTTCCCTCGATTTTCGTGACTGCGTGTCACGTCTGGTTCTTTATGATCCGTCAACTGTGGAAGTTAAGGGATCATTAAGGTTTACAGCCGGTGCAGGGCGAACCGGCTGCCGCCGCCGTATATTTTCACCTGACTCGCACAATACTCAATGTCTTTCAAAAAGGTGATAATCATGAGCGATGACGTTGCTGAAAGGCCGCCATTGAACATTCCGGAATTTCCTCCGGAGGCACTTTCCGTCATGCCGAAACCGGCGCCACGGGCGCGGGTCGGCGACATACCGGTCGAAGTCCATGTGCTGATCGGCAGGGCCAGGGTTTCCGTCGCCCAACTGATGGAGGCGAAGGAAGGGGTACTGTTCAAGCTCGACCGGCGTTTTGGCGAACCGGTCGAATTGCAGGTAAACGGCCGGACCATCGGATATGGCGAAATCGTTTCCGACGAGCGGGACAATCTCGTCGGTATCAAGATGATCTCGGTCGAAGGAATATAGGCAATACCGGCGCGGCCGCCGATCTTCCGGAGCTTTCAATCGGGTCGTCGCCAGGGCTTGCTGCGGTGCGAATAAATATGAGTATTCGCCTCACGTTTAATCTTTACTCTGATACTCAACTTATCTAAGGTGCCGCTTACCGAAGGTTCCCGAGATGAGAATCGATCAGGCGAGGCGTGATGGCGAAGAAGCAGAAACGGAAAAACGGCGGCGCGAACGAGGCTGCAGCTGCAACGCAGCCGGCAAAAATCGATCGCGACGCAATCGATGTCCGCAGCTTCCTTTATGTCGGTGGCCGGGATTGCCAGGTTGCGCATCTGCGGGCGATTGCCACGCGTCACGGCGCGGAACTGATCCATCATGACGGTGGTCTGCGCGAAGCGGTCTCGCGCATCGATACCGTGCTTCCCTCGGTCGACTGCGTTTTCTGCCCCATCGACTGTATCAGCCATGATGCGTGTCTGAGGGTGAAGACCGGCTGCAAGAAGTTCGGTGTCGCCTTCGTCCCGCTGCGCAACGGCTCGAAATCGAGCCTTGAACGCGCGCTGCAGACGATGAAGGAAAGAAGTGATGAGAGACGAGCGTCCTGACGCCACGCTGTTTATCGGCCTGCACAAGCTGGCGGAACAGAACGGCGAGGGATTGGTGCCCGAACTCTACGAGATCCTGGCATCGCGTGATCGCGACGACCCGCGCCAAAGCAATATCGTTGCCTTTCCTGCCCAGGCCGGCTTAAGCCCGACAACCGTTCCGCGGTTGCAGGCGGGACGTGTCCTGCCGTTCCGACGGTAAATCAGGGACACACGCGGCAGCCCCTTCGCCCCGGATCCCGTTCGGGGCAGGGGCCCGTGATCATTCAGATTTTCCGCTGTCCGAGAAAAGCTCCCGCGGCGACCGTCAACCAGCCGAGCATCATCAGCATGCCGCCCGTCGGTGCCGCGAAGGGAAACAGCCTGTCGCCGAAAAAATGTCGCGAGACGAGGTCGCCGGCAAAGATGATCGTGCCGAGACCAAGCACAAGGGCTGCAGGCGTCGCGCTGCGGAACGCGTTATGGCCGATATAAAGAGCGAGCAGCACCGGCGCATGTGCCAGGCACATCGTCGAGGCCGAGCCGAGCAGATGCGCATCGCCGCCATGGCTTGCGGCAGCGGCAAGAGAAACGCCGGCAATGCCCATCAAGCCGCTGACAAGCAGGATTAGCGGTCGCAATTTTTTGAGTCTTTCCAAGACACTATTCCCTGTTCTGCATGTGATGGCCCAATCGCTCTATCGGCGGCCAGATGATCTCGCGCAGTTTGTGGTTTTCGACCGTCTCGTCGAGTGCGCGACGAAAACAGAGCAGCCATTCATCGCGCTCGGCCGGGCCGATCCCGGCACCGAGATGGCGCGAGCGAAGGCGAGGGTGGCCGTATTTCTCCACATAGACGGGTGGGCCACCGAGATAACCGGTGAGATAATCGTAAAGCTTGGCTTCGCTGCCTTCGAGGCTTTCGGGATGGATAGCCCGGCAGTTTGCCGCTTCGGGCAAGGTGTCCATCAGCTGATAGAAACGCCTGACCAGTGCCCGCACCGTCCGGTCACCGCCGATCGCATCGTAGAGGGATATGGTTTCCGATGTCATGGATGCATGCCCGTTTTTGCCTTGCGAACGGTGTTATCCCCGAGGCTATGGCGGAGCAAGTGCAAAGCCGCCCGCTGGGCTGAACCATTGTCAGTGCGGGCGGCAATGTTTGGCAGGTTCGATTTGGGCGGCGAGGTTTTGCCGGCCCGCTATCGATATCAGTCGGGGCCGGCATCCGCGTCGGGACTGTTTCTCGCAGGAAGCGAGCCGGTACCGGGCGTCTTGTCGTAATCCGTCAGGTGCGCCTTGGCGTGAGGCCCGGCGACGGGATGGCGGCCGGAGAGCTTTTTATCGGATTGCCTGCCGCTGCCGCCTTCTATCGCATCGCGCGCCTTGTTGTCGTTGACCATGATCGCCTCCTGTTGATTGTCTTGCTGCAGGAACAATGCCTGTGGCGAAGCCGGGTTCCGACACGGTGAGGCCGTTTGCGGTGTCGGATCAGGTGTTGTGCCATACATGAACGGTCATGCCGGCGGAGCCGCGCTTCGCCCATGATCGCATCATGATTGACCGGCCCGTGATTTTTCCGATGGTCAAGCACGTATTGGCATTGAAGCGTCACACGAGCTAGGGTAAGAACCTCAAATCGGACTTGGGCGAGTCATCGCCCACACGGTTTGCACCCGTAGCTCAGCTGGATAGAGTGTTGGATTCCGATTCCAAAGGTCACAGGTTCGAATCCTGTCGGGTGCGCCATTTTCTTTGCTGAGCGACTGATTTTGGTTATGAATCATTGCCGCAGCCGGTTTTGAGTTCCGCGCAGCCGTTCGAAGCCGAACAATGTTGGTCCAGACCAGCGGCTTTTCGCGGGATGGCTCGCGATAAATGGTATTATCGCGATCATTCTCGAAAGAGATATCGCACTGGCGCTTACAGCTCCTATCTAAGTCTCTCACGCAAGTCCTCAAGGAGATTTAGATGAGTGCCACGTTCGGCCCCTACGTGCAGATGGGCAGGCTCGCTCAGCACATGGCAGCCCAATATCAGAAGGATGCCAACCTGAAGCTGGTTCCTCTCGTGGCGCATTTCATGGATGAGGTCGAAGTCAACGTCGCCTCGGACACGTTCGATCACCTGGGGTTTATGCGCAATATCCGCGGTCCGCTCAAGATATCCGCCGAGGCGACAACAGATCCGCGTCGCAAGGACTTCCTGTCGGCAGTGGTGGACGCGCTTGATCAGCGCATTCAGCGGGAATTGCTTTACGCTCCAGATCGCACCTGATTCTCTTTGATTGCTATTCGACAATTGGCCTTGCGGTATTCATCTTCGCGCGGCCTGCGTCTTGCAATTTTTGTCTCCACCCCGGATATGGTGGCGCAAGGCCATCATGCCCGGCAGGAGGACAGAATGATCGACCCGAACCATCCCTTTTACGATGCCGCCTGGCGCAGGGTTGTCATCCCGCTGGTCTGCTTCATCTGGGCCGGTATCGAACTGTATGCGGGGGCGACATTCTGGGCTGCAATCGTCGGGGCGCTTGGGCTTTATGCCGCCTACAAGCTGTGGGTCGACAGGGCAAAACCGGCCGACAAGGAATAAAGCCAGGCCGATCAGAGGTGCAGGAGCCGCGGGGCAAGGCTGAACCGGCGTGATGAGCCGGAAACTCTTGTCGTCGCCTGATTTATCGCCGCCAGAAAAGTTCCTTGATGGCCCTGTCGATCATCAGGTTGGCGATCTTCATGCGGGTCGTCGCATTGTCGCGAAATTGTGGTGCCACGCCGTCGGGATGATTTTCCTTGGCGAATTGCCGCCGCTTGTCGTTCAGGCTCGCTTCCGTATCGCGGCTGGTGATCGCCAGGTCTTCTGCGATTTCAGCCTCGGTCAATCGCTCCAGATGCGCCGGCATGACCGGCTCTTTTTCCTCTGGTTGTTCTTCCGGTGGTTCTGCGACCGTCGCGACTTCTGCTGCTGCCGCCGTTGCCGCCTTGCCGTTCTGCGTGTCTGCAGGCCAGTCGTTCAGATAGTCGAAATAGGCGCCGGTATCGGCATCCGCCCCTGCCGGGCGGCCGTCCGGCGTGACGAAACCCGCACCCAGCCCGCGAATTCGAAAATCCGGCTCGGGTGGTTGCGCCTCGTCGTTTTCCTCCTGGTCTTCCTTCAGCCTGGTCAACACCGACTGGAAAACCGATTGCCCTAGCAGCATGCGCACTCCAAGTGAGAGTCGCCATTCAATCAGCCGGAGATGGCGCCGGGCTTGCGGTGGGGGCCGGCTGGTCCGGCGCGGCGACGGTATGTTGCGCCGGTCTTATGGAAATGGCCGCAGGCGGGCGAGGCCGAGTAGCGCGCAAAAGGCAAGGATCGAAATCACAAAGGCAAGCCAGAGGGCGGCGTGAGGGCCGGCAAGGGTCATGATCGCTGCAAAGGCGGGGGGTGCTGCGGCGAAGGAGAGATTGAGCGGCACCGCAAGCCTTGCCGATGCGCGGGCGTAGGCGCCTGCCGGAAAAATCTGCAAGGGCAGCGTAGCGCGGGTGACGGCGGTGATGCCGCTGGCAAGCCCGTAAAGCGTTGCAAACAGCATGGCGCCGACAAAATCGCTGGTGAGCAGCATGACGATGAAGCTCAGCGGAAACAGCGCCGCTCCGACAAGGCCTGTGGCGATGCCCGACAGACGCCGTCCGACAAGAAAATCAAAAAGCCGTCCCGCCCATTGGGCAATGCCGATGAAAGCTGCTGCGGCAAGCGCATGTTTGTGGTCGAGGCCGGCCGTCTCGAACAGGATGATGATCGTCAGGGCGAAACCCCAGGTGACGAAGCCGTTTGCGGCAAAACTTGCGGCCAGCAGGAAAAAGCGCGGGCGATCGATCGGCACCGGTTCCGCTGCCGCGCTGATTGCCGATTTTTCCACCGGCCGTCTGGCAAGCGTCGCGACATGCAGCGGCAGGCAGACGATCAGCATGAGAACGGCATAAGCGATCGTCGTCCTTCGCCAGCCCCATTCCACCTGCAGAAACCCGGTCAGTGGCCAGATTATGGTCGATGTCAGCCCGCCGGCAAGGATCAGCAGACCGAGCGCCCGGCGGGCTTTGTCGCCGGCGATTTCGGTCACCGCGATTTGCGCCGGCGTCGTCAGCATGCAGGAACCGGCAAGGCCGAGAATGATCCATGACAGGACATAACCTGTCGGTCCGCTGGCAAGCCCCATGGTCAAAAGGCCGGCTGATCCCAACAGCGATCCGAGAGCCATGATCGGCCGTGTGCCATAACGCTCGAACCGGGCGCTGAGCGGCCAGGATGCCATGGCCATGACGACAAGCATGACTGTCGGCCCGGCCATGACCATCGGCAGGGCGATGCCAAGGTCGCCGGCCATGGCCGGCCCGGTCACGGCGGGCAGATAGAATGTCGCTCCCCAGCCAATCAGCTGGGTCACAGAAAGGGCTGCAACGGCACGGGTCGTGGGCGAGCGAAGCGACATGGAAGTATCGGTTTCGGAGGAAGGTTACCGGCATGATGATGCCTGCCGGCGCAAAGATCCAGAATTGTTCGAGGCAGCCGGGGCTTATCGACAGCAAGTTTCAATCGCAGCCCAGGGCGGCCCGGCGCAAGCGCCGGCCGGCATGATCGGCGTGCCGATTACAAGAGCTCTTGTCGCACCGGTTGCTGCAGCAATTCACCGTTGCGACCGATCGTGGAGCAGCTCTAGTCCTGCGTCTGGCTTTGCTGCCCTTCGCCCTGGCTCTGCATCTGGCTGGAGGCCACGGTCAGTTTTACCGTGAGATTTTCGCCGAGATTTTCCTGGCCTGCGCCGATGCGCATGCCGGAGACGGGGGCGCAATCGCGGTAGCAGAGGCCGGATGCGATGCGGACATAACGGTCGTCCGGGCACATGTTGTTGGCCGCATCGAAGCCGACCCAGCCGAGGCCGGGAATATGTGCTTCCGCCCAGGCGTGGGTGGCGACCTGTTCCGTTTCACCCTCCATCAGCAGATAGCCGGAGACGTAGCGAGCGGGAATACCGGACAGTCTTGCCGCCGAAATGAAGATATGGGCGTGGTCCTGGCAGACGCCGGTCTTTGCCGCCAGCGCCTCTTCCGCCGTCGTCTCAGTGGTCGTCGTGCCGGGCGTATAAGCGACCATCTCGTGGATCGCGTCCATCAGCGCATGCATCTGGGCAAGCTCGCTGTCGCCCTTGACGCTTTTGGCGAGGTCCTTGATCAGCCTGCCGGCCTTGGTGAGGCCGGTGTCGCGCAGGAAAAGCCAGAGCGGGGTGCAGCCAAGATGCTGGCCGAAGACGCCGGCCTTGTCATTGGTTTCAACTTCACCGGTGGCGATGATCCGGATCTTGTGTTCGGCGCCTTCGACGGAGACCAGTTCGACGCGATTGCCGTACTGGTCGAAATAGGCCGTCTCTATCTTGGCGCCGTCGACGCTGACCGTCCAGTTCAGCACTTTCTGCGTCGGGCCGCTCACCGGTGTCAGCCGCAGCCGTTGCAGCGAATAGGGGACAGGTTCGTCGTAGCGATATTCAGTCGTGTGCGAAATCTTCAGCCGCATGGGGTATCCTTCAAGTGCCGTCGATTACTGGTTAAAGCGGTAGCCGTCGGAAATCTCGGCGCTGAGCTGGTTGTTGCGGGCGACGAAATCCTCGAGGAATTCGTGCAGGCCCTGATCCATCACGTCGGCGATCGAACCCCGCCTGAGGATTGCCCTGATCGCATCCGCCGTGTCATGCGCCTTGTGTCGCTCGTCATAATCGGCGGCAAGATAACCGAGATTGCTGACGATCTTCTCGTAACAGTAGGCGAGCGAGCGCGGCATCTGAACCTTGAGGATCAGGAAGTCAGCGATGTTGGCTGACTGATAGTCACCGTCATAAACCCAGCCGTAGGAACGATGGGCGGAAACAGACCGCAGGATCGATTCCCACTGCATGTTGTCGAGTGCCGAGCCGACCTGGCTGACCGAGGGCAGCAACACGTAATATTTCACGTCGAGGATGCGGCTGGTATTATCCGCCCTTTCGATGAAGGTGCCGATGCGGGCGAAATTGTAGATCTCGTTTCTCAGCATCGAACCGTGGAAGGCGCCGCGGATCAGGCCGCAACGATGCTTGATGACATCGATCAGTTCCGGCATGTCGGCGGCGCGGATCTTGCGCGAAAGCCGCGCCTTCAGGTCGATCCAGGCTTCGTTGGTGGCCTCCCAGGTCTCGCGCGTCAGTGCGGTGCGGACCATGCGGGCATTGTTGCGGCCGGCCTCGATGCAGGACATGACGCTCGACAGGTTCGAACGGTCACGCAGAAGGTAATCGACGGCGTCCGCCGCCGTCAGCGTGTCGTGAACCTCCGAATAGGCCTCGCGCACACCGGCACTTTCCAGGACACCATGCCAGTCCTCGTCGGAGGAACCGGCGCGGGTCAGCGAGACGCGCAGTCCGGCATCAACGAGACGGGCGATGTTTTCGGCACGCTCGATGTAGCGGAACATCCAGTAGAGGCCGTTTGCAGTTCTTCCCAGCATATGCTTACGCCCTCAATCTTCCAGAACCCAGGTGTCCTTGGTGCCGCCGCCCTGGCTGGAATTGACCACCAGCGAGCCTTGCTTGATCGCCACGCGGGTGAGGCCACCCGGGATGATCTTTACCTTGTCGGAAACCAGTACATAGGGCCGCAGATCGACGTGGCGCGGGGCGATCCCCTTGTTGACGAAGATCGGCACGGTGGACAGCGCCAGCGTCGGCTGGGCGATGTAGTTGGAGGGGCGTGCCGAAAGCTTTTCGGCGAAGTCGGCGCGTTCCTTCTTTGTCGCCGTCGGGCCGACCAGCATGCCGTAACCGCCGGAACCATGGACTTCCTTGATGACCAGGTCGGCGATGTTTTCCAGCACGTATTTGAGGCTGTCCGGCTCGGAACAGCGCCAGGTCGGCACGTTTTCCAGCAATGCCTTGCGGCCGGTATAAAACTCGACGATTTCCGGCATGTAGGAATAGATCGCCTTGTCGTCGCAGATGCCGGTGCCCGGCGCATTGGCGATGGTGATATTGCCGGCACGATAGACATCCATGATGCCGGGAATGCCGAGTGCCGAATCGGCGCGGAAGGTGAGGGGATCGAGGAAATCGTCGTCGACACGGCGGTAAAGCACGTCGATCGCCTCGTAACCGCGGGTGGTGCGCATCTGCACCTTGCCGTCGATGACGCGCAGGTCCGAGCCTTCCACCAGCTCGACACCCATCTGGTCGGCAAGGAAGGAATGTTCGTAATAGGCGGAATTGTAGATGCCCGGCGTCAGCACGGCGACGCGCGGTTTGCCCTTGGCTCCGGGAGGCGCGACGGCTGCCAGCGACTGGCGCAGCAGGCGCGGATAATCCTCGACGCGCTGCACCTTGTTCAAGGTGAACAGCTCGGGGAACATCTGCATCATGGTTTCCCGGTTCTCCAGCATGTAGGAGACGCCGGAGGGCGTGCGGGCATTGTCTTCCAGCACGTAGAACTGGTCTTCGCCGGTACGCACGATGTCGGTCCCGACAATATGGGTGTAGACGCCACCCGGCGGCTTGAAGCCGATCATTTCGGGCAGGAAGGCGACATTCTTCTCGATCAGCTGGCGGGGGATACGGCCGGCCTTGATGATTTCCTGCTTGTGATAGATGTCGTCGAGAAAGGCGTTGAGTGCCAATACGCGCTGCTCGATGCCCTGCGCGAGCTTGCGCCATTCGCGGGCGGCAATGATGCGCGGGATGATGTCGAAGGGGATGAGCTTTTCGGAACTGTCGGCGTGGCCGTAGACCGCGAAGGTGATGCCGGTTCGGCGGAAGATGTTTTCCGCATCCTGGGTCTTGCGGATCAGATGCGCGGTATCCTGCGCCGTATACCACTCGTGGTAGTTTTCGTATGGCGGTCGCGGAAGGTTTTCCGCAGTCAACATTTCATCAAATGCCAAAGAAACGATCCCCTTTTTTTAGCCATAAGAATACAACGCAGAGGGCAATGCAAGAACCATGCGCAATTGCCGAAGACAAAATCATCAATCCACTTGCGCCTTGAAAAGAAGGCGCCTCCGGCCTGAAGTCGACCGCCGGCCCAGGTCGATTAGATTGCGCTTATGTTCTGTAAATCAATGCCTTGCCTGCAAAAACGCCAGCTGCTCAAGCGATGATCAGTCCGGCTGACGGCTGGGTTGAGTTTTTCTGTTTTGACGTCCCGGCGATGGCCCCGTATTGGCGACAGCAATTGCAACCGGATGCTCCCATGCTCGACAGATTTGCGCCGGCGATCTTTGCTTTCCTCTGGTCCACCGGCTGGATCGTTGCAAAATATGCGGCAATGCATGCCGATCCGCTGACGTTTCTCGCTGCGCGCCATGCGCTTGCCGCCTGTGCCTTTGCCGGGATCTGTCTGGTCATCGGTGCCAAATGGCCGAGCGGCCTTGCCGGCTTCGGGCGCATCATCCTCTCCGGCGTCTTCCTTCACGGGCTTTATCTGGCGGGTGTCTGGTATGCGATCGGGCAGGGGGTGCCTTCGGGACTGTCGGGCATCATTGCCGGGCTGCAGCCGCTCTTGACGGCGTTTGCCGCCCCGTTCTTCGTCGGCGAGCGGCTGACGCGGCGCCAGGGGATCGGCCTTGTCCTCGGTTTTGCCGGCATCCTGATCGCCATCTCGCCGCAACTGTTCGCCAGCTTTTCGGCCGGCCTGACGGGGCTCGGCATTCCGCTTTTGATCAATCTCGTCGCGATGACCTCGGTGACCTATGGCACGCTTTACCAGAAGCGGCATCTGCAGAACCAGGATCTTTGGACGACGGCGACGCTGCAATTCGTCGGTGCCTTTCTGGTCACCCTGCCGATCGCGATGCTGAGCGAGGACATGCGCTTCGACTGGACCTATCAGGCGGTCGCGGCGATGGCGTGGTCGGTAATCGGGATTTCGATGGGGGCGGTGTTCCTGCTTTTACAGCTGATCCGCCGCGGGCAGGTGTCGCGGGCCGCATCCTTGATCTACCTGATGCCGCCGATGGTGGCGATCGAGGCGGCGATCTTGTTCGGCGAGCCGCTGACATGGCCGATGATCATCGGCACGGTCATCGTCGTGGCAGGAGTGTATCTGGTAAACCGGAAGGCGGCGGTTCAATCTCAAAAAGGAAATAGCCTTCCGCGATGAACGCCCGCCTGCGTCAGTGCGCCAAGGAAATCCGAATACTGGTCGGAAGTTAGCGCGCGAAGAGGAATGGGATCAAAAATCTGACCTTTGCGTAAGATCAACAGCATCGTTTCATTTATCGTCCAGCATTTGAAATCGCTTAGAGGAACGCGCCACGAAGACGTGCCTTGCGTGAACGTAGCGGCGTCGCCATCCCAGCTTAATTGGATTGGCTTCTTCGAGTTGAACTGCTTCTTGAAATTGTACAATGTTGAGCGTGAGGCGATGTAATCTGCTACCGAGATCGCCACCAAGATGACCAACGGGGTGCGGACGATATCCATCGCCGTCCGAATGCTGAGCTCATGATACATCAACTCCGCGTAAGCGCTTATAAGAAGAATAGTAAGCAAGCAGGCTAACCGATATATTCGAATGCTCCATTTCGAACGTCGCCAAAGGCGGTGAGCGATAAGGATTTCGCTATCGGAGAGACTATATTCTATCACTTTCTATCCCCGGCGATCGTGGCTCTTCTCCACCTAGATGAAGCGCCGAATAAAAGTAAAGCCGCCTCGGATATTTCCGAGGCGGCTTTACTTTGGCTGATCGTGGGATCGTTCAAGGTGGTTATGCCGGGCGACGCTTGCGGCCCTGCTGGCCACCTTCGTTGCGCGAGGCGCCGCCGAATTTGACCGGACCACGGCTTTCGCCCTGCTTCTGGCCGGCGCCCTGTGCGCCAGCCGGACGGCCCTGGCCGCCGCGGTGCTTGTTGCGCTGGTTGCCGGCTTCGTGGGCGCCGTGTGCGGCATGCTGTTCGCTGCGGGCCGGACGGGCTTCGCCGGTGCGCGGAGCATCCTGCTTCTTCGGACGGAAATCGGTGGTCGAAGAAAGGTCGTTGTCGCGCTCGGAACGCGGTGCTTCCTCGTTGCGGCGCTGGCCGCGGAACTCTTCGTTGCGACCGTTGGCGCGCTGCGGGCGGTTGTTGGCGCCGCCACGGCGTTCGCCGCGGGGCTCACCACGTTCGGCCGAGGCGCCTTCGGCACCTTCGGTGGCGAAGAACGGCTTGCGGGCCGGACGTTCGCGACGCGGGCCACGAGCTTCGCCGGCACCGTTGCCGCCATTGCCACGGCCGCCGGCATTGCCGCCACGGGCCTTGTTGCCGCCGCGGTTGTTGTTGTTGCCATTGCCACGAACCGGACGGTTCATGGTTTCGGGACGTTCACCCGAAGCCGTCTTGATCTCGATTGCCATCAGCTTTTCGATATCACGCAGCAGCATGGTCTCGTCCGGCGCGCAGAAGGCGATGGCAATGCCATCACGTCCGGCGCGTGCGGTGCGGCCGATACGGTGAACATAGGCGTCCGGCACTTCCGGCAGATCGTAGTTGTAGACATGGCTGACGGCCGGGATGTCGATGCCGCGGGCGGCGACGTCGGTGGCGATCAGCGTCTTGATCTCGCCGTCACGGAAACCCTTGAGCGCACGCTCGCGCTGGCCCTGGCTCTTGTTGCCATGGATCGAGGCGACCGAGAAGCCGATATTGTCGAGATGCTTCATCAGCTTCTCGGCGGTGTGCTTGGTGCGCATGAAGACGATCGAGCGGCCGTCCGGATTTTCGAGCAGCGACTTGCGCAGAAGCTCGGTCTTGTCGCCCTTGCCGCCAACGAAGTGGACATACTGCTCGACCTTGTCGGCAGCCTTGCCGGGAGGGGTGACTTCGACCTTGGTCGGGTCGGTGAGGAAGTCGGCTGCCAGATCAGCGATCGCCTTCGGCATGGTGGCCGAAAACAACATGGTCTGGCGCTTCTTCGGCACCATCTTGGAGATCTTGCGCAGGTCGTGGACGAAGCCGAGATCGAGCATCTGGTCGGCTTCGTCGAGGATGAGGAAGCGGACCGTCGTCAGCCCGATCGCGCGGCGGGAAACGAGGTCGAGCAGGCGGCCGGGGGTGGCGACCAGGATGTCGGTGCCCTTTTCAAGCTGCAGCTGCTGCTTGTTGATCGAAACGCCGCCAACGACGAGGTTGATCTTGAGCGGCTTGCCCTTGATGAAGGTCTTGAGGCTTGCGGCGATCTGGTTGACCAGTTCGCGCGTCGGGGCAAGGATCAGCGAACGGGTGGTGCGGTTGTCGGGACGGATGTCTTCCGCCAGCAGGCGTTCGATCAGCGGCAGGCCGAATGCGGCCGTCTTGCCGGTGCCGGTCTGGGCGAGACCGATCAGGTCGCGACCCTGGAGAAGAAGGGGGATTGCCTGTGCCTGGATCGGCGTCGGCGTTTCAATGCCAAGCGCGCTCAGCGTGGCGACGATCTGCTTGGACACACCAAGAGATTCAAAATTCGTCAAAGCGAATACCTTTCGGGGCGCCAAAAACAAACATGCCTGCATGGCACCATGCCATGTCGGCTGTCTTTGGCGTCAAGAACCCCGCGTGATTTGGGAACTTGTGAGTTGGAAATTGCTTCCCAGCGCTAAAACCCTGAGTGCCAGGGCGATCTATCAATGCGCCTTGTTCCTTCTTCGCGATCAGTTTTGTCGCAGGGCCAGCTCACGCGGCGGCCGGAAGGTGAAAGCATGAACGGCATGTGGTGGATTTGACGGCAAAAGTCAAGTGCCAAGCACCGCGCATCTCAAGAGGCTGTATCGGACACCGCCCGATACGTCGTTTCACGGCGGCAATGCCGCGGTATCAGTAACAAAAAAAGCGGCCGTGTTTCCACCGCCGCTTTCCTGATGATGTTTCGGCGCGATGCTAGTAGCAGACGCGGGCGCGGTAGGCTTCACCGTATTCGTTTTCCACCCACTCCATATGGCAGCGCGGCGGGGGTGGCGGCGGTGCGTAATAGGCGCGGCGGTAATAGACCGGCGGCGGCGGGGGAGGCGGTGCGTATTCGTATTGCGGCTCGGCATAAACCGGGCGCTGCGAACCGGCAATAATGGCGCCACCGATGATACCGCCTGCGAGACCGGCTGCGACGCCGGGCCAGACGTTGTTGTGGTGACGATAATAGCCGTCGCGCGCTTGCGCCGCCGGGGCGGTGGCGGCGAGCGCGCCTGCAACGGACAGGGCGACGAGGCCAACAGACACTGTTTTCTTGATGAGCGTCATGATCGTGTTCCTTTCCCTGTGGTTCTTCCCAAGGGCACGGTCATAAGATCATCATCAATATCGGCGGTTTGATGGAAGAAACACGGGAGTAGTTTGAACGGGCATTCAGACTGGATCGCCTAAGGGTTGCATTTTCAAGTGATAGTGCAACTCCTGTCTCGCTTTGTGTCCGGATTGCGGCGGATGGGTGTCAAATTCGCGAAGGCTCAAAAATCGGTGGCAACGCCGCCCTCGGCCTTTCGCTTCGCCACGAAGGCGTCGAGTTCCTCTCCGATCGCCGGATCCAGCGCCGGCTGCTGATAGGCGGCAAGTGCTTCCTTGTAGATCCGGTTGGCATGGTCGTAGGTGGTCGGCCGGCCGGCCTCGGTCCATGTCTCGAAGTTTCTCCAGTCGGAGAGGATCGGCGAATAAAAGGCGGTCTCGTAGCGCGCCAGCGTGTGGGCCGTGCCGAAATAGTGGCCGCCGGGTCCGACATCGCGCACGGCATCGAGTGCCAGCGCGTCGGTCGAAACATCGAGCGGGGTGAGGAATTCGGCCACCATCTGCAGCATGTCGACATCGAGAATGAATTTTTCGAACGAGGCCGTCAGCCCGCCCTCGGTCCATCCGGCGGAGTGGAGGATAAAATTGCCGCCGCCCTGGGTCAGCGCCCAGAGCGACATGGCGCTTTCATAAGCTGCCTGTGCGTCGAGCGTATTGGCGGCATTGGTGTTGGAGGTCCGGTAGGGGATGCCGTAACGGCGGGCGAGCTGGCCGCCGGCGATGACGGCCTTCATGTATTCCGGCGTGCCGAAGGCGGGGGCACCCGTCTTCATGTCGACATTGGATGTAAAGCCGCCATACATGACCGGCGCGCCTTTCCTCACCATCTGGGTAAACGCGATGCCGGCCAGCGCCTCGGCATTCTGCTGCACCAGGGCTCCGGCAATCGTCACCGGGGCCATGGCACCGGCGAGCGTGAACGGTGTCATGATGACGACCTGGTTGCGCGAGGACATTTCGATGATCCCCTGCATCATCGGTCCGTCAAGGCGCAGCGGCGAGGAGGAGTTGATGACGGTAAACAGCGATGGCTCATTTTCCATCTGCTCGGCAGTGATGCCGCGGCCGATGCGGGCAATCTCCAGCGCGTCGAGATTGCGCTCGCGTCCCAGCGAATAGGCGTGAAACGGCTTGTCGGTCAGCTTTACCAGATCCGACAGGCAGTCGAGATGGCGCACTGACGCATGAATGTCCACCGGTTCGACCGGATAACCGCCGGTCGTGTGGATGATGTCGTAATGCTGGGCAAGCTTGATCAGCTTGCGGAAGTCTTCCTGATTGCCGGCGCGGCGGCCGCCTTCGCGGTCGGCGACGAAGGGTGCGCTTGCAACCTGGGCGAATACCAGGTTGTTGCCGCCGATCGCAACGTTACGGGCTGGATTGCGGGCATGCAGGGTGAAGGACGACGGAACCGAGGCGATCATTTCCTCGATCAGGCCGCGGTCGAAACGGACCCGCTCGGAACCGGGCGTCACGTCGGCGCCTGCCGCCTTCATCCGCTCGCGTGCCTCGGGCAGGATCACGTCCATGCCGATTTCTTCCAGCACGATCAGCGAGGCGTCGTGGATATTCTGGAGCGCTTCGGCAGAAAGCATCTCGGTTTTGGCGATGGTGTTGGTGAGGTTGCGATATTTTGTCCCGGACAGCCCGGAGCGAACGCGTTCCGCGCCTCTGCCGCCGCCACGCCGCCGCCTTTCGCCGCCTGTCGGCAGGGTTTCTGTTTCGGCAGGAGAAGGTGTCGTAATCTCGCTCATGACTGTCCCATCTGCGTCGGCTTTTGGCAGAATGTGTCAAATCGCCGGGCCTGCCGCCCTCGTCATTTGCGACCTTTCATCGCCTTTTCCAGAACATCGCTGCCGTTCGAATGAACGTGGCATCGGTGACTACATGAAAAACCGGGTAACGACCGGCGGTAAAAAGGCGTTGTTAACACTCGTCATGGTGTTATCGTCGCTCACACGGTTGCCGAGAATCGGCCAAAAAAAATCGCCTGGGAACATTACATAAAAGGACGGCAGCGCTTGGATATGCACAGCGACTTGCTCGACAAAGCCTGTGCGCGGATCCAGGATCTGGCGCAACCGGCTTACATCAAGGATAGCGCGCTTCGGTATGTGGCGGTCAATGCCGCCTATGCGGAGCTTTTCCACGCGGCCGCGTCAGAGTTCATGCATCAGGCAAGCCATGATCTGACCGGTACGGTGGATGCGGGCGAGCGCAAGGAGAAGGAAAGCCGGGCGATCGTGTTCGGCAGCGACGAGGTTGCCAGGCTTTTCGACGCCGGCGGCCAGCTTCGCTACGAAATCCATATCGAGCGCTTCCTCACCGAAAACGACCATACCTATCTGTTCGGCTCGATCGATGCGGTGGCAGTCCCCAAATCGATCTCGCCTGCCACCACCCAGTTCATTCCCATGCCGCCCGCCAAGACCTCGGTGTTCAGCAGTGGCCTGTTCGACGATGCGCTCGACATGCTGGAGATGGGCATCGGCATCTTTGACCGTGAAGATACGCTGCTCTACTGCAATTCCCAGCTGGTCGACTATTTCGATTCCCTCGACCTCGATATCAGGTCGGGAATGACGCTGGCCGAGATTATCGACAAGGCGTTCGACCGCTGCCGGCCATCTGCAGGGCGCGACTCGACGACAGGTGAACCGGACCGGGCGTCCTGGGTTGCCGAACGGCTGAAACCCTTTCGACAGCCCTATTACGAGAGCATCACCCAGCTTGCCGACGGGCGCTGGTTGCGCACCGTCAACAAGCGGATGGAAAACGGTCTGCTGATCGCCATCCGTCAGGACGTCACCGACTTCAAGGAGCAGGAGATGCTGCTCCGCTCCCAGGTGGCCGAGACGGAGCTGTTTCGGGCCATTCTCGAGGATCTTCCGGCGCCGGTTTTCGTGCGCAATGCCGGTCACGAACTGACCTATGCCAACCACGCCTACGAGCAGATGCTCGGTGGCAGCCGGGACCGCTATCTCGGCCAGACGGAAGCGCAGATGTTTCCCTGGGCCGCGGAGCGGTTCTGGGACGAAAATGCCCGCGTCCTTGACGGCGAGGATATCGACAAATCGGAGGACATGACCTTTCCGGACGGTTCGGTCATTCCGGTTCTGACGCGGCTGAGGTCGATCCGGACCGATGACGGCAGCAATTATCTCGTCTGTTCGCGCACCGATGTGTCGTTGATCAAGGAGGCTCAGGCGAAGGCCGAAAAGATAAGCCGTGACCTGCAGGTAATCCTCGACGCGCTGCCGGTCGGGATCGGCATCCTGACGCAGGATCTCGATTTCGAATATGTCAATCCGGCGTTTTACGGGTTCTGGGATACCGACCGGCGGTTCGATCTGCCAGGCCGTTCCTATCGCGATTATTTCCGCATCAATTACGATAATGGCGTCTATCCGGATGCTGCTCTCGGTTTCGAGGCGCTCTACGAAAAACGCATCGAGGCGCTGACCACGGATGGCCGTCCGCCGATCGAGGTGCGTACCCTGATCGGCCGGCATATCCTGATTTCCGGCACACGGCTTTCCGACGGCAAGGTGCTGCTCAGCTATACCGACATCACCGCGATGCGCAAACGCGATGCGGAGATCCAGGAGGCAAGGGCTGCACTGGAGCGACACGGCGCGTTGATGCGGGATGCGACCAGCGCCATGTCGCAAGGGCTGCTCATCCTCAAGGACGGGCAGGTGGAACTGTCGAACGATGCACTGGCGATCATGCTGGAAATTCCGCCGGCAATGGTCTCTCCCGGCGGTCAGTGGCGCGACCTGTTCCGGTTCTGCGCCCGTCGCGGCGATCTGGGAGCGAGCGGCGAAGCGCTCGGGACTTTCCGGTCGCTTGAAGACAACATGGCGTCCGGCGAGCCGTTCTTTGCGTCGTTCAAGATCGATAACCGCAAGTGGGTGCAGGTCGAGGCGCGCCAGACCGGCAGTGACCACTGGCTTGCCGTGTTTACCGACGTCACCGATGTCAAGCTGCGTGAGGAGGACCTGACGCGCCTGCTGCAGCGTGCGGAGGCGGCCGACCGGGCAAAGTCCGAATTTCTCGCCAACATGAGCCACGAAATCCGCACGCCGATGAACGGCGTGCTGGGCATGGCGGAACTGCTGGCGAAGTCCAGTCTGGACACGCGGCAGAAGACCTTCATCGACATCATCGTCAAGTCGGGCAATGCGCTTCTGACGATCATCAACGACATCCTCGATTTCTCCAAGATCGATGCCGGGCAGATGAAGCTCAGGAAGGCACCGTTCGATCCGGTCGAAGCGATCGAGGACGTGGCGACGCTGCTCTCTTCGGCGGCATCGGAAAAGGATATCGAACTCATCGTGCGCGGCGATGCGGCGGTGCGCGAGACGGTGCTTGGCGACGCGGGACGGTTCCGCCAGATCGTCACCAATCTCGTCGGCAATGCGGTGAAGTTCACCGAAAAGGGCCATGTCTTCATCGACCTCAAGTCCAGGCCGCATGGCGACGGCAATCTGATGCTGTCGATCCGCATCGAGGATACCGGTCTTGGGATTCCGCCGGAAAAGCTTGCCTCGGTGTTTGAAAAGTTCTCGCAGGTCGACACGTCCTCGACCCGGCGTCACGAAGGGACCGGGCTCGGGCTGGCCATCACATCGGGTCTCGTCGAATTGTTCGGCGGTTCGGTCAATGTCGAAAGCGAATTCGGCCGCGGCTCTGTGTTCACCGTCAACCTGCCATTCCCGATCGTTGCCGAACGCAAGACCGAAATGACCCTGCCGATCAATACCAGCGGTGCGCGGGTGCTGATCGTCGACGACAATATCGTCAACCGGCGGATCCTGACCGAGCAGCTTTCGATGTGGGGTTTCGATACGGTGGCGGCGGAAAGCGGAGCCGAGGGGCTTGCAGTCCTTTCCGAAGCGGCACGGCTCGGGATCACGGTCGATGCGATCGTGCTCGATTACCATATGCCGGCCATGAACGGCCTTGACTTCGCCAGGTCACTGCGCGGCGACAATCGTTTCGACAAGACCGGCGTGATCTTCCTGACCTCAATGGATATGGCAAGCGACGAGAACATGTTCGCCGAGCTGAAGATCCACGCGCA
This sequence comes from Aliirhizobium sp. YIM B11859, assembly GCF_057163345.1. Taxonomy (NCBI): domain Bacteria; kingdom Pseudomonadati; phylum Pseudomonadota; class Alphaproteobacteria; order Hyphomicrobiales; family Rhizobiaceae; genus Aliirhizobium; species Aliirhizobium sp. YIM B11859. The sequence goes on from NZ_JBXHAY010000001.1 coordinate 757,858, forward strand.
TCTGATGAAACCGGCGCGGGCCAATCTGCTTCGCAGCACGGTGATCGAGGTGGTACGGTCGGTCAGAAGCAGGCTGCAGATGGAGGCGGCCGTTGCGCGCGACGCCATCTCACAGGTCGAAAGTCACCTGCCGGCGACACTGACGGCCTCCACAAGTCCGGTCGAGGCCATGCCGTCGCTTGACGTGCTGGTGGCGGAAGACAACGAGGTCAACCAGATCGTCTTCACCCAGATATTGCAGACGACCGGATGGCTGTTCCAGATCGTCAGGAACGGTGCGGAGGCGGTCGAGGCATGGCAGGCAAACGATCCGGCCGTGATCCTGATGGACGTGTCGATGCCGGTCATGAACGGCCATCAGGCGACCCGACGCATCCGCGAGCTGGAGGAGCGCAGCGGCACCCATACGCCGATCATCGGCGTTACCGCGCATGCACTCGAAAGCGACCGCGAGCTCTGCTTCCAGGCCGGCATGGACGATTACCTGTCGAAGCCGATCAGCCCGGAAGCGCTCGAAGACAAGATCCGCACCTGGATCGGCGGAGCGCGGCTGACGACGCGCTCGCGCTGATCACTGCTCTCAGGCGGCGGCGATACGGGGCCGGGTCAGGCTCCTGCCGATCTTCTGGCCCTGCATCTCGATGAGGTTATAACCGAGTGCGGCAATGGCGTAGGTGACGGGAATGGTGATGGCCAGCGACGTGAGCCAGCGCTCGATATTGCTCATTTCGGCATTGTGGATCAGCCAGGCGATCACCGGCTGCATCACCAGCAGATGGGCGAGATAGGCGCCGAAGGACAGTTCGCCGAGCGTATGGAAAAACCGGTTGCCGAGGAAGTCCGATACCGCCTGTGCCACCCCGGATATCAGCGACGGCAAGCGCCCGGCATGGACCAGGACGAAAAACAGGACGACGAGCGCGAGCCTGACGAGTTCATGCATCGGGCGCATGTCGCCGCCGACCGGGATCAGCACGAAGAGGCAGGCCAGCGCGGCATAAAGATAGGTGCGGCGGGTGCCGGCTTCGAGTGCCGCGGCAAGCAGCATGCCGGCGGCAAAGACATGCATTTTCAGCGGCAGGAAGGTCGGCATCGGGAAATGATAACCAAGCTTGCCGACGAGATGTGATGTGACGAAACCGGCGGCGACGACGCCGAGAATGGTTTTCAGCCAGCCGAGCCTGCCGACGATGAGCATGATGAATGGCAGCGCCGCGTAGAACTGCATTTCCAGCCCGATGCTCCAGTCCGGCAGTGCCGTCCGGTAGCCATAGGTGGGGCTCAGGCCGAACAGGAAGCTCAGATGGGACAGATAGTTGATCAGGCTGTCGTCGAGATAACGTGAGGCGGGCTGCGGCGTGACGCTATTGAACATGTCGATCGTCACGCGCGCGTCGTAGACGATCGGGCCGAGTGCCAATGCTGCAAACAGCATGACGTAATAGAGCGGGGCTATACGGAAAAAGCGCCGGATCCAGAAGGCGCTCCAGGTGTTCGGCGTTTCCCAAGGTTCCTTCGTCCGGCGCAGCTGATAGTGGAACACCATCAGGAAACCCGAGAGCAAAACGAAGAGATCCACACCGAGATCGGGATCGCCGATGATGGGCACCCGGAAACCGGTCAGGATATGCGCATGTCCTACAAGAACCCAAAGTGCTGCCAGTCCGCGCAAGCCATCCAGGCAAGCGATGCGGTATGTCTGAGTGGCGGTCGCCATATGGTCGTCTCCCCGTTCGCATCGGCCCCCCAGCCCGCACCCGGTCAACCGGCAGGAAGATGTTGCAGTGCGTCAAAAAGGAAAGGGGAGGAGGTATCGGATATGGTGGCGATGCCTGATATCGGGCAGGAATACGCAGAAAAAAGGGGAGGCCGGCGGTGCGGCTTCCCCTTCAAGACTTTCGATATAGGCAAGATTTTATATCAGTTTGATGGCTGACCTTAGCGGCCGGCCTTCAGCGCTGCGGCCCAGATGGCGAGCTGGTCGAGTGCTGCGGTCAGGCCTTCATTCATCGGGGCGGTCGGATTGAAGACCTTGTTCTCATCGATGAAGTTGGTGAAGAACGGGATCGGCACCGTCTGCGGGATCGGCATCATGTTGAGGTTGCTCATCAGCAGCCGCAGTTCCTGGGCAGCACGCAGGCCGCCGGATACGTAGGCGTAGCTCAGAACGCCGGCAGCCTTGAAGGACCATTCCAGCGACAGGGCCTGCAGCGCATTGATCAGCGCCGCATTGGGGAAATAATCGTATTCCGGCGTGAGGAAGAGATAGGCGTCGGCCGAGGCGACGCTGGCCGACCAGCGCTTGGTGTGCTCATGCTCGTATTTCTGCATGCGCGGATGGTTCGGCTCGTCGAGAAGCGGCAGGTTGAAATCGGCGAGGTCGACGAGTTCGACTTCGAACTTGCCGTGTTTGGTTGCGTGTTCGGCGGCCCATTTGCCGATCGGCGCGCCGGCGCGGCCCGGACGGGTGCTGCCGATGATCACGTTGAGCTTCAATGACATGCTACTATTCCTGTGTTGTTCGGACATGCCTGTTTCACCCCTGCGGCCGAAGGATGCAGGTGCAAATATCGAATGGCAGCCATGTGCGTGCGGCGGGGCTTTGGAGCCTGTCCGGGCTATGTTGCATCATTCTGTTGGCTCAAACGATCAGCCGGCAGCGTGGGAAAGGTTCGGGCGATTGCCGCACAACATCTCGCGCTTGCCGGCAAAGCCCGGGCGACGCTCGACGATGAAACCGGCCGCGCCAAGGTTGCGGCGAACAAAGCCGGCCGCGGCATAGGTGGCGAAGGTTCCGCCCGGCTTGGTGCGGTCAAAAGCGCCCGCATCAGTTCGGGCGACCACATGGCGGGATTGCGCGACGGCGCGAAACCATCGAGGAACCAGGCGTCGAAATCCGGCTCGGCCGCCGTCACACCGTCGAATGCCGGTCCGCAGACGACCGTCAGGCGCGTCTGTTCGTCGAGGCCGATCGTCACATGGCCTAAAGGATCGTCCGGCCATGCGGATACCAGCGCCAGCCTCTCGGCGTCGATCTCCGGCCAACGGACAAGCGCCCGGCCGATCTCGTCGCGCTTCATCGGAAAAAGCTCGAAGGAGGTGAAATGCAGATGGGTGCCGGGCTTGCGGGCAAGCTTCCACTGCCGGAAGGTCTCGCAGAGGTTCAGGCCGGTGCCGAAGCCGAGTTCGCCGATGTGGAACCTGTCATCCGCCGACATCGTCTCCCAGCGCTCGCTCAGGGCGTTTCCGCTGTGGAACACGTGTCCGCATTCCAGTCGCCCATCGGTGCGGCAATAAAAGTGATCGCCAAATTCCTGGGAGTACGGCATATCGCCGTCATGCCAGTCGAGTGTCTGGACGGCCGGGTCCTTCAGGGCTGACGGCTCAGTGTTTGGCGTATTCAAATCGGGATCGTGCTCGCTCATGGGGAATGCGGATAATCCGACCGGTGCCGGCGGTCAATCTTCGGAGCCATATCAGGCGGGTGTCCCTTTACCGGATACGGCGGATCTCGTCATTGTCGGCGGCGGCATCATGGGCCTGTGGGCGGCGGTGAAGGCGGAGAGGCTCGGCATCCGCACCGTGCTCGTCGATGCCGGATTGCTGGGGCAGGGCACGAGCGGCGGGCTGCTCGGGGCGCTGATGCCGCATATGCCGGACAAGTGGAACGACAAGAAACAGTTTCAGTTCGATGCGTTGCTGTCGCTGGAAAACGAAGTCGCGGCGATCAAGGCTGCCACCGGCCTTTCGTGCGGTTATCGTCGCTCGGGCCGGCTGATCCCGTTGCCGAAGCCGCATCTGCGTACGATCGCTGCCCGCCATAGCGAAGAGGCTTTGGTGAACTGGCCGTCAGGACTGGTCGGAGACCAGCAGGTTCGACGTTTCCGCTGGGATGTTCTCGATCACTCCCCGCATCCAGGCTGGCCGGATGCCTCCTTCATGCCGGCGGGGCTTGTCCATGACACGTTCGCCGCCAGGGTTTCGCCGCGCAAGCTGACTGCCGCGCTGGCCGCCACATTGCGAGCCGGCCGTCACGTGATGATCGCGGAGGGGCTCGAGGTGTTGCGCATCGATGCCGGGGCCGGCACGATCGACTTTTTTGACGGCAGAAGCATTGCCTTCGGCAGATGTATCATTGCTGCCGGGCATCGCGCCTTTCCGCTGATCGAGGCCGTGTCTGCGCCGCTTGCGCAGCCGCTTGGCCAGCCGGTTAAGGGACAGGCCGCGTTGCTGAGGGCTGGTATCGACCCAGATCTGCCGCTCCTCTACCTGAATGGGCTTTACCTTGTGCCGCATGACGATGGCGACGTGGCGCTGGGCAGCACCAGCGAGGATGCGTTCGACGACCCGTTCTCGACAGACATGCAGCTCGAGGATCTGGTGGAAAGAGCCCGGGCGCTGGTTCCGGCACTTGCCGACGCTCCGGTGGTGGAACGCTGGGCCGGACTGCGGCCCAAGGCGATCGATCGCGATCCGATGGTCGGGCCGCATCCGGACCACGCAAACGTGATCGCGCTCGGCGGTGGCTTCAAGGTCAGTTTCGGGGTGGCACATCTCCTGGCAGATGCCGCGCTGGACGCTGCGAGCGGCAAGGATATGGCGGTTCCGCAGTCGTTTTCACTCGTAAACCATATCGGTGTTGCTTCGCGCTAAACGCGCATTTCCGGGCTTTTTCGTCGTCAATCTGTCACGCAAATCACTTAGGTCCCTGATTGGGAACTGAACAAGCAAATGCGTAATTAAACAGGGCCTTTGACAGGGATGCACGAGAAGGTGACGCATGCGCTATGCCATATATTTCACGCCGCCGGCCCATGACGCGCTGACGCTTGCCGCGTCGCAATGGCTCGGCCGGAATGCATTTTCAGGTGACGTGACCGAGCCTCCGGCAATCCGTGGGATCGGCCTGCATGAAATCTCCTTTCATACCGCCATTCCCCGCCGCAGCGGCTTTCACGCGGCGCTCAAGGCGCCGTTCCGGCTGGCGCCCGAGATCAGCGAGGCGATGCTGCTTCGCCACCTGATGCGGTTTGCCGGTTCCCACGAACCATTCCGCCTGCCTCTCCTGGAAGTGGCGCGGCTCGGCAATTTCTTCGGGCTGGTGCCAGCCAGCCATTGCGACCAGATGCGGCATTTTGCCTGCGCCGTGGTGCAGGAATTCGATGTCTTCCGCGCGCCGTTGTCCGAGGCGGAATTCGAGCGCAGCGATCCGGGCGATCTTTCCGCGCCGCAATTTGCCAATCTCTACCGCTGGGGCCATCCTTACGTGATGGACGAATTCCGCTTCCATATGGCGCTGACCGGGCCGCTTCTCGCCAAGGACAGCATGACCATCGGGCCGGTGCTGAGGGATTATTTCGCGCCCTATCTGACAAAGCCGGTGGATATCGCCAACCTGGCGCTGTTTGTCGAAGAAGAGCCCGGCGCGCCGCTGCTGGTTCACTCGCTGCATCCGATGGGCCGTGTTGCCGCCCGCAAGAGCGCCTGATCGAGGTCGGCCAAACTTCCATCTCGACATCTGAGGAAGCGGTGCGCTACCGTTGCACTCAGATATCCGAGGTGGAACATGCCGATAACGATAAAAGACTATCCGCGCGATCTCGTCGGCTACGGCCGCAACATTCCTGATCCGAAATGGCCGGGCGGTGCCAATGTCGCTGTGCAGTTCGTCATCAATTACGAAGAGGGCGGTGAAAGCTCGATCATGGACGGCGATCCGGCCTCGGAAAACCTGCTGTCGGAAATCGTCGGTGCGGCACCCTGGCCGGGGCAACGCAACCTCAATATGGAATCGATCTACGAATACGGTTCACGCGCCGGTTTCTGGCGGCTGTGGCGGCTGTTTACCGATGTCAACGTCCAGGTGACGGTTTATGGTGTGACACTTGCCATGGCGCGCAATCCGGAAGCGGTGGCGGCGATGAAGGAGGCCGGCTGGGAGATTGCCAGCCACGGTTATCGGTGGCTGGAATACAAGGATTTTCCGGTCGCGAAGGAACGCGAACATATTCTCGAGGCGGTGCGACTGCACACGGAGCTCGTCGGCGAGCGGCCCTACGGGATGTATCAGGGCAAACCTTCGGACAATACGTTGAAGCTGGTGATGGAGGAGGGCGGGTTCCTCTATTCCTCCGACAGCTATGCCGACGATCTGCCCTACTGGGTGCCGGGCGTTGGCGACAAGCCTTTCCTGATCATCCCCTATACGCTCGAAACCAACGACATGCGGTTTGCCACGCCGCAAGGCTTCAATGCCGGCGACCAGTTTTTCACCTATCTCAAGGATGCGTTCGATACGCTCTACCGGGAGGGCCAGGAGGGCAGCCCGAAGATGATGTCGGTCGGGCTGCATTGCCGGCTTGTCGGGCGCCCCGGCCGCATCGCAGCACTTCGCCGCTTCATGGAATATGTGCTCGGTCATGAAAAGGTCTGGCTGCCGCAGCGGATCGAGATCGCGCGCCACTGGCATGAACATCACCAGCCTGCAGAAGCATTCGGGGATAGCGAATGACCGCAAGGCAGGATTTTGTCGCAACCTTCGGCGGCGTGTTCGAGCATTCGCCGTTCGTTGCCGAGCGGGCCTATGATGCCGGGCTGCTGTTCGTGCCGTTGACGGCGAGAGGCGTGCATGCGGCGATGGTGTCGGAATTCCGCAAGGCGAGTGCCACTGAGCGGCTCGGTGTGCTCAACGCCCATCCCGATCTGGCGGGCAAGTTGGCGGTCGCCGGTGATCTGACCGAAGACAGCAGGCAGGAGCAGGCCGGTGCCGGGCTCGACCGGCTGACGCCCGACGAACATGCCCGTTTCACGACGCTCAACGCCGCCTATACAACAAAATTCGGTTTCCCTTTCATTATCGCGGTGAAGGGGCTGAACAAGGACGACATCCTTACGGCGTTCGAAACGCGGATCGCCAACGGCGCCGATGGGGAGTTTTCCACCGCCTGTGCCCAGGTGGAGCGGATCGCGCTGCTCCGATTGCTGGTCCTGCTGCCGGAAGGGTAGGGAGCGCGAAGGATCGCTTTGCTGCCGATCCGCTGTCACCTATATTGGCACTATCAGGAGTGATGCCGATGCGACCGTCGGAAGTCTTGGAAAAGAACCGCGAAGCGATCCGGGAAGCGACGAAGCGCTTCAATGCGGCGAACCCGCGTGTCTTCGGCTCGGTCGCCCGCGGCGAAGACGGACCGGACAGCGATATCGACATTCTGGTCGATGCTCTACCGGGGACGACCTTGTTTGATCTGGGCGGGTTGCAATACGAGCTGGAGCGGATGTTCGAAGGGGTCAGGGTGGATGTTGTTACATCCGGTGGACTGCCTGAACTGATCCGGAACCGCGTTCTTGCAGAAGCTTTTGCTATATGACCCCCGGTCGGCTGGCCAGCTATCTTGAACAAATGCATGACGCCGCCTCGCAGGCCTGTGCGTTCGTGGACGGCATGGCGGCCGATGCCTTTCTCTCAGACACGAAAACGCAGATGGCGGTCGGCATGGCATTGGTCCTGATCGGGGAGAGCGCTGCGCGGATCATGGCCCGATACCCCGATTTTCCGATCGAACATCCCGAAATACCCTGGGCAAAAATGAAGGGAATGCGTAATTTTGTCGTTCATGACTATTACGAACTGGAATTGCCTGTCGTGCTGACGACAATACGGACATCATTGCCCGATCTTCTCTCTCATCTCGACAATCTCAGCAACTGGCATGCCCAAGGCGAATGACTTGACCGACATCCTGCAAATCCTGCCCCTCACCAAGACGGAATTTTCGCCCTATGGCGATGTGATCGAAGCTGATCCGTCGACCATGCGGCTGATCAATAACGGCACCACCGAGCGGTATCACGGGCTGGCAGAACCGGTCGTGGTCGGCGAGCCGGAACGACTGATCTTCAACATTTTTCGCGGACAGCCACGAAAATTTCCCTATCAGGTCGGGATGATGGAACGACACCCGTTCGGCAGCCAGAGCTTCGTGCCGCTTTCCGGCAGGCCGTTTCTTGTCGGCGTGTCGGCAGATGACCACGGAAAGCCGGGTCGGCCGAAGATATTCCTTGCGCGAGCCGGTCAGGGCGTCAACTATTTCGCCAATGTCTGGCATCACCCGCTGATGGCGCTCGGCGAGGTCAGCGATTTTCTCGTTGTCGATCGCGATAATACCGCCGCCAATCTGGAAGAATTCTTCTTCGAAACGCCCTATCAAATCGCGGAGCCCAAACCATGACCGGCCTCACCACGCATGTGCTCGATACCGCCAGCGGCAGACCGGCCGAAGGGCTTGCCATCGATCTCTACCGGATCGACGGCGAGGTCAGGACAAAGGTGAAGACTGTGACGACCAATGCCGACGGCCGGGTCGATGGCGGACCGATGCTTGTCGGCGAAAGCTTTGTTGCGGGAACTTATGAACTGGTCTTTCACGCCGGCGATTACCTGCGTGGCCACGGTATCGCGCTGAGCGAACCAGCCTTCCTCGACATCATCCCGATCCGCTTCGGAATTTCGGATGTGACGGCGCATTACCATGTGCCGCTATTGCTTTCGCCTTATGGCTATTCGACCTACAGGGGCAGCTGATGCGTTTTGCCGCGATCGCCGACATTCATGGAAATTGTGCAGCACTGCAGGCGGTACTCGACGATATCGCCGCGCTTGGTATTCGCGACATCGTCAATCTCGGCGATTGTTTCAGCGGGCCGCTGGAGGCCGATCGCACCGGTGACCTGCTGCTTCTCCTCGACATGGAAGGCAGGCAGACAGTGCGCGGCAACCATGATCGTTATCTGCTGGAAGGCTCCGCCGACCAGCTGGAGGCGTCGGATGCACATGCGCATCGCCAGCTCTCGCCAAGGCACTTCGACTGGCTGCGCAAACTGCCTTTCAGCATGATCTGGCGCGACGAAGTCTATCTCTGCCACGCGACACCGAAAGACGACAACCGTTACTGGCTGGAAACTGTCGCGCCGGCGGGACAGGTCAGTCTGAGGCCGCAGGACGAGATCGAGGCGCTGGCGGACGGCATAGGGCAATCGCTTATCCTTTGCGGCCATAGCCATGTTCAGCGGATGGTCGCGCTTTCGGATGGGCGACTGATCGTCAATCCCGGCAGTGTCGGGCAGCCCGCCTATGACGACGATGCTCCGTATTTCCACAAGGTCGAGACGGGTCACGCGATGGCGTCTTATGCGGTGATCGAAAAGACCGAGAGGGGATGGGTGCCGATCTTCCGGAATGTCGCCTACGATCACATGGCCATGTCGAGACTTGCTGCAGATAACGGCCGCCCCGAATGGGCATCCGCGCTGGCGACGGGGCGGGTGTGATAATCCCTGGACCATCCGGCGATGGAGCGGTCTGGAAACCATTCGGCAAGGCTTAGCCCCGATACTCCTCTACGATTCGACAGGGGATGATTCCATGGCTCAGGCACGTAAAAAAACAGCTACCAGGCGGAATGGCGGCAAACGTGCTCCGGCAAAATCCGGATCCTCGCTCATGCCGTGGGTGGTGGCTCTCGTCGCCATTGGCGGCGGGGTTGCGGCCTACGACAATTTTGCCCCAGCCCGCCGATTCGTTGCCAGCCTGACGTCCGAAAAACCGGCACATACGGCCGCCCGGGAGCCGCAGCGCGAGCGGTCTGCACCGACAAAACCGCAGGAAGGGCAGTTGGTTCGCCTGCCGACACCCGTTCCGCCGCGTCCCGTCGGCCCTCCCGACCAGACCCAGACCGCGGCGATCATCCCGCCGGCACCGGTCGGCAAGCCGGGCCTTGATGTCGTGGCGCAATCGGCGCCTGCGCGGCCCGGCGAAGCTAATAACGGCCCGGCAGCAGCCGGCGCCTATCAGGCGAAGTTTTTCCTCTGCGGTACAGCCAAGCAGGACGATTGTGTCGTGGCGGCCGACCGTTTCGTTGTCCATGGCCAGAAGATCCGCCTTGTCGGCATCGAGGTGCCGAATATCAGCAAGCCGCATTGCGAGGCCGAACGGATCAAGGCGAGCGACGCCAAGCTGCGCGTCCGTGCCTTCCTCGATTCCGGTCCGTTCGACCTGGTGAGCTGGAAAGGCAATGACGCCGAGGTCGAAGGCCATCAGTTGCGCGATGTCACCCGCAACGGCCGCTCACTGGCCGACGTGCTGGTCAATGAAGGGTTGGCGAAACGACCGGGCGCAGGCAAGGGCGGCTGGTGCGGTTAATTCGATTCCGCATTTCTTCGAAAAGCGGAATTGAATTCTCCATATGATCCGGCGTCGTTCCGGACGCAAAACCGCCGCGCAGTTTTGCTGCAACTGCTCTACGCTGACCCCGGACCTGAGGCCGGTATGGCGGGCGCTCGTGATCATCACGAAGGATGCCCCTATCTGTTGCGAAAGACGGTGCAAGGCACCCCGGACGCCTTGATCGCAGCGCAAAGTTTTATGGCCTCCGGGCGGGTTTCTCGTCCGATCCGTGCGGCATATCGTGGCCGGTTGCCGAAATTGCCGCCGCGTTGCCTGACGATCAGGGCGCGCTCCTCGTTCAACGGCGCCGGCAGGCTGCCGATGGCGCGGGTGAATAACCGGTCGACGATGATCGGGCGATAATGGGCGGCCAGTTGAACGCCCCAGGGCGCCCAGTCGGCGGAACCGGCAAGTACCGGCTCGTTCATCCGGCGGGTGTCCGCCAGTGTCGTACATGCATCATGGAATGAGGTCGTGTCATCCAGAGCGGGAGCGGCGACTGCGGGCGGGCTGTCGCGCCAGGTCTCGACAAGCGTGCCGGTGATGGCAAAGACATAATCCCTCGTTTCTATCGGTAGCCGTCCGGCAGAAAGGAAGCGGGCAAGGCCATTCTCGCCGGCATTATAGGCCGCAGCGGCAAAACCGAAATTGCCGAAACGGCGCGTCAGCTCGTTCAGATAGGCGGCCGACGCATCCAGCGCCTCGATGACGTCGAAGCTGTTGCCGAGGCCGCGCCTTCTTGCCGTCTCGGGCATGAACTGGGCGATGCCTTCTGCTCCCTTGTGACTGATCGCCTCCGGGCGAAACAGGCTTTCCCGCCAGATCAGGCGGGCGAAAAAATCGGCTGGAAGGGCGTGAGCATCGGCAAATATTTCGATCGTGCGGCAGAGATCGGCGTTGAAGAACTGCTTGCGAATGCAGATCGGCTGACTGCCGGATGATCGCTCATAAAGGCATTCCGACCGGCCTTTCTGCTCGGTAGCGCTGGTGACGCCGGGCGAAAGCGCGGCACCGAGCGCGACCAGCGCGGCCCATAACGGCGTTTTGAATGGTGCCGGCCAGGAAGATTTCCGCATGCCGTCCATAGCGTGCTGCGCCTTTCCGGTTGGCAATGGCGGCCGGCGAACAAGGCCGGCCGCCATGATTTCTTTAAATCAGAACGGCGTGGCGGCGATGATGTTCTTGCCGCAGTCGGCGATGTCACGCTTGCCGCAAAGGGCCATGGTGATGTCCATCTCCTTGCGGATGATCTCCAGCGCCGTGGTGACGCCCGGCTTGCCCATGGCGCCGAGGCCATAAAGGAAGGGGCGGCCGATATAGGTGCCCTTGGCGCCGAGTGCGACCGCCTTCAGCACGTCCTGGCCGGAGCGGATGCCGCCATCGAAATGCACTTCCAGCCGGTCACCGACCGCATCGACGATTTTCGGCAGCATCGAGATCGAGGAGGGAGCGCCATCGAGCTGGCGGCCGCCATGGTTGGAGACGATCAGCGCATCGGCACCGGTATCGGCGGCGGCGCGGGCATCGTCCTCGTCCAGTATGCCCTTGATGATGAGCTTGCCGCCCCACATGTCCTTGATCCAGCGGATATCGTCCCAGGACAGCTGCGGGTCGAACTGTTCGGCCGTCCAGGCCGACAGCGACGACAGATCGGAGACGTTGCTGGCATGGCCGACAATATTGCCGAAACCGCGACGCTTGGTCTGCAGCATGTCCATGCACCAGAAGGGTTTGGTTGCCAGCTGCAGGGCGCTGTTCAGCGTCCATTTCGGCGGTGCGGAGAGGCCGTTGCGCAGATCCTTGTGGCGCTGGCCCAAAATCTGCAGGTCGGCGGTGACGACGAGCGCCGAGCAGCCGGCCGCCTTGGCGCGGCCGATCAGTCGTTCGATGAAACCGCGATCCTTCATCACATACAGCTGGAACCAGAAGGGCTTTGACGTCACCGACCTGACATCCTCGATCGAGCATATGCTCATCGTCGACAGCGTGAAAGGCACGCCGAATTCCTCGGCGGCCTTTGCCGCCAGCATCTCGCCATCGGCATGCTGCATGCCGGTCAGGCCGGTCGGCGCCAGCGCTACCGGCATGGAGACATCCTGTCCGACCATGGTCGTGGCGAGGGACCGGTTGGTCATGTCGACCAGTACCCGCTGGCGCAGCTTGATCTTCGAAAAATCATCCTCGTTGGCGCGGTAGGTGCCCTCCGTCCATGCGCCGCTATCGGCATAATCGAAGAACATTTTCGGCACACGGCGGCGGGCCATTGTCTTCAGATCGGCGATGGTGAGCGGCTTGGACATGATGCAAGGTTCCTCCTGAAATTGCGTTTCGAGAGGTAGCATATCCAAGCCGCCATGCCAGCGGAAAGCGTGGGCGGGAGGCATGTTTGCGGGTCTCCGCAATTGCCGGCGTCTGATGTCAGGGGATCAGCAGCAGACTGCCTGTGGCCCGGCCGCTTTCCAGCAGGGCATGAGCTTCGGCCGCCTGCTGCAGCGGAAACTCTTCGGCGATGGTTGCGACAATGCCATGTCGCATGGCCTCCAGTGCCGCCTCCGCGGCTTCGCGGTAATTCGCGGTATCGGTCGCGTAAGCCATGATACTGGGCAGCGACAGCGATTTTCCCGGCCGCAATGTCTCGATGGCGATCGGCGGGATCGAGCCGCCAGCCTGTCCGATGGAGGCTATGGTGCCGAATGGTCGGACGCAGTCGATGCTGTGGGCAAGCATGCTGCTACCGATACCATCATAGGCGACGTCGACGCCACGACCGCCGGTCAGAGCCCGGACTTCAGAGACGATATCGGCATCACGTCCCAGGACGAGATGGTCGGTGCCAGCGGCGTGTGCGACTTCCGCTTTCGCCGGCGAACTGACGGTCCCGATCACCGTTGCGCCGAGATGTTTTGCCCAGCGGACCAGCATCGTGCCGAGCCCTCCGGCCGCGGCATGCACCAGAATGACCGTTCCTGCGGTGACGGGGTAGGTCTTGTGCAGAAGCATGTAGGCCGTCATGCCCTTGAGCAGCGATGAAGCGGCGGTGTCGAAGCCGATTGCGTCTGGCAGCACCACGACCTTTTCGGAAACGATCGTCCGTGCGGACGCATAGGCGCCGATGCTCGTCGCATAGGCCACCCGATCGCCGACCTTCAGTCCGTTCACCGCCTGTCCGATGGCCTCAACGACCCCGGCCGCCTCGACACCTATGGCGGCGGGATAGGCCGGCAGAGGATAGATGCCCTTGCGATGGTAGATATCGAGAAAATTCATGCCGATCGCCTTCTGCCTGATGACGATCTCGTTTTCCTGCGGGTGCAGTTGCGGCAGATCGGAATGCTGCAGGTTTTCGGTGCCGCCACAGGCAGCCAGACGGACAATAATGTCCTTCATCTTCATTCTCCGTGATTGAAACATGCAACAATCATCACGGCTTCTGTGTTGTTTGAAAATTCCCTATAATTTCGCAGCAAATGGGAAAAAATGAACAATGCTGGATTGGGAAAATCTCCGTTATTTCCTCGCTCTTTCAAGCCGGGGCACGCTGCTGGGGGCGGCCCGCGCCCTCGGCGTCGAGCATGCGACGGTCAGCCGACGGGTGGCATTGCTGGAAGAGCAGCTGCAGACGAGGCTGATCGATCGGCGTGGCCGCCGGATCGAACTGACGCGCGAGGGTGAGCGCATCGCCGCCATGGCACGGCAGATGGAAGAGCAGGCGCTGGCGATCAGCCAGGCGGCACTGTCGCAGGACCGACTGGCCGGCACCGTGAGGATCAGCGCACCGCCGGCGCTCTCGAATGTCCTTCTGCCCGGGCCGATTGCCGAATTGCGCCAGCGTCATCCGGAGATCGAGATCTCCGTCGTCGGGGAGAAGCGTTATGCCTCACTCAGCCGGCGTGAGGCGGATGTCGCCATCAGGCTTAACCGCCCGGAGCAGGGCGACCTGACCGTGATGCGCATCGGCGGTGTCGCCTTCAACGTCTACGCATCGCCTTCCTATCTTGCCGGCACACCGGAACGGGAATGGAGCTTCATAACTTACGGCGCCGATATGGAAGCTTCGCCGCAGCATCGCAGGCTGGTCGAGATCGCCGGTGAGCGGAGGATCGGCATCAGGGCCTCGACATTGGAATTCCAGCGTGCCGCCGCCAGCGCCGGTGGCGGTATCGCCATCCTGCCGGATTTTTTCATTGGTCCGAACGATGGGCTGGTGGTGGCGATTGCCGAGGAACAACCGGTCCTGCGCGATATCTGGCTTGTTGTTCATTCCGACATTCGCGATGCCCCGATAATCCGCGCGGTGACGGACGCGATCAGGGACGGCGTGAGACGCTTCTGCAGGGGGGAGGGCCGATAGATTGGGCCTGGCTCGGGTTGGTCTTTTCTGCGATGTGGACCGCCAGCTTCAGCACGCGATCCTGTCGCCATCGGTTCAAAAGAAACGGACGGCAAATGCCGCCCGTTTCCTGTTTGAGATATGGCTGAAAGCCTACTTAGAAGTCTTCCCAAGCTGCCGGTTGTGCAACGGCTGCACCTCCGCCGAATGCGGCAGCAAGCTTGTTGCCAAGCGATCTCGCCGGCGAGGCCACCGGTCTTAACGCTGGCGAGGCAGGCTGGACGGCCGAGGGATTGCGCCCGATATTGAAGCGCGCCAGAAGCCCGTTCAGGGCCTTCGCCTCGCCGGCCAGGCGGTGGCTGGCAGCAGTGGATTCCTCCACCATTGCTGCATTCTGCTGGGTGCTCTGGTCCATCGTGTTGACGGCGAGATTGATCTCCTGGAGACCGACCGACTGTTCGCGCGACGATTCGACGATGGCATCCACATGGCGGTTGATGTCCTGCACTTCAGCGACGATGACCTTCAGCGCAGCACCGGTTTCGCCGACCAGTTCGACGCCTGAACGAACATGCTCGCCGGATGTACTGATCAGCGTCTTGATCTCCTTGGCGGCGCTGGCCGAGCGCTGGGCCAGTTCGCGGACTTCCTGGGCAACGACTGCGAAACCCTTGCCGGCATCACCGGCGCGGGCGGCCTCAACGCCTGCGTTGAGTGCCAGCAGGTTGGTCTGGAAGGCGATGTCGTCGATGACGCCGATAATGCTGGTAATCTCGGCCGACGAGCGCTCGATCTCCTGCATGGCGGTGATGGCGTTCTCGACGATGCTGCCGGAACGCTCGGCACCCTGACGGGTCTTGCCCACCAGCTTGCCGACTTCCTCCGCACGAATGCTGGCATCCTTCACCGTCGTGGTGATCTCTTCCAGCGCGGCTGCGGTTTCCTCGACCGATGCGGCCTGCTGTTCTGTGCGCTTGGCGAGCTGATCGGCCGACTGGCGGATCTCGTTTGCGCCGGCATCGATGCCACGGGCATTGTCGCCGACGGCACGCAGTGCGTCTTCGAGATTGGCGGCCGAACCGTTGAAGTTCGAGCGCAGGGTATCAAGCTGGGGAGCGAAGCTGCTGGCGATGCGGTAAGCGACGTCTCCGCCGGCCAGACGGTCGAGGGCGGTGGCGAGCTGTTCGACGGCAAAGCCGGTATCGGCGGCTTCCTTCGCCTTCTGGGCTTCCCGCTCGTGGCGTTCGCGCTCGGAAAGCGAGCGGCTGTTGTCGGCCTCGCGTTCCAGGCGGGAACGTTCGATGGCGTTGTCACGGAAGACGGCGACTGCGGCTGCCATCTGGCCGACTTCGTCCTTGCGGTCGAGGCCGTCCACGGCGGTCTCGGTCTCGCCGCCGGCGAGCGATACCATGCGCCCGCGCAGCTTTGCGATCGGTGTGGTGATGCCACGCGAGGAAACGAAAAGTGCCGCCGCGATCATCACCACGAAGAGCAGGCCGAGACCGGTCAGCGACAACAGAATGGTGGAATTGGTCCGTCCCGCGAGTTCATCGGAGCGCAGATGGATATTGTCCTTCATCTTGGTCGTCAGGTTTCGCATGTCGGCCAGCAGCGGCTGGATCAGTGCGTCTGCCTTGGCCAATGCCTCTCTGGACTCTGCCGCATCCAGTCCCGGCTTGAGGGCGGCGTCGGTCTGGGCAACGACCTGTTTCGCGCGCACTGCGAAAGCGTCGAGCAAGTCGCCGTATTCGGGGCTGCCCTTCTTGGCCTGTTCAATCCGGCCGACCAGGCTGGTCGTGCTTTCCTTATAGAAGCTTTTTGCGATGTCTTCGGGCGGAACCGTCTGGCTGCGCGTCACCAGCTGATAAGCGGAATAACCGGTTGCGACGAGGCTTCTCGTCGAGGCAACCAGATCGACTTCGGCCTGGTTGTCGTTGGCAATGAAACTGCCGTAAAGCGAATCCGCGTGTTTGAATTCGCCGGACAGATAAAGGGAGGATCCGATCGCGATAAGGCAGATCGGGATGATGAGCGACAGAATTTTCGCTCGGATGCTCGCATTCTTTAAAAATGTCATCTGGGTTCTCGGACGGTTTCCAAATCGAAGCCGAGAGTGAGCTGCAGGCCGTGCTTTGCGGACATGCCGCTATCGTGCCGAACAGGGCAGCAAACCCCATGCAGCATAAATGTCGGTCTTAACCCTGGATCTCTGCTCCGGACTGAGCAAATTGTGGGATCTGAATGAATGGCAGGTGGGCAGCCGCTGTCATAGCGAAGAGAAGATTTCTCTGCTTCAATCCAGACTGCGCCCGAGACGGTTAATGATTGCACAACGCGGAAACGTCGCGCGGCAATTTATCATACTTTTTTATTCGAGGCGTTGGGAGAGGCTGTCGCTAGCGCGACAGCCCGGTCTTCATCGGCTTTCCGGCCACGTAGGTTTCGACCACGGCGCGGTCGTCGCCCATGGTTTGCAGCAGGAAAAGCTCTTCCGGCAATGTGTTGATCGTCTCCATGCGCAGCTTCATCGCGGGCGTCGGCGCGGCATCGAGGATGACGAGATCGGCGGTCGAGCCGATATCCAGCGTGCCGATATCGTCCTGCATCGACAGCGCCTCTGCATTGCCTCTGGTCATCAGGTAGAAGCTTTCGAGCGGGTTCAGCCGTTCGCCCAGCAATTGCTGGATCTTGTAGGCCTCGTCCATGGTCTTCAGCATCGAATAGCTGGAGCCGCCGCCGATGTCGGTGGCGACCGAGACGCGCAGCGGCTTTTCACGCCGCATCAGCTGTTTCATCGGGAAGAGGCCGGAGCCGAGGAAAAGATTGGAGGTCGGGCAGTGGACCGCGACCGCACCTGCCTCCGACAGCGCATCGATCTCGCGCTCCGAAAGATGGATGGCGTGGCCGAGCAGGGTCTTGTTTCCGAGCAGGCCATAACGGGCATAGATATCGGTATAGTCGGTTGCTTCCGGATAGAGCTCGCAGGTGTAGCGGATCTCGTCGTGGTTTTCCGACAGGTGGGTCTGGATAAACAGGTCTGGAAACTCTTCCGCCAGCGCCTGGACTGCCTTCATTTGCCCCGGCGTCGAGGTGATGGCGAAGCGCGGCGTGATGGCGACGTGGTTGCGGCCTTTGCCGTGCCAGTCGGCGATCACCTGACGGGTCTCGTCATAACCCATTTCGGGCGTGTCGAGCAGGCCCTGCGGGGCGTTGCGATCCATCATCACCTTGCCGCCGACCATGCACATGTTGCGCTTGATGGCTTCGGCGAAAAAGGCGTCGGCTGAGGTCTTGTGGACGGAGCAATAGGCGACGGCCGTCGTCGTGCCCTGACGCAGGAATTCGTCGTAGAAATGCGTGGCGATGCGGGTCGCATGGTCACTTTCGACGAAACGGCATTCCTCCGGGAAGGTATAGGTGTTCAGCCATTCGAGAAGGTTCGCGGCATAGGACGCGATCACCTGCATCTGCGGGAAATGCACATGGCAATCGATGAAGCCGGGCAGGATCAGATGCGGGCGGTGGTCGATCTCGGTCACATCGTCAGCCGCATCGGCACTCACTGCCGCATAATCACCGGCCGCCTTGATCTTTCCGTCGCCACCGATCAGCAGCGCGCCGTCATGCTCGTAGAGATAGCTGTCGCTGTCGGTGAGCGATTGCGGCATGCGCTTGAAGGACAGAAGACGTCCGCGGATCAGGGTGGCTGTCATGAGAACCTTGTCGAGGTTGGTATTATTTCGAGGCAACGGCGCTTTCATACCACGCAACGAGCAGTTTCCTCTCGTCCAGCGTCAGATCGGTGACGTTGCCCGGCGGCATGGCATGGCTTCTGCCTGCCTGGATATAGATTTCCCGCGCATGGCTGGCAATCTCGGCATCGGTCTCAAGCTTTACCGATTTCGGCGGGAAGGGCACGCCGTCCCAGACCGGTTCCGCCGCATGGCACATCGAACAACGGGCCATGACGAGATCGCGGGCTGCGCCGAAATGTTCGTTTGCAGCGAATTTTCGGCTCATCGGCGACATCGACACCTCGGTTTCACCGGTCAGCACCTTCGGCACGGTCGACAGCCAGATGATCAGGATGAACAGGATCACGGTCACCAGCCAGGTCCAGGTCGGTTTGCCCTTGCGGGCATGGGTGGTGTTGAACCAGTGCCTGATCGTGACCCCCATCAGGAAGACCAATGCCGCGATCACCCAGTTGAACTGGGTGGCAAAGGCCAGCGGATAGTGGTTCGACAGCATGAAGAAGATGACCGGCAGCGTCAGGTAGTTGTTGTGCAGCGAGCGCTGCTTGGCGATGCGGCCGTATTTGGCATCCGGCGTCCGGCCGGCGATCAGGTCGGCGACGACGATCTTCTGGTTGGGAATGATGATCATGAAGACATTGGCCGACATGATCGTGGCGGTGAAGGCGCCGAGATGCAGGAAGGCGGCGCGGCCGGTAAACACCTGCGTGTAACCCCAGGCCATAGCGACAAGCGCCACATAAAGCAGGATCATCAGCCCCCAGGTGTTGTTGCCGAGCCTCGACTTGCACAGCTGGTCGTAGAACAGCCATCCGATGGCCAGCGAGGCGAGCGACAGACAGATCGCCTGCCAGGGTTCGAGATCCATCACCGAACGGTCGATGAGGAAAAGATCGGCGCCGCCGTAATAGACGACGCAGAGCATCAGGAAACCGGAAAGCCAGGTGAAATAGCTCTCGTATTTGAACCAGGTCAGGTGTTCGGGCATCTGGGCGGGTGCGACCAGATATTTCTGGATATGGTAGAAGCCGCCGCCATGAACCTGCCATTCCTCGCCATAGGCGCCCGGCGGCAGATGCGGGCGCTTCACCAGCCCGAGATCGAGTGCGATGAAATAGAAGGACGAGCCGATCCAGGCGACCGCTGTGATCAAATGGAACCAACGCACCGCAAAGCTCAGCCATTCCCAGGCGACGGCATATTCATACATTCGGCTATTCCCGTTTTTATTCCCCGATTCATCACTCTGGGGAAAAAAACGGGGCGAGGGAAGAGGCAGGTGGACGCAGGACGGCACAAGTGCGCATCACGCGGCCGGCTGCGGCCTCAGCCGCGCGGTCGCTCTGCCCGAACCGGTGCCGCCGCTCCGTAAAACGACCGCATGTCTTCGCTTGCCTGTCGTCGCGAACCGGGGTCGCTGTAGAACATGTGGCCGCCGCGATAGAGCCTCAATTCGGTGCGGTCGCGGGCCAGCGGTTCCGGCAGATGGTTGAGGATAAATTTCGACACCCCGTAGGGTGTCAGTATGTCACTGTAGCCATGTAGGACCGCTAGGCGGAAGGAGGGAATGACGGAGAGGAGATCGCGCAGGTCATCGGAGGCGTTGGCATCCGCTCTTCGTCCGTCCCAGTCCCATTGGCGGTTCACCTCGCCATTCAGCAGGGTGTAGGTCATGTCGGTGTCGAAATGCAGGTCGTTCCTGGCATAGGCGGCAAACAGCGGGCCATAGGCGCGGGTATATCCGTCCAGAATGGAATCGTCGTTGATGACGTTGGTGCGCTCGGGATAGGCATCGACCGACATGTCGGCACCGTCATAAAGGCTGACGACCTGACCGTCTCCGGCAGACTGCTTTCGATAGACGGAGCTGACAAAACCGCGGGTGCGGGACACGACATCCCTGGGCAATCCCGTCAGCGAGGCGACGCGGGCATAGAGTGCCTCTGCCTGCGGCCCGGATGGCGGTGCGCCGGCAAGAGCCACCAGATAGGTGCTCATCGCATAGGCTTCGGCTTCGCTTACCTTGTCTGCCGAAAATGCCCCCGTCCGCTCCAGTTCGGCTGCGGCCAGCGACGGCAGCTGGAGTGCGGCGGTGACGGGATCCGTATCGGCGGTCGTCAGAAAGCCGCCGTCGATCATCGGTGAAACCATGATGATGCCGGATACCAGGATGCCCTGACTATCCTTCAGGGCCTTGGCGAGTTTTGCCGAGCGGAAACCGCCGTAACTTTCACCGACGAGATATTTGGGGGAGGAGAGACGATCGTTCTTGCGGGTATAAAGAGCGATGAACTTGGCGAGGCTTTCGGCATCCTGCCGCACGCCGTAAAATGCGTTCTGGGCATCGGGTGCGGCGCGGCTCCAGCCGGTGCCGACTGGATCGACGAAAACAAGGTCGGTAAAACCGATCCAGCTCTCTGGATTGTCTTCAAGCGTGGGGGTGGTGCCGTCGCCTTTTCCACTGCCGATATCCGCGACTTTCGGCCCGATCAGGCCGAGGTGAAGATAGGCAGAGGCTGCTCCCGGACCTCCGTTAAACACGAAGGTCAGCGGGCGGTGAACCTCACCGCCGGCCACCGTGTAGGCGGTGTAGAAGATCTTTGCATTGCGCGCGCCGGTCTGGCCGAACAGATCCATCGTCCCGGCTGTCGCGGTGTAGTGGATATCACCTGCCGGCGTCGCCAGCAGGTGCTGGCTCGACGCGTCTTTCGGAAGAAGATCGAATATCGACGATCCCTCCGCCTTGCGCTCCTGATCCTGTGCGTGATCCTGCGCCTGGGCGAAGCTGCCGGCCATGAGCAGGACGAGCGTCACGATCGTGTACCAGCGGACGAGCATTGGCGTTCCTTCCCTTCGTATCTGCGAAGAATAGGAGATGTGGTCGATCACCGGAATTCAACTCTTGCTCAGCGTCGATTGCGGCAGTCGGGAACGGCTTCTTGCCATGCGCGGTGGATTTTGTTCCCGGGATGGAACCCGGCAAAGCGTCCCGGCGTTCACGCGCCACGCATCCGATATAAGCATGATCTAACAAAGATAATTGTGCATCGCATCAATCCGGGCTTAGCCGGCTAAGGCGACTCGGCTATTGTAGCGAGTGCAAATTCAACCGGCGGTGTTCGGAGTATTGCGTCAGGCACGCTGCCGGTGATGGCATCCATCAACGGAGAACAGGCTGATGCCCATAGACAGGCGATGCATTCTTGCAGGTGCGATGATTGCGTTTGTAACCGGCGGCGGGATCACGTCCGTCGCCGCGCATGAGGCCCACAGCGCCAATGGCGTGACGTGGAAATATGACGGCTACTGCTGCAATGGCGACAGCAAAAGCGGCGACTGCCAGATGATCTCGACCCGCAACGTCAAGGTCACCAATCAGGGCTACGAGATCTCGCTGGCGCCCGGCGACCACCGGCTGATCACCAAGCCGCATCACTTCACCATGCCGCAGAGCGAGGCGCGGCGCTCGAAGGACGAGGAATATCATCTCTGCCTCTATCCGACGGAAGACACGCTGCGCTGCTTTTACGCTCCTGACATGAGCTACTGAGCCGCTTCACCGACGACATCAGTCCCGGAACGTCGGCATCGTCTTGCGCATGAAATCGCGAAAGGCGCGGATTTTGTTCGACTGCCGGCGTGCCTGCGGGTAGGCGAGCCAATAGTCGCTGCCATCCGTCGCCCGCAGTTCGAAGGGCTGGATGAGACGGCCGAGCGCCACGTCATCGGCATAAAATTCCGGCTTGAGGATTGCCACTCCCTGGCCGGCGATCGCGGCCGCCGCCTCGAAAGCCTGCGCGCCGTAACGGCTGATCGGACGGCCACCGAGATCGATGTCGGGAAGGCCGGCGGCGTCAAACCAGAGCGGCCACCAGATGTCGCCGGGATCGATGATCCGGAGCTTGAGAATGTCGGCCGGCTGGTGCACGCCGCCGATGGTCTGCGCCAGCGCCGGGCTCAGCATCGGGGTGAAATCGCTCTTCATCAGAAAATGCGACTTCAGCCCCGGCCATAAGCCGCTGCCGCTGCGGATCGCCACATCGGCTTCCGTGCGGCTGAAATCCACCATTTCCTGCGAGGTTTCCAGCCGCACCGCGATGCCCGGATTGTCCAGCTGGAACGTGCCGAGGTGATGTGCCAGCCAGCGTGCGGCAAAGGTCGCCGTCGTGTGGATGATCAGCGTGCTGTCCGACTGGTCCTTCGTGCCGGCGAGCGCCTCATCCATCAGGCCGAAGGCTTCGGATATTTTCGGCGCCAGTCTCGCACCGGCATCCGTCAGTGTCACCTGCCGCGGCCGGCGCAGAAAGAGCTGTTCCCCGAGCGTGTCTTCGAGAAGCTTGATCTGATAGCTGACGGCCGTCTGGGTCAGGCCCAGCTCTTCGCCGGCCTTGGTGAAACTCAGCTGCCGGGATGCAGCCTCGAACACCCGCAGGCTGTTCAGCGGGAATTGCCTCGACATCTTCATGGATCAATTCTCTTTATGCATGCAGACGGACGTTTTGTTGGAAACGCAGCATAAACGGCTGCATCCTGCAAGCATAGACATCAATTCAGTGATGGTGAGATCAGGGAGATGCGGCCATGATGCATGGTTTGCGCAGCGGGCTTTTGCGCCTGACGAACAAAATTGCACATCCGTCTGAATCAGGAGCCGGTGGTGACGGCGTTATCGACATGGATGCAGAAGCGTTGAGTGAACATGAACGCTGCGATCTTGGTATCGCCGACGGGCGTATTTCGCCGAGCACGGTGAGGCGCGACATGCGATCCGACGCATGGGGCATGATCGACCAGCCGCCGCGCTGGTTGTGACGCCGGTCAGTCCGCCAGCGTCGCCGTCGGCTTCAGCTGTCGTTCGAGGTCGCGCGCCAGAGCTTGCTGTATCCAGGTGGTGAAAGCCTTCACCTTGGCGGCGTTCTTGCGCGCCGGCGAATAGCAAAGCCAGTAGGTCTTGCTGTCACCGAGGCAGATGTCGAAAGGCTGGATGAGCCGGCCCGATGCGATATCGGCGTCGAACAGGAAAGGGCTGAGCATCGCAACGCCATGGCCGGCAATCGCGGCATTGGCTTCCAGATCGAGTGCCCCGGCTGTGTCGAGGTTCATTTGCCTGACGGCACCTTTCGGCTCGATGCCGGCGGCGCGGAACCAGTCCTGCCAGAAGCCCTTGCCGTTCGAGATCCAGGGCAATTTCGTCAGGTCGCCGGGTTCATGAATGCCGCCGACGCTTTCGGCAAGGCGGGGATGGAGCATCGGCGTATAGGTCAGGCGCAGGATCGGATGGCAGATCAATCCATTCCAGGGGTTTGCCCCGATGCGGATGCCGACATCGGCGGGCGGCGGATAATCCAGGTCAGGAGTGCCGCCACGCACCAGCCGCACGGCGATATTGGAATGTTCCAGCTGGAATTCGCCGAGACGTCTTGCCAGCCAGTGCGAAGCGAAGGTCGGTGGTGACTGGATGTCGAGGGTTTCTTCGGTCGTGCCGCGCGCTGCTGTCACCGCTTCCGACAGAAGCGAAAATGCCTCGGTGACGTTCGGCAACAGGCTGAGGCCCGTCTCGGTTAATTGCAGATCGCGTGGTCTGCGGATGAACACCGCGTCGCCCAGATAGTCTTCCAGAAGCTTGATCTGGTAGGTGACGGCGGTCTGCGTCATGCCGAGTTCCTCGCCGGCGCGCGTGAAGTTCCGCAGCCTCGCGACGGCTTCGAAAACCCTCAGCGCATTGAGCGGAAACTGGCGTGACAACTTCATCGGGATGCTTTCGGCGATAAGTTCTCTTTATCGCAGCCGACAATATTCGAATTGGAGTTTTCCCGCAATCGACGGCATTGGTGAACTTACTCAACCATTATCAACATCCAATGTGGAGCAGACCATGCTGTCCGCAAATAGCTCTTCCATGCCTGCCGTTCAGTCTTTCCCGCCGCTTTCAAGGCGGAGCCTTGCACGGCGTATTGCCAGCTTTTTCCGGCGGCTGTTCGATAGAGGCCGTGTGGATGTGGCGGGCCTGCCGGAGGCGTTGCGCGCGGATGTCGGGCTTGATGCATCGCGGCCGGACCGCGCCGAGAGATTTTGGCAGGAGAAACGCCGATCAGCCGCCCGCGACCTGCCGCTCTGATTGTCTTTGCGGCAGGCTGAGCGGCACTTTTTGCAGAAGTTCCGCAGCGACCAGTGCGGCGATCACTTCCGGACGCTTGTCCTTCACAGCCGTTCCGCCGATCGGCAAGACGAGACGCGCCATCATCGCAGCACTGCCGCCTTCTGCCGGATCCTCGCCTTTCTGCCGTGCCAGCCAGTGCGAAAATGTCGCCCGCTTGGTGGCCGATCCGATCATGCCGATATAGGCGAGATCGGAGCGGGCCAGCGCCCGTTCGGCGATCAGGAAATCCAGCGCGTGGTCATGGGTGAGGATTACGGCTGCGCCGCCTGCCGGAATATCCGCGATGCAGGCTTCCGGCATGGCAACGAGGCGCCGCGCCATGGTGTCCGGCAGGTTGCCAAGCTCTGCCTGTCTGGTTTCCACCACGGTGACGGCAAAGGGCAGGGGGGCAAGCGCTTTTGCCAGTGCGAGGCCCACATGGCCGGCGCCGAACAGAAAAACCGCAGGGCGCGCGTCCCGCTCATAGCCAAGCCGCCTTTCGAGTGTGGCTGCTGTCTGCGGCGTCACGGGCGTGAAGGAAAGCCGCGTGCGTCCGCCGCAACACTGGCCGATTTCAGGGCCGAGCGGAATGTCCATGAAAGTTTCGCCGCGGCCTTCAAGCAGAGTGCGGGCATTGTCTATCGCCATGTATTCGAACTGGCCGCCGCCGATCGTTCCCCAGATCAGCTCGTCCGTCACCAGCATGAAGGTACCGGCCTCACGCGGTGCCGAGCCCCGGACTTCCACAAGTTCGACGAGGATGCATCTATGGCGGGCAAGGAATTCTGACAGGCCAAGTTCGGACATGTCGGCGATGATAACATCCCGCCGCCGGCCCCGCATCATCCCGATTCAAGCATTTCCGGCGCGCGAGCAACCGCATGTATTTCTCGCGCAAGATGTGTTTTTTATTAAAATAATATCAGCTATTTCCGCATAGATATTCAAATCCTGAGAATTGACGATTGTTAGTTGTTGAGCGACCTTCGAATGTGTGACGGGATACTATGACCAAGAGAGCAGCGATTGCTTCGCTCATTCCGGCCTCCCAGGATATCTATCGGAAGATCGTCTTCGAAATCGCCGATGGCATTATCGGCATCGATGATCATGGGATTATCCGGCTGTGCAATCCGGCGGCAGAAAGTATCTTTGGCTGGAATACCGGAGAATTACTGGACAAGCCGCTGGAAGTGCTGTTGCCGGAACGGGTTCACGGTTTTCATCAGAAGCTCGTGTCCGGGTTCCAGTCGGGACACTCCGAAGCCCGCTATATGGGTCAGCGGAGCGCGACCATTGTCGGGCGCCATTCGAACGGCAGCGAAATCAATCTCGGGATCACCATTCTCCGAACCTCGGCCGCCGGTGCGCCGATGATGGTGGCGGTGGTGCGAGATATATCCGACCATGTGCGCTACCAGAACGACCTCAAGCGGCTGGCGGAAACCGACAGCCTGAGCGGCCTGTTCAACCGGCGTGCCTTCCGCGCCAATGTGCTGCATGACATGGCGCGGGACATCGAAGGTTTTTCGTCGATGACGATCTTCGACCTCGACAATTTCAAGGGTGTCAACGACCGGTTCGGCCATGATGCAGGCGACGAGGTGATCTCTCAGTTTTCCGAGGTGTTGCGCAGTTCCATCCGGGCAAACGATATTGCCGGGCGATGGGGCGGCGAGGAATTCGTGCTGTTTTTGCCAGGTGCCGCCGAAGAACAGGCGGCTCTCGTGGTCGAACGGGTCCGATCGAATTTTGCCGCTGCGGTGTTCGAATGGGACGGGCATCCGCAGACCAGTTTCACGGTCAGTGCCGGCGTTGCAACGGCTGCGGGGCAGGCCGACTTTGCCGACATGATCGCCGTTGCCGATGGAGCGCTCTACGAGGCCAAACGCAATGGCCGCAACCGGCTGGTCGCAACCGAGATGCGGCAGGAAGCCATGGCATCCTGACCGCCGGGCAGCGCCGATTTCATTGCCTAGCGTAAAAGCCCGGCGAAAATGTCAGCGTGCCGTGCGGCGCATCGCCTGAAAAGACGATGCGAAGGACATAGCTGTCCGGCACGCCCTGATAGGTGAGCAGGGGATCATTCTCAAAGCCGGAACTGCGATAGACGGCCGTTTCGCCAATCAGTGCGCATCCCCTGGCACCCATGGATTTCAGCCGATCGAGCCCCTCGCGTATCAATGCCCGGCCTATCCCCTGTTTCTGCCGATCCGCCCTGACGGAGATCGGTCCCAGCCCGAACCAGTCACAATAATGCCCGTTGATGGCGATGGGGGAAAAGGCGACATGGCCGATGATCGTGCCAGCCTCCTCTGCGACCAGCGACAGCGTCAGGTTGCCCTCTTGCCTCAATGTCCGGATGATCGCGCCTTCGTTTCCGGCGCTGTAGGACATGGGCGCAAAAGCGACCTGGGTCAGGTCGTGAATGATGTTTTCTTCGCCGAGGTTTTCGGGGCGGATGGTGATGGTCACTGCCTTCTCCTTTATCCTCGCCACTTTGCTTGTCACAGGATTGAGGTGGAGAGCCGGACCATTGCATCAAGTCACGGCTGGGTTTCCTGTTCGGACGGACCTTCCGCTGCCATCGCCTTCAGCCGCTCGACCGCCATCAGCACCCGTTCGGGTGTTGCCGGCGCATCCAGCCTTGGGCAGACGGCATAATCGGCGACGCTTGCCACCGCCATGGAGATCGCTTCGAGAACCGAGATCGCCAGCATGAAGGGCGGTTCGCCGACCGCCTTGGAGCGGCCGATGGTCGGTTCGGCATTTTCCGACCATTCCGCCAGCTTGACG
The DNA here is from genome assembly GCF_057163345.1 of Aliirhizobium sp. YIM B11859. Lineage (NCBI taxonomy): Bacteria > Pseudomonadati > Pseudomonadota > Alphaproteobacteria > Hyphomicrobiales > Rhizobiaceae > Aliirhizobium > Aliirhizobium sp. YIM B11859. The sequence continues at coordinate 785,100 of NZ_JBXHAY010000001.1, forward strand.
TTGAAGATTTTCGGCCGGTCGGAAGCGAGTGGGATCTTGTAGGTGGAAGGCGCGTGGGTGCGAAGCCTGCCCTTGGCATCCCACCACAATTCCTCGGTCGTCAGCCAGCCCATGCCCTGGACAAAAGCGCCTTCGATCTGGCCGATGTCGAGCACCGGGTTCAGCGAGCGGCCGACATCGTGCAGGATGTCGGTGCGGTCGACCATATATTCGCCGGTCAGCGTATCGATCGAGACTTCCGAGACGGAGGCGCCATAGGCGAAATAATAGAAGGGATGGCCGCGGCCGGCGGCGCGGTCCCAATGGATTTTCGGGGTCTTGTAGAAACCGGCCGCCGACAGTTGCACGCGGTCGTAATAGGCGGCCTTGATGAAGGTGTCGAAAGGGACGATCTCGCCGCCGATGCGGATGCGGTTGGGCAAAAATTCGATCTTGTCGCGATTGACCTGCCACTGGCGGGCGGCAAAATCGATCAGCCGCTCCTTGATCTGGCGGCAGGCGTCATAGGCGGCCATGCCGTTCAGGTCCGACCCGGATGAGGCGGCCGTCGCAGAGGTGTTCGGCACCTTGCCGGTGGTGGTGGCGGTGATCTTCACCCGGTCGATATCGACCTGGAAACAATCCGCCACGACCTGCGCCACCTTGGTGTAGAGCCCTTGCCCCATTTCGGTGCCACCATGGTTCAGGTGGATCGAGCCGTCATTGTAGATATGGACCAGCGCGCCGGCCTGATTGTAGGCGGTCATGGTGAAGGAGATGCCGAATTTCACCGGCGTCAGCGCAATGCCCTTGCGGATGACGGGGCTCGTCTCGTTGAACTCGATGATCGCCTGTCGGCGCGCCTGATAGTCGGACGAGGTTTCCAGTTCATCGACGATACGGGCAATCACGTTGTCGTGGATGTCCTGATGATAGGGCGTGACGGTGCGGCCGGAGCCGCGCTGGCCGTAGAAATTCAGTTTGCGAACCTCCAGCGGATCCTTGCCAACGGCATAGGCGATGTCCTCGATCATCCGTTCCGCGCCGAGCATGCCCTGCGGGCCGCCGAAACCTCTGAATGCGGTGTTGGAGACCGTGTGGGTCTTCAGGGGCTGCGAGGTGAGATGCACATGCGGGTAATAATAGCTGGAATCCGCATGGAACAGCGCACGGTCGGTGACCGGGCCGGAGAGATCGGCGGAATAACCGCAACGCGCCGCATAGGTGGCATCGACGGCGTGGATCAGGCCTTCCTCGTCGAAGGCGACGTCGTAATCGACACGGAAATCATGGCGTTTGCCGGTGATCGACATGTCCTCGTCGCGGTCAGGTCTAAACTTGACCGCGCGCTTCAATCGCTTGGCCGCCACCGCTGCGAGGGCTGCAAACTGGTTGCCCTGGGTTTCCTTGCCGCCGAAACCGCCGCCCATGCGGCGTGTCTTCACCTCGATCGCGTTGTTGGAGCAGCCCAGAACATGCGCCACCATATGCTGCACCTCGCTCGGGTGCTGGGTGGAAGACCAGATGATCACGTCCTCGTCTTCGCCGGGCACGGCGAGCGCGATATGGCTTTCGAGATAAAAATGCTCCTGGCCGCCAATTACCATCGAGGCCTGAATGCGAAGCGGCGGTTTTTCGATCTCGGTTTCCGGCTCGCCGCGTCTCAATGTCATCGGTTCGGTGACGACGGGAGCGCCGTTGTCGCGGGCGGTGTCGATATCGGTCCAATGGGGCAGGTCGCGATATTCGATTTTCGCCAGCCTTGCTGCCCGGCGGGCCTGATCGCGGGTCTCGGCGAAAACGGCAAAGATCGGCTGGCCGTGAAACTGGACGAGATCGGTCGCCAGCAGCGGCTCGTCATGCTTGCCTGTCGAGGCGACGTCGTTTGCGCCGGGAATATCGTCGGCCGTCATCACCCAGACGACGCCCTTGGCATTTCTCACCGCATCGAGATCGACCGAGACGATTTGTGCATGCGCCCGATCCGAGAGACCGAGGCCGCCATGCAGCGTGCCGACCGGTTCGGCAATATCGTCGATATATTCAGCACTTCCGGTGACATGCTTGTGCGCTGAATCATGTTTCAGCGAGACATGCATCGGGCCGTCGATGACCGGTTTTGCGTCGAAGGAGGTCTTGTCCATCAGAGGTGACCCCCAGTGTTGCGAATGCCCCTCATCCGGCTGCCGCCACCTTCTTCCCGTTCTGACGGGGAGAAGGGATATGCCGCGCCGTCTCGTGTCTCCCTCGCCCCGTTTACGGGGAGAGGGTGCGCCGAGCGGAGTGGAGGCGAGGTGAGGGGCGGCTCTGGACGATACATCGCGCTCATCATCATCACGCCTCCTCCAGTTCGGACCAATCGGGCTCGAACCGTTCCAGCTGCACCGGTGCACCGGCGGTTTCCAGGAAAAATCGCGTGAGCAGGTTCTTCGCCGCCAGAATGCGGTACTCGGCGGTCGCCCGCCAGTCTGTCAGCGGCTGGTAATCCTCGTCGAAGGCATCACGGACGGCGGAGATCGTGTTCCAGTTCCAGGGTTTTCCGGTCAGCATTCCCTCGACATGGGTGGCGCGTTTCGGGGTCGCCGCCATGCCACCGAAGGCGATGCGGATCTCCTCCACATGGCCGTCGCTGTCGAGGGTCAGGTTGAAGGCACCGCAAAGGGCGGAAATATCCTCGTCACGGCGCTTGCTGATCTTGTAGACGGAAAAATGGCTGTCCTCGTGCGGACGCGGCACGAAGATCTTCTCGACGAATTCGCCCGGCAGGCGGTCCTGTTTGCCATAGGCGAGAAAGTAGTTTTCAAGCGGCATGGTGCGACGGCCTGAATGCGACCGCAGGGTCAGCGTAGCGCCGAGCGCGATCAGCGGAGGCGGGGTATCGCCGATCGGCGAGCCATTGGCGATATTGCCGCCGATCGTGCCCATGTTGCGGACTTGGCCGCCGCCGATCCGGTCGATCAGCGGGCCGAAGGCCGGAATGACCGCTTCGAGGAAACCATGTGCTTCGGCATAGGTGACGCCGGCGCCGATGGTGAGGCCGGTCTCGTCGACGGAAATCGCCTGCAATTCGCTCAGGTGATTGATGAAGATGACCGGGTTCAATGCGCGCATCTGCTTGGTCACCCACAGGCCGACATCGGTGGCGCCGGCGACGATGATGGCGGTCGGCTCCTGCGACAGTGCCTCGGCAAAAGCCTCGACGGAGGCCGGAACGATGCTGCGCTCGATCACGCCAGTATCGCCGGGCTTTTCGACCACGATCGTTTCGGTGACCGATCTCAGCGACCACAGCTTGGCCATGACCTCGGTGCGGTCGCGTTCCAGCGGATCGAAAAGCGAGCTCGGCCTGTCGCGGGCCACCTGTTCGGCAGCCTTGACGATCGGCTCGTAGCCGGTGCAGCGACAGAGATTGCCCTGTAACGCGCTTTCGATGTCCTGTCGTGAGGGCGCCTCGTTGGAAAGCCACAGGCCGTAAAGCGACATGACGAAGCCCGGTGTGCAGAAGCCGCATTGCGAGCCGTGACAGTCGACCATCGCCTGCTGAACCGGATGCAGCGTACCGTCCTTTGCCGCCAGGTGTTCGACGGTGACGATATGGGTGCCGTGCAGCGAGCCGATCAGTCGGATGCAGGCATTGACGCCTTCATAACGCAGGCCCTGTTCGGTCAGGCGGCCGACAAGCACGGTACAGGCGCCGCAATCGCCTTCCGCGCATCCTTCCTTCGTCCCCGTCATCCGCCGCACGAGACGGAGATAGTCGAGAAGCGTATCCGTTGGAGAAAAATCGCCAAGGATCACGTCTTCCCCGTTGAGGATGAAGTGGATTGCTGAACTCATCTGTCTCCTTCGTCCGCCGTTTCCGGCTTGGTATTCGAGGTCCGGCGCGGCTTGCCTATACGTCTTCGGCCCTGTGACATGCCTTGGGCAAAGTCCTAAGGGCACGGGGATGAAGGTGGAGAGCCGGCAGTCGTCGAGCCTCTCACTTGCATTTCCAAACCCTATCGCCAAACGCGTAGCAGAGTCGACTTTACATCCTACTGCGCCGTCCAGCCGCCGTCGATGGAGATATGCGTGCCGGTGATGTTCTTTGCAGCGTCGCTGGCCAGGTAGAGGGCGGCAGACGCCACCTCGTCTATGCCGACGAAATCCTTCGTCGCTTGCAGCCTCAGCAGGACCTCGTCCTTCACCTGATCTTCGCTGATACCCTTTTCGCGGGCCTGGTCAGGGATCTGTTTTTCCACCAATGGCGTCAGAACGAAACCGGGGCAGATGGCATTGACGGTAATATGGTCTCTCGCGAGTTCCAGCGCTGCCGTCTTGGTCAGGCCCATGATGCCGTGCTTGGCGGCGACATAGGCCGATTTGAACGGCGAGGCGACAAGGCCATGGGCGGATGCGATGTTGATGATGCGGCCTTTTCCCGAGGCCTTCATCAGCGGGATCGCATGACGCATGGTGTGGAATGCGGAAGACAGAAGAATGGCGATCAGCTGGTCCCATTTTTCCGGCGCAAACTCCTCAATCCTTGCGACGTGCTGGATGCCGGCATTGTTGACCAGCACGTCGACGGTGCCGAATTTTTCCTGAGCGGTGCCGATCAGGTCGGCGATCTCGGCCGGCCTGGTCATGTCGGCCGGATGATGGAGGATCGTTCCCTGGCCGGAGGCGTCGAGCGATGCCCGGATCTGCTCGATCTCATCCCTGTCGCCGAAGCCGTTGATGATGACATTGTCGCCTTCGCCGGCAAACGCCCTGGCAATGCCGAGCCCGATGCCGCTGGTGGAGCCGGTGATCACGACGGATCTGTTCATGCAAGTCCTCCCAATTGCTTTCCTCCCTGGAACGTCCGGATCGAACGTTCGTGACGCGGCCTTCTCCTAGGCCGCGCCGAGCGGAGGTTAGCGGCAAGGCCGCACCGGTGGCAATCGGGGTTTTGCTGCCGGGGTTTTGCTGCACCTCCGTTCAGGCAGAGGCTACCGACAAAAGCTGGCGGATGCGGATCAGTTCGGGGAGGGGCCGGCCTGGGAGGCGGAATGCCGGGCAACGGACATATCGATCATGTCGGTGTCGTTCGAGCCCGTCGCATCACCATCGGTGGCGCGACGGATGCAGTTGCGGCCGGCACGTTTGGCTTCGTAGAGGGCAAAGTCGGCACGCAGCAGAAGGTCGGGAAGGCGATCGCCGGGGCCGGCGACACAGAGGCCGAAGCTTGCGGTCATGCGGCCCTGGCGCAGCGGCGGGACCATGGTTGCGGCCAGCGCCTTGCGCAGTCTCTCACCGATCGCCTCGGCCTCGTCGATCGAGGTGCGCGGCAGAAGGATGCAGAATTCCTCGCCGCCGATGCGGGCCGCAAGATCATAGGGGCGCAGGCAGGTGCGCACCACTTCCGAGGTCGCCACCAGCACGCGGTCGCCGGTTTCGTGGCCGTGGCTGTCGTTGATGCCCTTGAAACGGTCAAGGTCGAGGACCAGCACGGATACCGGTTCGCGGTGGCGTTCGGCGCGTGCCAGTTCTTCCGCCGCGCGTTCGCCAAGCCAGCGGCGGTTGCCGAGCCCAGTCAGCGGATCGGTCATCGCCTGGTGGCGCAGCTTGGTCATCAGGCTTTCCGTTTCCGCCACCATGGCGGTGACGGTGGAAGCGAGGAGGCCGATCTCGTCGCGGCTATCCAGGGACATGCGGACGGGTGTGCCATTGGCGCGATAGGCCTTGATCGCCTGGGCAAGCTGGCGAAGCGGCCGGATGATCCACCACAGGCTGACGAGGCAGACACTGGTGCCGGCAAGCGTCGCAGCGAGCAGCAGCAGCAGGACGGGTTCGGGTTCGGCCGCGTAACCGCTTGCCAGATAAACGATGAAAACCAGCAGCGGCACATGCACCGAGAGGAAGCAGATCGCAAATACCTTGATGGTTAGAGAGGTTTGAACCACCTCGGCCAGCTTTGCAGACATCGGAATCATTCCGAGTTTCCTCCTTTGGACGTTGGATGCGGCTGCAAGCTAGAAAGTGGGGCCTAAAGGTCAGATTAACTAAATCATTAAAATGCAACCATTCACAACCCCTGTCATATTCCGATACAGAGTCGGAAAAACATATGGAAACCAATGCCGCATGCAGGTCGTTGACAGGCCAATCGGCGCCTATTCAAAGCGGCCGCAACAATCGACTGCCTGAGGGAGGGCTGCATGACGGGTTACGTTTTGGCGATGGACCGGAAGACCACTTCGACGCGCGCCATCATCTTTGAGAAGAATATGCGGATCGCGGGCATCGGCCAGCGTGAATTTCGCCAGATTTTTCCGCAATCCGGCTGGGTCGAACATGATGCGGAAGAAATCTGGCAAAGCGTGTTGTGGACCGTCAAACGGGCGCTTGCGGAGGCCGGGGTCGAGGCCAAATCGATCGCGGCGATCGGCATGCCGACCAGCGGGAAACGGTGGTCGTGTGGGATCGAAAAACCGGCGAAGCGATCCACAATGCGATCGTCTGGCAGGATCGCCGCACTGCCCGACAATGTGACAGCCTGAAGAAAAAAGGACTGGAAAAACTCTTCACAACCCGGACCGGGCTGCTCTTCGACCCGTATTTTTCCGGCACGAAACTGTCCTGGCTGCTGACAGACGTGAAATGTGCCAGGGCGCAGGCGGCGAAAGGCTAGCTCTGCTTCGGGACGATCGCGACCCATCCGATGCGGCGACTGGCGCGATGCCGTGCGCCGCACACTTTCCTGAACCCTTTCCTCCGCTTTTTCACTTCGCCGATTTGACCGGACGGCCCGCGCTGGTTTATGCCGGTTGCGACTATCCAGTGCCTTGGTACCGGCCGGCGGTTTCGAAAGGGAAGTGCATGCCTTTTATCCAGCGGATCGTCGCACTCGTGTTTCTCGTTGGTGCGATGTCGATGGCAAGCCGTACGGCAGAAGCCGGTTACGCGCATTTCATCTACGACGCGCAAAGCGGCAAGGTCCTGGCATCGGAAAATGCCGAAGTGCTCAATCATCCGGCGTCGCTGACCAAGATGATGACGCTCTACCTGACATTCGAAGCGCTGCGCACCGGAAAGATCCATTGGGACGACGAGATCGTCATGACGCCGAACGCGGCGTCGAAAATTCCCTTCAAGCTCGGAATTGCCGCCGGCAAGACGATCACGGTGCGCGAGGCCGTTTATGGCATGGCGATCCGCTCGGCCAATGATGCGGCGGCGGCCATGGGCGATCATCTCGGCGGAACCGAAGACAAGTTCGGCCTGCTGATGACGCAGAAGGCGCGTCAGCTCGGCATGCGCGACACGGTGTTTACCAATGCGTCCGGTCTTCCCGACGACGCACAGGTGACGACGGCGCGGGATCTGGCGGTGCTGGCCTTGTCGCTGATCCGCGACTACCCGAACGAGTACAAGATCTTTTCGCAACGCTCTTTCCCTTTCCGGGGGCGGACGGTGCGCGGTCATAACAACCTGATGTACCGTTATCCCGGCATGGACGGGATCAAGACCGGTTTCGTCAACGCATCGGGCTACAATATTGCCAGTGCCGTCAATATCGACGGACGACGGATCGTCGCGGTGATGATGGGCGGCAAGAGCGCCCGCAAGCGCGACGACCAGATGGCCGCACTGCTCGATCAGGTGACCGGCAGAGCGCCGGCGCCGGCTGCCGAAATCGCCGAGCGCAGCCGCAAACGGCCAGCCGACGGTACGACGGCGGCGCTTGCGACCGAACTGCCGGTGCCGAGGGTGCGCAAGGAAATCGCGGTTGCACCGGCGACGCGTGCGGCAAGTGTTACGCCTTATGCCACTCCGTCCAAAGCCGTGGCGAGCGCGCCGGTGCAGAGCATGACGAAGCAGGGCGGCGCCGCATGGGATATCCAGATCGCCGCAGCGGGAAGCCAGACGGCAGCGACGGGCGCACTCGACGGCGCCATGCCCTTGCTTTCGGATTTCGGCCAGATATCGCCGAGCATCCAGGGTTCGCGTTCGGGCGGCAAGGATGTCTATCGGGCGCGGCTGACCGGTTTTGCCAATCGCGATGCGGCGACAAGAGCCTGCTCGGTGCTGCAGGCACGGTCGATCGATTGTTTCGTTGTGCGCTGAAACCCGACCGCTCGATATTACGAATTTTTCGGAAATGATAAAATGCAACCTGTGCTTTTCAGGAACATTTGACGGCTGACGGCTATCTGATGCTCACCGAACGTTTTTTCGTTGCGGGTTTGGTGGAGCACTTACATGAAACCGGTCGCAATACTTGGAGCGGGCCTTGCAGGCCTGACGGCAGCGCGTGAACTGAGAGCGCGCGGTATCGATGTCATCGTGTTCGAGGCCGCCAAGGCGATTGGCGGGATGGCCGGATCCTACAAGGACGCCGAAGGCTTCTCCTACGACATGGGCGCCCATTTCGTCAGCAACAGGCTCGCCCAGGCGCTGGGTGCCGCCGACATCTGCAGGACGGTTCATCACTATGGCGAAGCGGTACTCGTCAACGGACGGACCTATGGTTATCCGTTCGGATTGATGAAATCCCCGCGTTTCGTCAAAAGTGCGGTTGCGGCGCACCTGCGGCCGACGACCATTGCTTCGGCCGCCGACTGGTTCCGTCACAGCTATGGCCACGAACTGGCCGGCCAGGTGGCCATTCCTCTTGCCGAGGCCTGGTCCGGCGTCGACGCCAGTGACCTTGCTCCATCGGTCGGCGAAAAGATGCGCGGCGGAATGCTGAAGTCTATGTATCTCAAGGCCGCGGCACGCGTGACGCAGAAGGCCGTCTGCATCGGCTATTCCCATGAGATGCCCGAACACGCCAGGCTCTATCATGTCTATCCCGAAGGCGGCATTTCGGCGCTGCTGCAGCCGACCGCACGGATGGTCGGCGATTGCATCAGGCTCGATTCTCCAGTCGAAAAGGTCATCGTCGACGGCGAGCGCGTCGTCGGCGTGCGTGTGAAGGGCGAAACGATTGCCGTTTCCGCGGCCATCAGCACGGCGCCGGTGAACGTGTTGCCGAAGCTGATTGCCGGTTCATCGCGGCTCGATCACATGGCCGAGTTCCGCTACCGGCCGATGATCTTCGTCAATCTGAAATTCGAAGGGCGTGGCCTGCTTCCCGATACGATGTTGTGGGTGCCTGACCGGACCAAGCCATTCTTCAGAATGGCGGAAGCACCGATCTCGATGCCCTGGCTGGCACCAGCGGGCAAGACGTTGATCACCTTCGACATCGGCTGCCAGAAAGGCGACCGGCATTGGGACATGTCCGACGAGGAACTGGCGGCGGAATGCCTTGAGGGCATTGCCCAGATCTATCCCCAGGCGCGGCGCCAGTATCTCGGACTTGGCGGGGTCGTCCGAACCCCGATCGCCTATCCCGTCTATCTCAAACACTATGAGAAGGCCCGTACCGATTTTGCCCGCACGACAGGGATAGACGGCCTCTACAGTGTCGGCCGCAACGGCGAATTCGCGCATATCCTGATGGAGGACATCTATTGGAGGACGCTCAAGCAGATGGAGCATGTCGCCGATTATGTCGCCGTGCCGCAGCAGCAGATGGCTGCCTGAGGCTTCGGATAAAAGGTTATTTGACCTCTTCGTGCGGGTAGACACCCCAGAGCTCGGCCTGGGCGACATAACCGCCGAGGTTTTTCGTCTGAAGCGACACGTCGCACCACGATCCATCGCAATGTTTGAGATCGAGCCGCACTTTCGGTGCAAGCCGGGCGATGATGTCGGATGTCTTCGAGGGAGAGGACCGAAGAGCAACCGGTTGGTCATGCCAGGGGCCGACGACGGCGGTACGACGGCCGGATAAAAGCGGCGCGAACATCCATCCGCTGATGCCGTCCTGATCGCGCACCTGTCGCCAGTTGCCATATTCCTCGATGATCTCGAGCGGCAGGCCGCGGGCCGAATAGACCCAGTTGGTGGCATAGTCGGTGGATGGACCGACGCGCATATGGGCATTGTTGGACTTGATCGAGGTGAAGCGCGGAACGGGAAATCCGGTCATCCGGCCCTTGCGGAAGCCTGACGAAGCGCTTGTGACGGTGGGCGTGGCGGCCGTTGCGGACGTGACGTCGGCGGCCTCCAGCCGGGCAGGCAATGGAAGGCCCAGCACAAGTGCCAGGCCTGAGGCGGCAAGGGCCTGCCGCAAGGTCTTTCGTGTCATTTCGGCTGGCCGCTCCGCTCGACTATCGTCCTGGCGATCGTCGGGGCCATTGACCCGATCATTGCCGGTGACCTGCCCATTGTCAGGGCAGGGCCTGTCAGCGGCACTTGCGCACTTCCTGCAATGCGGCGGTGACACCGCTCAGCGAATAGGAGTAACTGGTGCCGGTGCCGCGTCGGGAGGTTGCCTCAACGGTCATCTGGCTGCCGCCGCGCATCGCATCGATGACCGCCGGCTCGCGACCCTGGTCCTTGACCCAGGCGGTGTTGTCACGCGGCACGAAGTCGAACTGGTCGTTGCCGACCGCCACTTCGACATCGGAGCCTGGCTTCAGGTCATACCCCATGATCGCCTGAGGCATCAGTGCCGAGCCCTGCGGCGAGATCAGGAAAAAGTTGTCGCCATGGTCGACATTGGCCGGCCGGGAGGTGACGGGAACGGACAGGGCGTAACAACTGGTCTGACCGTTATTGTCGTAGGAATAGACACCCCAGGCGTCGAACTGCTTGATCCGGGTCGGTTGAGCAGCCGCGGCAGCTGTGGCCGAGGCGAGGGTGAGGGCGATTGCAAGAACTGCAGATTTGCTGTGCATGTTGTCTCCACGAAAACACAAACAGGCCCGGGAGATGGGCCTTCGAAACTGACGTGCCCATTGAAGGGCGCGACGGTTAGCGAGAGGTTAATTTATGTGTCAATTCAATGATGCCGTGGTCACAATGGGGTGAGTGCGATTTGTGTGGGTTTCGCTAAGATACTGTAGGGACGCAACAATTTGCCTGTCGTGAAATAGGGCGGCGATTGTAGCTTTTGTCCCGTTGCGACACGTGGCGGTGTTCAGCGCTTTATCTGCGCGGTGAAACGCGGCCGGGTGAAGGCGTTTTCCAGATAGGTGATCGTGCCGAAGCCGAAGAGATTGGCGAAGGCGGTATACTGGGTGACACCTTCAACCAGAATGACGGAATCACCGCTTGGGATTGCCGGCAGCGTGGTGGCGTCCAGCACCTGCGCGGGCAACAGGCCGGCTGTGCCTGCCTGATAGGTCCATGTCGCGGAATATTTGCTGTCCTTCCAGATGACGCTGGTGATGCGCAGGCCGTTCGGCATGGTTGCGTCGGCCTGCAGGTTGGCAAAGGCGCCATAGGTCTTGGCGAAGAAGGCGTCGTCGACAGTCATCTGGCGGGCGACGATATCGGCAATTATGCCGTTCGATTCGACGATCTTGTTATAGGCGCGCAGCACGTCGTAAAGCGTCACGCCGCCGAGAAAGAGCAGGATGATGATCGGAAAGGTCAGCGCGAACTCGATGCCGGACGTGCCGGATCTGTTGGCGAACAGGCGCTTCAGGGTGCGGGCAGGGGAGCGTGGTTCAGACATCATGACGGCTCGTTGACGAAGGCGAAGCTTGCGGTGAGACGGATGGCGCCGGTGGCATCCTTGGGAACCGACAGGCCGTAACCGATGCCCGGCACCAGCGGATCGACGACGAAGCAGGCGCGGGCGAAGATGAGCTGCGAGCGCTGTCCCGAGTGATAGGTGGTCACCGGGTCGATCGTCACGCTGCGGTCGACGCAGGGCGTTTCGGTGGTCGGGAAGTCTGCGGCCGTGTCTATCGGCGTCAGTTCCAGTCGGAGCGAGGCCGCGCAATTGGCAAGCAGAATGGCTTCATCGCAGACCTTCTGCTTGTAGGCGGCATAGTCCATCGACGTCGAGCCGATCTGCACGGCGCGTGATGCCCGGCTGAGGCCTCGGTCAAGCATGACCGACTGGGTCATGATCCAGCCAGCCTCGAAGACCGAAAAGAGCAGCGACAGGACGAGCGGGATGAGCAGGGCGAATTCGACCGCAGCCGAGCCGCTGCGATCCGAACCCCCTTGGCGAAGGCGGTGGATCACTGGGTCAGCCTCAGCTTCTTGATCGAGATCGAGATCGACTTGAAGGCATCGGTGATGTTCGATCCCGAGGTCGGGTAATAATGGGCCGAGCTCGATGCGCAATTGGTCATCTGGGTCGTGGCGCTGCCCGAGACTTCGAAACCGACCGTGTAGATGATGATGCCATTGGCCTTGGCGGCAGTGCAGACATTGGCAAGGCGGGTGGCGTCCGTCGCTGCCGAGGACACCTGCTTGTTGTCCGGTTTGAGCGTCACCGAACGGCTGTAGTCCTTCGGCCGGTATTGTTCGGTGATGGCGCCGTCGGTCATCAGCACGATGACCTTCATCGTATCGGAATCGTTGAAGGCGGCAGGCCTGTCGGCAAATTTCTTGTCCATCGCGCCGACGGCCATGGCGGCTGTGGTGACGGTCTTGCCGGCCGGATTGAGCAGCGTATAGCCCCATTGCATGGCGTTCTGGGTGCCGGTGCCGTCATGCATCTCGATCGAATCGATCTTCGCCTTGAGCACGGTCGCATCATTGGACAGATAGGTGATCGCGGTGCTTTCCAGCGGACACCACCAGGGGCGCATGTCGGTGCGGCCGAAATTCCAGTTGGTGAAATGCGGAACCTGGGCGGCGCCCTTGAAGGTCATCGGGGCACTGCCATAGGCTTCGTTCGTCTCGCCGAGTTCGAAGCAGGACGAATTCGAATGGGAACGTGTGCCGCCGAGCTTGTCGAACACCGCCGCACCGACATTCACATGGCCTGCATAGGGCACGATGCTGATCGTCGTGTAGTCCTTGGTATCGTCGGTCAGCATCTGGTCGATGAAGGATTTTGCCGCCTTCTTGAGGTTGCCGATCCGGTTGTTGGTGATCATCGAGCCGGACATGTCGAGCATCAGCGACATCTCGATGTTCTGCTTGGCTTCCTGCGCCGTCGAGACGGCGCTGATGGTAAGCTTGTTGACGCCGACGAGCTTGATGAAGGACGTATCGATCTGGTAGCTGGCGCTTGCCTTGACGATGCGCTGGTTGAGCGTGTTGGTACGCTCGAAACCGAGAGTCACCTCATTGGCATAGCTCAAGTTCTTGAGGTAATCCTTGAGCACCGCATCGGCATCACGGGTCTGGGTCAGCGAGGCGGCGGCCAGTACGCCGCGGTCGAGCCCGTCCTGCAATTCGACACGGATGGTCTCGTAGCGGGCAATATCGACACCGGCGCCGCCGAGCGCCACAAGCGGCACGAGAAGCAGGCCGAAGACCATTCCCACATTGCCGCGCGCATCCGCCCGAAATGCCGTCAGAGATCGCAAGAACATCGATATACCCCGTTAAATCGAAGGGGATATTCCGTTCCGATAATTTACAATCCGGTGAAGAACAACGGCGGGCCGGATGTAAATATTAGCGCGTGGTTTCTGACGTATTACTTAATTTTAGATTGAACTTATATCTAGAAACATTGTCATGTTTCGGAATATTCAGAGATCAGGCCTTCGTAGGCCTCCATCGGAGGAAATTGTTCGAAGCTCTTCAATGCGCCTGTCGTGGCCCAGGGAAACTTTTCCGAAGTATAGGTTTCGACAAAAGGCAAAAACCACGATGCATCATCCAGCATCGTCGGTCGGATATTGACGAACCAGTCCATGCCGACAGGTTTGGTAAAAAGCCAGCTTTTGCATTTCGGGCAATGATAGTGATGGGTATCATGCCCATGGACACCGCCGATGACGGGTTCTCCGGCCGTGACTTCGAAACCTGTCGAGGGAATGGCCGCCGAGCAGGAAAATGCACTGGCGCTCATCTTCTGGCAGCCCTTGCAATGGCAGGCCATGGTGATCATCGGTGCTGCGGTGATCCTGATGCGCACATCACCGCAGCGGCAGGAGCCGTCGATGGGCAGGCTTATCCTCGGCATGTCTATCTCCCTGACCTTGCATCAGGAAGATAGGGCGCGAGAGCCAAAAGCCAGCCCTGCAACGGGCTGGAAGTCAGGCCGGACGTTTCGGGATGTCGAGGCCGCGCTGCACGGCCGGGCGGGCGAGGCCGCGTTCCAGCCATTTCGGCACGTTGCTCAGCTCGTCATAGGCCACCAGTTCTGCCGCCCCATAAAAACCGATCAGGTTGCGCACCCAGCCGAGCATGGAAATGTCGGCGATCGTATAGTCGTTGCCCATCAGCCAGTCACGGCCTTCGAGACGGGTCTCCAACACGCGGATCAGCCGGGCGCTTTCCTTGGCGTAACGATCGCGCGGGCGCTTGTCCTCGAAATCCTTGCCGGCGAATTTGTGGAAGAAGCCGAGCTGGCCGAACATCGGGCCGATGCCGCCCATCTGGAACATGACCCACTGGATTGCCTCGTAACGGCCGGCCGGGTCGGCGGGCAGGAACTTGCCGGTCTTTTCCGCCAGATAGATCAGGATGGCGCCCGACTCGAACAGCGCCAGGGGTTTTCCTTCGGGGCCATCGGGATCGAGGATCGCCGGGATCTTGCCGTTCGGGTTGAGCGACAGATATTCCGGCCCCCAGGTCTCGTCGGCGCCGATATTGATGAAATGCGGCTCGTAGGCGAGGCCGGTCTCTTCCAGCATGATCGACACCTTGACGCCGTTCGGGGTCGGTGTCGAATAAAGCTGCAGGACGCCGTCGTCCTTCGGCGGCCATTTGGCGGTGATCGGGAAGGCGGAAAGATCGGTCATTGGCAATGTCCTCGGATTGGCTATGGGCGTCGGCAGGTTCAGTCCGTGCCTTTTGAATTTATGCTCAGCAGATCATCGGCGAGCCGCATGGGCAAATCCATACGTTCATGCAGGATGCTGATCACGCCGATACGACTATGGGAAAGTTCACGGAAAATGATGAAATGATGCTGATAACGGCCGAGCCAGATTTGGCGGTCGAGATCTGCCGGCACCAACAAGGAGGCAGGAAGCCTGCGCCAAAGCGCAGGATGTTGCGAAAGCTTATCGAGATGTCGATGGAGGCCGATAATGTAGGTTTCTGCCTGTTGCTCACCCCATGTTGCAGCCGTATCTCGCCAGATACGATCCTGCGCCAGATCAGCAGATGGATAAAAGCGATAACCGGCCATCTAGCGCCGCTTGTTACGGCGAATGACGTCTTCGGCCGAAATGTCGCGGAATTCGCTCTCGTCGGCGCGAAGACCGGGTTCGAGATGCTGCCTCAGCCAACTCCAACCCTCTTCATTATTCTGGATGTCCTGGCGGATCAGGGCGCGAATGTATTCGCTGGCATTTTCGTAAAGCCCGTTTTCACCTGTCTGCTGTCGAATGTGATCCTGCAATTTGCCGGTCACTCGAACATGGATACTTTCAGACGCCATTTTCGATCCTCTAAAGATATCCGCATCGTCGCATATATTGCCAATAAATGCGACAGCAGGATTTTATGCTGCGCTTCGTCGGATCAGCCGTTACCTTTCCGTCTTCAAAGGGAGAAGGAGAAGGAGAAGGACATGCTCTACGCCATCCTGTGTTATGCCCATGAGGAAACCGTTTTCGCCTGGTCCAAGGAGGAGGAGGCGGCGGTGATGGAGAAGCTCTATGCGGTGCAGGAGCCGCTGATGAAGGCCGGCAGGCTCGGTCCGGTCGGACGGCTGATGCCGACCACCACGGCGACGACCGTGCGAAAGGGCAGGGCCGTCGAGGGCAAGAGCGTGCCATTGGTGCTCGATGGCCCTTTCGCCGAGACCAAGGAAGTTCTGCTCGGTTTCTATACCGCCGAATTCGACAGTCTCGACGAGGCGGTCGCCTTTTCAAAGCAGCTTTCCGCCGTCAATCCGGGGTCGAGTTCCTACGAGATCCGGCCTTTCCTCGTTTTCCATCCGGGTGAGATAAAGGCCGGGGAAGGCGGGTCGTCATGACCGATCTCGCCTATATCGAACTCTGCCTGACGTCGGCGAGGCCTCAGGCGGTCGGAGCGCTTCTGCGTTATTTCCGCGATCTCGATATGGCCGAGGAAGCGTTTCAGGAGGCCTGTCTGCGCGCCATCAGGACATGGCCGGACAAGGGGCCGCCGCGCGATCCTACAGCCTGGCTGATCTTTGTCGGGCGCAATAGCGGCGTCGACCAGATCCGCAAGCGCGCGAGGAATGAACCTCTGCCGGAAGAAGCGGCATTTTCCGACCTGTCCGATGCCGAGGAGGATATCGCCGAGCGGCTCGACAATGCCCATTACCGCGACGATATCCTGCGGCTCCTGTTCATCTGCTGCCATCCGGACCTGCCGAACACGCAGCAGATCGCGCTGGCATTGCGAATTGTCTCGGGGCTTTCCGTGCAGCAGATCGCCCGTGCGTTTCTCGTCTCGGATGCCGCGATGGAGCAGCGGATCACGCGGGGCAAGGCGCGTGTTGCAAAAGCCGATGCGACATTCGAGGCGCCCGACAGCCACGAGCGGGCCGAACGGCTGAAGACGGTCGCGGCGATGATCTATCTGGTGTTCAACGAAGGTTATTCTGCAGGCATTGCCAATCCGGACAGTGCCGCCTTCTGCGACGAGGCGATCCGGCTTTCGCGGCTTCTGCTGCGGATCTTTCCCGCAGAGCCGGAAATCATGGGGCTTGCGGCGCTGATGCTGTTGCAGCATTCGCGGGCCGCTGCCCGGTTCGACGAGGCCGGCCAGATCGTGCTTCTCGACGACCAGGATCGCAGCCGCTGGGATCCGCGACTGATTTCCGAAGCGCTTGCCATGCTCGACAAGGCGATCCGGCACCGGCAGCCGGGGCCCTATCAGGTGCAGGCGGCAATCTCGGCCCTGCATGCGAGAGCGGCGAAACCGGAGGATACCGACTGGGGCGAGATCACGCTGCTTTACGAATTGCTGGAAAAGCTTTCGCCGTCGCCGGTGGTGACGCTCAACAGGGCGGTGGCCGTGTCGAAGCTGAAGGGAGCGGATGCGGCTCTGGAACTGCTCGGGCCGCTGGCCGACACGCTCGACGGTTATTTCTATTTCCACGGCGTGCGCGGCGGGCTGCTGATGCAGGCCGGGAGAAGCGGGGAGGCCAGGATCGCCTTCGACCGGGCGATCGCGCTTGCCAATTCGACCGCCGAATGTGCCCATATCCGCCAGCAGCTGGATCGGCTGGGAACCGCATAACACGTCAGGTGGGGCCGAGGCCTACCGGATCAGACGGCAGCCATCAGGTTCAGCTGGGCTGTGACCTTTTCGGTATCGTAGGGTTTTGGAAAAAACACGCTTCTGGCCGGAAGCACGACGTCGCTCATCCGGGCGTGGCCGGAGGTGACGATCAGCTCGATCGGCGGCCAGCGGTCGCGAATGGCGGCGGCGAGCTTCAGTCCGTCCATCGAGCCGGGCATGTCGACATCGGTAAAGACGATGCGGATATCGGTGCGGTTTTCGAGAATGGTCACCGCTTCATCGGCACTCCAGGCCTCGACGACGTCGAAACCGGCATCGATGACCAGATCAACCGCCATCATGCGCTGCAGCGGCTCGTCTTCCACTACGAGGACTACGACCCGATTGCTGATCGGCGTTGATTGTGCCATGTCGTCAATTTGCCTGTTGTAGTTGTTGAAGTGATGCCGACATTTCAACCGAAAAGCCGGGTGCTTCATAACTCGTGACAACGCCGCCTGTTCCGATCAATCCCATCTGAATAAGCTTTGAACCGAAACCTTTGCGCTCCGGTTCTCTGGGCAGCGGGCCGCCGCTTTCCTTCCAAGAGAAGGTCAGCCAGGGCTCCTGTTCTCTTTCCTCGATCACCCAGCGGATGGTGATAATGCCGCCCGGCTGGGACAGCGCGCCATATTTCAGGGCATTGGTGCCGAGCTCGTGCATCACCAGTCCCATCGACAGCGCGCCGCGCGGGCCAAGCACAACATTTGGCCCGTCCAGATCGATGCGGCCTGGCATGGCAAGCGTTTCGTCCAGACTTTCGACGATGGCGCGCACCGACGCGCCGCCCTGGTCGTGGATCAGGATGTCGTGCGCCTTGCTCAGCGCGAACAGGCGCTTTTCGAAATTCTGCACATGGCCGCGCTCGGTCACCGGGCGCAGGGTCTGGGTGGCGATCGCCTGGATCATCGCGAATGTGTTCTTCAGCCGATGGCCGATTTCGCGGTTCAGCGTTGCCTGTTCGGTCTCCGCCTGCAGCTTTGCCATGGCCATCTGAACACGATCGCCGAAGCTGCGGATGAAGGCGACTTCCTCCTCCGACCATTCATAGACATGATTATGATGGACGTAGACCAGAAGATTGAACCGGCCATGGTCGAGGATCGGCAGGTTGACGAAGGAGCGGATACCAAGCGCCATCAAGGCATCCGCATTGCCGGCGGTTCGCGGATCTGTCTTGACGTCGGAAAGCACGACCGGTTCACCGCGTTTCAGATCCTCGATATAGGAACCGTAGCTGCGGAAATGATGTTTGGGCACCAGGGGATCGGCTTCCGGCGAGTTCCATTCCGACTGGATCGTCAGGGTTTCTGCTGCCCTGTCTACAAGCCCGAAACCGGCGCGGGTGGCATCGAAGGCCTTGCCCATCAGGTCGGAGGCGACGAGTGCCATGTCGGCGATGTTGTCGAGATCCCGCAGTCTGTCGCCGAGGTCGAGCTGTGCCTGGGTTCTCAACACCGTCCGCTTCTGCTCGGTAATGTCCTGGGCGGTGCCGATCATCTTGACGGGGCGGCCATTTTCGTCCCGCTCAAGAACCGCATGGCGGCTGATCCAGCGAACGCCGTGACTTGCTGTCCTGATGCGGTATTCGACATTCATCGGCGCAGAACCATCGCTGCGGCTTTGGTCGGTGGAGTGAATGTCACGGTCGGATGGCACGACCATGGCCTGAAAGGTCTCGGCGGAATAGGTCGGCACGGCCGGCACGTCGAAGATACGGCAGAATTCCGCCGATACGGCGATCACGTCGTTCGAAATGTCGATTTCGAATGTGCCGATCCGCCCTGCTTCCTGGGCGGTAATGCTCTTGTTGACGCTCGCCCGGAAATTCGCCGAAAGGCCCTTCTGGCGGCGAAACAATTCGTCCTTGCGGTGCGACGTGCGGCGATGCTCGAGAAGTGCGATCACCTGCCGCGAGAGGGCGGCCAGAACCCTTTGCTGTGAAGCATTGAGCCCTTCAGGGCGCGGCTCCGTATCGATGACGCAAAGCGTGCCGATGGCAACGCCATCAGGCCCCATCAGGGGGGCGCCGGCATAAAAGCGGATATGCGGCGGCTCGGTCACCAGCGTGTTGTGGGCAGTTCGCGGATCAAGCGTCAGATCCGGGATGATGAGCAGGTCCGGGCTTGCCAGCGAATGGGCGCAGACGGACTGTTCGATCGGTGTTTCGCAAGCCTCGAAACCGACACGCGCCTTGAACCATTGCCGATCCGTCTCGACGAGGCTGACAAGCGATACCGGCGTTCCGCACGCCTCGGAGGCGATAAGGACGATGTCGTCGAATTCCGGTTCGGGTGGTGTGTTGAGAATGTCGTAGGCTTCAAGCAGCTCGAGGCGGCGGATCTGGTCGGTATCAGTCTGGCCTGATTCTGTTTGCTGGGTCGGCGCTGGCACGTAGGATCTCTGGAATTTCTCGCTGGAAATTGGTTTGATGTTCAGGCTCGCAACCTGCGTGCCTCTTACTTAGCGGAACTTCCAGACGCTTCAATGTACGCTACCGTACAAAGCCCTTGCGGCTTTCTTATCGAAGACTGTTTTCTGCCGGACGGCAATCGGGGCCTCCCGTGCTCGTCATCTCGCCGGGAAGAGGCGAACAAATATGACTGGAATAGTCTTGTTTCTGTTTGGAGGCGTGGATATAGGGCCGATGCGCAGTGTCGCGCCAATAAACAGGAAACACCTTCGTGACTGGATTGAAGTCTCTTCTGGCCGCATCAGGCCTTTGCGCCGCCCTTGGCCTTTTCGTTGCAAACGCTGTTCAGGCCGCAACCCAGTACCCGCTGGTGATCGACAATTGCGGCGCTTCGGTTACCTTCCGCCAGGCGCCGGAACGGGCCGTCGGCCTTGGCCAGAACAGCGCGGAAATCCTGCTGATGCTTGGCCTTGAGGACAAGATGGTCGGCACCGCCTTCTGGCCGAGCAAGGTTCTGCCGCAGCTTGCCGAAGCCAATGCCAAGGTGAAGCTGCTCACCGTCGAATTCCCGACCTTCGAGAGCATTCTGGCGCAGAACCCGGATTTCGTCGCAGCCTCGCTGCCGAGCCTGATCGGACCGACCAGCAAGGTCGCCAAGCGCGAGGATTTCGACAAGGTCGGCGTGCCTTCCTATCTCTCGCCGAGCACCTGCCTTTCAACCGAGAAGGTGAAGAACGAATATGGCAGCCGCGAGCAGCTGTGGAACATGGACCTGCTCTACAAGGAGATCGACGAGCTGTCGCAGATCTTCGACGTTGCCGATCGCGGTAAGGCGCTGATCGCCGACTTCAAGACGCGTGAGGCGGCACTCCGTGCCGGCGTTTCAAAGGACGGCAAAAAGCTCTCCTACGTGTTCTGGTTCTCCAGCCCGTCGCCGACCGCCGACGCCTATCTTGGCGGCAAGAACGGCGCATCAGGCTTCATCGCCGACGTGCTTGGCGGCGAAAGCGCGATCAAGACCGAAGCCGAATGGCCGACACTCGGCTGGGAAAGCATCATCGCCACCAATCCCGACGTCATCGTCGTCGCCAATCTCGACCGTAACCGCTGGGAACTCGACAAGCCGGAAGCCAAGATCAAGTTCCTGACCACAGATCCGGCCGTCAGCCAGATCGCGGCGGTGAAGAACAAGGCGATCGTCGTCATGGACGGCCAGGCGATGAACCCGACCATCCGCACCATCTACGGTGCCGAACAGGTCTCCGAGCAGCTCAAGGCCCTCGGTCTGCTGAAGTGAGCGAAACCTCCGGTGCAATGCCGGCCGAAAGGCCGTCGCGGTTCCAGTCGGGAGGGCGGCAGCTTGCCGTCCTCCTGTTTCTGCTTCTCGTGTCGCTGGCCGCCATCGGACTGGTGGTGGGCGTCAGTGTCGGGATCGGCGACCTGCCGATCCCGCTGTCGACCACCTATGCGGCGATCACCAATCGGCTGGGCTGGACGGCGATCGAACTCAACCGCATCCATGAGACGGTGATCTGGGATTATCGTCTGAGCAGGGCGCTGGTTGCAGCCTTTTGTGGGGCGGGCCTGGCGTTGTCGGGTGCGATCATGCAGTCGCTTTTGCGCAATCCGCTGGCCGAGCCTTATGTGCTCGGCATTTCCGCCGGTGCCTCCACGGGGGCGGTGGCGATCGTCATTCTCGGGCTCGGGGCCGGCACGGTGTCGCTTTCGGTCGGCGCCTTTGCCGGGGCATTCGCGGCGTTCTTCTTCGTCGCGCTTTTATCCAACGGTACGCGGGGCGGGGCAGATCGCACCATTCTTGCCGGCGTTGCCGCCTCGCAGCTGTTCAATGCCGCGACCTCCTATATCGTCACCACGTCGGGCAATGCGCAGCAGGCGCGGGACGTGATGTTCTGGCTGCTCGGCAGCTTTGGCGGCGTGCGCTGGCCGGAATTCATGCTGGTCTCGGTGGTCGTCGGTGTCTGCCTGATCGTCTGCCTGGGTTATGCCCGCGTGCTCGATGCCTTCGCCTTCGGAGACGAGGCGGCCGCTTCGCTTGGCGTCAATGTCGGCTGGGCGCGGATCATCCTTTTCGCGCTGACGGCGATGATGACGGCGACGATCGTCTCGATGGTCGGCACGATCGGTTTTGTCGGCCTCGTCGTGCCGCATGCCGCGCGTTTCGTCTTCGGCCCCTTGCATATCCGGCTGCTGCCGGCCTGTGCCATTGTCGGCGCGATCTTCATGGTGCTCGCCGATATCGCCTCAAGGGCGCTGATCCCGCAGCAGGTCCTGCCGATCGGCGTCGTCACGGCACTGGTCGGCGTGCCGTTCTTCGCCGTCATCCTCTACCGGTTCCAGAGGGTATCATGAGCATCAGGACCGACAATCTCAGCTGGAAGATCGGCGCCAAGACCATTCTCGACGGCATCTCGTTTGAGGCACAACGTGGCCAGATGCTCGGGCTGCTGGGGCCGAACGGCTCCGGCAAGACCTCGCTGCTGCGGCTTCTCGCCGGGCTGAAGACGCCACATTCGGGCAGCGTGACGCTCGAGGGGCAGGACATCAGACGCATCGGCCGGCGGGCGATGGCGCAGCGTGTCGCGTTTGTCGAACAACATGCGACGACCAATTCCAACCTCAAGGTCATCGACGTGGTCAAGCTCGGGCGGTTTCCGCATCGCTCGATGTTTTCCGGATGGTCGAAGGTCGATGACGATGCGGTGGCGCAGGCGCTGGAGCGCGCCGGGATGACGGAAAAGCGGAACGACCGCTGGCAGAGCCTGTCCGGCGGCGAGAAACAGCGGGCACATATCGCCCGGGCGCTGGCGCAATCGCCAAAAGAGCTGATCCTCGACGAACCGACCAACCATCTCGACATCCAGCACCAGATCAGCCTGATGCGGCTTATTGCCGGCCTGCCGATCACCAGCATCATTGCGCTGCACGACCTCAATCATGCGGCGATGTTCTGCGACCGGCTGATCGTCATGCAACGGGGAAAGATCGTCGCGTCGGGGGCGCCGGAAGACGTCCTGACGCAGGATCTGCTGCGCGACGTGTTTTCCGTCGATGCGCGGGTCGAGACATCGCCGCATCACGCCCGTCCGCATATCCATTATCTGCGATAGCGATCGAGGGCCGGAGAAAGAATCTCCGGCGCTGTCTGTTTCCTGCCCTGTCTTTCGTCCTAGGTTCAACATCCGATGCGATGATGGGACATCGAAAGGGAGACAGGATCATGGCCGCCACTTACACACTTCAGTTCGTTCGTGAATTCGATGTGCCGGCAGAAAAGCTCTACCAGGTCTGGACGACGCCGGAACGGTTCGGCGAGTGGTTCTGCCCGCTGCCTTGGAAGGTGACCGAAGCGCGTTCGGACCTCCGCCCGGGCGGCGAGAGTTTTGTGCTTATGGAAGGCCCGAACGGGGAAAAGGTCCCCAATCACGGCGTTTATCTGGAAGTGGTGCCGGGTCGCAAACTCGTCTTCACCGACGCCTATAGCGCCGGCTGGGTGCCGTCGGCCAAACCCTTCATGACCGGCATTCTCGACTTCGAGGATCTCGGCAACGGACGCTCGCGCTACACGGCGACCGCGGTGCATTGGACCGAAGAAGACATGAAGGTGCATCACGACATGGGCTTCGAACAGGGCTGGGGCATCGTTGCCGACCAGATGGCGGAGCTGGCAAGGACAATCTAGTTTCCGCGAGTCCCGCCAGTGGTTTGTCGGGGCGGGTTGAGGTTTTGATTCATTCCTGCGGGATCAGATTTCCTCGATCCGCCGGTCGGCTTCCGGCAGGACCGAAAGCTCCCGCCAGTCGATCTCCTCGAGAAACAGATTGTATTCGTCGACGGTCAGCTTGTTGTCCTCACGCAGTTCCTCCAGTGCCGAGCGCTGGGCATTGATCGCCTCGAGCGCCAGCCGGCGATAGGAGGAAAGAGCTTCGGCACCTTCATCGTGAAGGCTGCCATGTTTCTCGAGCTTGAAATTGCTGCGCAGCAGTTCCGCCTCCGGACCTGCTACATGTTCGAGCTTCATGAAGCCTGCCCTTGCGATATGGGCCCTGATTGCCGTCTGCTCGCGCAGGCCGTCGTCGCTGCGGTCGAGACCGAGCCAGCGGATGAGCGGCACCAGCGTCAATCCCTGCGCCACCAGCGTTGCCAGCACGACGGCGAAGGCCGCCAGCACGACCATGTCGCGCTGGGGGAAATCGGTCGGCAGGGCAAAGGCGGTGGCAAGCGTTACCAGGCCGCGCATGCCGCACCAGCCGGCCAGTATCGCCTGCCTGATCGTCGCCGGTTCCGGCCGGCCGGCGCGTCGGGCGTAATAGGCGTGGATTCGATTGAAGCCGATACAGACCGCCAGCCGGACAAGGATGACGGTGACGACGATCAGGCCGGCAAAGGTGATCGCGTGGCCCAGATTGCCGGGCTCCATGTCGAACAGGATGGCGCGGGCCTGCATGCCCATCAGCAGGAAGGCCATGACGTTCAAAACGAAGACGACGACGCTCCAGACGGCATAGGACTGCACGCGCATGCGGGCAGACGAACGTGCCTCGGACATCTGCGCCAGCGTCATGCCGCAGCAGACGACGGCGAGCACCGCCGACAGATGCAGGCGGGTGGCGATGATCCAGAGCAGGAATGTCTGGACGAACTGCATGACATTGCCGCCAAGCGTGCCGCTGACGGAGAGCGTCAGTCCGCGGATCATGCGGGCCGCGATGATGCCGAAAATGATGCCGCCCGGAACGGCCAGCGCCAGATGCAGGCCGACCTCCATGTCGACACGCCCGGCGGACTGGACGGCGAGGGCGGCGTCGAAGATCAGCAGGGCGGCCGCATCGTTGAACAGGCTTTCACCGCGCAGGATCGTATCGGTTTCGCGCGGGATCGATATGGTCGACAACATGGCCGTGGCAGCCGCCGCATCGGGAGGTGCAACGATCGCGCCGAGCACGATGGCGGCTGCGATCGGCAGGCCGGCATAGGTCCAGCCGACCCAGGCGACGATTGCGGCAGTGACGACCACGCCGCCGATGGCAAAGGCGACCAGCGGAAGCCAGAAGCGCTTGGCGATGCCGAGCGGGAAATCGAAGGCGGCATCGAGAAGTGCCGGCGCGATGAACAGCGCCAGCGCGGTTGCCGGATCGAGGTTGATGACCGGCGTACCGGGGATGAGCACGACTGCCGCGCCCGCAAGCGCCAGCATGGACGGGTAGGGCACGCGCAGGCGCCGCGAGATCTGCAGCAGCACGATGGCCACCAGAAGCAGGACGAGAAGGCTTTCGAAGAAACTCATGATTGCCCCCTGACGCTTGGCCTGCCGACGAACCGGTTGATTTTCGTCAATCTAGCGCGCCGTCGCGATATGGCCAACGCCGTCCCGGCGCGGACGAGGCTTATCCAATCCGGAATGACGGGGCGGTTACTCGGCTGCGGCCGGCTGTTCGCCGCTCAGGATGACAACCTGGTTTCGTCCGGCATTCTTGGCAGCGTAGAGCGCGGTGTCTGCTTCCGCGAGCAGGTCGGAATTGCTTTTCTGCAACTCCGTATCGCGGCAGGCGAGGCCGACACTTGCGGTCACCAGCCGCCGGATCTTCGACGCATGTGCGGTTGCCAGGTCCTGGACGTTGGCGCGGATCTGTTCGGCCACATCCAGTGCCGTGCGCTCATCGAGTTCGGCCAGCACGACGGCGAATTCCTCACCACCGTGACGCGCCACGAGGTCGTGTGACGCGACGCTTCTCATCAAGGCATCGGCGACGAGAACCAGGCAGACGTCACCCTCGCCATGGCCATAGGTATCGTTGTAGGACTTGAAATGATCGATATCGACGATCAGCACGGCGCAGCGATCCGGCGCGCGGCGCAGGAATTCCATCAGCCGGCGGCGGTTGGAAAGCCCGGTCAGCGGATCCGTCAGCGTCTGGGCGGTCAGTTCGCGGTTTTCCTCTTCGAGCAGCGAGCCGCGTGCCGCGAGTTCTTCCGTCAGCCGGCGGTTCTGGTCCAGCAACTGGAATGTCAGGCTCAACTGCTTTCCCATGCCGCGGGCGGTGATCGCCAGCGCCATGCACAGGGTGGCGGAGGCGATCGACAGGAGATTGCTGTATTCGATGTCGCTGATCGCGAATGCCGTGGCAAAGGCCGCAAAGATCGGCACCTGGAAGAGGTTGAAGGCGGGACGGTAGACCACCGTCGGGTAGGTGACGGTCACGGCGCCCATGGCGATGCAGCACATGACAAGGGTCTGATGATCATCGCCCTGCAGCAACAGGAAGGATCCGCCAATCCCCCAGCAGGTGCCGGAGGACAGATAGACGACGCGGATGAGGCGCGACCATGCGAGCGGCGACCAATCCGGTTTCCAGCGGCGGAATATCGAGAATTCGGCGCGAATGGCTGCACCCGTGAGATGGGTGACGGCGATCAAGCAGACGCAGCCGAACCACAGGGAGAGGAAATGCTCAAGCGGCGACGACCAATAGGTGAGGAGCGTGAGGGTTGCGCCGAAAATGCTCATCGTCGAGGCCGGCGCGCTGCGATAGAGCGCCTCCATCTGCATCGCGAGCACTGTCGATTGCTGGCCGGTGTCGCGCACCAGTCGGTCCATATGGATTTCCTTCGAAATTCGGGAGGAACCTAGGGGCATAAAGCTAAGAATTGATTTTCAGAAATGGCGAAGTTCAGTGAACATTCTGTCGTGAATTTGAGGTTTGCGCCGCCGTGCAGAGCGCACTATCTCAAGCCTGCAACACGCTCTTTCCTCGCCTGCGAACGGAAACCTCATGGAACTCGGACTGCATACATTCGGCGATATGGACCCTGGCGCCGCCGACAAGGGCATTGAGGCGCACAGGCGGCTCAAGAACCTCTTGGAGGAGATCGAGCTGGCCGATCAGGTCGGGCTCGACGTTTTCGGGCTTGGTGAGCATCATCGCCCCGACTATGCGATCTCGTCTCCCTCGACGGTGCTTGCCGCCGCGGCGGCGATCACCAAACGGATCCGGCTCACCAGTTCCGTCAAGGTTCTGAGTTCCGACGACCCGGTTCGGATTTTTCAGCAGTTTTCAACCGTCGACCTGATTTCCGGCGGCCGGGCGGAGATCATGGCGGGGCGCGGCTCGTTCATCGAATCCTTCCCGCTTTTCGGGTACGATCTCGGCGACTACGACGATCTGTTTACCGAAAAACTTGACCTGTTGCTCAAGCTGCGGGACGAGGAAGTCGTGACCTGGCAGGGACAGATGCGTCCCTCGATCAACGGCCGTGGCGTCTATCCGAGGCCGCTGCAGACGCAGATGCCCGTCTGGATCGCCGTCGGCGGCACGCCGCAATCGGTGGCGCGCGCCGGCGCGCTTGGCCTGCCGCTCGCCATTGCCATCATCGGCGGCGAATATCCGCGGTTCAGGCCCTATGTCGATCTCTATCGCGAGGCCGGCGAAAAAGCCGGGCATGATCCGGCGACGCTGAAAAGCAGCATCAACGTCCATGGTTTTATCGCCGATACGACGCAGGCTGCGGCCGACCAGTTTTACGGGCCGCAATCGGAGGTGATGAACCGGCTTGGCCGCGAGCGCGGCTGGGGACCGACGAGCCGGGCGCATTTCGACCAGGCCCGTGGGCCGCTCGGCAATCTCTTCGTCGGCGAGCCGGAACTGGTCGCCGAGAAGATCATTGCCGCGCACGAGGTGTTCAAGATGGACCGGTTCCTGCTGCAGATGGCGATCGGCCTGATGCCGCATGATGAGATCATGCGCGGTATCGAACTCTACGGAACGAAGGTGGCACCGATCGTCAGAAAGGAATTGACCGGATCGGCTGGGCGCGCCACATCCCAGGTCGAATAAAAAGACAGGATAAGGACCAAGACCCGGAATGGTAATCTCCAGCGAAGACGAGCTCGAAAAGTTGAAGGTCATCGGCAGGCTGTGTGCCCAGGCGATGGAAACGATGGCGAAGGCGCTGGAGCCGGGGATCACCACCAAGGAACTCGACGATATCGGCCGCAAGCTGCTGGAGGATAACGGTGCGCAATCGGCGCCGGAGACCTGTTACCAGTTTCCCGGCGCGACCTGCATCAGTGTCAACGAGGAAGTGGCGCACGGCATTCCGGGCGGGCGGGTGATCAAGGCGGGAGATCTCGTCAATATCGATGTTTCCGCCGTGAAGGACGGGTTTTTCGGCGATTGCGGCTCCTCCTATGCCGTGCCGCCGGTTCGGCGCGAGATCGAGAAGCTATGCCGCGACGGCAAAAGGGCGCTGTGGACCGGGTTGCAGCAGGTTAAGGCGGGCAACAAGATTGCCGGCATCGGCAATGCGATCGGGGCGTTTGCCAAAAAGAACCGCTACACGCTGATCACCAATCTTTCGAGCCACGGCATCGGATTGACGTTGCATGACGAGCCGAAGGAAATCCCGACTTGGCCGGAAAAGGGCGAGCGGCGGATCATGGAAGAGGGGCTGGTCTTCACCATCGAACCGTTCCTGTCTCTGGGTGGAACCTGGGCGGAAGACGGCGACAATGACGATCCCTGGACACTCTACAGCGAT
The DNA here is from genome assembly GCF_057163345.1 of Aliirhizobium sp. YIM B11859. Taxonomy (NCBI): domain Bacteria; kingdom Pseudomonadati; phylum Pseudomonadota; class Alphaproteobacteria; order Hyphomicrobiales; family Rhizobiaceae; genus Aliirhizobium; species Aliirhizobium sp. YIM B11859. The sequence continues at coordinate 813,247 of NZ_JBXHAY010000001.1, forward strand.
CCGAACGCGCCGACGGTGCAATACGAACACACGATCGTTGCGACCCGTAGCGGGCCGCTGATCCTGACGCTGGCGAATTGAACTGGTCTGGTTTGATCGGTGAAACGCCCGAGCATGCCGGCCGCAGCGGTGCTGCGACCAGGAGCGCGTCTCAGCGGGCGCAGTTTTCGGCGCGGTTGGCGGCCTCGATGGCGCAATAAAAGGCGCTTGCACGCTCTTCGCCAAGATGGCTGATCGCACGGCGCGCATGGACGCGGGCTGCACTTTCCATCAGCTGCGCGAACGCGGCATTGCCGATCAGATCGGCCTTGCGCAATTGCGCGATCAACGGGTCCATCAGGACTTCCGATACACTTAAATCTCGTTCCATCTTTGCGCCTCCCGTCTTGTTGGGCACGACGCAGATCATGGCGGCCTTTCGTGTCAACAACAAGACAAATGACGCCTTGCATTGCGTCAATTCCGTGTCGCAGTGCGTTCTCGACCGGAGCATTCAAAATATTCGATAGGATATGACAAATGCTGATTTGTGCGATGCAGCGATAATTGACATAAGCCATTCATGGACATGACCCCACGATACGATCTTCGGCTTGTCGGCCTTTCCGGTGCCATCACTCTGGCGGCGGCCATGGGCTTCGGCCGCTTCTTCTACACGCCGGTTCTGCCGGGCATGATTGCCGGCATTCCGCTCTCCTCGGGGGAAGCCGGATATATCGCTGCTGGAAATTTCGCCGGATATCTGGCGGGTGCGCTGCTTGCCGGGCAGGGGTGGGCGGCGGGCCGCGAGAGGACGATCGCGCTCTGCGCCTTGCTGGCGACCAGCGTACTGCTTGCGGCGATGGCGATGACGACCTCCGTGCCGGCTTTCATCGCCATCCGGTTCCTGTCAGGGGTCGCGAGTGCGCTGGCGCTGATCCTCGCCTCCTCAATCGTGCTGCCCTTTGCGCGCGAGGGCGGCCGGCAGGGGCATATCGTCAATTTCCTGCATTTCGGCGGCGTCGGCATGGGGATCGCCCTGTCTTCGGCGCTGGCCCTCGTCGTCAACATGTCTGCAGGGGACGCGGCACACGGGTGGCGGATCAACTGGCTCGCGGGTGCCGCGATCACCCTGATTGCCGTGATCATCGTACATCGGCTGCTGCCGCGTCCGCATGCGGCGGCCGAGCGCAAGAGCGAACCCGCGCTTGTCTGGCGTTTGCCGCTCGTTCTCCTGACGACATCCTACGGGCTGTTCGGCTTCGGTTACGTCATCACCGCGACCTTTCTGGTGACGATCGCGCGGGCCGGCGATGCAGGTCCGATCGTCGAATTCCTCGCATGGTTCGTGACCGGCACGGCGGCAGCCGTATCGCTTCTTGCCTGGCATCCGGCGGCGATCCGGCTCGGGCTGGCAAAATCCTATGCCGCTGCGATGGTTGCGCTGGCGATCGGCGTGGTCGGTTCGGTGCTTCTGCCGCCAACGCCGGGGGCGCTGTTCGGCGGCCTGCTGCTCGGCGCGACCTTCATGGTGATCACCGCCTACGGGCTGCAGCTCGGCGGCAAGCTTGCACCGGAAAGCCCGCGGCGGGCGCTTTCGTCGATGACGGCAGCGTTTGGCGTCGGCCAGATCGCCGGGCCTCTGGTGGCCGGCTGGGCGGCGGAGAAAAGCGGCAGTTTTGTGCTGCCGACGCTGATGGCGACCGGCGTGCTGGTCGTCAGCGTGGTCCTGGCGGCAATCGTTGCGCGGCGGAGCGCCTGACCCTTCGGGCGGGCCGGAACGCCTGAACAAACGCTCGAGTGCATGCCCGGAGAGCCTGTCCTGCAGGCGTGCCGGGAAATGATTGCGGTTACAAATGCGTAACAAAGTGGTGCAGCCATTGCCGCATCCATGCGATTGCCATAATTTCCCCGCCTAACGCCGCACCCCAAAAGCAACGAACTCAGGAAAGCTCAAGCTCCGTGTTCCATTCCTTCTTTCCCCGCCCGAAACTGTTTTTCATTTCCGCGATAGTCTGGTCTGTCGTCACCATTCTCGCTTGGTATTTCATTTTCGCCGGGATAGGAGACCGTGCCGGTTTCGGCCTGCCGGAAGGGGCGTCCGAGCCTTATGATCTGACCTATTTCCTGGTGCCGGCTAACCTCTATTTCTACGCCTATTTCGTCATATCCCTGCTGCTGTTCGGTGCAGCATGGTCTTTCCTTGCGAAAGACAACCCTTGGATGGCGTGGTCGGTCTGGGGGTCGCTGCTGATCATCGCCGTGACCTATTTCAGCGTTCAGATTTCGGTGATTTTCAATAACTGGCGCCGGCCGTTTTTCGATCTCATGCAGAATGCCCTGGCAAGTAAGCCCGGGATCACGCAATGGGACTTCTACAGCCTCATGCTGATATTCGCCCAGGTCGCTTTCCTGAGCATGTTCGTCTCGATCCTGACGGATTTCTTCACCAGTCATTACATCTTCCGCTGGCGTACAGCGATGAACAATTTCTACATGTCCAAGTGGGAGAAGCTGCGCCATATCGAAGGCGCCTCGCAGCGTGTACAGGAAGACACGATGCGGTTTTCCTCGACCTTGGAAGGTCTGGGCATTTCGCTGATCAACTCGGTCATGACATTGGTCGTGTTTCTGCCGATCCTGCTGGGGCTTTCCAGCTACGTGACAGAAATCCCGATCATCGGAGAATTGCCGTATGCGCTGTTCTGGATGGCGATCTTCTGGGCCACTTTCGGAACGGTCCTGCTGGCCGTGGTCGGTATCAAGCTGCCGGGCCTGAACTTCCGCAATCAGCGTGTCGAAGCGGCGTATCGCAAGGAACTCGTCTATGGCGAAGACAATGCAGAACGTGCTCAGCCGCTGACGGTCCAAGAGCTGTTCGCAAACGTTCGGAAGAACTATTTCCGGATGTACTGGCACTATCTTTATTTCAACGTTGCCCGTTATTTCTATCTTCAGGCCGATGCGCTGTTCCTGATTTTCCTGCTGGTGCCGACGATCGTTGCCGCCAAGATCACGCTCGGCATCTGGCAGCAGATCTCCACAGCTTTCGGCCAGGTATCGAATTCGTTGCAGTATCTGATTAGCTCCTGGACGACGATCATCGAACTGCTCTCCATCCACAAGCGCCTGAAGGCCTTCGAGGCGGCGATTGATGGCGGGCCGCTGCCGGAGATCGACCGGCACTACCTGCAGCGCGAGGCCGAAGGCGGCGAGATGGCGGCGAACAAGCCGACCTGAGCCGAAAGCTTCAAAAAAACACAAGCATGTCTGGCCGCGCCGGTTTTTCAAACCGGCGCGGTTTTGCGTTTCGGGCTGCCACGCTTGCCGATGGTCAAGATACGGTTTGCGTGACGGTGCCTTGGGAAAAGGGCAGGCGGATGTAAATTGCATTGGGTGGTTCAGGTCTTGCCTGCCCCGACCACTTGGCGGCGCGTGAAGGAGGGGATGTCAAACCCTCCCGCCGCGCCGGTCGCGGCCATCATCGGAACCGGTGTTGAAACCTGTTGAGGTTGCCGGTTCCAGAACCCGGTTTCCCATCCGATGACGCGACAATCATGCGCCGACGCCAAAGGGCGGGGATGGAGGCGCATCCGGAAATCGCACAAGTCGCTGTAAAGACTGAGGTGGCTGTTGCCGGCGAAGGGTATATCTTCCCCGGGCGAGGCCTATCTCGAACTGCCGTTCAAGCCCGATTTCAGGCGGCGGCGGGGCTACGCAGGCGCGACAGGATGCGGTTGATGGTCCAGCCGGCAAGGCAGCCGACCGCGGCGCCGGCCGCTTTCACCGTCGCGTCGTCAAGATGGGCATGCCGGCTCGGAGAGAGGAATTGGAGCATTTCAATGCCGCCGGCGCCGAGGATCAGCAAAATAGCGCAGAGCACCCATTGGCGCGGATAGGCAAGCACGAACAGCAGGGCCATGACGGCAAAGGCGCCGGCCCGGTCGATATCGACGGGAGCAAAATCATGCGGCCGCAGGCCGATCGGCGAGACGGTAACGAAGATGATGGCGGCGAGGGCCAGCCAGGGCAAAATCCTGAAGAAACGGCTTGTCATGGAGTTGTCATATCGTGACGGGGAGGTGGCTGGAAGCATGATCGACAAACGGCCTTAACGGGAGCGATAAACACCGCGTGAGCGGCTCGAAATGGTTTGAGTGGTTCAGCCGGCTGATTTCTGGGCCGCGGCGCTGTCGTGGCCGGCACCATTGCCTGATATGGCACGGCGTTCGTCGAGCAGGCGGATCGCCTCGGAATAACTGACGCAGGCGACATCTGTCCGATTGCAGACGTCGGAGGCAAGGCGTTCCATCGCCCGCCAATAGGCACCGCCATTCATCTCGACGAAGTGCAGGCCGATCTGAAGCGGAATGCGGTCGCCGTTATATTGCCTGTCGAAGGCGGCCTTGAAGGCGGAATAGGCGCGTTCCTCGAATTCGCCGGAGCGGGCGGGCGTCTCGACTGCGCCGGAATGGCGGACGAACAGGTTGTAGTCCATGGCGATGATCGGTTTCTGCTGCGGGCCTTCGGGGATCAGCGGCAGGCCGAAGCGGATGAGCCCGTCCTTGCGCTCCGGCATTGCGGGCCTCTTGGTGACGAGGCTCGCGTCATAGGTGAAGCCTGCCTTCTTCTCCGCGTCGGTCATGCCGTCGCTGGTGGAGAAATAGGGTGCGCGGAAACCATGAATGCCGTTGGCGACGAAATCGCGCCATCCTTCAGGCTCCGCGTCGGCGATCCCGGTCGCCTTCCAGGCATTGGTCATGACATTGCGGAAATTGCCGAGTTCCTGGCTCCATTCGGTGGAGGACCAGTCCTTGCCATCGAAATGGCCGCAGGTGTGGCTCGATATGTCGTTGCCTTCGAGATGGGCCTGCCAGATATGGCCGAGCCTTTCCCTTGCCTCGGGGACATCCTGGGCAAAGCCGATATTCGACTGGCCTCTTTTCTTGCCCGGCCCCTGATAGCTGTTCCTGTCGGCACGGGGGATGACCAGCGTACAGGACAGGAAGAAGGTGAAATGGGCGTTGTTACGCTTTGCAAAATCGCGGCTGCGCTGCCACAATGCGTTCGACCCCGCGCCATCGAAGGAAATCATCACAAGCTGCTTCGGCCTTGTCGCGGCGTCGTCCGCAAGGGCCGATGTCGAGAGGCAAAGGGCGGCGGTGAGAGAGGCCAAAGAGGACGCAAAACGCATTACGGTTTCCTGATTCTTCACATGCGTCAGGGCTATTGGGCGCCGAATAAGGCAAAGCTTGGGACAGGTGCTGAAAAGCCGGGAAGCCGCTTTGCTGCATCTGGCGCGTAACAAGCTTGTCATGAAATCATCGGGGGGCCTTACATCCTTAGGAAAATAGGCTAGAAGGCGCTTTCCTGAGCATTGGCCGAAGATCGGCCTCGATTGGTTCCAACGGGGACCGGAGACTTCGATGGCGCATAACGACGACAGTTTTTTCCGTGAAGTGAACGAAGAGCTTCGCTCCGACCAGATGAAATATGTCTGGGCACGCTATGGCCGGATCGCAATCGGCATTGCTGCGCTCATCGTGCTCGGCACGGCCGCCTGGCGCGGTTATGAATATTGGGACAACAACAATTCATCGCAGTCCGGCGACAAGTTCATCGCGGCACTGGCGCTGGCGTCGGAAGGCAAGAACGACGAGGCGCTTTCGGCTCTCGACGCCATCGAGAAGGACGGCACCGGTTCCTATCCGGTTCTCGCCCAGCTTCGCGTCGCATCGGTGCTGCAGGCCAAGGGCGACAGTGCCGGCGCGGTTTCAGCCTATGACAAGGTCGCCAGCCAGACATCCGTGCCCGAGGCGCTTCGTGATCTCGCCAAGCTGCGAGCGGCATGGATCCTGATCGATAGCGGCACTTACGAACAGGTCGCCGCGCATGCGGAAATCCTGTCGGCACAGGGCCATGTTCTTTCCAATTCGGCACGCGAGGCGCTGGCGCTTTCTGCTTACAAGGCCGGAAACATGTCGCAGGCCAAACAATGGTTCCAGCAGATCGCCAATGACGGGCAGGCCCCGCGCAATGTCGCCAACCGTGCGCAGATCATGCTCGACAACATCACCGCATCCGGCAAGGCGCCTGATCCCGTCAAGGGATAAGGCTCGGGATCAAAGCCCTTTCGGGCTCGAGGGACACTAAATGAGCTTCACCGTCGCCATCGTCGGACGCCCGAATGTCGGCAAGTCCACGCTTTTCAACCGTCTGGTCGGAAAAAAGCTGGCGCTTGTCGACGACACGCCAGGCGTTACCCGTGACCGTCGTCCGGGTGATGCCAAGCTGGTCGACCTGCGCTTCACGATCATCGATACGGCCGGTCTCGAAGAGGCGGCCGCCGATACGCTGGAAGGCCGCATGCGCGCCCAGACAGAGGCCGCGATCGACGATGCGGATATCACGCTGTTCGTTGTCGATGCCAAGTTCGGCCTGACGCCGCTCGACAAGACATTCGGCGAGCTTTTGCGCCGCAGCGGAAAGCCGGTCGTACTGGTGGCCAACAAGTCGGAAGCCAAGGGCTCCGATGGCGGTTTCTACGACGCCTACACGCTTGGCCTGGGTGAACCGGTGCCGATTTCGGCCGAGCACGGTCAGGGCATGATCGACCTGCGCGATGCGATCGTCGAGGCGATCGGCAAGGAGCGGGCGTTTCCCGAGGGCGACGATGACGAGGCGGAGACCGATGTCGACGTCCGGGATTCGGTTCTCGGCGACGCGGCCGATGACGAGCCCGAATATGACGAGACCAAGCCGCTTCGCGTGGCGATCATCGGCCGCCCGAATGCCGGCAAGTCGACCCTGATCAATCGCTTCCTCGGCGAGGAGCGGCTTTTGACCGGACCGGAAGCCGGCATTACCCGCGACAGCATTTCCGTCGATTGGGAATGGCGTGGCCGCACGATCAAGATGTTCGACACTGCCGGCATGCGGCGCAAGGCACGCGTGCAGGAAAAGCTGGAAAAGCTATCTGTTGCAGACTCGCTGCGGTCGATCCGCTTTGCCGAGACGGTGGTCATCGTCTTCGACGCGACGATCCCGTTCGAAAAGCAGGATCTGCAGCTTGCCGATCTGGTACTGCGCGAAGGCCGCGCCGCGGTGCTTGCCTTCAACAAATGGGATCTGATCGAGGATCCCCAGACGGTTCTGGCCGAACTGCGCGAAAAGACCGAGCGGCTTCTGCCGCAGGCGCGCGGCCTGCGCGCCGTGCCGATTTCGGGGCAGACCGGATACAGTCTCGACAAGCTGATGCAGAACATCGTCGAAACCGACAAGGTGTGGAACAAGCGCATCTCGACGGCGAAGCTGAACAAGTGGCTGGAAGGCACGCAGGTTCAGCATCCGCCACCGGCGGTCTCCGGCCGTCGCTTGAAGCTCAAGTACATGACGCAGGTGAAGGCACGCCCGCCGGCCTTCATGGTGTCCTGCACCCGGCCCGATGCGCTGCCGGAAAGCTATATCCGCTATATGATCAATAGCTTGCGCAACGATTTCGATATGCCGGGCGTGCCGATCCGCATCCATTTCAAGGCGGGCGAAAACCCGTTCGAGAACCGCAAGAAGCGGCGCTGAGCCGATCCGGCAGCGGATTGCTATTTTTAGCAATCCGTGATGCATTGCAGCCATGACTTGTGTGGTTGGAGGACCTGCAAGTCATGTTCGGTGGGCCGAGCATGGCGCGCCGATTGTGGATCGGGAGGATCATCCATGATTGCAGTGGGTCTCATTGTCGCCATCTGTCTTGGCGTGGGCAGTGTTGTCTATTTTCGCCAGCGTGACGGGCGGGGCGGCTGACCGCCCTCAACCCGTTTTTCCGTTACCATATGCGTTGAAGACCGCGATGTGCCGATTGCAATCAGGCGGCGCTGGCCTTGTCGTCCAGCGCGTTTCTAAGGTCGCTGATCTCCTGGCGCAGACGTTGAACCTCGTCTGACGTGCAGCCCGTGGCCGCGACGATATTGCCGGGAATGGATTCTGCCTTGGTCTTCAATGCCCGTCCCTGGTCCGTCAGGCGGATGATGACCTGGCGCTCGTCCTTCCGGCTGCGCGCACGGCTTATATAACCTGCTGCTTCCAGTCGCTTGAGCAGCGGCGTCAGCGTGCTCGATTCGAGAAACAGTTTTTCGCCGATGCTGCCGACCGTCTGCTCGTCCGCCTCCCATAGGGTAACGAGAACAAGGAATTGCGGATAGGTGATGTCCATCTCCTCCAGCAGCGGTTTGTAGACACGGTTCATCGCGTGATTTGCCGTGTAAAGGGCAAAACAGAGGAAGGTATCGAGCTTCAGTTCGTCCTTTTTCGTCGCAGCTGTCATCACAAAACTCCCGGCATTCGCGATCTTGCCCGCATCGATATCCGCGGGCAGCCGATGTTTCACCAAACCATCGAAAATAAGTCGTGCGATAAATAATCGCTATGCGGATCTTTGCATGGCTGGCATGTCGCAAAATTAATTGTGAGCGATTATATCGTGCGCGATATTAAATGCGTGGCCAGCAAGGCCGACACAATCCGCAAAGGAGACAAGACAATGTCCAAGATCATCACCACAGTATCTGCCGCGGCCATCGCTGCCGCTTCCGCCGCCATCACGCCTGGTCTTGCCATCGCCGGCGACGTGGTGCTGGAGCCCAAGACGCAGGCTTTCATCGATTCGCTTGCCGGCTCGCCGCCGATCTATACCTTGTCGCCGACGGATGCCCGCAACGTTCTGGCCGGCGCCCAAAAGGGTGACGTCAAGAAGCTGACGGCCGTCGAGGAAGACAAGGTTCTCAATATCGGCCCGACGGGCAAGACCAGGATCCGCATCACCAAACCAGCCGGTGCCAAGGGATCTCTGCCGGTGATCATCTATGTGCATGGCGGTGGCTGGGTGCTTGGCGATGCCGATACACATGACCGCCTTGTCCGGGAAATCGCCAATGGTGCACAGGCAGCGGTCGTCTTCGTCGACTACGAACGCTCGCCGGAAGCCCGTTATCCGGTTGCCATCGAGCAGGTCTACGCGACGGCCAAATACGTGACCGAGCATCCGAAGGAATTCGGTGTCGATGCGACCCGCCTTGCCGTCGTCGGCGATAGTGTCGGCGGCAATATGGCGGCGGCCTTTACCCTGCTTGCCAAACAGCGCGGCGGCCCGCAGATCGACCAGCAGGTGTTGTTCTACCCCGTCACCGACGCCAATTTCGAAACCGGTTCCTATAACCAGTTTGCCAATGGCCCTTGGCTGACCAGGGAGGCTATGAAGTGGTTCTGGAATGCCTATCTGCCGGATGAGGAAAAGCGCCGCGAACCGACCGCTTCGCCGTTGCAGGCGTCGATCGAACAGCTGAACGGCCTGCCGCCGGCGCTGATCATCGTCGATGAAAACGATGTCTTGCGTGACGAAGGCGAAGCTTATGCCCGCAAGCTTTCCCAGGCCGGCGTGCGCGTCACCTCGTTGCGTTACAACGGCACGATTCACGATTTCGTACTGCTGAATGCCATTTCCGGGACACCGGCGGTGCGCAGCGCGATCTCGGTCGCCAATGCGACATTGCGTGATGTGCTGAAGAAGTAGGTCGCCGATCGAGATGGCGTTCAAAAAGTCCGGCGGTTTTCGCCGGGCTTTTTTGCAGTTCACTCAGCAGCAGGCAGTGCGCAGCTTGAGGGCAGGCTGCGGCTACTCTGCGCCTTGAGCACATTGCCGAGAAACTGCTTCGAGGCCGCCTCCCAGGTATAGGCTTTGGCCAGCCGGCTTGCGTCTTCACGGCGACAGCCGAGCGCCTTCAGGCAGGCAAGCTGCAGGTCCTCGTCGAGCGCGCCGGCGCCGGATCCTTCCTCGATGATATCGATCGGTCCGGTGACCGGATAGGCAGCCACCGGCACGCCGCTTGCCAGGGCCTCGAGAATGGTGTTGCCGAAAGTGTCGGTCTTCGACGGGAAAACGAAGACATCCGCCTGCGCATAGGCGCAAGCGAGATCTTCACCGGTCTTCATGCCGGTAAACAGCACGTCCGGATATCGTTTTTGAAGATCGGCGCGGGCCGGTCCATCGCCGACCACGACCTTGGAACCGGGCAGGTCTAGATCGAGAAAGGCTGGAAGGTTCTTTTCCACGGCAACGCGGCCGACGGTCATGAAGATCGGGCGTGGAAGATCGAAGGGCCGCTCTTCCATGTTCATCGGATGGAAAGCCGTCTGGTCGATGCCGCGGCTCCAGCGCAGCAGATTGCGGATGCCTATCTTCGACAGCTCGCGCTCGAGGCTGGCGGTCGCCACCATGCAGCCATTGCCGGCATTGTGAAACCAGCGGACAAAACCCTGCATCCAGCGGATCGGAACAGGAAAACGGGCCGCCACATATTCGGGGAAACGGGTGTGATAGCTGGTCGAGAACGGCATGCCGTTCTTCAGGCACCAGCGGCGGGCGATCAGGCCGAGCGGACCTTCGGTGGCGATATGCACGGCCGTTGGCATGGTCTTTTCGATTGCCGCGGCGACCTGCGCGAAGGTTGTCACCGAGAGTCTGATTTCCGGATAGGTCGGGCAGGGTATGTTGGTGAAGTCCTTGGGTGTGACCATGAACACTTCGACGCCCATGCGGGCAAGCTCGCGATTGGTGTTCTCGATCGATCGGACGACGCCGTTGACCTGCGGGTACCAGGCATCCGTGACGATGGTTATTCTGGTCATGCGACGGCCCGAGCCCCGTTGCCGATCCGTGGCCACGATCGCGAAGCGACTCGGAGCCGTGGGAACGTTTCAGCTCTCTATCGGCAAAGTTCATGACAGGAGGATGAAGCGGGTTGCCGTGCTATGGCGGAGGATCTTGCAAACCGCCGCGACGCCATGGTTCGATCACAAACGGAGACGGCCGGGCGTTGTTGCTTGCGCGGGGGAAAGACATTGCCTATCTGCTGATGAAGCCAATGTTCCCGAGTGACCGTGTTGATCCTGCGTCTCATCAAAATCACCTGCCTCAGCGCCCTGACAGCCGTCGCTGCCATCGGCCTTTATATGGGCATCAACCAGATGAGCGGCAATTTCCACGAGGTCATTGCCGGCGAGCTCTATCGGTCGGCACAGCCGGGTGACGCGGTGATCGATGACGCCGCGAAGCGTTACGGGATCAAGACGATCATCAATCTTCGCAACGAGAAACACGGTGCCTGGTATGCCGAGGAGGCCGCTTCGGCGAAGGAGAACGGCGTCACGCTGATCGACTTTCCCTTAAGTTCCTCAAAGGTCGTGCCGATCGTAGAAAGCGAAGAGCTGGCCGAGATCATGCGCAAGGCCGAAAAACCGATCCTGATCCACTGCGAACACGGCGCCAACCGCACCGGCCTTGCCTCGGCAATTTATGTCGGCGCGGTCGCCAAACGCAGCGAGCTGTTTTCCGAACTGCAGTTATCGCCCATCTACGGCCATATCCCGATCCCCGGCATCGGCCGTTATGCGATGTACAAGTCGTGGGACGAGTACGAGGAAACGATCGGGTTCTGACTGTCTCCTCGAACTCAAGGGCCTGGACGGCCACTTATTTCGGCAGCAGATCCGGGCTGATCAGGGCGCCGTGGTGGCAGATGACGGTGGAGGCGACGGCTGCGCCGTAGGCGGCGGATTCGGCCGGTGTTGCGCCCTGAACGAGGCGCGAGAGGAAACCGCCGTTGAAGCTGTCGCCGGCGCTGGTCGTGTCGATCACCTTGTTCACCTTCAAGGACGGCACATGGACCGGTGCAGACGTGCCGAAGGCGAGTGTGACGCCGGCAGGGCCATTCTTGACCACGACGTTTTCGACCCCGAGCGCCTTGTAGCGGGCAATCGTTGCCGTCTCATCCGTGTCGCCGAAGTGGGCCGCCTCGTCGTCGAAACTCGGCAGAACGAGAGAGGCTGCGCGGGCGCCATCCTCGATCGTCTTCAGCATATAGGTCCTGTTGGGCCATAGCCGCGGGCGGATGTTCTGGTCGAAAACGACCATCTTTCCCATCGCCTTGGCGCGGCGGGCTTCCGACAGCAGCGTATCGACGGCTTCCGGTGCCAGAATGCCAAGCGTGATGCCGGAGAAATACACGATATCGGCGCTTTCGATTGCGGCCCGCAGATGGTCGGCATCGTCGGCCAGCTTCTTCGCGGCGGCGGTATCGCGCCAGTAGCTGAATGTGCGTTCGCCGTCTTTCAGCGTGATCAGGTAGAGGCCGGGCGTCTTGCCGGGAATGCGGCGCACAAGGCTCGTGCCGATGCCGGCAGCATTCATCATCGCCAGCATGTCGGTCGACATCGGATCATCGCCGACGGCGGTGAAATAATCGATCGACCAGTCGGAAGGAAAACAGGCGCGGGCGTACCAGGCCGTGTTTAACGTGTCGCCGGCAAAACCCTTGCGCAGCAGGCCTTCGCCCGCCTGCGACAGTTCCACCATGCATTCGCCGATCGAAAGAAGCCTGCCCGCCAAAATTCCGTCCCTCCGGTAAAGTCCTGTCGTCGCATAAGCTTTAAGGCGGTGTCTGACAAGTCCATGAAGGGGGCTCAATACGCGTTGTCTTTTGTCGCAGGGGCTCTAGGTTGGGACCCAGACTAGTGTTGGAACATTTGCATAAAGGAGCATGATCGGATGGCGACGGAAGTGCAGAAAAAGCCAAATTCGGACTGGTGGCGCGGTGCGGTGATCTACCAGATCTATCCGCGCTCCTTCCAGGATACGACCGGCGACGGGCTGGGCGACATCAGGGGGATTACCCAGCGGCTGCCGCATGTCGCCTCGCTCGGTGTCGACGCAATCTGGCTGTCGCCCTTCTTCACCTCGCCAATGGCCGACATGGGATATGACGTCTCGGATTATTGCAATGTTGATCCGATGTTCGGCACGCTTGCCGATTTCGATGCGATGATGACGGAGGCGCATCGGCTTGGCCTGAAGGTCATCATCGACCAGGTGATCTCGCACACGTCCGACCGGCATCCGTGGTTCATCGAAAGCCGCACGAGCCGCACCAACCCCAAGGCCGACTGGTTCGTCTGGGCCGATCCCAAGCCCGATGGCACCGCACCGACCAACTGGCTGTCGATCTTCGGCGGACCGGGCTGGGAATGGGATGGGGTGCGCAAGCAATATTACATGCACAACTTCCTCATCTCGCAGCCGGATCTCAACTTCCACAATCCGGATGTGCAGGATGCGATGCTGGATACGGTGAAGTTCTGGCTGGAGCGCGGCGTCGACGGGTTCCGGCTCGATACGGTGAACTATTATTTCCACGACCGGGAGCTCAGGAACAATCCGCCGATGGTGTATGACACCGATGGCGCCGGCATGGAGACGGATACCAATCCCTATTCGATGCAGAACCATCTCTATGACAAGACGCAGCCGGAAAATATCGGTTTCCTGAAGCGGTTCCGGGCGCTGCTCGACAGTTACGACGATCGCGCTTCGGTCGGTGAAGTGGGAGATGGGCCGCGTTCGCTCAACACGCTGGCGCTTTACACGACCGGCAATGACAAGCTGCATATGTGCTACACGTTCGACCTTCTGGGGCCGGCGTTTTCAGCGGGTTATATCCGCAAGGTGATGCAGACCGTGCTCGACACGGTGGTCAACGGCTGGGTGTGCTGGGCGTTTTCAAACCATGACGTGGTGCGGCATGTCACGCGCTTCATCGAGGATCCGCTGGAGCAGGATCGCGTGGCAAAACTGTCTGCCTCGCTGATTTCGACCCTACGCGGCTCGATCTGCCTTTATCAGGGCGAAGAGCTGGGGTTGACGGAGGCGGAGCTTTCCTTCGAGGACCTGCGCGACCCCTATGGCATCCGCTTCTGGCCGGCCTTCAAGGGGCGCGACGGATGCCGCACACCGATGGTGTGGGACGCCAAGGCGCCGCATGCCGGGTTCACCGACGGCGCGACCACATGGCTGCCGGTGCCGGCCGACCATGCCAGCCGCGCCGTCGATGCACAGGAGAAACTGGCGGATTCGGTTCTTGCCCACTATCGGGCAACACTTTCGTTCCGAAAGTCGCATCCGGCGCTGATCGATGGCGACATGACCTTCATCGAGACCAATCAGGACCTGCTTGCCTTCGTGCGCGAGAAGGGCGGCGAGAAACTGCTGTTCGTCTTCAACATGACGCGGGAGCCGCAGAAATTCACCCTGCCGGCGCGGTTCGGCTCCGTCATGCCGGTGGATATGCCGGGGTTCACGTCGAGACTTCAGAACGGAGTTGCGGTTCTGGAGCCGGTCGACGTGTTTTGCGCGAGGGTGTGAGACGGTTGCCGGGCGGATATTGACGACGCGCCTGCGTCGAAGAAAAACGCCAATATAAATCGGCAGATGGAAGAGGAATTGGCGGCGCAGACCCATGCGATCGTGATTCATGTTGAGAACGTGTCGGATAGTGTTAATATTCCCCTCAAGGTTGAGGGGAATTCGCGATGCGGTTGTTTTGTATGCTTCTGGCTATGCCAGCGGTATTTCTCAGTGCGTGCGATGGTAACTACACGCTGGCCCGCCAAGGGGTGCCGGCGGACCTGAAATTAAGCGATGTAAGCCTCTCTGCCGACAAGCAGGCGAATATCGTCAGAGCGTTGCAGCGCGATTCCGGCAGCGGGGATCTCTATTCCGCGACGCTTTACGGGTTCAACTATGTCGACGATCAGTGCCGGATCTATTTCAGCGAGCTGTTTTCGGCGGAACGAAAGCTGCTGGCCGCCAAATCAGGCGTTTCGGCCGCCGGGCAGACCACCAATGCCATTCTGAGCGTTACCGGTGCAAGCCGGCTGAGCATGGCGGTGGTTGCACAGGCGTTCGGGCTGACATCGAGCCTTATCGACGTGTCCGGCAGCTCGTTCCTCTACAAGCTGCCGGCCGCTGCGACAAAGGAGTTCGTCAGCAGCCAGCAATTGGCCTATCGCGATGCGGTGAGCACGAGGAAGGCCAGGCTGAGCGAGCCGGAAGTCTATTACCATGTGCAACGTTATCTCGACCTATGTCTGCCAGCGACGATCGAAGGGCGGATCACGAAATATCTCGGCACGGCGATGGCGGTTCCGGAAGCGCCGAGAGGTTCAAGTTCCGGCGCATTCGACATCTCGATCAAGAGTGTACAGCCAACTACGTCACGCGTGCAGATAATCACCGAGGCGACAAGGCCGATCGCGCCGATAAAGCCGTCTTCTCCAGATGCGAAAAACGCGGTTACGGCTGCCGAGAAGCGGCTGTCGGCAGGTGATTTGCGAGATATCCAGAAAGCGCTGTGTGTGGCGGCTGACGGCGACTGGGGCATGGCGGGGTCGAATACCCGCACAAGGATCCGCCAGTATCTGGAGAAAAACGACCCGGATTCCGTCGACAGAACCAATCCCGAACATATCAACGACCGTGGTTCATCCACGCTGCGTGACCTCGTCGACGACAAGGGCAGGAAATGTGGTGAGCCGATAGGGCCGGGGGCAGGCAATGGCAATTGAGAGAGAAAGCTTCTGCAAGGAATGTGTTTTCCAAGGCCTGACCTTCGGTATCAGTCCGCATTACATCGCGGCGATCGCCGAGCTTCGCAGCGGCATTTCTGATGGCCCGGTTCCGGCAGGTCAGGGGCCGTTCGGGCTGAATGCCGCCGAATGGACTGCCAACCGAAATGGCGGCGATTTCGACTTCGGTTTTACGGAGGGTGACATATCGAAGTGGCGCCGGCAGACGCAGGTGTTCACCTATATGGTTCTCAAGGCGCAAGCCGAAGCCGCGGAACAATTCGGGCATCCGACGAATGCTCTGGAACTCTACCTTACCCAGCTTGTCACGGCCAAGGTGGCCGTGGCGATGCTGCAGGGCGCGGATGCGCCAGTAAACCAGTTCCTGTCTGCAGAAGACCTGCACTCGTCACAGCAACGGTTTCCCGGTGTGGTCGCCGGCAGCTGTTCGCAGATGGTCGCGGCTCTGACGGCATCGCTCAACACTGCTCTTGCGACAGTTGCGCCCCTTGTGCAGCAGGCGGCATTCACCCGGGGAGCGAACCTTGGCAATTTTCCGGGGGAGGATTTCGATCAGAAGGCGCCCAAGATCATGCGGCAGCTGATGTCCGATTTTTCTCTGACCAAGGTGCAGGCGGCCGGTATCATGGGAAATCTCGGGCATGAATCTGGCGGGTTGAGGATCATGCAGGAGGTCAATCCGGTCGGTAGCGGTCTTGGCGGATACGGATGGGCGCAGTGGACGGGCAGCCGGCGCACGGATTTTCAGAACTGGTGCAAGGCAAACGGCGTGACGATGGATTCCGACGAGGGCAATTACGGTTTCCTCTGCCATGAACTGAATGGCAGCGAGAAAAGGACCATTCCCGCGCTGAAGAATACCGCCACGCTGACGGTTGCCACCGAAGTTTTTTGCCAGGTCTTCGAAAGACCTGGGATCATCCACCTTTCCAGCAGGGTCAAATGGGCGAACCGGGCATTGACCTTGTTCGACGCCGCCTGACGAATATTGCAGGACACAAAGAAAAGGCCCACGAACAATCGTGGGCCTTTGGTGTTTTCAGGCGCTGCGCGCCATGTCTCAGTCGAAATGCAGCTCGCGTTCGCCGCTTTCGTCGCGGATGCAGGTCTGCAGGCCGATCTTGTTGAGGATGTTCAGGAACGGGCGCGGGGCCAGTTCTTCGACATTGGCCATCTTCTTGACATCCCATTCGCCGGTTGCCACCAGCATGGCGGCGGCGACCGGCGGAACGCCTGCCGTGTAGGAAATGCCCTGACTGCCCACTTCGTTATAGGCTTCCTTGTGGTCGGCGACATTGTAGATGAACACCGTGCGTTCCTTGCCGTCCTTCACACCCTTGACGAAGTCGCCGATGCAGGTCTTGCCTTCGTATTCCGGCGCCAGCGACGACGGGTCGGGCAGGCAGGCCTTGACGACCTTGAGCGGCACGACTTCGGAGCCGTCAGCCAGTTTTACGGGCTGTTCGGACAGGAGGCCGATCGACTTCAGGACGGTGAAGACGTTGATGTAGTGATCGCCGAAACCCATCCAGAAGCGCACGTCGGCGCCGTCCATGTTCTTGGCCAGCGAATGGACTTCGTCATGGCCGCAGAGATAGGCGCGGCGGGTGCCGACGACCGGCAGGTCGTAGTCCTTGCCGATTTCGAACATCTTGTTGACGTTCCATTCGCCGCCCTGCCACGAATACACGACGCCGGTGAATTCGCGGAAATTGATTTCCGGGTCGAAATTGGTGGCGAAATATTTGCCGTGGCTGCCGGCATTGATGTCGACGATATCGACGTCAGTGACGGTGTCGAGGTACTCGTCCTTGGCCAGACGCGCATAGGCGTTGACGACGCCCGGATCGAAGCCGGCGCCGAGGATGGCGGTGATGCCCTTTTCCTCGCACTCAGCGGCGCGCTTCCATTCGTAGTTGCCGTACCATGGCGGGGTTTCGCAGATCTTGTTCGGCTCTTCGTGGATGGCGGTGTCGATGTAAGCGACGCCGGTATCCATGCAGGCGCGCAGCACCGACATGTTCAAAAAGGCGGTGCCGACATTGATGACGATCTGGCAACCGGTCTTTTCGATGAGCGCCTTTGTGGCTTCGATGTCCAGCGCGTCGAGCGCGTGGGCTTCGAGCACGCCTTGGCTCTTCATCGCCTTCTTCTCGTGGACCGAGGCGATGATGGCGTCGCATTTCGCCTTGGTGCGCGAGGCGATATGGATATCGCCGAGCACGTCGTTGTTCTGCGCACATTTGTGGGCAACAACCTGAGCGACGCCGCCGGCGCCGATGATGAGCACGTTCTTCTTCATATTGGGGACCACTCCTTGCGTCCAATCGTCAGACGAGTCTTGCCTGAGGGCCGTCCGGCCCTGGGTGTCAGGAAAGGCTCTGTTCGTAGTCCGTGTAGTCAAACTCACGGACCGTCCTGAGGCTGCCATCCAGTTCCCGGATGGCGATTGCCGGCATTTTCACGCCGTTAAACCAGTTCTTCTTGACCATCGTGTAACCGGCGGCATCCTGGAACGAGATGCGGTCGCCGATCTTTACTTCCTCGGGAAAGTCGAATTCCCCGAAAATATCTCCGGCAAGGCATGACTTGCCGCAGACCATCGCACGATGGGGTCCCTGGTTGGGATGAACCTTGGCATTCTCACGATAGATCAGGAGATCCAGCATGTGCGCTTCGATGGAACTATCCACCACGACAAGGTTCTTGCCGTTGTAAAGTGTGTCGAGGACGGTGGTTTCCAGCGTCGTCGAGCGGGTGATCGAGGCTTCACCCGGTTCCAGATAGACCTGGACACCGTATTCGCCGGAAAAACGCTTGAGGCGCTCGGCAAACCGGTCGACCGGGTAATCGTCACCGGTGAAATGGATGCCGCCGCCGAGCGAGACCCATTCGGCCTTTTTCAGCAGCGGCGCGAATTTTTCCTCGATATCGCCGAGCATGCGATCGAACAGGGCGAAATCCTTGTTCTCGCAGTTGTTGTGGATCATGAAGCCGCTGATCATCTCCATGACCGGTTCGACCTGTTTCAGATCCCATTCGCCCAGCCGCGAGAAGGGGCGGGCGGGGTCTGCGAGATCGAAGCTCGACGAGGAGACGCCTGGGTTGAGGCGCAGGCCACGGGTGATGCCGGAGGACTGGCCCTCGAAGCGCTGCAGCTGGCCGATCGAGTTGAAGATGATCTTGTCAGCGTGGCTGACGACCTCGTCGATCTCGTAATCGGCATAGGCGACGGAATAGGCGTGGGTTTCCTTGCCGAAACGCTCATGGCCGAGGCGGACTTCATTCAGCGACGACGAGGTGGTGCCGTCCATATAGTCGCGCATGAAATCGAAAACCGACCAGGTGGCGAAACATTTCAGCGCCAGCAGAGCCTTGGCGCCCGACTTCTCACGCACGGTCGCGATCTTCTCCATGTTCTGGAGCAGTTTCGACTTGTCGATGAGATAGTAGGGGGTCTGCAGCATTTCGTCCGGCCGGCCTTCTTACGATTGTTCTAAAACTCGTGGGGGCCTATTGCCTGACGCAGATGACATCTTCAAGACCTGACAACAAGAATGTCCAAAGAACCGGTTAATTGGTCGCTCTTTGGACAGTCCCGCAAGGCCGATGCCGGATGACGTGTATCAGCCGGCCGGCGGCATCTTCGCGAATGCCGTCAGGGCCGGGTCGAGACGATCCCAAGGCTGGGCGCCATCGGTCCAGGTGGCCATCTGCGGACGGTAACGTTCCGGTTCGTCGAGGCTTGCCGCGCGGATGATGAAATAGTCGGGCATGTCGGGAAAGGTCATGTAGACCGGTGCGCCGCAGGTGGGGCAGAAGGCGCGCTTTTTCAATCCGCCACCGTCACCGGTCGCGTGCCAGTAACTCGGCTGGCCTTCCAGCTCGACATTCGCGCCGATGAAAAGCAGATTTGAGGTATGGCCCGTGCCAGTTTCACGCTGGCACTGCCGGCACTGACAATCGATCATCGCGGCCGGTTCGCCCTGCGCCCGATATCGGATGGCACCGCAGGCGCAGCCGCCAAGAAAAGGTCTGCTCGTCATGTCGTCTCCATGGGTAAAGCGGGTGGATCGCGATCAGGGAGGGAGCCTCCACGCTGCGTAAGGTGGAGGCTCGGGGTTTCATTCGGGGATAAGCCTTTCGTATTCCTGCCTCAGCCGCAACCAGCCCTGCCAGAAGGGTTCTGGCGTCTTGTCGGCAGCCTTTGCGGCGAGAATATCAAGGTGCATGTGCCAGCCGGCGCCGACCATGGTCATGTTTTTGCGATCGGAGATGCGTTTGTGGACAAGCGTCAGGAGGACATCCGTACCGATTGTCTTCAGTTCGATCGAGACTTCGCCACGCGGTGGCCAGGTGAAGGCGAGATGATGCGGTGCTTCGAAGACGACGATCTCGCTTGTCATCCGCTGCTCCTCGGGAAAACCCTCGGGACGAGTTTCGGCTGCGTCCGTCAGTTCGTCGTTGCGCCAGACGAGTTCGAATGGCGCTCCGGACTGTGATGGCATGATGCCGGAGGCAAGCCATTGGCGACGCAGGTCGCTATCGGTCAGGTAATCCCAGATCCGTTCGATCGGGCCGGGCAGCTTTCGCTTTATGGTGAGCTCGGACGGGGCGGTTACCGAACCGTATTTGTCCAACAGGTTCATGCTGTTCATCGGTCTTCTCCCAGTTTTGATTCAAGTGTCAGTTCCAGGTTTCGATGTGGTCGTCGGGGCAGGTTTACCCAAAGGATCAACGGAGCTCTGCTCCCCCGCCGCGGCTATGCGCGCATCGTCCTGCCTGAGCAGGTGTTCGAGCGCATCGAGGCTTCCGGTCCAGAACCGTTCATAGAAGGACAGCCATTGATGCGCGGTGGCGAGCGGGCCGGGATCAAGCCGGCATAGATGGGTGCGTCCATGGATCTCCCGGCGCACGAGGCCGGCGCCCTCCAGAACCTTGATGTGTTTGGACGCGGCGGCGAGCGACATGGTGTGTGGTTCGGCCAGCTGGCCAACGGTGCGCTGGCCAGCCGTGAGATCCTGCAGCATCCGGCGGCGGGTTGCGTCGCTGAGCGCATGGAAGAGAGTGTCGATATGATGTGCGGGTAATTCAACCATGTGGTTGAATATGCGCTTGCTGCGTTTTATTGTCAACCGAATGGTTGAGTATCCGCTGAATCCGGGAGCGCTCCCGCTGTTCGGTTAGACGCGGGTGGCATCTCATCATCTTTCAGCCTTTCGGCCCAATTTCCAAAGCCGATAACTCGTCATATCGTGGCGTTGCGCCGCACGGCTCCAGAGAGCCCGGCTGATACCCCGCATAGCTCGCACGCATTTTGCCAGATCAACTTGAGGGAAAATCATGAGCAGCAGTTTCATCACCACCAAGGACGGCACGCAGATCTTCTACAAGGACTGGGGATCAAAGGATGCCCAGCCGATCGTCTTCCATCATGGCTGGCCGCTTTCGGCTGACGACTGGGATGCGCAGATGCTGTTCTTCCTGGCCGAAGGGTTCCGTGTGATCGCCCATGACCGGCGTGGACATGGGCGCTCCAGCCAGACCGATATCGGCAATGAGATGGATACCTATGCCGCGGACATGGCGGAGCTTGCCGGGCATCTCGACCTAAAAAACGCGATCCATGTCGGCCATTCCACCGGGGGCGGGGAGGTGACGCGTTATGTCGCCAAATTTGGCCAGCCGCAGGGGCGGGTCGCCAAGGCGGTGCTGATCGGGGCCGTGCCGCCGATCATGGTCAAAAGCGAGACAAATCCCGGCGGTTTGCCGCTCGAAGTGTTCGACGGGTTTCGCAAGGCGCAGGCGGCCAACCGGGCGCAGTTCTTCCTCGATATCCCGACGGGGCCGTTCTATGGTTACAACCGGCCGGGCGCCGAAGTCTCCGAAGGGGTGATCCGCAACTGGTGGCGGCAGGGAATGATGGGCGGCACCAAGGCCCATTACGATTGCATCAAGGCGTTTTCCGAAACGGACTTTACCGAGGACCTGAAGGTGATCGACGTGCCGGTGCTGGTGATGCACGGGACGGACGACCAGATTGTGCCGTTTGCCGATTCCGCGCCGCTGTCCTCGAAGCTTCTGAAGAATGGCGTGCTGAAGGTCTATGACGGGCTGCCGCATGGCATGGCGACGACGCATGCGGATATCATCAACGCCGATCTGCTGGCGTTTTTCAGGGGGTGACGCTGCCTTGGAGGTAGAGCTGCCCCTCACCCAGAGAGCAACACGTTGCTCTCCACCTCTCCCCGTAAACGGGGAGAGGGGACGTGGCCCGCGCATCGCGGAGGGGGGGCGGAGAGGGTGCGGCATACCGCCTTCGCCCCGTTTACGGGGAGAAGGTGCCGGCAGGCGGATGAGGGGCATTGCGCAGAGCTTGGCTGTCATTCACCTCAGATCAGTTGGAACCGATCCACATCGACCATGCCCATATCCGAAATTTTCAGATGCGGGATCACCGGCAGAGGTAGGAATGCCACCTGGAGGAACGGTTCTTCGAGCGTCGTTCCAAGGGCATAGGCGTGTTTTCTCAGGTCGTGCAGCGTGTCACGGACCCATTCGTAAGGCTCAAGGCTCATCAGGCCGGCGATGGGAAGTGCGATCTCGCCGGTGACCTTGCCATCTTCCACCACGACGAACCCGCCCTTGATCTCGCCCAGCCGATTGGCGGCGAGTGCCATGTCATCCTCACTGACGCCGACGACGCAGATGTTGTGGCTGTCATGGCCGACGGTCGAGGCGATGGCGCCCTTTTTCAGCCCGAACCCCTGGACGAAACCATTGGCGTGGTTGCCGTTCTTGCCGTGGCGCTCGATGACCGCGACCTTGATGATGTCGCGGGCAAGGTCGACACCGGCCTGGTTGCCGGCGGCAGGCAGGCGATAGCGCCGGTGTTCGGTGATGATCTTTCCGGGGATAACGCCGATGACCGGGGTTTCTGCTTCGGAATACGGCACGCCGAAATGCATGGCCTGGACGGGCCTTGCCTTGACGCTGTCGAGGCCGACCGGGGCGACGGGTTTGCGAGTGGCGAAAAGTTCGTCGGTCACGTGTCGGCCGGCGGAAAAGACCATGTCGGCCCGGCAGTTTTCCAGTGAGTCGATAACGACGAGATCGGCGCGCCAGCCGGGGGCGACCAGACCGCGGTCGCGCAGGCCAAACGCCTTGGCCGCCGAGATCGAGGCGGCGCGATAGATGGCGAGCGGTTCGACACCTGCCTTGATCGCGGTGCGGATCATGTAATCGAGATGGCCCTGTTCGGCGATATCAAGCGGATTGCGGTCGTCGGTGCAAAGCGCCAGATAGGGCGACAGGCGCTCGGTGATGATCGGCATCAGGGCAGCCAGGTCCTTGGAAACGGAACCTTCACGCACGAGGATGTGCATGCCCTTGCGGATCTTTTCCAGCGCTTCTTCCGCCGTTGTGCTTTCGTGTTCGGTACGGATGCCGGCGGACAGGTAACCATTGAGATCATTGCCGCGCAGCAAAGGCGCATGGCCGTCTATGTGGTCGCCATAAAAGGCGTCGAGTTTGGCGAGGCAGACCGGGTCCTTGTAGATGACGCCGGGAAAATTCATGAACTCGGCAAGACCGATGACCTGCGGATGATCGCGGAAGGGCAGGAGCTTCTCGATCGGCAGGTCGGCGCCGGCGGTTTCCAGATGGGTGGCGGGCACGCAGGAGGACAACTGGACGCGGATGTCCATGATCGTCTGTTCGGCACTGTCGAGGAAATAGCGGATGCCATCCTCGCCGATGACATTGGCGATCTCGTGTGGATCGCAGATGACGGTGGTGACGCCATAAGGTAGGACACAACGGTCGAATTCATGCGGCGTGACGAGCGAGCTTTCGATATGCAGATGGGTGTCGATGAAGCCTGGGACGACGATCCTGCCGGTAATGTCGATCTCCGTCTTGCCGGCATATTCGCCGCAGGTTCCGACGATGCGGTCGCCGCAGATGGCGATGTCTGAGTTGACCAATTCGCCGGTGACGAGATCGAAGAATTTCCCACCCTTCAACACGATATCGGCGGGCTCCCGGCCGGTGCCCTGGTCGATCAGGCGTTCAAGTCTTTGCGTCATGGTCACTCTCTGCATTGTCACGATTCCGAACCTTATAGCGCATTCGTGCCACCAAACGAAAACGGGCGCCGAAGAGCGCCCGTTCCGCGTTGATGTTAAGCCGGATTATTCGGCGGAGACGGTCTTGCCGCCTTCCCACTTGTAGACGGAGAAGCTCTGCGAGGTGAGGTCGCCGGTTTCGCCATAGGTGACTTCGCCGATGGCGGTCTTGATCGGGGCGCCGTCCTTCAAGGCGGCGGCCACGGCTTCCGCGTCATCGGTGCTGCCGGCCTTGGTGATGCCGGCGGCGATGACTTCGACAGCGGCATAGGTGTTCAGCGTGAAGGCTTCGGCCGGAATGCTCCTGGCGATCAGCGCGTCTGCTGCAGCCTTGCTGTCTGCATTCTTCAGCGCATCGGCAGCGTTGGTGTAGATCGTTCCATTGGCGGCGTCGCCGCCGGTGGCGATGAACTCGCTGTTCGACAGGCCGTCGCCGGCGATCAGCTGCACGGTCATGCCGGCATCCTTCATCTGGCGAACCAAAAGGCCGGCTTCCGGATGATAGCCGCCGAAATAGAGGACTTCGACACCTACGGACTTCATGCGGGTGACGAGCGCGCTGAAGTCCTTGTCGCCGGCGGTCAGCGCGTCATTGAAGACTTCCTGGACGCCTGCGGCATTCAGCGACGCCTTGAAGGCATCTGCGAGCCCCTTGCCGTACTGGGCCTTGTCGTTGAGGATGGCGATCTTCTTGTCCTTGAACTTTTCGAGGACAAATTTGGCGGCGACTTCGGCCTGCTGGTCGTCACGGCCGCAGGTGCGGAACACGGTGGACAGGCCGCGCGTGGTCAGTTCCGGTGACGTGGCGGTCGGGGTGACCATCAGTGCGCCGTTTTCGGCAAACACGATGGAGGCCGGAACCGAAACGCCGGAGGTGACCGGACCGACGACAAAACGGATATCGTCCGCGATCAACTGGTTGGCGGCAGAGACGCCCTGCTTCGGATCACCCGCATCGTCGGCAATCTTGAGCACGAGTTTTTCGCCGTTGACACCGCCCTTCTTGTTGATTTCCTCGACGGCGGTTTCGGCGCCGTTCTTGATCTGGGCGCCGATTGCGGCAACCGGGCCGGTCAGCGGCGCCATCAGGCCGATGGTGATGTCGGCGTGCGCAACAGTTGCGACGAGTGGCGCAAATGCCAGCGTGGCGGCAAGCGTTGCCGTGATTGTCTTCAATGTCATGTCCGTCTCCTTGGGGAATCCGTATAGTTCTGAAAGCGGGCCTCCCAGCCCGCACTTGGCGCATTTCCGCTCTTCTGCGAAACTGCTTTCTCTTTTTGTTTCTGCGCAGTTCCGGACGCAAAACCGCTACGCACTTTTGCTGGAACTGCTCTAAACGCCGGCCGCCTGTCCATGCGCCGACCGGCGGCCGCAGCATGGGGGCAGCAAAACGTCCAGTCCGCCCCGGTCATGTTTGAGCCTTGAGGCGGACGGCAATTTTTGTAGAAATGTTGAGGGTGTCGCGCAAGAACAGAACCGATGTCTGCGACATTTCTGTTGTTAAATTGCAGCGAGGGGCTGGCGAAGCAGGTGCGATACGCCGAAGTTCAGTATCGAGCCGATTACGATAAGGTTCGTGCCGGAGGCCGATCTGAACGCCGATCCGCAACCTGGCTGCAAAAAGAGCCCGCAGAACCGCTGTTCGCGTCAATATCGGCGAACATTTTGGCGCGCGCGAAGCGCAAGAAAAAGAGCCCGAGTGTTGCCCGGGCTTCTTTTAGACCGATCTAACGATCAGGCGGCGGCAGACGTCTTCCGCTCGGCGCTGACATAGATATCCTCAAGGCTGCTGAGGATTTTCAGGACCGATTCAGACGAGCTCGAGTAATAGATCGTCTGTGCATCGCGTCTGGTCTTCACGAGCTTTTGCGCGCGAAGCTTGGAAAGATGCTGAGACAGGGCTGACTGGCTAAGGCCAACGCGCGTCGCGAGTGCTCCCACAGCGACTTCGCCCTTTACCAGGCAGCAGAGTATCATCAGCCGCTTGGGATTGGCCATTGCCGACAACAGCCCCGCCGCTGCAGTCGAATGTTCAGAAAGTGTTACCTTGTCCATCAGTTCTCTTCACTCCGTCTCCAAAGTGGCCACACATTTACCGGATATTCTTTTCCGGTAATGTTAGGCGTCACAGGCAGAATTTGTATATCCCCTAAATTTCGGGTAGTTCCCAGGCATTTTAGTTTATTTGCAGATATAATGTATTACGTCTTCCGGCAAGTCCATTAGATGATCAAACTCGTGCCGGACGAGCAGGTCACCGGAAACCAGATCGATCCCCGCCGGGTCGATCAGTCCAAAACGCCATTTCTTGTCACCGAGCCCCAGTCGACCGGCAAAAGCCTCGGCTTCCACTGTCTTGGCGATCAGTTCCTGCAGCAGCTCGCCCCAGGATGATTCGTCCTCGGTAAGCGGAAAAATCAGGTCTCCGGCGGAGAGCGCATAGGCGCGGCCGAAACCACCATTCAGAGATGCCTGGACGGGAGTGAGCCGGAAAAACCTGAAGTCTGGAAAATCGACGTAAAGCTGCGCCTTCGCATGCCGTCTCAGGAAGCGCGTGCGGATCCTGTCATGGACAGCGGTGCCGCGATCGACGGCCTCTGCCTGGCAGAACAGGGTGATGCGCGGATGCGCCAGCGGATCGCCCTTGCCGGGCTCTCCGGCAAGCAGGGAACAACGGGCGTCGGATGTCAGCCCCCTTGTGTGGCCAGCCAGAGCCGAAACCAGCACAACAGGCACGCCGTCCAGATCGATAGCGGTTAACGCACGGCTGACGGATGGGTAGCCGGTCGAGGGATCGAGGACCCCGAGCGACATGTAGCGCGCACCACGGACGAGCGAGCGAGCAAGCTCGCGAGCCTCGTCATCGGTGGGGCGCAATAGCTGGGCCTGTTCGGCCATCCGTCACTCGCTGGTTGAAATCTGAATTTGCTTTATTTTTATATCATTTAATTCCGCAGTGCAAAAGATACCTTGCCGCGTCAAGTTTGCGCACCGTTACCCAGGTGTTGCGATTTATATCAGAAGTTGTCCTTGCGCCGATGGCGGGTGAGGCCGGCCACCACGTCGTCGGCCGTGATCGACCCGACGACCGCGCCGTTATCGACGATGGCAATGGTGCCTCGCTGGCGTGCAAGGCCGTCGAGAATATCGACCAGCGGCGTGTCCGGGGATGCCGAGCCCGAGACGGGAATGCCGCCTGAAGAAGGCGAAAGGCCTCTGGTCATGATGTCGTTTGCGGTCAACATACTGATCGGGTTCATGTGCTGGACGAAATCGGCGACATAGGCGTCGGCGGGATCGCGAACGATTTCCTGGGGCGTGCCGCATTGGATGATCCGGCCTCCCTCCATGATGGCAATCCGGTTGCCGATGCGGAAGGCTTCGTCGAGATCGTGGCTGACAAAAAGGATGGTCTTTTTCAGTCGCCGCTGGAATTCGAGCAACTCGTCCTGCAGCCTGTTGCGAATCAGCGGATCGAGCGCCGAGAACGGTTCGTCCATCAACAGGATGGGCGCGCCTGTGGCGAAGGCTCGTGCGAGACCCACGCGTTGCTGCATGCCGCCCGACAGCTCGCCGACGCGACGATCCGCCCACTGGCTGAGATTGACGAGTTCCAACTGTTCGCCGATCCGGCGCTTGCGTTCCGCTTCGGCAATGCCGGCCAACTCCAGCCCGAAGCCGACATTTTCGGACACCGTGCGCCAGGGCAGGAGGCCGAACTGCTGGAAGACCATCGAGACGCTGTGCATGCGCAGGTCGCGCAGCGTCTTTGCGCTTGCCTTGTAGGGATCGACCGGTCCGTCCGGCGTCGAAACGCTGACGGCGCCGCGCACGACCGGTGCCAGACCGTTGACGGCGCGCAGCAGGGTCGATTTGCCGGAACCCGAAAGCCCCATCAAGACGAGGATCTCGCCTTCGCGGATCGACAGCGAAGCGTTGGAGACGCCGACGACGATACCCGTTTCGCTACTGATCTCGTCGCGGCTGCGGCCTTCGTCCAGCATCGGCAGCGCGCGCGCGGCATTGTTGCCGAAAACGATATCGACATTGCTGAACGTCACGCAGTCTCTGGCGGCCGGGTCCGTCATGCCTGATCCGTTCATAGGCCGTCTCCATTTCCGCTCTTGAACAGGCGATCGAGGATGATGGCCAGGATGACGATACAGAGCCCGGCCTCGAAGCCGCGGGCGATGTTGACGGTGTTGAGGGCGCGCACGACCGGAACGCCAAGCCCGTTTGCGCCGACAAGCGCGGAGATGACGACCATCGAAAGCGACAGCATGATGGTCTGGGTCAATCCCGCCATGATCTGCGGCTTGGCGTAGGGGAGTTCCACCTTGCGCAAGACCTGTGACGGTGTGGCGCCAAAGGCGATCGCCGCTTCCGTCAGCGCCGGCGGTGTCGAGATAATGCCAAGCCTGGTGAGGCGGATCGGGGCGGGAATGGCGAAGATGACGGTGGCAATCAAGCCGGGCACCATGCCGAGACCGAAGAGGATCAGGGCCGGGATGAGGTAAACGAAGGTCGGAATGGTCTGCATCAGGTCGAGAACGGGGCGCATGCCCTCGTAGATCCACTGGCGACGGGCTGCCGCTATGCCGAGCGGTATGCCGGCCGCCATCGAGACGACGGTTGCGGCCAGCACCAGGGCGAGCGTCTCCGTCGTTTCCTTCCAGTAGCCCTGATTATAGATCAGGAGCAGCCCGAGACAGGTGAACAGCGCCACGCCGATAGACCGGCGAAGCACATAGGCGAGTACGGTGAAGATGGCGATCAGCAGCAGCGGAGGGGGAAACTGCAGCACGACCAGCATCGCATCGATAATGGTGGAAAGCACATGCGACAGCCAGTCGAAGAACCAGCTGGCATTGCCCGTCAGCCAGTCGACGGCATCCTTTGCCCAGGGGCCAAGGCGAAGTTTTCCGCTTGAGTCGGCGAGCCAGTTCGGGGCCCAGTTTGAAAGCCAGTTCACGTCCGATATCACCTCAAAAGATGCAGGCAGAACGAAGGAGCCGGATCACATTTGTCGTGGCCGGCCCCGGGCGTGGTCTCAGAGGCCGAGTTCGGACTTGACCGCTGCGAGGCCAGGCTTGCCATCCTTTGTGGTGACGCCTGCAAGCCAGGGCTCGATCGCCGCACCATTGGCCTTCAGCCAGGTGGTGGCGGCGACTTCCGGCTCCTCGCTGTCATTGAGAATGCCGCCCATGATCTGGTTTTCCATCGGCAGCGAGAACTTCAGGTTCTTGATGAAGGTGCCGACATTGGTGCATTCCTCGGTGTAGCCGGCGCGGATGTTGGTATAGACCTCGGCGCCGCCGAAATTCGGGCCGAAGACATCATCACCGCCAGTCAGATAGGTCAGCTTGAAGTTGGCGTTCATCGGATGCGGTTCCCAGCCGAGGAAAACCACCGGCTCGCCGGCCTTGTCGGCGCGGGCGACCTGGGCGAGCATACCCTGTTCGGACGATTCCACCACTTCCAGCTTCTTCAGGCCGAACGTATCCTTGTCGATCATATCGAGGATCAGGCGGTTGCCGTCATTGCCGGGCTCGATTCCGTAGATCTTGCCGCCGAGTGCATCGGCGTGCGCGGCGATATCCTTGAAGTCCTTGATGCCGAGCTCGGCGCCCTTGGCATTGGTGGCCAGCGTGTATTTGGCACCAACGAGGTTGGGGCCGAAGGATTCGACCGACTTCTCGGTGAGGTAGGGACGAACGTCACCTTCCTGGGTCGGCATCCAGTTGCCGAGGAAGATGTCGATATCCTTGTTCTTGAGCGATGAATAGGTGACCGGTACGGAAAGAACCTTGATATCTGTCTGGTAGCCCAGCGCCTTCAACAGGACGGAGGCCGTGGCCGTCGTCGCGGTGATGTCGGTCCAGCCGACGTCGGAGAAGCGGACGGTGCCGCAGGCCGCCGGTTCGGCGGCGGTGGCATTGGCCGCGAGGCCTGCAATTGCAGCGGAAAATGTAAGACTGAATGCCAGCGATTTATGGATGCGCATGATTTGCTCCCGTTTTTTTATGTTCCCGGCCATTATCAATATCTGTCAACGGCAAGCAAGCATGTGCGTTTACGCCGCAGACACGGGGGCATTTGCGACATCGGCGCGTCCGTGATGAAAAAACATCACTTCGACGTATAGAGAATAGATGCCTCTGTTGTGACTTGATCTGTGTCAGGGCCAAGCGGATAGAGGCTCATTGTCATCTCTATCTGGATCCGTTCATGTCTTCTGCATATCTTCTGTCGCGGCGCAGCTTCGTGCTCGGCTCCGTCTCCATGACGGCAGCGCTTACCGGCTGCAGCACCACAAGCCAGCCGAGCGTCGTTCCCGTCGCGGCGCAGCGTCCGATCGGACCGCCGGATGAGGCCGAACTGCAGGCGCGATATGCCGCGGTGGCGGATGGCGGGCATTTGCTGCCGGCGATCCCCTACCAGAAGATCGATCCGAAATATTACCGCCAGCGGGTGATCGATCCGACCGGGGAAAAGCCGGGTACCGTGGTCGTCGCGACCCCGGACAGGTTCCTCTACGTCGTCGAGCCCGGCGGCACGGCAATGCGCTACGGGGTCAGCATCGGTCGTGACGGTTTTGCCTGGGAAGGCGAGGGCGTGATCCAATGGCGCCAGCCCTGGCCGCACTGGAAGGTGCCGCCGGAAATGGTCGCCCGCCAGCCGAAGCTGGCGAAATATTCGGTGGAAGCCGGCGGCATGGATCCGGGTATCAAGAACCCGCTCGGCGCCCGCGCGCTCTATATCTTCAAGGACGGCCAGGACACGCTCTATCGCCTGCATGGTTCGCCCGAATGGGAATCGATCGGCACGGCTGCGTCCTCCGGCTGCGTGCGCTTCGTCAATCAGGATATTCTCGACCTCTATACCCGCGTTCCCTACCATGCCCGCATCGTCGTGCATCAGGGCGGACTGAAGACGGCCTGACCGACTTCAAGCTTTCCGGCGTATCGTGCCGGCGGCGCCGATCTGTCGGCACTATCTCTGGAGCAGCGTGTCGGATTTCGGTCCGGCCGCTCGTCCTGCGGGCGAATGGAGGGCAAGATTGCCATACCGTCACACCCGGAGGAAAACGCCATGTCCCGTTATCTCATCGCCGTTCATCACCCTGACGATTACGATGCTTTGGCCGTTGAGGACGCGGCGATGCATCGCGACATCGACCTGCTGAACGAAGAAATGATGACGGCCGGCATCCGGCTCTTCGTTGGCGGGCTGAACCCGGCGCGTGAGGCAAAGTCACTCACGGCAAGACCCGACGGCCGGGTCGATGTGACCGACGGGCCTTGCCTGAAAACGAGTGAGCATATGGGCGGCTTCTGGGTGCTGGAGGCCGCCGACATGGCTGAGGCGCTGGAATGGGGCCGCAAGGCCGCGATTGCCTGCCGGGCGCCAATCGAGGTGAGGGCATTTCACTGACCGGCATGCGCGGGTTGCCGACGGGCGGGTTTCAGCCGTCCGTCGAGACGGTGACGGCCTTCCATGCGTCGATCTCCTGCTGCAGGTGGTCGATGCGTTCGGAGACGAATTTCAGCGCGTCGCTGCCGAGCAGCAGCTGCGGCGGCGGTGTTTCCGACTGGATCAGGTTGAGAACGGCCTGCGCCAGCTTTGCCGGATCACCGAGCTGCCTGCCGCTCTTTTCCTGCCGGGCGTTGCGGATCGGGTCGAACAGCGGGTCGTAGTCGGCAATGGATCTTTCGGTGCGAACCATCGAGCGGCCGGCCCAGTCGGTGCGGAAGGAGCCCGGGCAGAGCGCCGTGACATGGACGCCGAAGGGCGCCATTTCGGCGCGCATGACCTCCGAAATGCCCTGCAGGGCAAATTTGCTGCCGCAGTAATAGGCGATGCCCGGCATGGTGATCATGCCGCCCATGGAGGTGACGTTGATGATGAAGCCGCGCCGCCGCTCTCTGAATTTCGGCAGGAAGGCCTTGGCGACCGCCACGGCACCGAAGACGTTGACGTCGAACTGGCGGCGCATTTCCTCGATCGGCGATTCCTCCAGCACGCCTTCATGGCCGTAACCGGCATTGTTGATGAGGACGTCGACCGGCCCGTGATCCTTTTCGACCGCATCGATGACCATGTTTATCCGGTCGAATTCGGTGACGTCGCAAAGCACTGTCCTGACGTCGGGCAGGCGCCCGGCGAGGTTTGCCCGCGATGCTTCGGAACGGACGGTGCCGATGACGGTATGGCCCTCTTCACTGGCTGCTGTGGCGATGGCAAGACCAAAACCCGAATTGGCGCCGGTGATGAAAAATGTCTTTCTGGTCATGGAGTGTCTCTTTCCTGATTGCTGACGGACTTGGCAGATAGTATGAATGGGTACCTCATTCGATGGCGTTTTCTATGAATGACTTGCCTGATCCTATAAAGGCGACTGTGGGTGGCTCCGTCAGGCCGATGCTGGTCGAGCGCGCCGGCGCGCTGGCGCCCGGTCTCGGCTACACGATCACTGCGCTTGACGGTGTGCGGCTGCTCAGAAGCCAGTCGGTGCTGCAGGACGTGCCGGTTCTCTACCGGCCGGGCGCCGCATTCGTCCTGCAGGGCACCAAGCGTGGCCTGCTCGACGACCGGGTCTATCTGTATGACGAAGACCATTATCTGGCTGTGTCGCTGCCTGTGCCGTTTCGGATGGAGTCGACTGCCAGTGCGGAGCGACCGCTGCTTGCGATCTATGTCGAATTCGACATGGTACTTGCGGCCGAGATTGCCGCACAGGTGATGACGAAGGCTGATATCGGCGGCGCAAAACCTCAAAGCCTCGTGTCGAGCAGGATGGATGCCGGTATCGAGGATGTGCTGCTGCGGCTGCTCAAGGCGCTGGCCGATCCCGTCGAATGCGCGGTTCTCGGCCGCAGCATCCTGCGGGAACTGCATTATCGGGTTCTGGTCGGCCCGCAGGGCGGGGCGATGATCGCGGCATTGCAGCAGAACGGCGGTGCAGGGCGGATCATCCAGAGCCTCGCCTTTCTACGGGAAAACTACACGACCGGCATTTCGGTCACCGATCTCGCGCGGGATGCCGGCATGAGCGTGCCATCCTATCACGCTCATTTTCGGGAGCTGACCGGAAACAGCCCGGTGCAATATATCAAGGCGATGCGGCTGCATGAGGCGCGGCTGCGGATCGCGCGCAAGGCCACGATCGCTGAGGTCGCCATGTCCGTCGGTTATGCCAGCCCGGCCCATTTCGCCAGGGATTTCAAACGCCATTTCGGCCGCACCGCCTCGGACGAAATCGCATGGGTCCGCGAGCATCTCGGCGAGGCCGGGTGAAACGGACGGCCTTGCCGACCCGGCTTCGGCGTCCTTTCTCCAGCAGGATGACGCAGGGCGTCTATTTGAGCATCGGCCAGGTGTCGGAAAGCCTGTAACCGCCGGGGAAGGGATCCGACGGATCGAGCATCAGCTGTGACGTGCCGCTGATCCATGCCCGGCCGGTGATCGAGGGGATGATGGCCTTTTCTCCCGCGATCGTGGTCTCCTCGACGATCCGGCCGACGAAGCGCGTGTCGATGATGGAAATACCGGTCAGGCTGTCGCCCTTTTTCAGTTCACCACGGGCGTTGAGGAGCGCCATGCGGGCCGAAACGGCGGTGCCGGTCGGTGAGCGGTCGATCTTGCCGGGCTGGATGGCGACGACGGATCTGGCCAGAAGTTCGCCGTTTTCGCGATAGGGCTTTCCTGCAAAGAGACAGAAGGAAATATGGTTCCATCCCTCCTGTTCCGGGTGGGAAAAACCGAGTTGGCGGTTGGCTTCATTGGTGATCCTGATGCCGGTTTCGGCAATCAGGCGAGCGTTTTCGGGAATGAGATCAATGCCGATCTCGACCGGATCGACGACAACAAAACTGTCACCGCCATAGGCCGTGTCGACGGTGATGGTGCCGAGGCCTGGAACGTCGAGGGATGCGCCGAGCTTCTGGGCGAAACTCTTGACGTTGGTGACGGTGATCCACTCGGCCTTGCCGTTGCGGCACTCGGCCTCGACTTCAACCAGACCCGCCGGGGCTTCGAGGACCATTTTCGTCACCGGCTCGGTCATCGGAATGATGCCGCTGTCGAGCAGGACGGTTGCAACGCAGATCGAGTTCGAGCCCGACATGGGAGGCGTGTCCTCCGGCTCCATGATGATCCAGCCCATCTGGGCTTTCGGATTTTTCGGCGGCACGAGCAAGTTGACGTGGCGGAAGACCCCGCCGCGTGGTTCGTTGAGGACGAAATTCCTCAAGCTTTGGTCCTTGGCGATGAAACGTGACTGTTCCCAGATTGTTTCGCCCGGTGGTGGAGCGACCCCGCCGACGATGACATCCCCGACTTCGCCTTCCGCATGGCAGGTGACGATGTGAATGATCTTGGATGAACGCATCAGTGTTTCTCCGGAATATCGGGGTCGAATGTCGATCAGCGCATCGCGGCTGGGCGGGCGGCGCCCCGCGCAGGCGGAGAGGCGCCATTTTCCGGCAAGATCAGAGCGAGCGGGTGAGGCCGCCGTCGACCTTGAGGTTCTGGCCGGTGATATAACCGGCTCCCTCTGAGACGAGGAAGGCGATCGTTGCGGCGATTTCAGCGCTCGTTCCGTACCGTTGCATCGGCACCGCGTCGCGGCGTTCCTCGGTTGCCGGCAGGCTGTCGATCCAGCCGGGCAGGACGTTGTTGATGCGGATATTGTCGGCCGCGTATGTGTCTGCGTAGATCTTGGTGTAGGCGGCGAGCCCGGCGCGGAACACTGCAGAGGTCGGGAACATGGCAGCCGGCTCGAAGGCCCAGGCGGTCGAGATGTTGACGATCGCGCCTGACTTTTGCGCCTGCATGATCGGGGTGACAAGGCGCACGGCGCGGATGACGTTCATCAGATAGACGTCGAGGCCGGTATGCCATTGCTCGTCGGAGATCTCGGTGATTTGCGCACGCGGACCGTGGCCGGCGCTGTTGACCAGCGCGTCGATGCGACCCCATTTTTCCATCGTCGTTCCGACCAGCCGCGTCAGGTCGTCGTTCGACTGGTTGGAGCCGGTCACGCCGATACCACCGAGTTCTGCTGCCAGTGCCTCGCCCTTGCCCGAGGACGACAGGATCGCGACCTTGAAACCATCGGCCGCCAGCCGGCGTGCCGCCTCAGCACCCATGCCGCTGCCGCCCGCCGTGATGATCGCCACTTTTTCCGTTGTCATGTTGGGCTTCCTCCGTGCTGTGTTTGTCCGATCGATTTCGTGCATCCTGCATAACACCGGCTCGCGAGGGGCTGCAAAGCCGTTTTGTGGAAATCGTTCCGGCGCAAACCCGAGTGAGGGAGCGAACCGCGGACAGGATAAGGCAGGGCTATTTCTTCTTCGGCTTGAAATCGATGATCATCGATTTGAGCTCGACCTCGCGTACACGGTGCGCCGCTTCGCCCGGCGTCACCCAGGCCAGTTGGCGCTGGCCGCGTTCCTTGAATTTCTGATCGATCTCCGTCACCTCGACGGGGAATACCTCGACCGTGCAGGGCGCAACGTCGCCATTGTCCAGCCATTTGAGATAGGTGTAGCGGCCGACCGGCTTCTTTTTCGCCTTGCCGCGCACGCCGGCTTCCTGCCAGGCTTCTATCTCGGCTGCCTGATGCGGCTTTTTCTTCTTCATCGGCCAACCCTTTGGGATCACCCAGCGGCCGCTGTCGCGCGAAGTGATGACCAGCACTTCGATGCCGTTGCCATCGGCGGCGGGCCGATAACACAGGGCTGCATATTGCAGGCGGAATTCGCCGGAAAACAGCTTTTCCGGCATCTGCGCAAGTTGCTGCAGCAGGGTTTTCGGCTTGTCCCTCGATTGCCGGATGTCTTTCTTGACAGGTTTCATGCCGGTTTAAATGTCGATTTTCACAGTTGATTCCAGCGGGGCGATAGCATTTATGACAGTTTTGTGACAGTCCCGGCCCGGTTCCGGTTGCGGGACGACAACAAGGATCAGGGCCATGATGAGCGTTTTCCGGAAATTGATGCCGCGTGAAGACAAGTTTTTCGACATGTTTTCCGAG
The DNA here is from genome assembly GCF_057163345.1 of Aliirhizobium sp. YIM B11859. Taxonomy (NCBI): domain Bacteria; kingdom Pseudomonadati; phylum Pseudomonadota; class Alphaproteobacteria; order Hyphomicrobiales; family Rhizobiaceae; genus Aliirhizobium; species Aliirhizobium sp. YIM B11859. The sequence continues at coordinate 848,860 of NZ_JBXHAY010000001.1, forward strand.
CACGCCCGGACAGTCGTGGAGGCGGCCGAGGCGCTCGGCCATCTTTTGAACGGCGAAGACGTCGACAAGAATTGTGAGCGGATCGTAACGCTCGAGGATCGAGCCGACAATATCACCCGCGAGGTTCTTCTTGCCGTTCGCCGGTCTTTCATCACGCCGTTCGATCGCGGTGACATCAAGGATCTGATCCAGTCGATGGATGATGCGATCGACATGATGCACAAGACCGTCAAGACCATCCGTCTGTTCGAACAGACGGAGTTCGATCCGTTGATGCGACAGATGGGCGAGGAGGTCGTCAAGGCGGCACATCTTGTCGCCGAGGCCGTGCCGTTGCTCGACAAGCTCGGTGCCAATGCGCAGCGCCTGAGCGCGATTGCCGAGGAAGTCACCCGCGTCGAGGGCCGTTCGGACGACCTGCACGACCAGGGACTGAAGGACCTTTTCCTGCGCCACGGCGCTTCGGGCAATGCGATGGCCTATATGATCGGCAGCCAGATCTACGGCGAGCTGGAGAAGGTCGTCGACCGCTTCGAGGACGTTGCCAACGAGATCAGCGGCATCGTGATCGAGAACGTCTGATGGATGCGTCGCTCGCCTTTCCTCTGCTTGCCGGGTTGATCGGCATTGCCTTGTTCTTCGATTTCCTCAACGGATTGCATGACGCGGCCAATTCGATCGCGACGATCGTCTCAACCCGCGTGCTGAAGCCGCAATATGCGGTGGCATGGGCGGCATTCTTCAACTTCATCGCCTTCATGTTCTTCGGCCTGCATGTGGCCGAGACGCTCGGCACCGGCATTATCGATCCGAGCATCGTTTCGCCGCAGCTCATCTTCGCCGCGCTGATCGGCGCGATCGTCTGGAACATCGTCACCTGGATTTTCGGCATTCCCTCCAGTTCCTCGCATGCGCTGGTCGGTGGTCTGGTCGGGGCGGGATTGGCAAAAGTCGGATTCGATTCAATCGTCTGGGCCGGTCTGTTAAAGACGGTTGGGGCAATCTTCATGTCGCCGGCGATCGGCTTCTTTCTGGCTCTGGTGCTGGTGCTGATCGTGTCCTGGGCTTTCGTGCGGCAGACGCCGTTTGCTGTCGACCGGACCTTCCGCGTTCTTCAATTCGTCTCTGCCTCGCTCTATTCGCTGGGCCATGGCGGTAATGACGCGCAAAAGACGATGGGCATCATTGCCATATTGCTGTTCAGCCAGGGCCATCTCGGTTCGGATTTCTATGTGCCCTTCTGGGTGGTGATTTCCTGCCAGTCCGCAATGGCGCTCGGAACCTTGTTCGGCGGCTGGCGGATCGTCCACACGATGGGATCGAAGATCACCCGGCTCAACCCGATGCAGGGGTTCTGTGCCGAGACCGGTGGAGCGTTGACGCTGTTCGGCGCCACATGGCTCGGCATTCCGGTTTCGACGACGCACACGATCACCGGAGCCATTGTCGGCGTTGGTGCTGCGCGTCGTGTCTCGGCCGTCCGCTGGGGGCTTGCCGGCAATATCGTCATCGCCTGGATCGTCACCATGCCGGCGGCGGCGCTGATTTCCTGGCTCACCTACAGCATCGCTTCGCTGTTCGGCTGACCGGGAGGTTGCCAGGCGGGCGGGCGCGGGCATCCGCAAAATTCTGTGGTTATCTGCGCCTGCATCTTCCGCTCGTCGCCGCGGAGTAAGACAACGCCTGCCATGGCCAAGCTCTATTTCCACTACGCGACGATGAATGCCGGCAAGTCGACCATGTTGCTTCAGGCGTCCTATAACTACCGCGAGCGCGGCATGCGCACGGCGATCTTCATCGCTGCGCTCGACGATCGCGCCGGCATGGGGCGCGTCTCGTCTCGGATAGGTCTTTCATCGGATGCCATTCCGTTCAATCCGGGTGACGATCTGCTTGCGACGATCACCCAGATGCATGCAGAAGAGCCGCTCGCCTGCGTTTTCGTCGACGAGGCCCAGTTCCTGTCGGCTGAACAGGTCTGGCAGCTTGCGAATGTCTGCGACCACATCGGCATTCCCGTCATGGCCTACGGCCTGAGAACTGATTTTCAGGGCAAGCTGTTTCCCGGATCGCATGAATTGCTGGCGATCGCCGATGAGTTGCGCGAAGTAAGGACGATCTGCCATTGCGGCCGCAAGGCGACGATGGTCGTGCGGGTCGATGAGGCAGGCGAGGTGATCCGCGAGGGCGCGCAGGTCGAAGTCGGCGGCAACGAACGTTATGTGTCGCTCTGCCGGCGCCACTGGGAAGGTCAGATGCGTTGCGACTGACGCAGCTGTGATGGCTATCCCCTAAAAAATCGGGGTAAGTTCGTTCTATTGACCAATGTCAAAGCTTTATAGTCCTGCAGCGCTAAAACGCAGTCATCGCGACTGAAACGCGAACCTTTGCAGGAGAATTCGATGAGCAGAACGATACTCAAGACCGTCATTGTGGCAGCCGGAGCGGCTTTGTTTGCACTGCCGGCGCTTTCCGCCGAGATCGAGATCAAGATGCTCAACAAGGGCGCCGACGGTCAGGCCATGGTGTTTGAGCCGGCCGCGGTCAAGGCTGCGCCGGGTGATACGATCAAGTTCATCGCCGCCGACAAGGGGCATGATGCCGCCTCCATCGCCGGCCTTGTTCCCGACGGCGTTGCCGACATCAAGGGCAAGATGAGCCAGGACCTTGTGGTCACGGTAGACAAGCCGGGCGCCTATGTCTTCAAGTGCACGCCGCATTTCGGCATGGGCATGGTGGCCCTGGTCATTGTCGGTGACACGCCGGCCAATGTCGATGCGGTCAAGGCCGCCAAGATGCCGAAAAAGGCCAAGGATCGCCTGGACGCGGAAATTGCCCAGCTTGGCCTCTGATTTTCATAAAATCCAATACGACACCCTTTTCATTACCTAAGCATTTCCTTTTTTATCACCTAGTTATTCTTATCGGGCCGCTGTCGCTAAATCGCGCAGCGGCCCTATTTCCTTGCGAAGTGCCCGCCGTTGGGCACGGAGGCAGGGCATGGGCGTTTCCGGATCTTTCGAAGAACTGGCCAGCAGGTTCGATGCCGAACTGAAAGCCCTGGCAGCTGCGGGCGAGGACATCGTCACGGTGCTTGCAGGGATGACTGCGGCGCAGCCGACGGGTGCCCCCGTCGATCTCGCTCTGCTGGGACAGGCGCGCAAAGCGCTGCTGGCTCGACAGCGTGCGGTTCATGACGGGCTGGCACAAGCGGTGGCTGCGATTTCAACGGCTGTCGATGAGGAGAGGGCGCTTTTCGAACGCCGCGAAGTGCCGCTGAAAAGCGACATGATCCTCGGGTTTCTGTCGAAACGGACGATGCGCCAAAGGATGGAGCGGCGGGCAGCCAGATCGGGTGGCGTCGAGCGGCTGCGGACATCGCTCGGCCGTGCCGACCGGCTTGCCGGACGGATCGATGCCCAGCGGCGGAGCGTCATGGGCCAACGCGGGACAGCCGAAAAATTGCTCGACGGTGTTCCGGGCAGGCCGGACGCGGCTGAGCGGACCGTTGCTGGCGGGCGTGATGTGCCGCCGGCGGTCATAACCCTCGTCGCCTCGGTGGTCGACGCGCTGAACCTTGGGGGGCGCGATCTGACATTGCTGCTGCAAAAGCTGATTTTCGATGTCGAGCGGCTTCTCGACCTTTATTCCGTGCTGCTTTCCTTCCGGCGCGACCGGGAGGCACATGTGCTCACAGCCGAAACCTATCCGTATTTTTGCAAGGCTGTCGGCCGGCTGGCGAAGGATATCCTGCCCGGCGGGCGGCTGGCGGGCAGCCGCGGAAAGATAGACTTTGCCTTTGCCGAGCGTTTTGCCCCGACGTGAACACCCGCGGCGGTGGCATTGCGACATTTTTCCGGCCATGATCCTTCGGCTTTGCGTCCGCCGGCTGTTGTACTCGTGCAGTCGACGCCATATCTCAACGCGGACGAATACGCATTCAGGAGGACTTGATGCTTCACCAGATCACCGGATTTCTTCGAGGCATGGCAGCGGCCATTGGGCGCGGGCTGCGGGTCTTGATCGCCTGGCTGGTCTGGCCGCTGATGGCCGCGAATGGCTGGTATCGCGGGCGGCGTTTGTGGGTGAAGGGGCCGATTGCCGTCTTCTTCATCCTGCTTGCCGCATTCTACGGTTATTTCATCTGGCAGACGCAGGTCTGGCGGGGTTTCGATCCCAATTTCGTCGACAGCTATCGCTGGAACGAGCGCAATATTCCGGCCGGACAGGAACTGCCGGCACCCGGCCTGCAGGCGCAGGCCGCAGCGGAAAGCCGCCCGGCTGCTGCTGCGCCGAAACAGTGCCAGACATCGGCGATCGCCGATGCTGCGGCAGATCTCACCGACATGAACGTCAACCAGAATGCCTGGATTTCCTCCATGCTTCTCTACAGGCTCGGGTTCTTCGGGGTTGACTGGGATCATACGCCGTTCCTTGACAACAAGGCATCGTTCCAGCGCGGCGTGAACCAGGCGGTTCGCCGGACGGCGGTCGAACTGGTCGATACACTGGCGCGGGTGAGGGGCACGTCAGGCGTCAACACCAATCTGCAGGATGCCCGCAGCAATTTGCAGTTCGACGAATATTCCTGGTATTTCGGCCTGAGCCCGTTCGGGCCGAAGACGCCGACGCCGAGCTATTATCGAACTGCGATCAAGAATTTGAGGAATTTCAACGTCGAACTCAGCACCTGTGCCGCCTTGTTCGACAGCCGTTCCGACAATCTCGTGCAGTTCCTCGACCGGGTGGCGAACGATCTCGGCAGCACTTCGGCGATCCTGCGTGAGCGGTCGGAGAACTATAATGGCGGCTGGTTCGACACCCGTGCGGACGACCGCTTCTGGTTCGCATACGGGCAGCTTTACGGCTATTACGCGATCCTTTCCGGCGCCGGTGCCGACTTCTCGCAGGTCATTCGCGAGCGCAATCTGGCGACATTGTGGGCCGATACGTTGAAGCAGATGCAGGCGGCCTTGCGCATCCAGCCGGCGATCATTTCCAACGGTGCCGAAGACGGATGGATCATGCCGACGCATCTGGCAGTGATGGGCTTTTATACGCTGCGGGTGCGCTCCAACATCGTCGAGATACGCTCGGTTCTCGACCGGTAGGGCAATCTCCGGACACGACACCGCTTGGCGCCCTTGCCGGTTTTCTCCCGGCGAGGGCGGTCAGCCCTTGAGCATTTCCGCGTCGGGGATGAAGCCGATGGTCGAGCTGAGCTGCGGAAAAAGCTCGTAGGTCATGCCGATGACATCGCCCTGTCCGGTGTCGTCGGCCCTGAACTTGCCGACGCTGCGGACGAACTTGAAGCTCGACGGGCCGGTGATGACCCGGTAGAGATTATGGTAGGTCAGGCGTGCGGCGCTGGCACGCTCAAACGTTTCCATGATGACAGCGAGATCGTCCGGGTGGATGGCTGCACTCAACCGAACGAGGTCAAGGGGACCATCGACCGTTTCCATGCCGAAGATCTGACAGAATTCCGGAGTTCCAAACAGATGGCCGGTATCGACATTAAAGCGCCAGAAGCCACAAAGGCGGAAGGATCCCACCAGTTCGAGTACCTCGCGGTCACTTAAGCCGACAAGTAGGTGCTGCGCCTCGTAGGGCTTATGCGAATGCTCAATCCAGGATGCCAATTGCAGATCGTCTCCCGTCGCTGGGCTTGATGTTTCAGGCGATCAGCCTGAGCCTCAGGGCTTTCGCCACCAACTGGGTCCGGTTTACGCAGTCGAGCTTCTTTATGGCGTTGGTCATGTAGGCGTTGACGGTATGGTCGGACAGAGTGAGGATCTGACCGATCTCTGCGGACGTCTTGCCCTGCGCCGTCCAGCGCACAACCTCAAGCTCGCGGGTCGTCAGAGGTGACGGCGCAGCCTTGCGTTCGTTGCGCCTGATCTTTTCGAACATGTCGAAGGCGTGCAAGGTGATCATGCCGATTTCGTTAAGCTCGACCTGCGTCAGGCGCGGCCGGGCGCCGTCGAAGCGCATCATGAAGCGCTCGCCTTCCAGCGAATGGAGCGTCATGGCCACGCTGGTAATCAGCCCGAAACGGCGCTGAAGTTCCTCGATGGCAGGGTCGAGGTCAAACGGTCGAAACTGGACGGGATCACCAATCGACCAGCAGTATGGAAGCTTCGAATTGACGATGATGTCTGCGAGCGGGCATTTGGACAGAAGGCGCTTGCGGTCGAATTCAGCGAAATAGCCATCATTGATGCTGCTTTCTATCACCATCCGCGCCAGAAACCGCTCGTCCGGATTGTTCAGCGAAAGCAGTGTCACATGCTGCAGGCTGAATTCGTATGTAACCCGTCGCAAGGCCAAGAATAGGCCTTCCTGCGAATGGGCCGCAGATATCTCGCTGCTCAGCACTGATTGCCGTTCGTGAGTTATCATCAGAATTTCGGTTTCGAGGAAGCTATGTTATTGTTAATAAATATACTACCTGCGTTGAATAGCCAGCAGAAATTAACCTGTAGGCGCCGTTGCGACAATGTTTCTGACATAATGTCATCTTATCTATTTGATTTCAGTAACTTATGGGCAAATGCCAACGCCGGGAAAATATGCCCGCAACGGGCATTTGATCGCCGAGCGTCCCGCATGCGAGGCTCCGGGCGGAAATGAAGGCGGAATCACCCTGCCGCAGGCCATGGCGGTGCGCCGGCGGGCTGCGTTGCTGAACGTGATTGCGAATGCGGTTTTTCCGGTGGCTTCAGCCGCCGATTGCTGCGGCGCCGGCGGTCATCGCCTCGGGGATGGTCAGCGTCGAATAGACCCGGTTACGGCCATTCGCCTTGGCCAGGTATAGCAACTGGTCGGCAGCATTCAGGTGATTGTCGAATGTGTCATCGGTTTCGAATTCGACCAGGCCGATGGATATCGTCACCGACATGATCCGGTCGCTGGCCGACATTTGCGTCTCCTCGATCGCCTTGCGCAATTGCTCGCAGAAGGAATGCGCCTGGAAGGCGTCGAGCCGGTGCAGATAGATGGCGAACTCCTCGCCGCCGAGGCGGGCCGGCATGTGCCCGGCGGGTGCGCACATCGTCGACATGACATCGGAAATCAGGCGCAGAACGGTATCGCCTGCATCATGGCCATAGGTGTCGTTGACGGCTTTGAAGTGATCGATATCGAGCAGTGCTACCGCGCCGTTGAGACCAGCCCTTTCGCGCTGACGCATGCTGGAGAAGAAGTGACGTCTGTTGGCGAGGCCGGTCAGGTAGTCGAGTTCGGCGAGACGTCGCAGGTCTTTCAGCTGTTTCAGTGTCTCGATGCTGTTGTCGATGCGGCACTTGAGTTCTTCGGCGACGAAAGGCCGGTAGATGAAGTCCGATGCGCCGGCTTTCAGAAAGCTCGCCGAAAGCAGGCGGTCGGAAGAGGAGGAGATGCCGATGATGCGCATCTGCTCCGAGTTGCGGGTCTGGCGGATGCGGCGGGTCAGTTCGTAACCGTCCATGTCGGCCATGTGGTGGTCGGTGATGACGAGCTCGATGGTTTCGTCGGCGGCGAGGATTTCCAGCGCCTCGCGGCCCGAGCGGGCTTCCAGCACACGAAAATTCTGGCGCTTGAGGATGCCGACAAGTTCTGCCCGGGCGGTGCGGGCGTCGTCTACGACGAGGATCTTGTGTGCACCGTTGGTCAGGATGCGGCTGACGGTCTGGACCACCATGTCGACGGTCTGGGCGCCGTGCTTGACGATATAGTCGACGATCTTCTTTGCCGTACAGCGCGCCCGGGTTTCGGCGTCGAAGGTTGCGGTGAAGACGATGGTGGGGATGCCGGCTTCCGACAGGAGGTCGAGGATCTCGCCATCAGGGGCATCGGGAAGGTTCAGGCCGGTGAGCGCGAGCATGAAGCTACCCTCGGCGATCAGTATACGCGCCTGCGACAGCGAGCCGCATCGGACGATGGTGGCGCCGGTCTCTTCCTCCAGACGGTTGGTGAGCAGCACCGAAAGCGCGACGGAATCCTCGATGATGAGCATCCTGTCGCCGCTTTTCAGTCTCATCCCGTCGGTGGAAAGCAGATTTTCCCGGCCTACCGTCATGTCATTCTCCAGTGCATGTCTGTCACTGGATAAGCCAGATCGATTACGAATCGATTATCTGCCGGCTTGCAACGAAACGTTCTGGGGACGTGGTGCAGTCTTGCGCCGAGGCGCCGGCCGGCAGGTGAATACTGTCAGCTGCCGGCATCTACCTGAGTTACAGGTGTGCCTCATGTTTGGCTTCGTGTTTGTCCGCCTTGGTGGCGGCCATGATGCGCTCCAGCCAGCCGAGCATGACGGCCGAGATGACGAAGGCGAGGTGGATGATCGTGAACCACATCAATTTCGAATCTGTGTACTGGGCCGCATTGAGAAAGATCTGCAGCAGGTGGATCGACGAAATGGCGACGATCGAGGAGGCGACCTTGATTTTCAGGCTGCCGGCATCGAGCTTGCCGAGAAACGAGACGTCGGCTTCCGTCTCGTCGAAGCGGCTGACGAAGTTTTCGTAGCCGGAGATCATCACCATGACGATGAGGCTGGCGACCAGTGCTGCATCGATCAGTCCGAGCATGGCAAGGATCATCTCGTCTTCGCCAAGCGTGAATACATTCTGCGCGACCTTCCAGAACTTTGCAGCAAAGGAGAGCGCGTAGACGGCAAGTGCGGCGACGAGGCCCAGATAAAAGGCAACAAGAATCCAGCGGCTCGAGAGGATGATCTTCTCGATCAGCAGTTCCAGCGATTTCATTTTAGATGTTCTCCAGCTTTAACAGGGCGGGATCACATAGCGGGCCGAGCACAAGTCCGGCAAGACCGAAAGCGGCAGAGCTTGTTGCATTTTAATCACTTGCGGGCGCTCACAGAAACATGATTGATCGAGTCATGTTTTAATAATTGACAATTTGAGTCATGTTTTTTAATGGCATGAGTAAGGCAATAAAACGCCTCCCGCCACATTGTCGTCACATTTGAGAACGGGCCGCCGCTGACCGTCGTGATTGCTCACGCCGATCGTCGACGCGTGCCGAAAGGACAGCCATGGTTACCCGCCATTCACGATCGATCCTCCTGACATGCACTGCGCTGGCTCTTCTGGGGCTCGCCACCGAAGCCTCGGCGCAGCAGGCCGCAACCCAGCCGGCGGAGGATAGTTCAGCGCTTCAGCCGATCGTTTTGAAGGGGAAGTCGTCGCGGGCGCCAGCAGGCAGCGTTGCCGATACGCCGCTTGCGACCGAAACGACGCAGGAGACAATCCTCAAGCGCGATATCCGCGACCTCGATGATCTCGGCAATACGGTCGAGCCGGGTGTGAGCTGGGTCGACCACTCCAACAGCGTCAATATCCGTGGCTTGGAAGAAGACCGCGTTCTGACGACCATCGACGGTATCCCGGTACCCTATCTGTCTGAAGGCATCTGGGGTGCCACGGGCGGGACGAACACCTATGACTTCAACTCGCTTTCGACGATCGACATCCTGCGGGGCGGCGATTCCAGCCGTGCAGGTTCCGGAGCGCTTGGTGGCGCGGTGATCCTGCGCACCCTGGAGCCGGAGGACCTGATCGGCGAGGGCAAGGATTGGGGTGCTATCGTCAAGGGCACTTACGACGGCAAAGATCGATCTTTCGGCGGATCGGCCTCTTTTGCCAAGAAAATCCAGAATACCTCGGTGTTGTTCCAGGGCAGCTACACGCGCGGCAACGAGACCAAGACCGGCGGCGATGTGGGTGGCTTCGGATCGACCCGCACAGAAGCCGACCCTGAGGACTACAACACCCGCAACCTCCTTTTCAAATTGCGGCAGGAACTCGAAGGCGGCCATACTATCGGCGTAACCGCCGAACACTACGAGACGAACTCCGACACGAATACCATGTCGACGGCCAGCGCCGCGTATGAGCGCGGCAGCTTTAAAACAACGGAAGACAGACAGCGTGATCGCGTATCGCTAGATTACAAATACGATGCGATTGCTGCCGACTCGTTGATCGACAATATCGCAGCGACCGTTTACTGGCAGCGCGTTGAGCGTCTCTACGCAACCATGGCCAACCGCCTCACCACCCCGGTCGGCGCGTATGGCCGTTCGACAGACAACAAAGAAAACGATTACGGTTTCTCGGGCTACGCCAATTCCTCATTCGATACGGGAACCTTGCATCACAGGCTGACCTTCGGCGGCGACTTCCAGTTTGCCAAGACTGAACAGTATACGACAGGCGTCGATAGCTGCGCTGCAAATGCCGGTAATCCAGTCTACGATGCCATTTGCTCGAACTATCACGTCAATCAGTCCAACTCTCCCGACGTCAACGGCTACAGGGGCGGTCTGTTCATTGAAGACAGGATCGGTTTTGCTGACACCGGATTCTCGCTGACGCCAGGCCTGCGTTTCGATTGGTACAAGTTCGATCCGAAGGGGTCTGCCGGCTACGAAGCCGCCGATGGTTTTAGCGGGGTTCCCGACGGGCAGAGCGACTGGGCTATTTCGCCTAAGCTGCGCGCTGCATGGCAAATCAATCCCGAGGTCGAGCTGTTTGCGCAGTTCTCCAGCGCCTTCAAGGCTCCAAACGTCAACCAGCTGTACCTGACCTATGTCAGCACTTACTACGAATCGATCGGCAATCCCGACCTTGATCCGGAAAAGAGCTACGGGTTCGAAATCGGTGCCAACCTCGGAGACGAAGATCTTGGTGGACGCATCACCGCCTTTACAACGAAATACAAGGACTTCATCGACACCACGAGCACGCCTACCGCCGAGTTTCCCTATGGCGTAACGCAGTTCTATAATCGTGCGAATGTCCGGATTTCGGGTATCGAAGCGCGGGGCCAGAAGCGCTTTGCCAACGGCATCAACATGCACGCGTCGATCGCCTACGCCTATGGTGAAGACACGGATACCGGCGACATCATCACCTCCGTTGCACCGGTAAAGGGTATCGTCGGCATCGGTTACGATCAAAACACATGGGGTACCAACCTGGACTGGATCGCGTCGGCTGCCGTCGACTCCGATTCCGATGCGTCGACCAAGCCGGCGGGATATGGCATCGTCAACCTGACGGGGTATTGGGAGCCTGAGCAGGTAAAGGGGCTTCGTGTCCAGGCTGGTGTCTACAACGTCTTCGACAAGACGTATTACGATGCGCTCGAGGTCAAGAATATCAGTAACGCAAGTGACCTGCAGTCGGAAGCCGGACGTTACTTCAAGGTTTCTCTGACGCAGCGTTTCTAAGTCGAACCAAAGGGGGCGGGGGCTCCGGTGGGGCGGTGCGAGGGATCGTGCCGCCCTTTTCTTTTGGCCTTTTTCTTTGGATCGCCGGTCGAGGCTTAAGGCTTGGGTATTCACAGGTGCGCGCGCCTTCGCTAAGCATGGCCCACAAGACGCTGATATAGACCGCCAACTGGAAAACATATGACCATAGTCAAGTCGGATATCGAGATCGCCCGAGCGGCAAGGAAACAGCCGATCGCAAAGATCGGCGAGAAGCTCGGAATTTCGTCCGACGATCTCATTCCCTATGGCCATGACAAGGCGAAGGTCGGGGCGGATTTCATTGCCTCGCTTGCGGATAAAAAGGACGGCAAGCTGATCCTCGTCACCGCCATCAACCCGACGCCGGCCGGCGAAGGTAAAACCACGACGACGGTGGGTCTCGGCGACGGGCTGAACCGGATCGGCAAAAAGGCCGTCATCTGCGTGCGTGAGCCGTCGCTCGGCCCCTGTTTCGGCGTCAAGGGCGGGGCGGCCGGCGGCGGTTATGCGCAGGTCGTGCCGATGGAGGATATCAATCTCCATTTCACCGGCGATTTCCATGCGATCACCTCGGCGCATAATCTCCTGTCGGCGATGATCGACAACCATGTCTATTGGGGCAACGCGCTCGATATCGATATCCGCCGGGTCTCCTGGCGGCGGGTGATGGACATGAACGACCGGGCGCTGCGCGAGATCGTGCTGTCGCTTGGTGGTGCGAAAAACGGGTTTCCGCGCGAAGGTGGCTTCGACATAACCGTTGCATCGGAAGTCATGGCGATCCTGTGCCTGGCCGAAAACCTGGCCGACCTGGAGCAGCGCCTCGGGCAGATCGTCATCGGTTACCGCTTCGACCGTTCGCCGGTCTATGCGCGTGACCTCAAGGCCGACAAGGCGATGGCAGTTCTGTTGAAGGATGCGATGCAGCCGAACCTGGTGCAGACGCTGGAAAACAACCCTGCCTTCGTGCATGGCGGGCCGTTCGCCAATATCGCCCATGGCTGCAATTCGGTGATCGCCACCAAGGCGGCGCTGAAGCTTGGCGATTATGTCGTGACCGAAGCCGGTTTCGGTGCCGATCTGGGGGCGGAAAAATTCTTCGACATCAAGTGCCGGCAGGCGGGCTTGAAGCCGGATGCGGCAGTCATCGTTGCGACCATCCGGGCGCTGAAGATGAATGGCGGGGTGAAGAAAGAAGATCTGTCGACTGAGAATGTCGAGGCTTTGACGCGCGGCTGCGCCAATCTTGGCCGCCATGTCGCCAATGTGCGCAAGTTCGGTGTGCCGGTCGTCGTTGCGATCAACCATTTCATCTCCGATACGGATGCCGAGATCGCCGCGATCAAGGACTATGTCGACCGGCTCGGTGCAGAAGCGATCGTCTGCCGCCACTGGGGGCAGGGATCGGCCGGTATCGAGGAGCTGGCCTATAAGGTGGTCGAGCTCGCAGACAGCGGTCAGGCGAATTTCCAGCCGCTTTATCCGGACGAGACGCCGCTGATGGAAAAAATCCAGACGGTTGCGTCGAAGATCTACCATGCCGGCGAAGTGACGGCGGACAAGGCCGTGCGCGATCAGCTGAAAGCATGGGAAGAGCAGGGCTACGGCAATCTTCCCGTCTGCATCGCCAAGACGCAATATTCGTTCTCGACCGATCCGGCTCTGCGCGGTGCGCCGGAAGGCCATGTGGTGCATGTGCGCGAAGTGCGTCTTTCCGCCGGTGCCGGTTTCATCGTGGCGATTACCGGCGAGATCATGACCATGCCGGGCCTGCCGCGCTCACCTTCGGCCGAGCGCATTTTCCTCAATGACGAGGGGCAGATCGAGGGGCTTTTCTGACAATAGTGAATGGCCGACCCGCGGCTTTGACAGTTTATGGCAAGCTGCGGGAAAGCATTATTGTCGCCGGAGCTTGAATTCCGGCGCAATGCCGCGCAGGATCATTCCACAAACTCGATATGCGTCGAGACATTTCGGAGACTTTCATGGCGAATTCATTGCGAATGCTTTCACTTCCGGCTGCGGCGGCACTCGCCTCGCTGTTTATCGGCCCTGTTGCAGCCGGTGCCGCGGATATGGCCGGTGGCTATTATCCGTCGACCGAGAAGTCTTCACGCCAGCATGTTGCAAGCGCCGGTTATGCCAATGAGGAATGCGAGCTTCTGGCCGTGACACAGACCGGACAGTCGCGCACCGTGCGCATCTGCCATCCGGTTCTCGACGTCAAGCCCACGCCGACCAAGGGCTCGTCCAGTGGCGACGCGGGCAATGGCTCGTCCTTCACGGTGACGCAGTAATCTCCGGCCATTCCTACCGGCAGTAACGATAACCGCCCTTGCGTTCGAGAACGTCGAGATGCAGATGCGTCTCGTGGGCGGCATCGCTGCCCGGCGACAGGACGGTGGTGAAATGCAGGCAGGCGCCGGCCGTGGCGGTGCGCTGGAAGGCTCCTTCCATGGTGGAATCCTCGGTCCGCGGCTTCATTTCTATTTTCTCGCCATTATCCAGCTTGAAGGCCGCCACGTCATAGGCATTGCCGCGGGCATGTTCGGAAATCTTTCCGGTCGCTGCACTGTTTCTCAGCCGGCATTGATAGGTTGAACCGGGCACAAGGCCGACGATCCTGCGTCCCGGCATGGCGATCGTCATGGCCGGCTGTACGGTATCTTTCAGCCAGTGCGCCATGGTCAGCGCCGTCTTGCATCGCATCGTCGCGCCACCGAGGGCGATGCCCGGCAGGACTTCCGCAACGTCGATCGGATGTTCGATGCCGCAGCCGTTCCCGTCATCGATCGGGTCGGTCGCCTCGAATTTTGCACCGATGGAGGCAAGATCTGCCAGGCAGGCTTTCAGCTCTTCCGGGTCTTCCTTGACCAAGGGCGGTGGGGGCGGGGAGGTATCCGCCTTGTCCTCGTCGGGCTTCTGGTCCTCCGCTTTTCCGCCGGTCGCCTGGTCGGCATCCGGTTTGCCGTTATCCGGTGCCGGTTTCTGTTCGGCCGTCGCGCCCTCCTTGGCAGAATTGGCATCCGGCGAGGCGGCTTCAGTCTTGTCCGGCATGGAACCCGTTGCGGATTTTGCCGGCTTGTCGCCATTGCTGCCGGGGTCTGCCGGTGCCTCCGGTTTCGGTTCGGCTTTCGGCACTTCCGCCTGCCGTGCCGGCTCGGTGGCCGTGGCGGGCTGCTCAATCACCGGTGGCGGCTTTGCGGCTTCGACCGGGGGCTCTGGCTGCGGCGTCGGCACCTTGTCGGCTGCGGCGATCCCGGTGGCGGTCGATGGTTGCGCTGCCTTCACCTCTTCCCCTTGCGCGGCAGGCGTCGCGACTGCGGCCTGCTGAGCCGGCTTCGGCAGCGGCACGGGTATGCTCGACAGTGCCGGCGGTTGAGGCGCTGCCTGACGTGTCTTCGACATACGGGTCCGGCCCTGATTGGATGAACCGCGTTGCCGCACACCCGCATCGCGCAGAAACCGGTCGATGACATTGACCTTGACTACGGGGGCGCGGGCAGGGGTTTGTACAGTCTCGATGACTGCCGGCCGTTGCAAAGGCAGGGGGGCTGTGGAGGCAAGCGACGTGCCCGTAAACAGCGCGATCAGGGCCAGGGGCAACGATCTCGACAGTGATTTCGACATGGCTTCCACTCCTTGGCCGTCCGTCTTCAGGCTGTAATGCGGTATGGCAACGCGCATGGGCGGGATTTGGTCGCATCGGCGGTCACTTTTTTGCTCCAAGAAATTCGCTTGCACGCGGGCGGGAGCCACGCTAACAATTCGCGCCATGAACAACTCGATGAACATCGGTAACTGGTGGTGGGCACGCTAACGCGGCCTTGACCAGTCATGTCCATCGACAAGACGAGACAAAGCCGCCCGGGAACCGAGGCGGCTTTTTTGTTGGCTGCCGACGACCAGGGCAAAAACCAAAGGGTGCAGTTTTCCAGACACTGCACCGGGCCGAAACGGCCAGATCGAAGAGGCAGGGCATTCATATGGCGACGATCATTCACGACGACGGTTCGGAGACCTACGAGACGAGAGGGGGGATCACCGTCAGCCGCAAGCGTCGGCCTGCCGATTATGCGACGGCGATCTCCTCCTATGTCGACATGCTGGACGAACGGCGGGGCGCGGTGTTTTCCTCCAACTACGAATATCCGGGCCGTTATACACGCTGGGATACGGCGATCGTC
Source organism: Aliirhizobium sp. YIM B11859 (assembly GCF_057163345.1). Lineage (NCBI taxonomy): Bacteria > Pseudomonadati > Pseudomonadota > Alphaproteobacteria > Hyphomicrobiales > Rhizobiaceae > Aliirhizobium > Aliirhizobium sp. YIM B11859. The sequence continues at coordinate 864,307 of NZ_JBXHAY010000001.1, forward strand.
GATCCGCCGCTCGGGATCACCTGCAACGGCCGCAATGTCTGGATCGAAGCCTATAACGGGCGGGGCGAAGTGCTGCTCGATTTCGTCGCCGATCGGCTTTCGACGGTGGATGACCTGACGCTCGGCGCGCGCACCGCCCGCCGTCTCGATCTCTCGGTCAACCAGCCGAGCCGTGTCTTCACCGAGGAAGAGCGGTCGAAGATGCCGACCGTGTTCACGGTCCTGCGTGCCATTGTCGACCTCTTCTATTCGGACGCGGATTCGGCCATCGGCCTGTTCGGCGCGTTCGGTTATGATCTGGCCTTCCAGTTCGACGCGATCAAGCTGTCGATGCAGCGGCCGGAAGATCAGCGCGACATGGTGCTGTTCCTGCCCGACGAGATCCTGGTCGTCGATCACCATGCCGCCAAGGCCTGGATCGACCGATACGATTTCGAAAAAGCCGGCCTGACGACGGAAGGCAAGTCCGACGACATCGCTGCCGATCCGTTCGAGCGTACGACCGTGACGCCGCCGAAGGGTGACCACAAACATGGCGAATATGCGCAGCTGGTGACCAAGGCGAAGGAAAGCTTTCGTCGCGGCGACCTGTTCGAGGTCGTGCCCGGCCAGAAATTCATGGAACGCTGCGATTCGAAACCTTCCGAGATCTCCAATCGCCTCAAGGCGATCAACCCGTCGCCCTATTCCTTCTTCATCAATCTCGGAAACCAGGAGTATTTGATCGGCGCTTCGCCGGAAATGTTCGTGCGCGTCTCGGGCCGCCGTATCGAGACCTGCCCGATTTCCGGCACGATCAAGCGCGGCGAGGATGCGATCTCCGATAGCGAGCAGATCCTCAAGCTGTTGAACTCGAAAAAGGACGAGTCCGAGCTGACGATGTGCTCGGATGTCGACAGAAACGACAAGTCGCGCGTCTGCGAGCCGGGTTCGGTGAAGGTCATCGGCCGCCGGCAGATCGAGATGTATTCGCGCCTCATCCACACGGTCGACCATATCGAGGGCCGCCTGCGCCCCGACATGGATGCGTTCGACGCCTTCCTGTCGCACGCCTGGGCGGTCACAGTCACCGGTGCGCCGAAGCTGTGGGCAATGCGCTTCGTCGAAGCGAATGAAAAAAGCCCGCGCGCCTGGTATGGCGGCGCGATCGGCATGGTCGGTTTCAACGGCGACATGAATACCGGCCTGACGCTCAGGACGATCCGCGTCAAGGACGGCATTGCCGAGGTGCGGGCCGGCGCGACACTGCTCAATGACAGCAATCCGGAGGAGGAAGAGGCAGAGACCGAACTGAAGGCGTCGGCGATGATCTCGGCGATCCGCGATGCGCGGGCCGGCAATGCGGGCAAGGTGTCGCGTGACGTTGCCAAGGTCGGCATGGGGGTGAAGATCCTGCTCGTCGATCACGAGGACAGTTTCGTCCACACGCTGGCCAACTATTTCCGCCAGACGGGAGCGACGGTCTCGACCGTGCGTTCGCCTGTGCCGGAAGAGGTGTTCGACCGGATCGATCCCGATCTCGTCGTGCTGTCGCCCGGGCCGGGCAATCCCAAGGATTTCGACTGCAAGGCAACGATCAAGGCGGCGCGGGCGAAAAACCTGCCGATCTTCGGCGTCTGCCTCGGCCTGCAGGCGCTTGCCGAGGCTTATGGCGGGGAACTGCGGCATCTCGCCGTTCCGATGCATGGCAAGCCATCGCGCATCCGGGTGCTGGAGCCGGGCATCGTGTTTTCAGGGCTTGCCAAGGAGGTGACGGTCGGCCGTTACCACTCGATCTTTGCCGATCCGGCGACGCTCGACCCGAATTTCATCATCACGGCGGAGAGCGAGGACGGCACGATCATGGGCATCGAACATGCCAAGGAGCCGATTGCGGCGGTGCAGTTCCACCCTGAATCGATCATGACGCTTGGCGGTGATGCCGGTATGCGGATGATCGAAAATGTCGTGGCGCATCTTGCACGCAAACGCGAGACGAAGGCGGCCTGAGCCCTACTTATCAAAACGAACGTCGGGCCGGCATGAACGCCATAGGCCGGCCCGACGTTTTCCGATTGCGTGGCCGTGCTGTTGCGGGTGGTCGGGCGCGGCTCAGGATTCGGTGACTGTGACAGGCGCCACTTTCTTGTTGGTCCAGAAAACGCAGGCGAGCGTCAGCACGCAAAAGAAAAGCATCGTGCCGGTCATCGAGACGACGCCGAAATCAACCAGCGATTTGACGATGACGCTGCCAAGCGCGCCCATGCCCATGATCAGCGCGTTCATCAGGGCCGAGGCCGCGCCGGCGACATGCGCCACCGACTGCAGCGCCGCCTGTTGCACATTGGGCTGCAAGAGCCCGAAGGAAAAGGCATTGACGACGAGAAGCACGCTCAGGACTTCGATCGTCAAAAGATGGGTGACACTGAGCGCTACGCCGATCAGCATCGAGATGACCGAGGCAGTGGCGGCCGTCACCACCAGTTTGAACGGATCGACGGCACGCCTGTTGAGTGCTGCCGACACGGCCGAGGCTGCCATGATGCCGGCACCACAAATGCCGAAGATCAGCGCATAGACCTGTGGCGAGACGTCGAAGACGCTGATCACCACCAGCGAAGAGCCGGCGACGTAGGAAAAATGGCTGCCGAAATTGAGCGCGAGAACCATGGAATTGCCGAGCGCCGTGCGGTTGCGCAGGATCTCGCCGAAACTGCGGATCATACCGCTGCGCTGCACGTCATGCCTTTGTTTCGGTGCCGTTTCCGGCAGGAAGAGGGTGACGGTCAGGAACAAAGCGAAACTGCCGACAGCCATGAAGCCGTAGATCCAACGCCAGTCGCCGACGGTAATCAGGAAGGCACCGACGGAAGGTGCCAGCATCGGCCCAAGCGTGCGGAAGACGGCTGCCGAAGACAGGAGCGTGCGCGCCCGCAGGCCTTCGTGACAGTCACGGATCAGGCTCAGCGCCAGAACCGGGCCGGCACCGGCGCTCATGCCCTGCAACAGGCGCCAGGCGAGAAGGTGTTCGATCGAGCTGGTCAGCATGCAGAAGATGCTGGTAATCGCGTAGATGCCGCAGCCGACGATCAGGACCGGGCGTCGCCCGACACGATCCGACAGCGGCCCGTATAGAAGCGGCGCAACCGAAAACCCGAGAAGGAATGTGGTCAATGTCAGGGCCACTGTCGCAGGGTCGGTCTCAAGCGCTGCGGCCATCAGATCAAACGCCGGCAGGCCGACATCGATCGACATGGACGGAAATGCCATCAAGGCGCCGCATAGCGCCGTGAAGGCAATGGAATTGGGAGAAATGCGCATGAGCGGGGGGATGGGGTGTCGATATATCGGAAATGGCGAACCCCGGAATACTGCCTGCATCCGGCATCGTCCACCAATCTGGACGATCAAGGCGACGCTGCGTCAGTATGGCGCATGGGTTCGGCTGGCGCCACTTTGGCGGGGCTCAGCCCCATAATGTCGTCAGGCCGAGCGCCAGCGTCATGTCGTTGAACACGCCGAGGCGGGCTTCAATCGCGGCGATCTTTTCGGGCGTATCTGCGCCGGAGGTCTCGATGTCGATAAACAGCTGCTCGAAACCGCCCGGCGTGACGGTGGCAAACATCTGGCCCGTTTCTTCGCCGATATTCCTCCAGTTGTGCGCCACATCCGGTGGCAGGACGATGACGGTTCCCGGTGGCGCATCAAACTCGTCGTTGCCGCAGCGAAAGCGATACAAGCCGCGGATGACGCGAAAGACTTCGGTTTCGCGCGTATGGGTGTGGGGTGCGGGCCCCTGGCCGGGCGGGGTGAAGGTTTCCCACATGCCGAAGGCGCCGCCGGTTTCCGCGGCGGTCGCGTGGATGATGACCTTCGCGCCGAAGGATGCCGTTGCTATCCGCTCCCGGCCGGGATGGGACACGATCGCATTGCGAAAGGCCGACATGGTTGCCCCCTCTGATTGCGATCATTCTAACATATCGCGCGAGGTGCGTTAACCGGCGCGTTTCACCACTTTCAAGGTCATGTCTGCGCGAATGGCAAAACCGAGAGACTGGTAAAGGGCGATCGCTCCGGTATTGGTCTTGTAGGCATGCAGGTAGACGGCCTCGTTGCGGGTGGAAATCTCGCCGGCGACGAAACGCAACATCAGCTTGCCGAGACCCTTGCCCTGGAAATGGGGGTGGACACAGAGCCCGCTCAGCTCCGAAAAGCCGGGCTGGCGCATGCGCTGGCCGCACATGGCGACCAGGCGCCCGTCGATGCGGATGCCCCAGAAGGTGCCGAGCGCCTGAGCGTTCAGCGTGAACGGGCCGGGCTTGGTCAGGAGTGCGAGGTCGAGCATTTCCTGCGCGTCCGCACTGGTCAGCACCTCAATACGAGGATCGGCAACCCGCTCGAACGGTTTTTCGGCAAGCATCTGCACGAGGATGGCGTCGACGGTGACCTGCAACTGCGGGGGGACGGAAACCGGGCCTGCCTCGACCAGCAGCATCACGTCCGAGGAAGGGGCAAGCGAAGCGAGTGCCATCAGGCTTTCCGGGCTGTCATCCGCGGCCGCTCCGAACAGAATGATCGAAGGGTCGTAACGTTTTGCCAGGGGTGAGCCTTCCGCAAAGGCAGAATGAACGGTCGCAAGTGCGTTCCAGGCGGGGCGATCGAGGATATGGGTCATTTGTCTTCCTTGGTCTGTGTCATGCGTTCGATCAGCGGCTGGATTTTCAGGCCATCCTCGATGGCGGCCAATTGCTCCAGAAACGGGCCGTCGAGATCGGCGCAGAGGTTCTTGACCGCCGCCTCCACTCCCGGCCAGACCGCATCGGTGGAATAGGCAACCAGATCCTGCCCCGCCTTTGTCAGCGATACCTGCTTGCGGCGCTGGTCGCCGTCGCTGACCGACAGATCCAGTAGGCCTGCCTCGACAAGCTGACCGATCGTGCGGGTGGCGCCCGGTTGTGAAATGCCGATGACATCGGCGAGGTCGCCGACGGTCAGTGGCCCGTTGCGATCGATGGCCGCAAGGAACGGGTAATGGGCGGCCGGAATGTCTATTCCGTATTCCTGCATGATGATCTGGGTGTTGGCCTGCACCATCTCGCCGAGGCGCCGCAGCCGGGTGCCGAGTGTCAGATAGCCGAAATCGCGGACGATATCCTGCGGAATGTGATGGTCTCTTTCGCTTTTCATAACGAATTATATAACCTGTTATTTAATTGATGCAAGAGCGTTCGACATGCAAACGGCTTTGACAAGCGGCGCCGGTTGATCCATATAGCGGCGCATCCGAAACCGTCGTTGCGATACCCTCGCCGCGGCGGTTTTGCCGTTTCGGGGGATGACTCCTGCAAGTCATTCTCACCCGCAATTGAGCCTGCGCGGAAGCGGGCGCGCTGATTAGGAAGGATAGACCGGTGAACACCGCGCGTAGCGAAAATCGGGCCATCGTCGAGAGGCTCGCATTCTGGGGCATTCCCATCTCGATCGGGGTGATGGGCCTGAAAATGCTGGCCTGGTGGGTCACCGGTTCGGTCGCGCTGCTGTCCGACGGAATGGAATCCTTCGTCAATGTGACTGCGGCATTCATCGCCTATTTCGTCATTCGTTATGCGCAGCGACCGGCCGACCACGACCATCAGTTCGGCCATCACAAGGCGGAATATATTTCCGCCGTGGTCGAGGGCGTGCTGATCGTCGTTGCGGCGATCCTGATCATCCAGGAAGCCTGGGGCGCGCTGTTTTCGCCCGGCCTCATGGAGGCACCGTTCGTCGGTCTGGCGATCAATGCGTTGGCGGGCGTCGTCAACGCCGTCTGGGCGACATTGCTGATCCGGGTCGGAACGCAGCAACGGTCGCCGGCGCTCAAGGCCGACGGCCACCACATCATGTCGGACGTCGTAACCTCGGCAGGCGTGTTCGTCGGCCTCATCCTCGCCGTCGTCACGGGGTATGCGATCCTCGATCCACTGCTGGCAATTCTCGTTGCGATCAACATTCTCTGGCAGGGGTACAAGGTGATTTCCCACTCGCTTGGCGGGCTGATGGACAGGGCGCTGGAGCCGGACGAGGAGGCCGTCGTGCGCGAGGCGATCGCCACCCACGCGGCCGGGGCGCTCGGTGCTCACGACCTGCGTTCAAGGCGGGCAGGGGCGGTGGCCTTCATCGATTTCCATCTCGTCGTGCCGGCCTCGATGACGGTCGGCGAAGCACATGATATCTGCGACCGCTTGGAAGATGCGATCAAAGAGGCTATTCCCGGCGCCACATTGGCGATCCATGTAGAGCCTGAAGGCGAGCGTGCCCATGGCCAGAAGGTGGAAGTCGAAGGACATACAGGCTCGGAAGGAATGAGCAAATGACAATGACGGATGTCAGCGGGCTGTCGCAGCTCGGAAAGCAGGTCGAGGCACCCACCAGCCCGGAAGCGGCGATCATGGAGCGGGTGCCGAACGGCAATCAGGGCATGGATTACGTGACGCGTTTTACGGCGCCGGAATTCACCTCGCTCTGCCCGATGACCGGTCAGCCGGATTTTGCCCATATCGTGATCGACTATATTGCCGATGCGTGGCTGGTGGAATCGAAGTCGCTGAAGCTTTTCCTCACCTCGTTCCGCAATCACGGCGCCTTTCACGAAGACTGCTCGATCTATATTGCCAAGCGGCTGGTCGAGTTGCTGCAGCCGAAATGGCTACGGATCGGCGCTTACTGGTATCCGCGCGGCGGTATCCCCATCGACGTTTTCTGGCAGACGGGCGAAGTTCCGGCGGGCGTGTGGCTGCCTGAGCAGGGCGTCCCGACCTATCGTGGACGGGGCTGAAAGCAGTTTGCAGCAATTCCGGCAAAATTACATGGCTGCGTTTGCATCCGGAAGTGCGTGAAAACAAAGAAATAAAGGCGCCGAGCGAAACTCAAAGATCGTTCGGTGCTTTAGCCTAAAATACAGACTGCACAAAGAATTCATCATTTATTAACCATCCCCTATACGGGGGATGTAGTTTGCCGTATCTTCAGTTTTATTGGGAATGACCAATCGAAGCTGGGGGAATGACATGAAGAGACTTGCGCTTCCCGTCGTGAAACGGACGTCACCCGGAGAGCGGTACCCGAAGAAGTGATCATGCGGAGTGCGCGCCGCCGGACCTGGCGTTCCGGCGGCATGCTTTTGCGAATCAGATATCGAGGTTGTCGTCGTTGCCGCCGAAATCGGATGCGTCCGGACCGTTATCATCGTTTCCGAAATCGGCCTGCTGCCACCCGTCGTTATCGTTTCCGCCCGAGCTGTCATTGCTATTCGAGGCTTCGCGGATCGCGTCGTCACCGTAATAATTATTCACGGTCGTTTCTTCGACCGCGGGCTGTTCCGAGGCGCCGAATGCGCTGGCTCCGGCTAACGGGTTACCGAGGCCGGCGGAAGCCATATGGTTACTGAACAGGCCCGACAGGGAGTTGGCGAGCAGCATGCCGCCGGCAACACCTGCCGCCGTGCCAAGAGCTCCGGTAAGGAAACTGCTGCCGGCCGAAGGGCCGCGATAACCGCTGTTGCCGGTCCATGGACCCGATGCCTGCGCATTTGACGGCTGGTAGGCGGAAGGCGAGGGTGGCGGTGCGCGATAACCATCGTCATAACCGCGGCTGCCTTCGTAACCCTGCCGGGCGCCCCAGGGACCTTGTGGCGGTGCCGAAGACTGCTGGACCTGTTCCGGCTGTCGCGCTTGCTGCGATCCGAAAATCGAGCTCAGGAAGCCGCCGCGCTGTTCGCCCTGATGGGGATCGTTTCCGCGGGATTCCAGGTCGCGGATGTGATCCTCCAATTCACGGATGCGGCTTGCCGCTGCTTCCAGCCCCTTTTCCTGTACCACCACCGCCTGGGCGAGATAATAGGTGGCATAAGGCTGCTTGCGGGTCTGCTCGTCGATCAGGGCCTCGGCGTCACGATCCCGCGGGGTGGCGGACGCGGTGCGAACCCGCTCGAAAAGTCCGTTCAGAAGCTGGCTTTCTTCCGGTGACATATTTGCCTCCTTGGGCATGATTGATGCCCAAGGAATTAAGCAGGGATTGCGGCTTTTCAAATCGCCGGAGCATTAAATTCCGGTAATCCAGCCGTGCGTCCGTTGGCGTCAGCCGAAGGCGAGCGACAGACCGAGCAGCGCCGTGATGCCGCCGAGGATGCGGGCGATCGACGGGCTGAAGCGGGCAATGCCGAGACCTGCGCCAATGCCTGCAAGATGCAGCGTCGCGGTTGCGATCACGAAACCTGCGCCGAACTGCAGCGCGCCGGCCGAGCCGAGTTCGCCGCCATGGGCGTGGCCGTGGAAAAGGGCAAAAACAGCGACGATCGCAGCGCCGATGGCGGTCGGCAGGCGAACGGCCATGGCGACCAGCAGGCCGAGAGCGATCACCGAGGCGAGAATGCCCGGTTCGACGAAGGGAAGCGCCACGCCGGAGAGCGCCAGCACGAAGCCGGCGGCCATGGTGGTGACGAAGGCGGCCGGCACGATCCACAAGGCGTTCCGCTTGCCATCCTGCGAGATCTGCACTGCCCAAAGGCCGACGGCAATCATGACGAGGATATGATCCATGCCGAACAGGGGATGCGAAAAACCGGCCATGAAAGAACCGTGCTCATCCGGATTGAGATGGGCGAAGGCAGGTGCCGCAGCGGCGGCGACAATGGCGGCGGAGAGCGAGAGGCGTTTGAACACGAGGTCCCCCTGATTTTCTGGATCGATCAAATATGCTGAAAGATAAGATGACCGGCGTCGCGCTGTCCATTGCAAATAGCGGGCATGATGGGGCAGTTTCTACGTCGTTCACCTTAGCGCTGTGTAAGGCGACGGCTTTGAGCCGCTTTCCATTGTTTTGTCGCTGCGAACACATTATGTCCCGTATATGAATTCCATGCAGGAGACGCTGACTGTGCTGAACGACGAAGACGACAACGACGACAAGAGCAAGGAATTGCCGCTCGGCAAGGAGACGGAGGCGAATCTTTTCAAGTCGCGTTCGATCTTTATCTATGGCCCGATCACGCAGGAACTGGCCCAGAAGGTCAACACGCAGCTTGTCGCCCTGTCGGCAGCAAGCGACGATGACATTCGCATTTACGTGAATTCTCCCGGCGGCCACGTCGAATCGGGTGATTCCATTCACGACATGATCAAGTTCATCAAGCCGAAGGTGTGGATGATCGGCACCGGTTGGGTCGCTTCCGCCGGCGCGCTGATCTATGCAGCTGCTCCGAAGGAACGCCGTATCGCGCTTCCGAACACACGCTTCCTCATCCATCAGCCGTCCGGCGGCACGCGCGGCATGGCCTCGGATATCGAGATCCAGGCGCGCGAAATCGTCAAGATGAACGAGCGGCTGATCAAGATCTTCGCCAAGGCCACCGGCCAGACGGAAGAGAAGATCGCCAAGGATATCGATCGCGATTACTGGCTCTCTTCCGAAGAAGCCATGGCCTACGGCCTGGTATCTCGGATCGTGACCTCGCAGAGCGAGATCTGATCGGTTCGCTACGGCAGATCTGTTCGATAAATAGCCCCGCCACCGCAAGGTGCGCGGGGCTTTTTCGTGGGCCCAAGTGGCGTCCACGGCTGCTGTTACACAGCCCTGGCGACGGGCCGTGTGCCGTTTTTACCGCGGGCTCGCCAGTTCTCGACGAAAGTGATGAAGTCCGCAGACGACAGGGGCTTGGCGAAGGCGTACCCCTGCAGCGCATTGCAACCGAGCTGCCGCAGGATGTCGATATGCGCCTCGGTCTCCACGCCTTCGGCAATGATCTGGATATCCTGCGAGCGCCCGATCTCGATGATCGAGGCGACAAGCCGTCGTTGGGAAGCGGAGGATGCAAGTGGCGCAATCAGCTTGCGATCGATCTTGAGCCGCTTGGGCCCGAGCTCGATAAGGCTGACGATGGAGGCGTGGCCGGTGCCGAAATCGTCGATCTCGATATCGATTCCGAGGTCCTTCAGCTTGCCGATCGCGGCGCCCAGACCTTCGTCATTGCCGTCGAAGGAGATCGATTCCAGCAGTTCGAAAGAGAGGCTTCCGGGCGTGAAGTTCAAATCGGAGAGGCTGTCGAAAAGGCGCCCATCCTTCAGTCGCTGAGCTGATATGTTGACCGAGAGATGCGGCACGGAAAGGCCGAGTGCCTTCCAGCGCATCGACTGGAAAAGGGCCTTGTCGAGGATGAGCGCGTCGAGGTCGCCGGCGCGGTTCAGGCTTTCGGCGATGTCGAGAAAACCGTCCGGCGCAATTGTTCCACGCTCGGGATGCTGCCAGCGCGCCAAAGCCTCGACGCCGACAATATCGAGCGTCTGCGCATCGAATTGCGGCTGGAAGAACGGCACGATCTGGTCATGTTCAAGTGCCGTCAGGAATTCGTCGGACATGGTCTTGCGCAACACCGCGGCCATGCGCAGCTCGCCGGAGAAGACCTCCATGCGGTTCCGGCCGCGCTTCTTGGCCTCGTAAAGCGCGATATCCGCATTGGCCAGAAGCAGGCGAGGCTCTTCCATGGCGGCCGTCTGGCAAGCGATGCCGGCGCTGCAGCCGACGCGGCATTTCTGGCCGGCAATGTCGATCGGCCTTGCCAGCGCGGTGACGATCGACTGGGCGAGATGGCGGGCGCGGCGCTCGACCGACGGGCCGCTGGTGATCACGACAAACTCATCTCCGCCGACACGCGCTGCAAATTCGTCATGGCCGATAAGTTCGAGCAGGCGATTGGTCGTGTGTCTCAGCACCTCGTCACCGGCTGCATGGCCGAGTGTGTCATTGACGGCCTTGAAGCGGTCGAGATCGACGTGGATGAAGGCGAGGCGGTGATGGTGATCCGGCTTGGTACCGGCGGCCATGAACTGATCGAGAAACCGTCGGTTCGGCAAGCCCGTCAGCGCATCGTGCAGCGACTGGTGTTCCAGCGTGCGGCGGGTGGCGCGCAACTGGTCGTTCTGCTCTTCTGCGCGAAAGCGGGCGTCACGCAGTTCCGCCTGCAGAAGCATGTCCTTGGTGACATCCCAGTTGGCGCCGATGACACGCATGTTACGGCCGGGGGCGTGATAGATCCGACCGTTAGCACGGATGTGGCGGATCTGGCCCGTCGGCGAAACGACCCGGAACTGGGTGACGTAGGGTGTGCCGGTGGCGAGCGTCTGTCGCAGGCTCTCCTGAGCCGCCTCTGCATCCTCCGGATGCATGGCGTTTTTCCAGTCGGCATGAGTGAATGTTTCGCGGTCCATCGGCGCGTCGTACATCTTGCGCATACGCCGATCCCACAGCAGTCCTCCGGTGTCGGGATCGTATTCCCATACGCCGATACCGGATGCTTCCAGAGCAAGGCCCAGTCGGTGGGAAACCGCCGCAAGTTCCTCTTCCCGCTGCTGCAGTATCATCAGATTGCGGTGGCGTTGCCGCACCAGCATGCTGGCCCAGATGAGCGGAGCGACAATGCCGATTGCGATCAGCGCGGCGTAGAGCCGGAAGGTGAAGATGGAAGGCGGCGTCGCGATCCAGCCGCCTTTGGGGACGGCTGCCAGATACCAGGTCTCGGAGCCGATCTCGATCTCGGTACGCACCGAATTCTGCGAGAATACCGAGGAATCTCCGATAAACACGTCCTTTGCCGCCGGCGACGGGCGGTGGGCAATGGCGATGTTCAACTGCTGCCGGTCGGTATTCAGATCGCTATCGCGGTAAAGGCGCTCCGCATCGATCAGCGCCGAGACGACACCCCAGAAATGGCCGTTGGAAATCTGGAAGACCGGATAACGCGCAAGCAGGCCGGTTCCTCCCTGAAACAGCTTTACCGGCCCCGCGACGACGGTGGTGCGGCGCTTGATGGCCTCCATGACGGAGCCCGACCGCTTCGGATTGGCAGCGTAGTCCTCTCCGATGAGCTTTTCGTTTTCGGCATAAGGATAGACGTAGCGGATGACGAGATCGGGCGCCGCCGCAACGTTGCGGAGCTGCGAGGGAACGGAAAAGATGCGCTCGGAAAGCGCGGCAAACTGGGCCTGGGTTATATCCGGATTGGCCGCGATCGCAGCCACCAGCCCCTGGATGAGGTTCACATTGCTATGGATCTGGGTGTTGATCTTCGACGAGACCTCGGCCAGCTGTTCGGAGGCGATGAGCCTTTGCTCCGACATGTATCGCTGGTGCTCTTCCCTGTCGGCCTGAAAAACGCCGATCGCGACTGCTGCAAGAACGGCTAGTGCCGGAAGGAAATAGCTGATGCTCAAAGCCTTGGCTTTGGGGCGTCCCGCATTGTTCGAGGAAGAGTATATGGCCATGGAGTATTCCGGTCACCTGATGGCTCAAGGTTACAGACAAACTTTAATATTATGCTTTCATGACAGACTTCCGGCCACCGAACCGGTGTCGTTGCTTGACGAAAAATATTGGTATTTCAGATCTTTATCACGTCTTCCGTGTATCGTTTCTGAGTTTGCTCGCTACAGTTTGTGGACTGGACCAGTCCTGGTGCGTGGCGCATAGTCGTGGCTCGGGAGGCTTTCCTATGCGCGACGAGGGTTACAATCAGTTCTGCCCGATCGCCAAGGCTTGCGAGCTGATCGAGCCTCGGTGGACCCTGCTTATGCTTTCGGAAATGTGGTCCGGATCGACACATTTCAATGAGATCAGGCGCGGCGTGCCCGGCATGTCGCCAACGCTGATGTCGACGCGGCTGAAGCAGATGGAGGCCAACGGTTTGATAACGCGTTGTCTCAACCCGCGCACAGGGGAAATTACCTATCTGACGACCCAGATTGCGGACGAATTGATGCCGATCGTGCGCGATCTCGGTCGCTGGGCACATCGCAATGTCGATACGGAAGTGACGCTCGAGAAACTCGATGCCCGGCTGCTGATGTGGAACATGCGGCGCAAGATCGATGCGGATTCGCTGCCGAAACGTCGACGCTGCGTGATCGAATTCAGCTATCCCGAACTGCCGCGCGAGGAAAGCCGCTACTGGCTGGTCAACAAGCCCGGCGAACCGGTCGATCTCTGCCTGATCGACCCCGGCCATGATGTCGATCTGTTCATCACCGCCGAGTTGAAGGCGATGACATCGGCCTGGATGGGACTGTCCCGCCTCAAGGCCGAAATCGAGCGCGGAGCGATATCGCTTGTCGGTGACAGCGACATCGCGAACCGGATCGATGCCTGGATGGTGCGCAGCTCCTTCGCCACCTGCTGAGAGCGATGCATTTTCTGTACCGGCAGCGGTCCATTTCCTGCACTGGAGCAGGCGGTCGGCAACCGGCAATGCTTGCTCCGTCATTGAGGATCGTCAGTCGAGATGATCTTCGGGCAGTTCATCAAGCGGAGGAAAGACCATGCAGAGTGCAAATCTCAATTTAGCCGGAAACGGAATGCCGACCGGAAACGGAAAACCGCAGGACGATGCTTCGGCCGGTCCTGACCTTGCCGCCGTCAAGGCGCGCCAACAGGGCGCCTGGGCATCGGGCAATTACGCGGTTGTCGGGACGACACTGCAAATCGTCGGCGAGCGGCTTTGCGAGGCGCTTGACCTGAGGGCCGGCGAGACCGTGCTGGACGTCGCTGCCGGCAACGGCAATGCCACGCTTGCCGCCGCGCGGCGGTGGTGCCGGGTGACCTCGACCGACTATGTCCCGGCCTTGCTGGAGCAGGGGCGGCGGCGCGCCGATGCCGAAGGCCTCAGCGTTCATTTCAAGGCGGCCGATGCGGAGGCCCTGCCTTTTGCCGATGACAGTTTCGATGTGGTGCTCTCGACCTTCGGGGTGATGTTCACCCCGGATCAGGACAGGGCTGCCAGCGAACTGCTGCGCGTCTGCCAGCCCGGCGGGCGGATCGGGCTTGCCAACTGGACGCCGGATGGCTTCATCGGGCAGCTGTTCAAGACGATCGGCCGGCATGTTCCGCCGCCTGCCGGCCTTCGTCCGCCGGCGCTGTGGGGCACCCCCGATCGGCTTGACGACATGTTCTGCAGCCATGGCAAGGTGGAGGCGACGACGCGGACCTTCGTCTTCCGCTACCTGTCGGCCAATCATTGGATCGAGGTTTTCCGCACCTGGTACGGCCCGGTGCACAAGGCATTCGCGGCCCTGCCGGCGGATAAGCAGGTGTTGCTCGAAAGTGATCTCGTGGCGCTGATCGGCCGCTTCAACCGGGCGGAGGACGGCACGATGGTGGTGCCGAGCGACTATCTCGAAGTGGTCGTCACAAAACGCTGAGAATTTGGGCGGCAGCCGGGCGACGGAGGCTCGGGGCCTGGCCGCCTTGGAAGATCCGGCCGTGATGGCGGGATCTTCCGCGTTCTTCGGCAGGAGCGGGCGGGCATGCCGATATGAGACAGGGGCTGTGCCTTTTTAGGTCTGGCTTAACTGTCGATCCCAGTTTTCGGACGAATGTGACGCATTGTTGGAATTTCGCCCAAGTCGACCTGTTAGGCTTCGGGCGGGAGGAGTTTTTAAGGAAGGCCACTCAAACAGGAGCAGTTTCCATGACGAATTCCATTTTGAATGCGCTCGGCATAGCACTTTATTACAGCGGCAATTCGACAGCCTGGTTTTCCGCGACAGGCTCGGGACCGATACAATACGGGACTGCAGGCAATGATTCCATGTGGGGTGACAGTTCGGTCAACGTGACGATGACCGGCGGAACCGGCGACGACATCTATTACCTCTATTCGGCGATCAACCGCGCGGTGGAGGAGCCGGGGGGAGGCGTCGACACGATCAATACGTGGATGAGCTACACACTGCCGGAGAATTTCGAAAACCTGACAGTGACGGGGAACGGTCGATACGCGTTCGGCAACTCTTCGGACAATATCATCACCGGTGGCAGCGGCAGCCAGACCATTGACGGCGGTGCAGGCAATGACGTCCTGATCGGCGGTGGCGGCGCCGATACGTTCATCTTCACCAAGGGCAACGGCACCGATCTGATCACCGATTTCAGCTCCGACGATACGATCCGGCTGAACGGTTATGGCGTGACGTCTTTCGACCAACTCGTCGGCCAGTCCTCGCAACAGGGTGAGGACCTGTGGCTTCATCTCGGCAATGGCGAAAGCATTGTGCTCGCCGGCACGACCGCCGACGATCTTACAGCCGACCAGTTCGAGCTCAATCTAGACCGCTCGAACCTGACCCAGACCTTCAGCGACGACTTCAATTCGCTGTCGCTTTATGACGGCGAAGACGGTACATGGGAGGCCAAATACTGGTGGGCGCCGGACAAGGGGGCTTCGCTGCATACCAATGGCGAGCAACAGTGGTACGTCAATCCCGAATACGGGCCGACCGCCTCCGCCAACCCGTTTTCGATCAGCAACGGCGTGCTGACGATCACCGCCGAGCAGACGTCAGACGCGATCTCCAGCGAGGTGGAGGGCTATAATTACACGTCGGGGATGTTGACCACCCACGCCTCCTTCGCCCAGACCTACGGCTATTTCGAAATCCGCGCCGACATGCCGGACGATCAGGGCGCGTGGCCGGCCTTCTGGCTGCTGCCGGAGGATGGTTCCTGGCCGCCGGAACTGGACGTGATCGAGATGAAGGGGCAGGATCCGAATACGCTGATCATGTCGGCCCATTCCAACGAGACCGGCGAGCAGACCTCGGTCATCAACAACGTCGCGGTGACGGATACGGAAGGTTTCCACAAATATGGTCTTCTGTGGGACGAAGATCACATCACCTGGTATTTCGACGATGTGGCCGTTGCCCAAACCGACACACCTTCCGACATGCATGATCCGATGTACATGATCGTCAATCTGGCCGTTGGCGGGTTGGCCGGGACACCGTCCGACGGTCTTGCCGATGGTGGCGACGGTTCGGAAATGAACATCGACTATATCCGGGCCTATTCGCTCAACGACCTGGAAACGGCGAGCAGTGCCTCGACCACCCAGACCAGCGACTGGCTTCTCTGACGAGCCCTATGCGTAAAATCACGCCGTTCGATTGTGGCGGCGTGATTTAGCCGAGGATGATGGCTGCAGGACCGGGGCCGGCGAACGCTTTCGGCGCTGTCAGGCTTGCAAGGGGGAAGGGATTTTGATCTTGAAGGATCAGACCCTCACTTTGCCAGACATTCCGGTTGCCCATGCTCAAGGATTTTTCGCCCTCGGCCCTGACGATGGGCCTGCTGACGGCCTTTGTCGGTTTTGTCAGCTCGTTTGCCGTCATCATGCAGGGGCTGCAGGCGATGGGCGCCACGCCCGACGAAATCGCCTCGGCACTCCTGGCCGTCTCGGTGGCGCAGAGCGTGCTTGCGGTTGTCTTTTCGCTTTACCACCGAATGCCGGTGATGATGGCATGGTCGACGCCGGGCGGCGCGCTGCTTGCCGCGACCGGCGCCATCGAAGGCGGCTTTCCGGCCGCCGTCGGTGCCTTCGTGCTCTGCGGGGTGATGATCACGCTTTCCGGCCTGTTGCGGCCGCTTGGCCAGATGATACGCCGTATTCCGGCGCCGCTGGCGAATGCGATGTTGGCCGGTATCCTGCTCAGCCTCTGCCTTGCTCCGGTAAAGGCGGTCGCGTTCAACGCAGCGCTTGGTCTGCCGATCGTGCTGACATGGATGGTGGTGGTTTCGAGATGGCGGCTCTGGGCAGTTCCCGCGGCACTCGCCGCCTTCATCCTCGTTCTCATCTTCGGCGTCGACCTGCCGGATGACGTGTTCGGCCAGATCGGTGCCGCGATCCATCCACAGCTGATCTGGGTGACGCCGACGTTCAGCTGGAACGGTTTCGTCTCGGTGGCTTTGCCGCTTTTCATCGTCACCATGGCATCGCAGAACATTCCCGGCATCGCCATCCTCAAGGCGCATCATTACGAACCGGCGCCGGGGCCGTTGTTTGCGTCGACCGGCATATTCTCGACCATCTGCGCGTTTTTCGGCAGCGTGCCGGTCAATCTTGCGGCGATCACGGCAGCGATGTGCGCCAGCGAGGATGCCCATCCCGATCCGGCCCGACGTTATTGGGCAGCCGTCGTCGGCGGTGCCGCCTATACCGTGCTCGGTCTGATTGCCGGTGGGATCATCGCCTTCGTGTCGATGGCGCCGCCTATCCTGCTTCAGGCGGTCGCCGGCCTCGGCCTGATCGGCGCATTCTCGAATGCCGCTTTTGCCGCCTGGCGTGACGCCGAAACGCGCGAAGCCGCCGCGATCACCTTCCTTGTCACTGCGTCAGGCGTGACCTTTGCCGGCATTTCCGGGGCATTCTGGGGGCTGGTTGCCGGCGGGGTGATGATGGGATTGTCGCGGGTAATGAAGCGCCGAAGCTGACAGGTGCGTACCGGAAGTCGCAAAGCCGTTCTTGCCTGATGTCCTGCTTGCGGCTATACAGCTGCCCATGACCATGACAGGCGCGATCATGTTTGACCGTTTTGCCGCCCGCAGCACCGCTGCCGGGGCGACGGTTTTCGCGCCTCTCTCGCTTCTTAGCCTCGACCTTACACTCGGTTGCCGGGTCCGTTGAGGAGCGCCCGGCGGCCGAAAGCCTGCCGGCGTAAGAGCTCCTCGCACTAATCCCAAAATGAACCCGGACCGAAGCAAGGTCCAACATCTGCAGTCGAATGCACGTTTGTGAACGGCATGGAGCCCGATCGGTTCCTGTGGATGGGAAGCGAAGGACAGAGACATGGATACCAAGAGCTTTTCCGCAATCAAGGGCATGGCTGACGCGGCGGTGAAGTACCGCGCCTATCCGACCATCAACATCCCCGATCGCACCTGGCCGTCCAAGGTGATCGACAAGGCGCCGATCTGGTGTTCGGTCGACCTGCGCGACGGAAACCAGTCGCTGGTCAATCCCATGGGACACGACCGCAAGGCGCGGATGTTCAAGCTGCTGCTCGACATGGGCTTCAAGGAGATCGAAATCGGTTTCCCGTCCGCCTCGCAGACCGATTTCGATTTCGCCCGCTGGTGCGTGGAAGAAGGCGGCGTGCCGCAGGATGTCTCGTTGCAGGTGCTGGTGCAGTGCCGGCCTGAGCTGATCACCCGCACCTTCGAATCGCTGGAAGGCGCCTACAAGCCGATCATCCATTTCTACAACTCGACATCGGAACTGCAGCGCCGCGTGGTGTTCGGCAAGGATGTCCACGGCATCAAGCAAATCGCCGTCGATGCGGCCAAGATGATCACCGACATGGCGGCGAAGGCCGCCAATGGGGCGAATGGCGGCTACCGGTTCGAATATTCGCCGGAAAGCTTTACCGGTACCGAGCTGGACGTGGCGCTGGACATCTGCAACGCGGTGATCGCGGAGATCAAGCCGACGCCCGACAACAAGCTGATCCTCAACCTGCCGTCGACCGTCGAGATGGCAACACCGAATATCTATGCCGACCAGATCGAATGGATGTGCCGCAATATCGACAATCGCGAGAACGTCATCATCTCCGTCCATCCGCATAACGACCGCGGCACGGGTATTGCCGCGACGGAACTGGCCTTGATGGCGGGTGCCGACCGTGTCGAGGGTACCCTGTTCGGCAATGGCGAGCGTACCGGCAATGTCGACGTGGTGACGCTGGCGCTCAACATGTACACGCAAGGGGTCGATCCCGAACTGGACTGCTCCGACATCGAGCGGATCAAGGAAGTCTACGAATATTCCAACGAGATGGTTATTCCCGAACGCCATCCTTATGTCGGTGAACTGGTCTATACGGCGTTTTCCGGCTCGCATCAGGACGCGATCAACAAGGGCATGAAGGCGATCAAGGTTGCCAACCATCCGGTCTGGGAAGTGCCTTACCTGCCGATCGACCCGCAGGATGTCGGCCGCTCCTACGAGGCGATCATCCGCATCAACTCACAGTCGGGCAAGGGCGGCATCGCCTATATCCTGCAGCAGGATTACGGCCTGAACCTGCCGCGCAATCTGCAGGTGGAATTCCGCGAGGCGATCCAGAAAATCACCGATGAGGAAGGCAAGGAACTGTCGTCGAAGCGTATCCACGACACGTTCATCGAGCGTTATGTGGAGCAGGCGGCTGCGCGGCTGAAATTCGTCGATCACCACATGTATCCGGCCGGCCAGGAGCATCGCGGCATTCGCGTCGTCGCAGCCGAGATCACCGACAATGGCGAGACGAAGCGGATCGAGGGCAGGGGTACCGGCCCGATCGATGGCTTCATCAATGCGCTGTCGATCTATCTGGGCATCGACCTGTCGGTGAACGACTATTCGGAACATTCGCTGCAGCACGGCTCGAACGCGTCTGCCATCGCCTATGTCGAGATGCAGCATCCGGGCGGCAAGCTGTTCGGCGCCGGCATCAACACCAATATCGTCACGGCGTCGCTCGATGCGATCGTTTCGGCTGCCAATCGGGTGCTGGACGAAAAGGGGCGCTGATACGGCGTTCTGACGACATCCCAAACTGCTGCGGCCCCGTGCGAGACGAATGCGCACGGGGCCGCATTCGTCTCTCGCCTAAATCGGGTGATCGAGGATTGCCGGCGGCGTTCAGTTCGCTTGCGGGCTCAACTCTTCCAGCAGGGAAGCGACAAGACCGGTCTGACCGTGAGGCAGGCCGCGGTTGCGGGCCGTGTCGATCAGTGCATGGGTCGCCTCGACATGCAGGCGGTAGTGAGCGGGGTTCTGGTCAACGCCGCCTTCGGCGGCCGGATCTCTGTCGAAGATGAAGGTGCGGCAGACCGCCTCGCTGCGCGAGGTGAAGGCCCGACAGGTCAGCGGGCGCACATCGTAGATCGTGCACCGGTCGGCATCATCGAGCAGGGGACAGCGGACCCTGGCCCAGAGCGGGTTTTCGACGGCGGCGATCGCTGATGCCGCTGCCGACAGTCGTGTGATCAGCGCGTCCTGCCGTTCGCTGTCGAAGGCGACACGGATATGTTCGGCAATCGCGGTCGCGACGCCGGGCGGGATGGCGACGAACAGGTGGCAGCAGGAGGCGCAGCCATCGCGACAGCCGAGACGCGGCTGGTTGGGGAAACTTCCGCGCACGGCCGTTGCCGCCGCCTCGACCATGGCCATGGCAGCCAGAGCGGCTTCGCTCATCGTTCCGGTTTCGTTGAGAACGGCGTCGAGTTCGGCGCGAAAGCCGGAAAATACCCGCTCGTAACGGCGGGCCGTCTCACGCGTCATGGCGCCGACTTCACCGATGTCGGCAACGACGCGATCGCGTGCGTCCTGAATGGTCATCAAGCAGACATCTCAGATCAATCCTGCCGCCTTGGCGGCGATATCGTCGAGATCGGCCGCAGACGAGGGGCCGACAAGGACGTAGGTCGCAATCGGCGTACTCCAGGTCACCAGACCGGTATCGAGACGAATATCCTCGATCGGCTTGGCGGTTTCGGGCCGGACTCTCGAAAAGCTCAGCACGACGACATCGCCGTCATTGTCGCCGGAGGTGCGCCGGTAGATGAGCAGGCCGGTCGGCGTATTGTCGGCAGCGATCATGCGGGCGCCGACAAAGCTCAAGCCGCTCTGGCTGAGGTCGGGAATGCGGAAGCTCACGCCGGTGCCGGTCGTCAGCCATTCCAGGATATCGGCCGGGCGGTCGCCGGCGATTTCGGTCAGGTGGTTCTGCTGGCGGCTGTAGAGCCGATAATGGGAGACGATGTCATCCAGCCAGTCCCGTTGCTGCGATGCCTGACTGACCAGGATATCCGGTGCCTGCATGTCTGGCCGGGCGCCGATCATGTAACCCGCGGCGGCGCCGATCAACAGCATCGCGGCACAGGCCGTCAGCGCCTGCAGTGCCGATGGGCGGAACGTCACGCCGGCCGATTGTGTGCCGGGAAGCCGGACCGCCTTGCGGGGCAGGGCAGCATTGCGGATGCCGCGCACGAGATTGAGCGGAACCGGTTCCTTCAGGATATCGTCGAGAAGACGTCGCCCGGTCTGGCTGCCGCGCTTCAGATCGTCGTGCAGGCTGCGTGCCTGCGGATCATTGACGAGAAGTGCTTCGACATCCTGCCGTTCGGCATCCGTCACCTGGCTGTCGACAAAGGCTGACAGGCGTTTTTCAAGCTGGGAAGGATCGCTGCTCGACATTGATCAGGCTCTCCGTTCGGCAAGATCGGGCGGCATGGAGGCAAGCGACAGGCGCGCAGCGCACAGGCGCGACGACAGCAGTTCCGGCGCGATCCCGAGAATGGAGGCAGCTTCCGAATAATCGAAGCCCTCAACGTCAACGAGAAGAAGCGCGATCGCAAAACCGTTTGGAAGACAGAGCAGCATTTTCGAAGAGGCCAAGCTGTTGCCATCGGTTGCTGCAGACTGGTCCCCTGCCTGCGTTTCCGGTCGTGGGCGGCGGCGCGGCTCTTCGTTCCAGCCGCTGCGGATCAGGCTGAAGACCCAGCTTTCAAGGCGTCCTTCGCCCTTCCAGTGATGGCTTTTCTGGATGACGCGGGCGCAGACATCCTGAACCAGCACATCTGCCGACTTCGCGTCGCCGGTCAGCGTCAGAGCAAATCTGCGCAGGCGCGGCAGCAGCGTCACGAGATCGCGACGAATGTCGTTCGAGGCTGCGGACGGGTTCATTAAGCGCAGGCTGCCTTATGCTTTCCACGGATTGGATCGTTCAAGGTATTAGCTATGAATCGATTGTGATCATTATGCAACAAGCTTGTGCTAAGCTTGAAGAATTCTGGCGGCTTCTTCCACCGGGATTTGCGTCTGCGCCTGCCCGTAGAACAATCTGGTCTCGTCGAGCTGGACGTGGTCGCCGCTCTCGCTCAGGCCGTGGCGCTCACAGGTGAGGTTCCAGGCCCCCTGTTCTCCCGAGAGATTGAAGAGATTGTAGGCGGCGCGCGGCTTGTGGCCGCCGGGGCCCTGAGAGGCCGAAGCGATGCCGACAACCGGTATCGGCGCTCCATGCGTCTTCAACCAGTAAACGGTGTTGAGATGGGTATGCCCATGCAGGACCAATTCGGCGCCGCCCATCGAAATTGCAGCGGCAAAACGGCGAATGCCGATCATCCGCTTGTGCGCGGCCGCGGCGCCCTGGATCGGCGGATGATGGATGAGCACGACGCGGAAGAGGCCTTCTTCGCCGGCTTTTTTCAACAGGTTGACCGTTTCACGCGCCTGTCGCGGACTGTAGAATCCGGATGCCGAGAAAGGCGGAGTGGCATTCGATGTCGAGCAGCCGATGATCGCCAGCGGGCCTCGGCGGCGGAAGGTCGGAAAGATATGATCGTCCTCGGGCCATTCGCCCGGATCGTCGTCGCTCTTGATGAAAGGGTACCAGGCGGCGACCGATTTGTCGTGGGCGCCGGGCACGTAGGCATCATGATTGCCGGGTATGACCGTCGTATCCTCGGGATTTGCGATCGTATCCAGCCATTCCCTTGCCAGCCGCGTTTCGATCTTCGTCGCCAAATTGACGAGATCGCCGGTGATGACGAGTTGATCCGGGTCGTGGCCCTTCAGATCGCTGAGCAGAAGGTCGAGTGTGTTGACGAAAAGGTGCTTGCGCCGGTTGCGATGCCAGTTCACGAATCCGGTGATACGCTTGGACATCAGCTCGCGAATGCTGAGCTTGGGAAGAGGGCCGAGATGGATATCGGAAATATGGGCGAATTTGTACATGGCCAAGACATAACGCACGAAACGGAAAATCGTTATGAAATTTGCGCGAGCGGATCGGAGAGCTGATGAGCGGCACAGGCATAGCTGAGATCGGCACATGGCGGACGAGGGTGGTGGTGTGGCTTTTACACCGGTTCTTCTTCCTTTCCCGCGGCATGACGATGGGGGTGAGAGCTGCCTGTTTCGACCGCGAAGGCCGGGTTTTCATGGTGCGCCACACCTATGTCCCGGGCTGGTACCTGCCGGGGGGTGGCATGGAACGCGGCGAGACGGCGCTCGAGGCGCTTGCCAAGGAATTGCGCGAGGAGGGCAATCTGGCGATCATCGGCACGCCCGAATTTTTCCACGTCTATTACAATCGCCGGGCCAGCAAGCGCGATCACGTGCTGCTTTACCGCGTCACCGTCGAGCAGACCGCGCCGCGTCCGCCTGATCGGGAAATCGCCGAGAACGGATTTTTCGCGCTGGATGCGCTGCCGGACCAGGTGACCGATGCGACATTGCTGAGGCTGCAGGAACTGAGCGGCGAGGTGAAACGGTCTGATTACTGGTGAGATCCGGATACAAGCGCCGTCGCGCTCATTTACCCGCAGCGGACGGAACGTGTTCTTCGCAATATTGTTTACGCAATCACGTCACGGGAGGTGATTGCGATGGCGAAAGCACAACAGAAGAAGAGCATATTCGAACGATTTTCGTCTGCCATCTCGCTATGGTCCGGCAAGCCGGCCACATTCGTCGCGGCGGTCATCTTCATCGCCTTATGGGCGGTCACCGGCCCGCTCTTCGGATTTTCCGAGACATGGCAACTTGTGGTCAATACAGGCACGACCATCATCACCTTCCTGATGGTGTTCGTGCTGCAGAACTCCCAGAACCGCAGCGGCGAGGCGATGCAGGCCAAGCTCGATGAACTGATCCTGTCGAGCCATGCCGCCAACACGTTCATCGGTATCGAAGAGATGGACGAAAAGCATCTCAAGGCACTCAGCATGAGCCTGCAGGATCACGCCGACCGGCTGAACCGAAAGGCCGATGATCTTGTTGCCGGCAGAAATGGCGACACGGGCACCAATTGAAGCGCGCCCTTTTGCGGGGCGCGCCTCCTGCCTGTCCTGCGCGGGTGGCGCTCGGGTGCCATGTCCGGCATGGCGGCTCACACTACCCGGGGATTTTGCTCGCGATCAGCTCTTGAGGGCGGTGTTGCAGAGGCTCCAGTAGCCGCCGCCCTTCTGGATCCATTTCAGGTCGCCGAGCGTGCCGCCGTCCTTGTTCTGATGGTAGCTGTCGACACAGGTCTTCAGACGGCCCTTGGCGGCAGTTTCGCTGGCATATTTCTTGTCGACGGCTTTCGGAAACACGACGCTCTTTGGAGCCTTCATCGTCGCCTTTTCCGGTTCCTTCTCCGTCGTGGCGGCTACTTCCTTGTCGTCAGCTGCATCTTCGGCGGCTGCGTCGGCGCCGCAGAACTTGGCGCGATAGTCGTTCCACTTCATGTCCTTGGCGGAACCGTCCGTCTTGGCGGTCTGATATTTGGCGCCGCATTCTTTCATCGTCAGCGCTGACGCCGGGGTGACGAAAGCGGCAGATGCAAGCAAAGCGAAAGATGCAAGAATTACAGAGCGATTGGTCATTGGGACCTCCCCATTTGCATGATTGCGCAGGGGACTATCGGACCGACCAATTGGCTTGTCAATGATGCTCTAAAGTAGTGGAAAACAACCCGCTTTCGCTCTGCTTGCGGCTTCGATACCTGCAAAATTCCGGGCTGCTATCCGTCGATAGGCGGAGTTCGCATGGAGAGCGGGAAATCGGATCGCGTGGCCGTTTCAGTTCACGCTCCAAGCCCCTCCCGTCCATGCGCCGCATCGAGATTGACAATCGGGCCCAAAGGCACGATGCCGGTCGGGTTGATGGTCTTGTGGCTGCGGTAATAGTGGCCCTTGATATGCGTGAGGTTGCAGGTCTCCGCCACGCCGGGATGCTGGTAGAGGTCGCGCAGATAACCGGACAGGTTCGGATAATCGGCGATGCGACGGATATTGCATTTGAAATGGCCGACATAGACCGGATCGAAGCGCAGGAGGGTGGTGAACAGCCGCCAGTCGGCCTCCGTCTGCCGGTCACCGAACAGGTAACGGCTTTTCTCCAGCCGCGTGTCCAGCATGTCGAGCGTTTCGAAGAGGGCAGTGACAGCTTCCTCGTAGGCTTCCTGCGTGGTCGCAAAACCGGCCTTGTAGACGCCGTTGTTCACCCGGTCGTAGACGATGGCGTTGAGGGCGTCGATTTCGGCTCGAAGATCCTGCGGATAAAGATCGAGATCGGAGCCGGTCAGGCCATCGAAGGCGCTGTTCATCATCCGGATGATCTCGGCGCTTTCATTGGAGACGATGGTGTTCTGCTGTTTGTCCCACAGGACCGGCACGGTCACGCGGCCGGAATAACCGGGGTCGGCCCTCAGATAGACCTGATAGAGATAATCGGAGCCGAACAGCGTGTCGCCGGTGGCGCCTTCCGGCGTTTTGAACTCCCAGCCGTTTTCCAGCATCAGATAGTCGACGACCGAGACGGAAATCAGCTCCTCAAGCTTCTTCAGCTTGCGGAAGATCAGCGTGCGATGCGCCCAGGGGCAGGCATAGGAAACATAGAGATGGTAGCGGCCGGGTTCCGCCTTGAAACCGGCTTTGCCGGACGGCCCTGCCGAACCGTCGGCCGTGACCCAGTTGCGGAACTGCGATTCGGATCGCTTGAAATGGCCTTTGGTCGATGCGGTGTCGTACCAGACGTCCTGCCATTTGCCCTCTACCAGCCTGCCCATGGTAATCTCCTTATAGGTGTCAGCCGATACATACGGTGCGGCGACGCGATTGCGAGGCCAATTTTGCGAACGCAGTGTTTTTGCATTGGACGGGTCAAAAAAATCCTGCTAGTTGGCTTTTCACATTTTTGTGGGACAAAACATCTACATGACCGAAGCACGGACACTGCGACGACGCTGAAGATCGACCAGGACGCCAGACATGGCGTCATCGACTTCGCATCTCCTGTCCGCTCTTTATCTACGGCTTCGGTTCCCCATGTCCTCATCCGCTTCCCTGCATCTTGTTGCCTCCAAATCCCTCTCCAGGCATGATCTCGTCTACCTGACCGAGGATGCGTCGTATGACGCTGCGATCGAACTGATCAACGAGGAAGCCTTCGGTCCGGGCCGTCACACACGTGCCGCAGCCCGGATCCGCGAGCAGGGGCCGCATGACCGGTCGCTGTCGTTCATTTGCGCCGATGACGGCGAGACGATCGCATCGGTGCGGATGACGCCGGTGATGGCCGGTACGGTCAAGGGGCACATGCTTGGCCCGCTTGCGGTACGCCCGACACACAAGAACATGGGGATCGGGCGGGAGCTCGTCAGGATCGCGATCGAGGCTGCAAGGCGCAAGGGCTCCGAAGCGGTGATCCTGATCGGCGACCCGCCTTATTACATGCCGCTCGGGTTCGAGAAGGTCGCTTATAATGCGCTGGATTTTCCCGGTCCCGTCGATCCAGCCCGCGTGCTGGTCGTGCCGCTGAAGGATGGCGTGCATGAGGGGCTGAAGGGCGTCATCGGCTGGCGGCCGTAAATTTCCGTCAGAAGCGCTTGGCGAGCCAGGTGACGACCTGCCCGCCGGAAAGCGCGTCGAGCCTGCCGATCTCGTTATAACCGAGCTTCCGGTAAAGGCCGAGCGCCTGCGGGTTCATGGTGTCGATATAGGAACCGATGCAGCCGCGTCTGCGGGCTTCCTTTTCGGCCATTCCCAGCATGCGTGTCGCCAACCCCTGGCCGCGGAGAGCCTCGGGAATATAGAGCATGGAAATATAAAGCCAGCCACGACCGGTATAACCGACGAGGCCGCCGTCGATTTCGCTGCCGGCATCAACTGCCGTATCGTATAGCGGGATCGCCAGTTCGCGGCGATCACTTGCGCCGAATGTGTCGATGTTGAATGTCCGCAACTTGTGCAGGATGAGATCTTCCTCCTGCGGTGCGATGCCTTCCGTGATCTTGAGTTCGATGCCCAAGTAACTTCCTCCTCCCATGAGAGGATGCATCGATAAACTAAAGAGATTTTTTAAGGAAGCTGCGTGTTCGCCCGCCGACAAAGTCGGGCAGTTCGCCGAAGATTTCGTAGCCCTGCCGCTGGTAGGCGCTGAGTGCTTGCGGGTTGAAGGTATCGATCCAGGCGCTACGGCAGCCGCGATGACGGGCCTCTGTTTCGGCCTCATCGAGAAGTCTTGCCGCCATTCCCTGGCCGCGCAACGCTTCCGGAATGAAGAGCAACTGGGTAAACAGCCAGCCCCAGGACGTGTAGCCCGAAAGGCCGCCGATGACGTGATCGTTGTCGTCGCGGATCAATATAGCAAGCGGCATCCGGTCGGCAGGGCCGACCTCCAGTTCGTTATAGGCCGTCAATCCCTTGAGGACCGCATCCAGATCGTCGCCCGACGGTGATGCGGTCAGTTCGAGCCGGTATGCCATTAGCGTCCCTCGCGCCACCACATGGCGGCAACCGCGAAGAGCAGGGCGGACAGTCCGGCAAAACCGGCAAACAGCGGCAGGCTGTTGACGCCGCGCAGGACGCTCTCGTCGGTCATGCGGATCGTCATGCGGTTGGAGTTGCTGACGCGAACCTCGCCACGCACCGGCAGAATGTCCGGCAGCGTGATACCGTCGCCTGAGGCGACGCGGGTGACAAGACCATGGGTCTTTTCGGCGTAAGGTTTCAGCGTCTCCTCGGTCGAGATCATCGCCTTGAATTCCGGTGCATCGACGGCGCCGACATGGACGAGGGTGGAGAAATCACCGTTCGACACCTGGAACAGGCCGACCTCGTCCATTCGCCGCTCAAAGCGATACTGGCCGGGGCCGGCGGCCGTCATCGGCACGGTTTCGGTGCGACCGGAGGGGAAGCGCACGGTTGCAGGACCCGGATCGTCGCCGATCGTCTGGCGGGTTGCTTCCAGCGTGCGGCCCGAGGAGCGGGCGGTCAGCGCTTCTTCTTCCAGTTCCGGTTCCTTCATCAGCCAGTGGGCGATGCGGCGATAGAGCGCCACATGCGGGCCACCGCCCTCGAAACCGCGAGCCCAGAGCCAGCCCTGATCGGACAGAAGCATGGCAACGCGACCCTGTCCCTGGCGGTTCAGGACCAGAAGGGGACGGGTGCCGTCGCCTTCCATTACCGTCTCGCCCCTGGGCGGATCGACATCGATGGTGCGGAACCAGCGGCCCCAGGCGGGCGGGGTCTGGTTGGAACCGTCGAGGCCGCGGGTGACGGGATGTTTCTGGCCGATTTCCGACAGATGCGGATAGAAACCGGCATCGTGAATTGTCCCGGTCGGTTCCGCGGGCAACACCTGTTCCAGCGGCGTCGAGGCGATCGAATCCTCGCCGGCATGTTCGGGGCCTGCGGCGATCAGCAGGGCGCCACCGTTTTCGACATACTGGGAAATGTAGTCGTAATAAAGGATCGGCAGCACGCCGCGATGTTTGTAGCGGTCGAAGATGATCAGGTCGAAATCCTTGATCTTCTCGACGAAGAGTTCACGGGTCGGGAAGGCGATCAGCGACAGTTCATTGATCGGCGTGCCATCCTGCTTTTCCGGCGGCCGCAGGATGGTGAAGTGGACGAGATCGACAGAGGCGTCGGATTTCAGCAGGTTGCGCCAGGCGCGCTCGCCGGCATGCGGTTCGCCGGACACGAGAAGCACACGCAGGTTCTGGCGGATACCGTCGATGACATGGACGGCGCGATTATTGGCCGTCGTCACTTCACCGGGCAGTTCGTCGACTGAAAATTCCATGACGTTGTTGCCGGCACGGGGCACATTGAAAGGGAAAGGCGTGTCCATGCCGGGCCGGGCGCGGAAGGTGGCGATCTGCTCGCCGTTCATCCTGACCGTCACCTGAGCCGGCGCAGTGTTCGAACGACCGTCATCGACCACCCGCAACGTCAGTTCCTGCTCCTCGTTGACGATGCCGAAGCGGGGCGCACGGACGATTTCGACGCGGCGGTCGAATTCGTCCGGCTGGCCGGTGATCAGGCCGTGGATGGGGGCATCGAAGCCGATATCCTGATTGGTGCCCGGCAGGTCGTGGATCTGGCCGTCGGTGACGAAAACGGCAGCACCGAGCCTTGCCGGCGGAACGTCGGATACGGCGGAACGCAGGGCGGTATATAGCCGCGTCGAGGGCGTGTCGCTGTCGGGATCGTCGGCGACTTCGACGATGCGGGTCTCGATATTCGGGTAACGGGAAAAACGATCCCTGAGTTCGGCAAGCGCCTCATCGGTTTGCTTCTTGCGTTCCCCGGTCTGCTGGCTCTGCGAGCGGTCGACGACGATCGGCACGATGGTCGACAGCGGCTGGCGATCTTCCTGCAGCAGGGTCGGGTTGGCGAGCGCCAGCAGCAGGAAGGCGAGCGCCAGAGTGCGCAGGCTCGCACCACGCACACGGCGCCAGAAGACGAGGATACAAAGCACAAGCGCGAGGATGCCAAGACCGATCAGAACAGGCCAGGCGAAGAAGGGCGCGAATTCAAGCGTCATCGATGCTCTTTCCTACTGGCCAAGCCGTTCGAGAAGGGCAGGGACATGAACCTGATCGGCTTTGTAATTGCCGGTCAGCATGTACATCATGATATTGACCCCGGCGCGGTAGGCATATTCGCGCTGCATGTCATCCGGCGGCACTGTCGGCAGGACCGGCGCACCCTGCGGATCGACCGCCCATGCACCGGCAAAATCATTGCCGGTGATCATGAGCGGCGACACGCCGTCGCCGCCAGATGATACCTGGTTGGCACTGTTGCGGGAATCCTGCCGTGCCTCGACCCACAGCGGACTGCCGTTATAGCGGCCGGGAAAGTTGGTCAGCAGATAGAAGGAGCGGGCGAGAACATGGTTTTCCGGCACCGGCTCAAGCGGCGGGATGTCGATATTGGCGAGGATCTCCTGCAGGCGCTGGCCGTTCGGCGAGGAACCGCCGCCACCGAGTGCGGAATACTGGTCGCGCGTATCGAAAAGCACGGTGCCGCCATTGCGCATATAGGCGTCGATACGCGAGATCGCGGCCTGCGACGGCATGGGCGCGGTGGCCGACACGGGCCAGTAGATGATCGGGTAGAAGGACAGTTCGTCCTTGCTGATATCGAGCCCGACCGGTGCGCCGGGTTCAAGCGTCGTGCGATAGGTGAGGAACTGCGTCAGTCCGTCGAGGCCCTGCTCGGAGATACGGTCGACATCCGCCTCGCCGGTGACGACATAGGCGATATGGGTGGTGTCGAGATGTTCCAGGATCTGTTCGTCACCAGCCTTGGCGCCACTGCCTTCGGGCATTTCCTGAGCGAAAACCGGGTTCGGATGGATGGCAAGAAGGCCGAGGCCGAGCGCAGCGATTGCAGCCGTCGTGGCGCCTGCGCGACGCCTTGCGCCTTTCGGCAGGCGCGAGAAGGCGCCATTGATGAAGAGCACGATCAGGCTGTCGAGGATCAGCATGGCGAAGGCTGCGGCAAACAGGGATGGCCGCAGTGATACCGCTTCGCCGCCGGCCAGCCCTTCGCGGGTGACAGCGCGGCCGATCGGGCTCGGGTCGAAGGCGGAAAGTACGGTGCCTGCGGGCAGGAGGTTGACGGCGCTGAAACCATCTTCGGTGCCGTATAGGCCGGGCGGATGGTCGAAATTGGCCGATGGCGTTTCACCATTGCGGATCATGATCGGCCGAACGCTGCCGGTTTCAGTCGAAAGCATGCCGTCAGCCGTCAACAGGCGGTAGGCGGGAAGTGTCGCGGCTGCCGATCCTGCTCCGGGCGAAGCGGTTGCCGCGCCACCGGCGCGGGCGAGTTGAACCACGCGGCGCAACATTTCGACGAAATTGCCCGACAGCGGCAGGTTGGACCATGTTGCCTCGGCGCTGGTGTGGAAGAGGACCAGGCGGCCGGCATCGACTTCACGGGTGGTCACCAGCGGCGTGCCATCGGCAAGACTTGCCCAGGTGCGTTCGGCGAGATCCGGAGTCGGTTCGGCAAGCACCTGGCGGGTCACGGTGATGTCTGTTGCGCGCGGCATGCCGGCGAAGGGGCCGATCTTGGGGAAATCGGCAAGCGATTGCGGTTCCGACCAGGACATGGCGCCGCCGAGCGCACGTTCGCCCTGACGCAACCTGACCGGCACGAGCGGATCGTCCGATGGTGCCGCCGCCAGACGCGGACCGGCAAAGCGGATCAGCGTGCCGCCGCGGGCGATCCATTGTTCGAGAGGCTGATAGGTTTCCGCCGGCAGCCGGCCGACATCGGCCATGATGATCGCCGACGGATTATTTTCGAGGATCTGCGGGATCGAGACCGCAAGGTCGGCCGTGTTCGGTTGGACGATGTCGGCATAGGGCGCAAGCGCCCGATTGATATAATAGAGCGGCTGCAGCAGCGGCTGGAAGTCGCTGCCGCTTTCACCGGAAATCAGGGCGATGCGGCGGCGTTTGAAGCCGTCGTCGAGCAGATGGGTAGCACCGGCTGTCGCAAGGCCATCGACGCTCAGCCGGGCGAAATCGTTGCGCAACTCGAAGGGCGCAGTGATCTCCGCCGTTGCAGTCCCCGAGCCGGCGGCAAAATCAGCCGTGCCGGACGCGAGCGAACGACCTTGCTGGTCGAGTGCGTTGACGGTCAATCGCTGCGGGATTGTCGTGTCGAGGCGGGTTGCAGTCACACTCATGGCGGTGGAATTGTTGGTGGCACCGGTGATCGCGACCGAACCGTGGCCGTCTCCCTGATAAAGGCGAACGTCTGCCGGCGACAGAGCCGCCAGCGCAGTCATGGCATCGGCGTCGCCGGGCGCGGTTATGCCGTCGGAAATCAGTGCCACCGTGCCGGGGCGATTGCCGTCCAGCGCTTCTGCAAGGGCACGGATGGCGCGTAGCCTGTCGGGTACGAGCGGCCTCGGTTCGGCGGCGGCGAGCTTGTCGCGGGCGGTGGCGGCCGTTCCCGATGCGGGCTCGTTGCCGGCTTCTGCCGTGAAGGTGAGCGACACCGGAACGTCGGCGCTTTCTGCCTCATCGATCAGCATGTTGGCCGTCTCGACGCGGCGTTCCCAGTCGACGGCGCTCGACCAGCCATTGTCGATCACAAGCGCCAGCGGGCCGCCCGACCCGAGCGAACTGGCGCGCGGATTGAGAACCGGATCGGCGATCGCGAGGATGACGGCCGCGGCAAGCAGCATGCGCAGCAGCGTCAGCCACCAGGGGCTCTGTGCCGGTGTTTCCTCGCGCTTCAGTACCGTCGCCAGAATTCTGAGCGGCGGAAAGATCTCGGCCTTGGGGCGCGGCGGGGTGAGACGCAGCAGCCACCAGATGGCCGGAAGTGACAGAAGGCCGAACAGGATGAACGGGTTGGCGAAGGCGAGCGCGCTCATCATATGCGGCCTCCCGGGACTGTCGCCGGCATGCCGGAAAGATGGCTATGCACGGCGACCAGCGCCTCGGATGCCAGATGATCGGTGCGGTGGAAGGTGAAACTCCAGCCGAGTCGGCGCAGGCCTTCGCCCAGCGCTTCGCGGCGGGCCAGGTAGGCGCGCTGATAGTCTTCGCGGATGGTTTCGGCACGACCGGAGGTCAGTTTTTCGCCGGTCTCCGGATCGGTGAATTCGGTGCGGCCGCTATAGGGGAAGGTCTCTTCGGCGGGATCGGCGACCTCAATGACATGGCCGCGCAGGCCGCGTTTTCCAAGCGGCGAAATACGCGACATGACGCTGTCTGCATCATCGAGGAAATCGCCAATCAGGACGATATCGCTCTGGCCACGGATCATCGCGGTTTCCGGCAGGCCGGTGGTCAGCGGCGCATGCATGATAGCGGCCGCCAGCCGTTCGGCGGCATTGCGGGCGGATACCGGCTCCATGATGCCCGGACATCCGATGCGCTCACCGGAGCGGGCGAGGATTTCCGCCAGCGCCAGCATCAGAACCAGCGCGCGGCTTTCCTTCGAAACCATGGCGAACGTAGACTTGAACATCATCGACGGCGACATGTCGGCCCATAGCCAGATCGTATGGGCGGCTTCCCATTCGCGGTCGCGGACATAGGTATGGTCGTCGCGAGCCGATCGGCGCCAGTCGATGCGCGACAGGCTTTCGCCCTCCGCATAGGGACGGAACTGCCAGAAGTTTTCGCCCATGCCACGCTTGCGCCTACCATGCCAGCCGGCAATCACGGTGTTGGCGATACGTTTGGCTTCCACCATGCAGTCGGGTACGAGGGCCGCACGCGCCTGGGCGCGGGAGAGGACTTCACTGCTGGGTGTCTGCTCGACGATCTGGCCGATTGATGCCACGCATTGTCCTTTCTAAAGGTGGGGATGCCGCTTTAGGCGGTTATCCGCGCGCCTGCTTTACCAGTCCGGCGATCACGTCGCGCACCGACATGCCTTCGGCGCGAGCGGCGAAATTCAGTGCCATGCGATGTTCGAGCACCGGCTCGGCGAGCGCATAGACGTCATCAAGAGAAGGCGCGAGCCGACCCTGGTAAAGCGCGCGGGCGCGGGCGGTCAGCATCAGCGACTGGCCTGCGCGGGGCCCCGGGCCCCAGGCGACATGCCGGTCGGTATCGGCATTACCGTGACCGGGGCGAGCCGAACGCACCAGCGACAGGATCGCATCGACCACCTTGTCGGAGACCGGCATCTGGCGGATCAGCATCTGGATTTCCTGCAGCCGTGCGCTGTCAATCACGCCGCGCGACTTGACCTCCGAGAGGCCGGTCGTTCCAAGCAGGATCTGGCGTTCGGCAGCAAGTTCCGGGTAGAGCACGTCGACCTGCAGCAGGAAACGGTCGAGCTGGGCTTCCGGCAGCGGGTAGGTACCTTCCTGCTCCAGCGGGTTCTGGGTTGCAAGCACGTGGAAGGGGGCCGGAAGGTCGTAACGCTGGCCGGCAACGGTGATATGATATTCCTGCATCGACTGCAGCAGCGCCGACTGGGTGCGCGGCGAGGCGCGGTTGATTTCGTCGGCCATCAGCAACTGGGCGAAGATCGGGCCCTTGACGAAGCGGAAGGAACGGCGGCCGTTGTCGTCGGTGTCCATCACTTCGGTACCGAGGATATCGGAGGGCATCAGGTCGGGCGTGAACTGGATGCGGTTGGAATCGAGCCCGAGCACGGTGCCGAGCGTCGTGACCAGCTTGGTCTTGGCGAGGCCCGGAACGCCGACCAGCAGCGCGTGACCGCCGGAGAGAACCGCAAGAAGGGTGTTTTCGACAACCCTTTCCTGACCGAAAATGACCTTGCCGACCTCTTCGCGGACGGCGGCGATATCCGACAGCGCTTTTTCGGCGGCGACGACGATCGCCTTTTCGTCAAGAACGGCCTCGGTTGGATTCATCACGCCCATGTCGTTCTCCATGATAAAGGTCGATTGTCACAAGACGTCGGGTGTCATGCCCTTGTCACGACTCGCTGCACTGCAACAGACACATTAGCCCCAGAAGTTATTACCCGAAATAAGGCTGACAAGCTTGCCCCGAATGACTATCTCGTGAGGAAAGATCGCTATCTCGAACGATTAGTGTCGAACCGGGACTGAAAGATGGCAGCAGAAACGATAAATTCGGCGCCTGATGCCGCCGGCCTTGCGGCCCTGATTTCGCGCGCTGCGGAGCAGTCCGGCGGCGAAAACCGCGGCCTGCCGCCTGTCGAGACGTGGAATCCGCCGTTCTGCGGCGATCTCGACATGGAAATCCGTGCCGATGGGACATGGTTCTACATGGGAACGCCGATCGGGCGGGCGCCGCTTGTGCGATTGTTTTCAACCGTGCTGCGCAAGGATGAAGACGGCCAAACTTATCTCGTCACGCCTGTGGAAAAAGTCGGGATCAGGATCGTCGATGCGCCGTTTCTGGCCGTCGAGATGCAGGTCGGTGAAAAGGATGGAGCGCCGCTCATCACGTTCCGCACCAATGTCGGGGATGTGGTGGAGGTCGATGCGCATCACCCGCTGCGGTTCGAGACCATCGGCGAGGAGCGGCAGTTGAAGCCCTATGTTCTGGTTCGCGGCAGGCTGGAGGCGCTGGTTTCGCGGCCGGTCATGTATGATCTCGTCGAACAGGGTGAGGTCATGGATATCGATGGTATAGAGATGTTCGCGGTCCGCTCCGGGATCGAGGTTTTTCCGATCATGCCTGCCGCCGAGCTTGAACGGTTGGCATCATGAGTGATGCCACAGGCAACAATCCTGCACCCTATTCGGCAGACGGTTTTCGCCGACGGGCGCTAAAGCAGAGTGGCGGTCCGCTGGAGACTGCATGGCGCGAGCACGGTGATCATCTGCTCAATCCGCAATTCATGGATATCGCCACCGGGTTGACGCTTCGCGATGCGGCGGTGCTGATCCCGGTCGTCGATGACGGCGACGAGGCGAAAATCATCCTGACGCAGCGCACGGCGACGCTTCGAAAACATTCCGGCCAGATCGCCTTTCCCGGCGGCGCGGTCGATCCCGAGGATGGATCGCCGGAACAGGCGGCGCTGCGCGAGGCACGCGAGGAGATCGGGCTTGATCCCCGCTTCGTCGAACCTCTCGCACGGCTGCCGCAATATTACGCGATGACGGGCTTCCGCATCACGCCGGTGCTTTCGGTGGTGAGGCGCGGCTTCGACCTGAGGATCAACCCTACGGAAGTAGACGAGGTCTTCGAAGTGCCGCTTTCCTTCCTGATGAACACGGCGAACCACCAGCGGGGAACCCGTGACTTCAACGGAACGGAACGGCATTTTTACCTGATGCCCTATGAAAACCGGAATATCTGGGGGATTACGGCAGGAATCCTCCGAACGCTTTATGAAAGGCTTTATGCATGAACTCTGTGGCTGGCGAGACCTGGTTCCAGGATGCGGCCCTGCAGCGCGTGATGGCGCTCATCAATGCGGATGGCGGAGAAGGGCGGGTTGCGGGCGGTGCGGTGCGCAATGCCCTGATGGGGATCGCGGTCGCCGACGTCGATATCGCAACGACCCTGCGGCCGGAGGTCGTGGTCGAGCGGGCGCAATCGGCCGGCATCAAGGCGGTGCCGACCGGCATCGACCATGGAACGGTGACGCTGGTCGTCGACGGTCGTGGTTTCGAGGTGACGACGCTCCGGCGCGATATCGAGACCAATGGACGGCATGCCGTCGTTGAATTCGGCACCGACTGGAAGGCGGATGCCGAGCGTCGGGACCTGACGATCAATGCGCTTTATGCGGATGCCAAGGGCGACGTCATCGACCTCGTCGAGGGGCAGAAGGATATCGAAAGCCGGACGGTGCGGTTCATCGGTGATGCCGCGCAGCGGATTGCCGAGGATCACCTGCGCATCCTGCGATTTTTCCGCTTTTTCGCCTATTACGGGTCCGGCCGACCGGATGCGGACGGGTTGCGGGCCTGCGCGCGGGCCAAGGACACGCTTTCGGGCCTGTCGGCGGAGCGTGTGTGGATGGAAACCAGGAAGCTGCTCGCGGCTCCTGACCTGTCGCGGGCGCTTTTATGGATGCGGCAGTCGGGCGTACTCAGCGAAATCCTGCCCGAGAGCGAGAAATGGGGCATCGATGCCATTCATGGCCTGGTGACCGCCGAGAAAACGCTCGGCTGGGAAGCGGAACCGCTGCTCCGGCTTGCGGCGATCGTGCCGCCGGATGTCGATAGGCTCGAGGCACTGGCCAAGCGGCTGAGGTTATCCAATGCCGACGCACTGAAACTCGAGCGATGGGCCTCGACGCCGATGCCGCCCGACGAGGTGACGGATGTCGGCTTCACCCGGCTCCTCTACCGCAATGGCAAGGATGGGATGATCAGCCGCCTCAAGCTGGCGCTGGCTTCGGCGCGGATGGCGGCAGCGGACGATCCGATGGCCATGCGCAGGAGTGCCCGGCTGTTGCAACTGCTTTCGACGGCCGAGAATTACAAGAAACCGGTCTTCCCGCTTTCCGGTCAGGATGTGATGGCGGCGGGCGTTCCCTCGGGCAAGCGGGTCGGTGAATTGCTGAAGGTGGTGGAGGACTTCTGGGTGACGCGCAACTTCGTGCCGGAGCGGGATGCGCTTCTGGAGCAGTTGAAGATTGCCGCCGAAACCAACGGCTGAAGCCAAACATGCAAACGGCCCGCTGGATGGCGGGCCGTTTTTCTTCTACGGCGTGTCAGAGACGTCATGCCGGGATCAGTGGCTGGTGACCAATTCTCCCTGGCGGCCCTTGGTCTTGCGGGGCTGCTTGTTCGGATCGGCGTCCGGGATCATCAGCGTCAGGACGGCGCTGGCGATATAGAGACCGGCGAAGATCCACATTACCCCTTCAAGCCCGACCGAGCCGAGAAAGATCGCGACGATCGCCGGGCCGACCCAGGTCGAGGCGCCTGCACCAAGGCTTAGAACCGAAAGCGCGCCGGCCTTA
This sequence comes from Aliirhizobium sp. YIM B11859, assembly GCF_057163345.1. Classification (NCBI taxonomy): domain Bacteria; kingdom Pseudomonadati; phylum Pseudomonadota; class Alphaproteobacteria; order Hyphomicrobiales; family Rhizobiaceae; genus Aliirhizobium; species Aliirhizobium sp. YIM B11859. Next base: position 901,309 of record NZ_JBXHAY010000001.1, read on the forward strand.
TTGTGCGGGATGACCGTCGGCATCAGCGCCGAGAGCGGTACGAAACCGCCGAGCGTTACACCATAAGCAAAACCGACCAGCGACGAAACGAGGAAATTGCCCGGATAAAGCAGCGGCACGTAGTAGAGAAGCAGGATCGTTGCCGCGGTGCCGACCGCTCCCAGCCAGATGATCGTCGAGCGATAACCGATCCGGTTGCCGAGCGCACCCGAGGCGAGATTGCCCAAAAGGTTGCCGCAGAAGATGATGGTCAACAGCTGAAGCCAGGTGGAGAGGCTGAAGCCGATCCGATCCATGAAAAACCCCGGCAAAACGATGAAGAAGGCGAATTGCGACGAGGTGTTGATCGTGCGGACAAGCCCGCCGATCGACGACAGCGGCTCCTTCCACATGATCGAGATGCTGGAGGCAAGCGAGGCCATCGGCTTTTCGCCCTTCGGGGCGAGCCGCTCACCGCCCTTGACGCCGGCAAGGCCGATCAATCCGAGGAAGGCGCCGACCACGACGAGGACAAGCGAAAGCCACAGTGTCGGCAGGGTGCCGATCAACGGGATCGAGAAACTGGCAACAAGCGAACCGAGTGTGGGAAGGCCTGCCGCATAAGCGAACCAGAACCAGCCCACCGCCATGCCGAGTTTCCTCGATTGTGTCGCGGCGGCAATCCAGACGAGGAAACTGTAAGCGAAGAGAGGATAACCAAAGCCGCGCAGGCCATAGGTGATCAGCATGACGGTGTAGTTCATCGTGCTGAGGCCGAAAAGAAGGAAGGCGACCTGGAAAATGGCCCAGATGACGATGCCGGCCCACATGACCTTGCGGGCGCCATAGATATTGGAAAGCGCGCCCGACATCCAGGATGCGATTGCGACGGCGACGCCGTAAACGGTGAAAAGAAGCGCCACTTCGGCGCTGCCGATGCCCTTGCCCTCGAGATAGGGGGCGAGATAGCCGAGTTCTACGCCATCACCGATCATCAGGATCAGCAGGCCGATAAATCCCCAAAGAAGCGGCCGGGGAATGCCGATGCGATCAATGAATGTGTCGCGTGAATGAGTGGGTTCGGATGTTTTTTTCTGTAATGAAGCCAATATTCCCTTTCCCGCCGAGCGGGCCCTATGGTCACGTGTTGGTCCTCCCGGCAGCGGTACTCCCAGCCCCTGCGACGCCAATCCCGAAACCTTCCGGATGCGGTGTCGCAATTTGTGTTCCCTGTCCAATTGTAGCAAAAAAATCTAATTCCGCCACCTTTCGGCCGGGCACTCGACGCAGATTTGACGCAATTCGATTGGTCCGCAATGGGTTTTCAACGACGGGTTCCGGAGTGAGCCAATGTGTCGTTATTCGAATATCTCCAAAAGTGGAAAAGGGCGATTTCCATGAATTGAAGCACGTTTGTATTCTGGTAAAATATGATTTTAATCAGATATTTAAGTTGATATTTGAATCTGACTTCGCGGCGTCGTGCTCAGATCCGGAGACGCGTTTCGGGACGTCGGAAACGAAGCGGTCTGGACGCCTTGTTGCGGCATTTTCCGGCTGCGACAAATTGACCAAAATCAATTTTTGAGCGGTGCCGTATTTTCGCGCAATTAGATTATTTTTGCTCGATGATCGCCCTAATTCCGGATGCGGTCGAGTGCCGTTTGGAGAGCAAGCCGGAGGTCGATTCACAGCGAAGGGTTTGTGCCGGCTTACCAAAAAAAGCCGACACACCGGCCGGCTGGTGCCGTCCGGTGTGTCGGTCTCTCTATTGCAGATGATAAAGGCTAGCGACGGCGCGCCGCGCTCGCTTTTGCCAGGCCGCTGCAGATCTCCCGCTGGCCGCTGGCGTCAGTCGCCGTGCGCCCAGGCATGGAATACCGAGCCGTCGCCGGTTGCAGAGGCAACCTTTGCCGGCGACGCGGCCTTGTCGTTGGCTGCCGACATTTCCGACGACTTTCCTTCGAGCTGGCGTTTCACTTGAGCAAGGCAAAATGCATGCGGCAGTTCTCCACCGCTTGCCACACGCATTTCCGTCGCCAGACGGTCGATAAGTTCGGATTGCTGCAGGATCTTGGCATTGGCGTCCCCATCTGGGGGCGCAATGGGTGAGGGCATGCTCTTCGATGTAGGCATCGGATACTCCTCCCAGTTAACCGTTGCAGGTTAGCATCAGGCAAGCCGATTCGTGCATGACTTTTGTCAATCGAAGGTTGTTTTCCTCATCAAAGTTTCGTGCTGTCGCCGTGTGGTCAGGGCCAGCGGACGACCGGGGGCAGGGATGACAGGATCGATTCGACATTGCCGCCCGTCTTCAGGCCGAAAATCGTGCCGCGGTCGTGAAGAAGGTTAAACTCCACATAGCGGCCGCGGCGTATCAGCTGTTCGTCGCGTTGTTCTTCCGTCCAAGGCTTGTTGAAATTTCCCCTGACGATGCGCGGGTAGACGAGGTTGAAGGCACGGCCGACATCCTGGACGAAGGCGAGATCGGCGTTCCAGCCGCCTTTGTCCTCGCCCGATTGCAGCCAGTCGAAGAAAATGCCGCCGATGCCGCGCGGCTCGTTGCGGTGCTTCAAAAAGAAATACTCGTCGCACCAGGCCTTGTAGCGCGGGTAATCGGCAACGGCCTCGTGGCGGGTGCATGTTATCTCCATGACCCGATGGAAAAGCTGGCTGTCCTGATCTTCCTGGGTGCGGCGGTCGTTGAGCATCGGCGTCAGGTCGGCGCCGCCGCCGAACCAGTTGCTCGAGGTCACGACCATGCGGGTGTTCATGTGAACGGTCGGGACATTGGGATTGACCGGATGGGCGATCAGCGAAATGCCGGAGGCCCAGAAGCGCGGATCTTCTTCTGCGCCGGGGATCTGGCTGCGAAAATCGGCAGAAAACTCGCCATGGACGGTCGATGTGTGGACGCCGACCTTTTCGAAGACGCGGCCTTCCATCATCGACATGCGACCGCCGCCGCCTTCACCGCCGTCGCGCTGCCAGTCCTTGGCTGCGAAGGTACCGGGCGGCTGGTCGGAAAGAACGCCGGTCAGCTCCTGTTCGAGAGTTTCGAACGAGGCACAGATCGTGTCGCGCAGGCTTTCGAACCAGGCACGTGCCGCCTGCTTCTTGTCCTCGATATCCTCGGGCAAGCCCTTTGGCAGGTTCGGTCGCTCCATAGCGGGTCCTCTCGTCAGTCCGTCGATTCGTATCCTCCGGGCCCGGCATAACAGCAATGGCTTTCGCCGACCATTCCCAGAGCATGGACACATCCGACGCCGAGCATCGAGACGGGCGCAGGCTGCCCATTTCAGGCGACGTACCAGCTTTTCAGCAGTTGAAAATCAGACTCGTCAAACGTGTGAAGCGAGCCTATCTTCTTTTATTAGCAAGGTGCGGATGAGAGGCTTTCATGGCAAGATTCACACCACCGCCGCTGGATGGCTTGAAGCGGCGTATCGACCGCCACCGGCAGCAAATGGCCGGGCAACGCTCGGGCATGTTCGTACGAGAGACGTTCCAGATGTCCCGTGCGGATGCGCGCGAAAAGGCGCGAGAATGGTTCGAGGCATTTCCCAAGGCAGCATACTGGACCGAGGTGGAAACCTGGCGTCAACTGGATGGAGACCAGATCGAGTTCACAATGCGCCGCTTGCCGACGGCGGATTAAATTCTGCGTGATCGGATGCTGACAACACCTCAGGAGCGCTGTTCGGCCTGACGCAATCGGCTCTCGATCAACAGGCCGCTGTCGTCGAGTATGGGATGGGCTACAGAGACGATGTGGGCGTTGATGCGCTTCAGGTCGCGCAGCATGTCGAGATGCAGCGAACTCGTTTGCAGACTTTCCAGTCGGCCGTCGCGAAGCCGCTCCAGATGGCGTTCCGCCGAGCGTTTCTCCAGCCGCCTGACATCGACCTTGATCTCCATCAGCCGCCTTGCAAGATTAAAATCGCCGGTCACGAAGACCGTCTGTGCGGTGCGCAGGTTATCGATCGTCAGGTCGAATAGGTCAGCCAATTCCTGATAACCATCGTCGGAGAATTTCAGCCCCTTGCCGATCTTTTTGGCCAGCTGGTCGCACAGACCTTTCTCAATGATGTCGCCGATATGTTCGAGATTGATGGCGTAGTCGATGATGGCGATCGAGCGTCTGGAATTTTCGTCATCCAATCCCTGTCGGCCGAGCTTCGACAGGTAGATCTTGACGTCCTGCTGCAGCCTGTCAACCCGAGCTTCGAGCAGGCCGATCTCCTTGAGCGGCATGATGTCATTATGCTTGAAGGCGTTTTCGGCGCGGATCAGCATGCGCTCGATCTGGTCGCCGACGCCAAGCACCTCGCGTGTGGCATTGGCGAGCGCGCGTACCGGGTCGTCCAGTTCATCCGGATCGAGAAAAAGCGGGCCGGTCTCCTTTTCCGGTTCCTCCGGGATCAGGCGGGCCATCAGTTCGGAGACCTTGCCGCCGAACGGCCATGCCAGCAGTGCCAGGACGAGGTTGAAAGCCAGGTGTGCATCGACCGGCAGTTTCTCCGGCGAGATGGGCAGCATCTGCAGGAAGTCGGCCGCCATGCCGGCCATCGGCAGTGCCAAGGCGCAACCGATGGCACGGACGAGGAGGTTGCCGCGGGTTATCCGGCGGGCTTCCGGCGGACTGGCAAGCGTTGCGACGACCGGCGGAATGGCGCCGCCGAGATTGGCTCCGAGGATGAGGACGACGACAAGGCCGGGCGAGGCGATGCCGCCCGATGCCAGCGACAATATCAGGATGACGACGGCAAGGCTCGAGGAGGAGACAAACGCGAGTGCTGCGGAAAAGAGCAGCGCGACCAGCCAGCTCGAATCGAGCAGGCCGAGAAAGGCTGTCAGCGCGGGAGACTGGCGCATCGGTTGCGTCGCAAGAGCCAGAAATTGCAGCGACAGCAGCATCAGGCCGATGCCGATCAGCGCCGTGCCGAGCCCCTTGCGGGCGGGGGAGCCGTTGCGCAGCAGAACGAGGCCGGCGAGCAGAAGCAGCGGCGCGAAGATTTCCGTCCCGGCAGCCACCAGCCAGGCGGTCACGGCGGTGCCGACATTTGCGCCGAGCAGCACGACCTGCGCCATGCGCGGATTGACGAGGCCGCGTTCGGCAAAGGAAGCGGTCATCAGCGCGGTGGCGGTGGAACTCTGCAGCGCGATCGTCGCGACGAGACCGGAGAGGAGCGAGCGGATGCCGCTTTTCGTGCTGTTTGCCAGCCCGGTGCGCAACCGCGCGCCGAAGGCGCGGGTGACCCCTTCCTTGACCTGGGAAAGGCCGAAGAGAAGCAGCGCGACTGCGCCGAGAATATTGATGACGACGAGCGTCGACTGCAATGCGAACTCCCCGGATTCATCATGGAAAAAGAGGGCGATTCCGTTGCCGGCTAATGAATATTAGACCTTTTGCACTGCAGTGCAAGGTGCTGGCTGCGACAGAAGAGATGGTTGCGAGCGACGGCTTTAGAGAGACCAGAGTGTCTGACGCATGGCTTCGCCGGCGATCATGGCCGCCGACATGGCGACGTTGATCGATCGTTGTCCCTTGATCATCGGGATCAGGATGCGGCCCTCTACCGCATCGTGGACGTTATCCGGCACACCGGCGCTCTCGCGTCCGAAAAGCAGGATGTCATCCGGCTTGTAGGCAAATTGGGTATAGGGTTCGGGCGACCTGGTGGTGGCGAGAACCAGCCTGCGGCCGCTCGATTTTCGCCAGTCGTCGAAATGCTGCCAGTTGACGTGGCGGGTCAGCGAGACGGCGGAGAGATAGTCCATTCCGGCTCGCTTGAGATTGCGATCGGATATGTCGAAGCCGGCCGGTTCGATGATGTCGACGCCGAGGCCGAGGCAAGCGGCAAGTCTCAGGATCGTGCCGGTATTACCGGGTATGTCGGGCTGGTAGAGGGCGATGCGCAAATCGGTCATACGGCCTGATTAGCGCATCGAGGCGTAAACCGGAAAAGCTTTTCGAACATCGTGGTGCTGAAGATGCAAACCCTGCAGCGTCCGGTCAGGGCTTTCGGCTTCGGCCGTGGAAATGGCGGGCGGCGCACAGAGATTTTCTTCTTCGGTGTAATGCCGCAGCCTTTATCTGGCAGCTGATTTGGTCTTTTCAATTTTGCTGCGAGCGTGTATGAGAACGGCCTGTTCAACGCCCATTTTGGAGGCTTACATGGATATGACCGTGCTCTCGCGCCTCCGTCAGTCGGATCTTCGTCTGGCCTGAGGCGTTCGCGGTTCACGCAAAGTCTTCTTCACTGATCCGCTATCCATAGAACTGTTCGTGGTCGGCCAAGGCCGTGCCTGTTCCACCCCTCGACCCTTGCCGGGCATGGTGTTGTCACCCCCGGATCGATCGAGCGGCGTCCGAGTTTCGGAGCTTATTGATGTTTTCGTGGTTTGAAAGCCGTCTCAATCCCTATCCCGTCGATCCGCCGGGCCTGCCGCCGAAGGGGCTTTTCGCCTTCTGCTGGCATTATACGAAACCGGCATGGCCATGGCTTGCGCTTTTGGGCAGCTGCTCGCTGGCGATCGCGGTGGCTGAAGTGCTGCTCTACCAGTTCCTCGGCAATATCGTCGACTGGCTGGCCTCTGCCAACCGGCAGACCTTCCTGACCGACGAATGGGGCCGGTTGTTCTGGATGGGCGCCCTGGTGCTGGTCGGGCTGCCGCTGGTCGGCGCCATCCATACGCTGACGATGCATCAGGTGCTTGCCGGCAATTATCCGATGATCGCACGCTGGCAGATGCACCGCTTCCTGCTGCGGCATTCGATGGCCTTCTTCGCCAACGAATTTGCCGGCCGCGTCTCCACCAAGGTGATGCAGACGTCGCTTGCGGTGCGCGAAGCGGTGATGAAAATCATCGACGTGTTCGTCTATGCGATGGGCTTTTTCGTCTCGATGCTGGCGCTGGTCATCGCCGTCGAGTGGCGGCTCGTCCTGCCGCTGATCTCGTGGTTCGTGCTTTATGTGTTGATCCTGCGCTACTTCATCCCGAAGCTTCGCAAGCTTTCCAGCGAACAGGCCGATGCCCGTTCGTTGATGACCGGCCGGATCGTCGACAGTTATACGAATATCGGCACGGTGAAGCTGTTTTCCCATGCCGGTCGCGAGGAGCATTATGCCAAGGAGGGGATGAACGAGTTCCTCGGCACCGTCCACCGGCAGATGCGCCAGATCAGCCTTCTGAACATCTGTGTCGACCTCAACAATGCGCTGACTGTCTTTGCTGTTGCGGCACTTGGTATCTGGCTGTGGCTGAGTGCCGGCGTGACCGTCGGCTCGATCGCGGTGGCGATCGGTCTTGCGATGCGCATCAACGGCATGTCGCAATGGATCATGTGGGAGGTAACGGCGCTGTTTGAGGCGATCGGTACCGTCTATGACGGCATGAATATGATGACCAAGCCGCATGACGTGACCGATGCGAATGGCGCTCCGTCGATCACCACGCAGAAGGGACATATCCGTTACGACAATGTCCGCTTCCATTACGGCAAGACGAAGGGCGTGATCGACGGGCTGACGCTGGATATTCCGGCGGGCGAAAAGGTCGGTCTCGTCGGGCGTTCCGGCGCCGGTAAGACGACGTTGATGAACCTTCTCCTGCGCTTCTACGATCTGGAGGCCGGCCGCATTACCATCGACGGTCAGGACATTTCGGCGGTGACGCAGGATAGCCTGCGCGGCATGATCGGTGTGGTGACCCAGGATACGTCGCTGCTGCACCGTTCGATCCGTGACAACATCGCCTATGGTCGCCCGGACGCAAGCGATGCCGAGATCGTCCAGGCGGCAAAACGTGCCAATGCCTGGGAGTTTATCGAGGGGCTGTCCGACCTGCAGGGCCGAACCGGGCTTGATGCGCATGTCGGGGAACGCGGCGTCAAGCTTTCCGGCGGCCAGCGGCAGCGGATTGCGATTGCCCGCGTCTTCCTCAAGGATGCACCGATCCTGGTGCTCGACGAGGCAACCTCGGCGCTCGATTCGGAAGTCGAGGCGGCGATCCAGGAAAACCTCTTCGCGCTGATGCAGGGCAAGACGGTGATCGCCATCGCCCACCGCCTGTCGACGCTGACCGAGATGGACCGCCTGATCGTGCTCGACAAGGGACATGTCGTCGAGACGGGCACGCATGAGGAACTCGCTCAGGCCTCGGGTATCTATGCCGACCTCTGGCATCGGCAGTCCGGCGGTTTCCTTGGCGATCATTCGCTGGACGAAGCGGCGGCGGAGTGATCCGCCCGTTGCAATTCCATCAACCTGCGGGATCCGCATGCTGGGGGGCGAGTGCCCTTCCAGCGTGCGTCCCTGAATTTCGACCTGCATCGTTTGTCGCAGATTTTTCAATGCGATCAATTAGCATTGGCTGGTAAGCCTTTGTTTATTCCGAACTGTCAGGGATGCGTAGGGTGCATGGCACCATTGCGTATTGTTGACGGTTTGAAACGATGAACATGATAAAAATCAAAATTCTTCTCCCAGCCCTTTTTGGAATGATCGTTCTCATGCTGGTGGTGCAGGGGGCACTCGGCATGCGTTCCGTCTGGCAGCTCAACGCGCAGGCCGGCAATATCAGCAACCGGATGGACAAGACGCTTCTGATCGCGGACATGGACCGTGATCTGTCGAATGTGCGCCGGCTCTATCTGATGGTTTCGCTGGCGAGCAATTCGGACGAGAAGCGGACGGCGCTCGCGCTGCTGCAGGATGCCAATGCAGCGCGTGTCGAAGCGTTCAAGGTGTTTTCCGATGCCCAGGGACCTGCCGTGCGACCACGGTTCGAATCGCTGAAGCAGCTCGTCGCCGACTATGACAAGCTTGGCGAACAGTTCGTCGGCCTGATGAACAATTCGCGGGTCTACGAGGCCAAGGCGCTGATCGCCGAGATGACGCCGAAGGGCGCAGAAGCCGGTAAAATCCTGCAGGGCATGATCAACGACAACCAGCAGGCTGCCATCGCCGACAAGGATGCGGCGGCCGGAGCAACGCAGTTCATCACCTGGTCGACCATCGCCGGTGTCGCCGTCGCCGTGCTTTTGGCGATCGGCGCCGCCGCGCTCAGCCTCGTTCGTGTTACCCGGCCGATCGGCGCGATCACGCAGTCGATGAATGCACTGGCCGGCGGCGACAACCGCGCCGAGATCCCCTATGCGGGCCGAAAGGATGAAATCGGCGAAATGGCTGCCGCGGTTGCCATATTCCGCGACAACGCACTGGAACGTGCCCGCCTCGAGAACGAGACCGAAGCCAACCGGTCGATGAGCGAGCGCGAGCGGATTGCCCGCGAAGAACAGAAGGCGCGCGAGGCCGCGGATGTGTCTTTCGCCGTGGATGCACTTGCGCAGGGTCTCAAGGGCCTGTCGGATGGCAATATGACCATCCATCTCGATCAGCAGTTTGCAGGCCAGCTCGACCAGCTGCGCAGCAATTTCAACGAGTCCGTTGCCAAGCTGCGGACGGCGTTGCGCTCGGTCGGCGACAATGCGCGGATGATCGATGCCGGTGCCAACGAGATCCGTTCGGCGGCCGACGACCTGTCCAAGCGCACGGAACAGCAGGCGGCCGCTGTCGAGCAGACGGCTGCAGCGCTCGAAGAGGTCACGACCGCGGTCAAGGATTCGGCCGTGCGGGCCGGTGAGGCCGGTACTTTGGTCGACAGGACCCGTGTCGGCGCCGAGCGTTCCGGCGATGTGGTGCGTCAGGCCGTTGCGGCGATGGAGGCAATCGAGCAGTCGTCGGGCGAGATCGGCAACATCATCGGCGTCATCGACGATATCGCCTTCCAGACCAACCTCTTGGCCCTCAATGCCGGTGTCGAGGCTGCCCGCGCGGGTGAAGCCGGCAAGGGCTTTGCTGTCGTGGCGCAGGAAGTGCGCGAGCTCGCCCAGCGTTCGGCCAATGCTGCACGGGAGATCAAGGCGCTGATCACCAAGTCCGGCGAGAAGGTTCGCGACGGCGTGAACCTGGTCGACGAGACTGGCAAGGCACTGCAGACCATCGTCTCCGAGGTTCAGAAGATCAACGGCAATGTCGCTTCGATCGTCGTTTCCTCCCGCGAGCAGTCGACCGGACTGACCGAGATCAGCACCTCCGTTCACCAGATGGATCAGGGCACGCAGCAGAACGCTGCGATGGTGGAGCAGACGACAGCAGCAAGCCATAGCCTTGCGACCCAGGCTGCCGCTCTGATCGATCTCCTTGCCCAGTTCGATCTTGGCGAGGGTTCCAGAGCCGTGCGGGCGGCAACGCCTGCTTCGCGGCCGGCAGCTTCGCCTGCACGGGCGCTCGGCAACCGGGTCGCCTCCGCCTTCGGCGGCGGTTCGTCCGCGGCGGCATTGAAGCAGGAATGGTCGGAATTCTGAGTTTCAGTTCATAGACATCGATGATCGACGGCGGCTTCGGCCGCCGTCTTTTTTTGTCTCGTCATTTTGGTTGGTCGCCAAAAGTAACTAACTGTTACATCCATTCTTATAATTCTTATTAAAAGCAACTGGTTAACTGTATTTCAATTGTCTCTTGGTTAGGTGATGGTGTCGGACGGGGAGGCCGGCTCCCGATGCTCTAACCATTTGGTCCGCTATGAAAAATCTGAAGATTAAAGTTCTCATCCCGGCCTTGTTCGCGGGTGTCGTTACCCTTGGTCTCATCCAGGGCGGCATGGCGCTGAAGTCGCTTTCCGAACTTGAAACCAAGGCCAACGAGATGGGCCGCCACATGACCGGCAGCTCCAACATCTCGGCGCTGGACAACAGCTTCGGCGATTTGCGCCGGCATTACATCACCTTGCTTTCGGCCGAAGACGCTGCGGAAATCGAACACCTCAAGCCGCAGATTGCCGATGCCGAGAAGGTTCGCGATGACGCGCTGAGTGCATTTTCCGAGCGCATCACGCTGCCGGCCACGCGGGCAAAATACAATGATCTCGTCGATGGCTTCCGCCGTTATGACGCATTCGCCGAACAGATGGTCGCGCGGGCCCTGACCGGTGAACGCCTGTCGCTGAAGCCTTTCATGGTCGCCAACATGGATCCGATCAGCAGCAAGGCAAACGAGATCGTCATGGGCATCGTGCAGAACAATGCACGGCTTGCCGACACTGCCATTTCAACCACCGCGGATGTGGCGCGTTCAGCCCATATGGGGACGATCGTTTCGCTGATCCTGTCGGCACTTGTGGCGATCGGTGCCGCCTTCTTCTCCTATTTCCGCGTCGTGCGCCCGATCGGCGACATTACCAGCTCGATGAACACGCTTGCGGCCGGCAACAACGAGGCTGTCATTCCGCATGCCGATCGTCGCGACGAAATCGGCGAGATGGCCGCGGCCGTTTCCGTCTTCCGCGAGAATGCGCTGGAGCGGGTCCGTCTGGAGCGCGAGACCGAGGCCAACCGCTCGATGAGCGAGCAGGACCGGATCGCCCGCGAAGAACAGAAGGCGCGCGAGGCCGCCGAGGTCACTTTCGCGGTCGATGCGCTTGCCTTCGGCCTCAAGAGCCTGTCGAACGGCGACATGACCGTACGCCTGGAACAGCCGTTCTCCGATCAGCTCGACCAGCTGCGCGTCAACTTCAACGAATCCGTGACGAAGCTGCAGGACGTATTGCGTTCGGTCGGCGAGAACGCCCGCATGATCGATGCGGGCGCCAACGAGATCCGCTCGGCGGCTGAAGACCTGTCGAAACGCACCGAACAGCAGGCTGCATCGGTCGAGGAAACGGCGGCCGCGCTGGAACAGGTGACCACGGCAGTCAAGGATTCGGCCGTGCGTGCCGGCGAGGCGGGCAAGCTCGTCGAGCATACACGCGGCGGGGCGGAAAAGTCGGGCGAGGTCGTTCGCCAGGCCGTCAGTGCCATGGAGGCGATCGAGCAGTCGTCGAACGAGATCGGCAACATCATCGGCGTCATCGACGATATCGCCTTCCAGACCAACCTGCTGGCGCTTAACGCAGGTGTCGAGGCGGCACGTGCCGGCGAGGCGGGCAAGGGTTTTGCCGTCGTCGCCCAGGAAGTGCGCGAACTGGCGCAGCGTTCAGCCAATGCCGCCCGCGAGATCAAGGCACTGATCGGCACGTCCGGCGAAAAGGTTCGCGACGGCGTTGATCTGGTCGGTCAGACCGGCCAAGCGTTGCAGACGATCGTCAGCGATGTCCAGCGGATCAGCACCAATGTCGGTTCGATCGTGGTGTCGGCGCGCGAGCAGTCGACGGGCCTTTCCGAAATCAACACCTCGGTCAACCATATGGACCAGGGAACCCAGCAGAACGCTGCAATGGTCGAGCAGACGACGGCAGCCAGCCATAACCTGGCGGCACAGGCCGCGGCCCTTACCGAGCTTCTGTCGCAGTTCAAGCTTGGTGAAGGTTCAAGGGCCGTGCGATCGGCAACGCCAGCCTCGCGTCCGGCCGCATCGCCGGCCCGTGCGCTGGGCAATCGTGTAGCCTCGGCGTTCGGCGGTGGTTCGTCTGCCGCTGCCATGAAAAAGGAATGGTCGGAATTTTGAGCGTCGACCGATAGATTTCGATGATGGACGGCGGCTTCGGCCGCCGTTCGCATTTTGCCAGACTTGTCGACCAAACTTGCCGAAATGTAATTCTCCGGCCCTTTGCCTGCTCTGCTGCGGCCGCTATATCCCTTGCATGGCCATCACCCAGTTTTTCCACTTCTTCGAAACGCGCATCAGCCCATTCGCAGCGAAGGGAGACCTGCGGCCGCCTCAGGGCACGCTGGCCTTCATCTGGTTCTATGTGCGCCAGGCCAAGGCGCCATTCCTTGCCATGCTGGTTCTCGGCGGACTGACGGCGGCGATCGAGGCGGCGCTGTTCTGGTTCGTCGGCCGGCTGGTTGATATTCTGGCCAGCATCGACCGGGCTCAGGGCTGGGCCGGCCTGATCGCCGCGCATGGCTGGGAGCTCGGCGGCATGCTGGTGCTGATCGGCGTCGTGCGCTTCCTGGTGACGCTCACCACCGCGGTCGTCGACCAGCAGATGATCACGCCCGGCTTCTACAATCTGGTACGCTGGCAATCCTACCAGCACGTTGCACGGCAATCGCTGTCCTTCTTCCAGAACGATTTCGCCGGCCGTATCGTGACCAAGGTCTGGTCGGGCGGGCAGGCGGCGGGTGATCTTGTTACCTCGCTGATGGAAAGCGTGTGGTTCGTCTGCATCTATTCCGTCTCGATGCTGACGCTGGTCGGCGGGCTCGACTGGCGGCTGGCGGTGCTGGTGCTGGTCTGGGTCGCGGTTTTCGCCGCGCTCGCCCGTTATTTCGTACCGCGCATCCGCTTCCATTCGAAAGAGACGGCGGAGGCGGCATCGATGCTGTCGGGCCGGATGGTCGATGCCTATAGCAATATCCAGACGCTACGCCTGTTCGGCCGCGACGAGGCGAATGACCGCTACATGCGCGAAGGCTTCGATACCTTCCAGTCGTCGACGATCATATTCACCCGCTTCATCACCGGTGTCAGAGCGTCGATGGCATTGCTTTCCGGGGTGATGATCACCTCCATGGCTGCACTCTGCATCCATCTCTGGCTGCAGGGAAGGATAACGTCGGGTGCCGTTGCCTTCACGCTTGCGCTTGTGCTCAGGCTGAATTTCCTGCTCGGCCGGCTGATGACGCAGTTCAACGGCATCATGCGCAATTTCGGCACCGTGCAGAATGCCGCCGAACTGATTTCGCAGCCGATCCAGATGACCGATGCTGCCGATGCGCCGCCGCTCAAGGTGGAAAAGCCGGAACTCCGCTTCGACGATGTCAGCTTCCATTACGGCCGCCCCTCGGGCGTTATCGATCATCTCAACCTTTCGGTCCGTGCCGGAGAGAAGGTCGGCATTATCGGCCGCTCGGGGGCGGGCAAATCGACGCTGGTCAATCTTCTCCTGCGTTTCTACGACATCGAAGGTGGCCGGATCACGATCGACGGGCAGGACATTTCGAAGGTCGGCCAGGAAACACTGAGGGCGCAGATCGGCATGGTGACGCAGGATACGTCGCTGCTGCACCGGTCTATTCGCGACAACATCCTGTTCGGCCGGCCGGACGCATCAGACGTGCAGCTTCTCGATGCTGCGCGCAAGGCCCAGGCGGACGGTTTCATCGACACACTCGTCGACCAGCGCGGCCGCAAGGGGTTCGATGCCCATGTCGGCGAGCGGGGTGTGAAGCTATCAGGTGGTCAGCGGCAGCGGATCGCGATTGCCCGCGTCATGCTCAAGGACGCCCCGATCCTGATCCTCGACGAGGCGACATCGGCGCTCGATTCGGAGGTGGAGGCGGCGATCCAGTCGAGCCTCGACGAGTTGATGCAGGGAAAGACGGTGCTTGCCATCGCCCACCGGCTGTCGACGATCGCCATGCTCGACCGGCTGATCGTGATGGACAAGGGCCGGATCGTGGAAGAGGGGACGCATGCCCAGTTGCTCGCCAGGGGCGGTCTCTATTCCGAGCTCTGGACGCGGCAGACCGGCGGGTTCCTGGCGGCCGATGCCGCACAGTGAGGCCTGTCAATTGCCGGTAAGGGCCAGATCGGCAATCAGCCCGGCGTGGTTGGAGCCGTAGGCGCTCGGCAGATTGGCAATCGATCTGATCTTCAGCGGCTCGCGAACATAGACATGATCGATGGGCAGGCCGAAGACACCGAGGCTGACCGGCCATGTGGGCGGTTCCCAGGATGCTTTTCTAAGCCCGGCCCATTGCAGGAATGCATGGATGTTGGGCTGTAGCGACGAGGCGTTGAAATCACCCGACAGAACGAGTGGCCCCTTGGTGTCGGTGATGGCCAGCGTGGCGCGCACCAGTTCGACCGTCTGGAACAGATCGAAATAGGGTTTGGTCGTGTGAATGCCCGCCACATTTACCCTGTGTCCGCGGATCTCGGTGTCGGCCAGGATGAAGCGGTTGTCGAAGATCGGCCCGAGCGTTCTGACTGTGCCCCGCAAGGGGGTTTTCGACAGCATCAGCTGGTCGCAATCGATCACCTGCGCGCCGCAGCCGATCCGGTAGGGATAGGTGCGGCTCAGTTCGGCAAGATGCGCCTGCAGCGGTTCGGCCTCCATGATGTTGACGACATCGGCACCCGATGCGGCAATCATCCGGGCGATCGCTTCGCCGTTCGGATAGTTTTCGGAAAGAATATTGAAGGAGAGCAGCCGGAACCCCGGGGCGTTCACGTCGCTTTCGCTCGCCATCGCGGTCAATTGCCGGCTGATGACCAGCGCATGTCCGGCCAAGGCGAGCGACACGGCAAGCAGCAGAACGGAGACGATATTGCGATGAAGGGTAAGGGCGACAACCATTGCCGCGGCGCAGGCCACGGCCGCATGAAGCTGCAGACTGTGGAGAATGGCCAATGCCCAATGCGGATGGAAAAAACGGGTGCCTATAGCCAAAAGGATAAGTGACACGGTGACGCAGATTGCGACGGATAGGATCGTTCTTACGGTCATGATCTGGTCCGAAGCGCTTCGTCGAGGATGCCTTAGCACGGGCACATGTTGCTGGCAACGCAGCGCTTTCCTCGTCCATGCCGTCTTTCCGGCGCTTGATCCATATCAAGTTCCCCGTTGATTTCGCGGGCTAAATCATTGCCGCTGCATAGTGTCGCAAGACTGCGTTGCAGTATCCGGTCGTCTACATGCCAAAATAGCAATCTGCGCCTCCGCGAAGCGCCGAAGACCTTGCCAAGGCGGGAACTTATCTGCGATCAATTCTATGGTCGCACCGACTTGCTGGAGAATCGGTGTTCGATCTATGGTGGCGAAGGCTTAACCATAGCCAAGGAGGAGGCATGCGAATGACTGGGCATTGCATGAGAGGATGGTTGAACCGTGAGTGAGCAAAATCCAAACGAAGGAACGCTGAGCGAACCCACGCGCCGCGATTTCCTCTATCTGGCGACCGGCATGGCCGGTGTGGTGGGAGCAGCGGCCGTCGCCTGGCCATTCATCGACCAGATGCGTCCGGACGCATCGACGCTGGCGCTTGCCTCTATCGAGGTGAACGTCGCGGCCGTACAGCCGGGCATGTCGCTGACCGTCAAGTGGCGCGGCAAGCCGGTGTTCATCCGCAACCGCACACCCAAGGAGGTTGAAGAGGCAAACGCCGTCGCTCTTACCGACCTCAAGGATCCGGTCGCCCGCAATGCCAATCTGGCGGCAGACGCGGAAGCGACAGGCGTCGATCGCTCGGCGGGTAAAGACAAGGAGAACTGGATCGTGATGATCGGCTCCTGTACCCATCTCGGTTGCGTTCCGCTCGGTCAGTCCGGCGATTTCGGCGGGTGGTTCTGTCCCTGTCATGGCTCGCATTACGATACGGCGGGCCGTATCCGAAAAGGTCCTGCGCCGCAGAACCTGGCAATTCCGACATTCGCTTTCGCAAGCGATACCGTGCTCAGGATCGGGTGAGGGGCAGACACATGAGTGGACATTCGTCTTACCAACCGTCGACCGGGATCGAACGGTGGATCGATCAGCGGTTGCCATTGCCGCGTCTTGTGTATGACAGTTTCGTCGCCTTTCCGGTGCCGCGAAACCTGAACTACGCCTATACGTTCGGCGCCATGCTGTCGGTCATGCTGGTGGTGCAGATCCTCACCGGGATCGTGCTTGCCATGCATTATGCGGCATCGACCGGCGTCGCATTCGACAGCGTCGAAAAGATCATGCGTGACGTCAACCATGGCTGGTTGCTGCGTTACATGCATTCCAACGGCGCATCGTTCTTCTTCATCGCGGTCTATCTGCATATCGCCCGCGGTCTCTATTACGGTTCCTACAAAGCGCCGCGCGAGATCCTCTGGATCCTCGGCGTCGTCATCTACCTGTTGATGATGGCAACCGGCTTCATGGGTTATGTGCTTCCCTGGGGGCAGATGTCGTTCTGGGGTGCGACCGTCATCACCGGTTTCTTCACCGCCTTTCCGTTGGTCGGTGAATGGATCCAGCAGTTCCTGCTCGGCGGTTTTGCCGTCGACCAGCCGACGCTGAACCGGTTCTTCTCGCTGCATTACCTGTTGCCGTTCATGATCGTCGGTGTCGTCATCCTTCACATCTGGGCGCTGCATGTCACCGGTCAGACGAACCCGACGGGTGTCGAGGTGAAAAGCAAGACCGATACGGTGGCCTTCACGCCCTATGCGACGCTGAAAGATGCCTTCGGCGTCTCGATTTTCCTGGTCGCCTATGCCTGGTTCATCTTCTACATGCCGAACTTCCTCGGCCATCCGGACAACTACATCCCGGCCGATGCGCTGAAGACCCCGGCACATATCGTTCCCGAATGGTATTATCTGCCATTCTACGCGATGCTGCGGGCGATCACCTTCAATGTCGGCCCAATCGATTCAAAGCTTGGTGGCGTGCTGGTGATGTTCGGTTCGATCATCATCCTGTTCTTCCTGCCCTGGCTCGATACATCCAAGGTTCGGTCGGCAGTCTATCGTCCCTGGTACAAGCTGTTCTTCTGGATTTTCGTCGTCAACTCGATCCTGCTCGGCTGGCTCGGTTCGCAACCTGCGGAAGGGATCTACACGACCCTCTCGCAGCTTGGCACGCTCTACTACTTCGCCTTCTTCCTGGTGATCATGCCGCTTCTCGGACTGTTCGAGACCCCGCGGCGCATACCCAACTCGATCACCGAGGCGGTTCTGGAGAAGCAGAAAAAGCCGGTCGCGGATCTTGCCGAGCCGCAACAGGCTTCGGTGTGAACGTGGCGACGGAGAGGGACAGAAACATGAAAAAGCTTGTAACAAGCATCCTGTCGCTGGCGTTTCTTTCCGCTATCGGCGTTGCCGGTGTCGGTCTTTCAGGAGCGACTGCACAGGAAAATCACGATGCGGCCGCCGGCGCCGAAGCCCATGCGGAAGGCGGCACGCCGCATTTTCCGATCCACCATCCGAAGAACGAGGCGTGGAGCTTTGCCGGGCCTTTCGGCCATTACGACAAGCAGCAGCTGCAACGCGGGCTGAAGGTCTATACGGAAGTCTGTTCCGCCTGCCATTCGATGCGGTTGGTTTCCTTCCGCACGCTGGAGGACCTCGGCTATTCGGAAGCCCAGGTGAAGGCGTATGCGGCCAATTACAAGGTCCAGGACGGACCGAACGGTGATGGCGAGATGTTCGAACGTACGGCGACGCCGTCCGACCATTTCCCGTCGCCTTTCCCCAACGCGGAGGCGGCGGCTGCAGCAAACAATGGTGCTGCCCCGCCGGACATGTCGCTGCTCGGCAAGGCACGTGGCATTACCCGTGGCTTTCCGCAATTCGTCTTCGATATCTTTACGCAGTATCAGGAAGGCGGGCCGGACTATATCTACTCGCTGATCACCGGCTATCAGGAGCCACCGGCCGGCATCGAGGTGCCGGAAGGCGGGCATTATAACCCTTATTTCGCCAATGCCGCGTCGCTTGCCATGGCGCCGCCGATTGCCGACGACCAGGTGACCTATGACGACGGTTCACCGCAGACGGTGGATCAATATGCGAAGGACATTTCGGCCTTCCTGATGTGGACTGCCGAACCACATCTTGAGGAACGCAAGCGCACCGGTTTCATGGTGATGGTCTTCCTGGTGATCTTCAGCGGACTGATCTACCTGACGAAAAAATCGGTCTATGCCAACAAGGGGCACTGATCACTCGAAAGTGTGACATACAGAAAAGGCGGCCTCGGCCGCCTTTTTGCTGCGACCTGTTCCGGCTGTACAATGGCGTTTGTCAGGTGACGCGCGTGGGGAACTGGGTGATTTAGAAGTAAATTATGTTTATTCCGCACGCGGATCCGGCTTTGCATTCCATGCCCAGGCCCGTATTTCTTGGATATTCTTGAAGATGCCAAGATCTGTTTGAGACAGTTCGCTCGGAATTTGCGTTATTACGTCAGGAAAGTTTAAAGGTTTCGATGGAAGGATGGCCTGGAAATACGGGGTGGTGTTTCTAAGAGCAATATTGGGCCGGGGAAAACAAATGACTCATTCTGTAGAGAGTCGTTTCATTGCCATCATTTCGGGCGCGCTTCTTGTCGTCGTGGCACCGCTTTTCACTGTCTTTCTCGCTCTTTCCTCGCAGCAGGCTTCCCAGAGCATCGGCGAACATGTCGATGTGGTGATCAGCAGCAATACCCAGGCACTCGGCAAGCCCCTGTGGGAGCTGGATAGCGAAAGCATTCATCAGGTGGCGCAGATGCTGGTCGCCGACCCGATGATCCACGCGGTGCAGATCACGGATACGACCGGAAAGCTGAACATCTTCGAGATCGCCCCGAACCTGTTTGATCTGAGCGACCATCAGACACGCAGCCAGCCGATCACCTACAAATCCCTGCAGGGCATTCGGGAAGTCGGCACGCTGACCGTCTATGTGCCGATCGCCAGCTGGTTTTCCGGGCTGCACCAGACCGAGCTCGCATTCATCTCGATCTTCATCATTGCTATCCTGACTGTGTTCGGCGCCGCCGTCTTCGGCAACCGGATGATGGTTGTCAGGCCGTTGATGCGCCTGACGGCTGCGATCGAAGCGACCCGGCGCCTCGGCTCGCGCCATCATGTCGACTGGCGTTCCAACGACGAAATGGGACGGCTGGCAAAGAGCTTCAACGAAATGCAGGCCTTGCTCGAACGCGAGGAGCGGGAACTGAAGCGGGCCCATCAGCAGACGATCGAAATCTACAATATGACGCCTGCCATGCTGTTCTCCCTGACGACCGGCGACACGATTGCCGCCGTCAGCGATTACTGGCTTCTGGCCACCGGCTATCAGCGTGAGGACGTTATCGGACGGCATTTTTCCGATCTGGTTTTCCCGGCCGACAGGTCGCTGTTCGAAACCCGCAGGCAGGCAATGTCGGGCGAGGGTGCGCCGATCGAAATCACCGTCCGCTTCCAGTGCCGTGATGGCCGGCCGATGAGCGTGCTGATCGCCGAGGCCGATTTTGGAGCATCGAGCAGCCATCTCGTCGGTTCCTTGAGCGTGATGACCGATGTCACCGAACTCAAGCAATCCGAGCTGCGCAATCACCAGCAGGCGATCTCCGACCATCTGACGGGTCTTCTCAATCGGCAGGGGTTTGAAGCGGCGCTAGACCGCCACATTATCGACGCCGATCGCCTCGGCACGAAAATGGCCTGCCTGTTCGTTGACCTCGATCGTTTCAAGGCGATCAACGACAATCATGGCCACGCGGCCGGCGATCTGGTGCTGCAGGAATTCGTCGCCAGAGTTCTCCCCATGCTGCGCAAGGCGGATACCGTCTCGCGGCTCGGCGGCGACGAGTTTGCCATCGTGATCGTCGGCGATGATGCCGAGCAGCGCAGCAGCGATCTCTGCCAGCAGATCATGGACATGTTCGAAACGCCGTTCCGCATCGAGGGTACGAGCATGCGGCTGAGCGCCAGCGTCGGCGTTGCCTTCTATCCGGAACATGCCTCGGCGGCGGCTGAGCTGTTGCAGAAATCCGACCTTGCCATGTATGCACGCAAGCGCGACGGCAAGAACGGCGCCAAGGTCTATGATCCGGCCATCCTGACGAAGACACGCGAGAAGGCGGAGATCGAGAGCGATATCGAAGTCGGCATTGCGGCCAACTGGTTCGAGGCACATTTCCAGCCGATCGTCAGCATTGGCGACGGGCTTCCCGTCGGCTTCGAAGCGCTGATGCGTCTTCGCCATCCCCGCAAGGGGCTTTTGCCGCCGGGACCGCTGGTGAGCGTTGCCGAGGAGAATGGAACGATCGGCGAGATCGGCAATCTCATTCTCGAAGATGCGCTTGCCAATCTCAATCGGGTATCGCGGCTTCCGGGGCTTGCGAACGCCTATGTCGCCGTCAATTTCTCGCCGCTTCAATTCGAGCCGGGCCTTCCCACCCGGCTGGCGGCGTTGCTTGCCCATAACGGCATCAGCCCGGATCGCCTTGTTGTGGAGATCACCGAAGCCGTGCTTATGCATGACGATCCGGGGATCCGTCGGGTGCTGTCCGAACTCCATGATTTCGGCTGCCGTATCGCACTTGACGACTTCGGCACCGGCTATTCGTCGCTGAGCTATCTCAACCGCTTCCCGGTTGATATCGTCAAGATCGATCAATCCTTCGTGCAATCCATGCTTGGCGGGGAAACGGATGTCGAGCGCAAAAGCCGGATGCTGATAGAAGGCATCACCACCATCTCGCACAAGATGCAGTGCAAGGTGGTGGCGGAAGGGGTCGAGACGGCGCAACAGCAGCGGCAGCTGCTGCAAATCGGCGTGGACTTCGCCCAAGGCTACCATTTCTCGCGTCCGCGCGAGATCAATGATCTGCTGGCGGACCTGTCCGGACATCCGGGCGTCAATTCTCTCGCCAGTTAAATATGCCGTAACGCATGTCGACAAGACGCTTCCAACCGCCTTCGGGAGACACGCGATGAAGATTGTTACCATCCTGACCTGTTTCCTGATCGGCATTCAGCCGGCCTTGCCGGCATCTGCGCAACAGCCGATCAGCCTGACGACCGAACAGTATCCGCCGTTTGTCTATCGTGACCCGGACGGCAGCTATCGCGGTTCCAGCGTGGAGCAGGTCGAAGCTCTGATGCGCAAGGCGGATATTCCGTTCACCATGGAAATCATGCCCTGGGCGCGGGCCTATGTGCTTGCCGAGACCCAACCGATGCATTGCGTCTTTTCGGCTGCCCGTATTCCTGAAAGAGAGCCCAAGTTCAAATGGGTAACGCCGCTCAGCATCAGCCGCAACTTTCTCGTCCGGCTGCACCAGACGGTGATCGATGCGACGACGATGGACGAAGCAAAGCGTTATACGATCGGCACGCATCGGGCCGATTTCACCGAAACGCTGCTGCGCGAACGCGGCTTTCCTTCGATCGACCTGAGTGCAACCTTCGAGATAACCCTCAACAAACTTCTGGAACAGCGCATCGACATGATGCCGATGCCGGAAAATGTCTATTTGAAGCTCATGGCGGAGGGCAAACCGCTGGAAAGCGTGCTTCTCTTCTCCGAGAACAGGTTCGGCCTCGCCTGCAACAAGGATGTGCCCGACGAGATGATCGCCCGCATGCAGAGCGGTCTCGACACGCTGATCAGCGAGAAGAAACAGGATGAGATCCTGCAGCGATACGGTCTTGCGCCTGCTCGTTTGTGGGAGCGGCAGCAACAATAGATATTGACAGTGCCGTCATTTCGCGGTGGTGAACATGCGCCAAGAAGACGGAGAGTTTTTATGTTGATCATTGCCGGCCTCGGCAATCCCGGGGCGCAATATGCTGGAAACCGCCACAATGTCGGCTTCATGGCGGTCGATGCCATTCAGCGTCGGCCGGGCTTTTCGGCGTGGTCGAAGAAATTCAAGGCGGTCATCTCCGAAGGTGAGATTGCCGGCGAAAAGGTTCTGCTGATGAAGCCGCAGACCTTCATGAACCTTTCCGGCGAGGCGGTCGGCGAGGCGATGCGGTTCTACAAGCTGACGGCGACTGACCTGATTGCAATCTATGATGAACTCGATCTTGCGCCGGGACGCACCCGGCTGAAGACCGGCGGTGGCCATGGTGGCCATAACGGTATCAAGTCGCTCGACGCCCATTGCGGCAAGGAATACCGCCGGCTGCGTATCGGCATCGGCCATCCCGGCTCCAAGGAACAGGTTCACGGCCATGTGCTCGGCGATTTCGCCAAGAGCGACCGCGTGTGGCTGGAACCATTGATGGATGCGCTTGCCGACAATGCCGACATGCTGGTCAAGGGCGAGGATTCGCAGTTGATGAACAAGCTGACGCTTGCCGTCGGTGCCAAGCCCGAGGCGGAAAAACCGGCCACGCCAAAACCGCAGACGCAAAAAGCGGCGGGACAATCCCATATCCGTCAGGCACGCGGCGGCGGTGGAAAACCCAGCCTGCCGACGTCAGGGCCGATGGCCGATATGCTGAAGAAGATGTTCGGGCCGAAGGAGTAACAATCGGGACAGCGCCTAGACGCGACCGCTATTCCTCCGGTTCGGTGGTAAAGGTCAGCGGAAAGCCGGCATCCTTGCCCAGATCGGTTGCCTCTTTCGCCTTCGTCTCGGCAATATCCTTGGCGCAGACGACAACGACGCAAGAGCCCAGCCGGTGGGCGGTCATCATCACTTTCAGCCCGGTGTCCTCGCTCATGCGGAAGACCGAGCGCAGCACCATGATGACGAATTCCCGCGGGGTATAATCGTCATTCAGCAGGATGACCTTGTAGAGCTTCGGTCGCTCCAGCTTGGGTTTCGTTGTCGTCTTTGGGGTGAGAACCGTGTTTTCGGCCATCAGCCTGACTTTCGGATGAGGACGTTCTTTGAGGACGTAATGATTATCTTGCGCCGCAGCAACAGGATTTCAAGGTTTGAACAGAGGTTGACGGTCAATCGATGCCGAGGACCACGCTGTGACGGCCTTGCGACCGAATGGTGCGCGCCGCTACCTTGTCGAAGGTTATGAATGTTTCTCCGCCGAGACGTCGTCCCTCGAACTCGATCACACCATCACCAAAATCGCCGCCAGATTGAAAAAACAGAAGTCTGGCAGCGATCGCTGCGTCGTCGCATACCACCTTTTCGCTATTGATAAGCCGAACGACTGCAGCTGCGACGTTTACCCGTGAAAGCTTGTAGCTGCCTGACATCACCCAGATAAATTCGCAGAGCGCATATGTCGGGATCACCAGTTTGTCTGCTTCGGCAAGAAAATTTTGAGCGATACGAGATTGTTTCGGGTCGTCGTCCAGCGATGCCCTGAGCAGGATGTTGGTGTCGAGGATCTTCATCTCTCCCCAGCCCAAGCCTTCTCTATAGCCTCCTGGATTTCATCAAGGGTGAGGTGGATATCATGCTCGTTTTTGAGGCTACCGAAGAAATCTTCGATCTTCCCCGTCTTCTTCTTGGCTGCAACCAGTTCCAGCACGCCATTCGGCCGCTGATGGACATCAAGGTGATCTCCCGGCTGCACGCCCAGACGATCAAGGATATCCTTCTTCAACGTAACCTGGCCTTTGGATGTAACTTTAAGTTGCGTCATGGCGGTATCTCCTGCGACTGAAAGTAAGGCAAATCTGCCTTGGCTGCAATGAGATGCCTTGTTGCAAGCCTTGACCCGCAG
Source organism: Aliirhizobium sp. YIM B11859 (assembly GCF_057163345.1). Classification (NCBI taxonomy): domain Bacteria; kingdom Pseudomonadati; phylum Pseudomonadota; class Alphaproteobacteria; order Hyphomicrobiales; family Rhizobiaceae; genus Aliirhizobium; species Aliirhizobium sp. YIM B11859. The sequence goes on from NZ_JBXHAY010000001.1 coordinate 925,406, forward strand.
GGCAGTTTCGCCCATAGCGACTGCAAACTCAGTTAAACGATAGGTACTACCCCCGATGGGCTTCAAATGCGGTATCGTCGGACTGCCCAATGTCGGCAAGTCCACCCTCTTCAACGCGCTGACCAAGACTGCCGCCGCGCAGGCTGCGAACTATCCGTTCTGCACGATCGAACCGAATACCGGTGAAGTGGCGGTTCCCGATCCGCGGATGCAGCAGCTTGCGGCGATCGCCGGCTCGAAGGAAATCATCCCGACCCGCATTTCCTTCGTCGACATTGCCGGCCTGGTGCGCGGCGCGTCGAAGGGTGAAGGTCTCGGCAACAAGTTCCTCGCCAATATCCGCGAAGTCGATGCTGTCGTGCATGTGCTGCGCTGCTTCGAGGACGACGACATCACCCATGTCGAGGGCCGCATCAATCCGGTCGGCGATGCCGACACGATCGAGACCGAACTGATGCTTGCCGATCTCGAAAGCCTGGAGCGCCGCGTCGAACAGACCCGCAAGCGCGCCACCAGCAAGGACAAGGAATCGGTTGCCCAGCTGCCGGTGATGGAAGCCGTCATCAAGCTTTTGAACGAAGGCAAGCCGGCTCGCATTCTGCTGAAGACGCTGGCGCCGGAAGACATCGAGATCCTCAAGGGCCTCAACCTTCTAACGTCGCACCCGGTGCTCTACGTCTGCAACGTCGCCGAAGGCGACGCCGTCGATGGCAACGAACACACCAGGGCCGTTGCCGAAATGGCGAGGGGGCAGGGCGCGGAATGCGTCATCATCTCGGCTGCGATCGAATCCGAAGTGGCACAGCTGCCGGAAGAGGAAGCCAAGGAATTCCTCGGCGCGCTCGGTCTCGAAGAGGCCGGTCTCGACCGTCTGATCCGCGCCGGTTACCAGCTGCTCCACCTGATCACCTATTTCACCGTCGGGCCGAAGGAAACGCGCGCCTGGACGATCGTGCGCGGCACCAAGGCCCCGCAGGCTGCCGGCGTCATCCACACCGATTTCGAACGCGGCTTCATCCGCGCCTTCACCATCGGTTTTGACGACTACGTCGCCTTCAAGGGCGAAGTGGGTGCCAAGGAAGCCGGCAAGGGCCGCGACGAAGGCAAGGAATATGTCGTCAATGATGGCGACGTGATCCACTTCCGCTTCAACACGTAAGCAAAAAATACCACGGGGCGATCCTTCGCCCCGTGCCTGCATTCCGATTGCACGAGGTGCCGAATGCTCCATCTTGAGGATTTTACGCCTGGCCGGGTTCTGCCGCTCGCGTCGCGGCTGATCACCGCTGAAGAAATCGTCGCGTTTGCCTCGGAATTCGACCCGCAACCGATGCATCTCGATGAGGTGGCGGGAAAAGCCAGTATCCTTGGCGGGCTTGCCGCTTCCGGATGGCACACGGCAAGCCTGTTCATGCGGATGATGTATGACGGCTGGCTCTCCGGCTCTTCGTCGGAAGGGTCTCCCGGCATCGATTTCATGGAATGGAAAAAGCCGGTTCTCGCCGGCGATACCCTGTCGGGTCGCTCAACGGTGATCGAGGCGAGGGCGTTGCGGTCGCGGCCGGGTATTGGCCTCGTCAAATTTCTCCATGAAGTGACGAACCAGCACGGCGAGGTGGTGATGCGCGGTGAGAACCCGATCATGTTTCGCACCCGCTCGGGCGAGGGGGACGCGGCATGAAGCTCAGCGAGATCTTTCCGCTCGGCAAGACGGTGGTTATCGGCTCTCTTCTTTTCACTGCCGAAGAGATCATTGCCTTTGCCGAAAAGTTCGACCCGCAATCTTTCCACACCGATGCGGAAGCCGCAAAAAGTTCCGTCTTCGGTTCGCTCTGCGCCTCCGGCTGGCATACCTGCGCCGGCTGGATGAAGACCTATATCGCCTATTGGGATCAGGAACGTGCGCGCCTTGTGGCTGAAGGGGTGACGCCACCGACGCTTGGCCCATCGCCCGGTTTCAAGAAGCTGCAATGGCTGAGGCCGGTCTATGCCGGGGACACGATCACCTATTCGGCGACGCTCGTCGAAAGCCGCCCGCTGATGTCGAGGCCCGGCACGTCGATCAGCCTGACCGCCAACGAAGGTGTCAACCAGAAGGGCGAGACGGTGTTTCGTTTCGAGGCGCGCGTGCTGGAATTCGACTAGAGCATTTCCGCCGTTCTTCGACGCGAAACTGCTCTATCTCTTTGTTTCCGCGCAATTCCGAACGCAAAAACGGTTTCCACTTTTGCTCGAATTGCTTTGGCGTGCGTTCCTAACGCGCGACGACGACTGCGCCTGCACCAATCATGACTGTTCCGGCTGCCCGGTTGACGCGACGGACGATGGCAGGGCTTCTGAGCGCCTGCCTGGCGCGTGTGGCGAGCATCACATGCCCGCCAATGACAAGGAACTCGACTGCAAGGATCACAGCAGCAAGTGTGCCGCCGTCTGCGACGGTCAGATCGGTGCCGACAAGATTTGGCAGAAGCGCAATGTAGAACAGCGGCATTTTCGGATTGCTGAGATTGAGCACGATGCCGGTCAGATAGGCGCCAAGCACATTTGCCTGCGGTTTCGCATCCAGTTCGGGAACGGCAGGCTTGGCCGTCCAGAGCCTGATCCCCGTCCAGATCAGGTAGATGGCGCCGCCATAACGCAGAACGCTCATCACCACACCCATCTCATCTGCCAGCACCGTCAGGCCGAAGACGGCGAGCGCGAGGAAGATCAAAATGCCGGTACAGGTGCCGGCACCATAAGCGATGCCGGATGCCGGCCCTTGCGCGACCGTGCGGGCGACGATCGTCATGTTGTCGGGGCCGGGACTGGCGGCAAAAAACAGGAAAGCGGCGGCAAAGGCGGCAAGTGCGGTGACGTCCATCTGATCCCCCATCGGCAAGGTCGGAGGATAACAGCGGACGTGCCTTCGGCAATCCCCCGGTTGATGGGGGTATTGCCGATCGGTTCGGCTCAGTGACCGGAAAATTCGACCAGGGTGCGGACTTCGACACCGAGCGCTTCGAGTTTCTTGCGGCCGCCGATATCCGGCAGGTCGATGACGAAGCAGGCCGAAACGATCTCGGCGCCCTGCTGCCGCAGCAGCTTGACGGCGCCTTCGGCGGTGCCGCCGGTCGCGATCAGGTCGTCGGTGAGGATGACGCGGTCACCGGGCTTTACGGCGTCCACATGCATCTCCATCTCGTCCATGCCGTATTCCAGGCTGTAGGCGATCCGCACCGTCTCATGCGGCAGCTTGCCTTTCTTGCGGATCGGGATGAAGCCCGCTGAAAGCTGGTGCGCCAATGCACCGCCGAGGATGAAACCGCGCGCCTCGATGCCGGCGATCATGTCGATGCCGAGCTCCTTATAGGGCTTGACCAGTTCATCCACAGCCTGCCGGAAGGCAACAGCATTGCCGAGCAGGGTGGTGATGTCGCGAAAAATGATACCAGGCTTCGGGTAATCCGGTATCGAGCGGATGGCTGCAGCGAGGTCTGGTGTCTGTGTCATGAAAGAACCGGGAATGTTTGTGGTTGACGGAGGCGGTCCCGCCTTCGGGATGGGCAGGGTGGACATTATCGGAGCCGCCTGCAGATCCCAATAGAAAAGCCCGGCATTGCCGGGCTTTCCAAACGTCGATCAAGGAAGATATTATTCTTCCGTCGATGCCGGCGTGTCTGCGATTTCTTCTTCGGCAACGCCTGCTGCCGGAGCAACGAGGGTCGCGATGGTGAAGTCGCGGTCGGTGATGACCGGGCGCACACCCTTCGGCAGCTTGACTGCGGAAATGTGAATGCTGTCGCCGATCTTGGCGCCGTCGAGATCAACGGTGATGAATTCCGGAATGGAAGCAGCCGGGCAAAGGAACTCGACCGTGTGACGGACGATGTTCAGGACGCCGCCCTGCTTGATCGCGGACTTGTCTTCGTTGATGAAGTGAACCGGAACGTCGACCGTTACTTCGGTGTTGCCGGAGACGCGCAGGAAGTCGACGTGCAACGTGAAGTCACGCACCGGATCCAGCTGATAGTCCTTCGGCAGCACAGTGATCTTCTGGCCGTCGACGTCGATCGTTCCAACAGTCGTCATGAAACCACCGGCGTGAATGCGCTTGGTGACCTCATTGGTGTTGAGGACGATTGAAATTGGGGGCTGCTTGTCACCATAGATGACTGCAGGGATAAAACCGTTGCGGCGAAGTTCACGGGAGGACCCCTTACCGACCCGTTCGCGCGCCTCGGCCTTGAGCTCGTAATTGTTCTGGCTCATGGCATTTCCTTTCGAGGTTATTTGGAGAGTTCTATCCGACCCATCGGGGTCGATTGGAACCGGAGGCTGTTAATGGCCCCATCCGCATTGCCTCCAAGGGTGTCTGCGCGGACGCGGTCCCTATAATACAAGCTCGCTCCGCAGGCAAGTGCGGCGGTTCCTCGCGCTCACCGCTTCTCATTCCGGCCTCCTGCATCCTGTCGGTGCGGCCGGTTGTGCAACGGCTTACTCTGGGTAGGTCGTTGTTCGGGTGCCGTTAATCACACTATGCGCTTTTCGACTAAAAAAGTGATGACTCAATAAGATGTGCGGGAATTATTAAATCGGCTGCGTCAGAAGTGCGACTGCTTTCAGGGAATAATTTGAATGTTTCGCGTCGTCACCTGCCTGGTTTATGAACATAATCTTCCGCTTGTCCTGGTGGCGGGATTGCTCTGCCTGCTGGCAAATCTTGCGACTGTCGCCTTTATCGGGCGCTCGAGGGAAGCCGGCCGCATTGCCCGGCCGGTATGGGCTGTCGTTGCCGGCGGCGCAGGTGGTTTCGGCATATGGGCAACCCACTTCGTCGCCATGCTTGCCTATGATCCGGGTTTTGCGTTCCGCTTCGATCCGTCCCTGACGCTGATCTCGCTCGCCCTTGCCTTCGTCACGACCTTTTCCGCCTCCAGCCTTCTCGTCGCCATGCCGACGCGCACGGGCGCGATTGCCGCAGGCCTGGTATTCGGTGCCGGCGTGTCGTGCATGCATTTCACCGGCATGTCGGCGATCGAGATCGGTGGCCGGATCGTATGGTCCCGCCCGATGGTGATCGTTGCGATCGTCAGCGCCATGGTGATGGCACCGCCGGCGTTCCTGATGGTTCTCCGCAAGGGCAATAAAGCGGTTCTGTTTGCAGGCGCAACGCTCGCTCTTGCCATCGTCTCCATGCATTTCATCGCCATGGGTGCCGCGACGCTGGTGCCGGACCTTTCGTCGGCGATCGGCGTCGGCTCACTGTCCAAACCGCTGATGCTGTCGACGATCATTGCCGTCTCCTTGTCGCTGCTCGGCTCGGGCACGGCTGCGGCTCTGATTTCCGGGCGTGCAGCCCGTTCGTCGCGCGCCAGCGAAAGGGACTTTCAGCTTCTGGTCCGCGGCGTCACCGATTATGCGATCTACATGCTCGATCCGACGGGCGTGGTGACCAACTGGAATGCCGGCGCGCAGCGCGCCAAGGGTTATGTGGCGGCCGAAATCGTCGGAAAGAATTTTGCCCGTTTCTACTCGCGCGAGGAACAGGAGCGAGGGGCGCCGGCGAATGCATTGAAAACCGCCTTCGAAACCGGCCGCTTCGAGGCCGAAGGCAAGCGTTACCGCAAGGACGGCAGTTGGTTCTGGGCACACGTGGTGATCCAGCCGGTGCGCGATGATGACGGCCTGCTGGTCGGTTATGCCAAGATCACCCGTGACATCACCCGCCAGAAGGAAGACAGCGACCGCATCGCTGCGATCACCCGCAATCTCGACCTTGCGCTTGAAAACATGAGCCAGGGCATATGCCTGTTTGATGGCGAGGAGCGGCTGATCCTTTCAAACGGCCGTTACCGTGACATGTTCAAGTTTCCGGAGGGCTTTATCCGGCCCGGCCGAAGCTACTGGGAAATGGTGCAGAAGGGATACGAGCAGGCCTACGGGCAGGAGCAGGATTGGATGCCCCATGCCCGCAAGCACTATGACCGCTACATAACTGCGGTCCGTTCAGGGCAGAAGAGCCTGATGCACCGGACGGGCAGCGGCCAAACCTTCCGGACTGCGCTCAACACGCTGGCGGGCGGCGGCTGGGTTGCCACATTCGACGACATTACCGAGCAGGTCCTCTCCGAGGAACGTATCGCGTTCATGGCGCGGCATGACAGCCTGACGCAGCTGCCCAATCGCCCGGCTTTCATGAGCCATCTGGAAAGCGAGGTGCTGCATGCCAAGCATAGTGACGACCACTTGGCAGTCGTCGGCATCGATCTCAACAAGTTCAAACAGATCAACGATCAACTCGGACATGCCGTCGGCGACGAGGTGCTCAAGGATATCGCACGGCGCATGATGCAGATCCTCGGGCCGAAGGAAGTCTTCGCCCGCTTCGGCGGAGACGAGTTCGTCGCCGCGATGCGATACAGCGAAGTCTCCGAGGTGCAGGCTTTCCTCGACCGGATGATGACGGAACTGAATCGGCCGATCGACATCGAGGGCAACCGGGTGACACCGGGCGCCAGCATGGGCGTTGCGCTCTATCCGCATGACGGGCAGACGCCCGAGGTGCTGATCGCCAATGCCGATCTTGCCATGTACCGTGCCAAGGGTTCGCTCTCGCGCGAAGTCTGCTTCTACGACATGGAGATGGACGAGGCGGCCCGCGACCGCACGAAAATGGCCAAGGAACTCTGGGCGGCTGTCGAGGCAAAACAGTTCTACCTGCATTACCAGGTGCAAAAATCGGTTTCGAGCGGAGAGGTTACCGGCTATGAGGTGCTGCTGCGCTGGCGGCATCCGGAACGGGGCGATGTTTCTCCCGCCGACTTCATTCCGATTGCCGAGGAATGCGGCGCGATCCTGCCGATCGGCGAATGGGTGCTGCGCGAGGCCTGCCGCGAGGCGGCCGCCTGGCCCGTAGAACACAAGGTGGCAGTCAATCTCTCACCGGTGCAGATCGCCCATGTGGATATGCCGGCACTTGTCCATACCGTTCTGCTCGAAACCGGGATGAAGTCGTCGCGGCTGGAACTGGAGATTACCGAAAGCTCGATCTTCAGCGACAAGCCGCGCGCACTGCATGCGCTGAGGGCGATCAAGGCACTTGGCGTATCGATCGCGATCGACGACTTCGGAACCGGCTATTCGTCGCTGGAGACGCTGCAATCCTTTCCGTTCGACAAGATAAAGCTCGACCGCAGTTTCCTTGCGGATGTCGAAGCAAGCGATGAGGCCAAGGCGATGGTGCGGGCAATCCTTGCCCTGGGGCAGGGGCTGCGCATTCCGGTTCTTGCCGAAGGCGTGGAGACGCTGGACCAGCTGTCCATCCTGCGGCAGGAAGGCTGCCACGAGGCACAGGGCTTTCTGCTGGGCCGCCCCATGCCGTTCGACAAGCAGCCGCTTGTCGAGGCAGCCTGAGCGGCTTGCCGGCAGCGTCCGTCAACGGCCGGTTCAGCGCCGGCTTTCGCCACCCGGCGCATAGACCGTCTTCTGTTCAAAGCGGAACTTGAAGCCGCAGTCGCTGCAGCGAAGCATGTATTTGCGCGGATCCGTCGAAGCGAATTCGGTACGGAAGCCGCGGGGTAGTTCATCAATGCGGAAGTCGCGGCTGGCGGCGCGCTTGTCGTCGTCCTCGGAAACCTCGGCAAAACCAGTATTACCGCATTGCGAACATTCCAGCTTTCGTGAGTAGCGGTCTCGGGCGGCCATCAGGGCAAGGTCTCCATCAATACCTGACCTACATAGTCAACGACTTTGCGGAATGCAAAACGCCGGGACGGTAATCCCGGCGTCTTTTGTCGTGGATGTGTTGCGGCAATGCGTTATCCGCGGCGGCACTCGCCCGAAGCGATGATGGAAAACCCCGAATTGCGAGCCTCGCAGGCGTTGGGAAAGGTCTGGATGCTGCGATTGTTCTGGCCGCAGACGGGACGGTATTCGCGGGTGCAGGCGCCGCCCATGTCATTGCCCATGCCGGGCCGGCCCGGCCGGTCTGGTCTGTCCGGCCTGCCGGGGCGGTCCCAGTCGGGGCGATCAGGGCGGCCGGGTGGCGGATAATTTCCGGAACCGCGGCACTCGCCGGGGCTGACGATACGGAAGCCGCGGGCGCTGGCCTGGCAGCCATTGCCGAAGGTTTCCAGGCGCCCACCACGCTCGCCGCAAACCGGCCGGTAATCCATCGTGCACATCTGCTGCTGTGGCTGCGGGCGCGGGGGCGGATAGTAGCCACCAGGCCCGGATGGCGGCCCTTCCTCGACGCAGGCCGAAAGAAGTGGAAGCAGAAGCAGCAGGGGCAGCTTGTCGCGTGTTCTGGACATCAACGGCATTGGCGATTCCTCCTCGAAATATTTGAGAGGAGCCTAAAGCATCGGGCCGAAAATCGAAATCGACTTTCGGCCCGAGCGAAACATTTTGAAAAAACTGCAAAGCGTTGATTGGCGGCGATCAGTCGAACAGGCTGGAGACGGAGGATTCCATCGCCGTGCGGTTGATCGCTTCACCCAGCAGGTTCGCAGTCGAGATGACGCGAATATTGGGGGCCGACTGAACCGCGGTCGTCGGCTGGATCGAGTCGGTGATCACCAGCTCCTTCAGCATCGACGAGGATATGCGGGCAACGGCACCACCGGACAGAACCCCATGGGTGATATAGGCGGTGACGCTGGTCGCGCCGTTCTTCAGGAGCGCCTCAGCGGCATTGCAGAGCGTGCCGCCCGAGTCGACGATGTCGTCGATCAGCAGACAGTCCTTGCCGGTCACGTCGCCGATGACGTTCATGACTTCCGACTCACCGGCGCGTTCACGGCGCTTGTCGACGATCGCCAGCTGGCAACCGAGGCGCTTGGCCAGCGAGCGGGCGCGAACCACGCCACCGACGTCCGGAGAGACGACCATGACGTTGTTCAGATCGTAATTTTCCTTCACGTCGCGGGCCAGGATCGGCACGGCGTAGAGGTTGTCGGTCGGGATGTCGAAGAAACCCTGGATCTGGTCGGCGTGCAGATCGAGTGTCATCACGCGGTTGGCGCCGGCCTCGGTGATCAGGTTGGCAACGAGCTTTGCCGAGATCGGCGTGCGGGGGCCTGCCTTGCGATCCTGTCGGGCATAGCCGAAATAGGGAAGCACTGCCGTGATGCGCTTCGCCGACGAGCGGCGGAAAGCGTCGATCATGATGAGCAGTTCCATCAGGTGATCGTTGGTCGGAAAAGACGTGGACTGGATGACAAAGACATCCTCGCCGCGCACGTTCTCCTGGATTTCTACGAAGATTTCCTGGTCCGCAAATCGCCTTACGGAGGCTTTTCCGACTGGAACATTAAGATAGCTGCAGATCGCGTCGGCCAGATGCCGGTTCGAATTGCCTGCGAAAACCTTCATTGCGGTCCGCCTGTTTTGAAGCTGGATGGCGGCCTTGTACCGCCGCTGCCTTCGATTGCAAGAGTGTTTTCGAAATCCGCACGGATTTTATGAACGAAGTGTGACTTTGGCACTCTCAGGACGTGTAGAATCACCTTCTTCACCTTGTCCTGCGCCAGCTCATATACTCCGCTATCGTCTTTTTGGCGATCGACTGCATAAGCTCCGGAGACACTGCATCCCAAGGGTCCGAGCCCTGCGTGGGCACGGTTTCCTGGCCCTGCATGCGGTTCAGCCGTGCACCTGAATTGTCGAGAACATCCCAGACATACACCATGGTCACTTTGTCGCCATTCGAAAGGGCGGAAAAATATCCCTTGAGGATCTGGTTGGTGCCGGTGTCGCCCGACGGACGGATCGTCAGTCCGGCGGCGCGTGCCGATGCGGCCAGCTGACGCGACAGCGGCGTCACCGCCTGGACCGGCGCGCCGATGATCGGCAGGAAGCGGATGGTGTTGTCGCCGCTCGCGGCCGCGGTCTGGCCGCCTGAAGGCGCCTGTGGTGGCGATGCGTCATCCTGCTGAGCCGATCCCTGGCTTAACGCCTCCTGTCCCTGCCATGCCGGAGGCGGTCCGGAGGAGGCCGGTGAGACACGATCCCCGGCATCGAGGGCGCGTGCCTGGGCCGATAGCGTGTCTCCCGCGTCAGACTGGCTGCCAGCGGTCGGTGCGCCCTGCCGGCTGCCGGGAGAGGCAAGCGGAGCGGACTGCACCGGTTCGAGCCTGTCGGTCCCGGCCATTCGGTCGGTCTCCTCCTGGGTGACCGGCGCGGAGGAGGGATAGGTGCCGCCGCCGACATCGACCTGCGGTGTCAGTGCGTCGGTTGTGTTGCAGGCGGAAAGTCCAAGGCAAAGCGAGAAAGCTGCGACGATGTGCCAGAGGTTTGGTCGCCGCACTTAATTCATCTCCTGAACTTTGCCCTGGTGGAGCTTAGAGGCGCCCTTTCGGATGTGTCAATTGCGGCGATGCGGCGATCAGCACACAATTCAGCACACGATCAGGTCAAGGCCGAGACGCGAGAGCGGCTGTGGCGCACCTTCGGTCGTCAGATAGGTGTGGCCGAGCGTCATCGCCGTGCCGCTGTCCGAATCCATGATGATCATGTGCACGAAGAGCGTCATGTCGGGCAAAATCTCCTGAGGATTGCCGACATGGAACATCTGGTGCTCCATCCACGATGGCGAGAAGCGGGCGCCGAGTGAATAACCGCAGGCATTCAGCCGATGGCGGGAGAGGCCGCGTTCGTCGAGGATGCGTGCATGGGTGTCGAAGACATCGCCGAAGACGTGACCGGGCCGCAGCACTTCCTCGATCGCCTGGATGGTCTCGAGGCAGGCCTTGTAGAGTTCGCGGTGGCGCAGCGACGGTTCGCCGACGATCACCGTGCGCATCATCGCCGCGTGGTAATGGGCGGCGGCTCCCGCCCATTCGAGCGTCAGCTGGTCGCTTGCATCGAGTTTGCGCCGGCCGGCCTTGTAGCGGCAAAGCAGCGCGTCCTCGCCCGAACCGATGATGAATTCGTTGGCTGGATAATCGCCGCCGCCGGCAAGGATCGTGCCCTGCATGGCGGCCAGGATGGCGGCCTCGTCGCCGCCGGCCCTGATCAGCGGCAGTGCGGAATCGAGCGCGTCATCGGCAAGTTCGGCGGCACGTCTGGCATAGGCGATCTCGGCCGGGCTTTTGATCAGGCGCAGGTTGCCGACGAGATAGGAGGCATCGCTCAGCTGGCCGAACGACGAAAGCTGGTTGTCGAACAGGCGCGCGACGCGGCCGGTCATGCCGTGGGTATCATATTCGACGCCGATTTTCGCGCCGAGCAGATCCATGTCGCTCAGCAGGTTCTTCAGGTCGAGCGTCGGATCGGCATTCACCCGGTCGACCCAGACGACGATATTGTCGAGGATCGAGGTCTGGCGCGCCTGACGCAAATCCGCCGAGCGGGTGAGCAGCGTCATCGAGCCATCGGCCCTGACGATCAGCGTCTGGAAAAAGCAGTAGCCGAAGGTATCGTAGCCGGTCAGCCAGTACATGCTTTCCTGGGCAAAAAGCAGCAGGGCATCAAGCTTCTGTTCCTGCATGGCGGCGAGCAGACGCTCCAACCGGGCAGCATATTCCTCACGTTCGAAGTGCAGAGCCATGTCAGTCCTCCCGGATCGCGATTGCAGAAATCTGGCGGCCGTAATCCGGCTCTTGGGCATGGGTGGTGCGCCGATAGGAAAAGAACCTCTCCGGATCGGGATAGGTGTCGAGATCCAGATTTTCGGCCTTCACGCCGGCATCCGTCAGCCGCTTGATCGTCAGTGACGGAAGATCGAACATGGCATGGCCGGGTTTTTCGGACGGCGAGAAGAAAATCTCGTAGGCGGGATCGACGGATTTGAAATTGGCGACGAATTCCGGTCCGACCTCATAGCTGCTGCGGCCGATCGACGGGCCGAGCACGGCGGTGATCTTCGAGCGGTCGGCACCGAGCGAGACCATCGTCTCGATGGTGTTTTCGAGCACGCCGTGAAGCGCACCCTTCCAGCCGGCATGGGCCGCGCCGATCACACCGTTTTCCGCGTCGGCAAAAAGAACCGGGCCGCAATCGGCGGAAAGAACGCCCAGCACGATACCGGGACGTTTCGTTACCATGGCATCCGCCTTCGGCCTGTCGCCGGGCTGCGAAATGTCGTCGACGATCACGACGTCGGGGGAATGAACCTGATGAACGGTTGCCAGACGCTCCACCGGCTGATCGAACCAGGCTGCGACGCGCGTGCGGTTTTCGATTACCTTCTGCCGGTCGTCATCGGAGCCGATGCCGACATTGAGGCCGGCATAGATGCCCTCGGAGACACCGCCTTCACGGGTGAAAAAGCCATGCCGGATGCGCGATCCGGCACTCCCGGAAAGCAGCGCACTCTTGATCGGCTGTGGAAGTCCGTATCCCGGCATTTGCGTCCATCCTGTTGATTTAACTGGGCAATGCCTGCGAATGCTTCGGTCTTGCGAGGCGAGATTGGCGCAAGCGATGGGTTGATGTCAATCCGGCTCCGAGGGATGGGCGGTGGGCTGATCGAGGGCCGCGATGATCTGCCCGCTTGTGATTTCTGACAGTTGGCCGAAGCTAAGATGTTGAAATCACTTTCTCTCCGGCAGAGGGAGAGGCGCCGCTGCCGCAATCAAGGCGATTGTACCTCCCTCCTCAAGGGAAAGGGCACAAAGGCGAGATCACGGTGAATTTAAGTCTCTGATTTCGTTGGCAAGAGAGTGAGCCGTAACCCGGCTCAGCCCACCGAGCGGAACGGCATCAGCGTGACATCCGGGCTCGAAACGGCAATGACCTTGAAGAGCTCGCCCATCTTTCCGGCACCTTCGCCGGCCAGCCGGTCGATTGCCGCGGCGATCAGGCGTTGTTCGGATGGCTCCTTGTCGCGGGCAAGCGCTGCCGCGCGTTCGGAAAGGCCGAGGCCGTAGAGAAATTCGCCCTGGCGAAGGCCGCCATTCAGCTGGACACCGGTCGCCACGGCGACTTTCGCCAGGTCCTCGAAGTCGACATGGCTGGTCAGATCGGCTTCGCCGGGATGGGCAAAGGGCGGATCGAAATCGTGGTTCAGGACGGCCTGCAGCGTATCGCCGAAACCGGTCACCATGGAGCCGTAGTCGATGATCAGTGCTGTGCCGCCATCCTGCAGCAGGCGTTCGCAAAGCGTCTGCATCACGGCCTGGCGGGCAGGGGCGATTTCGAAAATGGTGCCGTCAGGAATGGCGCCGGCGGGAGCCGGCAGGAGAGACGGATCGACGGTCGCCACGCCTGCGGCAAACGACAGCTCGTCATCGGCATCAAGCCCGATCAGGCGTTCGCGAAAGCCGATCGGCGTCTTGATGAACTGGCGGATCGGAATGGCGTCGAACAGTTCGTTGGCGGCGATCAGGCAGAAGCCTGCCGGCACATCGTCGAAACTGTCATGCCAGCTGATCTTGGTGGAATAGGTTTCCAGCGTCACCCGCTGCACCCCGCGCAGACGCTCGCTGGTTTCGACCAGATGTACCGCAAGGCTTTCGAAAAGCGCCGGTGCGATGCGCTTGATGACACGCAGCATGTCGGCCATCATCGTGCCGCGGCCGGGTCCGATCTCGACCAGGCGCACATCCTGCGGCGTGCCGTGCTGCTGCCAGGTGTGGACCATGAAGACGCCGACCATCTCGCCGAACAGCTGGCTGATCTCGGGGGCGGTGATGAAGTCGCCGAAGCTGCCGAAAGGCTCGCGGGTGCGATAATAACCGAATTCCGGGTCGGCGAGGCAGAGCGCAAAATAGTCGGTGACGCTGATCGGTCCGTTTGTACGGATGATGGTCTTTATCTTCTTGGCGAGAGGCGTGTTTGAGGGCGTGCTCATGGCGTGCTTGTTTCTCAGGCCTTCTGCGTGCGTGCGGCGGCAAGGGCTCGCAGGACGGCCCAAAGCCCGATCAGCACCATCGGCGACGACAGGACCATGCCCATTGTCAGCCAGTTTGTGCCGAGCAGATAACCCAGCTGCGCATCAGGTTCGCGGAAAAATTCGACGAAAATGCGCGAAAAGCCGTAACCGATGACAAATATGCCGGAGACCAGGCCGGGCTTGTGCAGCGCCTTGAAGCCGAAGATCATCACGGCGAGGGCCGAGAGAATGACGATGCCTTCGAGGCCTGCCTCATAAAGCTGGCTCGGATGGCGGGCGAAAGGTCCACCGGTGGGGAAGACGATCGCCCAGGGCATGGAGCTCAGTCGGCCCCAGAGTTCACCATTGATGAAATTGGCGATGCGGCCGAAGAACAGGCCGAGCGGCACGACGGCTGCAATGATGTCGAACATGCTCCAGACGGGAATTGCGTTCTTGCGGGCAAACAGGACCATGGCGATGATCGCGCCGATCAGACCACCGTGAAAGGACATGCCGCCATTCCAGATCTGAATGATGCGGATCGGGTTTTCGAGCATCACCGACAGGTCGTAGAACAACACGTAGCCGGTGCGGCCGCCAACGACGATGCCGACGGCGATCCAGACGAGAAAGTCGTCGAGATGCGTCTTCGTCATGGGGGCTTCGCCGCCCTTCCAGAGCATCGGCCGGTCGATCAGTTTGCGGGCATAAAACCAGCCGAGCATGATGCCCGCCACATAGGCGAGGCCGTACCAATGGACGGATAAAGGTCCGATGGAAAATGCCACCGGATTGATGTTGGGAAACGGCAGAATGGCAAGAAGATTAAGAGCTTCGTACAATGTGTGTTCTCGGCTTGACCGTGGTCGGCGGAACATGACCTCACCTATAGTGGCGGTCAAGACGGAATCGCACAACCGGATACCACAGCAGTGGATGGAGCTTGCAACAGATCGTTGCTGGCCCTACTTCCTTATTGATGACATAAGCCGGGTATATTCTGCCGGCTTCAAGGAGATGACGATATGTCGACCGGAACGAACCGCATTTTTGACGACTTCGCCAAGCTGATGACGGATGCGGCCGGGGCCGCCCAGGGCGTTCGCAAGGAAATGGAGACCGCATTTCATGCGCAGGCCGACCGTTTCCTCAACAGCATGGATATCGTGAAGCGTGAGGAGTTCGAGGCCGTCCGCGAAATGGCTGCACGCGCCCGCGACGAAAACGATGCGTTGAAGGCCCGTATCGAGGCGCTTGAAGCCAAGCTTGCTGCCCAAGAGGGCTGAAAACTACAAATTCTCGTTGAGAATCAAATCGGCCTCTTGCGCGCGGCGCGGGAGGCCGATTCTCGTTTCGGGACGAATTTTTACGACCGCCATCGGCGATCCGGGCGCCGCGAAATCGATCGCCGGGCCAAAAAAATCCCGCCTGTGGACACTTCCGAAAAAGTGAAGCGCCAGAGTCGGTTAATCCCTTCCGCTGATCTCCGACAAGAGCCACAGGACGGGATAACCCACTGAAATAAAGGGGGGAGGGGCTGGCGACTGAAACCTGTCTAGATACACTGATTTTAAATGATGATTCGAAACGGACTGGTAAGCTCCAGGCAGGGTTCCAGCGTTAATCTGGCGGCGCCGTAAGATCATCGGAAGTGTTGTTTCCGGTCAAGAGTTCGCGTGTTGGCGTATATCGCAAATCCGCATCCGTTCCGGTTGAGAAGGTGCCGCATGAGCCTCATGGAATTCGAAGTTGAACGTCAATCGAACCCGGTCGACATGATCGAGTTCGTGGCTGCCTCCAACGACTGGACGTTCGAGCGATCCGGCGAAGACGAGATCGCCATGACGGTCGAAGGCAGTTGGACCGACTATCATGTCTCGTTTTCGTGGATGGAGGATTTCGAGGCGCTGCATCTGGCCTGCGCTTTTGATCTGAAAATCCCCGATACCCGCGTCAACGAAGTGATCCGCCTCCTGTCGCATGTCAACGGCCAGACGCTGATGGGGCATTTCGATCTCTGGCGGATGGAAGACGTGATCATCTTCCGCCAGTCGCTTTTGCTCGCCGGCGGCGCCGAGCCGACAAACCAGCAGGTGGAAGTGCTGCTTTCGAGCGCGCTCGATGCCTGCGAGAGCTATTATCAGGCATTCCAGTTCGTCGTCTGGTCCGGCATGGAGGCGAAAGCTGCCATGGATGCCGTCTTGTTCGAAACGGTCGGTGAGTGCTGATCATGTCGTCTGGCGTTGGTTCTATTGTTCTTGTTGGTGCCGGCAATATGGGCGGCGCCATGTTGTCCGGATGGCTGGACAAGGGTGTGGCCGGAGACCGGATTACGGTCATCGATCCGTCTCCGTCGGAAAAGATGCAGGCGAAGATCTCGGCTGCGGGTGCGCGTCATTCGGTTTCCGTGCCTGATGGCTTCGTTGCCGATATTCTCTTCGTTGCCGTCAAGCCGCAGATGATGGATACGGTCCTGCCGCCGCTGAAGCCGATCGTCGGTTCCGGGTCGGTGATCGTGTCGATTGCTGCCGGCAAGACGCTCGGTTATCTGGCTGGGCATCTCGGTGATGCGGCCATGGTGCGGGCAATGCCGAACACGCCGGCGATGATCGGTCGCGGTGTTACCGGCGCGTTCGCCAATGCGCATGTAACCAGCACCCAGCGCGAGGCCGTCGATCAGTTGCTGCGCGTCAGCGGCCCGGTCGAATGGGTCTCCTCGGAAACCGATATCGATTCCGTCACGGCCGTTTCCGGCAGCGGGCCGGCCTATGTGTTTTATCTCGTCGAGTGCATGGCAGAGGCAGGTCGCAAACTTGGCCTGCCGGCGGACCTCGCCATGCGGCTCGCACGGGAAACTGTCGCTGGGGCTGGCGAATTGATGCACCAATCCCCGGACGAGGCTGCCCAGCTTCGCAAGAACGTCACCTCGCCGGGCGGTACGACCGCCGCCGCCCTTGCCGTGCTGATGGCCGAGGACGGTATTCAGCCGATCTTCGACACGGCGATTGCGGCCGCGCGCAGGCGGGCGGAAGAACTGGGAAGCTGAACAGGCAGGATAGCGCAGGCATGGCAGACGAGATTAGCTACGGTGACTTCGAAAAGGTCGATATCCGCGTCGGAACCATCATCGAGGCAGAACCTTTTCCGGAAGCCCGCAAACCGGCCTTCAAGCTGAAGATCGATTTCGGCCCGGAGATCGGCATCAAGAAATCCTCCGCCCAGATCACCGTTCACTACACGCCGGAGACGCTGGTCGGCCGGCAGGTGCTGGGTGTGGTGAATTTTCCGCCGCGCCAGATCGGCCCGGTTCGCTCGGAAGTGCTCACCCTCGGCTTCGAGGACGAAAACGGAGCGATCGTGCTCGCCTGCGTCGAACAGGGCGTGCCGAATGGCAGGAAGATGATGTGATCCGCCAGGGCCTGTCGATACTCTCCAGCCGATAGGGGAGCGCGAAGCCTCCCGGTCTGTCAGAGCAACAGACCGAGCCGCGACAACGTAAGTCGGCATTGCTGGCAGAGCGGTTCATTCCTGCCGTCACGATAGTAGCTCAGCGCAATGACTGCGCCGTAAAGCGCCCATGCCTTGCCTCGGCGCCAATCCCCTTCACTCAGTTCCAAAATGTCTTTGAATTTACCGCGGGCGGAAGGGGATACCCAAGACCATGCCGCCGCATAGTCTGCAGCGGGATCTCCAATCGCCGACAGGCCCCAGTCTATGACGCCGCTGAGACTTCCGCCGGTGGCGATCAGATTGTCTGCCTTGAGATCTCCGTGCAGCCATACGGGCGGAGCAAGATATGTTTCGCAAACGGCAGCCTGCCAGATATCGCGTGCCGCGTGTTCATCGACCTCGTCCGAAACCGTCTCGATCGCTTGCAGCGTGAGCCTGGACATCTCGGCGAGGGGAATGCCTCGACGATTGTTGATCGGTCCGGCCACCGGTGCGTTGTCTGTCGATTTTCCATGAAGAGCGTTTAGGAACGTCGCCAGCGAAACGGCTGCATCTTCCATGTTTTCGATGTTTTCCGGGGTGGCGATCTCGCCTTCCATCCAGTCGAATATCCCGAACTGGCATTCGATACCGAAGTCGGCGTGTCCACGATATCGCAGCTTTGGTGTCGAGAGCGGAAGGCCTTCGAGATGCGGCAACCAGTCCAGCTCCTTCGACAACAGAGCTGCAGCCGATGCCCGCCGGGGGACCCTCAGGACAAGGTCATCGCCAAGCCGGAACAGGGCGTTGTCCGTTCCAGAGGAGTTAATCCGGCGCATGGGTCGGTTTGCCCATTGCGGCACCTGCTGCAATAGCAGGTCATGGATTAAGCTCTCGCTCAGCGGAAGATCATCGTCGTGCACAATGTCAGCCTTGAAAATAGTCTGCACAAAATGGTGTTAGACTCGAACCTGTCCGAAGGATGATGTTCGCGGATCGGTTTCAGGCCCAACGGGTGCAAAATGCCTCTATGTCGCTGGATTGAAAGTCACCGAGCCGGTCCATGATGGTCTCGAAGGGCCAATCCCACCAGGCGATCGATGTCAGCCTTTGCGCGATGGACGGCGGGAAACGCTCGCGGATGAATTTGGCTGGCACGCCGCCGACGATCGTGTAGGGCTCGACATTCCTGGTGACGACTGCGCCTGCCGCCAGCACAGCGCCGTTTCCGACAGTGACGCCGGGCAGGACGATCACGCCATGGCCGATCCAGACATCGTTGCCGATAATCGCCCGGTCGCTGCCGCGTTGGTCGAAAAAAGTCTGGTCGCGCACAGCGTCCGGCGCATAATATTCCGGGCAATAGGTGAAACGGTGCATGGAGGGGCGGTCCATCGGATGATTGGGCGCGCCGATCCTGACATTTGCCGCAATGGCGCAGAATTTCCCGATCGTTGCGTCCGCGACCATGCAGCGTGGCCCGAGATAGGAATAATCCCCAAGCTCCGTCGCATGCAGAGATGTATCGGCCAGGATCTCGCAGCATTTTCCAATGCTCGACCCTTTCACTGTCGCACTCGGATCCATCACCGTCTCGGCTATTTTGGGGCGATGTGATTGTGGCGCAACGTTCATCGACAGTCTCCGGATTTCGGTCTGCCTAACCGGGGACGATGAAGAGTGTGTGACGCCGTTCTTCGAAAAGGATGGAAGGGTGATGTCGGTTTTGAAGCGATGCGGCAGAAGCAGACAAGCGCAGTGGTTCAACGCATCGAGACTTTTCCATGTTCCACACTTTCAAATTGCAAGAGCTGCCGCCATAGTGCTTCCGGTGGTTTCGGAAGGCTCAGATGCGCGTATTTTTGAAAATCGTTGTGTCGATATTCATTGTGGCGCTAGCCTGTCCCGCATTTGCCGTCGGTTTCCAATTGTTCTCAATACCCGACGACGCGGGCCGCCCGATTGAAATCGGCATCTGGTATCCGAGTGTTTCCCTTCCCACTGCGATCTCTGTCGGCTCCGTTCTACAAAACGCGGCTCTGGACGGTAAGGTGGCTGGCGCAAACTTGCCGTTGGTTATCTTTTCTCACGGTAGCGCTGGATGGCTTGGCGATCGTGCAGATACTGCCATGGCCCTTGCAAAGGCAGGTTTCGTCGCCGTGTCACTGACCTACCCAGGTGACAACTACAAAGACAGTAGTGATAGGGCTGGGCGTCAGATGACAAGTCGTCCGATAGTGACCAGTCATGTTCTCGACTATGTTCTCGATGAATGGGCCGGTCGCGATCATCTTGATAAGTCAAAGGTTGGCTTTTACGGTTTTTCGGCAGGTGGCTTTACCGGGCTGATTGCTATCGGCGGGGTTCCCAATTGGGCGATTTTCGCCCAGCACTGCAAAACCGATCCAGAGGAGGGGGTCTGCAAGCAGGGTGTAGCGTCCTTTTTATCAAGTCCGCAGGCTGCGGCGATGCCCGTCTCGACTTGGCACCACGACGAGCGGATAAAGGCAGCTGCTCTTGCCTCCCCGGGATTTGCCTTTGCCTTCGATCCAGCGTCCCTGAGTAAAGTAAAAATACCTGTCAAACTCTGGGGCGGTGAGAAGGACGTCGTTGTCCCCTTTGAGAGCAATGTCGCGTATCTCAGTCGCACGCTTTCCAATGTTGTGGAGGTGCAGGAGGTGACAGGTGCCCAACACTATTCGTTCCTGCGGCCGTGCAGCGAGGCGTTGAGGGCAAAAAAACTCGAGATATGTTCCGACCTTCCGGGCTTCGATCGGGTAGCGTTTCAAAAAACGCTCGATTCTGAGCTACTCCTGTTCTTTCAAACTCATTTGCTGAACCAACAGTACCGGTGAGGGGGGTGGAAACAGCCGAGTAAATGGCCGGGGATCGTTCCGCAAAGTCTTGGAGGGACCATCGGTTGACTGCGGGCTATTGCCGTTCGAAGTGGATAGGCTGGTTGATTTTTACGTATCCCCAATCCTGCGGAAGGTCGCCGTTCCGCACTGGTCCCTTCCATAAGGGAAACCAGCATGGGGACATCCCCCAAGGTTCGACCGCTGCCCGCCTGGCAGGTTGATGCGGCAGATCCGGTTGTTTAGTCCCTGCCGTCGGAAGAATGCACGGGACTGTCAGGCCGGAATGCGCACGACGGCTCTCAGCCCGCCCGTCGGGCTGTCGCCGAGCGTGACGTTGCCGCCATGGGCGCGGGCGATGTCGCGGGCGATCGCCAGGCCAAGACCAGTGCCGGAACTGTCCAGATTGCGCGCCTCGTCGAGCCGGTAAAAGGGCTTGAATACGTCTTCGCGGGAAGCTGCCGGAATGCCCGGACCATCGTCATCGAGCGTCAGCGTCAGCCATTTGGCGTTGTGCCGGGCATGGATATGGAGCGTTTTTGCGTAACGCTCGCTGTTCGAGACGAGATTGCCGACGAGCCGGGTAAAGGCATTCGGACGGACGGCGATTTCGTCGCCACCTTCGATCTCGTAGGACAGTTCGCGTCCGCGCAGCTGAAAATCGTTGCGGAAGCGCTCGAGCAGGTCGCTGAGCGTCAGCGTGCCGAAATCCTCCTCCGACTCGCCCTTGGCAAAGGCGAGGTATCCTTCCAGCATCGACTGCATGTCGTTGACGTCCTCGGTCATTCCCGAGAGTTCCGGCTTGTCGCCCGCCAAGGCGAGTTGCAGCTTGAAGCGCGTCAGAATGGTGCGCAGGTCATGGCTGATACCGGCCAGCATGGCGGTGCGCTGTTCCATCTGCCTTTCGATGCGTTCGCGCATCTGGATGAAGGCAAGGCCGGCGCGGCGGACTTCATCGGCGCCGCGGGGTGAATATCCCTCCGTCTTTTGGCCCTTGCCGAAATTTTCGGCGGCGATCGCCAGCGACTGTATGGGGCGGATCTGGCCGCGCAGGAACAGGATCGAGATGACCACCAGGACGAAGGCCGTGCCGATCATCCAGACGAGGAAGATATGGGTGTTGGAGGCATAGGTGGAGCCGCGCCGGACAAAAACCCTCAATACCCGCTGGTCGAACTTGATGCGGATCTCGACCAGCCGGCTGTCGCCGACCGTGTCGAGCCAGAACGGCATCTTGATCTGCTGGGTGATCTGGTCGGAGAGGATACCGTCCAGGATGGCGAAGAAGGGCCGGGGACGCGGCGGCGGCAACTGGCCGTTCTCCTCGACCGCGATGGTCAGCTCCAGCGCGTCGTCGGCGATCTTGGTGATGGCGTCGTAATTGCTGTCCTGCGGATAGGCGCGGATGACCTCGATAATGGCGGCGATATCGCGCACCGTACCTTCAGACAGGCGTTCGGTGACAAGCCGCCAGTGCCGTTCCATGAAAACGGCCGCCACCACGGTCTGCAGAAGCAGCATGGGCAAGATGACGATGATCAGCGAGCGGGTATAGAGGCCGGTCGGCAGGCGACGGCGCAGCCAGCGCGTGAAGGGGCGCCAGCCCGGAAGGCTGAATGCTGCCACGTTCTGCCTCAGCGTGTCGAAAAAGGCCATTGCTGCTCCAGTTGCCGAGGTCCTCGGCCTAAAGCCCGTTGCGATCCTTCAGGTTCGCCTGTCGTGCCTTAGTGCTTGTTCCTGCACATTTCCCTGTCCCGAAAACGGCGAGCGTTTCCGGGAGGCCTGCGCTAGTCGATGCTCAGCCGGTAGCCGATGCCGCGAACGGTCTGAAGATAGACCGGATTGGCCGGGTCGTCCTCAATCTTTCGCCGCAGGCGGTTGATCTGGACGTCGATGGTCCGTTCGCCGACATCGGAATCGTCGCCGATCAGTTCATGGCGCGGGATGGTGTCGCCGGCGCGCATGGCAAACAGAAGCATGATCTCCTGTTCGCGGTCTGTGAGGCGGATCGTTTCCGCTGCCCGGCGCAATTCCTTGCGGGCAATGGAAAAGGTGAATGGTCCGAAGATGACCTGTTCGATCTTCGGTGTCTCGGACGCGCTGCGGCGCAGGATGTTGTTGATGCGCAGCACCAGTTCGCGCGGATCGAAAGGTTTTGCCAGATAGTCGTCGGCGCCGGCTTCCAGTCCCTCGATGCGGGCATCGGCTTCCACCCGCGCGGTCAACAGGATGACCGGGATGGCCTTTTTCTCGTAGAGCGATCTGGTCAGCGACAGGCCGGATTCGCCGGGCATCATCACATCGAGGATGATGAGATCGAAATGCAGACCTTCGAGCTTGCGGCGGGCTTCTGCGGCCTCTCCCGCGACAGTGACGCGAAACCCCTGTTCGCTGAGATAGCGATTGAGGAGGTCGCGGATGCGCTTGTCGTCATCGACGATCAGGAGATGAGGCGCGTCGTCCGAAGGTGGTGTTTTCGTCATTGATCAGCATCCTACGCGTCGTCGTCGGCGGGCGGCAGGCTTTCGTCGCGGCCACGCATCTTTTTAAGGAATTCCTTCACCGCCTCGCGTTTGTCCGGCGTCAGTTCCTGCATGGCACGGGCGATGCGCAAAGATTGCGGCTCGGATAGGGCAAGAGCAAGTTCGCGGCCGGCCAATGTCGGATAAAGGCGTCGTTCCCGGCGGTCCTTTGCGCCGGCCATTTGGCGAATATAACCGGCTTCGATCAGGTGCTTGAGGACCCGCGAGAGGCTCTGCTTGGTGATCTGCAGCGTTTCCAGAAGATCGCCGACCATCAGGCCGGGTTGCCGGCTGACGAAATAGACGACCCGGTGATGCGCACGCCCCATGCCGATACGGGCAAGAATGGCGTCGGGATCGGAGATGAAGTCCCGATAGGCAAAGAAGAACTGCTCGATCGTTTCGAAATCGATCAGGCTCTCGTCGACCGTCGGCATAGGCGGTTGGGCATTTCTGGCGGGTTTGGCCGCCATTGATCGAGACACGTGCCGATCCTTTCTATGGCGCGGAGCAACCTCGTCGGCTCCACTGCCGCTCCAATTGTATTGCATCCGCATTGCGTCACGCCCGATAAAGCGCGATCCGCTTGAACAATCAACAGATTTCGTCGGATTTTCGATGGCTTGCGGGATGGCATGCCAGCCGACCCATCCGATCGCCGCGCGGCGGCCTCGCCACGCTCGCGGGAACCTTATGGCTCCGCGATCATTGATGGGGCAGAGAGATGGGAGACATCATCATGCAGACCTATTCCGCGCAGACTTACTCCGCCTTGCCGCCGATCACGATGACGCAGTCGAAGCCGCATCCGTTGCGTGCCGTGTTCGTCACCGTCATCACGCTCAAACTTGCCGTCTGCGCGCTGCTGATCGCCACCGCATCTCTTGCGCCTCCGGTCGAAGCCGGCTCGCGCTATATGGTCGTTGCATCCGAATGATCTTTTCGGGCTGCTTTATCTGTCAGTGACCGCTATACCCGGCATGACGACAGAATAGGGCCGCGGATCATGGGAAAACTTCAAGCCGGGATCATTCCCGTCACTCCGTTTCAGCAGAACTGCACGATCTTTTTCGATGACGAAACGCGCGAAGGTGTTGTCGTCGATCCCGGCGGCGACGTCTCGCTGATCGAAGAGGCGATCCGCCAGAACAATCTGACAATCCGTGAAATATGGATCACCCACGGGCATATCGACCATGCCGGAGGCGCGGATGCGTTGCGCGAAAGTCTCGGCGTGCCGGTGGTCGGCCCGCATCACGATGACCTGCCGCTGCTGGAGCGTCTGGAAACCCAGGCAAAATCCTTCGGCGTGACGATGGAGGCCCGCAATCTGGTGCCCGACCGCTGGCTCGTCGAGGGCGATACGGTTTCCTTCGGCGACCATCTGTTCGAGGTCTATCATTGCCCCGGCCATGCGCCAGGACATGTGATCTTCTTCAACCGCGCGCAGAGTTTCGCGCATCTGGGCGATGTGCTGTTCAGCGGATCGATCGGCCGTACCGACCTGCCGGGTGGCGATCACGCCACGCTGCTCGCCTCGATCCGCGACAAGGTACTGCCGCTTGGCGACGATGTCGGGTTTCTGTGTGGCCACGGACATGGTGGAAGGATCGGAGAAGAACGGCGGAATAACCCGTTCTTGCGAGAGATCTAGAACCACCGAAGCAACAGCCTCGCATATGTTTATCCGTCGCGGAGGCGGCGCGGGAAACTATGATCTACCGCAGAGACTGCACCTTATCGTTGGCCGAATACTGTATCCCGCAGTCCGATTTTCTTGTCTCTACTGATACTCGGCCATAAAAAAACCCGGCAATTCTGCCGGGCTTCAACTTGGGGCAAAACCTCGAAGGTTCAGCCAGAGATCTGCAGATTAACGGCCTTGGGGCCCTTTCCGCGACGATCCGGCTCCGTGTCGAAGCTCACTTTCTGGTTTTCGGAAAGACCGGACAGGCCAGACGCCTGTACGGCAGAGATGTGGACGAAGATATCGGCGCCGCCATTGTCTGGCTTGATGAAGCCGAAGCCCTTGTCAGTATTGAAGAATTTTACAGTGCCAGTCTCGGCCATGCATCAGGTCCTTTTCTCTCTGTCCGTGTTCAGCGGCGGACAGCACAACACTATTGCCCTAAAGGGCGGCGGCAGGCAGTTTTAAGAAAGGGTCCCTGTGTTACCGCGGCGAATGGCAGGAAAATATTGTTTCAAATTGCCCCCAGTTCCACCGCCCGAAGTTTTTTTAGCGCCTTCGGATCGCATTATTATAGGTCTTCCCATGCTCGTAAATTGCCCGAACATGAACAGAGTGCTGTGTTTATAGGGAATTGGCAAGAAAAAGTTTTGCGAAACTGCGCCGTTGAGTTGAAAATCAGAAGCACCCAAACCCGTTGGAACATAGGGGTTTTTGCGCTTTGGACAGCTTTGGCGCTACAATACATAGCCGACCATCATTGATTGTATTGAACAATGTATCGTTTCGCGACACGTGCGGCGAAATGTGCGTGCGATCTGTCCCTACGATCCGGTTTGATCGCGACTACAACCTAGACGCCACCCAGCCGGAGATATTCCGCCTCACTATCGCCGCTTTTGCGGAAGTCGCACAAGACTGTCCGGCCAGATGGAGCGTTAACCGTGCCGCGACCGAAGGTCACGAGCGATCACGGAGTTTGATGAGTGACATTCAAGCTTTCCGCTTGAAACCAGAAGCCTCATTCGACATACAGCTTGGGGCGAATTTTCACCTTCGCCACGTTCAAACAGATCTCAGGACCAAGACCCATGGCCTTTCTTGCCGATGCCCTTTCCCGCGTAAAGCCATCCGCCACCATCGCCGTTTCGCAGAAAGCGCGCGACCTGAAAGCGAAAGGCCGCGACGTGATCGGTCTCGGTGCCGGCGAGCCGGATTTCGATACGCCGGACAATGTCAAGAAGGCTGCGATCGACGCGATCAACCGCGGCGAGACGAAATACACGCCGGTCTCGGGCATTCCCGAGCTGCGCAAGGCGATCGCTGCAAAGTTCAAGCGCGAGAACGGCCTCGACTACGACTGGCAGCAGACGATCGTCGGCACCGGCGGAAAGCAGATTCTTTTCAACGCCTTCATGGCAACGCTTAACCCGGGCGACGAAGTCATCATTCCGGCACCCTACTGGGTTTCCTATCCGGAAATGGTGCTGATCTGCGGCGGTACGCCGGTGTTCGTCTCGACGACCCAGGAAAACAATTTCAAGCTGACCGCTGAAGAGCTCGAAAGCGCGATCACGCCGAAGACGAAGTGGTTCCTGTTCAACTCGCCGTCGAACCCGACGGGTGCTGCCTATAGCGCCGACGAATTGAAGGCGCTGACCGACGTTCTGCTCAAGCATCCGCATGTCTGGGTTCTCACCGATGACATGTATGAGCACCTGACCTTCGGCGATTTCAAGTTCGCGACGCCGGCAGAAGTTGAGCCGAAGCTCTACGACCGTACGCTGACGATGAATGGCGTGTCGAAGGCCTATGCAATGACCGGCTGGCGTATCGGTTATGCGGCCGGCCCGCTTCCGCTGATCAAGGCGATGGACATGATCCAGGGTCAGCAGACTTCGGGTGCTTCGTCGATCGCCCAGTGGGCTGCCGTCGAGGCGCTCAACGGCCCGCAGGACTTCGTTGCGCAGAACAAGGGGATCTTCGAAGGTCGCCGCGATCTCGTGGTCTCGATGCTCAACCAGGCGACCGGCATCGTGTGCCCGAAGCCGGAAGGCGCATTCTACGTCTATCCGTCCTGCGCCGGCCTGATCGGCAAGACCGCGCCGTCGGGCAAGGTTATCGAAACCGACGAGGACTTCGTTTCCGAGCTTCTGGAATCCGAAGGCGTCGCCGTCGTTCACGGCTCGGCCTTCGGTCTCGGTCCGAACTTCCGCATTTCCTATGCGACTTCGGAAGAGCTTCTCGAAGAAGCCTGCAATCGCATCCAGCGCTTCTGCGGTGCCTGCAAGTAAGCACAGCGACACATTCCGACAGAGAAAAAGCCCGCCGGACACGGCGGGCTTTTTTGTTGGCAGCCGATTCAGGCCTTGGTCAGCCTGACGATCGTCGACGAGCCGCCGCGCGTTTCGGTGACCGCATAGACGGCACCGTCCGGTCCGACCTTGATGTCGCGGATGCGTGCCTCCAGCGGGACACGTTCCTCGTGGGCCACCCGATCGCCGTCCATATGCAGGACAACCACGCCCTGGCTCACCAGTCCGCCGACGAGGAACGCGTTTTTCCATTCCGGAATTGCGTCACCGTCATAAAATGCCATGCCGGAGGGGCCGATCACGGGGTCCCAATAATAGACGGGCTGTTCAGTGCCGGCCTTTTCGGTGATGCCGTTGCCTATCGGCCGGCCGCTATAGTCGATGCCATAGGTGACGTCGGGCCAGCCATAGTTCTTGCCAGCCTCCGGCCTGTTCAATTCGTCACCACCCCGCGCGCCGTGTTCGACGGTCCAGAGGCGGCCCTGGCCGTCGAGGGCGGCTGCCTGCAGGTTGCGGTGGCCGAGGCTCCAGATTTCGGGCAGCGCGCCTTGTGTCCCGGCAAACGGATTGTCAGGCAGCGCCTTGCCGCTCGTATCGATGCGGAAAACCTTGCCGAGGCCGCTGCCGAGTTGCTGCGCCTGCACGCGCATCCGGCTGTCCGACCGTTCGCCGACCGTGACATAGAGTTCGCGGTTCGGGCCGAAGACGAGGCGCGAACCGAAATGCGACCGGCCGTCGAAGCTGGGTGTCTGGCGGAAGATGACGTTGACGTCTTCCAGCCTGCCGCTGCCATTGTTGTCGGCGACGAGTTTGGCCGATGCCACGGAGGTGCCGTTGCCATCGTCGCGCGGTTCGGAGAAGGAGAAGAAGATCATGCCCGACGTCGCGTAGTCCGGCGCCAGGGCCACATCGAGCAGGCCGCCCTGGCCGCCGAACGCGACGTTTGGAACGCCTGCTATGGCGGGCCCCGCATCACCTTCCTCGGAGATGATGTGCATCGCCCCCTGTTTTGCGGTGACCAGCATGCGGCCATCGGGCAGGAATTCCATCGACCATAATTGCGGCAGGCCCTCGGCGACCACTTCCGTGGCGATCTTGGGCATGGTTGCCGGTTGGGTGGCGCGCGTCTGGTTGGGGAAGGCCGGTTTCTGGTCGGGCGCGTTGGCGCGCCCGGTTTCCACAGGTTGGCTTGTCTGGGCAAAGACCGGGCCGGTCATGACGGCGGCAGACAGGACGGAGCTGGTCAGTAGGATGCTGAAGCGTTTCATTCTATCTCCCTTTCACATGGACAATATTGTCCAGATAGGGCGCCTCCGTCACAGGGCCGAACACGCTTCGATCAAGATTAGTTCATGGCAGCGGGGCTGGCTTTGCCGGCCTGTCTCGGCGTCTTCAGGTCCTGAATCCGAAAATGGGCTCAAGGTGCTGAATTGAGAGTCGTTTTTCTTAAAGGCCGAGGCAGGTCAGCATGACGAATGTGGCAAACAGAACGAAATGCGTCATGCCCTCGATGGCGTTGGTCTGCCCGTCGTTGAGATTGATTGCCGCGACGATGAGGGTGATGGCGACCATCACCGTCTGGACCGGCGTCATCGCCATGATGAAGGCCTGGCCGGTATAAAGAGCTATGCCCTCCATTACCGGCACCGTGAGGATGACCGTCGACAGCGATGCGCCAAGGGCGATGTTGACGACCGACTGCATGCGGTTCTTCAACGCGGCCCGCAGGGCGGTGAGGATTTCCGGTGCGGCCGAAATCGAAGCAACGACGACGGCCATCAGTGTCGGAGGAGCACCGGTGCCTTCCAGGCCTTCGTTGAGAAAGGCAGACATGAATTCGGCAAGGAAACCGATGATCAGCACACCGATCAGGATGATGGCGATCGATACGCCGGCGGGGACGGTGTCCGCCTCGGCCTCCGCCGGCTGCTTTTTCTCGGCCTTCCGTGCGGGGGCGGATGTGTTGGGAGAGCCGGCCCCCGATGTTGTTGCCGGGGCCGCCGTCGCATTGCCGCGATAGCTGTAACTGAAGAAATAGCTATGCGTGCCGACCTGCATCTTGAGGAACAGGGCGTAGAGCGCGATCATCGCGACGATGGTGAAGGCGGAATAATAATGCCACTTGGCATCCGGAATGAATTCCGGAACGATCATCGAGATACCCATGGCGGTCAGGATCATGACGCTGTAGGTGCGGCTTGAATCGTCATTATAGGCCTGTTCGCCGTGCCTGAGGCCGCCAAGCAGGGCGGCAAGACCGAGAATGCCGTTGATATCCAGCATGACGGCCGAATAGATCGTGTCGCGTACCAGGGTCGGCGAGGAGCTGCTGCCCATCATGATCGCCAGGATCAGAACCTCGACGGCAACGGCGGACAGCGTCAGGATCATCGTGCCATAGGGATCACCGACCTTGTGGGCCAGCATTTCGGCATGATGGGCAACACGCGTGGATGCCAGAACGATGACGACGATAAGTGCAGCGGCAGCAATCAGCGAGATGGCCTGACCCTGTCCGATGAGCGCATGTTCTGCGAAATAGGCGATGACGCCGACGGCGAATGCGATGAGAAGAAAGCTCTCCTGCTTGACCAGCGACATCAACTTCAAGGCATATTCTCCTGTTTCGACGGATGATTTAACGCGGTGACAGTTCGCATCAAGCAGATTTCGTCGCGCCATCGCTGATTTGCGCTATTTGGTCGATAATGCCATTATTTCATTCGTGGCCTGGAAGTTTGCTCTGGTGTGTCGCATCTCGATGATGGTGCCGCACCGGACATGAGTTCGATGAAGCCACGCGTAAGGAGGAACCATGACCAAGGTCGTTTACAAGATCGTGCCGCATGACGGCGGTTGGGCATACCGTCTCGGCGATGTTTTTTCCGAGACTTTTCCGAGCCGTTCGGATGCGATGCAGGCTGCGCGTATCGTCGCGGCGGAGCAGCAGATCGGCGGTGAGCCGGAAGAGATCAGCTGGCAGGACGACAAGGGCGCCTGGCACACAGAGCATAGCGACGGCGGAGACCGGCCGGAAGCCGAAGTGGACGACAAGGACGCAGATCAGGCTGCCGCCCGCTAAGCCGTGCCGAGATAATCCAGCAGTCCCTGCACCAGGGCATCGAAGACTGTCTTCTGCCGTGGCAGCAGTTTCAGGTCCTCGTGCATGACCACCCATGTGTCGAGTGGCAGGCGAAAGTCCCCGGCAAGGACATGCACGAGGTCGGGGCTGCGGCCTGCAATGCCGATCTGGCAGAAGCCAATCCCGGCGCCGGCCCGGATTGCCGCCAACTGGGCGATGTTGCTGTCCGTCCGGTAACTCCAGTTGATCGCCTCGAAATCGGGAAAATCGGGTATTTTCGTGCGGATCGCATCGGCTGCTGCGCGAATGAAGGCGGTCTTCTGGTCATAACCTATCAGCCTGTGGCGGGTGAGTTCGGACAGGCTCCGCGGAATGCCGGCGCGTTCGAGATAGCTGCGATGGGCGAAAAGGCCGATCGGGATTTCGCCGATATGACGCGCAAGCAATGCGTCCTGCCGGGGGCGCGTCATCCGCACGGCGATGTCGGCTTCCCGGTGCAGCACGTCCTCGACGTGATCCGACAATGACAGTTCCAGGGCAAGGCCCGGATGATCCTGCTGAAGCCGGGCGAGAACCGATGGCAGCACTTCCACGCCGATGACGTCGCTGGCCGCAATTCTCACCGTACCCTTTATCGCAGCGAGTTCTCCCGATGCATGCCGCTGCAGCGCGGAGACCGTGGAGGCGATCGTTTCGGCATAATGCCTCAGCGCCAGTGCCGCCTCGCTCGGGATCAAACCCTGCTGGCTGCGGGTGAAGAGCGGATAACCGAGTGCTGCTTCAAGAGCCTCGATATGACGGCCGACGGTCGGCTGGGTCAGGCCAAGGTCACGTGCTGCCGCAGACAGCGAGCCCGCCCGCAGCACCTGCAGAAACGAACGGTAGAGATCCCAATTCACGTCATTCATATTTGTATATCCAATATAAGAATATCGCCAATTTTGTATATTGCGTCTCTGCGTCAATCTCCAGCGTCCGATGAGATATGAAGGAGATCGAGATGACAGAGATTGCGAATGGCCACCGCGTGGCACTCGTTCTGGGCGCCACCGGCGGGATTGGCGGCCATGTCGCCCGCGGATTGGTTGCGCGGGGATGGACGGTGAAGGCGCTTGGCCGGTCGGTCGACAAGGCGCGCTCGAACGAACCCCGCTTCGACTGGATCGCCGGCGACGCGATGAATGCGGCCGATGTGCTTGCTGCGGCCAAGGGCGCCGAGCTGATCGTCCATGCCGTCAATCCGCCGGGCTACAGAAACTGGCAGCAGCTGGTGCTGCCGATGCTCGACAATACGATCGCCGCTGCCCGCCATGTCGGTGCGCGCATCCTTTTGCCCGGCACGGTCTATAATTACGGCCCTGATGCATTCCCGGTTCTTTCCGAAGACAGCCTGCAGAGGCCGACCAGCCGCAAAGGCAAGATAAGGGTGACGATGGAGCAGCGGCTTTTCGCCGCGTCGGAAGATGGCGTTGCCGTCTTGATCGTCAGGGCAGGGGATTATTTCGGGCCGGGCAGCGCCAATAACTGGTTCAGCCAAGGGCTCGTCACGCCGGGAAAGCGGGTGGATACCGTCAGCCGGCCGAATACCAGAGGTGTCGGCCATCAATGGGCCTATCTGCCGGATGTGACGGAGACCATGCTGCGGCTGATCGATCGTCAGGAGGCATTGCCGCCGTTTGCGCTGTTCCACATGCGTGGTTATTTCGACGACGATGGTGGAAAGATGATCGCCGCAATCGGCCGGGTGGTTGGCCACGCTCCGAAAGTGAAGGCCTTCCCGTGGTGGCTGGTACGGCTTGCCTCACCCGTCGTGCCGCTTTTTCGCGAGCTGTCGGAGATGCGTTATCTGTGGCAGCAGCCGATCCGCATGTCGAATGATCGTCTGGCGGCGTTTCTCGGGGAAGAGCCGTCGACGCCGATCGACACGGCCGTGCGGGCAACGCTTGAGGATCTCGGGTGCCTGCCGGCCGGTGAAAACGGGGCCGCATGATGCGGCCCCGGAGACAATATCAGGCGACGGTTTCGAGAACCGGGTAGTCGGTGTAACCCTTGGCGCCACCACCGTAGAACGTGTTCTTGTCCGGTTCGTTCAGCGGAGCATCGGTCTTGAAACGCTCGACCAGATCCGGATTGGCGATGAAGAACTTGCCGAAGGCGACGGCATCGGCATAACCGCTGGCGACCGCCTTGCCGGCCGTTTCCTTGGTATAGCCGTTATTGACCAGCCATGCGCCGGTGCCGCCTGCCTTGCGGTAGATATCCTTCAGTTCGTTGTAATCGAACGGCTTGTCGCCCTGGGTGAAGTCGCGGTCACCGCCGGTTGCACCCTCGACGACGTGGATGAACGACAGGCCGCGCGGTCCGAGCTGCTTGACGAGATAGTCATAGACTTCCTGCGGCCTGGTTTCGCTGATGCCGTTGGCCGGCGTTGTCGGCGACAGGCGGATACCGACGCGGCCGGCGCCGATTTCCTTGGTGACCGTATCGACCACTTCGAGCGCAAATCGGGCGCGGTTTTCGATCGAGCCGCCATATTGGTCGGTGCGCTCGTTGGCATTTTCCTTGAGGAACTGCTCGATCAGATAGCCGTTGGCCGCATGGATTTCGACGCCGTCGAAGCCGGCATCGATCGCCGCGCGGGCGCCTTTACGATAATCTTCGAGGATCGATGCGATCTCACTGGTTTCCAGCGCGCGGGGAGCCGATGTCTCGACAAATGCGCCGCTACCGTCGGGATTGATGATGTAGGTCTTGCCACCAGCCGGAATTGCGGAAGGGGCAACGGGTGCCGCGCCGTTTTCCTGCAGCGACACATGCGATATGCGGCCGACATGCCAGATCTGGGTGACGATCTTACCGCCCTTCTTGTGTACGGCATCGGTCACCTTCTTCCAGCCGTCGATGGCTGCGGGGAGGTAGAGACCGGGAACGTCCGCGTAACCCTGTCCCTGCTGGGAGATGGGTGTGCCTTCGGTGATCAGCAGGCCTGCGGAAGCACGCTGTTCGTAATAGGCGGCATTCAGGTCGTTGGGGATCGCCTTGGGCGAGCGGTTGCGGGTGAGCGGCGCCATGACGATCCGGTTCGCCAGTTCGATGTCGCCAAATTTCACGGGGTCGAAAATAGTTGCCATGAGGTGGATCCTTTTGCCTTTGGCCTTGAGAGGAAAGATGGGGAGGAAAGCTGGATCAGAGTGTCGATTTCAGCTCATTCAAAAAGGAGACGATCGTTTCTTCGTCGCGGCTGTAAAATGCCCACTGACCGACCCGGTTGGTTTTCAGCAGGCCGGCCTTTTCGAGGACAGCAAGATGCGCGGACACCGTCGATTGAGACAGGCCGCATCGTTTTTCGAACTGGTTGGCGCAGATCCCCATTTCAAGCGGGTGCGCCTGATCGCAGAAATTACGTTCGGGTTCACGCATCCATTCCAGGAATGAAACCCGTACCGGATGCGCCAGAGCTTTCAGAATTTCCGTCTTGTCCGTTTTCATCATACATCGCCTCCACCCGATATGTAGATCGGAATTTTGCGATTTAAAGGGCAAAAAAAAGGGCCGCCGGATTTCTCCGCGGCCCATCAGGTGTGAAGGTCAAAAACCTCCAGAGGGGAACAGCCGACGCGGATGGCGGGGAAGCCACAGGTTGCGTCGACTAAACTCTATATGTGTTGTCGAGATTAAAACGACAAGAGGGCCGGTGAAGATATTTGACGAAATCTGCGGTCGAACATGTCGCAATGGCATGCTCCGCGTCGCTTGACTGATTTGTGGGCAAAAAAAGAGGGCCGCCGGATTGCTCCAGGGCCCTTTGAAGTGTGAAGGTCAAAAATTAACCTCCAGAGGGGAACAGCTGATGCGGTGGAACTGGGAGGAAAGCCACCGTGTGCATCAACTGAGCGCTATATGATGGTTTTTTGTGCACCGCGCAATCATATTTTGTGCAAGACAGCCATGCGGACGGCGCAAGGCTGCAGTCTTAAAACCTGCATAAATGGAGATGCGAATCGTCGGGTTCTGGCGTTCGACCAAGTCAGCCGGCGCCTAGAAACTCCAGTTTCTGGCCTTGGAAACGATGAAGTCTCGAAACACCTTCAGCTTGGCAGCGTTCTTCATTTCGTCCGGGTAGCAAAAATAGGTGTCGAAGGACGGGATATCGGCATTGATCGCCAGCTGGATCAGGCCGGGGTCGCGACCAACGATATAATCGGGCAGGACGGCGATGCCGATGCCGAGAAGGCAGGCACGCTTGATCGAGGTCTGGCTGTTGATCTGCAGATGCGGCGTGCGGGTGTTATCCGAGTTGCGGCCGGCATATTCCAGCCAGTTGACGTCCAGCAGATAATTCGGGGCAGGCTCGCCGAAGGTGATGATGCGGTGCGTATCGAGGTCTTCGACGGTCTGCGGTTCGCCGAAGCGGTTGATGTAGGACGGGGCCGCATAAACATGCATGTGCACGGTGAACAGCTTGCGCTGGATGAGATCCGACTGCTGCGGCTGGCGAAGCCGGATGGCGCAATCGGCATGGCGCATGTTGACGTCGACTTCCTCGTTGTCGAGGATCAGCTGAACCGACATTTCCGGGTAAAGCTGCAGGAATTCCTGCACCTTGTCGGTCAGCCAGCCCTGTCCGAGGCCGACCGTGGTCGTCACGCGCAGTTTGCCTGACGGTTTGTCGGTCGTCTCGGTCAGCTGGACCTTGACGGTCTCGAGTTTCAGAAGCACGTCATGGGCCGTGCGGTAAAGCAGCTCGCCCTGTTCGGTGAGGATCAGGCCGCGGGCATGGCGGTGAAACAGCTTCACGCCCACATCCTGTTCGAGCGCGCTTACCTGGCGGCTGATCGCCGACTGGGACAGATGCAGCTTGTCGGCGGCATGCGTGAACGAACCGGCTTCTGCCGCCGCATGAAAAATCCGCAACTTATCCCAGTCTAAAGGAACGCCCATGCTTACTCCGCGGCTATGGCGACAGGCAGGATGCCGGCGATGTAACGCTCGGCCTCCAGCGCTGCCATGCAACCCATTCCGGCGGCGGTGATTGCCTGCCGGAAGGTATCGTCGGTCACGTCGCCTGCGGCAAAAATGCCGGGGACGTCGGTTGCGGTGGAATCGGGTGCGGTCCAGAGATAACCGCCGTCCTTCATCTTCAGCTTGCCCTTGAACAGCTCGGTTGCCGGTGCGTGGCCGATCGCGACGAACACGCCATGGATCGGTTGCTCGGTGATCTCACCGGTTATCGTGTTGCGCAGCTTGACGCCCTCGACCGATGGCGGCAGCGGCGGCTTGGCAGGCTTGCCGGTGATCTCATGGATCTCCGTGTTCCACAGAACATTGACATTCGGACGCTGGGCCAGACGCTCACGCAGGATCTTTTCCGAGCGGAAAGCGTCGCGGCGATGCACGACGGTTACCGACTTGGCGATATTGGACAGGTAAAGGGCTTCCTCGACGGCCGAGTTTCCACCACCGACGACGATGACATCCCGGTTGCGGTAGAAGAAACCATCGCAGGTGGCGCAGGCGGAAACACCAAAACCCTGAAAATGCTGTTCGCTCTCGATGCCGAGCCATTTGGCCTTGGCGCCGGTTGAGATGATGATCGTGTCGGCGGTCCAGACCGTGCCGCTGTCGGTGCGCACGGTAAACGGACGGCTGCCGGTGTCGACTTCGGTGACGAGGTCGTTGACGATTTCCGCGCCGACATGGGTCGCCTGCTTGAGCATCTGCTCCATCAGCCACGGCCCCTGGATCGGATCGCCGAAACCGGGATAATTTTCGACATCGGTGGTGATCATCAACTGGCCACCCTGTTCCATGCCGGCGATCAGGACCGGCTTCAGCATGGCGCGGGCTGCATAAATGGCTGCCGTATATCCGGCGGGGCCTGAACCGATGATCAACACTTCCGTGTGACGGGCGGACATTGGACTTCCTTTCGCGAACGGGTCAGAACGTTTTTCCGAATATAGGAAGGACTTTCCCGCTCTGCCGCTTTTTGGCTGTCATCTAATGTCGATCCATGCGGTCGTGCAAGGGCAGCTTTGCATTAACAACAGGACAGTTGGTCGCGAATTGCGCTTCTTCAAAGGCAGAGGAGAGGGATCGGGCGGCTTTTGGGCTATTTCGGCAAAAGCATCGCGAGAAAGGCCCCGGGCGCCAAAATGCCGCGGCTGGCGATTCTGCGGGCGTCATGACCGCGTCAGGTGAGGCTGGCGAAAACCTTCT
The DNA here is from genome assembly GCF_057163345.1 of Aliirhizobium sp. YIM B11859. NCBI lineage: Bacteria > Pseudomonadati > Pseudomonadota > Alphaproteobacteria > Hyphomicrobiales > Rhizobiaceae > Aliirhizobium > Aliirhizobium sp. YIM B11859. The sequence goes on from NZ_JBXHAY010000001.1 coordinate 961,313, forward strand.
GCCATTCTGCGGCAATCACCGGCAAGGAATATTGCCCGGAAATTATTGCCTTGGCCTGTTCGCCGCGATGCCGGCGCTGCTCGTTGTCGGCCATCAGGACGGCCAGTCCGTCGTCCCAATCGTCGAACACCGCGACGCCCTGAAACGGTTCGTAGCTCGGGATCAGCGAGGCGCAGACGGCGAGGTCATCGGCAAAGGCGGTGGTGATGCGGTTGGCGCTCTTGGACAGCGTATAGCGATTGCTGCGGATCGGCAGGACGGCGATATCGTGCAGCCTTAGCGCCGGATTGACAGTGAAGAAATTCCAGTCGAGGTAATGGGTGCTGAAGCCGGCCCCGGCGAACAGTTCGCGGTAACGCTCGGCGCTGTCGCTGATGATGCTGAGCGACAGAGGCTTTTGCGCATTGTGCTTTTCGAAAGCGGCGCTGCAGGCTTCGAGATCATACATGCCATTCCTGGCCTCGGGCCGGCCGGCAACGCCGAACCAGACCAGCCGTCGGCCGGCCTCGACACCATTGGCGGCGAGTTCGGTTTTGAAATCGGAAAGCGCCTGAAATGCCTTTGCCTCTTCCTGGCGAACCGAGCCGGTGAGGACCGGATCCTTTTCCACGGCATCGGGAATGACACGGAAGGCCATGTCCTTCCTCATGTGCTGGCGCAATTCGCTTTCCAGATAGGGGGAGGGGGTGACGATCATGTCGAATTGATTGACGTAGGACGGCAGCCTTGCGCGTTTTTCCCGATCCCCGGATTTGTCCGTCTCGCTCTCGAAATAGATATTGTCGCTCAGGTCGAGAATGAGTTTCGTGCCGTATCGTTTCTTCAGCCCGACGGCTCTTTTGAGCGAAGTCAGCCGGGTGCGCTTCGACAATACGAGGATATCCGGCGCGCTCATGAAGGGGAGGAACTGGAAATAGCGGCTGATCTTGTCGGAATATAACGTGACGGGCGTTCCTGCCTCGCGAAGCGCTTCGACCACCTGGGCGCAGCGGATGCGATAGCTCGCCACGTTGATATTCAGGGTCTGAGGCCAGAAGGAAATACGGGGCGTTTTGCCGGGAAGTTTTTGCATGGCCGGTTATATTCATGCGCTCAGGCGAAATCAATGTTCGCGAGAGGGTGCCCGGGCTTGCCTTTTGTGTCGGCTTGCTCAATGTGGCGCGGCGAAGCATAGGTCTTTACAGGGACGTGATTTGCGCTTCGAAATACGTGTTGTCGGACGGACGAAGCCGAGACAAAAGACAAAGGGATATGCGCGTGGCTGCAATCGAACTCGATCACATAGACCTGAAAATTCTACGTGAGTTGCAAACTGACGGGCGTATGACGAATGTCGAACTTGCCGAACGCGTCGGCATCTCCGCGCCGCCCTGTCTGCGCCGCGTTCGCAAGCTGGAAGAGGCCGGCATTATCGAAGGCTACCACGCGATGCTGAACAATTCCAAGCTGGGCTATGACCTCGTCGCCTTCTGCATGGTCGGGCTGAAGCACCAATCGGATGTCAACCTGAAGGCATTTGCCGCGGCGACGCAGAACTGGCCGATCGTGCGGCAGGCCTGGATGGTGTCTGGCGACAGCGATTTCCTGCTTCATTGTCTGGCTGCAAACCTGACCGCCTTCCAGGATTTCGTCATCGAGGTTCTGACGGCGCATGAACATGTCGACACGGTGCGCAGCATGCTGACCATCCGCCAGGTGAAGCGGCTCGGTGCGGTCGAAATCTGACATGTCCCGGTCCGATCGCCCATGGTTTCGTCACCTCGTGCGCATCGGCACCCGGCTGGTGCTGGGCAGAGGTCGGGCTCATGCGCAGGACCGGTTTCCGGGCTTGTCCATTCGCCTTTTCGACGGGCAGGGCGGTTCGGCCAAGGTTTTTTACAAGGGCGCCTTCGTTACCGAACTTCATCGAACGGAAGCATTGCGCCTCCACTCGACCGGTGAGATCCATATTGTCGGCTCGGGGCCTTCGATCCGGCAGATGGACATGGCGAAACTTCCACCGCGCAGCGCAATCCTTTTGAATGGCGCGATCGGCCTGATCGGTAAATCGGTGAGCCAACCGCTTGCCGTCGCCATCGAGGACGAGCGTTTCGTCTATCGCCATTTCAACGGTATCATGAAGGCGGTAAAACCGGGCACGATCTGCCTGTTGTCGGTCTCCGTGCTGCGGGCGATCTGCGAGTTCGATCCTGGCTGGCTTCAGGACAAGACCGTCATCCTGATCGATAACATTCTCAAGCCCTATGGCGCGGTGCGGCGATCCTACCGGGATGTGGCCGGGTTCGATGATGTCCTGCTCAACGATGCGCAAACGGCCGGGGTTTCGCTGGATCCTGAACGTGGCGTGTTCCAGGCCGGCTCGGTCGCCGTGTCGGCGCTGCAGTTTGCGATTGCCTGCGCGCCGTTGCGGATCGGCTTCGTCGGTATCGATATTTCCAACGCGGCCGAGCCGCGTTTCTACGAAAAATCGGGAACGGTCGCCTTTTCGGGCGTGGCGGGTGCCGAGGCCCGCATCCTTGATCACATCGACGTGGCGGTGAAGGCAGGGCGACAAAAGAACATCGAGTTCTTGAATTTCTCGCCGGTATCGGCTTTAGCGAAGCTCGATTTGACCTACGATCCCCGGCTGACGCTTTCCGGTGCCGACATGCAAGGCAATCCGCGCGTCGGCGATGGAGCATAAAATGCGCCTTTTCGGCAAAAAGCCGCCACCGTTTTCCAAGCACATGATGATCACGCCGCCGCAGGCGAAGCCCGACCGGCATGGTGTGGCGATCGCCGCCATGGTCAAGAACGAGGCGGATTACATCGCGGACTGGGCGCTTTTCCATCGCGGCGTCGGGGTCCGGCATTTCTATATCTACGACAACGGATCATCGGATGACAGCCTTGCGATCCTGCGCGGCATTCTGGCGCCGGGCGAGCTGACCGTGACGCCGTGGGTCATCGGCATGCTCGATGTGTCGATGGAAAAGCCGCTGAACGCGCAGGTGCTTGCCTATGCGCATGCGATCCTCAATCACGGCGCCGACTACCGTTGGATGGCCTTCATCGATGTCGACGAGTTCCTGCTGCCGAAAACCGGCGATACGATAGAAGAAGCGCTTTCCGGGGTTGGTGGTTTCCCCAATATCTCGCTGCCCTGGCACATGTTCGCCACGAGCGGCCACAAGGTGAGGCCGGAAGGTTCGATCCTGCGCAATTTCACCCTGCGCGGCCGCGAGCCGATCGGCCGCAAAAAGAACATCACCAATTTCAAATGCGTGGTCGATCCGTGCGCCGTCGACGAGGTGAGCGTTCACCTGTTCGGCACGGCGCAGTTTGGCGAGGTTTCCGTCAATGACGCCGGGTTGCGCGCAACGCGCAAGGGTCGCAAGGCGGCAGGCTTCTATTCGGCGACCAACCTGCAGCTCAATCATTATTACAGCAAGTCCGAGGAAGAGCTGAAGGCCAAGCTTGCCCGCGGACCGGTATCGCCGGCAACACGCCTGCAATACGAGGAGCGGGTGATGATCGCGGTTCAGAATATCGAGGCCGATCAGGTCGAGGATCTGGCGATGATCGCTTTCCTCGAGCGCACGGGTATCAGGCTTTCCGGCGAATAGGGTTCAAAATCTGTCGTATACGGCGCCGAGGCGGCGGACTTCGCCTTCAATGCTGAAATTCGTCACCGCATGGTGACGGGCGCGATCGGCAGCCGTCTGGCGACGGGTGTCGTCGTCCATGAACTGTGCCGTTGCGGTTATCATGGCGTCGAGATCGGCGGCGATAACGGTGCCGGTTTCGTCGCTGCCGGTGACGATCAGTTCGGGGAAAGCCCCGACATCGGTTGCCACAACGGGGACTGCGGTCGCCATTGCTTCAAGCGGGGTGAGGCCGAAACCTTCCCAGCGCTGCGGTGCGACGAACAGGTCGAGCGCGCGATACCAGTCATTGATATTGGTATGTTCGCCGACAAAGAGGATGCGGTCTGCAAGACCTGCCTTCGCCACCTTTTCGATCAGCTGTTTTTCGTAATCGACATGCGGTCCGGTGGCGCGGCCGGCGACGACCGCATTCCAGTCGGGGCGGGTGGGCAGAAGTGCGATCATCGTGTCGACGAAGAGATCGGTACCCTTCTGGTGGCGCACCCGGCCAAAGCAGCCGGTGAACTTCTTCACCGGATCAAGGCCGAGACCCGTGCGTGCCGCGGCCTTGTCCGCCGGCGGTGAAAAACGCTCGGTGTCGATGCCGTGCATGACGACGGTATTGTCGACTTCGAGATAGGAGGCCGTACGGCCGCTGGTGGCGATAACCGCGTCCATCTTCGAGACCAGCCATTTGGTCCAGCCGGAATGCTTGCGTTGCGAGGCCGAGGTGAAGACGAGTTTCAGCGGCATGCGCAGCACGTCACGCATCAGGATCGCGGGCAGCATCTCGACATTGCGGCGTGCATGCCAGACGCGCACGCGCCTGCCGCGCGGGCGAAGCCACAGCCTGACAAGGTCGCGAAAACGGATATGCGGGATGCCTGCAGGCAGGCCCGGCCCAAGCGCTGCCACCCTGTAACCGAGGGCACGCTGGACCGGAACAAGCTGAATGATGGTGCTGGTGACCCCCGACAGGCGTCGCTTGAAGTTCGGTGCGATAATATCGACTTCGCTTATATCGACGACTGCCTCACGGGAATGACCGTTCATCTGGCCATCGGCCACGACATCAGCCCCAGGAAATCGACAGGATCTCGTAGGCCTTGGAGCCGCCGGGCGCCACGACTTCGATTGATTCGCCGGCTTCCTTGCCAATCATCGCGCGGGCGATGGGCGATGAGATCGAGATGCGGCCGGACTTCACGTCGGCCTCCTGGTCACCAACGATCTGATAGGTCTTTTCTTCCTCGGTATCTTCATCGACGAGCTTCACCGTGGCGCCGAACTTGATCTTCGAGCCCGACATCTTAGAGAGATCGATGACTTCCGCGCGGGCGGTCAAATCCTCGAGTTCGGTGACGCGGCCCTCATTGTGGCTCTGGGCCTCCTTGGCCGCATGATACTCGGCGTTTTCCGAAAGGTCGCCATGGGCGCGCGCTTCCGCAATCGCTTCGATGATACGGGGACGCTCCGCCTGCTGCCGCCAGCGGAGTTCTTCCACCAGCTGGGCAAAGCCGTTCTGCGTCATCGGTACCTTTTCAACCATTTCCTTGTCCTTCAGGGGTGTGTCCGCGGTTGCCGCGAACACAAAAAGAAACAGGTTCCGGAGCGTAAACTTCGGAACCATCACAGCCACAAAATGTAGGTCACTATAACAGGATTTCGATGCTTCCCGAGAGGGAATTCGAAATTCTGTCATATCTCCCGTGGGGATATCTGATGTGAACCGGGACCGTTTGTCAATCTCTTGACCATAAAAACGAGAACATATATAGAACAAACATCATGAAGAAGTCGCTAAAAGAACGATTGGCGATCCTGTCGGACGCCGCCAAATACGATGCATCCTGTTCGTCGAGCGGGACGACGAAAAGAGATTCGTCGAAAAGCGGGGGACTCGGCTCGACCGAAGGATCGGGGATCTGCCACGCCTATGCGCCGGATGGCCGCTGTATTTCGCTGCTGAAGATCCTGCTGACGAATTTCTGCATCTATGACTGCGCCTATTGCATCAACCGCTCGTCGAGCAATGTCGAGCGAGCGCGGTTTTCGCCAGAAGAAGTAATCTGGCTGACGCTGGAATTCTATCGTCGCAATTATATCGAGGGGCTGTTCCTGTCGTCGGGCATTATCCGCTCGTCGGATCATACGATGGAGGAAATGGTGCGGATCGCGCGGGAGCTCCGGACCGTCCATAACTTCCGCGGTTACATCCACCTCAAGTCCATCCCCGAGGCGTCGGCGTATCTGATCGAGGAGGCCGGGCTTTATGCCGACCGGTTATCGATCAATATCGAATTGCCGACCGATGCCGGGATCGGCAAGTTCGCGCCGGAAAAACGGCCGGAAAACATCCGTCGCTCGATGGGTAACCTGCGGCTGAAGATCGAGGAAATGGCCGATCCGACGCTGCAGACCAAGAGGCGTCAGAAATTCGCGCCGGCCGGCCAGAGCACGCAGATGATCGTCGGTGCGGATGCTGCTTGCGATGCGACCATCCTCGGTACCAGCGCCAGGCTTTACGGAAGCTATGGATTGAAGCGGGTCTATTATTCCGCCTTCAGCCCGATCCCCGATTCGTCGAAGAACCTGCCGCTGATCAAGCCGCCTTTGATGCGCGAGCACCGGCTTTATCAGGCCGATTGGCTCTATCGCTTCTATGGGTTTGACATCGGCGAGATCACGTCGGGCCGGGACGGCGGCATGCTGGACCTCGATCTCGACCCCAAGCTTGCCTGGGCGCTTTCCCATCGCGAGCAGTTTCCTGTCGACGTCAATCGGGCCGAGCGGGAGATGCTTTTGCGCGTGCCGGGTTTCGGCACCAAGACGGTCAAGGGCATCCTGTCGTCACGGCGGTTCCGCAAGCTGCGATTGGACGACCTGAAACGGCTCGGCGTATCGCTGAGAAAGATCCAGCCCTTCGTCGTCTGCGACGGCTGGACGCCGCACCGGCTTGTCGATCGATCCGACCTTCGCGCGATGTTCGCGCCGAAACCCGAGCAGCTGTCGTTATTATGATGTTTCGCTATTCCTTGCGGGGGCGGGGTGGTCTTAACGAGTGGCGGGACGCGGCGCGGGGCTTCATGAGTGCCGGCATCGCACCCGAGTTCATCGAATGGCGGACGATGGACGATGCCGACGGCCTGTTCGGCTTCGACGATAACCGGCTGCCCGAGCCGGCAAACCCGCGACCGAAGATCAATGTCCAGCCGTCCTTCATCCGGCTGGCAGAGGCGGTGCTCTGCCATTCCGATCCGACGCGTTTTACGCTTCTCTACCGGTTGCTGTTCCGGCTTTTCCATTCGCATGGGCTGTTGAACATGGCGACCGATCCGGATGTCACCGCGGCGCGGCTGATGGCGAAGTCGGTCGGCCGCGATTATCACAAGATGACGGCCTTCGTGCGCTTCAAGGAAGTGCCTCTGGCTGAGGAGACAGCCGGCCGGCGGCGTTTTGTTGCCTGGTTCGAGCCGGATCATTTTATCGTCGATCGGGTTGCACCATTCTTCCAGCGCCGTTTCACCGACATGGACTGGGTAATCCTGACGCCTAAAGGGTCGGCGTCATGGGATGGCGATCAGCTGAGGACGACGGACGATCCGGCGGAAAAGCCGAAACTCCGTGATGATACCGATGACCTCTGGCGCACCTATTATGCGTCGATCTTTAATCCGGCCCGTCTCAAGGTGAAGATGATGACGACGGAAATGCCGAAGAAATACTGGAAGAACCTGCCGGAGGCGGAGCTTATTCCGGGCATGATCGCCAAAGCCGAGGCGAGCGTTCTGGAAATGGCTGCAAGGCAGGCGAGCGAACCGCAGCCGTTCCATCACCGCATCCAGGAGGCGGCGGCGAAGGTGTCGGCAGCACCGCTTCCGGCTGTGGGCACGCTTGCGGCGGTTCGGGAAGAGGCACGCTCCTGCACGCGCTGCGACATCCACTGCATGGCGACGCAGATGGTGTTCGGAGATGGCCCTGCGAACGCAGAGACGATGGTGATCGGCGAGCAGCCGGGCGATCAGGAGGATCTGGCGGGGCGGCCGTTTGTCGGGCCGGCCGGCACGCTGTTCAACGACGTGCTGAAACAGGTCGGAATCGACCGCGGCGGGCTCTATGTCACCAATGCGGTCAAACATTTCAAATACCAGCCGCGTGGCAAGCGCCGCATTCATCAGAAGCCGAATATGGGCGAGATCAGGCAATGCCGCTGGTGGCTGCAGCAGGAGATCGACCTGGTGAAGCCGAAGCTGATCGTGGCCATGGGGGCGACGGCGCTGTTTGCGCTGACCGACATGCGTCAGAAGCTCGACGATGTGCGCAGTGAGCCGATCGCCATGGACGGCGAAAGGACGCTGTTTGTCACCGTCCACCCGTCCTACCTGCTGCGCATTCCCGACGAGGCACAGAGGCAGACGGAACTGTTGCGATTTCGCGAGGATCTTGCAGCCGTACGGCGTCTGATGTGAGTGGAGCCCGAGTTATTCACAGGCGCATGACCTGCCGTGGTGTCATTTCGGATCGCAAATGGTGCAGTGCAATACAAACCGGCGAGGCAAGGGCCGGAGCGGCCATTTTCCCTTAACTGTTGAAACGCTTCCGCAGGGACAGGGAAAAAATTCCCACCTAGCTTTGTTGCAGGACCAACCGCTGGAGGTGCCGCCCATGACGAGGCGGGTCGCAAGCCTGATCATGTCCGTCTGCTTCGCGCTCGCGATGTGGACGACGCTGGCTGTCGTATCACTTCTGATGTGGAAATTCCTCCGGGATGTTTCCGGATGAATGTGGTCCATGATGGGCCATGGCCGCCTTTGCGAAAGTGGAGGCGGCCGATCGCCGGCAGTGCTTCATGCCCGGCGGGGTGCCATCAATCGGTATAGACCGGATCCTTCGGCAGATTGGGCGGATTGTAGCGCCCGCCATCCAGACGCGTCTTGACGGAGACGTGCAGCATGGCGCCATCGGGAACGAGGCGTCGGTCCTGCCTCGGAATATAGACAGAGCGGTGGTCGCCGCGCTTGCGCCAGGAGTTTTCAGGAATACGACGAGGAATATATTCAAGCAGTTTCCAGCCGGCACTCATCGAATCGTGCAGGGCTGCCGTCGGGTCAAGTCTCACATATTTGTTGTCGCGTTCGCCGCGGACAAGGTCGTTGACCGTCTGTGTCCGGTAGATGAGGCCTGCCGGTTCCGTCTCGCGGATCATCCAGTCGAGCGGGATCTTGATCTGGCCGCTTTCCGCCTCGGGATACCCGCCGCCGACATCGCCATGCACGCCTGAAAACCATACCTGCCTGAAATTCTGCTTGCCCTTGGCCTTCTTGAACGGGCTGCCGCGATAATCCTGATCGGCGACCCAGAGTTCCGGCTGGAACATCGTGCGGCGCTCGTCGATGGCGAGTGCCTGGCGCACCCATTCGACGCTCGGGTTTCTGGCGCTGAATGGATGGGTCTTCATCTGCAGCCAGTGTTTGCCCGGTTCGATCACAGAGGCGACCGTATCGAACAGGCCGAGCAGCTTGATCGGCGGACGACCGGTGCGCAGCGTGCGCTCATAAAGCCGCATCGAGGCAAACGCGGAACGGCCTTCATCCTCCTGCAGCCGATCCCGATCGACCTCTTCCTGTGCGGGAATGCCCTTGTAGGTGTTGTAGGCGTAATCCAGCAGATTGAGGTGGTGGCGGCTCATGAACCCGAGTGCATGGATAAAACCTGCCAGAACACGGGCGGAATATGCGCCGCGGCTGAAGCCGAAAATATAGATCCGGTCGCGGTCCACATGGCTTTTATGGTTGTCGGTCGGGCCGGGATCGTAATTCTCGATCAGGAAACGGTAGGCCTCCTTGACGTTCTGGTCCATGCCCCAGCCGGTCGCCAGCCCCCAGACCTCGACCGTGTTGCGATAGAGTTGCGACCAGGCATTGTCGGCGCCGAATGTGCCGACGCCGGGATCGTAATAGACGATCTGCCGCTCGGACCGCTCCAGCGCACCGAACAATCTCAGAATATTGGTGCGGTCGGCTGAAATCTCGTTCGATGTGCCATCGAACAGAATGACGATGTTCTTCGACATGCGATCCCCCCGATGGGCCCAGAGGAGAATAGCGTGTAATCTTCGGTGGAGCAATCAGGGGTGGTTTTTACTGTTTCTGATCAGGGGCCACGCTCCAGCGTTGCCCTGACACCGGTGTCAACGCGGCTCTTTCATGTCCAACAGCAGGGCTTCCAGCCGATCGAAATTCTGCTCGTTGGCAGCGGCAAGGAATTTCTCGATATCGCGATTGTCCTGCGTGTCCTCGAAGGACATGCGCCATGTGAGGCGGGTACCGCCATCCGTATCATGGTAGCCGAGCTCAAGCCCGAAAGCGTGCATGGGGCCGTGATGGAACGCCGTTATGCGTTCATCGGGCCGGATGTCTTCGAACGTCCAGTGATTGGCGAAGTCCGTGCCGGCGGAGGATGTCATGACGATCATCCAGGTGCCGCCATTGCGGAAGTCGAATGTTTCGATGCGGTTGGTGAAATCGTGCGGTCCCCACCACGCCGCCAGCAGCGCCGGATCGGAAAATGCCCCGAAGAGCGTGGCACGGTCGGCCGCAAAGACGCGTTCGTTGAGGATGATCAGCGAGCGGTTTACATTATCGGGCATGGTCTTCCTCCATTCTGTCTGGCGACCTGTCGATCACTGTGCGGGCCACGAGGAAGGAAAAAAAGCCGGTCAACACAGGATGCTGACCGGCTCTGAACTTGCTCAGAAATAGCTCTGCAGCGGGCGGACTTCGAGACTGCCGGCCTTCAGCGCCTTGATCGCCATGGCGGCAGCCTCGGCACCGGCCATGGTGGTGTAATAGGGCACCTTCTGCATCAGCGTGGCACGGCGCAACGATTTCGAGTCCGAGATCGCCTTGTTGCCGTCGGTCGTGTTGATGACCAGCTGGACCTGACGATTGCGGATGGCGTCCTCGATATGCGGACGGCCTTCCAGCACCTTGTTGATCTTGGTGGCCTCAATGCCGTGTTCGGCGAGGAAACGCTGGGTGCCGCCGGTGGCGAGAACCTTGAAGCCAATCTCGGTCAGGATCTTGATCGCCGGCAGAACGCGGGTCTTGTCCTCGTCGCGGACGGAGACGAAGACCGTGCCGTTGCGCGGCAGTTCGACACTGGCGCCGAGCTGGCTCTTGGCGAAGGCCAGGGCGAAATCGGTGTCGAGGCCGATGACTTCGCCGGTCGAGCGCATTTCCGGACCAAGCAGCGTATCGACGCCGGGGAAACGGGCAAACGGGAAGACGGCTTCCTTGACGGCGATATGCTTCAGGTTGCGCGGATCCGGCTTGGTGCCGTAAGCGGCGAAGGTCGCATCGAGCTTTTCGCCGGCCATGGCACGGGCGGCGATCTTGGCGATCGGTGCGCCGATGGTCTTGGCGACGAAAGGAACGGTACGCGAGGCGCGCGGGTTGACTTCAAGCACGTAGACGGTGCCGTCCTTGATGGCAAACTGGACATTCATCAGGCCGACGACGTTCAAGGCCTTGGCCATCGCCTTCGCCTGGCGTTCCAGCTCGTCGATCATGGTGTCCGACAGCGTGCGTGGCGGCAGCGAGCAGGCGCTGTCGCCCGAATGGATGCCGGCTTCCTCGATGTGTTCCATGATGCCGGCGACGTAAACGTCGGTGCCGTCGCAGAGGCAGTCGACATCAACTTCGATGGCATTCGACAGGTAGCTGTCGAACAGAAGCGGGTTCTTGCCGAGCAGGGTGTTGATCTGGCCGGTCTTGTCGTTCGGGTAACGCTGCTTGATGTCTTCGGGAACGAGTTCCGGAACGGTGTCGAGCAGGTAGGTCTGCAGCTGACCTTCCGAATGCAGGATCTGCATGGCGCGGCCGCCCAAGACGTAGGACGGGCGCACGACCAGCGGGAAACCGATCTCGCCGGCAACGGTGCGGGCTTGCTCAACGGAATAAGCGATGCCGTTGTTCGGCTGGGTCAGGTCGAGCTTCATCAGGAGCTTCTGGAAGCGATCGCGGTCTTCCGCCAAGTCGATCATGTCGGGCGCCGTGCCGAGGATCGGGATGCCGTTCTTTTCCAGCGCTTCGGCAAGCTTCAGCGGTGTCTGGCCGCCGAACTGGACGATGACGCCGACGACTTCGCCCTTTTCCTGTTCCGCACGCAGGATCTCGATCACGTCTTCGGCCGTCAACGGCTCGAAATAGAGGCGGTCAGAGGTGTCGTAATCGGTCGACACGGTTTCTGGGTTGCAGTTAATCATGATCGCTTCATAACCGGCATCCTTCAAAGCGAAGGCGGCATGGCAGCAGCAATAGTCGAACTCGATGCCCTGACCGATGCGGTTGGGACCGCCGCCGAGGATGACGACCTTCTTGGCCGTCGAGACTTCGGCTTCCGAGCGCAATTCACCGACGAAAGGCGTTTCGTAGGTCGAGTACATGTAGGCGGTGGGCGAGGCGAATTCGGCAGCGCAGGTATCGATGCGCTTGAACACCGGGCGGACGTTGAGCGAGTTGCGCAGTTCGGCAACTTCCTTCGGGCGCTTGTGGGTGAGCGATGCGAGGCGGGCATCGGAAAAGCCCATGGCTTTGAGCATGCGCAGGTTTTCGGCATCGGTCGGCAGGCCATGCTCGCGGACGCGGGCTTCGGTGTCGACGATCGCCTTCAGCTGGGCGATGAACCACGGGTCGATCTTGCAGCTCTCGTGGACGTCTGCCTCGGACATGCCGAAGCGCAGGGCCTGGGCGACCTGGCGCAGACGATCCGGCGTCGGCGTGCCGATCACGGCGCGGATGGCGTTGTGCTTGTCTTCGCCATCGTCATAACCGGGGATTTCGATCTCATCGAGGCCGGTCAGGCCGGTTTCCATGCCGCGCAGGGCCTTCTGCAGGCTCTCGGCGAAGGTGCGGCCGATCGCCATGACTTCGCCGACCGACTTCATCGCAGTGGTCAGCACCGGCGAGGCGCCCGGGAACTTTTCGAAGGCGAAACGCGGGATCTTGGTGACGACGTAATCGATCGACGGTTCGAAAGAGGCAGGCGTCGCGCCGCCGGTAATGTCGTTGTCAAGTTCGTCGAGCGTGTAGCCGATGGCGAGCTTTGCCGCGACCTTGGCGATCGGGAAGCCGGTGGCCTTCGATGCAAGTGCCGAAGAGCGCGAGACGCGCGGGTTCATTTCGATGACGACGAGGCGGCCGTCCTTCGGGTTGACGGCGAACTGGACGTTCGAACCGCCGGTCTCGACGCCGATCTCGCGCAGAACCGCGATCGAGGCGTTGCGCATGATCTGGTATTCCTTGTCGGTCAGCGTCAAAGCCGGCGCGACAGTGATACTATCGCCCGTATGGACGCCCATCGGGTCGATGTTTTCGATCGAGCAGATGATGATGCAGTTATCCGCCTTGTCGCGGATGACCTCCATCTCATATTCCTTCCAGCCGAGAACCGACTCTTCGATCAGCACTTCAGTGGTCGGCGATGCATCGAGGCCGGAGCCGACGATCTCGAAAAATTCCGAGCGGTTATAGGCAATGCCGCCGCCGGTGCCGCCCATGGTGAAGGACGGACGGATGATGGCGGGCAGGCCGACGACGTCAATTGCCTGTGCGCCGATCGCCATCGCGTGGCTGATATAACGCTGCTTGCGGTCGCTCTCGCCGAGGTTCCACTGGTTTTCCAGCGCGTCAAGCGCCTTGTCGAGTTCGGCACCCGACAGCTTGCCCTTCAGCTCGCTGCGGGCGGCTTCATGCGTCTTGCGGTCGGCATCCTTGATCTCGGTGGCGTTGGCCAGCATCGATTTGGGTGTTTCCAGGCCGATCTTGGCCATGGCCTCGCGGAACAGCGCGCGGTCTTCGGCCTTGTCGATGGCTTCCGGCTTGGCGCCGATCATCTCGACATTGTAGCGGTCGAGAACGCCCATGCGCTTCAGCGACAGCGCAGTGTTGAGTGCCGTCTGGCCGCCCATGGTCGGCAAAAGCGCGTCAGGACGTTCCTTGGCGATGATCTTGGCGACGACTTCAGGCGTGATCGGCTCGACATAGGTTGCATCGGCGAGGCCCGGATCAGTCATGATGGTTGCCGGGTTTGAATTGACCAGGATGACCCGGTAACCTTCTTCCCTGAGCGCCTTGCAGGCCTGGGTGCCGGAATAATCGAACTCGCATGCCTGGCCGATAACGATCGGACCCGCGCCGATGATGAGGATCGATTTCAAATCTTGGCGCTTTGGCATGGTCTCTATCCGCTGTTTTTCTGCGCGAAAAGCCGGCTCGGGGCGAGGGGAGCTCCGGTCGGGTCGCGTGCGTAACATTTTTCTGGCTAGACGCGGCTTATAGGCAAATGTTTGCCCAAACGGAACCCCATAAATCCGCAAATCGACAGGAATTCGATATGGGCGACAGATCACTTCCGGGAAATTCCTCCCGGGCGTACCGCAACGGAACATCGCGTTATGGACAGGATAAGATTGCAGCATTAGAGCTTGCTGCCAAATGACGCAGTGCTGCTGAAACCAAGCCTGCCCGGAGACAATTTCATGGCCGATGCAACGTCGAAACCCGCCACTCTCGTCGCGGCAGAAAAAACCGTGCTGCCGATCATTCTGGCGGCAAGTTTCTGCCATATGCTCAACGACATCATGCAGTCGATGATCTCGGCGATCTATCCGATGCTGAAGGCCGACTTCAATCTCGACTTCTGGCAGATCGGCATTCTGACGCTTGCCTTCCAGTGCACGGCCTCGCTTCTGCAGCCGGTGATCGGCATCATCACCGACAAGAAGCCCTATCCCTATTCGCTGCCGATCGGCATGGGGTCGACCTTTATCGGGCTGATCATGCTGGCGTGGTCGCCGTCCTACGCGATGCTGGTGATTGCGGCCGGCCTTGTCGGCATCGGCTCGGCTGTCTTCCATCCTGAAGCTTCGCGGGTTGCGCGGCTCGCGGCCGGCGGTCGCTACGGTTTTGCCCAGGCGACGTTCCAGGTGGGTGGCAATTTCGGCCAGTCGATCGGGCCGCTTCTGGCGGCCTTCATCATCGTGCCGTTCGGGCAGGGCAGCGTCGCGTGGTTTTCCGGCATGGCGCTTGTCGGCATCATCGTGCTGTCCTGGGTGGCACGCTGGTACAAGGCACATATGGCGGCCAACAAGGGGAAAAAGAAGGTCCTCAACGCACATAACCTGTCGAAGCGGACGGTGGTGATCGCACTCACGGTGCTGACCATCCTGACCTTCTCGAAAAACGCCTACATGGCCTCGATCAGCAGCTATTATACATTCTTCGCCATCGAGCGGTTCGGCGTATCCGTGCAGATGTCGCAGATCATGCTGTTCGTCTTCCTCGGTGCGGTGGCGCTCGGCACCGTTGTCGGTGGTCAGGTCGGCGACAAATTCGGCTCCAAGGTGGTGATCTGGATTTCGATCCTCGGCGTCCTGCCGTTCACGCTTGCCATGCCTTATGCCAACCTGCCGGTTACCATCGTGCTGTCGGGCATCATCGGCTTCATCATGGCTTCGTCCTTCCCGGCGATCATCGTCATGGCGCAGGAACTGGTTCCGGGGCGAGTTGGCATGATTGCCGGCATCTTCTTCGGCATCGCGTTTGGCGTCGGCGGCATTGCGGCTGCGATCCTCGGCGTGCTTGCCGACAGCCACGGTATCGTCTTCGTCTACGGCCTCTGCTCGTTCCTGCCGGTCATCGGATTGCTCACCGTATTCCTGCCGAGCAAGAAGCAACTGCAGGCAGCCTGACCAGGATGTTCCATTCCGCGTCGTCTTTCGGCCATTCTGAATGGCCTTTCGGAAAGCCTGCGCTATATTGACGCTAAATTAGGTTTCATGTCGTCGAGGAGTGGGCAGGATGGAGTGGAAAGGTCGGCGGCAGTCTGACAATGTCGAGGATCAGCGCGGGGCCTCGATGGGCGGTAGCCCGTTCGGTCGAGGCGGCTTGCGTATTCCGATCGGTGGAGGCGGCCGCCGTGGTGGCGGTGGTCTCGGTATCGGCGGCATCGTCGTCGTGCTGATCATCTGCTGGATCACCGGCATCAACCCGCTGACGCTGCTTTCCGGCGGCGATATCGATCTGGGCGGCGGTGGCAGCGGAAGCACCCAGCAGGCGCAGCCACGCACACCTGCCAATGACGAGATGACGGCCTTCGTGCGCACGGTGCTTGCCGACACCGAAGACACCTGGTCGCAGATCTTCAAGGCCAATGGCCAGACTTACACGGACCCGACGCTGGTGCTATTTACCGGCCAGGTCAGTTCCGCTTGTGGTTACGCTTCGGCGGCGACAGGGCCGTTCTATTGCCCGGGCGATCGCAAGCTTTATCTCGACACCGCTTTCTTCGATGAGCTTTCGCAGCGCTTCGACGCCTCCGGCGATTTCGCAGAGGCCTATGTCATCGCCCATGAAGTGGGTCACCACGTTCAGAACCTGACCGGCATCCTGCCGAAGTTCAACCAGGCGCGCCAGCGGATGAGCGAGACGCAGGCCAATCAGATGTCGGTGCGCGTCGAACTGCAGGCCGATTGTTTCGCCGGTGTCTGGGGCAAGCATACCGACCAGAAGGGGCTGCTCAGCCAGGGCGATCTGGAGGAAGCGCTGAATGCCGCACAGCAGATCGGCGACGACACGCTGCAGAAACGCAGCCAGGGTTATGTCGTGCCGGAAAGTTTCAACCATGGCACTTCGGCGCAGCGCATGCGCTGGTTCAAGCGCGGCTTCGACAGCGGCAACATGAATGCCTGCGACACGTTCTCGGGTGATGTGTGACAGCCGACGCCTGACGGCTTTTATGCAGCAGTTTGAGCCACGCGGGTAAACCGGCGTGGTGGTGCTGATGCGGGAATGGGGCAGGCGGCTTGTATGATGGTTTGGTGGTAGGCTTTCTGCCTGCCCCGACCGTTTCCTGCTTTCCATCCGGGACTTGTCAATTCCCGTCCTTCCGGCAGTTGCGGCCATCATCGGAAACCAGGTCCCTGAACTTGGATGAGGAGGCCGGTTCGCGAACCCGGTTTCCCGCCCGATGACGCGATGATTGTCGCTGAGCATAAAGGGGCGGGGACGAAAACCGCCCGGCGTCCGACCAAGCGACTGAAACTGCGGGCAGGTTTTTCACAGTGGATCGGGATTATCCCCGATCGGGCGGACGGGGTCATACTGTCCGGTTTTGCCGGGCATCAGGCCCGTTCCTCAACACCTTCCCGGATCCATCTATTGCGGCCATTCTTCTTCGCCGTCAGCAATGCGCTGTCTGCCCGCTCCAACACGCTGGAGACCGTGCCTGCCAATGGCGATGTGGAGATGCCGAGCGAAATGGTGACGGGATCGAGAAGACGGCCCCGGTAGGACAGAGGCGCGCGCTCGATCGATTGCCTGAGATGTTCGGCGACTTTCTCCGCATCGGCATCGCCGGCGCCCGGCAGGAGAACCGTAAACTCCTCGCCGCCGAAGCGGAATACGTCGCCCTTGCTTCCCACCACCTCGGATAGGATGCGAGCCACATATTGCATGACGGCATCACCGGCATCGTGGCCGAACTGATCGTTGAAGCGCTTGAAATAGTCGATGTCGATCATCACGCATGCCAGCGGGGCGCCGGGGTTTTCGATCAGCCGGTTGAGCGTCTCGTCGAGAGACCGCCTGTTCATAAGGCCGGTCAGGGCATCGCGTTTGGCCATGCCGATCAGTCGCTGGCGAAGCTGAAGGTTGGCAACGGCAAGCCCGACATTTTCCGCAAGAAGCTCGAAATAAAGGCGGTCCGCCTGTGACGTATGATTGCCGACGGCCGTCTCAAGATACAGAAGGCCGACAATGTCTCCGAGTGCCGTCAGCGGAATGCAGAGGTTGCTGCTTTCGGCGAGATGAATGTGATGGCAGGTGACATCTTCGCCATCCGGCTCGCTCAGATGCGGGCGTCCGCGCCTCAGCGCCCAGCAGTCGTCAATCGAAAAATGCAGGTCGGAGGCGACGGGATCCAGCCATTGCCCAAGGGAGTGGAGGATCGCCCCCTGTTCCTTGATGACGAACAGGTGGCCGGCCGCATCCGGAAAAATCTGCGGCATGAAACGCGAGACGACATCGGACAGTTCCTCCTGGTTCTGGCAGGCCTGAACCCGGTGCATCATCTGCAGCATCAGGTCCTTCATGCGCTGATCCTTGCGGCGCTCGGCATCAAGCCGCTCCCGTTCGCGACCATTGTCGCGAAAGATCTGGATGGCATGGTTCATCTCGCCGATTTCATCGCGCCGCCCGTCGTCGAGCAGCTCGACGTCATAGTCCTGGCGTGCGAGCCGCGTGACCACATTGCTCATGCGGATCAACGGCAGGGCGACACGCCTGCTGAGCACGAAATAGAGGACGGCGAGGAACATCAGCGCGGTCAGGACCAGCATCGACTTGGCGATGTTTCCGAAGAAATCGCTGCGTGCCTTGGCGGCCTCGATTACCCCTTGCGATCTGGCGGTAATGCTGGTCCTGACATCGTCGACCATTTTCACCAAACCGGTCTGCAGGCGGTAATGTTCGTCACCGAACAGGGCCTGTCGTGCATCGTTTTGCCGGCCGGTGCGATAGGCGCCGATGGCGTCTTTCTCGATCTTGTCGACCGCATCCGCAGCATCGCGTATCCCGTCGAACATCGCCATGTCTTCCGGCGACAGACCAAGGCTTGAAAGCTTTCCGATCGTGCCTTCCAGGCGTCCTTCCTGGTCGTCGTCGACGTAAAACCTCGCCAGATGCTGCTCATCACCGCGCATCACGTAAAGCCGGGCTTCGTCCGTGCGGCTTTCCGCCGAAACGGCCAATTCTTCGGCAAGGTCGTCGAGCTCCAGATGTTGCTCGATCGCGGCGCGCTCCTGCGAGGCGCTTCTCGCCGAAAGAATGAAGGTGGAGGCCGATATGGCGGTCAGAACCAGTGTGACCGCATAGGCCAGATGTGTGATCGTACTCAGTCGCATGCGGAACACCATCTGTTAGACGACGCAAGCATCATTTCGACACGTCAGGCCCAAGGCCACTGCGCGCTTATGTTAGTTCGTTTCGATAAACGGGAAGTCAACACCGGCAGCTGTGCCAAACTGGTTGACATTGTCTCTGTCCGACTGCCGTCACCAAGTGCAGTGCGCCGGCTCGTGAGGCATGGCCCGAACCGGCTCGCGCCTTGCGAAATCCTGCGCAGGTGCAGGTAAGACGGAGCGGAATGCCGATGGGACGGCATGCCGCGATCTTCGCCGGCTGCTAGCCGATCAAAAGCGCCGTGCCCCAGAGGCCTATTGCAAAGACCGTGTGGGCAAGCAGGCCCATGATGCGGACCTTTGTCGGGTTCGGCGTCTTTGATGCCGCCCAGCCGAGACCCATACCGGGCTGCATCAGGAACCAGCCGGCGGCAATGGTGACGATGCCCCAGGCGAAGGCGGGCAGGAAGGTTGGGGCGGCAAGCCAGCCGCGACCAGTGAGCAGAACGAGAATGACGCCATAGAGGATGCCGACGACGTAATGGCCGGTCCAGCCGAGCACACGTTCATGGGCATAGGGTTGCGCCTTGGCAATGCTGTCGTGAAAGACCGTGCCGTTCGCCAGATGCCGGAACCAGCGGCCTCCCATATCCCAGTTGGGCTTGGCCTGCCCGAAGACGAGATGAAGGATCACCGCCCAGATATCCATCAGCATTGTCGCGCCGATGCCAATCACAATGCCATTCCACACCAGTTCCATCATGCCCACGCGTTTCCTCGATTGCAGGATGATATAGACGCAATTTCTGCCTCGCTCCTATCGAAAAGACGCCGCACAGACGGATGTGGTGTCGCCTTGTTCGTGATCGGTGGCAAAGGAAAGCGGATCCATCAGCTTGCGTGAAGTCGGTCGCACAAAAACTTCTGGATTGCCCTTCTGGGTTGCTGATCTCCGGTGCCTCCTTTATAGGCAAGGTGCAACGCCGCTGACCAGATTCTGGAAGCGGCTTTTTTCTTTTGTCGAGGTTCTGGATGTCGGGCTCGCTGAAAACGGTCGCATTCGAAAGCGGGGGGAATTCCTGGGGCGCGCATCTGCGTGCCACGTTTGCGCTCGGCATTCCGCTCGTCGGCGCGCAGCTGGCGCAGATGGCGATCAATACGACGGATGTCATCCTTGTCGGCTGGCTCGGCACGACGGAACTCGCCGCCGTGGTGCTGGCGAGCCAGATCTTCTTCATCATCTTCATTTTCGGCACCGGCTTCAGCGCTGCCGTTGTGCCGGTTGTCGCCCATGCGCTTGGCCGCAAGGACAAGGTCTCGGTGCGCCGTTCGGTGCGCATGGGCCTGTGGATCGTGTTCGCCTATGGCGCGCTGACGGCGCCGCTTCTGTGGTTCTGCGAGCCGATCCTGCTGAAACTCGGCCAGCAGCCGGATGTCGCCGCACTGGCACAGGATTATCTGCGCGTCATGCAATGGGGGATCTTTCCCGCACTCGGGCTGATGGGGCTTCGCAGTTTCGTCACCGGGCTCGAAAAGGGCAGCGTGGTACTCTACGTGACGATCGGCATGCTCGTGCTGAATGCGATCGTCGCCTATCTCCTGATCTTCGGCCATTTCGGTGCGCCCAATCTGGGGCTGATCGGTGCGGCTGTCGCCTCCGTCTGCGCCAACACGCTCGGGTTCGTGCTGGCGGTCGTTTATATCGAAAGCCAGAAAGAGATGCGTAATTACGAGATCTTCGTGCGCTTCTGGCGGCCGGACTGGGGCATGCTCAAGGAAATCTCGCTGCTCGGCCTGCCGATCAGCTTCACCATCCTTGCAGAGACCAGCCTATTTGCCGCCGCCTCGCTGCTGATGGGCACGCTCGGTACGCAGCAGCTCGCGGCCCATGGCATTGCGCTGCAATTTGCCTCGATCGCCTTCATGATCCCGCTCGGGCTGGCGCAGGTGGCGACGGTCAGGGTGGGGCTCGCCTTCGGCCGCAATGATCTGCTTGGCGTGCGGCGGGCCGCGATCGCCGTGCTTCTCGTCGGCATCATCTTCACGCTGGTCGGAGGGCTGGTCTTTGCGGTCTTTCCGCGCGAGCTCGGGGCGCTTTTCCTCGATGTCAGCCAGCCGGACGCTCAGGCGGTGCTCGACTTTGCTGCGCCGCTGATCGTGATTGCCGGGATTTTCCAGCTTGTCGACGGGCTGCAGGCGGTCGGCGCCGGGCTGCTCAGGGGATTGAAAGATACACGGATCCCGATGATCCTGGCGCTGATCGCCTATTGGCCGATCGGGTTTGCCTGCGCCTATGTCTTCGCTTTCCCCTTGGGTCTGAAGGGCGAAGGGGTCTGGTACGGTTTCGTGCTTGGCCTTGCGGCGGCCGCCATTCTTCTTTGTGGCCGGTTCTGGGTGCTGGTCATCGAAAAAGAAAAGGCGGCCGGCGCAATCGCGCAGGCCGCCTGAAACTTTTCGCTATCGATCTTCCGATCAGCGTTCGGCGAGTGCCGGTTCGCCCTTCTTCTCGCGCACCATGTTGATGAAGCGGCGGAAGAGATAGTGGCTGTCCTGCGGGCCGGGAGAGGCTTCCGGGTGATGCTGGACGGAAAAGACCGGCTTGCCGGACAGGCGTAGGCCACAATTGGTGCCGTCGAACAGCGAGATGTGAGTCTCTTCAACACCTTGCGGCAGAGACTTGGAGTCGACTGCGAAGCCGTGGTTCATCGAGACGATTTCCACCTTGCCGGTCGTGTGATCCTTGACCGGGTGGTTGGCGCCGTGATGGCCCTGATGCATCTTTTCGGTCTTGGCGCCGAGTGCCAGACCGAGCATCTGGTGACCGAGGCAGATGCCGAAGGTCGGGATGTCGGACTTGATGATGTCCTGGATGACCGGCACCGAATATTCGCCGGTGGCAGCCGGATCGCCCGGGCCGTTGGACAGGAAGATGCCATCCGGCTTGAGGGCCAGGATGTCTTCGGCAGAGGTTTGCGCCGGAACGATCGTCACCTTGCAGTCGAGGCCGGTGAACAGGCGCAGGATGTTGCGCTTGACGCCGTAATCGACGCAGACGACGTGATATTTGGCGTCCTCAGCCTTCAGTTCGCTGTAACCTTCGTTCCACACCCAGGGCTTTTCTGACCATTGCGATGACTGGCCCGAGGTTGCTTCCTTGGCAAGATCGAGGCCTTCGAGACCGCTCCAGGCCTTTGCTTGTGCCTTCAGCGCGTCGATATCGAAGACGCCGTTCGGATCGTGGGCGATGACGGCGTTCGGCGCGCCATGTTCGCGGATCCAGGCGGTGAGCGCGCGGGTGTCAACGCCGGAGAGGCCGATAATGCCGCGGCTCTTCAGCCAGCTGTCGAGGTCCTTTGAGGCACGGTAGCTGGAAGGCTCGGTAATGTCGGCCTTGAAGATGACGCCGACGGCGCCGCGGCGGGCCGCAGGCGTCAGGTCTTCGATATCTTCGTCATTGGTGCCGATATTGCCGATATGGGGGAAGGTGAAGGTGACGATCTGGCCGAGATAGGACGGGTCGGTGAGGATTTCCTCGTAACCGGTCAGCGCCGTATTGAACACGACTTCGGCCGGAACCGTGCCGGTCGCGCCGATGCCGGTGCCGTCGATGACGGTGCCGTCCGCAAGGACGAGGAGGGCGGTTGGCTTCTTCGGGGTCCAGGGAGCTGTGCCGGTCATGTCTATCCTTCTGACCCATCGTTCCGATCTTCAGGCGAAGACAGGCTGCAGGGGTTTCTTGTTGTCGCAGAAAAAGCGCCAAGCGTTTTCGCCGGCGGCTCTTCAAATCCAAATGTCGTGCAGGTGCGGGAAAATAAACAAAGGGCGGCGTCGGGTCAATCGCATCGGTTAAAGAATCACCCTCAATCGATAGCCGGATGCGGGAAAAGATTGATCGGTCTGCCCGGCTGATCTATCACCAGCGGCAAATGCCCTTTACGGGCGCTGCGGGACACAACTGCCCGCCATGACGGAGATTGACGAAGATGATGCGCGAAAAGCTCACCGAATCCATGAAGGACGCGATGAAGGCCAAGGATACCCGCCGGCTTTCAACCGTGCGGCTGATCCAGAGCGCGATCAAGGATCGCGACATCGCCAATCGCGGTGTCGGCAAGGATGCGGCAAGCGAAGACGAGATCCTGCAGATCCTGCAGAAGATGGTGAAGCAGCGCGAGGAATCGGCGAAGATCTACGAGGATGCCGGCCGCGCCGAGCTTGCCACCCAGGAGCGCGAGGAAATCGTGATCCTCAAGACCTTCATGCCGGAACAGCTTTCCGACGAAAAGGTGGACGAAATCGTTGCCGGCGTGGTTTCCGAGATCGGTGCCGCTGGCATGAAGGACATGGGCAAGGTGATGGCAATCTTGCGTGAGCGTTATGCCGGACAGATGGATTTCGCCAAAGCTTCGGGCGTGATCAAGGCCAAGTTGAGCTGAGGCACGGCTTCGGATGATTTGCGGGTGAGGGCGGGGCGGTTGTGTCCTGCCCTTACTTTTTGAGCCGCTTCTGTTCGCTGACATAGTGTTTCAGCACCGCGTTGATGCGGGTCTGGTAGCCCTTGCCGGTCGCCCGGAAGAAGTCGATCACGTCCTCGTCGACGCGGATCGAGATGGATTTCTTGGTTTTCGGGATGACCATGACGGCCTTCGACCAGTCGATATCCTTGAAATCGGCCCAATCCGGATCATCGGCGATGGCACGCTCGATATCCTCATCAGTCATGGCATCAACGCGCGCCCAGTCGGTCTGGCTCTTTTCGCCGCGTGCGCGTTTGGCAAGGATGTCACTCAGGGTAACGCGTGTAATATTCTCTTCGCTCATAACGTCTTGCCGCACGTACGGAGATGATCCGGCACGAGCTTCCTCTGATGGTGTAGACAACTGCGATCGGCCTGTCTTCGAGTAGGCAGATCGCCACGATGCGATCCTCTCCATCCCTGGATGAGGCATATTCGAAGCGGGGCCCGGCCAAGGCGAACAGTGCATCCTCGAAATCAATGCCGTGTTTTGCGATGTTAGACCGTCGTTTGGTTTCATCCCACTCGAACGCTTGCTCTGAGTCCATCTGTCATACCTTGAGACTGATTTTCACAAAGCACGTCCTGCGCTGGACCGTCAGTGTATATACGTTTTGTAGTTTTTCAAGCCTGTGGATAGCGGGCAGCACTTGCCTTGGCGGTAGCGTTCCGGTCGGCTCGTGCTTATATGGACGGCTTAGCCGAGGGTATTATGCGCTTTTCAAACACGTTCCTTGACGAGATACGCGACCGCGTGCTGATCTCCACCGTGATCGGCCGACGTGTGACGTGGGATCGGCGCAAGACGAATGTGTCGCGTGGCGATTACTGGGCCTGTTGCCCGTTCCATGGCGAAAAAAGCCCGAGCTTCCATTGCGAGGACCGCAAGGGGCGTTACCACTGCTTTGGTTGCGGCGTGTCGGGCGACCATTTTCGTTTTCTCACAGATCTCGAAGGCCTGAATTTTCCCGAGGCCGTGCAGCAGATCGCCGATCTTGCCGGCATTGCCATGCCGCAGCCCGATCCGCAGGCCGAGAAGCGCGAGAAGGAACGCACTTCGCTGCAGGACGTCATGGAAATGGCGACGCTGTTTTTCCAGGACCAGTTACAAAGTGCCAATGGCGCGAAAGCGCGTGCCTATCTGCGTGACCGCGGGCTGACCGGGCGGACGATCGAGACTTTCCGGCTCGGTTATGCGCCCGAGAGCCGCAACGCGCTGAAGGAATATCTTGCCGGAAAAGGCGTGCCGCGCGAACAGATCGAGGCCTGCGGGCTGGTGCGGCATGGGGCCGATATTCCGGTCTCCTACGATTATTTCCGCGATCGCATCATGTTCCCGATCCTGTCGTCGCGCGACAAGGTGATCGCCTTCGGCGGCCGAGCCATGGCGCCGGACGCGATGGCGAAATACATGAACTCGCCGGATACCGAACTCTTCCACAAGGGCCAAGTGCTCTACAATTTTTCCCGTGCTCGAAAGGCTGCCCAGGCGGCCGGCGACAAACGCCAGAGCGGCACGTTGATTGCCGTCGAAGGCTATATGGATGTCATTGCGCTGCATCAGGTCGGTGTCGAGAATGCGGTTGCGCCGCTCGGAACGGCGCTGACGGAAAACCAGCTTGATCTGCTCTGGAAAGTGACGCCGCAGCCGGTGCTTTGCTTTGATGGCGACGGCGCCGGCATCCGGGCGGCCAATCGTGGCGCGGATCTGGCATTGCCGGCGATCAAGCCCGGTAAGTCCGTCAGTTTCGCGCTGCTGCCCGACGGCAAGGATCCGGACGACCTGGTCAGGAATGACGGCCGGGCGCCGTTCGACCGGGTTCTTTCCGAGGCAAAACCTCTGGTCGAGATGATCTGGCAGCGGGAAACCGCGGGCTCGGTCTTCGATACGCCGGAAAAGCGCGCCGAACTCGATGCGCGGTTAAAACAGGTCGTGTCGGTGATCGCCGATGAAAGCGTGCGTTATCACTATCAGCAGGATATCCGCAGCCGGCTCGGCTCCTTCTTCTCGCAAGGGAATAGTGGCGGGGGCGATCGTCGCCAGGGCTTCCAGCGCAACAATAACGGCAATGGTGGCGCCCGCGGCAAGGGTGGTCGTGGTGGGCAGCAGCCGGCCGGATCAACGGTTGCCGGCGCGATGATCGAAAGCGGCACGGCTGGCAGCGCAAGGCTCAACCAGATGCTGAAGCTTTCATCGCAATCGCGGCCGGAGCTGCGCGAGACGGTGCTGGCGCTGACCATCGCAAACCATCCGCAGCTGCTGCTCGATGAATATGACGAGATCTCGACGGTTGATTTCGAAAACAGGGATCTGCAGCGTTTCTGGTCGTCGCTTCTGTCGATCGTCGGGCGGCTGGGAGTGAAGCTTTCGGTCGAGGCCGTCAGGGATGGCCTGATTGCCGATGGCTTTTCTGATCTTTTGACGACGATGGGCCAGCAGGTCAGGAATGCCAGGCTTTGGACGGCGACGCAGGAAGCCGATCCACAGGATGCGCTGCAGGCCTACAGGCAGACACGGGCGCTGCATTCGCGCAACAAGGAACTTCGCTGGCAGAAAATCGAACTGGAGCGGGAAATCGCCGACCTTACCGAGGAGGAAGCCGATCGGGGCGAGGTGCTGATGCGTGCGCTTCTGGAAATCCAGAACGAGATCACCCGGCTTGAGGCGCAGGAAGCAATCATCGACGGGTTCGGTGTCCTGTCGGGCCGGGTCAAGGGAGCGGCGGTCAACCATTGAGAAGCCGATCCGGCACTTCATATCGCCGGAATAACGCCTGTGGTACCCTCGGCGACAATTTGTGTTTTTGTTAACCCTTGTCTAATTCAGACGATCGCCTAAATAAGCGTCGAACTGGTGAACAAGCCTGTATGAAGCAGGTGTGACGCGTCTTTTTCCAATTTTCTGGTGCAAACGCCGGGGAAAAGCTTGACGGATCGTTAAATTGTGGGAATCACCATTTCAAGGCAAGATAGGCGGATTGGGTAAAGCGGGCCGGTGCGGCCGGCATTGCTTCAGGCATGGTCTGTTCAGAACGCCATCCTGTGGTAATTCGGAATTAAAGGTCATTCCGTTACGAGTGAGCAAGTGATTCGCGATTAGGGCATGATGCCTTACATCGCTGGCCACGAGCGCGGCCTGTCAGGCCAAGCGCAGTGGCGTTCAGGGAAAGTGACGAAGTACATGGCAACAAAAGTCAAAGAAAACGAAGAAGCAGAGAACGAACGCGAAGCCTCGCATGACGGTCCGCTTCTCGACCTTTCTGATGACGCGGTCAAGAAGATGATCAAGGCCGCCAAGAAGCGCGGCTATGTGACCATGGACGAGCTGAATTCGGTTCTGCCTTCGGAGGAAGTGACCTCGGAGCAGATCGAAGACACGATGGCGATGCTGTCCGACATGGGCATCAACGTTGTCGAGGACGAGGAAGCGGAAGAAGCTTCCCCCGCCGGCGACGACGATGACAGCTCCGACAACGAGGACGGCGAGAGCGAAAGCGGCGAGCTGACGACCTCTGCCGGCACGGCTGTCGCGACCGCGAAGAAAAAAGAACCGACCGACCGTACCGACGACCCGGTGCGCATGTATCTGCGCGAAATGGGTTCCGTCGAGCTTCTGTCGCGCGAAGGCGAAATCGCCATCGCAAAGCGCATCGAGGCCGGCCGCGAAACGATGATCGGTGGTCTCTGTGAGAGCCCGCTGACCTTCCAGGCGCTGATCATCTGGCGCGACGAACTGAACGAAGGCACGACGCTTCTGCGCGAGATCATCGATCTCGAAACGACCTATTCGGGTCCGGAAGCCAAGGCTGCGCCGCAGTTCCAGAGCCCGGAAAAGATCGAGGCCGACCGCAAGGCTGCCGAAGAGAAGGAAAAGAACCGCAAGGCTCGTTTCTCTGCCGCCAATGACGACGACATCACCTCAGTCGGCGGTGAAATGCCGCTTGAAGAGGAAGAGGAAGACGACGACGAGTCGAGCCTTTCGCTTGCTGCGATGGAAGCGGAACTGCGTCCGCAGGTCATGGAAACCCTCGACCTGATCGCCGACACCTACAAGAAGCTCAGGAAGCTGCAGGACCAGCAGGTCGAAGCACGCCTTGCCGCCACCGGTACGCTGTCGTCAGCCCAGGAGCGCCGCTACAAGGAACTGAAGGACGAGCTGGTCACCGCGGTCAAGTCGCTGTCGCTCAACCAGAACCGCGTCGACAGCCTTGTCGAGCAGCTCTACGACATTTCCAAGCGCCTGATGCAGAACGAAGGTCGCCTGTTGCGCCTCGCCGAATCCTACGGCGTCAAGCGTGACTCGTTCCTCGAACAGTACCAGGGTGCGGAACTCGACCCGAACTGGATGAAGTCGATCGCCAATCTGGCCGCCAAGGGCTGGAAGGAATTCGCCAAGGCAGAGAACAACACGATCCGGGATATCCGTCTGGAAATCCAGAATCTGGCGACTGAAACCGGCATCACGATCGCCGAATTCCGTCGCATCGTGTCGATGGTGCAGAAGGGCGAACGTGAAGCGCGTATCGCCAAGAAGGAAATGGTCGAAGCCAACCTTCGTCTCGTCATCTCGATCGCCAAGAAGTACACGAACCGCGGCCTGCAGTTCCTCGACCTCATTCAGGAGGGCAATATCGGCCTGATGAAGGCGGTCGACAAGTTCGAGTATCGCCGCGGTTACAAGTTCTCGACCTATGCGACATGGTGGATCCGGCAGGCGATCACCCGTTCGATCGCCGACCAGGCCCGCACGATCCGTATTCCGGTGCATATGATCGAGACGATCAACAAGATCGTCCGGACATCGCG
Organism: Aliirhizobium sp. YIM B11859; assembly: GCF_057163345.1. NCBI lineage: Bacteria > Pseudomonadati > Pseudomonadota > Alphaproteobacteria > Hyphomicrobiales > Rhizobiaceae > Aliirhizobium > Aliirhizobium sp. YIM B11859. The sequence goes on from NZ_JBXHAY010000001.1 coordinate 989,221, forward strand.
CCAGATGCTGCACGAGATCGGCCGCGAGCCGACGCCGGAAGAACTGGCCGAAAAGCTCGCCATGCCGCTCGAAAAGGTCCGCAAGGTCCTGAAGATCGCCAAGGAGCCGATCTCGCTCGAAACCCCGGTGGGTGACGAAGAGGATTCGCATCTGGGCGATTTCATCGAGGACAAGAACGCGCTTCTGCCGATCGACGCCGCCATTCAGGCGAACCTGCGCGAAACGACGACCCGTGTTCTGGCATCGCTGACGCCGCGTGAAGAGCGCGTGCTTCGCATGCGCTTCGGCATCGGCATGAACACCGACCATACGCTGGAAGAAGTCGGCCAGCAGTTCTCGGTGACGCGCGAACGTATCCGTCAGATCGAGGCCAAGGCGCTCCGGAAGCTGAAGCATCCGAGCCGCTCCAGAAAGCTCAGGAGCTTCCTGGATAGCTAGGCCATAAGCGAGCGTCGGTCGTTTTTCGAAAGCTAAGGCCGGCGAGAAACCATTCAACTTTACGAGATCAGACCCGGCGGACGAAAGTCTGCCGGGTTTTTCTTGTTCGGTAACCGGGGCGGGGACTTCATACGGCCGTTCTTTCATCCTACATCGGAACCATGCAGGAAGCGCCGCCCAAGTCACGTCACAAGCTTTATGGAGGCATTGCCGCCTCCGTTGCACTGCATGTGATCATTGCGGTCGCGCTGTTTGCCCGTCTTCCGGCCCCTGATCCGACCCCACCGAAAGAAGACACGGTCTCCGTCGAGATCGTGCCACCGCCGGAAGATCAGAAGCCCGAAGAACAGCAGCCTGAGGAGAAACCGCAGGAGCAGGCGCTGAACCTGAAAATGCCGGAAGAGAAACCGGAAGAGGAAAAGCAGCCACCGGCGCCACCACCCGAACCGCCGAAGCAGGAGGCCGAAGAGGCCGGCGCAAAGCCGCCCGAACAGACTGCGAGCGCGGAAGAAAAGCCGCCGGAGGAAAAACCCGAGGAGGTTGCGCCGGCATCGCCGCCGCCACCGCCTGAAGAAAAGGCGCAGGCCGAACAACCGCCGCCACCGCCGGCCGCACCCGAGGCCGCCGAGAAGCAGACGCCGCCACCACCACCGCCGGCAGAGGAGAAGGCGGCCGAACAGCAAGATCCGCCGCCGACCGAGCAGCCGCCATCACAACAGCCGCCGGCCGATGCCGCGGCTGACGAACCGGCGCAAGGCCGGCCTTTGCCGGCACTGAGACCCGTCTTTGCGTTCGGTGACGAAGACAAGGGGGAGAAGGTCTCCCCGGACGGCAATGCTTCGGAGGAGGGCGAGGTTGCCAAGACCGACGACGCAGAAGCGGCGGACACGTCCGACAGCCCTGCGGATAAGACCGACGAGGTGGCAAGCGGTACCGACGCCGATCTGGCCAAGGATGCCGATCCTGCCGCGCCGGTGCTGCCGCAGAACGTCGCGCCGCAAGTTCTTTCGGCTGCGAATGCAGATGCGCTTGCCAGCCGTGCGGAGGGAAGCACTGACGGCATTCAGGCCGAGATTTCGTCGCAGCCGCCGGCCGATGCTGCAAAAAGCGACAAACCTGCGACCGACAAAAAGGCGGGCGGAAAACCGCTGAAGGAGGCAAAACGCCTTTTCTCCCTGAGGGACACGTCAGATGATGTGGCGATGACGGCGATGGGCGGCATTCCACGCAGCGCGCGCGCTGGCCAGCTCTGCGCCACGGAACTGAGGGAACAGTTGCGGCACGGGTCGCCGGCCTATCAACCGGAAATATTGCCGTCCTACGGACTGCCTCAGGGCAACGTTCTCGACATCCGCAATGCCGCGTTTCGCGCAGATTCGCAGTGGTTCGATGTCCGCTTCCGCTGCGAGATCGACGAAGGTGCCACGAAGGTGGTCTCCTTCGGTGTCGAAGTCGGCAATGCGGTTCCGCGCAGCCAGTGGAAGGCGCGGCGTTTTCCGGAATACTGACTGGCCGGGAGAACCGGCAGGAAAGCGCTGCAGCTCTAGTCTATTGCCTGTGTCTCGGTGATCTGCACCAGTTCGCGGATCACATCCAGAGCCTCGTTGAGAAGCACGAGCATTTCGTCCGAAGGTATCGTCTCCAGGTTTTCGATCGCATCGGACAGTTTTGCCACGATATCCGTGCTGATCGCCGATGCCGTTGTGTCTGCCGCCATGCCGAGCCCCCATGCTGCCGCATCATCCTGCGGCGAGGGTGTCATGCATCCGGCGGAAGTCAATGGGCCTGCCTGCCGGCATATCGCTTGAACGCCGTCAGCAGGATGACGGCAAGGCAGCATATGGCATGGACGGCATTGACGAGCGCCAGCCAGACATCCCAGATGTTGACCGTCGCATAGGCGACGGTTGCCGCTGCGCCGGCCAGCCAGAGCGTCCAGCTCGAATAGGAGATCGCGGTTGCTCCGTGACGGTCGCGTGCGACCGCGATGATCTGCGGGATATAGGAAACAATCTGGAGGGCGTTAAACAGGGTGAAGGCGGCGAAGGTTACGTCGGCAAGAACCATGGTCCTTCTCACGGTGCCGGCCATTGCTGCAAAAGCAGAAGCTGGCGGGCGAGCAGGGCAGCCGATGCCAGCAGACATGCGCCTGCCGTGACGTCGAATAACCGTCGATTTCGTGCCGCTGCCAGCCAGTTCTTCAGACATTTGCCAACGAGCGGCCAGCCATAAAAGCGGAGTGCGGAAGCCATCAGAAAGCCGCCGGCGAACCACGGCCGAAATTCCGGCTGGAAACCTGATCCAACGGCACCGGTCAAGAACATGATCTCGACATAAACCAGCGGGTTAAGCCAGGTCACCGCAAGCATGGCCAGAAGGGCTTGCCGTGTCGTCGTCGTTTCGGCCGAATGAACGGGCGTTGCCGCGTCCTGCCGGAGTATCGAGACCAGGCCGCAGCGGACGAGGAAACCGACGCCCAGGATGCGAAGTCCGTTTTCCATCACCGGCAGGGTGTGGGTGATCGCGCCTACCAGCAGCTGGCCAGCCAGAACGAGCGCGAATTCCGAGAGATAACCGATGCTTGCGACCAGAAGCGGAGACTGGTCGAGCACGCCGGCCCGGATCAGCTGCAGGTTTTGCGGCCCGATCGAAAAGATCAGGCCGAAACCGACGAGGAAGCCGGTGCCCCCGGCGCCAATGATATAGGCCTCTGACATCGCAGCCCTCGCGATCACCAATCACCCAGGCTTATCCATGAGGGTTGGCCTGATTGCAGGCGACATTAGGGGCATGACCGGCCGGGGTCTTCGCATCGGGCGCAATTGCGTTTCCAAGATCGCGCAGGGCTTTAATGATGGAGGCGATCGGCGGGAAGGCTGCGATATTCGCCGGGCGGGACGCCGTATTGACGGGCGAAACCACGATAGAATGTCGCAAGATTGTTGAAACCGGCCTCCAGAGCGATATCGAGCACCGATCGGGCCGGGAAGCTGCGGAGCAATTGATCGGCATAGGCCAGACGTGTGCTCATGATGATCGTGGACACACCGGTTCCCGTCGGCTCGAAGGCAAGATGCAGGGACCGCAGCGAGATGCCGAGATGGGCGGCCACCCTTTGCGCATCAAGCCGCGGATCGGCGCAATGGGTGGCGATGAACAGTTTTGCCCTGGTGCGCCGTCCTTCCAGAATGGAGGAATTGAGATCCTCGCACAGCCGCGGGTCCATGCCGTGGGCGACGATCGCCAGTCGCGTAATCGTCTGCAATGCCACATGGCCTGCCATTGCAGAACTCGCCTGCATGGCCGCGCAGGACAAAAGGGTCGAAGCAAGCAGCCCGTGCAGTTCATTATCCGATCGGATCATCACCGGTCTAAGCACTGGCGTTTTTCCGATAAAGGGTTCGAACCGCCAGCGCGGAACATAGGCGCAGGTGACCAGCGAGTTGTTTGCGAACGTGACGCTTTGCGGCGCATCCAGATCGATGATCAGGATGTCGCCGGGGCCTGCGTGCGGGAAGGGGGCATGGTAATCGAAATGCTGGTCGTAACTGCCGCTGCGCAATATGGCGATCAGCAGCAGGTTGCAGGGGCGCTGCTCAATCTGCCGGTCACGCCGCTTCAACTGCACGTCATGCATGCGCAGGCTGGTGAAAAAAGCGTCGGCCATCATCCGGCATTCGAAGCGGACGCGAAAATCGTCGCTGTCGAATCGCGAGCCCGACAGGTCGATGTAAGGCATCGGCGACGTTTCCATCGCCGCGCTGAGATAGGCGATGCGCTCTGATGGTGGAACGAAATCGGTATCGATGATGCCTGACATTGTTCCCTCGCTGAGGGACCGTACCGGTCACAACGGAGATGAAGGCAGTATTCGATCGCCTGCAACCCTGTGACGAAATCGAAAACTTGTCAACCTCCGCGACATGCGCCCGGCATGCCGACACAGCGGAACGGGGTCGTCATCCATGTATCGGGGACAAGCCGTTCCTTGCGTTTCCGGTGTGAGATTGTGGAAATGGTGGGCCCGGAGGGAGCGCCCACCATCGCTCAAAACCCTTAGATGCCGGGCTTTCAGGGATGGTTAGGGGGACACAATGTCTCCCTTTTAGGTCTGCTCATCTGTCACATAAGCAAAGGTAAGGCAACTCAGGATTTCCATTGCCGGTGCAGATCTTCCGCCTGTGTCGTCTTGCTTTGAAGTCGAGGTGGTGTTTGTGTTGACGATGAAAGGAGCAGCCGATGGGGGCAAGGGATAGGTGGGTGATTTCAATTAAGTGCCCCAAGTGCGGTAACTCCGGTGAAGTCGAAGTCTCACAAGAGGATGGTTGGGCAATCATGCGGGACCAGTTCACTTCTGTAGATCGAATGCCTAACGGGTTTTTGGTAGCAAACGATGGCGGGAGCGCCGCCTCTACGATTTTTAAATGTGATGTGGATGGTGAGCTTGCAACTAATTTATAGTATAAATCTTAAAAATTACTCTAGAGAGACTGAAATATGATTGAGGCTGAGCTCAGAGATATTCTTTCTTCGCAACTTCATTCGCTCGATGCCGATCTATCTCTCATTCAAATTGAAAAATATATTCCCAGCTCATTGGGAACGAGAAGTTTTATAGATATTCTCGCAAAGGACGAGAAGGGACGCTGGGTACTCATTGAGCTGAAACGCAGTGATGCAGCTGCGCGTCAGGCGATCCACGAGATTTATAAGTATGTGGAAACGGTCAAAGAGCATTTGAAAGCCCGCGATGACGAGATCAGAGCAATAGTGGTTTCGACAGAGTGGAAAGAGCTTCTGGTACCATTCTCGCGTTTTCATCACGATACGAGCATTGACGTGCGCGGTATGCGCATCTCTGTCGATCAAAAAAGCGGCAGCATACAAAAAGAAGACGTTCAGCCTCTGAAAATAAGCGCTGGGCGCGTCCTCTCTCCATGGCATGAGATTAGCCTTTATACCAGCGTGGCACGGCGGGACGAAGGTATCGTGAGCTACGACAGAAGTTGCCAGGCAAAAGGGCTTCGCGACTACATTCTCGTTCTGATGAGTGCTCCAAATGGCTTTCATGAACGTGCGGTTACTGCAACAGCACATGCGATGGCTCGCATCCACGATAAACCGGAGGTTACCGAGGACGACATCTTGGAACTAGATGGGAAGATGAGACGTCTTGAACATCTGATTTACTTCGTCCCGCAGATGCAGGCCGCCGAAGAATATCTTGAGATGATCAAGGAAAATCCCGACGTTTATGAGGAGGCGAAAGAATTTCTGGAAACAATGGAAGAAGAGGAGGCGCTTTGCTCTCTTCAGGAATATGCGCTTGATGCTGAGCCCAAGGTGGATCGAGATTATCTGGAGATCGGATACCCGGCAAAGTTCAAAAATAAACTGCTCGATAGTGAGGGATGGGCCATTGATGCTATTCTCCGACGTGGAGCGTTCGAACGAAATCACCTTCTTACCGATCAGACGATAGTCGCTGAAATTTGTGGCGAGGCTGGCACGTCTGGCCAGCGCTTCAAGCGTAGCGTTGACCTTAGAAACAAAGCGGAGTTCGCTACTGCGCTCTCAGACTTGGACGAATGTCTGGTAAACAACAGCACGTGGTCGTCGCAAATTGCGCAGCAACTTCAGGATGCTCGGAAGGATTTCCCCTTTGGAGAGGTGGAGATATCCGTTTTTGTACCAACGACTGGTCTGTTCACTCTGTTTTTTGCCGCGACTATGCAAAACGGCATCCTCTACGTTCCCACGTATACAATTCAGGTGATCGAAAACGGCAGCGTGAAACGAATTTATGCTGGCGAGCTAAAGCCGATGGATGATGCTCCGCTACATCCTGAGGTGTTGTCGGATGTTTTGGAGGAATTCTATTGTGGTGACCTCGGCATGCTCGTCATGACTATGACTGCTGGCGCCTATGAGGCTAGAGATCTAGACATTTTAGAAAAATTGAACCTTACCTACAGTTCTTTTAGATGTGATGCCGATGGCCTTGACCGCAAGTTTTTTCGCCATGAGTTTGGTCGCTGGCGCCCGCATTCTCCGGTTGTGCCATTTGGCGCATTCTTCGACTACTTGAACAGCAATAGTCGCGTGGTGAATATGATCTGCGCAAAGCTCGGGCCCAGGGTAGGGGGCACAATGTGCGATGGTAGCTCAGCGGTTCGGCAGCTTGAAGATTTATTTAGTCCCGCAATCACCGAAAGGGATGAGCGCTTTACCCTTACAGCGGACGATTGCACTATTTGCACTAGTCCATTCTCTGTCGAGCCTGTAGTTGTTGAAGTCGTCTCCCCCGACGATGACGAGCATGGCCTCGTTTGTGCAGACTGCGCAGTTTATTTCTGTAGTGATCTGAGGCGGATTTACTCAAAACAAGTAGACGCCTCGTGGATTAAGGTAGCTGATATACATGAAGGCAAGGAAAGAAATAAGTTCCTAAATTTCAAGACTTTCCGGGGTGGGCTGTAGTTTGGTGACTGCTTCTAAGTAGTAGTCTGCAAAGTTTCACGTCGCTATCTCTTCGAGCCGTGCGAGCAGCCGAAACGTTGTCGATGATGGTCGCAGGTATCGGGGTTTGCGCCCACTCTGCCAGCGCAATATAGCGCTTCTCGGTTCGTGTTAAATTGGATAGCTACGCAAGGGGATGGGGGTGAAATTGCTTCGAAAATTACGGTCACTGACCTGCCGCACGATTTCAGCAACCACATACTGAGCGCCCATCACCAAATGACCAACCTCTCGGCGGTCCGGTTGTTCGGCGGAGTATCTATTGGGGACATACTGCGGTTGATTTTCAAGAGTTCGCGCGACCCGCTCGCTATCGAACGAATGCCATTGCTCGCCAAGAAACGAGGCTATTTGGTCTGTATGATGTCCGAACCTCGTCTTAATTGCTGCTTCAGTAAGGCCCAAAGCTCCTAACCCTGCCTTGAGGCCTAATTCGGTAGCCAGCAAGGCCGCTTGCACCGCACCACGATAATCGTAGCCGCCCGTCAATACGGCGGATGCAGAATGCAGATGAAGTCGAGCCAAACCCAAAAAACGAGCCACTAGCTCCATGTCTGAATATGGCTTCCTGACCTCTGATGTTCCGTATTGGATATCAATGACGTCTACGAACTGGTCGATAAAAATGGCGACTTGATCTGGTTCAGTACCAAGTATCCTCTTCTGTACGTCAGTTAGTTCAACGAATTGGAATGGATCAATGCGCATTTGTCCGAAAATATGAGGGATGGAGATACGAGCAAAAACATCCCTGTACATGAAGACCCCGATATGGCCGCCCATGGCGATGTCTTGTCGCCGATAGATGGAGGCGAACGCTTTCTCAATCCGACCAAGGATCTTCGGTTTCCCGTGCCCTGCCATTACGAAGCCGATGTAGCCGAAGCTTTGCATGACCTGACGCGGAACTTCCCATTGGCGGCGTCTGATATCCGCTCCAGCATCAAATAGCTGCTTGTCCGCCTGACTCACAATGTAAAGCAGCTCCTCATCGTCCAAGTCGTCGGGCTTCATCGCGCTCCCCGCCAGTGGTCCTCGATCTATTCAATTCTCGTTTTAAAGGCGCAGCGGGACATCAGATATTTCCACTTTGGAGGCCGCGTCCGCCACGCCCTTTTCACTTAGCATTGCAACAAACTCTCGTTGGAGTTGTCGCGAAGTCTGGCTGGGGCCGATCAACAGCTTACGGAACAGATCAGCTAGTGTGGCCCCATAGAAGCCTTCTTCTGGTACATCGACTAGAGGAATTTTGAACATCCGCTGTGGTGATCCGGCAATTGTCGTGCGTGCTGGTATTAGCCGCTTGGATTGTTGAAATGTCGGCTGATATATAATCCGCCACTCACGCTCCTCGTAGAAGCTCGGATGCTTGGTGCAGATAATCGCATACCTGTAGGCCGCAAACAGATTTGCCAATACATGATCTCGGCCAAGCGCCTGCAGATAGTCGATGTTGTCGATGATGTTTCTGGCAACTTTGGTGAATTGCTCAAGGAATTGAGCAGGCGATAAATATGCAACGGGACTGGTATAAGCAGCTAGGGCATCGGATGGGCGAAGAAATGGACCGCTATTAAGCACAAAAGCCACTGGGTTCGCCCCAGCGCCGTATGCTCGCCACATGGACAACCTGCCCATTTGCTCTTCGTCTGGTAGCTGTTCGGTCACACAGGTGATGTACGTTTCCTGCTCGAAATGCGGTATCCATGAACGAAGAATGGCATGCAAATCAGTGGTGAAGTTCGGGAAGCGTCCGTCTAGTGCGTCCGCTAGTTCGGCTGCCGCATCGCTCTCCAAAGCAGCGGTCAAGCACATTGTGCCATGTGCTATCTCCGAACTGTCGTTCATCCAAGTGACATTTCTCATCCATACTTGCTCGTTTTCAATCATGGATTGCGCTGCCGCGCTGCTGCAGTAGTGGACGAACGAGTGCCCGGACGATAGCGCCTCTATCGTTTTGCCGAACGCGTACGGATAGAATATCTGGAAGTTTCGGATTTCATCTGCAGGTAGGGAGAGGTTGTCTATTAGTGATGACTGCATATTGTTCCTGTGTCGGGCAAAGCATTTTAGTTATGCCGCCGGTCGCACGCGACGGTAGTGGTTCCCCGCCGTATAATGATAAATAGTGTATCGTGACTTCGGCAATCTCTACCATTACCACCTGTAGCTTGTCAGCAATGAAGGATCGGAACATGACGCCTGCGGCCATCCCTTGCATCCTTTGCATAGAGGTGATTGAGGGCCAAACAAAACCGGAGCATATTCTGCTGAATGCCCTTGGCGGCAGGATGACTGTTCGAACGGTTATCTGCCCGAGCTGCAATCACACGATGGGTATCGGCCCAGACAACGACCTTGCGGAAAGCGTCTCGTTCATTAGGAACGTTTGCCATCTTGTTGCCGGTGATGGCGACGGCCCACCCTCGCTACTTGGCTTGCAGACTAGTGGGCAACGCTTCGACCTGCTTCCTGGGATGGAAGTTCGCATGAGGCCCGAGAAGCCTCTTCAAATTACGAGCGATGATGAAGGTATAAGCGTCAATATAGGCGTGTATTCCGACGCACAGGCTGAGAGCATGGCGGAAGGCGCTGCTAAGAGTATTGCGAAGCGGATAGGCAAAGATACGCTCGACGTCGTGGAGCATATCAAGGCGGATATTCTTAGAGCTCGAAAGAGCCATATCGTACCTGCTCCTTCTTTTTCGAGCCAATTGGCCTTCGGCACAGGCCGTTCTCAGCAGGCGATGTTAAAGGCTTGTCTTGTTCTGCTCGCGAAGCGATTAGGCAATTTCGAGCTACTTGACCGGAGATACGATAATGCTCGTTCTTTTGTGTTTTCGAGGGGCGACGGGGATCCCAGCCCAGCCTTGGCGGTTTTGGACACGCGCAGCCTTCCAGTGATAGAGCATAAGTTTGGGGCGAACCCTAACCTGATTTGGGTCGGTACAAACACAAATGGTGCAGCCTTTGGGTACTACCGCCTATATGGTGCGATTGGCTGGAAGTTCAGGCTCTGCGAGGCCGGTGCGCCTCCGTCCATCTTTGCCTGCCTCGTATCGAACCCCTTCGATAATGCGACTTGGAAATACTATCATGAAGGACAATCTCCTCTTCCTTTCCAGTGGGTGCTAGAGCAATGGGACCCTTGGCCTCCCGACTACGAGGCAGTGCAGTCGGCGTTAACGCCACTCATGGAAATGGCCCACTCACGGTCTCAAGAAGCGGCGTCGATGCGATGGGTTAGCGAAGCGCTCATCGCCGCAGGGCTACGTGAAGGGGATCTCGTCACAGAACAGCACATTCAATCGATCACGGAGTATCTAACGCCGAGGATGTTGGCGACTGTGTTACGTAAATCTATTCCAACTGAAAACTAACGGTTGTAAACGGCCGTTTGAAGTTTGGCTATTTTATAGAGCGACGCCAGTGTACGTGAATTTATCGCCTCAGCGACGTGATGACCGACTTGTGCTGGAACGTAAAGGAGAACGGCTTGTGATTAACGGAGAGGAGTATGACTTCTCTCAACTTCCAGAGGGCTACACTCTTCCTCGAACAGCGGTGAAATGCGACTGGCTTGTGTCAGATGTGACACGCATTGATGGCGTGATCCGTTTGACCATAGTATTGCCTCACGGGCCCCACGCGCCCGAAATCACCCGGTTCCCAAGCCCTATAATCAATCCACCAGACGGAATGATTGACCTGCCGCCTTACGATACAGGGGATGAGCAATAGATGTCGGAACCGTCTGGCCCAAAGCTACCGAAACCGAGGACGATAGCTGACGAAGGTCTTGTGCTGGACTTCAGCTTTGGTGCCAGCGGCTTGCAATCACGTCCAGAGCTAGCGGCTCTGGTTATGACATACATCGGTTACATTAGTGAATTGGACTTTAAGCTGGAGTGCGCAACCCTCGTTGCCATTGGAGGTGGGCAGCGTGTGGCTGAAGCGTTTCTCGCTGGAATGACGCCTCTCGAATATGGCCATCGTCGCAGTGCCGTTCAGGGCGTCCTCAAAGCGAAGGCAGGCCTTTCTGGGAGGGAGGTAGATGCACTGTTTTCTGGCATCAAAGACGCGCGAGATTTGCGTAACGACTTTGCTCATGGATTATGGTGGGTATCTACTGAAGTTCCAGACACACTTATCCTTACTAGGACATATAACGAACTCCGTCGCTTTGGCGTGGCGCTAGACACGATGCGAAGCGAACCGACCAAGAGAGCGATCATGGAGTTTGTTATAGACGTGAGTTCTGGTGGTGGATCGTTACCATCCGGATTTGGCGAGAAGCTGTCGAAGCTAACTGCCCAGTTAAGGTCGCCATGGGACATTGCTTTCTCGGAACAAGCCCATGCCGCAAGTGAAGAGGAGATGGCTGAGAGGACGGACTGGTTTAGCCAGAACCCTAGCCAAAATATTGACTGGTCTAGGCTCACTAGGTCGAACGAAAGGCCTGCAATGGCGAAATCGGCGCTACTAGCTATGGGTAGTGGCGTCCACTCAGATGCTACAATCTGGAATGCAGACCTGCTTAGTCAAGCAGTGATTTATGCAGGCTATATGAGGGATAAAGCTCAAGCTCTTATCGACAAGCTACAAAGTGTTGGCGAATAAATCTGACGAAATTTTACGAGGCGGTATCTAGGCCCCACCGTACAGCCGCTTCCCCCATGGGGTGCCCTCAGCCCCGCAAGTCCGAATTTTGGCACAGTGCGGCGCCCGCCCTTACTGGCCGAGAACCCACTACATCTTCAAACCACATAAGGCGGGGAGGGGGGGCTTGTCCGCAAGGGCATAGGGTAGCGTACACCCAGAATTGCGCACGAAAACCTATCCGTAAGGGTTGATTTCGTTCAACGGACATGCATTTTAACGGACGCCACCCTAACGAACGAGGATTAGTCCGTGTCCAAGACAGTGCTGTATGCCCGTGTATCGACTATCGACCAGACGCTTGACCACCAGCGAACGCAAGCAGAGCAAGCGGGCTTCGTCATTGACGAGCTATTTGCTGACCATGCCGTATCAGGCATTAGCACCAGACTCCGGGACAGAGCGGAAGGTAAGCGGCTCTATGACAGGCTACGTCGTGGCGATGTGCTGGTTGTCCGGTGGGTCGATAGACTTGGGCGTAACTACGAGGATGTAACAGACGCCATCCGGCACTTCATGAGAGAGGGAGTCGTCATCAAAACCGTCATCAATGGTATGACGTTCGATGGGGCGACGACAGACCCGATACAGCAGGCCGTCAGGGACGCGCTGATCGCGTTCATGGCCGCAACGGCACAGGCGCAGGCCGAAGCAACGAAAGCCGCTCAGCGGGCCGGAATAGAGGCCAAGAAAGACGACGCCGAAAAGTACCGGGGAAAGAAGCCCAGTTACGACCGAGAAACATACCGGCAGGTGGTGGATATGCTGGCAATCGGCAATGGGGCTTCCGAGATTGCCAAGGTCACCGGATTGTCCAGACAGGCGATACTGAGGATCAGGGATACGCCGGTAGCATCAGAAGCGGCTTTGGCGAGGTGGGGTCTCTAACGGGCGACGGACCGGAACGGCAGGACCGGATTAGCGGTTTCCTGTCTGCCAGACCTTCCGCTGCCGAAGGGACAACAATGTCCCGCGTCTTTATTGTTTAAAATCAATACGTTGATCTTTGTGGACCCTTTTAGCAATATAAAGCGGCGTATCGGTCTAAGCAGATATCTGGATAGATATATGAACAGTTATGTACTAGTAATGTACCAGTGGGAATACTAGGGATAATGACCGATATATATATGAGAATGAATACAAGGATAATGTACAATAAGTATGAAATATAATGTACGATTTGTAGATAATATATTACTACTGGTATAAATAAATAAATTAATATCTAGTTATATTGTGGGGTAATGCATACTGTAATACGTACAATATCATGTTGATAGCCATATTATTAATACAACAAGAATTACGATTGTATATGTTTATACGAGTATATAGTGCTTAGTTGGATGATAGGATTACCAGGCGGTGTGAAAATCCGGATATTAACATAGTTATATCTATAGGTTTTCCTCCGGTATTCGACACGTAGTGCCTACCAGCTGAATAGAGTGCCCTGACTACCAGAATTGTATGCGGAACGATCCATCAAGAACGGTAGGGCGCAGCACGATCAAGCGAAATACTGTCGGTCGGCATTTCTAAAAGGCGCAATGGTTTTCAGGTCGGGTCGTGTTGAGGCACAGAAGCTCGACAGAGCGCATGACAGGTTTTGGATGGGTGTTGGGCTGCTGAACGGCGTCAGTGCTCGCCCAGGGGTAAGTATGGGAATATTCGGAAAATCTAAAATTGAAGTAAAGCTCTGATTATGTTGTCATTCCGGTACGAGCTCTAGTAGGCTCGTCTTCTTGCTTTGTCTGTTCTTTGCAGGGGTACTGGGTGTCTGTTCAGCACCACGGCTGCCGCCTTCCGGTCCACGTCCTTGCCAAGCCTTCGGATACAAGGATGTCACCTAGAGATCGGCCATCCCGAACCAACACTCGAAGCTTTCGCCCGTACCTATCTTCGTCACGCCCCGACCATGCCTGCATCTTGAACGTCCCGGCATTCACAAGTTCCAGTAGGCGGGCAGTTGCACGATCTCCCAGCGCTTTTTCGGCTGCACAACGAGGTTTGCTGACTTCCGGTGTGTCTATGTCAGCAACGCGGACCTTGATGCCATTACTCCAAATCGTGTCACCGTCAACGACACAGTTGTTGCGTACGTCGCTCCCGCACAATCCAAATTGTACCCCAATTCTCGGTGGCTTTTGAGAGAGTTGATAGGAGAGGCGGGGGTAATAGAGGCTGCCAACCGACAGCCGCCACTAGGCCGGTAAGGATGAATAATTTCACGCTGCTATTGCTGCCTCATATGGTGATAGAATCCATCGGCCACTAAGCGAGGATGAATGCCCCGTTCGAAACTACTGTTGATCCGAGCTGGATCGACTGCACCAAGCCAGTTGCGCAACTGTGTCGGGTCAGAGGCAAAGCGTTGAAGCTCGCGGGCGAAGGCATCATAATAGCTGTCGTAGCTTTGGTGCCGTTCTATCGACAGGTTGTGTTCGTGGCAAAATGAAGCTGCAAGCACAAGTGGGTCAACCCCATCATGATGGGCCTTTCGTAGCGGCTGGTCTTCCATGAAATCGATTATGTTTAAGTGTGCTCCACTCTTGCCTGAGAGGCGATGAACCTCGTTTGCAAAGCTGTGGTAGAAGGCAGCATAGCGATCATAGGTGTTTGGTTGCTCGTTCGCTTGTGGCTCAGTAGCCTGGGGGGCTATCGCATTCGCGCGTCCGTAAATTGCCTCCAGCGAGATTGGCTCGGGCGCTGAAAGTGCTAGTTTCTGGTACCAAACAGGCATGGAAGTCTCCATGCCACGCCGATATGCGTAACCGATGAACGGAAGTTGTTTTCCGCCATGACCCACTCGTAGGTGGTGCTTTGCCGCGAGAGCTATACACCTCATCTCTTCGGAATGGATGTCACGCATAATCGTATCGGCATCCCTGTTCGCGCTCTCTACCGAGCCGCAGATCTTCAAGGCCTCTAGATAGGAGTACGCCCTAACGGCCTCGCTGCCCGCTCTCGTGGTGTGCCGAATGAACTTGTACCCAGCGAACACCAGCAACCCAACTATGATGATTTCCAACTGCCTGCCCCGTAGCCTGTCTCGGCTCAAATATCCGATTTTTGGATAATCTGAAATTCGGATTACCGCACGGTTGAAGGGACAGTCAACCGAGCATGGCGAAAACGCTGCACTCCAAAAGACAGGAAGTGTTAGTAGCGGCGATTGCAGAGCAGCGTCGTGCTAAAGGCTTGTCTCAGGCGCAGGTAGCCAAGGCTCTTGGACGCCATCAGCCCTTCGTCGCCAATATCGAGAGCGGTGAACGGCGGGTCGATTTGCTGGAGCTTCTGGCGTTAGCCGACATCATTGAGCTAGATGTCCATTCCCTTATTGACCGTCTGCGGCGGACGGCTGGGTAACTGTCAACTTCTCCATTGCCTCGCTTGGAGCTGAGCCGCAATCTCCGCATCCAAGTGCGACGAAAGCTGGCGCCAACCTCGTTCACAAATATCCATATCTCGTGGCCGTATCTGTTTCCGGTATCCGGCACCTTGCACGGTGTGCGCCTTGATCGATGTTGTGCGGGTCCTGGAAGCTTCCGAAATGACGAGGCTGGCGAAGCAGTGGTTGATTGCCACGCGGTCAAAGCACCTCAAGTAACTTGCGTTACCTGTTGATTCGAGGGCGCACAAGAGGTGTCACCCTGATACTGGCTTGGAGCACGGTTCATATTCGGGAAAGAGGAGACCACCTTGGCAAATAAAGCTATGGCGCTTTCACAACGTCAGGTCAAAGCACTGTGCCTTGGTGCAGCGCAAGCAGGTTTCGTGGCTGAAATCCTTATAAACGGGGCGTTTATCCGGCTCGTGCCGCAGGATGCACCACCATCGCAAGTCTACAAGACACCCGAACAGATAGAAGAGGAGGAGATAGACGCCGAACTGGAGAGGATCAGGAGGAAGCACGGCTTCACCTGAACTACATCCGTTTATCAGGTCTGAACAATGTGGCTCGGGCTACAGCCTTTGGACGAGACAAGATGCTGCATACGCCGCAGGCTACTCCCGATCATAGGTCGAAGAGTGGTGTCGCTTCAATCGCACACAATCCTGGTCACGAGGGGTTTAGATGCCCCGAAGCCGCACGTACGGCTACAAGGTGTCTTTGCTGTATTAGGGAACGCTGTCCCGAGGGTGCGTCAAATTTCTCGGCTGGGAGCACTGTAGTCGAGCTTCTGCATCGCCTCGTTGCGTTGCTGCAAGGTGAAGCCTTCCTTGAAATATTGTCGGTGCGTCATGCCATCCTGCTCGTGTCCAATGATTGACTTTACTAGAGGGTCGGCAACCCCAGCCTGTAGCAGTCGAGTGTTGACCGTGTGTCGTAGGCTGTGAAAGACACGGGTCTTGGTTTTTAGCCCTAGTTTTACAAGCAAGGTATTGTTGAACCATCGGCTTTGATGGCGTCCCCATCCGTTCTTAGGGTCGTATTTGAAGTCGGGAAACAACCTAGATGCACGGTTGTCAGTCATGGCCTGTACGTAACCGAGCAGTCCAGCGTCAAGTAGGCTGTTGTGGATCGGAACTAGACGACGAGCGGCAGACGTCTTCAAGCTCTTTCGATCCCCGTCCTCGTTCATATCGAAAACCCATATACCGTCCTCTTTGCGAATGTCCTTGAGATCCAACTGCGCGATCTCGCCAAGTCGGGCACCCGTATAGATGCCGATGAGTGTGGCCCACTTTTGGTAGGGTTTGGTCACTAGCCCATGCTCATTGTGCTCGACAGTTCGGAGTATCAGCTGGATTTGGTCGGTGGTGTAAGCGTCCCGATCGCCATCCTTGTTCTTCTTGGTTTGCTTAACGGCAAGACCAGAGAAAAAGTTTTCACTGGTATGATGGTTCTGCTTCGCCCACTCGAACAGCTCGTGGTACGTTTGCAGGTACTTGTTGATAGTTGCGACCTGTATGGTTTCGATGCCCGGAAGGTTGAGGACATCAGCTAGGGGCTTGCCTCTCGTCAATGGGTTTTTAGAACGGTTACGCGGATAGGCAAGCAGAGTGTCCTTCACCCGTTTGGCGTCCATAGCTGTGAGCATGCGCACGTCTGTATCGCCACCGAGGATCTCCTCTAGCAGCCTCGTATGGTCCGCTTTCTCGATGATAGTCTTTGCGGCCCATGCGTTACCGCGCTGCCTCTCCTTGCTGTAGGCGGTGGCTACTTCATTAATGGACATGCCCGTAGCCCTATCCGGCCGGATCATGTCACTGGTGGGTGATCCTGGTTCGCACTCGAAATCGTAGCGCCGTAACGACTTATCGTAGGCAAGGACGGCTTTGACGAAGCCGTGGTAAGACAGCTTCATTTCTCGATCTAGCCAGTCGTATTGCGAACCGTCCGTTTGAATATCTAGATCATACTTGTCGATGAAGCGTGCCAGAAGGTCGTCGTCTGATTTGACCAGCGACAAGGGCGTGTCCGTTTTCCTCGCATGCTTAGCAACAAGTTTGCCGGTCAGGTATGCCTGTCTATCCAACTCGTTCAGGGGACCCGTATCATTCATCTCGGCCTTAGCCTCGTTCAGCAATCGCCGAAAATGATCAGTCAATACGTTTCTAAGTTCCTCGTACCGCATTCCGTATGCAATTCCATACTCGTTCCATCGTTCGCCTATCTGGCTCAGGGAACGCGACAAGCGCAATGCTTTTCGTGGGTCACGGGTTTGTAGAGAAAGCTTGATTGTGGACGCTTTTTTCTGTGGATGTAGCTGCTTCGGTAGAGGCCAGCGAAGATAGAAGACGCCGCACCGTGACTTCACGAGGTAGGCCGGATTGAGCAAGGCGATGTTCCCCTTGGATGTCCCCCCAAGGAAAGCCCGTCTTTTATCAGACTGAAATCTAAGCGTTTTTAAACGGAATGGTGGGCCCGGAGGGACTCGAACCCCCAACCAAGCGGTTATGAGCCGCCGGCTCTAACCATTGAGCTACAGGCCCCCTGCCGATGGCAGCGGTCAGGCGCAATGGTTCGCCTCACCGTGAGGCTCGCTCTAACGCAATTCTTCACTGGTCACAAGCCGTTGCCGCATTAGCTTCACAATAGGATTGCAGGAAGTAATCATGTGTCATCACAATGATGGCGCGTGCCGCATGCCGCTCCCGTATTTTGCTCAGGCAGGTGCCCGGGCGGCAAATTGAAGAGACCAGCAAGGATGCGCCGATGAACCCTGTCACCCGTTTTGCCACTGCCGCCCTATTCGTGCCAGCACTTGTGGCGGCGCCTTTGTTCAATGCAGCATTTGCGCAGGACGGCGGCCAACCGCGCGAGGCGCAGATCAACGTATCCGGGGAGGGCGAGATGGCCGTCGTGCCGGACATGGCGATCCTGTCTCTGACCGTGATGCAGCAGGCCGATACCGCTGAGGCGGCGCTGACCGCCAACAATGCGGCGATGCGCAATGTGGTCGGCGCGCTGCATGAGCGGGGCGTCGAAGAGCGCGACATCCAGACCAGCCAGTTCCAGATTTTTCCGCGCCACGAGCAGACCGATGCCAAGGACGGGAATACCCAGCCTGGAAAAATCATCGGTTATCAGGTCAGCAATGCGCTGACCGTGCGGGTGAGGGATCTTTCCAAGCTCGGCGGGCTGCTCGACCAGTCGGTCAAGCTCGGCGTCAACGAAGGTGGCCAGATCAGCTTCACCAATGACAATCCGGAAGCGGCGCTGACCGAGGCGCGGAAGAAAGCCGTTGCCCAGGCGCTCGCCAAGGCGAAGACGCTGACCGAGGCTGCCGGCATCAAGCTCGGCCGGATCATCGAAATGAGCGAAAATTCGGTGCGTCCGATGGCGCAGCCGATGATGCGCATGGCAATGTCCAAGGAGGCCAGCGACAGCGTGCCTATTGCAGCCGGTGAAAGCACCTATAACGTCACCGTCAACGTGACCTTCTCGTTGCAGCAGTAAGTTCTCACGCCACCGGGGTCATTGCCGCGAAATGCGAAGCGGTTTCACGCCTCGAGGCGTATGGAAATACAAAGCCGGATCATTCCATCGCTCCATCGGCAGATGACATGATCCGGATGGTGGATATGAAAAGCCCGGCCATGCGAATGGCCGGGCTTTCCTGTTGGGCGATGAGGGCCGGGTTAACGGCGAATGACCGGGCAGCCACGTTCGTTGGCGAAGACAATCCGGTCGCGGCCATGCCAGCCACGGCCGGCCACGACGATCGCGCGTCTCGAAACATCGACCACCCGGGCGTGGCGCAGGCCCATGCGGGATGCCTTTTCTTCCGCCCAGCCCGGCGAGCAGCCCGGACGGCCGTGATGGCGGTGACGGTCGCGGCCGCGGTGATCGTCGCGGTACTGGACATAGGTCCCCATGCCGCCTTGGCCGAAACCGGGTTCGGATGCGGCGGAATAGGATGTGGTTGCCGTAAGGCTGCCAAGGGCGACGAGGGCGGCAAGGCCGATCTTTGTGAGCAAGCTGGTCATGGATGATCCTCCGGTTGCTGCAGGCTTTTTTCTTTCGCCTCGGGTCCAGGCCCGCAAGGCGATGATCAAAGACTAGCTGCCCGAGGCTGAACGGAGGCCCAAGGAGACGTTCATGAGCGGTTCATTGCGCAATATTGCCGAATATTGCGGGTGAAACCTGCAGGTGGAAGATCGGCTGGGCTTCAGGCCGACAGATGGAGGACGATCTCGCGGCGATGCGGATGGTCGCGGTGTTCGAACAGGTAGATGCCCTGCCATGTGCCGAGCATCAGCCGGCCGCCGCTCACGGGAATGCCGAGCGAGACCGCGGTCAGTGCCGCCTTGATATGGGCGGGCATGTCATCGGGGCCTTCGGCTGTGTGGACGACCCAGGCCATGTCCGGATGGATGGAGGGAGGAACGAGGCGGGCGAAAAATGTCTTCAGGTCGCGCTGCACTTCCGGGTCGGCATTCTCCTGGATCAATAACGAGCAGGACGTGTGGCGCACGAAAACCGTCAGAAGGCCCTGGCCGACATGGTGATTGCGGACGAAGTTTTCGACCTCCTCGGTAAATTCGTAGAGGCCTTGGCCACGGGTAGAGATGGAAAGCACCGTCTGCGGCATCGAGATTTCCTTCTGGCTGCGCTTCGTCAGGTTTGGCCGTCAACGGGTGCAACCGTCAATGGGGCGCGCTCTTCAATGAGCCGATCAAGGGCAGGCGATCAATGCGCCGGGCCACTGCCTGCCTTCAGATCGACCTTTCTCAGGATCAGGGCCAGCGGTATGGCGCAGGCGGAAATGATCGCCAACACTTGGAAGACATCAATATAGGCGAGGTAGCTTGCCTGTTGCTGAACCTGTTCGCCGATATAGCCGATTGCCCGGTTCTGTGCGTCGATGGCACTTGCGCCGCGTTCGGCAAAAAAGCTCTGCAGGTTGCGCAGGGTTTCGACATAGGCCGGATCCGACGGCACGACATGTTCGACCAGCCGGCTCTGGTGCCATTGTTCGCGATGGGCAAGCACGTTCGAGGCGATCGAGACGCCGATCGATCCGCCGGTATTGCGGGCGGCATTGATCAGTGCCGATGCCTGGTCGGTCTGATCGGGCCTGAGACCATAATAGGATGCAGCCGTGATCGGGATGAATATCAGCGGCAGGCCAAGGCCGAGATAAAGGCGGGAGGTGACGAAAAAGCCGAAATTCAGGTCCGGATTGAGCCGCGTCAGGTCATACATGGCGAAGGCGATGATGCCGGCGCCGATGGCGATCAGGTATTTCGGCTGGAAGATCGACGTCAGTTGCCCGACCATGAACATCATGAACATGGTCACAAGGCCGCCGGGTGACAGCGCAAGCCCCGCCCAAGTTGCGGTATAGCCATAGTTTTCCTGCAAGACCTGGGGCACAAACTGGGTCGTGGCGATCAGGATCGCGCCGGTCGCCAGCATGACGATCATGCAGGAGACGAACTGGCGTCTGGCGAGAAGACTGATATCGATGACCGGGTTCGTCTTCGTCAACAGCCACGGGATCGAAGCCAGAAGGGCGGTGACGCAGATTGTGGTGGTGACGATAATGAAGGTCGAATCGAACCAGTCTTCGACCTGACCGCGATCAAGGACCAACTCCAGCGCGCCAAGGAAGGTTGCGATCAGGGCAAAACCGACAAGGTCGAAGCGGATGCCCT
Source organism: Aliirhizobium sp. YIM B11859 (assembly GCF_057163345.1). NCBI lineage: Bacteria > Pseudomonadati > Pseudomonadota > Alphaproteobacteria > Hyphomicrobiales > Rhizobiaceae > Aliirhizobium > Aliirhizobium sp. YIM B11859. The sequence goes on from NZ_JBXHAY010000001.1 coordinate 1,009,949, forward strand.
TCTTGACCATCTCTTCGCGTTTGCGTCTGGCGTCGTCGCTCTCCTGTACGAAGAAATAGACCAGCGCCAAAGCAAAAATACCGACCGGGCCGTTGATCAGGAAACACCAGTGCCACGAGAGATTGTCGGACAGCCAGCCGCCGAGGGTCGGTCCGACAACCGGGGCGACAACGACCGCGACGCCGAAGATGGCGAAGGCCTGGCCGCGTTTTTGCGGCGGGAAGGCATCGGTGAGGATCGATTGCGACACCGGTACCATGCCGCCGCCGGCAAAACCCTGGATCATGCGGAAAATCAGCAGCGAAGGCAGGTCCCAGGCAAGGCCGCACATGACGGAGGCAATGGTGAAAATGGCAAGACAGATGAGATAGAAACGTTTGCGGCCGAAACGCTGGGCGATGAAGCTCGAGGCGATCAGAGCGATCGCATTGGAGACGAGATAGGTCGTCACGACCCAGGAGGCCTCATCGGAACTGATGCCGAGGCCGCCCGATATGTAGCGCAGGGCAACGTTTGCGATCGTCGTGTCGAGCACTTCCATGAATACCGCGACGGCGACGACGATCGCCACCAGCCACGGATTGGTGGCTTTCGCCGCGCCCGTGCGAGCGCCGCCACCTTTGTTTGCCCCACCGGCCTCTGCCATTGCCATGACTAGTCCCTCGGCCTGACGGTGACGGTCGGGACGACCGACATGCCGGGGCCGATCGCAACGTCCTTCGGCCATTCGTCAACGGCAATCTTGACCGGCACGCGCTGGGTGACCTTAACGTAATTGCCGGTGGCGTTTTCGGCCGGCAGAAGTGAAAAGGCGGTGCCCGATCCCGGCTGGACCGAGACGACCTTGCCGCGCAGATGGTGGTCCGGATAGGCGTCTATAACGAGATCGACGGGTTGGCCGGGACGCATGTTGGCCAACTGGGTTTCCTTGAAATTGGCGGTGACCCAGATGTCGTCCGGCACGAACATGGCGATCGCCTGTCCGGCCTGGATGAACTGGCCTTTGGCGCCGGAGAGTTTGACGACACGGCCTGGCTGGGCGGCGGTAATCGTCGTGTAGTTGAGGTTCTGGGCAGCGGTTTCGCGCTGCGCTTCAGCTTCCTTGAGGCTCGCCTCGGCACTCGCCTTCTGCGCTGCGGCGGCGTTCTGGTTCTTCATTGCCGAAGTGACGCTGGCGCCCGACTGCGCGTAGGTCGCCTGCGCCTGGCGCAGGTTGGAATCGGCCTGTTGCGAGGTCTGCAGGCTGCCGGCACCGCCTTTCAGCAGCTGTTGCTGGCGGGCAGCTTCATCCCTGGCGAATTGCAAAGCGGCTTCCGACGACGACTGCTGGGCGCGGGCTTCGTCGACGGATGCCTTGGCCACCTCGATCTGCGCCTGGGTATTGGTGATCGACGCTTTTGCCGATTCCACCTGGGCATCGGCCTGATCGAGCGCAATCTGGTAGTCACGCGGTTCGATCCTGGCGATTACCGCGCCGGCCGCCAGATGCTGGTTGTCGGTTGCGGACGTATCGGCCAGATAACCGGAGACCTTGGCAGCGACGGAGAAACTGCGCGCGTCGACAAAGGCGTCGTCGGTCGTCTCATAAGGGTGGAAAAAGACCAGCCAGACGAAATAGCATGCCACCGCGACGGCGATCACGGTCAGCACGATTACGGCGATCCAGACAGGATGGCGCCTGAAGATCGACGTCTTCGGCGCATCCTGATCCGCAGTCTCGCCATCCGTCGGCGCACCCTCGTCGGGCTGGTCGCGAATTTCGGCGGGGTCGATCTGGTTGCCTTCGGTTGCGTCGGGATGATTTTGCGGAGCGCGCTGAGTTTGAGCCACGACAGGCCTCTCGATATTGGCAGGGAATGTGCGGCAAACGCAGTATGAGCGGGCAAGGTTCCAGCTGGCATGCTGCGCCTGCGAAATTCGCCACAATTTGTGCAGAAACCGGGATTGGTTGGCTGTCAATTCTTGCGGGATTGCAGCGGCCCCCTACCTAACCCGGATCATTCACCGATCAGCGAGCGCGCATGCCCACCCATCAGTCCGTCCGTCAAAGGCTCATCGACCGGTTCATGACGTTCGAGCCGCTCGGGCTTATTGCCTTTGCGGCCGTGGCCGGCGGGTTCTTCGCCTTCCTGACGCTGACGGGGGAGGTCATGGAAGGCGACACGCATGCCTTCGACGAGGAAATCCTGCTGGCATTCCGGCAGACGAGCGACCTTGCTTTGCCGATCGCGCCGTCCTGGGTAACGCATGCGGTCAAGGATATTACGGCGCTGGGTGGCGTGACGGTCCTGTCGCTGATGACCGCCATGGCGGTGGTCTATCTTCTTCTTGCCCGGCAAAAGGCGATTGCCGCCTTCATGTTCCTGTCGATTGCCGGTGGCTGGGTCGTCAGCAGCGTGCTCAAGCTCGGGGTGGCCCGGCCGCGGCCGGAAATCGTGCCGCATCTGGTCAAGGTTCACGACCTGAGTTTCCCGAGTGGCCATGCGATGTTGTCGGCGGTCACCTATCTGACGCTGGCGGCGCTGCTTTCACGCGCCGAGCAATATCGTTCGACGCGGGTGTTCATGATCGCGGCGGGTATCTTCCTGACCTTCATCATCGGCCTGTCGAGGCTGTATCTCGGCGTGCATTATCCGACCGATGTCCTGGGTGGCTGGTGTGCCGGTGCGACATGGGCCGCCGGCTGCTGGCTGATCGCGCGGCGCTTCATCGACCGCAAACCGAAGGATGTTGTCTCCGTCGGGTGACATAAAACTTTCAGGCCGTCTGGCCGGAAGCCGGATCAGCGGGTTTCAGACGGTTCGCTTCTCGTCACGACAGTGGCCGAGCGGGGAGCGGCTGCGCGGGTATGACGGTGGATCGGCACGCGTTTGGCCCAGAGTTTGAAAGCTTCCCAATGGATCGCAGCGGTGACCTTCAGCGTCATCAGCGGATAACGCAGGAATGCCATTGCGAGGGTGCGGTCGGTCAGCGGTTTTCGAGCACCCTGGAACATGGCGTAGAGAAGCATGCCGTCCTTGTCGGACTCCTTGATGGCGATGCGCACCCTGTCGGCGGGCGGGCGGACGGTGAAATCATACTGGCAGTCCATCGGAATGAACGGCGAGACATAGAGATTTTTGGCGCAGGAATGGCTGACAAGACCGTCTGCGCCGGTGCCGTCATCGATTGCAGCCTTGGGCGAGACCGGGATGATATAGGAATGGCGTTCGTGAAAGGTGTTGCAGACCTCGTAGATGATCGCGCGCAGATGATCGTTTGGGCCGTAGCAGAAATAGACGGTCAGCGGATTGAAGACGTAACCGAAAATGCGCGGATAGCAGAGCACCTTTACCCGTAGCTCGTCCGTTGCAAGACCCGCCTCGTCGAGCTGTCGTGCGACCCAGGGCTTCAGGTCTTTCTCGAGACCGGACCCATGATCCTTTTCCCAGAAGCTGAAAAGGCCGAAGCGGTCGGTGGAGAACAGCCATAGGGACCGATCAAGTCCCGGCAATTCGTCGAGATCGAGAAGCATCGAGAAAACGCTGTAGCGCAGGTTATGCTTTTTCGGCCTCAGCCGCGAATGGACGACATCGCCGGTGTAGAGGCTGGAGGTCTCTGTCATTCGGCGGCTTCCCGTGTTTCGGGCCTGAAATTCGCGATATGGATCCTGCCGGACTCGTTTTCGACCGTCCAGGGGCGGCGCGCATCGGCGAGTGCCTCGGCGACCGCAAGACCGGACTGCAACCCGTCCTCGTGAAATCCGCTGCCGAAATAGGCGCCGCAGAACCATGTGCGGTTGACGCCCTGCAATTCCCACAGGCGGCTCTGAGCTGCTATGGCGCGGCCGTCGAAGCGAGGATGGGTATAATCATAGATGCCATGCACGAGATCGGGCTGTGGGTCTCGATTGGGGTTGAGCGTGACGAACAGGTCTTGGGTGGTGTCGAGTTTCTGCAGCTGGTTCATCCAGTAGCTGAGGCACAGCGCCTGATTGTCAGCGCCGCGGCGACCGCTCAGGTAATTCCAGCTCGACCAGACATTTCGGCATTTTGGCATCAGCGACGGATCGCTGTGCAATATAGCCCTGTTCTGCGTGTAACCGAAGGCGCCGAGCAGATTGCGTTCCTGTTCGCCCGCATCGGCCAACATGGCAAGTGCCTCGTCGGCATGGGCTGCGATGACGACATCGTCGAAGATATCCGCATTGCCGCCGGCATCGGTGACGGTCACGCCATTGGCGTCGCGGCGGATCGAGACAACCGGCGCGTTGAGCCTGATCGTACCGCCAAAATCGGCAGCGATACGCCTGACATATTCCCGGCTGCCACCATCGACCGTGCGCCATTGCGGACGTCCGGACAGGCGCAGCAGGCCGTGATTGACGAAGAAGCGCAGGAACGCATGGAGTGGGTAATCCTGCATCTCGCGTGCCGTCGTTGACCAGATCGCGGCGCCCATCGGGATCAGGTGGTCATCGATGAAGGCGGCGGAATAGCGTTCCTGGCGCAGGTATTGGCCAAGCGTCAAGTTCTGGGTCTCGGGGCGATCGAGCAGGGCCGGGGCCTGCCTGTAGAATTTGAGGACGTCGCGCAGCATTTTCCAGAAACGCGGACGAAGCAGGTTTCGTTTCTGGCCGATGAGGCCCTTCAGGCTAGTTCCGCTATATTCGAAACCGCCGCCGTCCATAGAGGCGGCAAAGGACATGTCCGAGTTCAGCGTCGGCACGTTCAGATGATCGAAAAGCGCCACCAGATTGGGATAGTTGACCTCGTTATAGACAATGAAGCCGGTATCGACGGCGACGCTGCGCCCGCCAAGCGAAACCGTCGCCGTATGGGCGTGGCCGCCCAGCCGGTCGGCGCTTTCATAAAGCGTCACGTCCCTGGTCTTCGATAGCAGCCATGCGGCCGACAGGCCGCTGACGCCCGATCCGATGACCGCCACTCGCGCCGTCTGGGGTGATTTCATCCCGGCCAAAGTCCTCATCCCTCAATCTTCTCATATATCTGAGCATGACTACGAGACTGGGTGCCAACTGGATCTGCGGAATTTTTCTGAAAGCGACGTGATCCGGCCTGTTTGGCGCGGCGTAATGCTTGCCATGAACCTGAGTATTCCTATCTCGCCTAATAAGTGGCAAAAGATGCGACCGGCAGCGGCAAGGCTGGGCGGTCGCGTGGTGCATGGGCTCGGGATGAAAAACAAGAATTTCGATGGCTTGTCGGTCGACGATCTTGCGAAAGGCGAGATGGTCCGGCTGCTTTCCATCGTTGGGCGCGAGCGCAGCGTCGAGGCGTTCGAAGGCGTTTTCCGCTTTTACGCCCCACGCATTCGCGCCTTCATGGTTTCCAAGACACGGGATCGTCAGGCGGCAGAGGAGTTGATGCAGGAAACCATGACGGCCGTCTGGAACAAGGCCGCACAGTTCGATCCTGCCCGCGGCAATGTCTCAGCCTGGATCTACACGATCGCGCGAAACATCAGGATCGATGCCTTTCGGCGCAAACGGCCGGAATTCGACATCAATGATCCGGCCTTCGTGGCGGATGACGTTCCGCCGGCGGATCAGGAATTCCAGCAGCTTCAGGAAGCCCAGTTGCTGCGCGGCGCAATGGCGACGCTGCCTGCCGAACAGCTCGATGTGTTGAGGCGTGCATTTTTCGACGAAGCGTCGCATGCAACGATCGCGCATGATCTCGGTGTTCCGCTCGGCACGGTGAAATCGCGCATCCGGCTTGCCTGCGAGAAGCTGCGCTCAGCACTGGATGGCCGGCTATGAGCGTCAAGCACCACCTTAGCGACGATTTCCTGGTCGACTACGCGTCGGGGAGCCTCGGCGAAGGCTGGAGCCTCGTCGTCGCAAGCCATCTGGCGCTTTGCCCCGAATGTCGGCAGCGCCTTGCAACAATCGAGGGGGCTGCCGGGGCGCTTCTCGACAAGGCAGCTCAAAGCGGTAACGAGGACGAGGCGTGGGCGCGGTTCAAAACCGGTGCTCTCGACCTGAAGGCCGAGGACGTCACATCGCCTTCATCTGGGCCTTCATCCAGGCATCCATCCGGCGAGCGCAAGGTGGCCGTGCTTCCCGAACCCTTGCGTTCCTATGTGGGTGGCGATCTGGCCGATCTCAAATGGCGGGCGCTCGGGCGCGGCGCCTACCAGATCCTGATCGATACCGGCGATCGCGACACCCAAGTAAGACTGCTGCGAATTCCCGCCGGAAAACCGGTGCCGGAACATACGCATGAAGGACGGGAGCTGACCCTGGTGCTGACCGGAAGTTTCCGCGACGGCGATGATCTGTTTGCGCGCGGTGATATCGAGGAAGCCGATGGCGACCTGTTGCATACGCCGCATGCGACGGAAGGCGAGGACTGCATCTGCCTTGCCGTCACCGAGGCGCCGCTGAAATTTTCGAGCTGGATCGTTCGACTGATGCAGCCAATCCTCAAGATCTGACGAACGGGGAATGTGATGGCCTATATTCTCGCCTATCTCGGCACCGCCATCGCATTTCTAGGGCTCGACTTCCTTTGGCTCGGCACGGTTGCGATCGGCTTTTATCGCAGCAGGATCGGCGAGCTTTTGCTGAACCAGCCGAATTTCATCGCAGCGGGCCTGTTCTATCTCTTCTACGTGGCGGGGATCGTTTATTTCGCCGTGCAGCCGGCACTGGTATCGGGAAGCTGGACGACGGCGGCTGTCGCCGGAGGTATTCTCGGCTTCATCGCGTATGGCACCTATGACATGACCAATATGGCGACGCTGAAGAACTGGTCACCGCTCGTGAGTGCCGTCGACATGGCTTGGGGCACCTGCCTCACCGGATTTGCGGCGGTCGTCGGTTATTGGGTGGCGCAGAAGTTTTCCGGCGTCTCGTGAGGTGGTGATCCGCCGGCGGCCGATGCCGGGACTTCAGGCATTGCTGCGAGCGCCGAATGTTTCCTTCATCAGTCGGTTGAGCTTCTGGCTATTCCACGGCTTCGGCAGCATGGGGAGGTCTTTAAGGCCGTTTTTCAAGTCCGGCAATTCCGCGTTATCGCTGCAGATGATTACGGGAACCTCTCTCTCCTGGAGTGCCTCGATGACCGGGAACGACAATTCCCCATGAAGATTGAGGTCGACGATCGCACCGGCAAGATCATTGCGCGGGATCGCGTCCAGAGCGTCGAGAATGCAACCGAAGGGGCCGACGATCTTGTGACCGGTTTGCAGTAGATGATCTTCCATATCCATCGCGAGTAGCAGGTCATCCTCGATAAGGAGGATCGTCGGACGGTCATTCAGAAAATCAGTTTCAGTCATCTTATCCTAACAGATGCATTTCCAGCTCCGGTCAGGATACTGACCGGGCCGGATGTTTCAACCGTGGCTTTCGTCTTACAAGACGTGTGACGGAGTACAAAGTTCCGTCTTTCCTGAAGGTTAAGACGGTGGGCCTGAAGGTTAAGACGGCGGCGTTAAAGGTTGAGATGGCGCCGCGGATCGCCGGCAGCGTGTTCAGACCAGGTTTCCATGAAGCGGGTGAGGTCGGCATCCGGCTTTTCCGGAAGGACGATCTTGACCGACACGAGCACATCGCCGTGCCTGCCGCCGTCTCCCTGAGCCCCTTTGCCCTTGAGGCGCAGGACGGTTCCGGTATTGGTGCCCGGCTTCAGGTTGAGGTTCACGTAACCCGCCGGCGTCGGCACCTTGACCTTGCCGCCGAGCACAGCCTCCCTGATGGTGATCGGCACCTCGACACGGATGTCGTCGCCGTCACGCTTGAAGAACGAATGCGGCTTGATCTTCACCTCGATCAGCGCGTCGCCGGTTTGACTTTTTGCCGAACCTTTGGCGCCCTTGCCGCGCAGTCTGAGGATCTGCCCGTCGCGGGTGCCCGCCGGGATCTTCACATCGAGCGATGTGCCGGCATCGAGCGAGATGCCGGTTGTCGTGCCGTTGATCGCGTCGAGGAAACCGACTTCCATCGTGTAGTGGACGTCGCCGCCGCCGGTGCGAAATTGTGAGCCGCCAAACGGGGAACTGGCGGGACCGCCGCCACGTCGCGACATGAAGCTGGCGAAAATATCGTCGAAGCCGCCAAATTGCGAAAACCCGCCCTGATCGAAAAATGCATCGCCGCCATCGGCGCCGGCATATTCGCGCTGCTGCTGGAATGGTGCGCGCTCGACGCCGTTGATATCGATCTCGCCGCGGTCGAAACGGGAACGCTTGCTCTCGTCGCCGAGGATTTCGTTGGCGGCCGATATCTCCTTGAAGATGTCCTCCGCCTTGCAATCGCCGGGATTGAGATCGGGGTGATATTTCTTGGCGAGTTTGCGGAAAGCGTTCTGGACGTCCTTTTGCGACGCGTCCTGCTTTACGCCCAATATTTCATACGGATCCTGTCTCATCGTAATCTCCAGACGCAACACACCAATTACAACCGCTGATGCTTCTTCCGATCCTGATATCGGTGGCCAGCGCGGATGGTTTCAGGCGACCTCACAGCGGCCCGGGTTGGTCTTGGACAAGGATCATGGACGGCGCTCCGCCATATCAGGCGGGCACTACAGGGGATCAAGCCTTCGTCGCACCATATCCTCATCAAGCAACATGGTCGGTAGACGCTGCGGAAGTCGTCTTGCTGGTCCCAATCAGGCGACCGGCAACCATGAGGTGGTGTCTTCAATCGGGAACTTCAAGTGAGGGAAGCCGTTATCGAAGCGCCCGCCACATGGCTGATCGTGTCGATAAACAGCCATGCGCGGTTCTGTAAGAGGAGAAATTCGCTCAGTGGAGACGGGCGAAAACCGAGTTGTATGAACCAAAGAGGATAAGAAGGAATAGGATGGATATGCGAAACCAGAACAAGCTCTTGGCGCTTCTTGCCCGCGATGAATACGCAGCCTTGAAACCTGTCTTGGAACCTATCGATCTTCCGCAAGGCTTCGTGCTGTCTGCGCCCGGAGAGCCGCTCGAATATTGTTATTTCCCGCTCTCGGGCGTGATATCGACCGTCGTCACGTCACCCTCGGGCAAACGGACTGAGATCGGGCTTTTGGGGCGCGAAGGTGTGAGCCCGGCCGGCATCGCACTCGGCGCCACCGATGCGCCTTATCTGGTCGTCATGCAGGTCCCTGGTCATGGTGTGCGTGTCCCGATCGGGATGATGCGTCAGATGATGGAAAGCCTGCCAGACCTCAAACAGATGCTGACGCGGTGGGCGCATGTGGCGCTGAGCCAGACTGCCTTCACGGCCCTGTCAAACGCCATCCATCCGGTCGACGAGCGGTTGGCGCGCTGGATATTGATGTGTCACGACCGGGTCGACGGCAATGCGATCGACCTGACGCATGAGTTTTTGGCGATCATGCTGTCGGTTCGCCGTCCGAGCGTGACTGTCGCTCTTCATGTTCTTGAGGGCAAGCAGCTGATCTATTCGCATCGCGGCACGATCATTGTCAGGGACAGGCCGGCGCTCGAACGTTTTGCAGCCGATTCCTATGGCGGCGCAGAGCGCGAATATCATCGGCTGTTCGGCAGTCTCGACGATCTGACGCTGCGATCGGCGTGATCAACGTCCTCGCCTTTCAGGTTTGCCTGCCGCGTGTCGCTTTTTGTGCCAGCCTTGATCCCGCCAAACCGAGATCAACTTTCGGAAGACCGCTTCTAGCCGTCTGCCAGCCGGATGCGGATGCGGTCTGCCAGATCATGCGGATCTGTGGGCTTGCTCATCCATTCGCTGCCATCAAACAATGCCGCGTCCCATTCCGAAGGTCTTTCGCTTCCCGAATAGATCATGAATGGGATGCGGTTTTGCTGGATATGGGAGAGGACCGGCTGACTGTCGCCGTCGTCCAGATAAAGATCGAGCAGTATGAAATCGGGTGACATATCCGCCAACCAGGCAAGTGCGTCTTTCTGGGAGCGGAGCGTGACGAGATTAAGCATACCCCTGTCAGCAAGCGCTTCCTCGATATCGAGCGAGATCAGCGGCTGGTCTTCCAGAAGCAATATGAGCTTATCAGGCAATTCGAATCTCTGACAGGACAAGATACTGATTAGTTAAACGGTTTTTACGCCCGTGTACCCCTTGGTCCGATACCGTACCGAGTGGTCCAGCCGGGTTGTGTCGCCCATTCTATGGTCATAGATGGAAATCGTTCAAATCAAGCGGAGACGTCTCGTTTCAGGGGAAGCCGAGCAGGCCGTGTTCTTCTATCAAGGATGAGCGATGGGTGATATTCGGCAAACGGCGGTCCGCAACAATCTGCTGCGGCTCATGCCACCTGACAGCTTTTCTGCACTCTCCGAAAATCTCGAATTTATCGATCTTCCACGCGGGTTCGAACTTTCCGAGCCGCATGCGGAGGCCGATTACGCCTATTTTCCCGAAACCGGTATAGCCTCGATCGTCGCCCGGTCACCGCTGGGACAGCACGCGGAGATCGGTATTTTCGGTCGCGACGGAATGACGCCGGCGGCCGTGGTGCTGGATGCGGGCACGGATCCGTTCTCGATCTTCATGCAGGTGCAGGGTCACGGCTACCGCATTCCGGCAAGCAGGCTGAAGGTGTTTCTGAATGGAGATGGCGCGCTCAAGGCGCTTCTGGGCAAATACGTCCAGGCGCTTTCGGTACAGGGCGCCTATACTTCGCTCTCCAATGCCGTCCATCATATCGACGAGCGGTTGGCACGGTGGATATTGATGTGTCACGATCGCACCGATGGCGACGAGATCAGCCTGACCCACGAATTCCTGTCGATCATGCTGGCGGTGCGACGCCCCAGCGTTACAACTGCTCTGCATATGCTGGAAGGCCGTAAGTTGATCTATTCCGAACGCGCCATGATCATCGTGCGGGACCGGCCAGCGCTCGAAGCCTTCGCAAGCGATGCTTACGGCGAGAGCGAACGCGAGTATATCCGGTTGCTTGGAGTTAACGCCTGAACGCGCTGCTCAGGCATAGGTCTTGGGAAACGGCACGGTTCCGACAATGGTGCCGCTGGCGTCTTGAACTTCAAAAAGCGTTTCAGCAGTGGTAAGCCCGCGCCTCAGCCGATCGGCGCTGAGCTCGCGGGCCGCGGCCCTTGCTTCACACAAAGCTGCATCGTCATCGATGAATTCGATCCCTTCGGCATCGTCATAGCTGTCGAAGGACGAACGGAGGTGGAAATAGTAGCGGGGCATGGAATATTACCTTTCCCATACCCTACCATCGAGCTGCCGATCGGTTCCCGAATTTCCTGAAACCGGATATTTCAGGTGAGAGGCGAGCGCTCAGGCGCGCTCTTCCCAGAGTTTGGCCAGCTCGACGATTGTGTTGACGGCGCGTTCCATGTCCTGGCTGCTGACCCATTCGAGTGGCGAGTGAAAGGCGTGGCCGCCGGCGAAGATATTGGGGCAGGGCAGGCCCATGAAGGAGAGGCGCGAACCATCCGTGCCGCCGCGTATGCTGCCGCGTACCGGTGTCATGCCGGCCCGGCTGATCGCTTCGATGGCGTGGTCGACGATCTCCGGGTGCTGATCGAGCACTTCCTTCATGTTGCGATACTGTTCGGTGATCTTCAGCACATGTGACGAACCGGGATAGGCTAACATCACCTCGTCGATCACGGATTGCAGCAGGTTGGCCTTGGTTTTCAGCCCATCGGTGGTGAAATCGCGCAGGATGAGGCTGATCGTTGCACCTTCCATCGTGCCGGTGACGGAGGTCGGGTGGATGAAGCCGTCGCGGCCTTTGGTGGTTTCCGGCGCCATGTCGCGCGGCAGTTTTGCGATTATGTCACCGGCGATGCGGATGGCGTTTTCCATCTTGCCATAGGCGAAGCCCGGATGAATGGCGACGCCCTTGATGAGGATCTCGGCGGCATCGGCGGAGAATGTCTCGTCCTCGATCGTGCCAGCGGTCTCACCGTCCAGCGTATAGCCGAAATCGGCGCCGAGCTTTTTCAGGTCGACCTTCTCGACGCCGCGGGCGATTTCCTCGTCGGGGGTGAAGAGGATGCGGATCGCGCCATGCTTGATGTCGGGATTGTCGATGAGGAATTTCGCCGCCGTCATGATCTCGGCAATGCCGGCCTTGTCGTCGGCGCCAAGTAGCGTGGTGCCGTCGGAGGTGACGATGTCGTTGCCGATCTGCTTTTTCAGTTCCGGATGTTCGCTCTGGAGGATGACGCGGCTTGGTTCGCCGGGAAGGGTGATGTCGCCGCCCTGATAGTTGCGGATGACCTGCGGCTTGACGTTGGTGCCGGAAAAATCCGGTGCGGTATCCATATGGGCGCAGAAGCAGATGACCGGGACATTGTTCTTGCCGGTATTCGACGGGATCGTGGCGTAGACATAACCGTGTTCGTCGAGTTCGGCATCCTTGATGCCGATGTCGCGCAGTTCCTGGAGAAGCAGCCGGCCGAGATCGAGCTGTTTGGCTGTCGAGGGCTGCGAGGGAGAAACGGCGTCGGACTGGGTGTCGATGACGACGTAACGAAGGAAACGGCTGGTCACAGTATCGGTCATGGCAAAATCCATATGGGCAAGCGATGCAATGACGCGACCATAACGGGCTTGGCGGGACGCGTGAACCACCAATTCTTGATGTGGGCAGGATGCTGAAACGACAGATCCCGCCGGAGCGGGATCTGGTGGTCTGTGTGGAGTTCAGGCGGCGCTACCTGAACACGGCTGGCAGCCAGAGCGACAGTGCCGGGATGTAGGTCACGAGCATCAGCACAAGCAGGCTTGCGCCGAAGAATGGCCAGATCGTCCGCATCGCTTCGCGGATCGATATGCCGCCGACCGCGCAACTGACGAAGAGGACGGTCCCGACCGGCGGCGTGTTCAGGCCGATGCCGGCATTCAGGATCATGATGACACCAAAATGGACCGGGTCGATGCCGAAGGCTTTCACCACCGGAAGCAGGATCGGCGTTGCGATGATGACCATCGGTGCCATGTCCATGAAGGTACCGAGCACGAGCAGGATGACGTTGATCATCAGGAGCACGATGATCGGGTTGTCGGAGATGGCGCTGATTGCGGCGATGATCAGCGTCTGCACCTGCAGGAAGGCCATCAGCCAGCCGAAGGATGCGGCCGTGCCGATGACGAGCAGGACCATGGCCGTGGTGCGCACCGCACCCATGACCGCCTCGACGAAACCCTCCCAATTCAGCTCTCGATAGACCAGCATGGCGACCAGGAAAGCGTAGAGCACGGCAATGCAGGAGCTTTCCGTGGCGGTGAAGACGCCGGAACGAACGCCGCCGAAGATGATGCCGATCAAAAGAATGCCGGGGAGCGAGGCGGCAAGGTAATAACCGACGCGAGCAAAGCCCGGAAAGGCATCGGCCGGATAACCGCGCTTCACCGCGACCCACCACGCGGTGAACATCAGCGCTGCGGCGAGCAGCAAGCCCGGGACGATGCCAGCGGTGAAGAGATCGGCGACCGAGACATTGCCGCCGGCGGCGATCGAATAGAGGATCATGTTATGCGATGGCGGGATCATCAGGGCGATGATGGCGGCATTGGCGGTGACGTTGACGGCATAGTCGCGGTCATAACCGCGGGCCGCCATCTGCGGGATCATCAGCCCGCCGACGGCAGACGCGTCTGCCACGGCAGAACCGGAAATGCCGCCGAACAGCGTCGAGGCGACGACGTTGACCTGGCCGAGGCCACCGCGCATGTGGCCGACAAGGCCGGCGGCGAAGCGGATCAACCTTGTCGCGATGCCGCCGCGCACCATCAGGTCGCCGGCAAAGATGAAGAACGGGATCGCCATCATGGCAAAAACGTTCATGCCGGAATTCAGCTGCTGGAAAACGACGATCGGCGGCAGGCCGAGATAAAGCACCGTCGCGAAGGATGAGATGCCGAGGCAGAACGCGATCGGCATGCCGATGATCATCAGGAAGGTGAAGGAAGCGAAAAGGATCGTATAGGCCATTATGCGGCCTCCTGAACAAGCACGTCGGCAGCGACTTCCTCGCCGATCGCGACGTCGATGAACCGTTCGAGTGAAAAGATGGTGATCATTGCGCCGCCGGCGATCATCGGGAAGAAATCCGTGCCGCCGGGCCAGCCGAGAACGGGGATGCGGGCGGTCCATGTGCCGGCGGCAAGCAGGACCGAATAATAGGCCATGCCGATGCCGAACAACACGATCAGGCCGAGGCTCAGAAGGTCCATTGCCTTTTGTATCGGCGGCGGCATGACGTAGCGGACGATATCGAGGCCGAGATGGACGCTTTCGCGCACGCCGACGGCCGCCCCCAGCATGATGAACCAGGACATAAGGTAAAGCGACAGCGGCTCCGACCAGCTCGGGCTGTCGTTCAATATATAGCGGCTGAAGACCTGCCAGCCGACGATCAACGTCATGGTGATCATGCCGATCCCGGCGATCCAGAGTAACAAGCGGCTGACCGCGCCGAGTGCGGGTTTTATTGCAAGCATGAAGTTTCGCATTGTTTCGTTCCTCCTCGATCCGGCGATTTCCCCCGGTGCCGGTTGATCTCTGCTACAGCCGAGTTCCCGCTCGCCGTTATCCTTGGGCTTGTCCCGAGGATCTGCTGTGGTCTCATGTTTTTCGATGTGATCAGATCCTTGGAACAAGCCCGAGGATGACGGCTGTGGGTATGCCTGCATTCAAGCAAGAACCGGCCCCATCAGGAGCCGGTCTTCGTTTCTGGTGTTATTTCACGGCCTGGATATCGGTCAGAAGCTGCTTCATTGCCGCGTCGGTGACGAACTTGTCGTAGACCGGCTTCATCGCGGCGGAGAACTCTTCCTTGTTGACCTCCATGACCTTGACGCCGGAGGCACGGACCTTCTCCTCCGAAGACTTTTCACGGGCGGTCCACAGTTCGCGCATCTTGACGACCGAATCCTTGGCGGCCTGGCGGATGACCTTCTGGTCGTCCGGGGTCAGCTTGTCCCAGGAGACCTTGGACATGACGAGGATTTCCGGGTTCATCGAATGCTGGGTCAGCGTGTAGTTCTTCGCCACTTCGTAATGGCGGGCGGATTCGTAGGAAGGCCAGTTGTTTTCAGCCCCGTCGACGACACCGGTTTCCAGCGAGGAATAGACCTCGCCCATCGGCATCGGGGTCGGGTTGGCGCCGAAGGCCTGCATCATGGCGATCCACAGATCCGACTGCTGGACGCGGATCTTCAGGCCCTTCAGGTCGGCGAGTTTCTCGACCGGCTTCTTGGTCGTGTAGAAGGAGCGGGCGCCCGAGTCGTAATAGGCAAGGCCGATCAGGCCGTGCGGTTCGAAGGCGGCCAAAATCTTGTCGCCGATCGGGCCGTCGACGACCTTGTGCATATGGTCGGTCGAGCGGAACAGGAAAGGCAGGCCAAGAACCACCGTTTCGGGGATCAGGTTGTTGAACGGTGCGGCATTGACCCGGTTCATGTCGATGACGCCGAAACGGGTCTGCTCGATCGTGTCCTTTTCGCCACCGAGCATCGAGTTGTTCATCACCTGGATGCTGATGCGGCCGCCGGTGCGCTCCTTGACGAGATCACCCATATATTTGACCGCGTCGACGGTCGGGTAGCCATCCGGATGGATGTCGGCGGAACGCAGGGTGACCTGCTGCGCATGGGCTGCCGGGGCCATCGAAATGGCCGTGGTTGCTGCGAGGGCGAGGCTCAGCGCCAGTCCCAGAGCTTTGGTGATTTTCATGTCTTCCTCCTCCAAGGTGCCGGCGCCTCCACGCGTCGGCGGTTTCAAAAAATCAACGCGTCGATGCACTCCATGCCGGAAAACCGAACAGGTCTTCCGGGTTGTTCACGAGGGCAAGCTGCAAGGCGGCTTCGTTCGGCAGCCAGCCAAGTACGGTATCTGTCAGTGCGGCATCATCCGGATAATCGGCCTGCTCGCGGGCCAGATTATGCGGCCAGTTGGTGCCCCAGACGATGCGTTCGGGGGCGTAGGCCGAAAGCTCGCGCGCAACCGCCGCCACGTCTTCGTAGGCGGGGCCACCCGCTTTCGACGATTCGTAGACGCCGGCGAACTTGAACCAGCATTTGCCGCCATCGATCAGCCGTTTGACGGCGGCGATCTCGTCGCCATCGGGGACTGCGCACGAAAAGAATTTGCCGTGGTGATCGAGCACCCAGCGTGACTTGAGTTTTGCGAGCCGCGTCTCGTGGTCGAGGATGTGGCTGCCATCGAACTGGACCGCGAGCATCCAGTCATGGGCGGCGGCCTTGTCATCGACGGCTTCGAGATCGGCAAGGCCGACCGCGCCGCCCGGCAGGTCCATGATACGCGCGCCGACAATACCGGCGGCGGTCAGGAACTCCATCTCGGCATCGCTGGTGGCCGTGTCGATGACGCCGACACCGCGGGCTCTCTCGCCCATCGCCCCGAGGCAGGCGACAAGATTGGCGTTGTCGCGCTGATGCGCATTGCCCTGGGTGATGACGACCCGGTCTATGCCGAGCCATGTCATCAGTTGGCGGTACTGATCCGGATCGGGCAGGGCGCCTGCCGGCAGGCCCGGACCGCCGGGAAGCGACGGGTATCCCGGCAGATACATATGCATCTGGCTGTCGACCGCACCCGCGGGCAGCTTCGTTTTCGGAGCAGGACCGGAGAGGGTGCGGGTGAGCATCAGGCGATCCCCTTGTCGTCGGGCATCCTGAATTCTCTCAATGCATCGCGGTTGATCTCGATGCCGAGGCCGGGACCGTTCGGGATCTGCACCACGCCGCGATCGTGTTCTATCGGCGTCTTGATCACCGCCTGACGGAAGGGATTGTCGGTACGGTCGAATTCGAGGATCGGTTCGATCGGGTTGACGCGGACGGGGCTCGGGATCATTGCCGCCATGAACTGAAGCGCGGCGGCTATATGGACGGCGGTGCCCCAGACATGCGGCACGACGCGGATGCCGTGCAGGGCTGCCAGGTCCGCAACGCGCTTGGCCTCGGTGAAACCGCCGACGCCGGCGAGATCCGGTTGAATGATGTCGATAGCGCGTGTCTCGATCGGTTCGCGCATGCCCCAGCGGCTGTGCCATGTCTCGCCGCCGGCTACGGGGATAGGCTGTTTCGCACGGACCTCGCGATAGGCGGCGAGTTGTTCCGGCACCACCGGTTCCTCGAACCAGTCGATACCGTATTCGGCGGCCGCATTGCCGAGCCTGATTGCCTCGATCGCGTCATAGCCGTGATTGGCATCGATCATCAGCCGCATGTCCGGTCCGGCCGCCTCGCGCACGGCGCGGATGACGCGAAGGTCCTCCTCGACGCCAAAACCGATCTTGATCTTGGTGGCGTGAAAACCTTCCGCCCGGTAGCGGGCAACGTCGGTGGCGTTGTCCTCCACCCGATCGACACCGTCGCGCTTGAAGCTGCCTGTCGCATAGGCGCGGATCGTCTCGCGGAACCGCCCGCCGAGCAGGATCGAAACCGGCACGCCGAAATGTTTGCCCTTGATGTCCCAGAGCGCGATGTCGATGCCCGAGAGTGCCGTGACGGCAAGGCCGCGCTGGCCCTGGTCGCGCAGGGCATTATAGAGGCGCGCCCAGATTTTTTCGGTTTCCAGCGGATTTTCGCCGATCAGCCAGTTCGCATAAGTGGCGACGACCGCGGCATTCGGCCGGGCCGGGCCGAGGCATTCGCCCCAGCCGATCGTGCCGTCGTCGCATTCGATCTCGACGAGCACATGGGCGCGACGGTCGAAGCGCATGGAAGCGCTTTCGAAGGCGACGTCGAGCCTGTGTTCGAGCAGATGAGTGCGGACCGCGCTGATTTTCATCGCCATTACCTTCTGTGACTGCCGATCAGCTTCAGAAGCATTTGCTCTTCTTCCTGCGTCAGGTCGTCAAGCGGCGGGCGGACCTTGCCGGCAGCAAAACCCTGCAGGCGCACGCCGGCCTTGATGGCCGAGACTGCATAACCCTTGCGGCGGGCACGCAGCGCCATGAACGGATAGAAGAAGTCCCTGAGGATTTCCTCGCAACGGGTGCGGTTGCCGGCGCGAAGCGCCTTGTAGAACTCGACCGCAAGGCCGGGAACAAAGTTGAAGACGGCCGACGAATAGGTGGTGAAGCCGGCACCGAGATAGGCTTCGGCAAAAAGCTCGGCTGTCGGCATGCCGCCCAGATACATCAACCGGTCGCCGAACGTGGCGGTGACCTGTCGGACAAGACCAATCTCGCCGGTGCCGTCCTTGAAGCCGATCAGGTTCGGGCATTCGTCACAGAGGCGCTTGAGGGTATCGACCTGCAGAACCGAGTTGTCGCGGTTATACACCATGACGCCGATGCCGACCGACTGGCAGATCTTTCTGACGTGCTGATAGAGGCCTTCCTGCGGTGCATCGATCAGGTAATGCGGAAGCAGCAGGATGCCGTCGGCGCCGGCCTTTTCAACGGCTTTGGCCATCTCGACCCCGACACGGGTGCCGAAACCACAGCCGGAGACGATCGCGGTATTGCCGGACGCTTCCTTGGCTGAGCGGACGATTGTCGGCACTTCATCGGGCGACAGTGAGAAGAATTCGCCGGTGCCGCCGGCGGCAAAGAGAACAGGCGCCTCGAAACCGGACAGCCATTCGATATGCTGCTGGTAGCTGTCCTGTTGAAACTCGCCTTCGGCGTCAAAATGGGTAACGGGAAAAGACAGCAAGCCAGCGCCCAGCGCTGCCTTGATCTCATCAGGCGTCATCATGAAAATTCCTCTCGAATGTCTCCTCCAGACAGGAATTGTCGTACAAATTGGCCTGACTTATGTCAACAAGTTATCTGGCATCTTCGCGGATAGCGCGCAGGAGATTTCGGTAACGCAACTGGCTGCCCTTGAGATGCTGGCGCATTGCATCGCGGGCGCCTTCTTCGTCACCGCTGGAGATGGCGGCGACGATCGCCTGATGTTCGTCGACGAGCAGGCTGATATAACCGGACTGGTCGGCATCCTTGTCGTCATCGCGCAGGGCGGCGCGCGGGATGACGTTGCGGCCGATCATGGTGAGGAATTCGCGGAACCGCGGATTGTTGGTGGCGTCGGCGATTGCCAGATGCAGGGCGAAATCCGCCTCGCTGGTCGGCCGGTTGGCGTCGAGGCTGGCCCGCACCGCATAGTGGCGGTCGATGATCACTTCTTCCTGCGCCGGGGAACGCCGAAGTGCCGCAAGCCCGGCCGATTCCACCTCGACGGCTGTCCTGAGTTCCAAAAGCTCGATCATCGAGGACACGCGGGCGAGATCGATATGACCGAGCGTGAGGTTGAAGGGTGGCGGCGTCGGCGTCGCCTGCAGCACGAAGACGCCGGCACCCTGGCGGGCTTCGACCAGGCCATCGGCACGCAATGCTGCGATCGCCTCACGCACAACCGTGCGGCTGACACCGTGCGCGAGCGTCAATTGCGCCTCGCTGGGCATCCGCGTTCCCGGGTGGAACTGGCCTTCGGCAATGGCCTTGCGCAGCGTTTCGCTTAACTGTACGGCGCGGGTCTTGGGAGATGCAGCGAGGTCTGCGTGACGGTCTTCGCTCATGGATATGGTGCCTCCCGGGCTTGGTCCCCCGGTTCCGGCCGGGGTGATGCGCTCCTGCGCTATTGCTTGAGATGTATGACAAGTTAGCGTGCTTGTCACCCGATTATCAATCGTCGAAAATGTCGCAACCTGGCGCGTGTCCATTCCGAGAGAAAGGGCGTCGCGACGATCGCGTTGAAAATCCGTGGGCCAGCGTCTAGGACGTTTGCCAGGACAAAGTCGAGCTTTTCGGGGTGTGCCGTGCATTGGATGTTGAAGACCGCTGGCCTGATCGGCGCCCTGATGGTGGCACCCTCCGTGGCACGTGCCCAGTGGGCGCCGGTCGAACAGGTGAAGAGCTACACGGTGAGTGGCTCTACCGGGATCGAGCTTTATTCGCAGATCGGCGAGAAGGGACCGTTGGTCGGCGGCGGCATGCGCACCATTGCGCATACCGATTTCAAGCTTCTGTGGTCCCGCAAGTATGAACCGCAACCCGATGGGGCCTGCACGCTGGTTTCGGCAAAGCCGAGCCTGACGCTGATCTACACGCTGCCGAGGGCGGGAAAGCTGCCGGACAATCTCAAGGCCAAATGGCAGGTTTTCACCGAGGGCGTGCGCCGCCACGAGCTGCATCATGGCGAGATGATCGTCGATATGGTCAAGGAAATCGAGGCGGTGAGCGTGGGCCTGTCGGTGCCGAACGA
Organism: Aliirhizobium sp. YIM B11859; assembly: GCF_057163345.1. Taxonomy (NCBI): domain Bacteria; kingdom Pseudomonadati; phylum Pseudomonadota; class Alphaproteobacteria; order Hyphomicrobiales; family Rhizobiaceae; genus Aliirhizobium; species Aliirhizobium sp. YIM B11859. The sequence continues at coordinate 1,030,110 of NZ_JBXHAY010000001.1, forward strand.
TCCGAAATGCGCCCGGATAAGGCAGGAGCTCACCTCCAGGCTCGGGGAGATCTCCAACCGCAACCGCGAGCGGCACCGGGATTACGACAAGGTCGAGATGAACAATGGCGGCAATGTCCAGCAGCTCATTCTCAATCTGGTGAACGAGCGGTAGCAAGCGATCGCAGCCGTTGCCCGCGCATCATTCGTCGCTATAGTCCCGTTCAGCAAGTGCGTGACATATCAGAGGTATTTCGATGACCATTTCCGTTTCCGCGGCCGATATTGATGACAGGGTTTTGCTGGAGGAGCTCGTTCGCTGGGTCGAGATCGAGACGCCATCGAAGGATGCGGCTGCCGTCAACCGGCTGGCCGACCATGTCGAACAGTCGGCAAGGGCGGCAGCGCTTGACGTCGAGCGGCTGCCGGGAACGCTCGGGCTCGGCGATATTCTGGCGGTGCGGTCGCCGCGTGCCGAGGGCAGCAACGAAAAGAGCATTCTGGTTCTGGCGCATCTCGACACCGTGCATGCGCATGGGGTGATCGCCAAGCAGCTGCCGCTGAAGCGCGATGGCGACAAGCTTTACGGTCCGGGCATTTACGACATGAAATCCGGAGCGCTGATGGCGCTGGAGGCGTTGAAGATCGCAGTTGCCAAGGGCAGCCGGATGCCGATCGATCTGGTCTTCGTGCCGGATGAGGAAATCGGCAGCATTTCGTCGCGCGCCTTCATGGAGAAGCTTGCGGCGAGCGCCGGTTATACGCTGGTGGTCGAACCGGCTCGTGACGGCGGCAAGATCGTCGTCGGCCGCAAGGGCGTGGCGATGTACGATATCACCATCCGGGGACGCGCCTCGCATGCCGGCACGCGACCGCAGGACGGGCGCAGCGCCATTCGTGCGGCCGCGCGGCTGGTGCTGGATCTCGAGGCGCTGAATGATGCCGAGCGTGGCGTGACGGTGACGGTCGGCACGATCCACGGCGGAACCGGCCGCAACACGGTGCCGGCAGAATGCCGGATGGTCGTCGATGTGCGGGTGCCGGACGAGACGGCTGCCATCGAGATCACCGGCAAGATCGCGGCGATGAAGCCGGTCGATCCCGACATTACCTTCGAGATCGAAGGCCAGATGAACCGGCCGCCATTCGCGCAGTCGCAAGACGGCGTGACGCTATTCGATGCCGCCGCTGAAATTGCAGCCGAACTTGGCATCACGCTCGAGGGTGTTGTGACCGGAGGTGGTTCGGACGGCAATTTCACAGCGGCACTTGGCGTGCCGACGCTGGACGGGCTCGGCGCGGATGGTGCTGGGGCACATACATTCGAGGAATATATTTTCGTCAGCAGCCTTGCACCGCGCACCGCGCTGCTTGCGAACCTGATGATGTCGCTCGAACCGAAGTGAAGACAGGTAAAACGAAATGACCAGCGGCATCCATCATATCACCGCCATCACCCGCAAGATCCAGGCGAATGTCGACTTCTATGTCGGGTTTCTGGGGCTGCGGCTGGTCAAGCGCACGGCCGGTTTCGAGGATGCACAGCAGCTGCATCTGTTCTACGGGGATGGTGCGGCGACGCCCGGTTCGCTGGTGACGTTTCTGGCCTGGGAGGACGGTTCTCTTGGCCGCGTCGGGCACGGGGCACCGAGCGAGATCAGCTTTGCGATCGATCGCGAGGCGATCGGCTTCTGGCTGACGCGGGCACTGCAATGCAATGTCAAGATGACCGGGCCGACACAGGAATTCGGCGAGCCCGTCCTGCGGCTGACCGATCCGGACGGGATCATCGTCAAGCTGGTCGGTGTCGATGACTATGCCGGCTGGGTCTGGTGGAGCGAAGGCGGGATCAGCGAGGCGGATGCGATCCGCGGAATTCGCGGCGCGACCATTCTGTCGGAAAAGGCTGACGAGACCGTGGGTTTCCTCGCACGGCATACGGGTTTCGAAGCCGGCGCCAGTGAAGGTGCCGTCCAGCGGCTGGTTTCGGACAGCGGCCAGATCATCGACGTGCGCAATGCCGGCGGGTTCTGGACGGCGGCGCCGGGGACGGGCACGATCGACCATGTGGCGGTGCGTGCCAATGACGTCCAGTCCGTGGACAATCTGTACCACGTTCTGGAGAAAGAAGGCGCAGGCGACATCAATGTCCATGACCGGCATTATTTCTATTCACTTTATGTGCGCGAGCCGGGCGGAACGCTGATCGAGGTGGCGACCGATGCGCCGGGCTTTACCGCCGACGAAACGCTGGAAACGCTCGGGTCGGAACTGTTCATTCCGAAACACTTCAAGGCCGATCATGCCGCGCTGAAGGTGATGCTGCCGCAATTCGGCTTGCCGGGCGAGGAGCGGATCACCTACCGCGACCTGCCTTTCGTGCATCGCATCCACATGCCGGAGCATTGGGACGGCACGACGCTGGTGCTGCTGCATGGCAGCGGCACAAACGAGACCGCGATGCTGCCGCTTGGTCGCAAGGTGGCACCGAATGCGATGCTGATCGGGCTGCGCGGACGCTCGACGGATGAGGGCTCGCCGCGCTTCTTCCGCCGCTTCAGCCAGACGACCTTCGACCAGAAGGAGATCGCCTCCGAGGCCGACGCCTTCGTCGCTTTCATAGAGGATATCGGCCCGGCCTATGGGACGGATCCGGCGCGGACCGCGTTTCTCGGTTATTCCAATGGCGGCAACATGCTCGGCGCGACGATGCAGCTTCGTCCGGAGGCAATCGGCAAGGCCATCCTGCTGCGCTCGATGAATGTGCTGGAGGAACGGCCGGTGGTCGATCTTTCCGCTGTGCAGATCCTGTCGTTGAGTGCCACCGACGATTTTTACGGTCCGCTGGCCGGCGAACTGGAAGACCGACTGCGGTCTGCAGGTGCCGAACTGACGGCGAAGGTTCTGGATGCCAATCATGGGCTGGGGACCGAGGACGAGGTGATCGTCCGGGACTGGCTTGCAGAGCGGAATGCATGATGCAGCCCGGTTCTTCGTTTCGCGATGAGATCGGGCAAGGCGTGCCCGTGCTCTGTGCCGATATCGGCGGGTCGTTCATCAAGTTCGGGATCTCGCGGGAAGCGGGGCAGGTGGAGGAACTGGAGCGGGTGGCGGTGCCGAAGGCGGACTGGCGCGAGCTTGCCGATACACTGCAGCGACTTGCGGATCACGCCGATCCGTCGAGGATATTGCCGCTGGGATTGTCGACGGCGGGGCTGGTCGATCCGGTGACGGGGAAAGGGCTTTCGGCCAACATTCCGTGCCTCACGGGGCTGCCGATTGCCGAGACGATTTCCACGGTGACCGGGCGCTCCGTGTTCGCCGCCAATGATGCCGACTGCCTGACGCTGGCGGAAGCCAATGACGGAGTGGGGCGAGGGCATGCCGTGGTGTTCTGCATCATCATCGGCACGGGGATTGGCGGCGGGATTGCGGTCGATGGCCGTATCCTGCGCGGTGCTGGCGGCGTGACCGGCGAATGGGGGCATGGTCCGGCGTTGAACACCGGCGTGGAAATCGGCGGCCGGCAGGTTCATGTGCCGCGGTTTGCCTGTGGCTGCGGCCAATCGGGTTGTGTCGATACGATCGGCGGGGCGCGGGGGATCGAGAAACTGCACGGGCTGTTTCATGGTGAAGAGCGCAGCAGTTACCGGATCATCGAGGATTGGCAGGCAAAGGACGTGCGAGCGGGTGAAACGATCGCGGCCTATCTGCAGCTTGTGGCGGATCCGCTGGCGGTTGCCATCAACACGGTCGGCCCGTCGATCGTGCCGGTCGGCGGCGGACTTGCTTCGGCCGGTGCGTTGATTGCGGCCCTGGATGAAGCGGTCCGGGCACGGATCCTCAACCGTTTAGACAGGCCGTTGCTGGTGCCGGCACTTCGTCGCGAGGATGGCGGGCTGCTGGGCGCGGCCGTCCTGGCGCGGCAGGGAGTGTCCGATGTCCGTGCTGCTTGAGGTCTGTGTCGACAGCGCCGAGGGATTGGCTGCGGCGATCGGCGGCGGCGCGCAGCGGATTGAATTGTGTTCGGCGCTCGATGTCGGTGGCCTGACCCCGTCGAAGGGGTTGATGACGCTTGCGGCCAAGGCGCCGGTGCCGGTCTATGCGATGATCCGCCCGAGGGCTGGCGATTTCGTTTTCGATGCACCGTCGCTGCAGGTGATGGTGGCCGATATCGATGCAGCACGTGCCTGCGGGCTTGCAGGTGTCGTGCTCGGCGCCAGCCGGACGGATGGGCGGCTTGATGTCGATCTCCTGAGGGGGCTGACGGAGCGGGCGAACGGAATGGGCCGGACGCTGCATCGGGCCTTCGATCTGGTCCCTGACCCGGACGAGGCGCTGGAGCAGGCGATCGAACTCGGGTTCGAGCGGATATTGACGTCGGGGCTTGCGGTGAAGGCACCGGACGGGGTTACTGTTTTGAGCCGCCTTGTCGAGCAGGCCGATCGCCGGATCTCGATCATGGCCGGCAGCGGCGTTACCGCGGCCAATGTTGCGGATATCGTTGCCGCAACCGGGGTTCTGGAGGTTCACGCCTCATGTCGCCTGCCGGTGATATCGGCGGATGATGCGCTTGTGCGGTATGGTTTTGCGGCCCGGCAAGAGTGCCGGACCAGCTTTGACGTCGTCAGCGAGATGCGCGTGGTGCTGGGAAGCCTTTGAGCCCCAGCCCGCGAGAACCCTGCTCAGGCGGAAAGATCGCCGCCAGCTTCCGCGATCATCTTGGTCAGGCTGCCATCCGCCGGATAGAGCGGGATGAGGCAGGCCTGGAAGGCGTGATAGATATCGCCCTTGCCGGGAAAAAGCGTGTGGGCGGGAACGAGATTTTCGGTCAGTTCCTCGTGCCAGCCGCCGTTTTTATGGTCGATGAAACGGTTGGCGATGGTGCTCCAGATCAGCCGGTAGCTGTCTTCGAAAAACGGATCGTGGGGCAGATGCTGGTTGATATAGTGGGCGGCACCGGCGGCCTCGCACATCGGCCACCAGAGCTTGTTGGTCTTGGCCGGCTTGTCTTCCCAGTCGAGCGTGTAGAAGAAGCCGCCTTTTTCCTTGTCCCAGCCCAGTGACATGGCCTGGACGAAGAGGTTTTTGGCCGCATCCGGCATCCAGGCGTGTTTCTTATCCCCAAGCACCCAGAGCTGCAGCGTCAGGCGTGCCCATTCCAGCGCATGGCCGGGCGTGGTACCGGCCGGGCGGAACATTTCATCCGGGTGATAATAATTCTGGTTGAGGTTCCAGCTTGTGTCGAAATGTTCGCCGACGCGGAAGGCGGTCGCCCCGGCGAGGCGGCGGATGATGAGGTCGGCAATGCTTTCCGCCTTGTCCAGATAATGCTGTTCGCCGGTGGCCTCATAGGCTGCCATCAGCGCCTCGGTGAGATGCATGTTGGAGTTCTGGCCGCGATAAAGACCACCGTCTATCGGCCCCCATTCGGCCGTGAATTCCTCGGCGATGGCACCATGTTGCTTGTCCCAGAACCGGGTTTCGAGCACCTCGGTGATGTCGGCCAGCATCCGGTCGGCGAGCGGATGGCCGATGACCTTGGCGGAAGACGCGGCAAGCAGCACGAAGGCGTGGCCGTATCCCTGCTTGTTGGTGTCGGCAGGGCCATCATCATTCATCGACCAGACGTAACCGCCGTGTTTCTGGTCACGGTGGCCGTTCCAGAGGAAATTCATGCCATGGTCGATCAGGTCGCCGGCGCCGGGGCGGCCGAGCATGTAGGCGATCGAGAAACAATGGACCATGCGGGCAGAGGCGTGGATGCCGCGAACCGGATTGGCGCCCGGCAAGGGGCGGCCCTCGTCGTCGAGGTCGTAAAAGCCGCCTTTGGGATTGATGGCGCGATACTGGAAGAAATCCATCAGGCTTTGCGCCTGGCCAAGAAGCCAGTGGCGATGATAGGGAAGATCGCTCCAGAATTTCGACGGCTGATCCGTTTCGCTCATGCTCTTCTCCCTTGTGCGTCAACGCTTTACATAGAGGCTATAGTGATATGGGCCAGAGCTGTCATCGATAAATGCGGGCAAGAAATGCTGCGACAAATCGGACTATAATTGCGACGTCGATGCTGGACTTCACATAAAGGCATCTTTATATGGTTATGGACCTATCAATTTAAATCTGCCAGGAGTGTTGCTTTGTTTGATGATCTCTTCGGTTCCGAAGCCGCACCCCGCGACGGCGTAGAAATCCTCAATGCGCTGAAGGCTGCAGCGCGGGAGCGCATTCTCGTCATCGACGGCGCCATGGGGACGCAGATCCAGGGGCTAGGGTTCAACGAGGACCATTTTCGTGGTGAACGCTTCATCGGTTGCGCCTGTCATCAGCAGGGCAATAACGATCTTCTGATTCTCACCCAGCCGCAGGCGATCGAGGACATCCATTATCGCTACGCGATGGCTGGTGCCGACATTCTCGAAACCAATACCTTTTCCTCGACCCGCATTGCCCAGGCGGATTACGAGATGGAGGGTGCCGTCTATGATCTCAACCGCGATGGCGCACGGCTGGTGCGACGCGCGGCGATCCGGGCCGAAAAGGAGGACGGCAAGCGTCGCTTCGTCGCCGGCGCTATCGGACCGACCAACCGCACGGCGTCGATCTCGCCGGATGTCAACAATCCCGGCTACCGCGCCGTTTCGTTCGACGATCTGCGGATTGCCTATGGCGAACAGATCGACGGGCTGATCGATGGCGGCGCCGACATCATCCTGATCGAAACGATCTTCGACACGCTAAACGCCAAGGCCGCGATCTTTGCCTGCGAGGAGCGGTTTGCCGCCAAGGGCATTCATCTGCCGGTGATGATCTCGGGCACGATCACCGACCTTTCCGGCCGTACGCTTTCCGGTCAGACGCCATCGGCCTTCTGGAATTCGGTACGCCATGCCAACCCGTTCACCATCGGGCTGAACTGCGCGCTCGGAGCCGATGCGATGCGTCCGCATCTGCAGGAGTTGTCAGGTGTTTCCGACACGTTCATCTGCGCCTATCCGAATGCCGGCCTGCCCAATGAGTTTGGCCAGTATGACGAGACGCCGGAGATGATGGCGCGCCAAGTCGAGGGTTTTGCCCGCGAAGGTCTGGTCAACGTCGTCGGCGGCTGCTGCGGCTCGACGCCGGACCATATCCGCGCGATTGCCGAGGCGGTTTCCAAACACAAGCCGCGGGCCATCCCCGAACATGTGCCGTTCATGTCGCTGTCTGGCCTCGAGCCCTTCGTGCTGACCAAGGACATTCCCTTCGTCAATGTCGGCGAGCGCACCAACGTCACCGGCTCGGCCAAGTTCCGCAAGCTGATCACCAATGCCGATTATACGGCCGCCCTTGCCGTTGCCCGCGACCAGGTGGAAAACGGCGCGCAGGTGATCGACATCAACATGGACGAGGGCCTGATCGATTCGGGCCATGCGATGGTCGAGTTCCTCAACCTGATCGCCGCCGAGCCGGATATCGCCCGTGTGCCTGTGATGATCGACTCGTCGAAGTTCGAGATCATCGAGGCAGGCCTGAAATGCGTTCAGGGCAAGCCGATCGTCAACTCGATCTCGCTGAAGGAAGGCGAGGAAAATTTCCTGAGGCAGGCACGGCTGATCCACAATTACGGTGCAGCCGTCGTGGTGATGGCCTTCGACGAGACCGGACAGGCCGATACCTATGACCGCAAGGTGGAGATCTGCAGCAGGGCCTACAAGATCCTGACCGAGCAGGCGGGGATCGCCCCGGAAGATATCATCTTCGACCCGAACGTCTTTGCGGTTGCGACCGGTATCGAGGAGCATAACAATTACGGCGTCGACTTCATCGAGGCGACCCGGACGATCCGCCAGAGAATGCCGCTCGTGCATATTTCCGGCGGTGTCTCCAACCTGTCCTTCTCGTTCCGCGGCAACGAGCCGGTGCGCGAGGCGATGCATGCCGTGTTCCTCTATCATGCCATCCAGGCGGGCATGGACATGGGCATCGTCAATGCCGGCCAGCTTGCCGTCTATGACCAGATCGATCCGGAGCTGCGCGAGGCCTGCGAAGATGTCGTGCTCAACCGCCGTGCCGACGGCACCGAGCGGCTGCTCGAAGTTGCCGAGCGTTTCCGCGGCGGGCCGGGCCGTGAAGCCAAGGTGCAGGACCTGTCCTGGCGCGAACGGTCGGTGGAAGAGCGTATCTCGCATGCGCTGGTCAATGGCATTACCGACTATATCGAGGCCGATACGGAAGAGGCACGGCAGACGGCCGAGCGCCCGCTGCATGTCATCGAAGGGCCGCTGATGGCCGGCATGAATGTCGTTGGCGACCTGTTCGGTTCCGGCAAGATGTTCCTGCCGCAGGTGGTGAAATCCGCCCGCGTGATGAAGCAGGCCGTGGCCGTGCTTCTGCCCTACATGGAAGAGGAAAAACGCCTGAACGGCGGCGACGAGCGCAAGTCTGCGGGCAAGATCCTGATGGCGACCGTCAAGGGCGACGTGCATGACATCGGTAAGAACATCGTCGGCGTCGTGCTGGCCTGCAACAATTACGAGATCATCGATCTGGGCGTGATGGTGCCGGCCACCAAGATCCTCGAGACTGCGATTGCCGAAAAGGTCGACATTATCGGGCTCTCGGGCCTGATCACCCCGTCACTCGACGAAATGGTGCATGTGGCCGCCGAAATGGAACGGCAGGGTTTTGAGGTTCCGTTGTTGATCGGCGGGGCAACGACCAGCCGTGTTCATACGGCGGTCAAGATCCATCCGCGTTATGAAAAGGGCCAGACGGTTTATGTGACCGATGCCAGCCGTGCCGTCGGTGTCGTTTCGCAGCTGCTGTCGAAGGATGCCAAGGGCGGTTACGTCGACGGCATCCGTGGCGAATACGCCAAGGTGGCCGCGGCCCATGCACGTGCCGAAGCCGAAAAACAGCGGCTGCCGATCGCGCGTGCCCGCGCCAATGCGGAAAAGGTCGACTGGGCAGCCTACGCGCCGGTCAAGCCGCAGTTTACCGGCACGAAAGTGTTCGAAAGCTACGATCTCGAGGAACTGGCCAAATATATCGACTGGACACCGTTCTTCCAGACCTGGGAATTGAAGGGGCGTTACCCGGCAATCCTCGAAGACGAGAAGCAGGGCGAAGCGGCACGGCAGCTGTGGACCGACGCGCAGGCGATGCTCAAAAAGATCATTGCTGAAAAGTGGTTCCGCCCGCGTGCGGTGATCGGCTTCTGGCCGGCCAATGCCGTCGGCGACGATATCAAGCTGTTTGCCGGTGACGATCGCCAAAAAGAGCTTGCGACCTTCTACACGCTGCGCCAGCAGCTTTCGAAGCGTGACGGCCGGCCGAATGTGGCGCTGTCGGATTTCGTCGCTCCTGTCGACAGCGGCAAGCCGGATTATGTCGGTGGTTTCGTCGTTACCGCCGGTATCGAGGAAGTGGCGATCGCCGAACGTTTCGAACGGGCGAACGACGATTATTCGTCGATCCTCGTCAAGGCGCTGGCCGATCGTTTCGCCGAGGCATTTGCCGAGCGCATGCACGAACGGGTCCGCAAGGAATTCTGGGGTTATGGAGCCAATGAAGCCCTGACGCCGGACCAGTTGATCTCCGAGGACTATGCCGGCATTCGTCCGGCGCCCGGTTATCCGGCCCAGCCGGATCATACGGAAAAGGCGACACTGTTCAGCCTGCTCGATGCGACCAATGCGACGGGCGTGACGTTGACGGAAAGCTACGCCATGTGGCCGGGCTCGTCGGTCTCCGGCATCTATATCGGCCATCCGGCAAGCTATTATTTCGGGGTTGCCAAGGTGGAGCGAGATCAGGTCGAGGACTATGCGAACCGCAAGGGCATGCCGGTTACGGAAGTCGAACGCTGGCTTGGGCCGGTGTTGAACTACGTGCCGGGTGGTGCTGCTGCCGAGAAGATCGACGACGCAGCCTAAGCTAAGTCACGCACTTCATGAACTGAATCAAGAAGCCGGAAAGTTGAATAACTTTCCGGCTTCTTGTTTTTGAAACGTTGTGAAATTGGCGATCAGCCCTTGGCCGTTCTGGCGGTCAGTTCCTCGATCCCGGCGTCGGATTCGACGGTTTCGCCGTGGAATGTCAGGTAGACGCCGAGGCCGGTCGTCAGTGCCGCGATGAACAGCAGATACCAGGCATGCGCCATCGGGTTGAGCGGCAGCATGGTGGTGACGGCGATCGGGGTGAGGCCGCCAAAGATGGCGTAGGAGATGTTGTAGGAGAAGGAGAGGCCGGAGAAGCGGACGCGGGCCGGGAAGGCGCGGACCATGACGTAAGGCACTGCGCCGACCATGCCGACCGCCAGGCCCATCACGGCGTAGAGTACGAAGACGACGGTGATCGATACCGAGGCGTAAGAGTAGAAGGCCCAGGTCGCGGCACCGAAAACGATGCCCGCTGCGGTGAAGAAACGGCCCGAGCCGATGCGATCAACGATGGCACCGGCGGATGCCGTGCCGACGATCAGGAACAGCGTGCCGAAGCTGGTTGCTGCCAGCGACTGCTGGGCGGTGTAGCCGTAAAGCTTCTGCAGGAAAGTCGCGGTCATCAGCGTGGTAACGACGATGCCGGCAGAGAGGATCCAGGTCAAAAGGATGGAGATGACAACGCCGCGTGTGTGGTCGCGCAGCACGGTCTTCAGCGGCAATTCAGGAGCGAGCTGACGGCTTGCCTTCATCTCGGTGAAGATCGGCGTTTCCTGCAGCCAGCGGCGCAGATAAACGGCGACGAGGCCGAAAATGCCGCCAAGCAGGAAGGGAATGCGCCAGGCCCAGTCATGGATGATGTCGGGCGTGAACACGGTATTGATGATCGTTGCGATGAACGAACCGAGCAGGATGCCGAGCGTCAGGCCCGAGCAGAGGAAACCGCAGGCGAAACCGACGCGGCGGAAAGGCACGTGTTCGGCGACGAAGGTCCAGGCGCCGGGGACTTCACCACCGATTGCGGCACCCTGCAGGATGCGCATGACGATCAGCAGGATCGGGGCGGCGACGCCGATCGTCGCATAGGTCGGCATCAGCGCCATGCCGAGCGTCGACAGCGCCATCAACAGGATGGAGAAAGCGAAGACGCGCTTGCGGCCGAAGAGGTCGCCGAAATGGGCAAGCACGATGCCGCCGATCGGGCGGACCAGATAACCGGCGGCGAAAATGCCAAAAGTCTGGATCAGCACCAGCCAGTCGGGCATGTCCGGTGGAAAGAACAGCTTGCCGATGACGGCTGCAAAAAACACGAAGATGATGAAGTCGTAAAACTCCAGCGCGCCGCCAAGGGCGGCAAGGCCGAGAGTGCGGAAATCCTGTGCGGTAAGGCGGCGGGGCGGCGCTGAAGAGGTGATCGTGGACATGGAGCTCAACTGACTTTGCAATAGAAGATCGTGCCGGCAAAAGCGGCTTTCCCGCAATGCGGCATTCCGGCCGGCATTTCAAGGTGAAAGGCCATGCAATCATGGCGTTTGTCGCTGATTAAGTGTCGTTGGACAGCGGGGGCTGGCGGACTGCCGCAGTCGTCCTCGATCAATCCCTGACGAGCAGCAGGTCGCCGGCGTTGAAGCGCAACGTCACGGTCTCGCCCGGCTGCGGCAGAACCTTGTCCGGGGCGTTGAACATGTCGAAGGAAATCTGGTTGCCGCCGACATCGATCTTGGTGCGGATGACCGAGCCGAGGAAGTTCGTCATCAGCACCCTGCCGGTCAGCGCCGTATCGCCCTTGGCGCTTTCGGCCAACGAACCGGCTTCGGGGCGAAGCGCGATCGAGACCTTGTCGCCACCTTTCAGACTGCCGATCGGTTCGCGCAGGGTGATGACATTCTCGCCGATCTTCACGGTATTTGCCGCAGGGTCGACGACCGTCGCATCGATGATGTTGAGCGTGCCGACGAAAGAGGCAACGAAACGGGTGGCGGGGCGGTTGTAGATGTCCGACGGGGTGCCGATCTGGTCGGCGCGGCCGGCATTCATGACAACGATGCGGTCGGAGATCGACAGCGCCTCTTCCTGGTCATGGGTGACGAAAACGGTGGTGATGCCGAGCTGTTTCTGGATCAGGCGGATTTCCTCGCGCAGCGAGACGCGGATCTTGGCATCGAGCGCCGAAAGCGGTTCGTCGAGCAGCAGGACCTGCGGCTTCGGCGCCAGCGCACGGGCAAGCGCCACGCGCTGCTGCTGGCCGCCGGACATCTGATAAGGGTAACGATCTGCGAGATGTTCGAGATGGATCAGCTTGAGCATCTCCTTCACCCGCGTCTCGATCTCGGATTTCGGTTTGCCGGCGACCTTGAGGCCGAAGGCGACGTTGTCGAAGACGGTCATGTTGGGGAAGAGCGCATAGGCCTGGAAGACCATGCCGATATTGCGCTGGCTGGTCTTCAGGCCAGACTGGTTTTTGCCGTTGATGGTGATCGTGCCGTCGCTCGGGATCTCGAAGCCGGCAATCATCCTGAGGATCGTGGTCTTGCCGCAGCCGGAAGGTCCGAGAAAGGAGATGAATTCACCCTTCTCGATCGACATGTGGAAATCCTTGACGACTTGCGTCTGGCCGAAGCTCTTCTTGAGGCTGTCGAGGACGAGAAACGACATGAGAAATCCTTAGGCCTTGGCAGGCGTCAATTTGCTGAAGCGGGAAACGAGCTGGAGAAGGCCCATCGAAAGCCAGGTGATGGCAAAGGCGATGATTGCCAGCGCCGATGGCTCATAGGCCTTGTTGGCGCCGACGAGCTGCAGATAGGGACCGAAGGCGGGTCGATTGAGAAGAGCCGCCATGGTGAACTCGCCGATGACGATGGCAAAGGTGATGAAGGCGCCGGAAAGCACGCCGGACATGACATTCGGGAAGATGCAGCGGAACAGGATGGTCGGCCATTTGGCGCCAAGGATCTCGGCAGCCTCCGTCAATGTGCGGACATCGATGGTGCGCATCGCGGTATCCACCGAGCGATACATATAGGGCAGGGACAGCGTGATGTAGGACATCACGAGCAGCACGTTGGTGCCGAAGGTCGAGCCGGTGAACGGGATATAGGACGAGGAATTGTAGAGGCGCAGATAACCGAAGACGATGACGATCGCCGGGATGACCAGCGGCATCAGAGTGATGAATTCAAGCACAGGGCGCATCTGCGGCAGGCGCAGGCGGACCCAATAGGCGGTGGGCACGACCAGCAGCATGCCGAAGATGATGGTGAACAGCGCCATCAGGATCGAGAAACCGAAGGTCTGCTGGAATTGCAGGTCGGAGAAGACCGAGCCATAGGAATCGAAGGAATATTGCCCACGGCGCATGCGCAAGGAAAATTCGAATGTGCCGAGAAGCGGTATGAAAAAATAGATGACGCCGATGGCGATTGCGAGCCAGGCGAAGAACTTGCTCATCTTCATGGTCGCGCCCTCACTTCTGCCAGCGTTCGGCGCGCATGCGCAGCCAGATATAGAGAATGTTGGAAATGCCGGTAATGACGATCATGCCGAGCGCCAGCGCATAACCGAGATTTGGATTGTGCAGCACGTCGCCACGGATCTGCGCGTAGAGCAGGATCGGCACGATGTTGAGCGAGGAACCGGTCAGCGCGTAGGCGGTGGCGATGGCGCCGAAGGCGTTGGCGAACAGGAGCAGAGACGTACCAAGCAGGCTCGGCCAGAGGATCGGCATCGCCACCATGCGCCAGTATTGCCAGGTCGATGCACCGAGGATCTCCGAGGCCTCGCGCCATTCCTTCTTCAGTCCGTCGAGTGCCGGCGTCAGGATCAGCACCATCAGCGGGATCTGGAAGAACATGTAGGTGATGGTGAGGCCGAAGAAGGACAGGAGGTTGAAGCCCGTCGAATAGAGATTGAAGCCGAACCAGTCGCGCATGAAGACTGTGACGAGGCCGGTGCGGCCAAGCGTGGCGATGAAGGCGAAGGCGAGCGGCACGCCGGCAAAGTTCGAGGCAACGCCGGAAAATGTCAGAAGGCCGGAGCGGATCCAGGAGGGGAGACCACCGAGCACGATCGCCCAGGCAAGAAAGAAACCGATCAGGGCGCCGCCAAGCGAGGAGGCGAAGGAAACCTTGATCGAAATCCAGTAGGCCGAAAGGATGGTCGGGGTGAAAAGGTCACCGATATTCTTGAAGGTGAACTGGCCGTCCGGGGTGAAAAAGGCGCCGGTGACCAGATAAAGCGTCGGGATGATCAGAAACATCAATGCGAAGATCATGAACGGCGCGATGCCGAGCCAATCGACGACGGTCCGGCGGTCGATGAAGGACGTGGATGCGGTGCTCATGAGCGGATGTTTCTGCCGGAGTAAGAAAAACCTCCCCGCCTTTCAGTCTGAAGGCGGGGAGGCTGGCTATCTCAAGTTACTTGACGTTGGCGCCGACGACGCTGTCCCACTTGGTGGTGATGGCGGTCTTGCCTGCGGCCTGCTCGTCGAGCGTCGGGAACTTGGCCTTTTCATAGGCGGCAGCCGGCGGCAGGGCGTCGAGCATTTCCTTCGGGATCTTGTTGTTCTTGGCAAGATCGTTGAAGCGGATCGGGTGGCAATAACCCTTCAGGTAACCGAGCTGGCCTTCGTCGGAATAAAGATATTCCATCCACAGCTTGGCAGCGTTCGGGTGCGGTGCGAAGGCGGAGATCGCCTGGACGTAGACGCCGGCGACAACGCCGGAGGCCGGTACGACGACTTCGAGCGGCGGGTTGCCCTTCAGAGTGTCGCGCCAGGACAGACCGTTATAGTCCCAGGCGATGACGATCGGGGTGGAGCCCTGAGCAAGCGATGCGGACTTGCCGATGACGGGAACGAAATTGCCTGCCTTGTTGACGTCGGCAAACAGTTTCAGGCCGGCTTCGCCAATCTTGGTGGCGTCTTTCTCGCCGGCAGCGAGGCCAGCGGCGTAGACGGCCTGAACGGCCTGGTTCGAGGTGCGCGGATCACCGGCGAGAGCGACCGAGTTGGCGTAATCGGACTTGGCGAGGTCTGCCCAATCCTTCGGCGCGTTCTTGACGATATCGGTGTTCACGACGAAGGAGAGAACGCCGTAATAATCACCGTACCAGTGACCGTCGGCATCCTTGGCATCGGCCGGGATCGAATCCCAGGTCGAGACCTTGTAGGGCTGGATCAGGCCTTCGGCCTTGGCAGACGGGCCGAAGGACAGGCCGACGTCGATGACGTCAGGAGCCTGCGGACCGGAATTGCCCTTGTTGGCCTTGATCGCTTCGATTTCGTCGCCCGAACCGGCATCCGGGTTCAGCTCGTTGACTTCCAGCCCATACTTGGCCTTGAAGCCGGCAATGATGTCGCCGTAACCGCACCAGCTGTGCGGCAGCGCGATGGTGGTGAGCGAGCCTTCCTTCTTGGCGGCGGCGATCAGATCGGCGCTCGGCTCGGCAAAGGCGAACGAGGTGGAGGCGACGACTGCGGCAGTCGTCAGCGAGAGCAGACGGTGAGCGTTCTTGAGCACGGATGTCCTCCTGAGGTTTTATCGTGTCGGCGGCGACTCGTAGTGCCGTTTCGTGAACTGTATGTGACAGGTCAGGTCGCGATCTTCGGCCAATAAGTTCCCGATGTGAAAGCATTTTTTGCGACTCGTCAGGTCGCAAAGCGCCGCCGCCTGTGGATAACCGGGCGCTGGTGTCGCTGGTACGACAGAAGCGGCGCAAATACGTCACGAGAAGTTGAAACTTTCGTTTGACGGCGCGTTGAAAGTGAAGAATTCTTTGCTGCAACTATTTATTTAAATTTTCAAAGACGTTCTCATCAAGCCATGTTCGCAAACTATCCGGCCTTGAAGAGCGATTGAAATACACAAGGACTGGTCGAGGGATCGCGACCATCTGCCATGACGCGCCGGATTTTATGGTGCGGACATAACGACAAGATCCCCTGGGAGCCGTCAAAGCCTGTGTCGTGCCGCACCGAAACATCGGGCGTCACAACCGAAGACAGGGCGCATCCGGCCGTTGGGGCCGGGGCCCGTTGCTTTGAGCAGGAGTAAGGGGAATGGAAAGTTCATCTGCGGGCGTCAGCTACAAAAAGGCCGACGCCTCCTATTTCGACAAGCGCGGCCTCTCGCGTTATGCCGGGGTCTGGTCGCTTTGGGCGCTTGGGGTCGGCGCCGTCATTTCAGGACATTTTTCCGGCTGGAATTTCGGTTTCGCAACCGGCGGATGGGGCGGCATGCTGGTGGCCGGCATCATCATCGCCATCATGTATCTCGGACTGACATTCTCGATCGCCGAAATGAGCCCGGCGCTGCCGCATACGGGGGCTGCCTATTCGTTTGCCCGCACGGCGATGGGCCCGTGGGGCGGGTTTCTCACCGGGTTATGCGAGAACGTCGAATATGTGCTGACGCCGGCGGTCATCGTCACCTTCATCACGGCTTACGTAAATTCAATCCTGGGACTTGATCCCGTCTATTCGCCGATCTTGTGGATCATCTTCTACATCATCTTCCTGGCGCTCAACATTTTCGGCCTCGAACTGTCGTTCAAGGTAACGCTGGTGATCACCATTATTTCGCTGGGCGTGCTGGTGTTCTTCTGGATCAGCGCCATTCCAAACATGGATTTTTCACGCTGGGCACTCAATATCGGCGTCGGGCCCGACGGTGCGGCGATCGAACTGCCGGACGGCAACGGTCCGTGGTTCCCCTTCGGCATAACGGGCGTGCTTGCGACGCTGCCTTTTGCCGTCTGGCTGTTTCTCGCCATCGAGCAGCTGCCGTTGGCAGCAGAAGAATCGGTCGACCCGAAGCGTGACATGCCCAAGGGCATCATTCTCGGCATGATGACGCTGATGCTTTCGGCCTTCATGATCGTCTTGCTCAACCCGTCGCTGCCGGGTGTCGGCTCGTTCCATCTGTCATCGGCGCTCGAGCCGCTGCTGGATGGTTTCAAGTCGGTCTATGGTGATGGCGGTGTCGTCATTCTCGGCCTCGTGGCGCTGACCGGGCTGATCGCCAGCTTCCACACCATCCTTTATGCGCAGGGCAGGCAGGTCTATTCGCTGTCGCGTGCAGGGTATTTCCCGACCGTGCTTTCGATCACTCACCCGACCTACAAGACGCCATACGTGGCGATGTTGACCGGAGCCGTGGTCGGTCTTGCTGTGATGATGGTCATCTGGTTCTCACTCGGCGCGGAGGCCGGCGGCAGCGCGATCGGCAGCGTGCTTTTGAACATGGCCGTCTTCGGGGCGATGTTCTCCTATATCATGCAGGCGATCTCGTTCATCATCCTGCGCAAGAAACTGCCGAATATCGAGCGGCCGTTCCGTTCGCCGCTCGGCATTCCCGGTGCGGTCCTGACGGTGATCATCGCCGTCGTGACGCTGCTCTACCAGGTCCAGGATCCGAACTTCTTCAAGGGCGTGGTCTGGGTCGTCATCTGGTTTGCCGTCGCCATCGCCTATTTCGCGCTGGTCGGCCGTCACCGGTTGATTCTTTCGCCGGAAGAAGAGTTCGCGATGGAGCACAAACAGGCGGCATCACTCGCCTGATCCGTCGAGCACGGTAACAATCGGCGGCCATCGGGAAGGTGGCCGCCGATTGTGATGCAGTTAGGCACCATTTCTCTTCGATTGGATTTGGAGATGCCTGAATTAATCTTCGGTTAACCATGTTTGGAAAGGATGCAGGTCAAGGCACCATGCATCGGGTGCCTCAAGAGCGATGCGGCTCGAGATCGCCCTCCAAGGACGGACAATGCCTGTAATTTCATTTGCCAATGCCAAGGGCGGGGCTGGAAAAACCACCGCCGCGCTGTTGCTTGCCACCGAGCTTGCCCATCAGGGTTTTCGCATCACCATCATCGACGCCGATCCGCAGCGCTGGATCAGCCAGTGGCAGGAAACCTCGGGCAAGGTCCGCCATATCGATGTGGTTTCCGAAGTCTCCGTCGCTTCGCTGCAGGTGCACTTGCGGGAATTGGCGTCAGTGACCGACTATTTCATCATCGATCTCGCCGGTGCCCGCGATGCACTGGTGACCACCGCTCTCGGCCTTTCCGACCATGTCTTCATCCCGGTTCAGGGATCGGCGATGGACGCCAAGGGGGCGGCGCAGATCCTCGATCTTCTGACGCTGCTCAAGGATAAGGCGAAGCTCGACATCGAACATTCCGTCGTGCTGACGCGGGTCACCTCGATGGTCACGACCAGGGCGCTTGTCGCGATCAAGGGACTGCTCGCGGCAAAGGGTGTCAATGTTCTGGCGACGCCGATCGGCGAACGCATCGCCTTCAAGGAACTGTTCGAGACCGGCGGTACGCTGCACACGATGGACCCGGCGAAGGTGAGCAATGTCGACAAGGCGAAGGACAATGCCCGCGCCTATGCAAAGGAAGTGCTTAGCCTGATGCCGGTGAAGGTGACGCGCTCGGCGGTTTCGCGCCTGATCGGGCTTGGCCGGGGTCTCTGACTTTATCCAGGTCTTCGGGAAAAACATGGGCGGAAAAAGCCCGACCCTTGCCGAAATGTGAAATAGGTTCTGTCGCAAAACTTGGGCTTTGCGACAACTCTGCGGCGCGGCGTCAGGAACCGGCATCAGTGGTGGTGCGACCACGTGAGCGAAGAGTTGCCAGCCGCCGCACCACCAATTGCAACTTACACAGATACGAACCGCTGCGCCGTCCTTGCCACGCGCTGGCCGTAAGCGCGTGCTGTTTCCAGATCTCCGGCAGACATTTCGCCTGGTGCCGCGTCGGCATCCGTTTGCGCCATAGGTCCGATGTAGGAACCCATGCGGTTTGCATCGTCCCGCTTCGACGCCTTCACGTTCGCAGGTTTGACGCCGAGGCTGACCCAGAGGCCGCCATGTTGTCCGGCGAGCAGGACGAAATACTGCAAGGTATTCAGCTTGTCGCCATTGAGGCTGGCGCTGTTGGTAAAGCCGCCGAAGACCTTGTCCTGCCATTTGCCGGAGAACCACGGCTTCGAGGAGGCATCGGCGAATTTCTTAAACTGCCAGCTTGGGCCACCCATATAGGTCGGCGAGCCGAAGATGATGGCATCGGCCGCGTCGAGGGCTGCCCATGCCTCTTCCGAGAGGTTGCCCTCGGCGTCGATCGCATGAAGGGCAGCGCCGGCCCCGTCGGCGACGGCTTGCGCCATTCGCTGTGTGTGACCGTAGCCTGAGTGATAGATGACGACGGTGCGCCTGATGGGTTTCGATGAGGTCATGATTGGCTCCTTAGGCCGTGGTTGACCGCTCCGCCCAGCCAAGGGCGGCACGGGTCTCATTCGAGAGAAGGTTTGTCGAAAACGGTCGTTTGTCCGACCGTGCGACGATCAGAGGTGGGGGCCGGCGGCAACAATCAGCAGCAGCAGGAACACGACCGGCGGCGGGATGTGGCGAAAGCTTCTCACGCGAACGACCGAGACAATTGCGGCAATCATGATGCAGGCGCCCAATACAGCGCCGACAAGGAAGGTTGCCGGAAATACGAGGAGGCAGGCCGTCGCGAATTCCAGCGCCGCCGTGAGCCAGCACCACCACGACGGAAATCCGTAACGCTTGAAATCGTCGCGGATCGATTGGGCGCCGTAGGCGTTGACGGCGCCGCCGATAAAAAAGGCGGCTGCGCCCAGCCACGTCGCGGCGGCGGAAACTGTTGTGAGGAGGGGCATCGAATTCATCTCGCGGTTCTGGCGAATTGCAAATTTCTATCGATGTGAAAATATCTAGCATCGATAGATTGTCAATCATTGTTTGGGGAATTGTTTGTTGCTATGGGTTACGCGAAAGATGAAGAGGGGCCTGATGGGGATCGCAGAACGTAAGGAACGGGCAAAAGGCGAGCGCGAACGTCGTATAGTCGATGCGGCAAGAATGCTCGCCGAGCGGGATGGCTGGGCGTCCGTTACCGTACGGCGCCTTGCGCAAGAGATAGAATACAGTCAGCCGGTTCTCTATGGTCACTTTGAAAATCGAGACGCCATTGTTGGCGCCGTCGCCCTGGAAGGGTTCGGGGAGTTGGGACCGACGCTCCGCGCGTCGGTAGGGCCGTCCGCTACTCCTTCAGAAGCGATGGAGGGCGTCGCAATTGCTTATCTGGATTTTGCGTTCGAACGGCCGGCCTTGTACGAGGCGATGTTCATCCTTCCGACTGGACTTCGTTTTGCGAAGTCCGACACGCCGGATGTCCTGCGGGAGACGTTCTGGGCCATGCTGGTGGTTGTCCAGCCGTTTTTCGATGACGCGGAGCTTGCCACGGAAACATTTTGGGCGACCCTGCACGGTCTGGCGGAACTTGAACGTCACGGCAGGATCAGGGCATCCTGCCGTAGAGAGCGTGTCAGGCAAGTCGTCTCGATGTTCTCTGGTCGGGGCGCTTGCTGACTGGCACATCTGCCATCGCTGACCATCCCCGAGGGCCGATGCGTCAAGGGGTGAGGGAGCCGGATCCACCTGGATTTCACCTGTCGATCAGGGGTAGGGGCGAAAACCCGCCATTATCGTTTGATCGTCATGTCAACGCGGCAGAGATTTATTCGACAAATTCCACCGTCGTTCCGGGCTTTACCATCTTGGCAAGCTCGGTCGCATCCCAGTTGGTCAATCGCACGCAGCCGTGGCTGTTGGTCTTGCCGATCTTCGAAGGTTCCGGTGTGCCGTGAATGCCGTAGGTCGGCTTCGACAGCGCGATCCAGACCGTGCCGACAGGACCGTTCGGGCCCGGTGGGATCTGCAGGATCTGGGTGTTGTTGCCCTGGGTGAAGTTGATCTTCGGATTATAGGTGTAACCGGGATTGAGCGCGATGCGCTCGACCGTGTGGGTACCTGACGGCGAGGGGGTATCGGATGAGCCGATGGTTGCCGGATAGGCGGCGATCAGATTGCCGTCGGCTCCATAGGCAAAGACCTGCTTGCGAGCCTTGTCGGCGATAATCCGTGTCACCTGGCCGGTCTTGGTCTGGCCGGGATTGACGACCTTGACGATCGTGCCGGGGATGGTGAAGTCGGCATTCGGGTTGAGCGCCTTGAGATACCCTTCGTCCATGTGGAACTGTTCGGCGAGCTTTTCCGTCACCGACGTATAAGCCATGGCGGGCAGGGCTGCCTTGTGGGCGTAATCCTCCGGGATTGAAGCGACGTAGGGGCCGGCTGCGTCTGAGGCGCTGATCGTGTAATCGACGATCGGCAGGCCGCCGGAATAGGCGAGGCGCTGCATGATCTCTTCGGAATTGTTCGGGTCGAGCGTCTCGCCGGTCATTTCCTGCCAGGCGGCCACAGCCTTGTTGACGTTGTCGCCGAGATGGCCGTCGATCACGCCCGGCGATATGCCTTCACGATCGAGAAAAACCTGCAGCGCAGCGATCTCGGCCTGAGGCTTCTTGGTGACGGTTATCACCGTCTTGTTCGGATGCAGGTCCTCGGCCTGCGAAGGATTGGGCTCCAGCGACGCTTCCTCCGAATAACCTTGGTCGGCATTCGGGATCTGCTGGTTGTCGAGTGGCATACGCGTCACCGAGCCGCCGATCGATCCGGTGACTGCACCGGGGTCATTCGGCCTGTACTGGCGATAGTCGCGATAGCCGCCCTGGTTGCCGTATTGTGACGGGTAGGTCTCGGCCTGGCGGTTGTAGCGATCGTTGCGCGGGGCGGCCGGGTATTGGTCGTAGCGTGGCTGGCTGTTGTCCTGCCGCATTTCGGTCGCGACGATGTTGCCATAGTGATCAAGATAGACACGGCGGCCGGCGCCATCACGGCTGACGATGATGTCGCGGCTGTTCGGGGTATAATCGAGGATGGCTCCGTCGGGGGCCACAAGGACTGCGCCGTTGCCATAACCATAACGGGACTGCGCTGCGGCAGGCTCGGCCAGCGATGCTGCGAAGACCAAAAGACTGATACTGACGAAGAAGGAGCGCTTCACGATCTCACCGATTATAATGTTGCCTGCTTAAGGTAATCGGGAATGAGGTTTCTTGGTTCCCGTTTGCTAAGTGCGATGACTGACAAGGTAAATTTGACGCTTCTAAGGAAGAATCCCAGTTTGCGATGAACGAACCATTAAATTTCGCTCACCCTTGGTAACCACGTTGTGAGCGTCAGGAGGAAATGCTCATGAAAACCTTCGCATCGGTGCTCGGGCCGCGGCTTTTGCTGGACGAAAGCTCGGTTCTCGACATCGGCAGCTGCTTCGTCAACGATATCGACATGGCGCCGGGCAGGGCCATACCCGACGACGGAGATGCGCGAATCGATCATTCGCTCGAAGGCTTCCTGTTTACCTGCGGCCCGGATCATATCCGTCATCCGGCTCCAATCGAGGGAGATGTGGACGGGAGGCAATATCCGCTGCACGGCTCGTTCTCGTCGCATCCCGCCGAGATCACCTTCTGGGAGATGCAAAACGAGGACGCGGAGTGTCATGCACATGTATCGGTCGTCACCGCGGATGGCGGGAGCGCACTCCTTGAACGGCACTGGAGGATCGACAGCGGTACCGGCGAAGTGTGCCTGCAGGACAGGGTGACGAATACCGGCGCCCGGCCGATGGCGCGGGTGCATATGTATCACATGAATATCGGCGCATGGCTGTTCGACGATCCTGTGCATCTGTCCGGCGCGATGCTCGATGGCGGGAGGATGCCCTGGGATTTCGGCCCGGAGCCGGGCAGCGTCGTCTGCGTGCCTGCCGCAAGGGAAGGTGAGGCATGGGCGGAGGTGGCGCTCGGGCCGATCGCCGCGATCGGCGGTTCGACGCTGAAAGTCCGGTTCAGGACCGATACCCTGCCTTATCTGCAGATCTGGCGAAACCAGAAGGCGCCGGCGCATGTGCTGGGCATCGAGCCCGTTTCGCACCGGTTGGCGAGCCGCAAGGAGCTGCAGCAAACGGGTGAATTGCAATGGCTGCAACCGGGCGAAGGTGTCGAATACGCGCTTCGTTTTGCTTTCGTCTGAGAAGCCGGCTTCTGTCGTTGACGCTCGTCGAGGCACCGCGTAATGCTTGCGCCCAACAAAAAATGGAGGTTGCGCCATGGATATCCGCCAGATCAACGACGAGTATTCCGTTTCCGGGCAGATCACCGTCGACGAACTGGACGAGATCAAGGCACTCGGCTTCAAGTCGCTGGTGTGTAACCGCCCCGACGAGGAAGAACCAGGCCAGCCGCATTACGCCGAAATCGAGGCTCGCGCCAGGGAACTCGGTCTTGAGATCCGCCATATTCCGGTCGGTCGCATGGGCCTGACGCCCGAAGGCGTAACCGAGATGGTCGACGCCGTGGAAGATCTGCAGAAGCCCATGCTGGGTTTCTGCCGCTCGGGCGCCCGCTCGACCGCGATCTACGAACAGGCCCTGCGTTTCAAGGGCTAACTGACCTTTTCGCGCATGGTGCGGCTCTCGCGCCATGCTTTCCCAAAGCTCAGCATTCAGGAGCATTCCCATGAGCATCAAGCGCATCGAACCCGGCGCCCGTATGAGCGGCGCCGTCGTTCACGGCAACACCGCCTATCTCGCCGGCCAGGTTGGCGACGGCGAAACCGTGACGGACCAGTGCAAGGACGCGCTCGCTGAAGTCGACCGCCTGCTCGCCGCTGCCGGTTCCGACAAGTCGAAGATCCTGCAGACCATTATCTATCTCTCCGACATGTCCTATTTCGGCGAAATGAACGCAGCCTGGGAAGCCTGGGTCGATCCGGCCAACACGCCGGCCCGCGCCACCAGCGAAGCCAAGCTGGCCGCTCCGAAATACAAGGTTGAATTCGTCGTTACAGCGGCGATCTGATATCGGGAGCCGCGGATGTTCAGAATAGGTCTGATGGCGATTTCAGTTGCCGGCAGCCTTTCGGCCGCCGCGGCCCAAGCCGATACCCTTCCGGCCATTCCGGCGGGATCGGAACTGGAAGTGGCCGGGCAGGCCCTGGTCTATGCACGCGCCTGCGATATTCGCTACAAGCGCCCTTCCATGGTCTGGGATTCGAAATCCCTTTTTCTGAAATATGCGAGCCAGACCTATGCCGATCCCAAAACGGTGACCGAGCAGGCTTTCAAGGACGCTCAAATCAAGACGACCCGCGCTTACGCCAAGGCGTCGAAGGAATTTACCGTCGAGTTCTGCACGCGGCTTGCCAAACTTTTCAAGCAACAGCTCGGACGATGATTTTGGATCGGTGACAGCCGACTTCGAATGATTGCAGTGTCAGACATGCGAAAGGGGCCGGATTTTTCCGGCCCCTTTGCTATTTCTGATGATTACGGCTCGCCGGGCGTCATGCCGAACAGATAAAAGGCCGCCAAGGCGATTGCGATGAGGAAGATCACGACGACAAAGGTCGACATGCCTCCCAGTGCTTTTCGTTTCGTTTCACTAGCCATGCCAAACAAACGGAGCTGTTGGCGGAAGGTTCCGAGATCTTTGAGCAAATGCTCACCGGTCAGCGTTTTTCGCGGATCTGTGTCAGGGTTCGTGCCGGGGTGATTGCTTCCGGATCGAGCCGGACTTCGATGATCGAGGGTTTGCCGCTCTCTTTGGCGCGCAGGTAAGCCGGCCCGAAATCATCGGTGTTTTCGACCAGTTCACCATGACCGCCGAAGGCTCTCGCATAAGCGACGAAATCCGGATTGACGAGATCGGTGCCGCTGACGCGGCCTGGATATTCCCGCTCCTGATGCATGCGGATGGTGCCGTAGATGCCGTTATTGACCAGAACCGTGATGATCGGCAGATCATAACGCACGGCCGTGATGAATTCCTGCCCATGCATCATGAAGCAGCCGTCGCCGGCAAAACAAATCACTTCACGTGCGGGGAAAAGCTGCTTGGCGGCCACCGCTGCAGGCAGGCCGTAACCCATCGAGCCGGAGGTCGGCGCGGATTGGGTGTTGTATTTGCGAAAGCGATGAAAACGGTGCACCCAGGTCGCATAATTGCCGGCACCATTGGTGAATATCGCGTCGTCGGGCACGTTTTTCTCGATCCATTCCATGATCGGGCCCATCTGCACCTTGCCGGGGCCGGTCTCGGGTGGCGTCGACCATTTGAGGTAGGCGTCGTGCATTGCCGATTTGCGCTCGGTCCAGAGCGGCAGGGCCGGGGGGTCCAGATCCCTGATCGCCGCGACGAATTCCGCCGGACCTGCGCAGATCGCCAGATCCGGACGATACATGCGACCGAGTTCCTGCGGGTCGGGGAAGACATGGACGAGCTTCTGGCTCGGATAGGGAATGTCGAGCAGGGTGTAGCCGGATGACGGCATTTCCGACATGCGGGCGCCGATGAGCACCAGCAGGTCGGAATCCCTGATCTCGCTGGCGAGCGCTGGATTGATGCCTATGCCGACATCGCCGGCATAGGACGGATGCAGATGATCGAACAACATCTGGCGGCGGAAGGAACAACCGACCGGCAGCTTGAAGCGGCTGGCGAATTCCTGGAAATCCGTGACCGCCTGCTCGCTCCATCGGGTGCCGCCGAGGATGACCATCGGCCGTCGCGCCTCTTTCAGCAGCCCTTCGAATTCGACGACCTGGCTTTTGCCGGGATGGCTTTCGACCGGCATGTAACGGCGGGCTTGCGGTGCCTCGACCTCTTCGACCAGCATGTCTTCTGGAAGCGTCAGCACGACCGGGCCGGGGCGGCCGGAGGTGGCGACGGCAAAGGCGCGGGTGACGAATTCGGGGATCCGGCGGGCATCGTCGATCTCGCCGACCCATTTGGCGAATTCGGTGAAGGCGCGACGGTATTCGACTTCCTGAAACGCCTCGCGCTCTTTCATGTCACGGCCGATCTGACCGACGAAAAGGATCATCGGGATCGAATCCTGCCTGGCGACATGCAGGCCGGCCGATGCATTGGTGGCGCCCGGGCCGCGGGTGACCATGCAGATGCCGGGTTCGCCGGTCAGCCGGCCCCAGCTGTCGGCCATCATCGCGGCTCCACCTTCCTGGCGGCACACCATGACCTCGATGCCGCTTTCATAAAGCGCATCGAGCACCGCAAGATAACTTTCGCCCGGAACGCAGGAAACGCGTTTCACGCCGTTTGCCTTCAGGGCCTCGACGATCAGCTGGCCACCGGTTTTCATAAGCGTCATTCCTCCTCCATTGCAGTCAGTTCCGCCAGTATCTCATCCGTGTGTTCGCCCAGTTTCGGGCTTGGACGATGATAGGCGAGCGGTGTTTCGGACAATACGATCGGGCTCCTCACGCCCGGAATGATCGTGCCGTCGGCAGACTCGAGGTCTACTCGCAATTGGCGCGCCTTGATCTGCGGATCCTCGAACATCTCGCCGATCGTGTTGATCGGTCCGACGGGAACCGCATTTTCCCCGCAGGCGGCCAGAAGATCGGCCTTCAGCCACTTCATTGTCTCGGCGATGAGCAGGCTGCGCACCTCTATGCGGTGGGCAACACGCGCCTTGTTGGTGGCGTAACGCTCGTCGTCGGCGACAGGTTCGATGCCGAGAATGCGGCAGAAGCGCCGGAACTGGCCGTCATTACCGACCGCGAGGATGACATATCCATCCTGAACCGGGATGACCTCATAGGGTGAGATGTTCGGATGGGCATTGCCGAGCCTGACGGGGGCAATGCCGGAAATCAGATAGTTCATGTTCTGATTGGCGAGAACCGAAGACATCACATCGAGAAGGGCCATGTCGACCCGCTGACCCTCGCCGGTCTTCATCGCATGGATCAGTGCGCTCTGGATGGCCGTGACGGCGTAGATGCCGGTGAATATGTCGGCGATCGCCACGCCGGCCTTCATCGGCTGGCCATCCGGTTCGCCGGTGATCGACATGAAGCCGGACATGCCCTGGACGATATAATCGTAACCGGCCAGCGCCGCATAAGGGCCATCCTGGCCAAAGCCGGTGATCGAGCAATAGACGAGCTTCGGGTTGATCGTCCTGAGGCTCTCGTAGTCGAGGCCGTATTTCTTCAAGCCGCCGATCTTGAAGTTTTCGATCAGCACGTCCGACTGCGCGGCCAGGCGGCGGATCACAGCCTGGCCTTCCTCGGTCTTCAGGTCGATGGCGATCGAACGCTTGCCGCGGTTGGTCGAATGGTAATAGGCGGCCGACAGGTTCTCGCCGTCATTGCTCTCGACGAAAGGAGGACCCCAGGCGCGCGTGTCGTCACCGCCTTCCGGGTTCTCGACCTTGATGACGTCGGCGCCCATGTCTGCCAGCATCTGGCCTGCCCAGGGGCCGGCCAGAACGCGGGCGAGTTCGAGAACACGGATGCCGGCGAGCGGCGGCTTCTTGTCGGCGATGTGCATGGTCAGGGGGCTACCGATGTCGTTTCGCTGGTGGTGACGGGTTTGATCGAGGCGACGCGGCTTTCACGCCAGATGATATAGAGGCCGGAGCCGATGATGATGGAAATGCCGAGCCATTTGATCGAATCGGGGAAGTCGTCAAAGACGAGCCAGCCGAAGAGGGTCGCCGATACGATCTCGAAATACTGGATCGGCGCGAGAACCGAGGCAGGCGCTGCGCGATAGGCGTAGACGCTGAACACGCCCGAGAGGGTGGCAAAGATGCCGACGCCGAGCAGCCATGTCAGAGTGGTGGGGTCCGGCAGAGAGGGGGCAAGGAACTCGACCCCTGCGGCGTCGCCAAGGAGAAGCAGGATCGCGCAGATCGGAACGCCCCAGAGCGCCATCTGGAACTGCATCGCCAAAGGGTCCTCGCGCTGGGACAGGGCGCGGGTCATCATGGCGAAGATGGCAATGCAGAAGGCGGTGACGACCGGCAGCAGCGCGATCGCGCCGATTTCCTGAAAGCTCGGGCGGATGACGATCATCGCGCCGATGAAGCCGACGGCGCAGGCCGTATAACGCCGCCAGCCAATCGTCTCCTTGAGGAATATGCTGGAGAGCACCGTGAGGATGATCGGCTCGACAAAGAAGATCGCGACCGCATCGGCCACCGGCATGACAGCGAGCGTGGCGACAAAGCAGATCATCGACAGGGCAACGACTGCCGCGCGGATGGCATGGAAAAAGCTCATGCGCCACGAAAACCTGCGCCACGAGCCGCTCCAGAGCACGAAGGGCATCATGCAAAGGCCCTGCAGGACGAATCGGGCCATGGTGATCATCATCGGTGAGGCGGTATCGGTGGCGAGTTTCGAAAACACGTCCATCAGCGGCGCGAGCAGCATGGCAAGGATCATCAGGCCGAGACCGGCAGTGATGCTGGCAGGCTGCGATACGGAGCGTGACGCGGAGGATGATGCATTCATGGCGTGGATATACCGGGGCGCGACTTTTTGCGCACTTGAAGAAAAGTCATGAACTCATTCCGTCGTCGTCGAGCCCTGCCTCACGGCTGAAGCGGCCCAGACGGCGAATTCGGCCGTCGCTTCGTGGCGAACAGTGTCGTTCAGGGTCTCATGCCGGGTATGCGGCCAGAACCGCGTCGTGACGTTGTTAAGGCCGTGTCTGCGGAAATGGCCGGAAAGCCAGAGTATTGCGCGGGCTTTGTCGGTTGCCGGGTCCTCACCGCCGCCAAGAAGATGAACGGGAAGATTTTTCGGCAGGCGTGAGGCGAGCTGTGGAGCGCGGAAGGTCATCTCGAAAAGATCGAGCCATAACGACACGCTGGCATCGAAACCGCAGAGCGGATCGGCGATATAGGCGTCCACCTCCGCCGGATCGTGGCTCAGCCAGTCGAACGGTGTGCGATGGCCGGGAATGCTGTCGCCCCAGGCGCCAAAGGTGAGGCGGGGCAGCAGACCGCTCGGCGTGTCGGAACCCTTCAAGGCCCGTTCGGCAAGAAGCAGGCCTTGTGCGGCGCGGCCGGCAAACCCCGGATTGAAGTTGGAATTCCATATGGCGAGGCCGTTAAAGGCCTTTGGATGATCGACCGCCGCGTTGAGCGCGATCAGCCCCCCCATGGAGTGGCCGAAGAGAACAACCGGCAGGTCGGGATGAGCCGCGGTCGCCTGTGTCCGTATGGCCATCAGATCGTCGATGACAGCGCGTCGGCCATCCTTCAGGGCAAAACGACCGATCGGAGCATCGGGCGCCGTCGTTTCGCCATGTCCGCGATGATCCCAGACATAGACATTGAACCCTTCGGCCGCCATGGCCGCGGAAAAGGCATGATAACGTTTCGAGTGTTCCGCCAAGCCATGGGAGATCAACAATATTCCGCGATCCGGTGCGGTAGCCGGCTGCATATGATAGGCAATTGCCGCGTCGCCTGCTGTGTGCAGGACCTGTCGCGTGGCGAACATGTTTCCTCCTCTAACCCCGTTCGTCAGTGTCGGTCGTGAGGTTTCGCAGACCGTGCAGTGTAGCGCAATCTTAAAGGCTTGCGCCTATCCCTGTTGCTGGGAAATGCGGGGGGCTGGACGATAAACATGGCACATCCGCGCATAGGACAGGACAGCAGCGCGACGAGTTCTTCTCGCTTCGGCCTGATGAATATCTATGTGACGGTTCTGCTTGCCGGCGCGGTGTTTTGCCTGTCCCGCCTGG
The DNA here is from genome assembly GCF_057163345.1 of Aliirhizobium sp. YIM B11859. NCBI lineage: Bacteria > Pseudomonadati > Pseudomonadota > Alphaproteobacteria > Hyphomicrobiales > Rhizobiaceae > Aliirhizobium > Aliirhizobium sp. YIM B11859. The sequence continues at coordinate 1,059,507 of NZ_JBXHAY010000001.1, forward strand.
AGAGCGCCCGGTTGTTTGTCGGGCAGGTCGACGACCGGATGCGCGAGCTGCAGATCAGGCAGCTGATCTTTGGTGGGGCCGACTGGTGGGACATGACGCTGCCGATGATCCGGAGCCCGGAGATTTATGCCTCTCCGTGGTCGCGGCTGGTCGATGCTCCTTACGTGCTGCTCAGCCATATGTTGGCGCCTTTTGTCGGCCGGGAGGAGGGGCTCTCCTTGGCCTTCAATCTCTGGCCGCCGATGATGTTTGCGATCTTCTGCCTGCAATGTGCGGCCATCTACCGACGCATCGGCCTGCCGGTGTTGCCTTCACCCTACTTGGTTCTGTCGATGTCGACGGTGCTGATGACCACGGCGCTTTGGGAATTCGTGCCCGGGCGTATAGATCATCACAACATGCAGCTCATCGCGCTTATGGCGATTATGCATGGACTTGTCCGCTGGGATCGCCGCGGCGGGCTACTGATCGGGATCGGCAGCCTGTTTTCAATAGCAATCGCCTTGGAAGGGCTGCCCTTTGTCGTTTTCGCCTTTGCCGGCCTGATCGGCGCTTTCCTTTTGCGGGTGGAAGGTGCTGCCGTCATCATCAGATCCGCGGCGATCGCGATCACGCTTCCATGCCTGCCATTGGCCTTCGTGCTGATCGGGCCGTCCGGGCTTTCGTCAACGCAATGCGATGCCTTTTCCGCGCCCTATATAACACTGCTTGTCGGCTTCGGCGCCATTCTGTGGACGGTTTCGGGCCCATTTGCCCGATCGAGGCCGGTCGTGAAGGTCCTCGTCATGGCTCTGCCTACGACAGCGTTGATGGCGGCTTTCGCGGTGATCTTTCCCGAATGTCTTGCCGGGCCCTACGGGATGATCGATCTCGTCTCGGCAAAATACTGGCTGGACAATGTCAGTCAGGAGCATGGTGCCCTCTACCTCGTCGGACAGGGCGAGCAGGCAATCATCGTGCATGCGGTGATTTTCGCAACGATCCTGACATGTGCGACGGCGGTGCTGTTCTTCCAACAGCGCCGGGACAAGGCGGGGATCATCGTTGTGCTTGCTGTCGCATGGGCGAGCCTCGCGTTGACGTTGATGCTCAGCCGATATGTCCGCTTCACATTCGCCTTCGCGCCGTTGTTTCTGCCGCTTGCGCTGCGGATCGTGACAGCGTCAGCCGGTGAGAACGGTTATTTCTCGATCATTCGGCGAGGAGCGCTGACATGCGTCGTCGCCTATGTGGCGATCGCGATCACAGTGGTGGTTCTGATCCCGAGGAAACTGATTCACGATACCGCTGTTTACATGATCTATGACGAATGTGCGGGGGCGGACTTCACGATGCCATCGGCAATGCCGCCGGGTATTGTCGTTTCCACACCGGCGATCTCGATGAAGCTGGTGTCGGTTCTGCCTGCGGGATTTTCCGTCTCGGCCGTCCCCTTTCACCGTGCATCCCCGGGGATGAAAAGGATGTTCGAGGCTTTCATGTCTTCTGATGGTGACGTTCGCCGCCGTGCATTGGCGCCATTCGATTATGTTGCCGCCTGCCGTTTTCCGCTTGATCGAGCGGAGGGGGCGGCACCCCTCTACCGAGCCCTATCTGCCGGGGAAGCGTGGCCAGGCCTTGTCCGGCTACCCATGGCGCAAGAAAATGCGTTGCAGTTCTTCCGTATCGATCATTCCGCCCTGCGTTGAGGCCGCTGAAGCGTCCATCGGGTTCAAAGCATGTGGTTTGCACACGGCATACATTGCCCCGCGGCCCGTCTTCGCCTACATAGCGGCAAACCGAATTTCCCCCGGAGCTCAATTATCGATGGCACGTCAGTTCATCTATCACATGTCGGGACTGAACAAGTCCTATGGCGCCAAGAAGATCCTCGAGAACGTCAATCTGTCGTTCTACCCGGATGCCAAGATCGGTATCCTCGGCCCGAACGGCGCCGGTAAGTCGACCGTCCTGCGCATCATTGCCGGCCAGGACAAGGAATTCACCGGTGAAGCCTGGCTCGCCGAAGGTGCGACCGTTGGTTACCTGGAACAGGAACCGCATCTCGATCCGGCCAAGAACGCCTTCGAGAACGTCATGGTCGGCGTTGCCGACAAGCAGGCCGTCATCGATCGTTACAACGAACTGATGATGAACTATTCCGACGAGACGGCCGACGAGGGCGCCAAGCTCCAGGATATTATCGACAGCCAGAACCTGTGGGATCTGGAACAGCAGGTCGAGATGGCGATGGAAGCCCTGCGCTGCCCGCCGAAGGATGCCGACGTTACGCTGCTGTCGGGTGGTGAACGCCGTCGTATCGCGCTTTGCCGCCTGCTGCTGTCGCAGCCGGACCTGCTCTTGCTCGACGAACCGACCAACCATCTTGATGCCGAAACCATCGCCTGGCTGGAAAAGCACCTGCGCGATTATCCCGGCGCCGTGATGATGATCACCCACGATCGCTACTTCCTCGACAACGTCACCGGCTGGATCCTCGAGCTCGACCGCGGCCGTGGCATTCCTTACGAAGGCAACTACTCGGCCTACCTGCAGGCGAAAGCCAAGCGCATGCAGCAGGAAAGCCGCGAAGAAGCCGGCCGCCAGAAGGCGCTGTCGCGCGAACAGGAATGGATCGCTTCCAGCCCGAAGGCGCGTCAGGCCAAGTCCAAGGCCCGTATCAAGGCCTATGAACAGCTGGTGGACGCAGCCGACGGTATCCGTCCCGGCGATGCGCAGATCATCATCCCGGTCTCCGAGCGTCTCGGCCAGGTGGTCATTGAGATGGAAGGCATCACCAAGGGCTTTGAAGGCCGCACTCTGATCAACGACCTGTCGATCAAGCTGCCGCCGGGCGGCATCGTTGGCATTATCGGCCCGAACGGCGCCGGCAAGACGACCCTGTTCAAGATGATCACCGGCCAGGAAAAGCCGGATGCGGGTAGTGTTCGTATCGGTGAAACCGTACATCTGGGTTACGTCGACCAGAGCCGCGATGCTCTCGACGGCAACAAGACCGTCTGGGAAGAAATCTCGGGTGGTGCAGAAGTCATCAAGCTCGGCAAGTTCGACATGAACTCCCGCGCCTATTGCGGCGCCTTCAACTTCAAGGGTGGCGACCAGCAGCAGAAGGTCGGCAATCTTTCGGGTGGTCAGCGTAACCGCGTCCACCTTGCCAAGATGCTGAAGGCCGGCGGCAACGTGCTGCTGCTCGACGAACCGACCAACGACCTCGACACGGAAACGCTGGGTGCGCTTGAAGGCGCGCTCGAAGCGTTTGCCGGCTGCGCCATCATCATCAGCCATGATCGCATGTTCCTCGATCGCCTGGCGACGCATATCCTGGCTTTCGAAGGTGATGGTCATGTCGAGTGGTTCGAAGGCAACTTCGAGGACTACGAACAGGATAAGGTCCGTCGTCTCGGCCCGGACGCTCTTAACCCGGGCAGCCAGTCCTACAAGCGACTGACGCGCTAACCAAGTCTATAAAGGGAAGTCCAAGTCTTAATTTCCCTTTTTCCTATATGTTCAATAACAACGCCTTGCAATTCAAAGTTGCGAGGCGCTGTTGTTTGCAGTGTATACTTGAATTTCGGAGGTTTTATTAAAATTTTAATTGGATGAGGCCAGATTTACCGCACTGCAACATAAGTGGGTGCTGGCATGTTATCTATCCGCAATTCTCTCACCGGCGCATTCGTGGTCGTCAGCGTGACGCTGGCCGGCGTTGTCGCGAAATCGACATTCGATGCCTATTCGACCTATCAGTCTCAAGTTGCCGCAGCCGATCTGGCGCAGGTGGACAAGGCGCTCTTCAATGCGCTTTTGAGTTTCCGCAGCGAGCGCGGCGATACCGGCACCGCTTTTCAGCTGCCGCGCTCTTCGGTTGCCGCAACGATGGAGAGTGTCAAGGGCTCGCGGGCGAAGGTGGATGCCGCAATGGCAGAGGCCGCTACCGCCATGGCCGATGTCGAGGCATCCGACCTCAAGTCTTCGTTCGGCGGGATGAAATCGGTTTATGATCGCGTCGTGGCGCAGAGAAAGCAGATCGATGACGCGCTGGCGCTTGAGCCTGCTGCTCGTCCTGCGGATCTTGCCGCGCAGTCCTTCGGTCTCGGCAGCGATTACCTGACGGCTCTGGAAAAGGCGTCTGTCAGTGCGGAGAATGCCATTCGCGATGCCGATCCTTCCATGGTGGCGCTGGTTCAGACCCGTGCACTTGCCTGGGCGGCGCGTGCCAATGGCGGAACCTCCGCGGTCGTCATGAACGGCCCGATCACCGAAGGGCGCCCCTTTGCCGGTGACGAGGCTTTCAAGGTTGCTGCCGGCGATGCCGCCATGAAGCTTGCCTGGGATTCTGTCCGGATATTGGTCGGTCATCCCAGCGCACCCGCCTCTTTGAAGGGCGCACTTGCCGATGCGGAGCAGGGATATTTTGCCGGTGACTTTGCGGCATGGCGCGCCAATGTCGTCAGCAAGCTGCAGGCCGGTCAGGTCAGCCCGGTCGGCATCGACGAGTGGCGGCCGAAGATCACTTCGGCGCTCGGCAACGTTGCCGCCGTTGCCTCACTGGCCATGGACCAGCTCGTCGCGCAGGCCGCCGTGCAGAAGGATGCGGCGCTCTGGTCGCTCGCCAGCTATGCCTCGCTTTTCCTGCTGGCCGTCGTCATCGCGCTCGTTGGCATGTATATCGTCATCGGCCGCGTCGTCAGGCCTATTTCGCGCCTGACGGACTGCATGGGCGAGCTTGCCTCCGGCAAGCTGGACGTCGATGTTGCCGGTGCCGGACGTGGCGACGAGATCGGTGCGATGGCCCGATCGGTCGAAGTGTTCCGTCAGGCAGCCATCCGCAACAAGCAGCTTGAAGACGAGGCCGAAGGCAATCGCCAGACCGCAGAGCGGGAAAAGGCCGAGCTGCAGGCGCGGGCGGAAGCGGAAGCGGAAGCCCGTCTCACGCAGGCCACCGGCCAGTTGGCGGCCGGCCTGCGGCTTCTGGCCGATGGCGACATGACCTGCGAGATCCATGAGCATTTCGCGCCGCAGTTCGAGGCCTTGCGGGCCGACTTCAATACGTCGGTCGTGCAGTTGCGGCGGGCGTTGAGCGGTGTCGGCGATGCGGTTGCGACCGTAGCGGGCGGTTCGAATGAGATCTCGGAGGCCTCCGACACGCTTTCCAAGCGTACCGAACAGCAGGCGGCCTCGCTGGAGGAAACCGCTGCCGCTCTCGAACAGATCACCTCCAATGTCGTCAACACTTCCAAGCGTACCGGCGAGGCCCGCGATGTTGTGCGCGACGCGACGGCGAGGGCGGATAAATCGGGCGAGGTCGTGCGCGATGCCGTCGCGGCCATGGAGCGGATCGAAGCATCGTCGCAACAGATCAGCCAGATCATCGGCGTGATCGATGAGATCGCCTTCCAGACCAACCTCCTGGCGCTGAATGCCGGTGTCGAGGCAGCGCGTGCCGGTGAAGCCGGCAAGGGCTTTGCGGTCGTGGCGCAGGAAGTTCGCGAACTTGCGCAGCGGTCGGCCAATGCGGCCAAGGAAATCAAGTCGCTGATTTCCAACTCGGCGGTCGCGGTCGGCGAGGGTGTGAAGCTGGTCAGCGATACCGGCGACGGTCTCACCCAGATCGCCGAACTGGTGCTGGTGGTCAATCGCCATATGGATGCGATCGCCACGGCCGCGCAGGAACAGTCCGTCGGTCTGTCGCAGATCAACACCGCCATCAACCAGATGGATCAGGCGACCCAGCAGAATGCCGCCATGGTCGAGGAAATGAGTGCGGCCGGCGCCGGACTGGCGCAGGAAAGCACCAACCTCAAGGGGCTGCTTTCCAGCTTCAATCTCGGCACCGCCGCCGCAACCGGCGGGCTGCGCAATACCGCCTCGCAGATGCGCGCGGCTGCACCGCAGGCCCGCCCGGCAGCTCAGCCGGCCTATGCTCCGAGAACATCGGCTCCGGTGGTACGCTCGAGAGGTGGTGCTGCAGCAGCGGTTGTGTCCGACGACTGGCAGGAGTTCTAAGGTCTTCGGCGCGATGCCGCAGGCATCTGCAAGTCCTGAAATTTGATTGGGGTGGCGGCAACGCCGCCCTTTTCTTTTTCAAGCTGTTGACGTAGTGACTTGCAGCTTGCAAGTTCATCCGAAATCACATAAAGATATCTTTATATGTTGATTGCCAAGGATGGATGAATGTCGCTACCGCTCGATACGCTGGTGGACGTGTTGAAAACGGTCGGGGAACCGACACGTTTCCGGCTGCTTGCGCTTCTTTCGCGCGGCGACCTGACGGTGACCGATCTTACCGAAATCCTTGGCCAGTCACAGCCCCGGATTTCGCGTCACCTGAAGCTTCTGACCGAAGATGCGCTGATCGATCGTTACCAGGAAGGCGCCTGGGCATATTTTCGCCTGCGCCGTGACGAAGCGGGGGCTACGCTGGTCCGCACCCTTCTTGATGCGGCTGCTTCCGATGACCCGGTGCTGGTGAGGGATGGCGAGCGGCTCCAGTCGGTCAAACGGCAGCGGGCGGAGCGCGCACAGGCCTATTTCAGCCGCAACGCTTCCGAGTGGGACGAGTTGCGGCGGCTGCATGCGAGCGATTCAGCGGTCGAACAGGCCCTGCTGCGTCTTGTCGGCACGACTCCGATCGATTCGCTGCTCGATCTTGGAACGGGTACCGGCTGGATATTGCAATTGCTTGCGCCGCGTTATCGGCGCGCCATCGGGGTGGATGCGAGCCGCGACATGCTGTCTGTGGCACGCGCCAACCTCGACAAGGCTGGCATCGTCAAGGCTTCCGTCCGGCATGCGGATATCCTCAACCTGCCGCTCGAAGGCCAGGATTTCGATGTCGTCACGATCCACCAGGTGCTGCATTTTCTCGATCAGCCGGAGCTGGCGATCGGTGAGGCGGCGCGGATACTCAGGCCGGGAGGGCGGCTGTTGATCGTCGATCTGGCGCCGCACAAGCTGGAGCATCTGCGTGAGGAACACGCCCATGTCCGCCTCGGTTTTTCGCATGAGATGATCAGTGACTGGCTCGATAAGATCGGTCTTTCGGTCGAAAAGACGATCGACATAGCGCCCGAGCAGGACGAGGGCCTGACCGTAACAATATGGCTGGCGAAGGATCGCCGCATGCTGATTGCCGATGCCCAGCCGGCAGCAGCGATTTCTGTTTTCCAGGAAGGGTGATCATGAACGACAAGACCAAAAAACAGCAGTTCGAGATCTCCTTCGAGTTCTTTCCGCCGAAGTCGGAGGAGATGGAAGCCCAATTGTGGGAGACGGTCGAACGTCTGGCGCTGTGGCAGCCCGAATTCGTCACCGTGACCTATGGTGCGGGCGGTTCCACGAAGGAGCCGACGCTTTCGGCGGTGACCAAGATCGTCGACGGCACGAAAATGCCGACTGCCGCGCATCTGACCTGTGTCGATGCGTCAAAGGACGAGGTTCGCGCCGTCATCGAGGAATATCGAGCGGCGGGCGTACGCCGTATCGTGGCATTGCGCGGCGATCCTTCGGCGGGCATCGGCACGGTCTATACACCGCATCCTGAAGGGTTCCAGCAGACTGCGGATCTGGTTCGGGCGCTTGCTGACTATGGCGACTTCGATATTTCTGTTTCCGCCTATCCGGAAAGGCACCCCGAGAGCCCCGATATGGCGGCCGATATCGATGTGTTGAAGCGCAAGGCGGATGCGGGTGCAACGCGGGCGCTGACCCAGTTCTTCTTCGACAACCAGGTTTTCGCCAGATACATGGACGCCGTTTCTGCCGCCGGGATTACCTTGCCGGTAATACCGGGCATCATGCCGATCCAGAACCTGACGCAGCTGAAGCGTTTTTCGAAGCGCTGCGGCGCTTCCGTCCCGAGCTTTCTGGACGACCGGTTCGAAGGGCTGGACGAAAAGCCGGAGGAACGTGCCAAGGTTGCTGCAGAGGTTGCCGCCGAACAGATCGAGGATCTCGGCCGGCTCGGATTTTCGCATATCCATCTCTACACGATGAACCGGTCGCCGCTGATCTCGGCTGTGCTGGACAATATCGGCTACAAGCCGGAAGCCGCGAAAGCAATTGCGGCTGCGTGAACCACAAAAGAAAAAACGCATGCTCGACGGAGCATGCGTTTCTCGAAATTGTGGTCCATATCAAACGGTATTGGATGCAAGATACGACCGATAGTCGGATGGTCTAGATGAACAGCATCGAAGCCACAAATACAAAGGCTGCACTGACTATCAGGAGATTGAGGGGGTAAGTTCTTCCCATGTCTGCCTCCTTGCGTTGACTGCCGGAGTTTATGTCGCTTCTGTGTCAATTGGGAAGCGGAATCTTGTGCTGCAGCGCAACTCCGGTGGGTCGCCGCCAAGGTCTGAATTATCCTATCTATCTGTTTTAACGAATAAAATCGAGAATTAACAAAGGTTTCCGGCTCGTTAAATTTCTCCATTATCCTGTTAACGGCCGACATTTTTCGTGAGTTTTGGGTGCCGTATCTCTGCCGTTCGGGCCGCTCTTTTGCGCCTGCGAAGGGTGCTTCGGACTGTTCTAATATCGATTTGCTGGCGGCTGGTCGCGATCAGGATGACCGCGTGTCGGGGAGGATTTCACATCCGGATCAGGCAACCGTCGTGGGCTTTTTTCCGATGGGTGCTTTCGCTGCTTGAAACCACCAGCACTCGCCAGTAAGACGGGTGGGTGACCAGTCGATCAGACCGTATTCGAGGCGCAGGACATGATAGATTTCGAGGCCGCCCGGGTTAAGATGGTGGAAAGCCAGATCCGGACAACTGACGTGACATCGCATTCCGTTCTGCGAGCCTTTCTTTCGGTTCCGCGCGAGGCGTTCGTACCGGAAAAGGTGAGGGCACTGGCCTATGCGGATGCGGATATCCAGCTTGCTCCCGGCCGATACATGATGGATGCATCGCCGCTGGCAAAGCTGCTGCAGGCGGCTTCGATCTCCAAGGATGACCGGGTTCTGGATGTCGGCGCGGGAAGCGGTTATGTCGCCGCCCTTCTGTCGCAGCTTGCCGGGTCGGTCATCGCTCTGGAAAGCGACGCGGGCCTCGTCGAAGACGCGCGCCGGAACCTTTCATCGTTCGACTGTCCAAATGTCGAGGTCGTCGCCGGCGATCTGGCAAAGGGTTCTGCGGCCAAAGCCCCTTATGATCTGATTTTCGTCGATGGTGCGATCGAAGAGGTGCCGGCTTCCCTTCTCGACCAGCTCGCAGAAGGTGGACGTCTTGTCGCGGTTGTCGGTTATGGCAACTCGGCCGAGGCAAAGATGCTGCTTCGCGAACATGGCGCTATTTCGGAAAGCTCGCTTTTCAACCTCTCCGTCAAGCCTCTGCCCGGTTTCGTGAAGGCCAAGGAATTCGTGTTCTGATTTTTTCGGAGGTGAATTCCTGAAGGCAACGACGTGCTTTGGGCCTCGGATGTGGCCTGGGACGCACTGAATGAGTGAAGGGGGCGTCTGGCGCCTCCTTTTTTATTGCGGTTATTTTCGCATTTTTTGCAGCAAGCTGTTGCGTCACGGATTCAGACAGGCGCAAAATCTGTGTATCGCCGCGACTCACGCTCCGCCTCTCATTGTGTCTGAGCGTCGAGTGCCTACAGTAAGGCGAGTTCGGCTCCGATCGGTGGAGCCAAAGACACTCGGCAATTACGAGGACGAAATGGCTCAGCCAAATGTAGCGCGCGAACCCTCCATGGAGGAGATCCTGGCCTCGATCCGCAGGATCATCGAAAGCAACGATCCGACGACGGACGCCGCTGCGCTTCATGCCGTTCCCTCGGCATTCGCTGATGAGGACATGGACGATTTCCAGGAAACGGCGTTCGTCCCCGATGTCGTGGCGAATGATCCGGGCCTGCCGCGGCAGCCGGAAGCATTTACTGCGCCCGAACCGGCGATGGCTTCCGTTCCGGCGGAAAAGTCGATGTCGCTGGCCGATGTGGCAGCACGCGTGCGGGCGGCTTCGGTGCGTCACCAGGAAATGGCCTTGTCCCGGCCGGTCCCGCATTTCGAAGAGCCTGAGGCTTCTGCCCAGACATCGGTTATGGCAGGTGATGAATTCGTGGCGCCGGTCGCTTTCCGGGAAACGTCCGCATCCGTGGTCTCCCTCCCCATGCCGGAACTGCGTCCCTCGTTCGGCGAGGCCGCCGATCGCGACCTGCCGTCGATGATCGATCCGGCTCCGGTTGTATCCGAGCAGCCGGTGGCACCGGAGACTGTCGAAATTCCGGAACCTGCGACATTTGCCGCCTTGCCCGAAATGGTCGAGACGCCGGCTGTTGCCGAAGAGGCCAACTCTGTTCCTGCCGGTACGTCGATTGCGGCAATGGCCGGCCTGCTTTCCGAGGCGGCCGGCGCCCAGGTGGCAAGGTCGTTTGGTGAACTCGCCGAGGTCTTCGACGGGCTGGAACGCCGCTCGGTCGAGGATATGGCGCAGGAGATGCTCCGTCCGATGCTGCAGGAATGGCTGGATGACAATCTGCCGACACTGGTCGAGCGCCTCGTGCGGGAAGAGATCGAACGTGTGGCGCGCGGACCGCGCCGCTAGTCGGGCCGTTAAATCGCCGCACACGCGTGGTTAGATAGAGCCGCTCCGGCACCGGGGCGGCTTTTTTATTGACTTACGGCGCCCCACATCTTTAACAACCGCCAATACCTTTTCAGACAATACAAAAAAAACGGGTCAGGAAATGCTCGAGAAGACCTACGATTCCGCCGCCGTCGAACCGAAGATCGCGAAAGCCTGGGACGATGCCGATGCCTTCCGCGCCGGTGCCAATGCCAAGCCGGGTGCGGATACTTTCACCATCGTCATCCCCCCGCCGAATGTCACCGGTTCGCTGCATATGGGCCATGCGCTCAATAATACGCTGCAGGACATCATGGTCCGCTTCGAGCGGATGCGCGGTAAGGACGTGTTGTGGCAGCCGGGCATGGACCATGCCGGTATCGCGACGCAGATGGTGGTCGAGCGCCAGTTGGCCGAACGCCAGCTTCCGGGCCGTCGCGAGATGGGTCGCGAAGCTTTCGTCAACCGTGTCTGGGACTGGAAGGCCGAATCCGGCGGGGTGATCTTCAACCAGCTGAAGCGCCTCGGCGCTTCCTGCGACTGGTCGCGCGAGCGCTTCACCATGGACGAGGGCCTGTCCAAGGCGGTGCTCGAGGTCTTCGTCACGCTCTACAAGGAAGGCCTGATCTATCGCGGCAAGCGGCTGGTCAACTGGGATCCGAAATTCGAGACGGCGATTTCCGATCTCGAAGTCGAGTCCAGGGAAGTCGACGGCCATATGTGGCACTTCAAGTACCCGCTGGCCGGCGGCGAGACCTATACCTATGTCGAGAAGGATGCCGACGGTAACGTTACTCTTTCGGAAGAGCGTGATTATATCTCGATCGCCACGACGCGGCCGGAAACCATGCTGGGCGATGGCGCGGTTGCCGTTCATCCCTCCGATGAACGTTATGCGCCAATCGTCGGCAAGCTCTGTGAAATCCCGGTTGGGCCGAAAGAACATCGCCGCCTGATCCCGATCATTGCCGACGAATATCCGGAACCGGATTTCGGTTCGGGTGCGGTCAAGATTACCGGTGCACATGATTTCAACGACTATCAGGTCGCCAAGCGCAACAAGATCCCGCTTTATCGACTGATGGATACGACGGCATCGATGCGCGACGATGGCGAAACCTATGCCGAATGCGCCGCAAAGGCTCAGTCGATCACCAAGTCCGGCGAATTGCCGAGCGAAAACGATGTCGACGAGATCAACCTCGTGCCGGAAGAATATCGTGGCCTTGACCGGATGGCGGCGCGCACCAAGATCATCGATGCGATCAATGCCGAAGGTCTGAGCGTCACCATCAAGGACGCCGAGGGCAACGACATTCCCTTCGTCGAGAAAAAGAAGATCATGCAGCCGTTCGGCGATCGCTCCGGCGTCGTCATCGAACCGATGCTGACCGACCAGTGGTTTGCCGACGCCAAGACACTGGCCGAGCCGGCAATCGCTTCGGTCCGCGAAGGCCGCACCAACTTCGTTCCGAAGAACTGGGAGAAGACCTATTTCGACTGGATGGAAAACATCGAGCCGTGGTGCATTTCGCGCCAGCTCTGGTGGGGCCACCAGATCCCGGCCTGGTACGGTCCGGATGGCCAGTGCTTCGTCGAAAAGACCGAGGAAGAAGCGCTTGACGCAGCCGTCCAGCATTATCTGGCGCATGAAGGGCCATGGAAGGCCTGGGTTCAGGAGAAGCTCGAAAACTTTGCGCCGGGCGAAATCCTGACCCGCGACGAAGACGTGCTCGACACCTGGTTCTCGTCTGCGCTGTGGCCATTCTCGACGCTTGGTTGGCCGGACAAGACGCCGGAACTGGCGCGCTATTATCCGACCAACGTTCTGGTTACCGGTTTCGACATCATCTTCTTCTGGGTTGCCCGGATGATGATGATGGGCATGCATTTCATGAAAGACGCCGAAGGCAATCCGGTCGAGCCGTTCAACACCGTTTATGTCCATGCGCTGGTGCGCGACAAGAACGGTCAGAAGATGTCGAAGTCGAAGGGCAATGTCATCGACCCGCTCGACCTGATCGACGAATATGGCGCAGATGCGCTGCGCCTCACGCTGGCCGTCATGGCGGCGCAGGGACGAGACGTGAAGCTCGATCCGGCCCGCATTGCCGGTTACCGGAACTTCGGTACGAAGCTCTGGAACGCCACCCGTTTCGGCGAGATGAATGGCGTCTCCCGCGACCCGTCGTTTGCGCCGGATGATGCGAAGCTTACGGTCAACCGCTGGATCCTGACCGAGCTGTCGAAGACGGTTGATGAAGTCACGACCGCGATCGAGACGCACCGTTTCAACGAGGCAGCCGGTGGCCTCTACCGTTTCGTCTGGAACCAGGTCTGCGACTGGTATGTCGAACTTCTGAAGCCGGTGTTCATGGGCGAGGACGAGCAGGCCAAGGCGGAAGCCCAGGCCTGCATGGCCTATGTCATGGAAAAGACCTATGCGCTTCTGCACCCGTTCATGCCGTTTATGACGGAAGAACTCTGGGCGCATACGACAGAGCGCGACGGTCTTCTGGCACATGGTGACTGGCCGGCTGCCGATTTCGGCGACGAGGATGCTGCCGGCGAGATCAACTGGCTGGTCGATCTCGTCTCCGGCCTGCGTTCGGCGCGGTCCGAAATGAACGTGCCGCCATCTGCCACGGCACCGCTGATCGTTGTCGGCGCCAATGAGGTGACGGCTTTCCGCATGCGTCGCCACGAAGCTGCGATCAAGCGGCTGGCGCGCGTCGAAAGCATCGAACCGGCAGAGGCGGCACCGAAGGGAGCCGCCCAGATCATCGTCGGGGAAGCGACCGTCTGCCTGCCGCTTGGCAACCTGATCGATCTCGTCGCCGAAAAGGCCCGTATCGAAAAGGCGATCGTCAAGACGGAACAGGAAATGGAGCGCTTGAACAAGAAGCTCTCCAACGAGAAGTTCATTGCCAATGCCGACCCTGAAGTGGTCGCAGCCGACCGCGAGCGTTATGCCGAACTTGAAGTTCAGCTCGCCAATCTGAAGATCGCAGTGATGCGGATTTCCGAAGCCGGCTGAGAATTCCTCCATTTTTCCAATGAGATGCCGTGCCCGGAAACGGGTGCGGCATTTGCTTTTTCAAAGAGCTGTTGATCAGTAGCTAAATTAGCGAATTGTGCAGTCGCTCAGTGGGAGAAAGGTGCGCTGTTGCGTCGTTGCCACAGAGACGTGTTCCCACAACATAAAATTCTAGCGCTAGCTGTGATCTGTCAATTCTGCAGGTAATTTCATCCTGTCTCGGTCGATTCTCTCCCTGTTCCTGATGGATTTACGTAAATTTTGAACGGTTGTGCACCGCAATCGCCCGAGCTGCTGAAAGTTGTTGTTTAGAGTGATCCATCTAGAGTGGCGCCGGTAACTTACCGGGAGTGGGAAAAATAATGGTAGGACACACGATCAAGAGCGGTATCCTGGCTTTGGCAGCCGTCGGGATATTGCAGGCACCGGCGCTCGCGGGAGGACTTGAGCGCGGCGGCTACAATATCGATCTTCTATTCGACACATCACGATTTGCCGCCGAAGCCACCTCCGTATTCGTGATGCCGGACCGCAAATTGAAGAATGTGAAGGACATTGACGGCACGCCGTTCAGCCTGAGCGCAGGAACGAGTGGCGGTGGCGATCTCACGGGTCTGCGGGATTCTGCAAATGGAAGTAAAGACTATTGGTCGCCTCGCATTGGCGTGAAGGCGGCGATAGGCGACGATGCGGACTGTATGTTCGACTATTCCGAACCCTGGGGCGCGCACAAAAATCCCGGTCGTAACTGGGCGGGAGCCAACGAGGATATCGAAACCGAAGTCAAAAGCCGCAATTATGCTTTGACCTGTTCCTATCGGTTCGATGCTGGCCCAGGGCAGCTTCGGGTGATCGGTGGCGGCTTTTATCAAGAAGTCTATGGTTTCCAAGAAAAATTGGTGCAGGATTTTTCCGGTCTGCCCGTGCCATTGAGCGGCGTCGGGCGCCTCGATCTCAAGGGAGACGGATGGGGTTGGCGCGCCGGTGTTGCTTATGAGATCCCTGAATATGCGTTTCGCGCCAGTCTCGTTTACAACAGCGAGGTCAAGCTCGACGATATTACAGGCAAGCTCGACATATCGCAGGTGAATGGCACGCCGGCTTTCGACGTTTACGGCTCGCAGAATATGCCGGATGTGCTGGAACTAAAGGTTCAATCGGGTATCGCACCCGATTGGCTCGCTTTCGGCTCGGTTAAATGGACGGACTGGAGCCAGCTCCAGAAGGTTCCATTCTACTGCAATTCGGCCAGTTTCGTGCTTTGCTCGCTACCGCGGCCCGTGACGACACTCGATCTTGGTTATCGGGACGGCTGGACGGTTACCGGTGGCGTGGGCCACAAGTTTAACGAGCAGTGGAGCGGTGCGGTCAGCGTGACCTGGGATCGCGGCACCTCGCAGGGATACGGGAGTCAGACCGATACATGGACGCTCGGCGTCGGTGCTGCCTATGCACCTACTAAGAATGTCGAATTCCGGCTTGCTGGGGTTCTCGGCCTGATGACCGGCGGCTCGTCGCGAACGGTCCAGATCGCGGGCCAGACATATGGAGAAGATGCCAATTACGATTTCGACGATGATCTCGTGGCGGCTATCTCGACAAGTGTTAAAGTTCGCTTCTGATCTTTCTTATCCGCACTGACGAAAGCCCGGGTTCTGCCGGGCTTTTGCTTGGGTGCTTGTTTTATCTGCCACTAAAATTCTGTGACGATTTCGCAACACTTTTTTGTGACGATCACGCCGTGCCTCAGGGGTGGGACTTTTGTCCATTTCCCGCCACAAACGAGGCGCAGCGATAGCTAAGTAAAGAGCGCGGCCCGCGGGGGCTGGCCGTGCACGTTGGAGTGTCATGGGCGGGTTTTCTAAAGATAAACAGGGATTTGTCGTCTCGGATAAGCGAGTTTCTCATTCGCTTTCCGGCCGGTCATCAGCCGTGTTGCGGGGTCCTAGTCTTGCCGAAAATGGCACCTACAGTTTCGCTTGCCTGTCGGGAAGAGAAGTCTCCTGGACACGTCGTCCGGATATTCTTTCCGCAAGGCCAATAATGCACGCGTCGGCCACTGGCTGTGCGCGGGTTGAAAGAAACTGAACCATGCGGAAGTCTAACACCGGATCCATGAGAGTATTGCTTCTAGGACTGTCGTTGGCGGCGCTTTGTGCCGGGTCTGCTCTGGCCTTTGACATCAAGGCCGGCGTGACGAAGGAGTCCGGTCCCTTCGATCTCTTCAAATTTGGTTTCAAGGCCTACAAGAACGGCCAGAAGGAAGATGCCGTCGAAGCCTATCGTTATGCCGCCGAGAAAGGCCATACCGGCTCGCGCTGGGCGCTGGCCAACATGTATGCCTTCGGTGATGGCGTGGCCAAGGACGACTATACGGCCTTCAAGATCTATAACGAAATCGCCGCGCAAGGGGTGGAGCCCGGATCGGAAGACACCGGCTTTTTCGTCAATGCGCTCCTGTCTCTTGCCAGCTATTACAGCCACGGCATTGCCGGCAGCCCGGTCAAGCCGGACCTCTATCAGGCGCGTCAGCTGTATTTCCAGGTTGCCTCGACCTTCGGCGTCGCGGAAGCGCAATACCAGCTTGCCCGGATGATGTTGTCTGGTGACGGTGGCAGCGCCAATATCCAGCAAGCCAAGAAATGGCTGAACCAAGCGCGCAAGACCGGCCATCCGGGCGCCATGGCGGTGTTCGGCAATATCCTGTTCCAGGAAGGGCAGATGGTCAGAGGCCTCGCCTTCATGACCGCAGCACTGGATCGCTGCGCCATCAAGGATTGCGGCTGGATGGAACAGCTTCAGGAACAGGCCTTTTCCGTCGCCGACGAGAAGGATCGCCGCGGCGCCGTCGCGTTGTCGCATCAAATGGCCGATACGGACGACTGATCAGGCGAGATTGCGGCAGCCGGTGTCCCGGCTGCATCTGATCCGTCAGGCGGCGAAATCGAAGATGCCGACGACCGGAACGTGGTCGGACGGCTTTTCCCATGCCCGCACGTGCTTTTCGATCGAGGTTGCCTTGAGGCGATCCGCCGCTTCCGGCGACAAAAGAAGATGGTCTATGCGGATGCCGTTGTTTTTCGGCCAGGCGCCAGCCTGATAATCCCAAAAGGAATAAAGCCTGGTCGCGTCCGTCGTGGCGCGCACGGCATCGGTCAGTCCAAGGTTTTCCAGGCGCCGGAAGGCTTCCCTCGTCTTTGGCAGGAACAGCGCATCGGTCGCCCAGGCGGCAGGATCGTAACAGTCATGCGGTTCGGGGATGACGTTGTAATCGCCGGCGAGGATGAGCGGCTCTTCGAGAGCGAGGCAAGCCTGTGCATGACGGCGCAGCCGCTCCATCCAGGCAAGCTTGTAAGGGTATTTGACCGGATCATCTGACGGATTGCCGTTCGGCAGATAGATCGAGGCAACGCGGATGGCGCCGCCCTCGATGGAAAAGACACATTCGATATAACGGGATTGTTCGTCCGTCGTGCCATCGGGACCTTCGCCGCCGGGCAGGCCGCGCATCACTTCGTCGGGGCGGATCTTCGACAGGATCGCAACGCCGTTGAAACCCTTCTGGCCATGGGTCTCGACGTGATAACCGAGCGCCTCGATCTCAAGCCGCGGGAACCCCTCGTCGACAGACTTGATTTCCTGCAGGCAGACGATGTCCGGCGCGCTGTCAGCCAGCCACTGGCGCAGGTTGTCGATGCGTGCCTTGACGCCGTTGATGTTCCAGGTCGCGATCTTCATGCCATATCCACCTTGCAAGCCATCGGTCTCTTTTAGCCGATAGCGCGCAAGAGGAAAGCCGGATCAGATCGAAAAACTGGTTCCGCAGCCGCAGCTTGCCACCGCGTTGGGGTTTTTGATCTGGAAAGACTGGCCAAGCAGGTTATCGACGAAATCGATTTCGGAGCCGGCCATGTAGATGAGCGACATGCTGTCGATCAGGACTTTGGCATTGCCGTTCTCGATGACCACATCATCGGCTTCGGGCATGCCCGCAAGGTCGAACTTGTAGGAAAAGCCGGAACAGCCGCCACCTTCGACGGAGACGCGCAGCGCCTGCTTGCCAGTATCGGCCGCGACAATCTCGGCAATGCGCTTGGCGGCCGAATCGGAGAGGGTTACGTTTTCACTCATATTTCGTCTCCTGCCGGGGTGAAGGCCCGGTGAGCTTCGGGCAGATGCCCAAATAACTCGAAGATAGATGTCACCGGCTTTGCGCACGGCTGCACTATAGGTATGAAGACGTGAACGGCACGTCAATGGTTCTGATGC
Source organism: Aliirhizobium sp. YIM B11859 (assembly GCF_057163345.1). Lineage (NCBI taxonomy): Bacteria > Pseudomonadati > Pseudomonadota > Alphaproteobacteria > Hyphomicrobiales > Rhizobiaceae > Aliirhizobium > Aliirhizobium sp. YIM B11859. The sequence continues at coordinate 1,077,387 of NZ_JBXHAY010000001.1, forward strand.
AACGCCATGTGCCATTGATGCCGCAGGAAGGCGTAAACGCAGGTGAAGGCATGACAATCGATACCAGGATGCTCGGTTTCGGCGGCGGCGAGCGGGCCGTCTATGCATCGGATCCGCACGCATCGCGCGGCAGGATGTTCCCCGAGGACGGCAGCCTTACCCGTTCCGAATTCCAGCGCGACCGCGACCGTATCGTCCATACAACTGCGTTCCGGCGACTGAAGCACAAGACGCAGGTGTTCATCAGCCCGGACGGCGATCATTACCGTACCCGGCTCACCCATACGATCGAGGTCGCCCAGATCGCCCGGGCATTGGCGCGGGCGTTGAAGCTCGACGAGGATCTGGCGGAAGGCGTGGCGCTGGTGCATGACTTCGGCCATACGCCGTTCGGTCATACAGGCGAAGATGCGCTTGACGAGGTGATGCAGCCCTATGGCGGGTTCGATCACAATGCCCAGTCGCTCAGGATCGTCACCAAGCTGGAACGCCGTTATGCCGAGTTCGACGGCGTCAACCTGACCTGGGAAAGCCTTGAAGGACTGGTCAAGCATAACGGTCCCCTTATGACGCCCGAAGGCGAGGGGCTGCACGGCCCTGTGCCGCAGCCAATCCGCGATTATTGCCTGATCCATGACCTGGAGCTTTCAAGCTTCGCCAGCCTCGAAGCGCAGGTCGCAGCGATTTCCGATGATATCGCCTACAATACCCACGACATCGACGATGGTCTTCGTTCCGGGTTGTTGACTTTCGAGATGCTGGAGGAGGTGCCGTTCCTTGCCGAGCTGATGCGTCAGGTGCGGGAAAAATATCCAAACCTCGAACCAAGCCGCTTCGCCTATGAGGTGACGCGCCGACAGATTACCCATATGGTCGAAGACGTGATTGGCGTGGCGCAGGCCAATCTTGCTGCCATCGACCCGCAAAGCGCTGCAGATGTTCGCGCCGCCGGCCGTGTGATCGCGACGTTTTCACCGGCAATGGCCGAGACCGACCGGCTGATCAAGAAGCTGTTGTTTGCCCGTATCTATCGTCATCCGGACATCATGCGCATTCGCGCCGGTGCCTCGAAGATCGTCACCGACCTTTTCGATGCCTATATGAGCGATCCGACGCTGATGCGCAGTCACTACTGGGTCAACCATATTTCCGGACTGAAACAGGCAGCAAAGGCTCGCCATGTCTCCGATTATCTGGCCGGGATGACGGACACCTATGCCATTCGGGTGCATGGCGAGCTGTTTGACCAGACTCCCGATTTGCGCTAGGCCCTCGTCCAACAATCACCGGCTTTCTAAGGGCCTGCGCTGTATCAGGCGTGGGTATGTGACATGAATCTGTTTGCTGACTTCGATCAAAGAATTAAGAACGTGCTTGAATCTATTGATATTATCAAGGAAAAGCGCGGCGAAGTCGATTTTGCACGTCTGACGATCGAGCCCCCGCGGGACCAGAGTCATGGCGATGTGGCAACCAATGCCGCGATGGTGCTGGCAAAGCCGCTCGGAACCAATCCGCGTGCGCTTGCCGATCTGATCTCGGCGGCTCTGCGCGACGATCCCGACGTCAGCGAAGTTTCCGTCGCCGGTCCCGGCTTCATCAATATCCGGCTTTCGACCGCTTACTGGCAGCGCCTGCTCGCCGCGATCATCGCCGACGGGACGGATTACGGCCGCTCCAAGGTCGGTGCCGGCAAAAAAGCGAATGTCGAATATGTGTCGGCCAATCCGACGGGGCCGATGCATGTCGGCCATTGCCGCGGTGCGGTCGTCGGAGATGCGCTTGCCAACCTGATGGGGTTTGCAGGTTTCGACGTCATCAAGGAATATTACATCAACGACGCGGGCGGCCAGATCGAGGTGCTCGCACGGTCCGTTTTCCTGCGTTACCGGGAAGCTCTGGGTGAAAATATCGGCGATATTCCGGCCGGGCTTTATCCGGGCGATTATCTGGTGCCGGTCGGCAACGCGCTTGCCGAGGAATTCGGCCCGCGGCTGCACAACATGGCTGAGGATGAATGGATGCCGATCGTCAAGGATCGCGCCGTTGCCGCCATGATGGTGATGATCCGCGAGGATCTCGAAGCACTCAACGTCCATCACGACGTCTTCTTCTCCGAGCGTGCCCTGCATGCCAATGGCGCCCAAGCTATCCGTGCGGCGATCAACGACCTTACCTTCAAGGGACATGTCTACAAGGGCAAGCTGCCACCGCCGAAGGGGCAGTTGCCGGAAGACTGGGAGGATCGTGACCAGACGCTGTTCCGCTCCACCGAAGTCGGCGACGATATCGACCGGCCGCTGATCAAGTCGGACGGCAGCTACACCTATTTCGCGGCCGACGTCGCCTACTTCAAGGAGAAGTATGATCGCGGCTTCGACGAGATGATCTATGTGCTCGGCGCCGATCACGGCGGTTATGTGAAGCGCCTGGAAGCGGTTGCGCGGGCCGTGTCGGACGGCAAGGCGAAGCTGACGGTGCTTTTGTGCCAGCTGGTAAAACTCTATCGCGACGGCGAGCCGGTGAAGATGTCGAAACGTTCCGGCGATTTCGTCACGCTTCGCGAGGTCGTCGATGAAGTCGGCCGCGATTCGGTCCGCTTCATGATGCTCTACCGGAAGAATTCCGAACCGCTCGACTTCGACTTCGCCAAGGTGACAGAACAGTCGAAGGATAATCCCGTCTTTTACGTGCAGTATGCACATGCCCGTTGCATGTCGGTCTTCCGTCAGGCCCGGGATGCCTTCCCGGATCTCGATATCGATTCGCTCGATCTTGCTGAGAATGTCGGCGAGATCAGCGATCCGAACGAGTTGCAGCTGGTCGCAAAGCTTGCCGAATATCCACGAATCGTCGAGAGCGCAGCGCTTTCGCAGGAGCCGCATCGCATCGCATTCTACCTCTATGACGTGGCAAGCTTCTTCCATGCGCACTGGAATAAAGGTAAAGAACAACCTGAATTACGATTTGTTAACGACAAAAACCGAGAATTGAGCGTTGCCAGACTTGGGCTGGTGCAAGCTGTTGCTTCCGTATTGAGGTCTGGCCTCACGATTACGGGCACGGCGGCACCGGAGGAAATGCGGTAAAAACGCCGTCATTTGCCCACATTGCTCTGGCAGAGCGTAGCAATGTAGGTGAGTGGACGAGGCAATGGCTGATAATAACCTTGCGCGTAGCCGGAATGACGTACCGGATTTCTTTGCTGATGGCGACCCGTTGGCGGAGCTCGCACGGATCGTCGGTTATGAAGACAGGGTGGTTGCAAATCCGGCGCCCGCTCCTGCTGCATCCGTAGCGGCGCCTCGCCGCGATCCGGTCTTCAATCTGGAAGATGAACTCCTGCGGGAGTTCGAGCGCTATGATGCGCCGCGGCTCGATCCTGTCGATGATCTTGCGGATGATGCTCTGGAGCAGGGCATCACCCATGTAGCTGCAAGCGAAGAGATCGTTTCCCGCGCCGTGCCGTCGTTTGGTGCGCCCGCGGAGGTCCAGTCTTTCCGCATGCCGGAATTGCCGGCGGAATTCTTCACGCGCAACAATCCCGTCGAGGAGCCGGCACCTGCCGCCGCCGAGGAATGGTCTCGGCAGCCTGTTGCCTCGGAGCCGGTTCATGGCGAGGCTTCCGCCATGCCGAGCGATGATGGCGATTTCGATACGTTTTCTTCGCTGCAGATCACCGAGGAAGAGCATCTGGCAGAGACGAACCTGCCGGCTTCCTCCGCTATGGCCGACGTTCCTGTTGCTGCCGAGCCGGAGATCGCTTTCGACGATTTCGATCTGGCCGCGGAACTGGAGACGTCAATCGTTGCAGCTCCGGCCGTTGAGCCTCTTCCCGATATGAAGCGCAAGGGCGGCTTCACGCCGAGCTTCCGTATGCCGCTGGCGAATTTCCAGCACGGTGCAGGCGTCGTGTCGCAGCATCCGGCGGCGGGAGCGAAGTTCGAGCCGACGGCCGCTGTCTCGCCTGCACCGTCGATCGATACGCCCGCCCTCATCGTCGCGCCGGTGGCCGAAATGCCGGCTCCTGTCGTGCCGGTCATGGATATCCCGCTTGCCGGTCCGGCCGAACCCGTGCGTGTTGCAGAGCCAATGCGTGCCGAGGCGCCTGCCAAGAGTGCGGGTGATCGGTTTACGGAACTCGATGCACTGTTTTACGACGTTGATCGTTATTCGGTGCCGGCTCATTCCGCTGCTCCGGTCGTAAATGTCGCTGCACCGTCGGTGGCAGCTTCGGTCCTGCCGGCCGCACCTGTTTCTGCGCCGCAGTCGCCGGCAACAGTGGCACCTGTTGCCGAAGCTGTTGCGGTCAGTGACGATTTCGATCTTGATCCGTTTGCGGATGTTGAGTTCGAACTGGCCCTGGATGATCTCGAACTCGATCTTGCCGATATGGTGGTCGAGGAGAACAAGAAGATCGAGCCGCCGTTGGTTGTAGCGCCTGTGCGGGCTCCGATGCAGGCGGCAGCACAGCCCGTTTCCGCTGCGCCAGCATCTGCCGCGCCAGCCTTTGTCGAGCCGGCCTTTGTCGCTCCCGTCATGACGGCGGCTGTCGCTGCCGCCCCTGCCTTTTCGACTGCGCCGGCCCCTAGCAGCCGCGCTAGTGAAACCGCCGCGGATCTCGATGACGACGTTCCATTCGATCCGGCGCTGATTGCGGAACCGGAAGAGCAGCCGGAAGTGATTGCCGAACTCGATGTCCCCGTGCTGACGGTCGAGGACAGGCCGGAGCCGGTCTATCGCAACGATTTCGATCTCGACATCGACGCGGAGCTTGCCTCACTGCTGGAGGCACCGGAAGCCGTTGCGCCCCAGCGCGCCGCTGCAGAAACGCAGCCGGCGGCAGCTGCAAAGCCAGCCGCAAGCCAGCCGCAGTCGGTCTATGCCGACCTCGATGATTTCGAACGGGCTCTGGAAGAAGATTTCCGCCGTAGCCTGACGGCGCCGATTGCTGCCGATGATCGTTATTCTGCCTCTGAAGAGATCGAGCAGAATGTCGATTATGATCAGGGCCGCTCCTCGTCCAGACGTTGGATCGCTCCGCTTGCGGCCGTTGGTGTTCTGGCGATCTGCGGAGCCGGCGCCTATGCCTGGTTCGGCAGTTCTGCAGGCAATATCAGTGGAAACGGAGAGCCGGTGGTGATTGCCGCCGACAGTGAACCGGTCAAGGTCGCGCCGGCCAATCCGGGCGGCAAGACCGTGCCGAACCAGGACAAGGCGGTTTATGATCGCGTTGCCGGTGCGGCAACCGAGGCTCCCAAGCAGCAGCAGCTTATTTCGAGCAGCGAAGAGCCGGTCGATGTCGTCCAGAAGACGCTGATGCCCGATACGCTTCCGCTTGAAGGCGAAGACGACAGCCAGGTTGCCGATACCGGCGAGGCGGATGATCCGCGTCTGTTGCCGCAGGATCAGCAGCAGGCCGTGACGGTGATGCCGCGCAAGGTCAAGACGATGATCGTTCGTGCCGACGGAACGCTGGTCGAGCAGGAAGTCGACGCCGGGCAGGCCGAAAAGGTCGCTTCGGCTGCCGCCAAGTCCGACCTGCCTGTTCAAGCCGCGTCTGGCCAGACTGCGGCGGCATTCCCGACCGCGGCGGCTCCCGCTGCCCATCCGGCGGGTGTCGTTCCGGTTTCCGCGCCTGTGGCGAATACGGCAGGTGACGCCTCCGCAATGCCGGCGACGGCCCAGGCTCCCGCCGCGATCGAACAGCTGGCAGATACTGCGCCTGCTGCAACCGTCCGCGCGCCGGTTCCGGTCACCCGTCCTTCGCAGCAGCCCGTCAATGTCGTTGCCAGCGTCAGCGGGCAGGGCAATGTGCGTGCGCCTGCTGCAGCGGCCGCTCCGGCTGCTGCCCAGAACACGCAGGTCGCTTCGCTCGGCGAAGGCGGTTACGTGATCCAGATCGCCTCCCTGCCATCCCAGGCGGATGCGCAGAAGTCCTACCAGAACCTGTCGACCAAATTCGGCAGCGTGATCGGCGGACGCGGCGTGGACATCAAGGCTGCCGAAGTCGCTGGCAAGGGAACCTTCTACCGCGTCCGTATCCCGGCCGGCAGCAAGGAGCAGGCCGTGGCGATGTGCGAAAAATACCGCGTCGCCGGCGGCAGCTGCCTCGTGGCACGCTGATCGTATTTTTCAGCCGAGACATACGGGGCGCGTTGCGCCCCGTTTTTCGTTCAGTTTCTCACTTTGGATAACTCGACATGACGGTATCGAAGGCCATGATCCTCGGCGCGAGCGGCGCGGCGCTGACGCAAGACGAGATTTCGCTGTATCGCGACGAGCGGCCCTGGGGTTTTATCCTCTTTGCCCGCAACTGCCTGGAGTTGGAGCAGATCAGCGACCTGACTGCAGCCATGCGGGATACTGTCGGCAGGCCCGACGCACCTGTTTTCATCGATCAGGAGGGCGGCCGTGTGCAGCGTATCCGGCCACCGATGATCGAGCGTTATCCGTCTGCAGCGGTACTTGGCGAAATTTACAGGCATGACCGGCAGAAGGGCTTGCGCGCCGCCTGGCTGATGTCGCGCCTGCATGCCTTTGATCTCCTCAGGCTCGGCGTCACCGTCGATTGCCTTCCGGTTCTCGATGTGCCGGTCGAAGGGGCAAGCAACGTCATCGGCGACCGTGCCTATGGTTTCGATCCGCACGTTGTTGCAGAGATGGGCAAGGCGGCGGCCGAAGGCCTGAAAGCCGGTGGCATGCTGCCGGTGATGAAGCATATGCCGGGCCATGGTCGAGGCATGGCCGATTCCCATCTCGAACTGCCGGTCGTCACAGCCTCCCGGGCCGAGCTCGAGGCTCACGACTTCCTGCCCTTCGTGGCGATGAAGGACGAGTTGATGGCGATGAGTGCGCATATCGTCTTTACCGCCTATGACGATGCCGATCCGGCGACGATCTCGCCCATCGTCATCGACGAGGTGATCCGTGGTCATATCGGTTTCGACGGGCTGCTGATCTCCGACGACACATCGATGAACGCACTCAAGGGCACGATCGGCGAACGGGCCGCACGAATCATGGGGGGCGGTTGCGATATTGTCTTGCATTGCAACGGGCTGATGGACGAAATGAAGGCGGTGACGAAGGAAGTCGTGGTGCTTGAAGGCAAGTCGCTTGCCCGTGCATCGGCGGTGGAGCGCGGTTTTGCTGCAGCGGACGGTTCTGCCGAACAGGCGTTGCGTGCAGAGTTCCGGCAATTAACGGCCGTCGCCTGACGGTAAATGGGAAGGGTAAACGGGTTGGCGGTGAATACGGGGCAGGGCGCCATTCCGATGGACAAGCTCTGGCAGGACGTGTCCGAGCGTGCTGTCGACGACCCGGCGCTTGTCATCGATGTGGCCGGTTTCGAAGGTCCGCTCGATCTGCTGCTGCATCTGGCGCGCAGCCAGAAGGTCGATCTGTCGCGGATTTCGGTTCTGGCGCTTGCCGAACAGTATCTGCTCTTCGTCGACAGTGCCCGGCGCGTCCGCATCGAGCTTGCCGCAGATTATCTGGTGATGGCGGCATGGCTTGCCTATCTGAAGTCACGCCTGCTCATTCCGCAGCAGATCAAGGTTGATGACGGCCCAAGCGGCGAGGAGATGGCCGCAACGCTAGCCTTCCGCCTGCGTCGCCTCGAGGCAATGCGGGAAGCGGCAAGCCAGCTCGTCAACCGCGACCGGCTGGGGCGTGATGTTTTTGCCCGCGGTGCCCCGGAACATATCCCGCACCGGGTGCAATCTGCCTATGACGCCAGCCTCTATGATCTTCTGTCTGCCTATGCCAACCTCAGGCAACGTACGGCGATCACGCAGGTGACGATCGAAAGGCGCAAGGTCTGGTCGCTGGTTGATGCCCGCGAGCTTCTGACACGGATGCTGGGCGAGATCGCCGACTGGACCGCATTGCAAACCTATCTTCTTCCCTATTTGCCACCCGAAGACCGGGTGACGGCGACTGCCAGCGCGTTTGCCGCGTCGCTGGAGCTGGTGCGCGAAGGCAAGCTGGATATCCGTCAGGATGGCGCATTCCAGCCGATCTATCTGCGCGCCGGAACGCGCCCGAGGCCGGGATCCGAAATGCCGGCCGGCGGAGATCAGGAATGACCGTTGTCGCCGATGACGTAGAAGCCGAGGTTCCGGTGGCCGAAAAGTCGGGCGAGGGGGCCGCGATGCCGTTTTCCGACCTTGAGGCGGAGCGGATCGCGGAGGCGCTGGTGTTTGCCTCGGCGGAGCCTGTGACCGAGAGCTTTCTCGCCGACCGGTTGCCGCAGGGAACCGATATCGGTGCGCTGATGTTACGGCTGTCGCAGACTTATGCGAACCGCGGGGTCAATCTGGTGCGCACCGCCGACCGTTGGGCTTTCCGGACTGCCGCCGACCTCTCCTTCGTCATCCGCAAGGATGATAACGAGGTCAAGAAGCTCTCCCGTGCTGCCCTCGAAGTTCTGGCGATCATCGCCTATCACCAGCCGGTCACGCGGGCGGAGATCGAGGAAATCCGTGGCGTGCAGACATCCAAGGGAACGCTCGACGTCCTGATGGAAGCGGGCTGGGTGCGTTTCCGTGGTCGTCGGCGGTCTCCCGGCCGGCCGGTGACGCTTGGCACGACGCCCGATTTCCTCGATCATTTCGGCATCGAGGAATTGCGCGACCTGCCGGGCCTCGAAGAGCTCAAGGGCGCCGGCCTGCTCAGCGGGCGTATCCCGCCCGGCTTCCACATTCCGATACCAGGCCTCGGCGACGACGTGGCGGAAGACGAAGATCCGATCACCCAGCTTGATCTCGAGGAACTCGGCCTGCTCAGCCCAAGTGGCGGTGACGAAGAATAGCACCCTTCATACGCTCCGGGGCGACTTACCCGTGAGCGAAAGGTCACTCGTGTTAACGACGGCGTGATTACTACTGCATCATTCAATATTGGTGTTTGAAAAAGCATCACAAAGAGCTTACATCGTTACCGAAATTCGAATTGGAGTTGGACTAATGGGTTCTTTCAGTGTGTGGCATTGGCTGATCGTTCTGGCGATCGTGCTCGTCTTGTTCGGACGTGGCAAGATTCCTGAACTGATGGGCGACGTCGCAAAGGGCATCAAGAGCTTCAAAAAAGGCATGTCCGACGACGACGCACAGGAAGCAAATACAGCCAAGACCGTCGACCACAAGGCGGAAGAGGTCAAGGAAACCACCCGCTCTTAATGATCGGGCAGGCGGTTTCAGGAGCCTCGTTGCATGTTTGATATCGGCTGGACCGAACTGCTCGTCATTGCGGTCGTTCTCATCGTCGTGGTCGGTCCCAAGGACCTGCCGCCGATGATACGCGCATTCGGCAAGATGACGGCTAATTTCCGTAAGATGGCCGGTGACTTCCGGGCACAATTTGATGAAGCGCTGAAAGAAGCCGACATGGATGACGTCCGCAAGACGATATCCGACGCGCAGAAGCTTAATCCGACAAATGCGCTCCGCGATGCGATCAATCCGCTTCGTCAGATGGGGCAGGATATCAAGGCCGACCTGCAAAAGGCGACCCAGGTTCCGGGCTCGGTCGAGGGTAATGCCTCCGAGCTGAGTGCGACCGATGTCGAGGCGCTGAAGGCCGTGGAAGGTGTCGAGCCCGTTTCGGCTGCTCCCGAAGTGTCGGCGAGCGTGGAACCGGCTGCCGGCAAGCCTGCAGCTGTCGCGGCAAGCCCGGCGACGGCGTCTGCTGCGGGCACTGTGTCATCCGTGACACCCGCCCCGGCGGTCATCCAGACGGAAGCCGCACCGAAAAAAGCCCGCGCTCCGCGCAAGGCAGCGACCAAGGTCGTCGATGCTGCCCAGCCGGCGGCCAAAACTGCCAAACCTGCTTCTGCGCCGAAGGCCTCCGTTGCCGCAGCGTCCGCCAAACCGAAGCGCGGTCCGGCTGCACCGAAGAAAGTGGTCGAGACAGCATCTGCACTTCCTGACGTGCCGGTTGCCAAAACGGCCACTCGCAAGCGCGCCGTAAAAAAGACAGACACGCCGAAGGATGAAGCATGAGCGGAGACTACCAGGACAAGCCGCAGCCGCTCATCGAACATTTGATGGAACTGCGCACCCGCCTGATCTGGTCGATCGGTGCGTTTTTCATCGCCTTCGTGGTGTGCTTCTTCTTCGCCAAGCAACTCTTCAACCTGCTCGTGATCCCTTATAAGTGGGCGGTGATCTGGGCCGGTCTGGACGTTGCCAAATCCGAGCTGATCTATACGGCGCCACAGGAATTCTTCTTCACCCAGGTGAAGGTGGCGATGTTCGGCGCGCTGGTAATCGCTTTCCCGGTGATCGCCTCGCAGATCTACAAATTCGTCGCTCCCGGCCTCTACAAGAACGAGCGCTCGGCCTTCCTGCCGTTCCTGATCGCGTCACCGATCCTGTTCCTTCTGGGCGGCGCTCTGGTCTATTTCTTCTTCACGCCGATGGTGATGTGGTTCTTCCTGGCCATGCAGCAGGCGCCGACCGAAGGTGAAGTCGGCATTTCGCTTCTGCCGCGCGTGTCGGAATATCTGAGCCTGATCATGACGCTGGTGCTGTCCTTCGGTCTGGTCTTCCAGCTGCCGGTGATCACCACGCTGCTTGCACGCGTCGGATTGCTGACAAGCGACTGGCTGAGGGAAAAGCGCAAATACGCGATCGTTCTCGCTTTCGTCGCCGCAGCCGTGCTGACGCCGCCGGACCCGATGTCCCAGATCGGCCTTGCGCTGCCAACCATCCTTCTCTACGAGATTTCCATCTATGCCGCGCGACTCGTCGAGCGCAAACGCGCCGAGGAGACTGTCGATGAGCAGGCCTCGTCGGATGTTGCCGAGACTGAGACGGACAAGACCTGAGGTCTCCCGTCGGTCAAGCGCGCGGCTGTTCGCGTTGAAGGCTAGGGACGATGCTCGATATCAAATGGATCCGTGAAAACGAACAGGCTCTCGACGAGGCGCTTAAGAAGCGCAGCGCCGAGCCCATGGCGGCGGTGCTGGTTGCGATGGACGATCGCCGCCGCAGCGTGATCCAGAAACTTCAGGACATGCAGTCCCGCCGCAACGCCGCTTCGAAGGAAATCGGTGCGGCGATGGGGCAGAAGAACCTCGAACTGGCGGAAAAGCTCAAGGCCGAAGTTGCCCTGATCAAGGAAACCATGCCGGCCGCGGAGCAGGAGGAACGCGATGCTATCGCCGCCCTCGACGACGCCTTGTCGCGCATTCCCAACATCCCGTTTGACGATGTGCCGGTGGGCAAGGACGAACACGACAATGTGGTTGCCCGGGTTGTCGGCGAAAAGCCGCGGTGGAACCATCCGGCCAAGGAGCATTTCGATATCGGCGAAGCGCTCGGCTACATGGATTTCGATCGCGCCTCGAAGATTTCCGGTTCGCGCTTCACCATCCTGACCAGCCAATTGGCGAGACTCGAGCGCGCGCTCGGCCAGTTCATGCTGGACACGCATACGATGGAACATGGCTATACGGAGGTTTCTTCGCCGCTGATGACGAAGGCCGAGGCGATGTTTGGCACCGGCCAGTTGCCGAAATTCGAGGAAGATCTGTTCAAGACGACCGACGGTCGTTACCTCATTCCGACTGCGGAAGTGACGCTCACCAACCTCGTTTCCGCCGAAATCCTCGAACAGGAAAAACTGCCTTTGCGCTTTACCGCATTGACGCCTTCCTTCCGTTCGGAAGCGGGATCGGCCGGCCGTGACACGCGCGGCATGCTGCGCCAGCACCAATTCTGGAAATGTGAACTGGTGTCGATCACCGATGCGGAAAGCTCGGTTGCCGAGCACGAGCGCATGACGGAATGTGCCGAGAACGTGCTGAAGCGCCTCGGGCTGCATTTCCGCACGATGACGCTTTGCACTGGCGATATGGGGTTCGGTGCACGCAAGACCTACGATATCGAAGTCTGGCTTCCGGGGCAGGACACCTATCGCGAAATTTCGTCCTGCTCTGTCTGCGGCGATTTTCAGGGGCGCCGGATGAATGCCCGCTACCGCGTCAAGGATGAGAAGGCATTGCGTTTCGTCCACACGCTGAATGGTTCGGGTACGGCCGTCGGCCGCTGCCTGATCGCGGTTCTGGAAAATTACCTCAACGAAGACGGTTCCGTCACAATTCCGGATGTCCTTTTGCCCTACATGGGTGGCCTGACGAAAATCGAAAAGGCTTGAAGGACTTAATCGGCATGCGCATTCTGCTTACCAATGACGACGGTATCCACGCAGAGGGCCTTGCGGTTCTGGAACGGATCGCAAGAACGCTCTCCGACGATGTCTGGATCGTCGCGCCGGAGACGGACCAGAGCGGGCTTGCTCATTCGCTGACGCTGTCGGAGCCGCTCAGGCTGCGCAAGATCGACGACAAGCGTTACGCGCTGCGCGGGACGCCGACGGATTGCGTCATCATGGCAATCAGCGAGATCATGGACCGCAAGCCGGACCTCGTTCTGTCCGGCGTCAACGACGGCGCCAATATGGCTGACGACGTCACCTATTCCGGCACGGTCGCCGGGGCGATCGAAGGAACGCTGCAAGGGGTGCGGTCGATAGCGGTCAGCCAGGCCGCCCGCAAGGAAGATGGCCGTTTCACTCCGTGGGATGTGGCCGAAACCTTCGCACCGGCGCTTCTGCGCAAGCTGATCGAGGTGGATCTTCCGGCCGGCACTTTCCTCAATGTCAACTTCCCGCACTGCGCCAAGGAGGATGTTCAAGGCACCGAGGTGACATGCCAGGGCAAGCTCGATTTCGGCCTGATGATTGATGCGCGCGAGGATGGCCGGGGCCGGCCCTATTACTGGCTCAAGTTTTCCGAACGCAAAGGCAATTTCCGTGAGGGAACCGATATCCAGGCGCTCAAGGAGAACAGGATTTCCGTGACGCCGCTGAAATTGGACCTGACCGACTATTCGGTTCAGGATCGTCTTGCTGCCGCATTGGATACTGGAGTGGCCGGTTGAAATCGGGAATGGTCGAGAAGGAAGGTTTTGCCGCTCTGGTGCTACGCCTGCGAGCCGAGGGGATTTCCGATCTCGATCTGCTGACCGCCGTCGAACAGACACCGCGCTCGCAATTCGTTCCCGCTCCCCTGACTGACGAGGCCTATTCCAGCCGTACGATCCCGATCGATTGCGGTGCCTTCATGGAAGGCGCCGATGTCGCGGTGCGTCTGCTGCACAGGCTTCAGGTCAAGCCGGGCCATCGCGTGCTTGAAATCGGCACGGGCAGCGGGTTCACGGCCGCCGTCATGGGCCGGATCGCCGAACGGGTGATGACCGTCGAGCGTTACCGGACGCTTGCCACGGCTGCCAGCGGGCGCATGGATGCGCTCGGCCTGCGCAATGTCGTCATCCGTCACGCCGATGGCAGCAACGGATTGCCGGGCGAGGGCACGTTCGACCGTATTCTGGCAACCGCCGCGTTTACTGCGTTGCCGCGGTTTTATGCCGATCAACTCACCCATGGCGGATCGATGATTGCGCCACTTCTGACCGATGATGAGACATGCCTGATGGTGCGCCTGACCAAGACGGGAAGCCGTTTCGAGCGCGAAGATCTGTTCCCCGTACCGTTTCTTCCGCTCATTCCGCATGTCGCGGCCGCTCTCTGAGCCTCTTGAGCATGGTTAGCAATTTGACAAAAAACTGATATTTGGGGTGTCGCCTTAACTGACCGGTAAGACTAACAGGCTTTAATGACTCTCATGATGGTTGCGTCATGAGTAGGTCGAGTTAATGCGTCATAAGAGTACATCCAAGTTCGGTAAATCCGTTGTCAAATTCGCAGCGGCCGCCTTGCTGGCCAGTGCCGCAACGGGTTGCAGCTCTGATGCGAACCGTTTTTCCGGTCTCTTCAATGAGACCGATACAATGACCACTGCCTCCATCCCGCAGCGTCAGGGCGGTGGTGCTTACGGTCAGGCGCCCGTGCCGCGCGGTGATCTGGCGTCGGGCCAGGCCTTGCCGCCTCAGCCTGCCTACGGATCGAATAACGTTGCTTCGGCACAATCCTATCCGTCCGGTGGATATACGTCTCCGGCGCGGGCAGCATCTGCTCCAATGAGCGTTCAGCGCTCCGAACTGTCTGCCCCAGGCAGCCTCCCCCCAGTTTCCGGTTCGGCAGGCATTGAGCCGCAGAACCGCCAGCAGGCGATGGCTCAGCCGTTCCCGTCGCAACAGTCGAACATGCGCCCGCTGGCGCCGGCTGCAACCCGCTCTGCCGACAATCTGACGACCGGTACGGTCAAGCCTATGTCCGGTTGGTCGACGACGAATGCGCCGCATGTGACGCTGAAGCCCGGCGAGACCGCAAAGACACTCGCCAACCGTTACGGCGTTCCGGAAAAGGAAATCCTGCGGGCAAACGGCGGCTCGCTTGCAGCCGGTCAGGCCGTGGTCATTCCGACCTTCGGCCCGGCCCGCAACTCGGCCAAGACGGCGACTGCCGATATCGATTTGCAGAACCGCGCACCTGAGCCGGCAAACCAACCGGAGCAGAAGCTGGCCGTATTGCCGTCTGCGTCGCGCGACAAGTCCCTTGCGGAGCCCGCAAAGGTCACTCCTCCCGGCGGCAAGCCGCTGGATGGCACGTATACGGTGAAGTCCGGCGACACGCTGACGAAGATTGCCCGTGACACGGGCACCTCGGTCGATGCGCTGAAGGCTGCAAACGGCCTGAATGACGGCTCCGTCCGTATCGGCCAGAGACTGAAAGTGGCAAACGGTACGACGGATCCGGTTCGCACCGCATCGGTTCCACAAAAGCCTGCAGAACAGATGCCGGCAGCGCCGAAAGCTGCACCGCAGGCTGTCGCCAAGGCAGAACCTGCTGTTGCACCGGCCAAGCCTGTCGCGGCTGAAACCGCATCGCTCAGTGATGTCGAGAAAAAGTCCGACAACGGCTCGACCGCGCCGCGGTCAACAGGCATCGACAAATATCGCTGGCCGGTCAACGGTGCGGTGATCGCCGGTTACGGTGCCAACCTCAATGGCAGCCGCAATGACGGTATCGACATCTCGGTTCCGGAAGGCACGCCGATCAAGGCTGCCGAAAACGGTGTCGTCATCTATGCCGGCAACGGTCTGAAGCAGCTCGGCAACACGGTTCTGGTGCGCCACGACGACGGCAAGGTCACTGTCTACGGTCATGCGGGGGCGATCGACGTCACACGCGGCCAGAAGGTCACACGCGGCCAGACGCTCGCCTCTTCGGGCATGAGCGGCGACGCGCAGCGCCCGCAGGTTCACTTCGAAGTGCGCAAGGACGCGACTCCGGTGAACCCGATCACATTCCTTGAATAATGTAGTGCGTTTCAAGGGAACGACGAAAAAGCCCGGTAGTGCCGGGCTTTTTTGCATTCGTGAGGTCGATTGAAATCAGATGCGGCCGAGTGGCTTGCGCATCCGGCCGGCAAGATCCTGGATATATTGCCAGGCGACACGGCCGGAGCGGCCGCCGCGGGTGGTTGCCCATTCCAGAGCCTCCGCATGCAGGGTCTTCTGATCGAGGCCGAGATCGAAATGGCCGGCATAACCGTCGATCATCGCCAGATAGTCGTCCTGGCTGCATTTGTGGAAACCGAGCCACAGGCCGAAACGGTCGGATAGGGAGACCTTTTCCTCGACGGCTTCGGACGGGTTGATCGCGGTCGACTGTTCGTTTTCCATCATGTGGCGGGGCAGAAGGTGCCGTCTGTTGGAGGTCGCATAAAAGAGCACGTTATCCGGCCGGCCCTCTATGCCGCCGTCGAGCGCTGCCTTCAGCGACTTGTAGGCGGTATCGTCATGATCGAAGGAAAGGTCGTCGCAGAAGACGATAACCCTCTGGCCGGAGGCCTTGAGAATATCGAGAAGCCCGGGCAGGGAGGCGATATCCTCGCGATGGACTTCGACCAGTTTCAGCGGCACCCCGGAAGAATTGCGGACGTCTTCGTGGATTGCCTTGACCAGAGACGACTTGCCCATGCCACGTGCGCCCCACAGGAGGACGTTGTTGGCCGGATATCCTTCCGCAAACCGCAGGGTGTTCTCGTGGAGGATATCGCGGACGTGATCTACACCGCGGATCAGCGTCAGGGCGACACGGTTCGGCCGCGACACCGGCTGCAGCCGCAGGTTGGTCGGAACCCAGACAAAACAGTCGGCGGCGTTCCAGTCGTTGGCTGCCGGAGCGGGTCCTGCCAGCCGTTCCAGCGCATCGGCGAGGCGCCTTATCTCGGTCAGCACCTGTGCGTTGAAATCGTCGCTCATCGGGCGTTTTTTCCTTCATCGGCGTTACTTATGGCCGCGGTAACACGCAAGTCATCGTGCTTAAAGGCTTTCTGCCGTGGATTCGGTACGGCCAAGTGCCGCTTTCTGTTGCAATCCGACCCATCGCAACTATATTCCGGCGGCTTGAACGGGGGCGGGGAGTCTCCGATAGTTTTAGGAGTTCTCGATGTTTATTACCGATGCATTCGCCCAGGCGAGTGGTGCAGCTGCCCCTTCCAGCACGGATTCGATCCTGCAGATGGTCATGCTGTTCGCACCCCTGATGGTGGTGTGGTATTTCTTCCTCATCCGTCCGCAGCGCGCCCAGGCCAAGAAGCGCCAGGAAACGCTGAACGCAGTGCGTCGCGGTGACCAGGTGGTTCTCGGTGGCGGCCTGATGGGCAAGGTGAGCAAGGTCATCGACGACAACGAACTCGAAATCGAGATCGCCGAAGGCGTCAAGGTCCGCGCCATGCGCTCCTATATCGTCGAAGTGAAGGTCAAGGGCGAGCCGGTCAAGACCGAAACGGCCACCAAGTAACCAGCATATCGTACCGGCTCGTTATCGGGCCGGTGACCCGATTGCCCGGATCGTAACTGTCTGATCGACAGGACCGTGTCCGGGCAAAATCATTCTTGAGGAAGGCAATTGCCATGGCGAGAGGTATCGAGATCAGGGAAGCGCATTTTCCCGGCCGCGCACCGATCGACGCTTATGGCAATGGCGGATTCCGGTTCGCTGACATGTCGCATCGCGGCTCGCTGCTGTGCATGCCCTCCGGTATTCACGGCTGGAAGATGGAGGAGGGTGATCCTCTGACCGTCGAGGCCTTCGAGCGCGTGCTGGGCGAGGCGTCCGGTATCGAGTTTCTGCTGGTCGGCACAGGGACCGGGTTCCAACCCCTGCCGGCCGAGCTCAAGGCAGCGCTGAGAGCCAAGGGCATTTCGTCTGATCCGATGAGCACCGGCGCTGCAGTGCGCACCTTCAACATCATGCTGATGGAAGACCGCGCGGTGGCCGCGGCGCTTATTGCGGTCTGATATGACACCCGCGATCGCCGACATCGGCATGCTCTGCCTTTCCACGTTGCGCGATACGGATCGTGATCGTTATCTCGCCGTCCTCCTGTCGCCCGAGGAGAAACGCGGCGCTCTTGCTGCCCTTTATGCCTTCAATGCCGAAATCGGTCGCGTCCGGGACGTGGTGCGCGAGGCACTGCCCGGTGAAATCCGTCTGCAATGGTGGCGGGATCTTCTCGAGGGAAGTGCTGCGGGCGATAGCGTCGGCAATCCTGTTGCGGCGGCGCTGATGGATGCGGTCGAACAATACCGCCTGCCGCGGCAGACGCTGGTGGCGATGACCGAGGCGCGGATATTCGATCTCTATGACGATCCCTTGCCGGACCGGAACGCGGTTGAAGGTTATGCGGGTGAAACGGCTTCGGCGCTTATCCAGCTGGCAAGCCTCATTCTCTCGCATGAGGACGCGATACACTCGACTGAAGCGGCAGGCCATGCAGGCGTGGCCCAGTCGATCGCCGGCTTCCTCATGCTGTTGCCGATCCACACGCGCAGGCGGCAGCTCTATCTGCCCCTCGACATTCTTTCGGCGACCGGTCTTGATCGCGACGGCTTTCTTGCCGGTGAAGACAAGCTCCGCATCTCGGCGGCGATCGAGGCGTTTGCGGGGCTTGGGCTCGAGCATCTGGAAAAAGCGCAAAGAGCCGGACCAATCCCGACATCCGTATTTCCGGCCTTTCTTCCGGCTAGCCTCAGCAGGGCGGTGTTGGTCGGTGCGCGGCGAATGGGCGCTTCCGCGCTTGAGGGTGGACTGCAGCAGGCGCAATGGCGCCGGCAGATCATAATGATGAAGGCCGCCTTTCTGCGCCGCCTCTGATGCCAGATAACACTCGCGCAAGCCTCGCAGGCTAGGCATGATGCAACCCGCGGCCCGCTATACCGAAGGAGAATCGGTTTGAGCTCGTCTATCGCATGGATCGTTATCGTCGGCTTGATTCTCGGACTGGTGTTCTACATCAGGCGCATCGCCCGCAAAGGTGCCGAGCAGGATCGCCACGATGTCGGGGCGGCAATTCTCGAATTCGGCCGCGCCTTTCCGGAGGAAGCGATCCGCAGCCTTCACATCACGGCCGACGGCAATGCGTTCTTCGTGCGCCTGCATGACAGCAAGACCGGTTTCATGCGCAGCCGCAGCAATCATTATGCCTGCCATCTGATCCGGCCGGGCCGCGTGCGTCTGGTGCCGCGATCGGACTCGAAAGGGTTTACCGCCGAGTTTCTGGATGCGCCCGCCCATAGCGGCGAGTTCATCTTCGCAAGCGAACGGGAAGCCGCGGAAGTCTCGCTGTGGCTTCTCGACAATTACGTCAGCGTCGCCGACCACGAGCAGGAGAGTGCCGGCAATGAAGACGGCGGGCCGGCAACCAACCCGGAAATGGCGGTTGCCGACGGCGATGCCGCTACTCCTGACCGAGCCAAGTAGCGCAATCCTTCAACGCGCGCGCCGACATCAATTGCCGCTTCATGATCGTCTTGTCCTTGCCGCGGAAACGCTTGACGCCTTCCGGCTTTACGATCGAACCGGGTTCCAGTTCGGGGAACAGGCCGAAATTGATGTTCATCGGCTGGAACGAGCGCTTGCCCGGTTCCTCGTCATGAACGAGGTGACCGCCGGTAATATGGCCGAGCAGTGAGCCGAAGGCGGTGGTCGCCGGAGGCGGGACCAGTTGCTCGCCCTTGCGCTCGGCGGCGGCAAAACGCCCTGCCAGAAGTCCGATCGCCGCACTTTCCACATAACCCTCGCAGCCGGTGATCTGACCGGCAAATCTCAGGCCCGGGCGGTTTTTCAGGGTCAGTGTCCTGTCGAGCAGGATCGGTGACTGGATATAGGTATTGCGGTGCAGGCCGCCGAGACGGGCAAATTCGGCATTTTGCAGGCCCGGAATCATCCGGAAGATCTCCGCCTGGGCGCCGTATTTCAGCTTTGTCTGGAAACCCACCATATTATAGAGCGTGCCGAGTGCGTTATCCTGGCGAAGCTGGACGACTGCATAGGCCTTGACTGTCGGATTGTGGGAGTTGGTGAGGCCCATCGGTTTCATCGGGCCGTGGCGCAGCGTCTCGCGGCCACGTTCAGCCATGACCTCGATCGGCAGGCAGCCGTCGAAATAGGGCGTGCCTTCCCATTCCTTGAAGCCCACCGCGTCGCCGGCGATCAGCGCATCGAGAAATGCGTTGTATTGCGCCTCGTCCATCGGGCAGTTGATATAATCCTTGCCCGTGCCGCCCGGACCGACCTTGTCGTAGCGGGACTGGTACCAGCAGATATCCATGTCGATCGAATCTCGATGGATGATCGGTGCGATCGCGTCGAAAAAGGCGAGCTGATCTTCTCCGGTCTGCGACTGGATGGAGGCGGCAAGGGCTGGCGAAGTGAGCGGGCCCGTCGCGACGATCGCGAGATCCCATTCCTCGGGCGGCAGGCCTTCTATCTCCTCGCGCACTACCGATATCAGCGGATGGCTCGCAATCGCAGCGGTCACGGCATCCGAAAAAGCGTCGCGGTCGACTGCCAACGCGCCACCGGCCGGAACCTGGTGTTTGTCGGCACACGCGATGATGAGCGAGCCGGCAAGGCGCATCTCGGCATGAATGACGCCGACGGCATTGGCCGTCGCGTCGTCCGAGCGGAACGAGTTGGAGCAGACGAGCTCGGCAAGTCCGTCTGTCTTGTGGGCATCGGTGCCGCGAACGCCGCGCATTTCATGCAGGATGACCGGAATGCCAGCCTTTGCGATCTGCCAGGCTGCTTCCGAGCCGGCAAGGCCACCGCCGATGATGTGAATGGGGGAATAGGATATGTCTGTCATGGGGCGCGTCATTATCACGGCCTGCAGCAGACAGGAATCAAAAAGGCACCTGAAAAGGTGCCTTTGATCATCCTTGGGTGTTCGGTCCCGGCATCAACGCGAAAATCATGTCGATCTTCGACAGCTCGATGCCGTCTTCAAGACTTGCCGCTTGAGCAGCAGGTCAAATCGACCACGCTGCCTTCAGGTCTTCATTCCATCAGGCAGGCTTAAACCTGCCATCCGTCGGGGATTAACGGAAGGAACGGGCCGCGATGTTGCGGATGTCGTAACGGGTCAGGCCGATGTCCGACAGGGCCTGGTTGGACAGGTTGCCAAGCTCGTTCATCGTGCGGCGGTAGCTGACCCAGTTCTTTGCGATACGGATCGGGTTCATGGTGTTTTCCTCAGGTCGTCTTTTCCGGCGCTCGTTATCGGCTCCGGCGATGACGTTGTTATACGCACGAATAATAATAATGTGGAGTGCAAAAAATGTGCGACTGCCATGCATTTGTGCAGTGCGTTGCCCGTTTTCGAGGCTAGGGCTGAAAAATAAGCAGCTGAGGGGTTGTCGGCCAAGGTCTTGACCGCAAACGAAAAACGCCTCCCGAAGGAGGCGTTTTCAATCGACTGTCGATGTCGAAGAAGAATTAGAAGCCGACGGCAGTCCGGGCGACGCGGCGGATGTCCGAGCGGCCGATGCCGAGGTCACCAAGTTCGCGATCGGTCATGCGGCCGAGTTCGGTGATGGTTTCGCGGTACTTGCGCCAGTCGCTGAATTTCTTTGCGATGCTCATTGTGGGTGTCCTTTGCCTTGTGGGCGTCAATTCCGCCCTCTTCATCTGCTAATCGTTTTAAATGAGGACCTGCACAAAAAACAGCGCATGTTTTGTATGTCACCTATGCGTCCTGCGCATTGCACGACAGCGGTCGGATCGGGCGCAGGTTTTCGAGGGCTGAAACGAACGACGCCCACCGGGGGAGGAGGTCCGGTGAGCGTCATATGGATGACCGGCGATCGGGAGGAGGAGTACCGCCAGTCTGCACGGGTTCACGCTTGGGAGAAGGAGTGCGTGACCCGAATTCCGTTTTCGGATGAGCCTATGTTAAGCATTTCATCCGAAGCGCCGGAAAGTTTTTTCCTTCCGCAGCGCGTTTCGTTGTTGAGGTGAAACTACAGAATTTCAGGGGTATTTTGCACTGCAAACGTCGAATGGATGTCATGCTCTTCGCGCATGGCTTGGATTTCGAGCGTGTCGTGCTGCCGCCAGCCCCGCTTTGCTCTTTGCTCATGACAATCAGCAACTGCCGCAATCACTTTGAAGATGTGCGGGATCGGTGGGATTCTTCCGTCGTGCAATCGTCATTTTTCCTTTGCGTGCAGGAAAACGGGTGATATAGAGACGCGCGCTCCGGAAGGCCTCTGGCGACGAGGTATTTCGACGCGGTTTGGGGCGCGGGTATGGTGAAATTGGTAGACACGCCAGATTTAGGTTCTGGTGCCGCAAGGCGTGGGAGTTCAAGTCTCTCTACCCGCACCAGCACCGCCAAGGTGTGGTCTTGAGCCGAAGTTAGGCGAACGACCGGCGCCTTAATGCCGCGGCTGGTCTCTTTGAAGTTCCGGCGATGTGTTCACTGATCAACGGCTCTTACTGCCGGATATTGGGCACCGCCGCCACGATATGAAGGTTTGAAAATGCAGGTTACCGAAACGCTCGCTGAAGGGCTGAAGCGCGAAATCAAGGTCGTTATCCCCAAGAAGGATATGGAGGCCGAGCTTAACGTCCGTCTCGCCGACGCGAAGGACAAGGTCCGCATCAACGGCTTCCGTCCGGGCAAGGTGCCGATGGCGCATCTGAAGAAGATGTATGGCAAGTCGATGATGGCTGATCTCGTCAACGAGATCGTCCGCGACCGCCCGGGCAAGATTCTTTCCGAGCGCGGCGAGAAGTCGGCTACCCAGCCGTCGATCGCGATGACCGAGGATGAAGCCGAAGCTGAAAAGATCCTCAGCGCCCAGGCTGACCTCGAGTTCACGCTGACCTACGAAGTTATCCCGCCGATCGAGCTGAAGCCGACCGACAAGATCGCGGTTACCCGCGAAGTGGTCGAAATCGCCGACGAGGAAGTTACCGAGCAGATCCTCAAGATCGCTGAAAGCGCTCGCACTTACGAAACCAAGAAGGGCAAGGCCGCCAATGGCGACCGCGTCACGATGAACTACCTCGGCAAGGTCGACGGCGTTGCCTTCGATGGCGGCGCTGCCGAAGACGCAGAGCTGGTTCTCGGTTCGGGCCAGTTCATTCCGGGCTTCGAAGACCAGCTGGTCGGCGTCAAGGCCGGCGATGAGAAGGTCATCACCGTGACTTTCCCGGCTGAATATCCTGCTGCGAACCTCGCCGGCAAGGACGCCACCTTCGACATCACCGTCAAGGACGTGGCGGCTGCAGGTGAAGTCGAGATCAACGACGAACTCGCCTCCAAGCTCGGCCTCGAATCGGTCGATCGCCTGAAGGAAATCGTCCGCGGCCAGATCGAAAGCCAGTACGGCAACCTGACGCGCCAGAAGGTCAAGCGTCAGATTCTCGATCAGCTTGACGAAATGTACCAGTTCGACGCGCCGCAGGGCCTGGTCGATGCCGAGTTCGACAACATCTGGCGCCAGATCAACACCGATCTTGCCCAGTCCGGCAAGACCTTCGAAGACGAAGACACGACCGAGGAAGAAGCTCGCGCCGAATACCGCAAGCTTGCCGAACGTCGTGTTCGTCTGGGCCTGGTTCTCTCGGAAATCGGCGAAAAGGCCGGTGTCGAAGTCACCGAAGAAGAACTGCAGCGCGCGCTTTACGCACAGCTTCAGCAGTTCCCGGGTCAGCAGAAGGAAATCCTCGATTTCTTCCGCAACACGCCTGGTGCTTCCAACTCGCTGCGCGCACCGATCTTTGAAGAGAAGGTCATCGACAAGCTGCTGACCGAAGTGAACGTCACCGACAAGACGGTTACCAAGGAAGAGCTGATGGCTGACGACGAAGCCGAAGGCGACGACAAGCCGGCCAAGAAGAAGGCTGCGCCGAAGAAGGCCAAGGCTGAAGCCGAAGGTGCTGAAGGCGACGAAGCCGCAGCTCCGAAGAAGAAGGCTGCACCGAAGAAGAAGGCCGCTGAAGACAGCGCCGAGTAATCTTCGCAAAGAGAAAAGCGAGCCCGGTTTATCGCCAGGCCCGCATTGATCAGGAGGCCGGAGCATCATTGATGCTCCGGCCTTTTTGCTGTCGGGGTTGGTTGCGACGCTACGTGGATCATGCGCAGGCGCGCGTATGCTGCAAGGCGGCCATGGTGGTGGCTGGGGAGACATGCTGTGCCCAGAGGCGAGGTTACCCGGGGGCCCATGAGCGGAATCCAACGTGCCGCGCCAAGGCCCTGCGGAAGGCCCCTTCTTTTCACCGCTGATGAGATCGGCGGAAGGAGTGCTGGCTTTATGCAAGAAGGGCTTTACGCAATCCCCACCGTATGTTGCCAAAACGCCGTCTTGCCATCCGGCGATGCTGAAAGCTTTGAACTTGGCTGTATGTCGGCGAAAGCCTCAATCATGCCGGAGATTGATCGACATTCGCCAGCGGCTTGAAACGCTGTGTGCGAAAACAAAAAAAGGCCATCCACGAGGATGGCCTTTGTGTTTGTCATGCCGCAGCGTTGATGCCTGTATCGGGCGCCTGCCTTCGGTATGACGAGGCCACGGCGTTCAACAGAAACGCCGTGGCCTTGATTGGGTTTCGGATCAGACCTCGTCCTTGCCCGAAAGCAGGATGCAGGCGAGGGTGATCAGTGCTGCAATGCCGAGATAATAACCGACATAGGTCATGCCGTAGGTGGACTGCAGGTAGGTGGCGATGTAGGGCGCCAGCGAGGCGCCGAAAATGCCAGCCAGGTTGAAGGTGATCGACGAGCCGGTATAGCGGACCGAGGTCGGGAAGGGGGCGGCAAGTGCCGTACCGATCAGGCCGTAGGTCATGCCCATCAGGATCATCGCGCCGATGATGAAGACGATGATGCCGCCTTCGCCATTCGTCATCAGCGACGGCAGGGCGAAGGAAAACAGGCCGATCAGCACCGTCGTCAGTGTCAGCATCTGGCGGCGTCCGTAACGGTCACCGAGCTTGCCGATGACCGGGATCGCCAGACCGAAGATGACCGAGCCGAGGATCTGGATTTCCAGAGCGTCGAGGAAGGGCAGCTTCAGGACCTTGATGTTGTAGGACAGAAGATAAGCGGTGCCGATATAGAAGAGCACGAAGGTCGCCAGCGCCACGAAGGTGCCGAGGAACAGGCTGCGCTTGTGTTTGCGGAAGAGTTCCGCAACCGGCACTTCGACGCGCTCATGCTTGTCGATCGCCTTCTGGAAGGCGGGCGTTTCGGTGATCGACAGACGAACCCACAGGCCGATGACGATCAGGATCGTCGAGGCGAGGAACGGGACGCGCCAGCCCCAGCTCAGCAGTGCTTCCTGCGAGATGAAGTGCAGGAGGATCCAGAACACGCCGGAAGACAAAAACAGGCCGACGGGCGCGCCAAGCTGCGGGAACATGCCATACCAGGTACGCTTGCCGGGAGGTGCATTTTCCGTCGCAAGCAGAACTGCGCCACCCCATTCGCCGCCTAGGCCGAAACCCTGGCCGAAACGGCACAAAGCCAGCAGAAGCGGCGCCAGGACGCCGATCGTCTCATAGGACGGCAGAAGGCCGATCACGACGGTCGAAATACCCATCGTGAGCAGGGCAGCCACGAGCGTGGTCTTGCGGCCGACGCGATCACCGAAGTGACCAAAAACGACGGCGCCGAGCGGGCGGGCGAAAAAGGCGATCGAGAATGTGGCAAAGGACGCCAGAAGGGCCGTCGTCGGGTCGTTGTTCGGGAAGAACAGAGCCGGGAAAACGAGCACCGCAGCGGTGGCGTACACATAAAAATCGAAGAACTCGATCGTCGTGCCGACCAGGCTGGCCGTCAGGACGCGTGCAGGCGAATTCGTTGCAACAGGCGCTAACGGCTCAGCTGACGGCGAGGCGGAGGGCATCGCGTTAGTCATACTGATTCCAGTTCATATAAGATGGTTGTTGTGGCTCCTGGAAGAGCTCGCATGGCCAGTATCGTAATTTTATGGCAACGGAAAGCCTTTGTTCCGCAATAAATGCAAAAAAAATCGCTGCGAAAGAGAATCATAAGCTGCCGGCGCAACGGTAGATCCGTGTGTCTATCGAGGCGGGGCGCCGCGGCCTAAAGTTCCGCGTTAACCATTTGTGTATGAATTTTATCGTTTGTTTTCAGTGTCTTGCTGCTCATCGTTAAGCAAAGTAAACGATTTGTTAACCATTTTGCTGCACCAATGCATGACAGATCGGCGAGAATCGTGGGGCGTGGATGCCCGGATGTCTCCGAATTTCGAAATTGGTGTTTCTCAAGGAGTGGTTGATGGTTGGCAAGCACGTGGCTGTTTTAATGGGAGGTTTTTCCTCCGAGCGGCCTGTCAGCCTGTCCTCCGGCAATGCCTGCGCGGACGCGCTGGAGGGTGAAGGCTTTCGCGTCACCCGAGTCGATGTCGGCCGTGATGTGGCTGCGGTGCTGTCGGATCTGCGGCCTGACGTGGCGTTCAATGCCCTCCATGGTCCTTTCGGCGAGGATGGCACTATTCAGGGTGTCCTCGAATATCTTGAAATTCCCTATACGCATTCGGGCGTGCTTGCCTCGGCTCTGGCCATGGACAAGAGCCAGGCCAAACATGTCGCCAAGGCTGCCGGCATTCCGGTTGCCGATGCGCTGGTGATGAACCGCAAGGATTTTACCTCCGTGCACCCGATGCCTGCGCCCTATGTGGTGAAGCCGGTTCGTGAAGGTTCGTCTTTCGGTGTCGTCATCGTTCGCGAAGATCAATCTCATCCGCCGCAGATCATGACGTCGCCTGAATGGCGTTATGGCGACGCGGTCATGGTCGAGCGTTACGTTCATGGCCGTGAACTGACCTGTGGGGTCATGAATGGCGAGCCCCTAGGAGTGACGGAAGTCGTGACGGCCGGGCCTGGTTTTTATGATTATGATGCGAAATATGCCGAAGGTGGTTCGCATCATGTCATTCCGGCACAAATTTCACCGAATATTTACCAAAAAATACAAGCATGGTCGGTCAAGGCACATGAGGCGATTGGTTGCCGCGGCGTGAGTCGGTCGGACTTCCGCTTCGATGATCGTTTCTCCGACGAGGGTGAAGTCATCTGGCTCGAGGTCAATACCCAACCGGGCATGACTCCGACGTCTCTGGTGCCTGAAATGGCTGCTCACGCTGGATATTCCTTTGGTGAGCTTGTTCGCTGGATGGTGGAGGACGCTTCGTGTCTACGGTGATGGGCAAAAAGGCAGGTGGATCGCACCGTCGTGCCGCTCCCAGCGTTGCTGGGGCAGACGACCGTCGCGTCTTGCCGCGTCCGCTGCGTCGTGCCGTACGCTTCGCGGTCAGCCTTGCGACCGGCCGTATCGATATTCCCCGGCACACCGGCACTCTCTCTACTTTCGCGTTTTTTGCAGCCGTCGGGCTTTACGGCATGTCGCTCGGTGGCCACGGCCACAATGTTGCCCAGACGACAACTGCAGCTGTCGGCTTTGCCATCGAGGATGTCCGCGTTTCCGGCAACGACCAGACGTCGGAAATCGACATCCTGCAGCTTCTGGGACTGGATGGCACGACGTCGCTGGTAGCGCTTGATATCGATTCTGCGCGCCGCAAGCTCTCCGAGCTTCCCTGGGTCGAATATGCCGAAGTGCGCAAGGTCTATCCGCGCACGATCGAGGTGATGCTGAAGGAGCGCAAGGCATTCGGCATCTGGCAGCATGGTTCGGATCTGTCGCTGATCGAAAAGAACGGTTCGGTCATCGCACCGCTCAAGGACAACAAGTTTGCGTCTCTGCCGCTGTTTGTCGGTCGCGACGCGGAAATCGCTGCCGCATCCTTCGCCAAGGAGATGGACAAGTGGCCGGAACTGCAGAGCCGGGTGAGGGCGTATGTTCGGGTGTCCAGCCGACGCTGGGATCTCCATCTCGACAACGGCATCGTTCTGAAGCTGCCGGAAGATAACATCGCCGCTGCCCTGGCGCTGCTCGTGCGTCTTGAAAAGGATCAGGGCGTGCTGGAGCGCGATATCGCGGCGGTCGACCTGCGTCTGCGGGATCGCACCACCATTCAATTGACTTCGGCCGCTGTGGAGCGGCGCCAGCAGGCGCTCGATGCACGCACAAAGGCCCTCAAGAAAGCTGGGGAGCAGTCGTGAGTGTCTTCGGTTCCTCTCAATTCGGTTTGCCACGCATGAAGCCATTGTCATCCAAACGTAGCCACGTCGTATCGGTCCTGGACATCGGGTCGACCAAGGTCGTGTGCATGATCGCACGGCTGACCCCGCGTCAGGAAAGCCAGATCCTGCCGGGTCGCACTCATCATGTCGAAATCATCGGCATCGGCCACCAGCGCTCGCGCGGCGTGAAGTCCGGCGTGATCGCCGATCTTGATGCGGCCGAAAGCGTCGTACGGCTGGCCGTTGACGCCGCTGAGCGCATGGCTGGACTGACCGTCGACAGCCTGATCGTCAACGTATCTGCCGGCCGGCTGGCGAGCGACGTCTACACCGCGACCATCGATCTCGGCGGCCAGGAAGTCGAAACCGGTGACCTGCGCAAGGTGCTTGCCGCGGCAAGCCAGCAGTCGCAGCGTCATGACCGCGCCATCCTGCATTCGCTGCCGACGGGCTTCTCGCTCGACGGCGAGCGCGGCATCCGCGATCCGCTGTCCATGTATGGTGACGAACTTGGCGTCGACATGCATTTCGTGACGGCTGAACGGGTTACGCTGAAGAACCTGGAGCTCTGCGTTAACCGCGCGCATCTTTCCGTCGAAGGCATGGTCGCAACGCCTTATGCCAGCGGTCTGGCGGCTCTGGTCGATGACGAAGTCGAACTCGGATGTGCTGCGATCGACATGGGTGGCGGCACGACGACGATCTCGGTCTTCTGCGAGGGCAAGCTGGTTCACACCGATGCCATCGGTCTTGGTGGCCATCATGTCACGACAGATCTGGCGCGAGGACTATCGACTCGGATAGAAGATGCCGAGCGCATGAAAGTTGTTCATGGTTCGGCACTCGCCAATGGAGGCGATGAACGTGACGTGATCTCCGTACCGCCAATCGGCGAGGATGATCGCGACCAGCCGACCCAGGTGCCGCGCTCGCTTGTCACCCGTATTGTCAATGCTCGTATCGAGGAAACGCTGGAGCTGATCCGTGACCGGATCCAGCGATCCGGTTTCAGCCCGATCGTCGGCAAGCGTGTGGTGCTGACAGGTGGTGCGAGCCAGCTGACGGGTCTGCCGGAAACGGCGCGCCGGATTCTCGCCCGCAATGTTCGGATCGGCCGCCCGATGGGCGTTTCGGGTCTGCCGGCCGCTGCAAAGGGTCCGGCTTTCTCGACTGCCGTCGGCCTGATCATCTACCCGCAGGTGGCGGATATGGAAACACATGCCTCGCAGGGCGGCCTGATCGCCTCGTTCGGCAATGGAAACGGTCGCCTGGCCCGCATGGGGCAGTGGCTGAAAGAAAGTTTTTGATCGGGGAGACAGCCCTCCCTCATCAAAGTGAATTGGACAAGAATTGGTCAGCTCGGCGACGCGGCCAAAAGCAGAAGGAAAAGGTACAATGACTATCAAGCTGAAAAGCCCTGATATCACCGAGCTGAAGCCTCGGATCACCGTGTTCGGCGTGGGCGGCGGCGGCGGCAACGCCGTCAACAACATGATCACTGCCGGGCTCGAAGGCGTCGATTTCGTCGTTGCTAACACCGATGCCCAGGCGCTGACCATGACCAAGGCCGAGCGCATCATCCAGATGGGTGTGCAGGTTACCGAAGGTCTCGGTGCGGGCTCGCAGCCTGAAGTCGGACGTGCTGCTGCCGAAGAGTGCATCGACGAGATCATCGATCACCTCAACGGTACGCATATGTGCTTCGTCACCGCCGGCATGGGCGGCGGCACCGGCACCGGTGCTGCTCCGGTCGTCGCACAGGCCGCCCGCAACAAGGGCATCCTGACCGTCGGCGTCGTCACCAAGCCGTTCCACTTCGAAGGCGGACGCCGCATGCGTCTGGCCGAACAGGGCATCCAGGAACTGCAGAAGTCGGTCGATACACTGATCGTCATTCCGAACCAGAACCTGTTCCGCATCGCCAACGACAAGACCACCTTTGCCGACGCATTCGCAATGGCCGACCAGGTTCTCTATTCGGGCGTTGCCTGCATCACCGACCTGATGGTCAAGGAAGGCCTGATCAACCTCGACTTCGCCGACGTCCGTTCGGTGATGCGCGAGATGGGCCGCGCCATGATGGGTACCGGTGAGGCTTCCGGTTCGGGCCGTGCATTGCAGGCTGCAGAAGCTGCAATCGCCAACCCGCTGCTCGACGAAACCTCGATGAAGGGTGCCCAGGGCCTGCTGATCTCGATCACCGGCGGTCGCGACCTGACGCTGTTCGAAGTCGACGAAGCTGCGACCCGCATTCGCGAAGAAGTCGATCCGGATGCCAACATCATCCTTGGCGCAACCTTCGACGAAGCGCTCGAAGGCCTGATCCGTGTCTCCGTCGTGGCAACCGGTATCGATCGTGCCCATGGTGAGGTCGATCTGCGTGCGGCCGAGATGCGCGCTGCGCAGAAGCCGATTATCCGTCCTTCAGCGGCCGTTGCTCCGGCTCCGGCCGCATCTCAGCCTGCGATGATGCAGGCACCCCAGGCACATAAGGTTGCCGACCCCATCGCCGAGACGATCCGCCAGGCAGAAGCCGAAATGGAACAGGTCCTTGCCATCCCGATGCAGGCCGCACCGGCTCCGCAGCCGATTGCCCAGCCGCAGGAAGAGTTCCGTCCGCAGAGCCGCATCTTCGCTGCTCCTCCGGCCGAAATGCCTGCTCCGCAGATGATGCGTCCGGCTCAGCCGGCGCCGCAGCCTGCTCCGGTTTATCAGCCCGCTCCGGCTCCGGTGATGAGCCAGCCTGCTCCGCGCATGGCGCAGCCGGTGCAGCGCGAGCCGATCATGGAACCGATCCGCATGCCGAAGGTCGAAGACTTTCCGCCGGTGGTGAAGGCCGAGATGGATCATCGCGCCCAGCCTGCGCAGCACATGCAGGAAGAGCGCGGTCCGATGGGCCTGCTGAAGCGAATCACCAATTCGCTTGGTCGCCGTGATGAAGAAGAGCATGTTCAGTCGGACATGACGGGGTCCGCGCCTGCTCCGCAGCAGCAGCGCCGGCCGCTTTCGCCGGAAGCCAGCCTTTATGCACCGCGTCGCGGCAACCTCGACGACCACGGTCGTTCGGTTCCGCAGTCGCATCAGGAAGACGACCAGCTCGAAATTCCGGCCTTCCTGCGCCGCCAGTCGAACTGAGTTAACGGCTGATAACAAAGTTGAAAAGGCCCGGGTGATCTCACCCGGGCCTTTCAGCGTCGATCGTTTACTGGCGTCCGAATAATTCGTTTTTTATTTCAATGGCTTGGGTCAACGGAATGGTGGCTCTCGGTGTTCCCGATCCAGCTTTCCGCGCCTGTCAGGGAACCGTAACAATGCGAAACGAACAGTGATTTGGAAAGAGCCAAGAGCATGCGTATTTAGGACACTGAACGATGTTGGAACATTGAGTGTAAATCGTTTCGACAACACAGGAATACGGACCCGCGGATGGCGGGTACGAGGAATTGAGAAGGCGTTAAGTAATGACAATTGGATTGCTCGGATTTCAGGCAACGATTGCTGCTCCGGTTACGTTGAGCGGCATCGGTGTTCATTCTGGGGCGCCGGTGATGATCACCTTCCAGCCGGCGGAAGCCGGTACGGGCATCATGTTCAGCCGTAATCTGGATGACGGCAATACCGTCGAATACCGCGCGGTTTCCTCGCAGGTCGGGCCAACGGATCTCTGCACCGTGCTTGGCATGTCGCCTGGCAAGTGGGTGGCAACCATCGAACACGTGATGGCGGCGCTTTACGCGCTTGGCATCGATAACGTGATTGTCGAAGTCGACGGCGCCGAAATGCCGATCATGGACGGCAGTTCCTATCCTTTCATCGAAGCGATCGAACAGGTCGGTATCGTCAATCTCGGTATCAAGCGTCGCTACATTCGCGTCGTGAAGCCGGTGCGAATCGATTCGGGCGCTTCCTGGTCGGAGTTTCGCCCTTATGACGGTACCCGCTTCGAGGTCGAGATCGATTTTTCCTCGCCGCTGATCGGCCGGCAGAGCTGGAAGGGCGATCTGACTGCTGCGTCCTTCAAGGCAGAGCTTTCGCGTGCCCGCACCTTCGGTTTCATGCGTGACGTCGAGCGGCTCTGGGCTGCCGGTTATGCGCTCGGTTCGTCGCTGGAAAATTCTGTCGTCATTTCAGATGACGATACGGTCGTGAATATCGAAGGCCTGCGCTACGCGAAGGACGAGTTCGTCCGTCACAAGACGCTGGACGCGGTGGGCGATCTGGCTTTGGCCGGCGCCCAGTTCATCGGCTGCTACCGTTCCTATCGTGGTGGCCACAAGATGAATGCCAACGCGCTGAAGGCGCTTCTGAGCGATCCGACGGCCTATGAAGTTGTCGAAGCTCCGTCTTCGGTCGGCACCCGCGTGCGTGCCGGCGAGTTCGTGCCGGTCAGCATGACCGAGTGCGCCCCCTGGTTTGCCTGAATGCCGTAACCTCCGTCAGACTGGCCGCTCCCGAAAAGGAGCGGCCTTTTTCTTTTGATAAAAGGCACTTGCGCCAAGGCTCGCCACAAAAATGCATTAATGCCAACCCATTGCGTTGCCCTGACCATGCTTTTATGGCTAGTACGCCGCTGGGCACGAGTGGTTTCACGCGGGGACGATCAGGGACTGTCGGATGGCTGATGAAAAGTTTGTAAACGTGCGTAGCTTGACGAGGGTAAGCCTCCTGGCGATTGCGCTCATCGGAACCGGTGTCGGTTTGGCTGCATGCCAGTCCGACAAGGACATCGACATAACGAAGCTCGGCTTTGAGGCCGAATCGCCGGAGGCGCTCTACAATCAGGGCCTCGCCAACATGAAGGCAGGCAATATGGTCGAGGCGAGCCGCAAGTTCGACGCCATCGACAAGCAGAACCCGTTCAGCGAATGGGGCCGCAAGGCGCTCGTCATGAGCACGTTCGTCAAGCAGCGTATGGGCCGTAATGACGATGCGATCGCCAGCGGTAACCGTTATCTCAGCCAGTACCCGAAGTCGCAGGATACGGCCTATGTGCAGTATCTGGTGGGCCTTTCCTATTCCAAGCAGATCGCCGACGTGACGCAGGATCAGAAGCCGGCGCTGCGCACGATCGATGCGATGAGCAAGGTCGTCAACGATTATCCGAACTCGGAATATGTCGAGGATGCGCAGGCAAAGATCCGATTCGCCCGCGACCAGCTGGCCGGCAAGGAAATGCAGATCGGCCGCTATTATCTTGAACGCAAGGAATACCTTGCCGCCATTCAGCGCTTCCGCGCCGTGGTCGAGCAATATTCGAATACCAATCAGGTCGAAGAAGCTCTGGCCCGCCTGACCGAGACCTATTTTGCAATGGGTATCGTCCCGGAGGCGCAGACAGCTGCTGCGGTGCTCGGACGCAACTATCCTGACAGCCAGTGGTATGACGATTCCTACAAGCTGCTGCAGAAGGGTGGCGTAGAGCCGCGCGAAAACAAGGGATCGTGGATTTCACGCGCCGGGGCGAAGCTTATCGGCGCCTGAGGCGTCCCAAGCTCATTGACGAGGCCACATGCTGATCCAGTTGTCGATCCGCGATATCGTTCTGATCGAGCGGCTGGATCTCGGCTTCGAGGCCGGCCTCTCCGTGCTGACGGGCGAGACCGGGGCCGGCAAGTCTATCCTGCTCGACAGCCTTTCGCTGGCCCTTGGCGGGCGCGGTGACGGTGGCCTTGTCCGTCATGGCGAAGACAAGGGCCAGGTGACGGCCGTCTTCGACGTGCCCGGACATCACACGGCACGAAAGCTGCTCAAGGAAAACGGCATCGATGACGACGGCGACCTGATCTTCCGGCGGATCCAATCGGCGGACGGGCGCACACGCGCCTCGATCAACGACCAGCCCGTCAGCGTGCAGCTGATGCGTCAGGTGGGGCAGGTTCTGGTCGAAATCCATGGCCAGCATGACGACCGTGCACTGATCGACACCAATGCCCATCGTACACTGCTCGATGCCTTTGCCGGGCTTGCCGACGAGGTGAGCCAGGTGAGCGGGCTTTACCGTTCATGGCGGGATGCCGAACGGGCGTTCAAGGCGCATCGCGCCAAGGTCGAGGCTGCGGCCCGCGAGGCCGATTATATCCGCGCCTCCGTCGAGGAACTCGAAGCGCTTTCTCCGCGTGACGGGGAAGAGGACGAACTCGCCGAACAGCGCTCGAAGATGCAGAAGTCGGAGCGGATTGCCGGCGATATTTCCGAGGCGTCGGAATTTCTCAACGGCAATAGCTCTCCTGTGCCGCTGATTGCCTCGATGGTGCGACGGCTGGAGCGCAAGAGCCACGAGGCGCCGGGTCTTCTGGAGGAGACTGTGGAGCTGCTGGACCAGGCGCTGAACCATCTTTCCAATGCGCAGATGGAAGTCGAGACGGCGCTCAGGCGCACCGAATTCGATCCGCGTGAACTGGAACGAGTCGAGGAACGCCTTTTTGCGCTCAGGGCCGCCGCCCGGAAATATTCGGTCGCTGTCGTCGCCCTGCCGGCGCTTGCCGAAAAGATGGCGGGGGATCTTGCCGATCTCGATGCCGGCGAGGAAAAGCTCGGCGAACTCGAAAAGATTGCAGCTTCAGCCAAGGATGCGTTCGACCATGCCGCTGCCGCTCTTTCGGCAAAGCGCAAAGTGGGCGCCGAATCGCTTGCTGCTGCCGTCATGGCGGAATTGCCGGCTCTCAAGCTGGAACGTGCGCGTTTCATGATCGAGGTGAGCGCCGATCCCGACGGTGCGGCAGCCGAGGGCATTGATACGGTCGAGTTCCATGTCCAGACCAATCCGGGGACGCGCCCAGGCCCGATCATGAAGGTGGCTTCGGGTGGCGAGCTTTCGCGTTTCCTGCTGGCGCTGAAGGTGGCGCTTGCCGATCGCGGTTCCGCACCGACGCTGGTCTTCGATGAAATCGATACAGGTGTGGGCGGTGCCGTGGCGGATGCGATCGGTCAGCGGTTGAAACGGCTGTCCTCGACGGTCCAGGTCCTGTCGGTCACCCATGCGCCGCAAGTGGCTGCGCGGGCTGCGACGCATCTTCTGATCTCCAAGGGCCCGGCTGCAGACGGCTCGGATAAAATCGCGACGCGAGTCGCGACGATGCAGCCGGAACACAGGGCGGAAGAGATCGCCCGAATGCT
This sequence comes from Aliirhizobium sp. YIM B11859, assembly GCF_057163345.1. Taxonomy (NCBI): domain Bacteria; kingdom Pseudomonadati; phylum Pseudomonadota; class Alphaproteobacteria; order Hyphomicrobiales; family Rhizobiaceae; genus Aliirhizobium; species Aliirhizobium sp. YIM B11859. The sequence goes on from NZ_JBXHAY010000001.1 coordinate 1,111,938, forward strand.
GTCCGGTGCATCGGTGACGGATGAGGCAAGGGCCGCCGCTGCCGCACTTCTGGCCGGCAACGGCTGACGCTGTCGTCCTACTACTGCACGGCCTGAAGTCTGCGGACCTTTCCCGCCATACGGCTCAGCACGTCATCCTTCCAGACAAAGCGGTGGATCAGGACCATGGCGATATGGCCTCCGATCATGGTGAGCAGCGCCCAGGCGAATAGGCCATGAAGGAGGTTGGCCGGTGCAACCATCCATTCGACGCGCTCGGCACCCTGCGGCATGATTTCTACGCCGAACAGTGTCAGGCCCCATTCCGAGCCGATGGCTCTCAGGAGAGCGATGGCAGGTATGGTCAGCATCAGCAGATAGAGAAGGGCATGGCCCGCCCGCGCGACGAAACCAAGCGGTCCCCGTTCGTTGGAAGGCCTCTCCTTGAGGTTATAAAATCCCCAAAGAGCGCGCAGCGGCGCCAGCAGCAGGATCGCGACGCCAAGTTCTCCATGGGTGCCGTTGAGCAGGTCGGTGAGAGCGGAGCGGCCGAACAGCCGGTTGATAACGATCCCCGAGAACTGCCAGCAGATAATGAAGGCCATTGCCCAATGGAAGATCCGGCTGACTAGACCATAGCGTAGCCCGTCATCTGTCCAGCGATGTGTCATGCGCTCTGCCTTCACTTCAATTCCATCAATCAAACATGAATATTTCCAGCAGGTATTACGATGCTGCCCCGCATTGCGTCCAGTCGTTGGCGGCACACATCCACGATGTCGGTTCAACATGTTCGTGAGCCATGCCGCTTCTTCCAATCCGCGGCGATTGCACTAGAACAGCGGTGAAGATGGAGATTCCCGCATGGCCGCCGATCAGACACCGATAAACACCCTGAACGAGCAGACCGCTGCCACTGAGCTGGAACGGCTGGCGCAGGCGCTTGCCCATCACGACGCGCTCTATCACGGCCAGGATGCACCGGAAATCTCGGATGCCGATTACGATGCGCTGAAGCGCCGCAACACGGCGATCGAGGAGCTGTTCCCCCAATTGATCCGCGCCGATAGTCCGTCGATCAAGGTCGGTGCGGCACCGCTGCCGACATTTGCGCAGATCACCCATTCTCGACCGATGCTGTCGCTCGACAACACGTTTTCCGACGAGGACGTCCGCGACTTTGTCGCGTCCGTCTATCGTTTCCTCGGCCAACTGCCGGATGATTCGATTGCCATTACCGCCGAACCGAAGATCGATGGCCTGTCCATGTCAATCCGCTACGAGGGCGGCATTCTGGTCAATGCGGCGACCCGCGGAGACGGCACGACGGGCGAGAATGTCACCGCCAATGTGAAGACGATCAAGGAGATCCCCAACCGGCTGCCGAAAGGTGTTCCTCCGGTCGTCGAGGTGCGCGGCGAGGTCTATATGGCCAAAAGCGATTTCCTGGCACTGAATGCCGAGATGGAGACGCAGGGCAAGCAGCTTTACGTGAACCCGCGCAACACGGCGGCAGGGTCATTGCGGCAGCTCGACGCGAAGGTGACGGAAAGCCGGAAGCTGAAATTCTTCGCTTATGCGTGGGGTGAGATTTCCGAACCGAACGACCTGCCGAAGACGCAGTACGAGATGGTGCAGACCTTCAAGGACTGGGGTTTTCCGGTGAACCCGTTGATGAAAAGGCTGAACTCGGTCGACGACATTCTTGCCCATTACCACGAGATCGGTCTTGCTCGCCCTGATCTCGATTATGATATCGATGGTGTCGTCTACAAGGTCGACCGGCTTGATCTGCAGGCACGGCTCGGTTTCCGTTCGCGTTCGCCGCGCTGGGCAACGGCGCACAAGTTTCCTGCCGAACAGGCGTTCACCACAGTCGAGAATATCGACATCCAGGTGGGCCGCACCGGGGCTCTGACGCCGGTGGCGCGGCTGACGCCGATCACCGTCGGTGGGGTCGTCGTCACCAATGCGACGCTGCATAATGCCGACTATATCGAGGGCATCGGCAATTCCGGCGAACGTATCCGCGAAGAGGACCACGATATCCGCATCGGCGATACAGTCATCGTGCAGCGGGCAGGGGATGTGATCCCGCAGGTGCTCGACGTCGTGATGGAAAAACGCCAGTCCGATGCGAAGAAATATGAATTCCCGACCAAATGCCCGGTTTGCGACAGCCATGCGGTGCGTGAAAAGAATGAAAAGACCGGCAAGCTCGATTCGGTGACGCGCTGCACAGGCGGTTTCGTCTGCCGGGCCCAGGCAACAGAACATCTGAAACATTTCGTCTCCCGCAACGCCTATGACATCGAGGGACTGGGCACCAAACAGGTAGATTTCTTCTTCGAGGCTGAGGATCCGGCGCTGCAGATCCGTACCGCGCCCGATATCTTCACGCTGAAAAAGCGGCAGGAGGCTTCGCCGCTGATGAAGCTCGAAAACATCGAAGGCTTCGGCAAGGTCAGCGTCAAGAAGCTGTTCGATGCCATCGATGAGCGGCGTTCGATTGCGCTCAACCGGTTCATCTATGCGCTTGGAATTCGCCATGTCGGCGAGACGACGGCAAAGCTGCTCGCTCGCCACTACGGCAGCTATGAGGCCTTCGACAAGGCCATGAAGGATGCTTCGTCACTCTCCGGTGACGCTTGGCAGGACCTGAACAATATCGAGGGGATCGGCGAGATCGTCGCCCGCGCCATCGTCGAGTTCTTCAAGGAACCGCGCAATCTCGATGTCATCGGGCGGTTGCTTGAGGAGGTGACACCGCAGGTCGCCGAACAGGTCGCGGCCTCCGACAGCCCGGTCGCGGGCAAGACGGTGGTGTTTACCGGATCGCTGGAAAGGTTCACCCGCGACGAAGCGAAGGCGAGGGCGGAAAGCCTTGGTGCCAAGGTTGCCGGTTCGGTGTCGAAAAAGACGGATTACGTCGTTGCCGGTCCCGGTGCCGGTTCCAAGCTCGACAAGGCGCGGGAACTCGGTGTCGAGGTGATGACCGAAGACGAGTGGCTTACCTTTATCGGCTGATAACATGCTGCCTCATCGGGGCTGGTAAAGCGAAGTTCATTTTCCAGCGACAGCGGAATTTGCATTTCTGGCAGGCAACCGTTCGTCATCAAACCAGCAGGAAAATACCGATGAGACATGTGCGTTTTGCAGTCGTTGCCGCCTTGGCGATGGCAGTGGCTGGACCGAGCCTTGCCCAGCAGCGGGCAGGGCAGTCGGTTCAGCAGCGCAACAAGGAAATCGTGCTCGATTTCTACGAGAAGGCACTGAACCAGAAGGATTTTGCTGCAGCCTCCGCCTATCTCGGCGCCTATACGCAGCATAATCCCAACGCTGCGGACGGACCGGAAGGATTGAAGGGGTTTCTTTCCTTCCTCAAGGAGAAATACCCGCAGTCGCATAGTGAGATCAAACAGGTGTTCACCGATGGCGATTACGTGATCCTGCATGTGTTTGCCGTGCGCGAGCCCGGCACGCGCGGCAATGCCATCGTCGACATCTTCCGCCTGAAGGACGGCAAGATCGAGGAACATTGGGATGCGGTCCAGCCGATCCCGGAAAAATCCGCCAACAACAATACGATGTTCTGAGATGGCTTTCCGCCACCGCCGCTCTCGATAATAAGGGAGCGCGGCGGTGGATCTAAAGGGCGGTGGTCACTCCGGTGTTACCCCACGGCCATGATGGTAAGACGTGCCATCGAAAAGGCATCGACATAACGACCGCCGCGGAAGGCGAAATCTTTGAGGACGCCCTCCGTGACGAAGCCGTTTTTTTCATAAAGCCGGATGGCCGGCTCATTGTCGGTAAACACGGTCAATTCCACGCGGCGCAGCCCCAGCCAGTTGTCGGCCACGTCGAGTGCCGCCTTCATCAGCGCCGATCCAACGCCACGTCCGGCGAAATCGTCATGCACGCCCATGCCGAGCGTGGCAACGTGTCGGCGCCGGCCAAGCATCGGGCCGAGGAATATGCTGCCGACGATCCGGCCGTCGAATTCGGCGACGATCTCCTTGCCACCCGGACCGAGCGTTTCCAGCCTTTGCCGCGTCTCGGCCACGGTTTGGAAAGGCAGGCGTAGCGTTCCATGGCGGCAGCCTGGCAGATTGACCAGTGCGGTCAGCGCTTCTGCATCATCCGGGCTGGCGGCACGGATTGTCAGCCTTTCCAATTTTTCGCCTCGGGGAGGATTTTCCTCGGGATCTTGCTGGATGTTCATCTTCGCTCTCTTCGGTTTTGCCGAGGCAGAGCGGTCCAATCCCGACCCTGCCGTATTGCGGCAGGGTGGTGGACGGATGATCGACTAACGCGCCAAACCCGCCACACGCCCTGCAAGGCGAATGGTCATGGTCCGATGGGTAAGGGCGACAACGTTGATCATGGAGACATTGGGCCATGAAGCAGTGTGAGGGTCAAGCTGCTGCATATGGCGGTTTTGCCGAATCACCCGGCCGGGCGTAAGAGCATTGGCGAATAACATCCGGGACCTTGCCTTGAAGACCATCGCCATCGATTTCGAAACCGCCAACGAGCAACGCGGTAGCGCCTGTTCGGTCGGACTTGCCTGGATCGAGGACGGCCATGTCGTGCGGGTCGAGGAGCGGCTGATCAGACCGAAGGATATGCGGTTTTCTTCATTCAATATAGGCATTCACGGAATTCGCCCCGAGCATGTCGAGGATGCCGGAGAATTTCCCGAGGTGATGGACGAGTTCGCCGACGATTTTGCCGGCGCGACGATGATCGCCCACAATGCCGCCTTCGATTTTTCCGTCTGGCGCGCCTGTCTCGACCAGTACCGGCAGAGCTATCCTGAACTTTCCTATGTCTGCAGCGTCAAGATGGCCCAAAGGGTATGGCCGCAGCTGATCTCGCACAAGCTCAATATCCTGGCGCAGCATCTGGGCTTGAGCTTCCTGCACCACAATGCCGCCGAGGATGCCGCCATCTGCGCGCAAGCTTCGATCGCCATTGCAAGGGAGTTGCGGGTGGCCGATATCAGCGACGTGCCGCGGGCGATCGGCATGCGCGCCGGACGGCTTTATGCCGGTGGCTACGATGCCTGCACCATGCGCAAGCTGCAGGCCGTATAAACGTCAAGATCGGACATCGTTCGCCTTGCAAGCCGCCTGCCGGGCCTTATCTCTGTCACGGATCGTTGACCGGAGATTTTGCCCCCATGACCAGCCTGCCTCGCCGCCTTATCCCATTTGCTCTTGCCGCGTCCGTCGCAGGTGTTGCGGCCTACCCTGCCTTGGCGGAGGTTGTCGGCGAGGTCGGTGTGGATTGGATCGGCAACGACATCATCGTCGAGGCGGTGCCGGACCCTGAAGTGAAGGGCGTGACCTGCCATGTGACCTATTTCGACCGCAGCATGATCGATCGGTTGAAGAATGGAAAATGGTTCGAGGACCCGTCCAACAATTCCATCGCCTGCCGCCAGACCGGACCGATCGAGATCGGCGACATCGATCTTGGCAAGGGCGGTGAAGAGGTGTTTCGGCAGGGCCGCTCGCTGATCTGGAAGGATCTCCTGGTCAAGCGCATCTATGACAAGACCAATGATACGCTGATCTATCTCGCCCATTCGCGGCAGGTCGTCGATGGCTCGGCAAAGATGGCGATCTCTACCGTGCCGCTTTACGGCCAGCAGGTGACATGGACGAAGGGAAAGCCGGCGCCGTGATTGCACGCCTGCAGACGCAGAAAAGCGGGGCTCATATGCGAACCCCGCTTTTGCAGACGGTAATGCCGTTTGGCTGAAATCAGGCGGCTTCGCGCGACAATTCGTCGGCGATGACGGTGTCGAGATTGAGGAAGCAGACCATGGTCTTTTCCAGCGCCACGATGCCACGGCAGAAGTCGCGCTGGGCTTCCGGAATGATTTCCGGTGCCGGCTGCAGGTCTTCGCTCTTGATGGTCATCATGTCGGAAACCTGCTCGACCAGAAGGCCAACCAGCTTGCCGGCGATATCGGTAACGATGATGGCGGAACGCTCGGACGGTTCTGTCATCTTCATGCCGAGGCGGCAGGCCATGTCGATGACCGGGATCACTGCGCCACGCAGGTTGATGAGGCCGAGAACGTAAGGCGGCGTATGCGGCATCGGCGTCACCGGAGCCCAACCGCGGATTTCGCGGATGGCCATGATGTCGATGCAGAATTCCTGGTCGCCCAGGTGGAACGAGACGATCTCGAGATAGGCCCCCGACTGCTTTATCGCATTGCTCATATCAGAACTCTTCCGGTTGGCTGAGAGGCCCAGGACACAGGGGCTTCAGGAATCATGTTGAAATGATCTTTGCCCTGCAGAAGTGAAAAACAGGTGAATCACAAAAAACAGTCGCCACAAGTCGCCTTGCTGCGACGTAAAGCGTGCGCCCAACTGTTCAGCCGGCGGCTATTCCGCTAGTATTCAGCCATGCAGACCATTCGAAACCCATCACCACGTCTACCGGCAACGATCGTGCTTGGTCTGTCAGCACTCGTGCTGCTGATGGTCGGGTTTGCCGGCTGGCTCAAATATGGCTCCGACATTCTGCTGGCCGCGGGCGAGACCGCACTGTCCTGGTGCTTCTGAACATCCATTCTCTTTCCACGCCATGGTGAATTGCGCCGATCGTGCAACGGCGGTATCGATGCAGCGCTGTTTGTCGGGTGAATGCGAGATTTGAATGAAAAGCCTTAGGATTGTGCTCTGGGTTGCAGCGGTCGCCCTTGCCGGCGTGCTTGTGTGGCTGACGCTGGAAGTGACGCGGCAGAAGCAGGATCTGGCCGAAGGGCCGTTCGGTGTGCCGTTCAAGCTCGTCGCCCAGGACGGACAGCCGATCACGGAGCAGGCGTTCCGCAACAAGCCGACGGCGCTTTTCTTCGGGTTCACCAATTGCCCGGAAGTCTGCCCGACGACGCTTTTCGAGTTGAACGGCTGGATGCACAAGGTCGATCCGGACGGCACGAAGCTCAACGGCTATATTGTCAGTGTCGATCCGGAACGGGATACGCCGGAGATCCTTGGCCAGTACGTCTCCAATGCCAGCGACCGCATCAAGGGGATTTCCGGTCCGCCGGCCGATGTGCTGGCCATGGTCAAGGGCTTCAGGGTCTATGCCAAGAAGGTGCCGGTCAATGCGGCGGATCCGAATGGCGACTACACGATGGATCACACGGCATCGGTCTTCCTGCTTGATCATGGCGGGCGTTTTGCCGGCACGATCGCTTATGGCGAAGATGCTGAAACGGCAGAAAAGAAGCTCGCCAACCTGATCAAGGGGTGATCTCGCCAAGCTTATTGGTTGAACGGTGACGGGCTTCTGTGGCAATGCTCCGCGCAATCATCAGCAAAGAGAGAAGACCGTGAGCGAGATCCGCCTCTACGTGACAGTGAACGAGCAGACGGCGCCCGACGTCCTCGATATCCTTTCGGATGTTTTCGGCGAGGAGGATATTGCCATCGCCACCACCGAGGTGGACGAGAAACGCAATATCTGGGAAGCATCGGTCTATATCATGGCCGACGAGGAAGAGGTCATTCGCGAACGGGTATCCGCAGCGCTGGCCGGGCCTTTTCCCGCGCTTGCGATCGAGCGCGAGGTGATCCCCGATGTAGACTGGATCGCCAAGTCGCTCGAGGGCCTCAAGCCGGTCCGCGCAGGCCGTTTCATCGTGCATGGCTCGCATGACCGCGACAAGATCCGCGAAAACGATATCGCCATCGAAATCGATGCGGGACAGGCTTTCGGCACCGGGCATCACGGCACGACGGCCGGCTGCCTCGAGGTGATCGACAAGGTCCTGCGGGCGCGTACCGTCCGCAACGCGCTTGATCTTGGAACCGGCAGCGGCGTCCTGGCGATCGCCGTTCGCAAGGTCAAGAAGATCCCGGTCCTGGCGACCGATATCGATCCGGTGGCGGTGACTGTCGCGCGGGAGAATGTGCGCCGCAACGGTATCGCGACCGGCATCCGGGTCGAGACCGCTGTCGGCTTTCACTCGCCTGCTTTCCGCGAGGAAGGACCATTCGATCTGATCATCGCCAACATCCTTGCCAAGCCGCTGATGAAGATGGCACCCGAGCTCGGCAATCATCTGACGGCCGGCGGTTCCGTCATTCTGTCAGGGATTCTTGCCGAACAGCGTTGGAAGGTGATTGCCGCCTACAAGGGGGCGGGCATGCGGCATCTTTCGACGATCTGGAGAAATGGCTGGGTGACCATGCATTTCACCAACCGGTGATGCGAAATTCAGGAATGCATTTAGCGCATGGCAGGGTGTATTTTCTCCGCTTGCCACAGGAAAAAGGCGGCGCTTAGAGCGCCGCCTTTTCAGGCTTTTCGGCCTGGAAACCCGCGAGCACGAGGGAGGATCTGCTCAAGCGGGTGTTTCTGCGTGAGGCGACCGAATGTCGTCGCCGCAATCATGATCAGAAAATGTAGGGCGTCGCGCCCTTGCGGCGGAGTTCTTCGCGGCTGGTGCCAAGGCCCTTCAAGGTCTGCTCGTCCAGGCTCAGCAGCGCGCCGTTGACGTAACGGGAAACCTGCTTCTCGCGAGCCGCAACCATACGGTTGATTGCGTTGCGGAATACTGAATTGGCCATGGACTTGATCCTTCGGGTTATTGCTTCGTCGCTCGGTATGGCTTGAATATAGAACTTCCTTAAATGCACAGTGAGTAGGCTTCGATCATTGGTGCTATGCATCTCGCGCATGAGTTGAATTGATCGGTGGCGAAAAATTTTGCATCGGCCGGAATATAAACCTTCAGTGCTGGGCTGGTGGCACCTCTGCCCAATCGCCTAACATCGGCCCCTATCGGAATCAGATCAGCGGACCGCCTTTCATGTTTCAGTCGTTCGACAACAAATCCTCTCCCCAATTTGGTCGCGAGCGCGTTGCCATGCTGCGTGGTCGCTTTGCCGATCTTGGCATAGATGGCTTTCTGGTGCCGCGTGCCGACGAATATCAGGGAGAATATGTTCCCGCATCTGCCGAGCGGCTGTCGTGGCTGACCGGCTTTACCGGGTCTGCCGGCATGGTGCTGGTGACGCAGAGCCAGGCAGTTGTGTTCGTTGATGGTCGTTACGTGACACAGCTTGCCGAGCAGGTCGATGGCCAGGTGTTCACCGCCGGAGACCTGGTTGGGGAACCGCCGCATCTGTGGCTCGGCAAACATGGAGCTCAGGGGTTTCGCCTCGGTATCGACCCGTGGCTGCATGGCGGCGCGGAGGTAAGACGGCTTGAAAAGGCGCTTGCCGAGATTGGCGGCAGCCTCGTTCTGCTTTCCGAAAATCCGCTCGATTCAGCTTGGACCGATCGTCCGGCCGAACCGCTTGGCGCTGTTGCGGTCCAACAGGACGCCTATGCGGGAAAGCCTGCGGCCGAAAAGATCGCCGGGATCGCCGGAGAGCTGAAGGCAAAGAAGATTGCCGCGGTGTTGATTGCCGATCCGTCGTCGGTTGCGTGGATCTTCAATATCCGCGGTGCCGACGTGCCGCATACGCCGCATCCACTGTCGCGGGCGCTGATCAGCGCTGACGGCAGGGCAGAACTTTTCATTGACGGGCGCAAGCTTGGTGCGGAGGTGCGCGCTCACCTGCAGGCGCTTGCCGCGTTGCAGGAGCCTGCGTCGCTGACAGAGCGTCTGGGATATTACGCCGCCGATGGCGGGCGGATTCTTGCCGATCCGGAACTGACGGCACTTGCGCTAACGCAGGCCATTCGCGATGCCGGCGGCGAGGTCGTCGAGGGGACGGACCCGGCCCGTCTGCCACGTGCGATCAAGAATGCCGTCGAACTTCGCGGATCCGCCGATGCGCATCTGCAGGACGGTGCTGCGATGGTCGAGTTTCTTTATTGGCTCGACCAGGCCAAACCCGGTTCGCTGACCGAGATCCAGACGGTTGAGGCGCTCGAGGCCGCCCGCGCGCGCGTCGGTCAGAACATGCAGAACCCATTGCGGGATGTATCGTTCGAGACAATCTCCGGCGCGGGCCCACATGGCGCGGTCATCCATTACCGGGTGACGAGCCAGAGCGACCGCGTGCTTGAGGAAGGCGATCTGTTCCTGATCGATTCCGGTGCGCAATATATCAACGGTACAACCGACATTACCCGCACGGTGGCGATCGGAGAGGTGGCGGAGGACCGCAAGCGGTTCTTCACGCTGGTCCTGAAGGGCATGATCGGGATCAGCACGGCGAAGTTTCCCAAGGGGACGCGCGGCTGCGACCTCGATCCGCTGGCCCGTATCGCGCTCTGGAAGGCCGGTGCCGACTTTGCCCATGGCACGGGGCATGGGGTCGGCTCCTATCTATCTGTGCATGAGGGGCCGCAGCGCATTTCGCGCCTGGCGACGCAGGAATTGCTGCCCGGCATGATCCTTTCCAACGAGCCGGGCTATTATCGGCCCGACGAATTCGGCATTCGCATCGAGAACCTGATTTTCGTGCGCGAGGCGGACGAGATCGAGGGCGGCGATATGCCGATGCGTTCGTTCGAAACGCTGACCTTCTGCCCGATAGATCGTCGTCTGGTCGTCCCGTCGCTGCTGACGGTCGAGGAACTGGATTGGCTGAATGCCTATCATGCGGCAGTGCGCGGCAAGATCATGCCGCTTCTGACAGAGGCGGCCATCCAGTCCTGGCTTGAAGCTGCGACGGCGCCGATCGCTGTCTAGATCGGTTTAGAGACCTAGCCCGAGACCGTGCCGGGCCGCCATCACCGCGGCCCAGCCGACCACGAGTATGGTCAGGCCCGGAAAGCGCAGGGCGACGAGAAAAGCCACGACCATGGCGATCTTGATATCCCACCCGCCGTTGACGAAGGGCGGAGCGACCAGCGTCGTCAGAACCGCAGCCGGGACGGCGTTGAGTGCCGATTCCAGCCGGGGCGGGATGCGCTTCATGCTCGCCATCAGCACATAACCGCCGATCCGCGTCATGTAAGTGGCAATGCCGGCGGCAATGATCAGGAAGAGCGTATGGCTGTCGATGGCCAACAGGCTTGGTTCTGGCTGCATCTCACATTGCCTCCTTTTCGAGGACGGAGACGTCCGGTTCCGGGTCCCGTATCGCCGGTGGCGGCAAGATTGCGGCAACGAGGATGCCGAGTGCGGCGCCCAGGCTGATATGCCAGGGTGACCCTACCAGATGATAGGCGATGACCGACCCGACCGCACCGGCAAGCATGACCGGCAAGAAATTGTGGCGAGAGCGGAAGCCCATCACAAGCCCGAGGAAATAGATCGGCAGCAGCACATCTATGCCAAGCGCTTTCGGATCGCCGATCAGCTTGCCGAAAAAGGCGCCGATGACTGTGTTGAGCACCCAGCCGACCCAGACGACTGCGCCCATCGCAAAATACCAGCGGAAGGTCACCGGCTCGCCGGCCTCGTCGCGCTTGACGGTTTCGGCGAATTGCGGATCGACGAGCAGGAAAAAGGCAAGCCAGCGGCGAAGCGGTGGAAAGCGACCGAGCACCGTTGCCAGTGCTGCCGAATATAGGATGTGGCGGAAATTGACGGCCAGTACCGACAGGACGATGATCCAGGCGGCGACGTGATGGCCGAAAAGTTCGATGCCGACCAACTGGCTGGCACCGCCATAAACGAGCGCGCTCATCAATGTGGCCTCAGCCAAGCTGAAGCCGTTATCAACGGCGATCGCGCCGAAAAGGATACCGAAGGGAGCGGAAGACAGGGCGACGATAAAACCCTTCTTCATGCCATCGACGATCTGTTGCCTGATTTCCATGTCGCTCTTCCGTCGCGCTTGCCTGACGAGGCAACGTTCAAGCGACCGCGACAAAAGCGGTGCATTACGGCGGAAGCCTCCCTGGTCCGCGCCTTTAGTCGCAAGCGGGGCGGCAGGCAAACGAATTGCATTGATTGGAATGATCGATTTTGATGAACGTTAAACCGCGGGAGCCGGTCTGCGCTTATCAGTCGGCAAGGATTTCCGTGCTGGTGACGACGCCGACGCCACGCGCCTGCATTTGCAAGATGGCGTCCGCGACGCCTTTCGGGTCAATCCCGCGGCTGGCGTCGGAGATGAAGCGGACAGCAATTTCGGGGAGCATGTCGCGGGCATCAAGCGCGGAGAACCTGACGCAATAATCGGTGGCGAGACCACAGACGTCGAGTTCGGTCACCTGCTGGGCCTTCAGATATCCGGCAAGCCCGGTCAGGGCCGCCTGATCGTTGTCGCGAAAGGCCGAGTAGCTGTCGACCGCAGGGTTCTCGCCCTTTTGCTGCACATAATCGATCTCGCCCGTTTCGAGGTCGGGATGGAACTCGGCATCATTGGTGCCCTGAACACAATGATCCGGCCACATCACCTGCGGTTGGCCTGAAAGCTCGCCCATGTCGAACGGTGCCTTGCCCGGATGCTGGGATGCAAAACTTCCATGGTTGGCCGGATGCCAGTCCTGCGAGGCGACAATGACGTCATATCCGCCATCGCGAATCAGCCTGTTGGCGATGGCCACGACCGAATCGCCGTCAGGAACGGGGAGGTTTCCTCCGGGGCAAAAACCGACCTGAATGTCGACCAAAAGCAGCGCCTTCATAAACTTCTCCCGCGGTTTTGACAGCAGAATGCCAAGAGGGGACGCTTCAATCAAGGAAATTATCAAGCCGATTCAGTGTCATCGCTGAAACAATAATGCGTATCTAAATTAGAAAGAGCTTATTAAGCATGTTGCGAAATGATTGGTTATCCGAATTGGAGGGGTCACCATGAAGCGCCTTGTCATTCCAGCAATTGCAATACCAGCCTCACTCCTTGCGGGGCTTTACAGTACGACCGCGCAGGCGCAGACCGCGCCGCTCGTCAACGTCTGCTCCGGCCTCAGCGTCGATCTCCCGGTGCTGCAGCCGATCGGAACGGGGCTGGGTGCACTGCTCAATCCGCTTTCATCGCTGATCGACCTCAACCTTACCGACGCCCTAAGCGGCAAGAATATCGGCCTCAATGTGCTGGATACCAACGGGCAGGCGGTCAACAGCGCCGATTGCGGACTGGCTACGGATCAAATCGACATCGACGACGCCAAAGGCATCTCGATGGGCGGCGGCAGCCTGACCGGTCTGGGCGGTGCCAACAATGCGGCATCCGTGGCGGGCGAAGTCAACTCGATCGCCATCGGCAATGGCGCAACGACAAGCGCATCCGCCACCAACTCGATAGCGCTTGGCCTTCGCGGCTCGGTGACGGCGGCGAACGGTGTCGCGCTCGGTGCGGATACGGAGGTGAGTGCCACCGGGGGCGTCGCTCTCGGTTCCGGCTCTGTCGCAGCGCGGTCCGGCATGGCTGGTGCTACCGAACTCTTCTCAGGGACGGCGGTCTCATCGACAGCCGGTGCGGTATCTGTCGGTGCAGCGGGCAGCGAACGGCAGATTACCAATGTTGCCGGCGGCACCGCCGCGACTGACGCGGTCAACGTCCGTCAGCTTAGCGCGGTGCGGAGCGAGATTTCGACCGGGCTCAACGAGGTGGCGATCTCGCTTGGCGGCGGATCTACATATAACAGCAATACCAACGTCTTCACCGGGCCGAGCTATACGCTGCGCGGCAATACCTATACCGATGTCAACACGGCGCTGCAGGCGATCAACTCCTTCATCGGCGGGGCCGGCACCAATGGCGCGCTGGCCGCCAACAACACCAGCGGCCTGGCCAACGCGGTGGCGACCGGTGGCGATGCGACCGCGATCGGTTACGGTTCGCGGGCAAGCTATTCCAACAGCACGGCCATCGGCCGTGGGGCTGCCACGACGCGGGCGGGCCAGATCATGATCGGCACGACGACCAATACCTACACAATGCCGGGTGTCACCTCGACAGCGAGCCGGGCAGCACAGAGCGGCCCGACCCAGGTTCTGACCACGGATGCTGCCGGTAACATTGCTTCGGCAAACCTTGACGTGAACCGGATCACTTCCGACATCACCAACCTGCGTGGAGATGTGTCCGACCTTCGCAAGGAAACGCGAAAGGGCATTGCGGCGGCGATGTCGATGACGGCGGCGCCGAAGCCTTCGGCTCCTGGAAAGACATCATGGTCCACCAATATCGCCGGTTACCGCGGCGAGATGGCGACGAGCTTTGCGGTCGCCCACATGTTCGACAGCAACTACCCGGTCATCTTCGATGCCTCGGTCGGTTATTCGCCGGGTGGCTCGGCCGGTGTACGCGTCGGTCTTTCGGGCGAATTCTAGTCGTCGCAGAAACGTCATTCACGGCCCCCTGACCGATCTGGTCCCCCCGCCGATCGGCCCGTTCCACTCCGCGCTCCCCCGCGGGGTGGAATGCTTTTGGCGCATGCCGCATTTCGCCGAAGCGGTGCAATCCGGAAATCTATTCTCAAATTCGCGAATGCAATTGAAAATCGTTACCTCGTCGCCGGACCGGAACACTCCTAGTTAAGACGGCAACAAGGAGCCAATCCAATGTCGCTTTCCTCTTCGCTTCGCTCCAGCGCGCCTACGGTCCCGCCGCTTGGAACGCCCGGTCTTTTTTCTCTCGCAGTGCTGGTTCTGGGCACTTTAGCCCTCGGCGCAATCTACGGCCCGGCACATGGTGCACTTTTCCTGATCGGCGGCGCGCTCGGTATTTCTCTCTACCACGCCGCCTTTGGCTTTACGTCGGCGTGGCGCGTGTTCATCTCGGAGGGCAGGGGCCGGGGCCTGCGGGTGCAGATGATCCTGCTCGCGCTCGCCGTCATCCTGTTCTTCCCGGCGCTCTCCAGCGGCACGCTGTTCGGACATGAAGTGCGCGGCAATATCTCGCCGGCCGGCGTCGGCGTCATCGCCGGAGCATTCATGTTCGGCATCGGCATGCAGCTTGGCGGAGGCTGCGCCTCTGGTACGTTGTTCACCGCCGGCGGCGGCAATGCGCGCATGTTCGTGACGCTGTTCTTCTTCATTGTCGGTTCCGTGCTCGGCACCGTGAATTTCGACTGGTGGGTCAGCCTGCCGTCGCTGCCGCCGACAGCTTTGTTCCAGAGTTTCGGTCTGGTCGGCGGCATCGCGCTTTCGCTTGCCATTTTCGCAGCCATTGCCGCCATTACCGTCGTTGTCGAGAAAAAGCGCAACGGCGCGCTTGAACAGGCGCCGCCTTCACCGCGTCATGGGCTGGCCCGTTATCTGCGCGGGCCCTGGCCGCTGGTATTCGGTGCGGTTGCGCTGGTCGTTCTCAATTATGCGACGCTTGCGATCGCCGGCCGGCCCTGGGGAATTACCTCTGCCTTCGCGCTGTGGGGTGCCAAATGGGCACAGATGATCGGCATCGATCCGACCGCATGGGCCTATTGGCAGCAGCCGGGCAATGCCAAGGCGCTGCAGCAGAACGTCTTTGCGGATGTCACTTCGGTGATGGATTTCGGTATTATCGCCGGCGCGATGCTGGCGGCAGCGCTTGCCGGAAAATTTGCCCCGAGCCTCGACATTCCCTGGCGATCCGTTCTGGCCGCCGCCGTCGGCGGACTGCTGCTCGGTTATGGTGCGCGAATCGCCTATGGCTGCAATATCGGGGCTTATTTCTCCGGAATAGCCTCGGGCAGCCTGCATGGATATCTCTGGGCCGTCGCTGCCTTCGCCGGCAATATCATCGGCGTTAAGCTGAGGCCGTGGTTTTTTAACGAACGTCGGGTGATCCGCGGAACGGATGGCTGACGGAAAAAATATCAAGCGGGGGCTGGCGATGATCTCGCCAGCCTTCCTTTTGTCCGCCGCTTTGGCGCGTCTCACAGTGCCGCATGCCGTGCAAAAATCTCGGCCTTGCCTTGAATTGCCGGCCTTTTGTCGCTAAACAGCAACAGTCGTCGACTTGACCTGCCTTAATCTTCGAGGCCAGAAACACAGCCTCGCCGCATTTCGGCTAAACTTCCGACGGCATGCGCTTTTATGAGCGCCATCGAAATTGATCGGGGCGGCGTAAAGATATTGGTTACCATAATCGTTCATTCTCTGAACCATTCGAAGAACGGTGCGGAGCGGGTGAAATCCGTTTCAAGCGACCGTTCGGATCTGGCAGGCAAGGCGCTTGATGTCGCCCTTGCCGTGATGAGTAACGGTTCGGGTAACGAGTGATGGTGCGTAAGATCGAAACCTCCACAAAACGGAACAAGGTCTCGAAGCGACCGGCGAAGCGTAAGCACGGGCGCTCCATTTTTGCCAACATGGCGATCGGCATCGGGTTGACGGCATCGGCGCTGATCGGCGCATCGGTTGTCACCATGGCGACCGCCGTGAAGCCGGTAAAGGATGTCCGGTTCCAGACTGCGCTTCTTGCGCCTGTTGCCGGCGGCGATCACCTGACGCGGGACCGCAGCGAACGAGCGCTGGAGATTTCCAAGTTCTCGAGATTGAGAGGGCAGGCGTCCATCGATCCGAAGAGTGGCCGCCTCGCTGGTGCCGAGACCGCGGCGCTCGCAGCGCTGCGTCCCGAGACATCGACCGTGTCCCAGGCGCTTCACCACGCCATGGCGAAGGCCGCCCGCAATGACGACAGTGAGCGGCAGTTTGCAGCGCTTGCCAGCCATCGTCCGACCGAAGCCTCGATCCGCTCCGTGCTCGGTGAAGCAATGGCCGGGCTGGTGGTCGTTGCACCGCGTGGCGACGAGGCAATGCCCGACCTGATCCAGGACGCGCAGAATGTTGCCTCGGTCAACGACCTGAAGCACATGAAGCCGGTCGAAATGGCCTCTGTCGAAACGTCGGACGCTGATGACGGCGCCGACGACAGCCAGGCGCCTGAAATTACGCAGAACATCGTTGCACTCGCGGCGCCGACGGAAAGCTATGCCTTGCCGAAGGCTGGCCCGTTGCCGGTCCTGCGTCCGGCTGCAGGCTTGCGCGCCGATGACGACAAGCCGCCGATCCGCGGCAATGCACTGGCGGCGATCGCCTCTGTCGCACCGCAGAAGCCTGCCAAGGACGACGACAAGCCGACCGTGCTTGCCTTTGCCAAGCCGGACAATCCAATGCGGGCGGAGCCTGAAAGCCCGTCTCAGCCCTCGCCGAAATGGCCGGGTATCGGTACCAAGGTCGCGATCTACGACATTACCAACGGTGTCGTGCATCTTCCAAACGGCACCACGCTCGAAGCGCATTCCGGCATCGGCAACATGCGCGACAATCCGAAATTCACTCATGTGCAGATGCGTGGCCCGACGCCGCCTGGGACCTACAAGCTGTCGATGCGCGAATCGCTGTTCCACGGCGTTGCCGCCATTCGCCTGACGCCGGTCGACGGCAAACCGCCTCAGGGCCGTACCGGGCTCCTCGCACACAGCTTCCTGCTTCGGGTCCGTGGCGATTCTCACGGCTGCGTGGCGTTTGCCGAATATCCCCGCTTCCTCAAGGCCTTCCAGCAGGGCGAGATCACCCACATGATCATCGTCAACAAATGGGACGGCAAGCGCCCCGGTTCGGGGTCCGGCGGCGGCTTCATGGCCAAGCTGTTCGGCAATAACGACGCCTGAACCTGATGAGGAGCCCTTGAGGCTCCTCTTTCTTTTCGAGATCTCGTTCAGCCGAGCGTATTGCGGACGGCGCGCAGGAAGATCCTGGCGCCGATCGGGATCAGGTCATCCGGGAAATCATAATTGGGATTGTGCGGCGCCGGGTGATTTTCACCGGCACCGAGAAACAGCATTGCCGACTTGGAGACAGAGCCGAACCGGCCGAAATCCTCGGATGCGCGAAATCCCTCTCCCGGTTCATGGCTGATGCCTTCCGCATCCATTGCCGCCCGCAGGATCGAGGTTGCGTCGGGGTCATTAACGCAATGGCCGAATACTTCCTGATAGCCGATCTCAACCGTCAACCCGTTTGCTTCGGCGGCTTCGCTTGCCATCGCCTCTGCCTTGGCCACCAAGGCCGCCATCTGGTCGTCGGTCGAGGTGCGCAGGGTTGCCCAGATTTCGGCATAACCGGGAGCGACACCGACGGTCGGTTCACCCATCACCGCATGGGTGACGGTCGTGCGCACGAGATCACCAGTCGAAACGGTGCCGCTGGCCAGGGCATTGAGGGCCGGCATCAGTTGCGCCACGGCGCCTGCCGGAGAGGTGCCGGTCTCGGGATAGGCTGCATGGGCCGTCTTGCCGGTAAGGGCGATCCTGATGCCGCGGGAGGCGCAGTTGGCCGGCCCCTCCTTCAGCCAGACATGGCCGAAAGGCACGCCGGGCATGTTGTGAAGTGACAGGCTGTAGTCGGGTGTCAGCGCGGCAAATTTCTCGTCGGCCAGGACCGCTTCGGCGCCGGCTCCGTTTTCTTCCGCCGGCTGGAACAGCAGGATGGCGCGGCCGGTCTTCGGTCGGTCGCGGCCGAGTGCGCGTCCAACGGCTGCAAGTGTCGCCATATGTCCGTCATGGCCGCACATATGGCTCTTTCCCGGTATTTTGGACTTGTAATCCGGCACGCCCAGTTCCTCGATCGGCAGGGCGTCAAGTTCGGCGCGGATCATCACCGAGGGACCGGCCTTACCACTATCGTAGATCATCGCCACGCCCGTGCCGCCGAGGCCTTCGACGATCACGTCCGGGCCGGTATCCTTCAGAAATCGTACGACTTCTTTCGCTGTCTCGATTTCCTCGCCAGAAACCTCCGGCATGGTGTGAAGGCGCCGGCGCCATTCGGTGAGTTCGACGATGTCGTGATTGGTAAGGGACATGCAGTTGCTCCGTGGGATCGGCTTTGTCATTCAGACGTAGAGGAGAGGTTTGAAGCGAGCAATGCGACGTGACAATTCAGCGGCCTGAAATTTTCCTGCAACAAATGCGGCCCAGATGCTGTTTCTTCGATATTCTCGTGAAAGCGAACAAATCATGTCAGGCATTGGCGATATCCTCTCCCTGTCGATCCGTCTGGTCGGGACGGCTGCAGTGATCCTTACGGCAGCGATGGTGCAGCCGAGCGCGGCGCAATCCGATCGTGGACAGGGTGGAACAGGATCTGTTGCCGGCATCAGGATCGAACGGGATATCGCTTATGGCCCCGAACCGGCGCAGCGGATGGATGTCTATATGCCGGCCAAAACCGGAAAGGCTCCGATCATCGTGATGGTGCATGGTGGCGCCTGGGCCTTCGGCTCGAAATCGGCCCATGGCGTGGTCGACAACAAGGTGGCGCACTGGCTGCCCGAAGGGGTCATCTTCGTGTCGGTGGAGACACGCCTCGCGCCGCAGGCCGATCCGTTGCAGCAGGCAAGCGACGTCGCTGCCGGTTTGGCAAAGGTGCAGCGCGATGCCGCGATCTGGGGTGGAGATGCGTCGAAGATCGTGTTGATGGGGCATTCTGCCGGTGCGCATCTTGTGGCGCTGGTATCGGCCGATCACACCATTGCCCGAAAGGCTGGTCTAAAACCATGGGCCGGGACGATAGCGCTGGATAGCGCGGCCTATGACGTCACCAACATCATGGAGCAGCCCAATCATCCAAGGTTGTATGACCGTGCGTTCGGCAGCGATCCACGTTTCTGGACCGCCGTCTCGCCGGCCCGGCAATTAAAGGGAGGGATGCCGCCGATGCTGCTGGTCTGCTCCAGCCTTCGCAGCGTCTCCTGCCCGCAAGCAGAGGCATTTGCAGTCAAGGCAGGGACAAATGTCGAGGTGCTGCCCGTGCCGCTGCGACATGGGCAGATCAACAGCCAGCTCGGCGCCGATAACGATTATACGCGAAGGGTAGACCGGTTTTTGCAGTCGCTCGGCATGCCGTAACGGTTTCAGAGGGTCTCCAGAACCATTGCTCCCGAGCCGAGCCCCGGTGCCGGACTACTCCGGTCGACGATCCACCGCGCGTTCCAGGGCGTCGATGAGGATATCCATGTCGGCCTCGGTGGTACGATGGTTTACCAGCGCGCAGCGAATGACGAGTTCGCTGTCGATCGTCGTCCATGACGGCGCGACTAAACCTTCCTCCTGCAGATCCAGGACGATTTCCCGCACATAGGCCGAGTTCTTGCCGACAATGCCGAAGCAGACGATGTTGAGTGCGACCGGTGCTTTCAGCGCAAAAAGCGGATGGGTGGCGATGCGGCTTTCCAGATAGCGGGCGACGGCGCAACTGTTGGCAATTGCTGCGCCGATCTTCTGCGTGCCAAGGGTCGAAAGCGTCATCCAGGTTTTCAATGCGCGAAAACCTCGGGAGAGATCCGGGCCGAGATCGCAGGGCCACGTATCGCCGGCGGCAAGGCCGCGATCGGAACGCTGCAGATAGGCGGCGGGCTGGGCGAAGGTGCGCTTTTGAACCGCCTGGTCGCGTACGAGAAGGAAACCGGCATCGTAGGGGACCTGGCCCCATTTGTGGAAATCAAGCGCAATCGAGTGCGACTGCTCGATGCCCGAAAAGCGCGGCCGTAATTCCTCCGACATCACGGCAAGCGCGCCGATCGCACCATCGACATGGAACCAGAGTTTTTCCGCAGCGGCGATTTCGGCGATCTCGGAAAGCGGATCTATGGCACCCGTATTGACCGTGCCGGCAGTGCCGACGACGAGGAAGGGCAGGTTGCCTTCCGCGCGGTCGGCGTCGATCATCAGCTTCAGCTGTGGGATCATCATGCGGCCGTCGGCATCAACGGCGACCATGCGCAGATTGGACGACCCTATGCCGGAAAGCTGCATGGCCTGGGCGATGCAGCCATGAGCCTCTGCCGAAGTGTAGGCGACAAGCTGGCGGTCTGCGGCGCGAAGGCCGTCGACGCGGCTTTCGACACCGATGGCCTGCGTCTTGGCGATGGTAACGGCGAGGAAATTCGCCATCGACGAGCCGGTGACGAACAGGCCGCTTGCGGTTTCCGCATCGTAACCCAGCATCTCGCTCATCCAGCGGGCGACCTGTTTTTCGACATCGATGCCGACATGATCGCGGCCACCGCAATTCATGTTGAGCCCGGCTGCCACCATTTCCGCCACCATGCCGACCGGCGTGCCGCCGCCATGCACCCAGCCCATGAAACGTGGATGCAGATTGCCCGTCGCATAGGGCATGATGTGGTCGCGGACATCGGAGAGAACGTCGCCGAGATCACGCGGCGCTTCGGGCAAGGACTGGCGGAAATGCCTCCGGTTCTCATCCGGCTGCGGCCGCCAGAGCGGGTTTTCGCGGACGGAGGCGATATGGGAGATGACGTCGTCAAGCATCGCGTGGGCGTCTTCGCGGAAGGCGACCCAGTCGGCGGGGTCGAGATGTGCCGTGCGGCGATCCGTGGCGGCCATTTCGGTCGGCTTGAGCGGCTGCGGACAGTTGGCCTTGGCCATGGGGAGCTCCGAGAATTGGGAGGACTGCCGTGACCGGGTAAACTTCGGTCATCGACGATCATTGTCTCGTTTCTCGACCTGCCTGCTTGCGCGGGGCTGGTGGAAAGCTATCGGTCCAACAAGTCAGGCCGAAAGCCTTAGCTGCGCTTTTACCCCGCCTTCTCGACGAACCCGTCCAGCACGCGTTTCTGTCCCGCCCGGTCGAACTCGATCGTCAGCTTGTTGCCCTCGACGCCGGTGACGTTGCCGTTGCCGAACTTGATGTGGAAGACACGGTCGCCGACGGCAAATTTCGACGGCGTGTCGGCTACCGACTTTGCCACCAGTTCACCGTCGATCGTGCGGCCGCGCGGGCCGCTTTCTCCGTAACCGATGCGTTCCACCGCGTGGCCGGAGCGGCTGCCCCAGTTGTCACGCGTCGCGTCGGTCTTGTTGGCCTGGGCGCGTTTCCAGCCGGGGGTCGAATAGGAATTGGCAAAGGGTTCGGCCTTGTCGAAGCGCGACTGGCCATAACCACCGCGTCCACCATAACCGCCATAATTCGACGAATCCGATGCTGCGACATCGACATGGCTTGGCGGCAGTTCTTCGAGGAAGCGGGATGGCATGGTCGACTGCCACAGGCCGTGGATGCGGCGGTTGGAGACGAACCAGATGTGGCAGCGGTGTTTTGCGCGAGTGATGCCGACATAGGCGAGGCGGCGTTCTTCCTCGAGACCCGAGCGGCCGCCCTCGTCCAGCGCGCGCTGGTGCGGGAACAGGCCTTCCTCCCAGCCGGGTAAGAAGACGGTATCGAATTCCAGCCCCTTGGCCGAATGCAGCGTCATGATCGAGACGGCATCCATGTTCTCGTTCTGCTCCGCATCCATGACCAGCGAGACATGTTCGAGGAAGCCGCGCATCGACTCGAAGGCCTCCATCGAGCGGATCAGTTCCTTGAGGTTGTCGAGCCTTCCGGGGGCTTCCGCCGACTTGTCGTTCTTCCACATGTCCGTATAGCCGGCCTCTTCGAGGATCTGTTCGGCCAATTCGGTATGGGGAATCGATTCAAGGCGTTCCTGCCAGTTCCTGAAGTTCTGCGTGACATCGAACAGAGCCTTCCGGGCCTTCGGCTTCAATTCGTCGGTTTCGACGATATCGGTTGCCGCCTGCAGCATGGGGATGTCGCGGGCACGGGCATAGTCATGCAGGTAACGCACTGTCGTGTCGCCAAGGCCGCGCTTCGGCGTGTTGATGATCCGCTCGAAGGCCAGATCGTCGGCCGACTGGCAGACCAGGCGGAAATAGGCCATGGCATCGCGGATCTCGAGCCGCTCGTAAAAGCGTGGACCGCCGATGACGCGGTAGTTGAGGCCGAGCGTGACGAAACGGTCTTCGAATTCGCGCATCTGGAACGAGGCGCGCACAAGGATCGCCATGTCGTTCAGCGCGTGTTTCCTGCCATCATTACCGCCGCGCTGCAGCCTCTCGATCTCCTCGCCGACGGCGCGGGCTTCCTCTTCGCTGTCCCAGGCGGCGTGAACGATGACCTTTTCATCATCGGGATCGACGCGGTCGGTGAACAAGGTCTTGCCGAGGCGACCTTCGTTATGGGCGATCAGATGGCCGGCGGCGCCGAGAATATGCTCGGTGGAGCGATAGTTGCGCTCCAGCTTGATCACCTTGGCGCCGGGGAAATCCTTTTCGAAGCGCAGGATGTTGTCCACCTCGGCACCACGCCAGCCATAGATCGACTGGTCGTCGTCGCCGACGCAGCAGACATTCTGCGGCACGCCCTTGGGGCGCTGGGCCAGCAGGCGCAGCCACATATACTGTGCCGTATTGGTATCCTGATACTCGTCGACCAGGATGTAGCGGAACCTCTGGTGATATTCCTTGAGCAGATCCGGCGTCTTGCGAAAAAGCGCGATCGGATGCAGCAGGAGATCGCCGAAGTCGCAGGCATTCAGCGTGCGCAGCCGTGCCTGATAGGCGGCATAAAGTTCGCGGCCCTTGCCGTTGGCAAATGCGCGGGCGTCGCCTTCTGGAATATCCTGCGGCAGAAGCGCCTTGTTCTTCCAACCGTCGATCATGCCGGCGAACTGTTTTGCCGGCCAGCGCTTGTCGTCCAGACCTTCGGCCTGGATCAACTGCTTGATCAGGCGGATGACGTCGTCCGTGTCGAGAATGGTGAAGTCGGAGCGCAGGCCGACCAGTTCCGCATGGCGACGCAGGATCTTGACGCCGATCGAGTGGAAGGTGCCGAGCCATGGCATGCCTTCGACGGCACCGCCGACGAGAACGCCGATGCGCTCCTTCATCTCGCGGGCCGCCTTGTTGGTAAAGGTGACGGCGAGGATCTGGCTGGGGTAAGCCCGGTTGGTTTCGAGAATATGGGCGATGCGGGTGGTCAGCACACGGGTCTTGCCAGTGCCCGCGCCGGCGAGGACCAGAACCGCACCGTCGAGTGTTTCCACCGCCTCGCGCTGTTCCGGATTGAGGCCCGACAGATAATCGGGGGCAGGGCGTGCTCCGTCGCGCGCGGCCATTGCACGGGCGGCAATGCCCAGGCCCGTCTGCGGTGCATTTCGGGGGGCATCCTGGGCCCTGTCCGGTGCGCCCACCGATGCTCGCTGCGGGCGGTCGCCAGCCGGCTGCTGCTTGCGAGGCGCGTGTTCCGGTTCTTCATCGAAGAACGGAATATCGTCGAAACTGTTATTCATGCGGCCAATGTAGTGATTCGAGGCCGAAAGGCCAGATCATGTTCACTTTTCATTCCAGTTATTGCCGCTCATTTTCTTCATTCGTGGTGGTTGCCGGGCTTCGCCGGGCTGCGTGGCGTTGCCCCGATGACGGCTTCCCCAGGTGCAATCCGTGTCTTTCTTTTGTTTGGCTATGCGCTGACACAAGTGTGAAATCCCGTGATGGTAGAATTTCCGGATCACCGATGCCGGCATTGCCAGTTATTGATAAAACAGGGATATTGTCGGTTGTCGGCTCCTGAGTGACTTTTAATACCTGCGAGGTCTGCATGCGGATTTGGAACCAGCTTATTCTGTCGGTCGCGGTGTTGCTCGGGGGGCTCTGTCTCTGGGTCTACATGTCGGCCGATGCTGGCCGCACGCTGATATCCATGGGAATGCCACAGGGTGTCGTTTCGGCGATCAATCCGAAAGCGATCGAACCGGTTTCGGCAACGGTCGCCGGCAGCGAAGGACACAATGCCGGTTCAGGTGGCTCCCGCCAGAACGCAAACCCGGATGCACAAGCAGTACTGGTCGCCACAAGGCCGGTCGGCACCGGCGTCGTCAACGACCGTCTGTCTGCGATCGGTGACGGGGAGGCTATCCAATCGGTGATCGTCATGCCGCAGGCAACCGGCACGATCAACGAGATCCTGGTGAAGTCAGGCGATCAGGTCAAAAAAGGCCAGGTGCTTGCGCAGCTCGATGATGACGAACAGATCATCCTGCGCGATCAGGCCAGGGTTCTCTTGCGCAGCGCACGGGAGAAATCGGATAGCTACCAGAACTTGAAGAGCTTCTCGCGGCTCGATGTTCTCGATGCCCAGATTGCTTTCGAGACAGCGCAGCTTGCGGTGACCAATGCCGAGCTGGCGTTGAAGCGCCGCTCTGTCGTGGCGCCGATCGACGGGATCGTCGGCATCGTCGCCATCAATATCGGCGACAATGTCACGACCTCCAGCAACGTGGTGACGATCGACAATCGCTCGGAGCTGCTCGTCGATTTCTGGGCGCCGGAACGCTTTGCCGTACAGGTGAAGACGGATATGCCGGTCGAGGCGATCCTGGTTTCTCGTCCGGGCAGCAGTTTCGAGGGCTCGGTCTATGCCGTCGACAATCGCGTCGATCCGGCCAGCCGGACGATCCGGATTCGTGCAAAAATTCCAAATGGCGAAGATCAATTGCGGGCCGGCATGTCGTTCGGCGTGACGATGCGGTTTCCCGGCGAGACCTATCCGGCCGTCGATCCGCTCGCCGTCCAGTGGGATGCGCAGGGCGCTTTCGTCTGGCGTATCGCCGATCATAAATCCGTGAAGGTTCGCGCCCGGATCATCCAGCGCAATCCGGATGCCATCCTTGTTTCCGCCGACCTGAAGGAGGGCGATGCCATCGCGACCGAAGGACTGCAGCGGGTGCGGGAGAACGGGGCCGTTCGGATTGCCGGGGAAAAATCGCCGGAGGTAGCCAGCCGATGAGCGCTGATCACACCGGAAATTCGCCGCCGCAGGAGACAAACTCCACCCAGCCTGGATCCGGAGCCGGCAAGCAGGGCTTTACCGCGCTGTTCGTTCGTCGCCCGGTCCTTGCGGCGGTACTCAACACGCTGCTCGTCGTCGCCGGCCTTGCGGCGCTTGTCGGTGTCGAGGTGCGCGAATTGCCGGATGTCGATCAGCCGGTGATCACCATCCGCACGACCTATGACGGTGCCTCGGCCCAGACGATGGACCAGGAGGTGACGGATGTCATCGAAGGCGCGGTCGCGCGTGTCGCCGGCCTGAAGGCGGTTTCTTCGGAATCGCAGTTCGGCCAGAGCCGCGTGACACTGGAATTCAACGATACGGCCGATCTGGCGGTCGCGGCCAATGACGTGCGCGATGCGCTCGGGCGGGTCACCGGGCTGTTGCCCGATGATGTGGATGAACCCCGCATCATCAAGGCCGATAGCGACAGCCAACCGATCATGCGTCTTGCCGTCACCTCCTCGACCCTGTCGATGGAAGACCTTACGCTGCTGGTCGACAACGAGGTGTCCGACCGGCTGGCGGCTGTTGACGGCGTGGCGGATGTGGAGCTCTACGGCGACCAGGAAAAAGTTTTCCGTGTCGACGTGAACCAGGCGGCTTTGGCCAGTCGTGGCCTGACGATCGCCGACCTTGCCACGGCGCTTGATACGGCGGCGATGGACGTGCCGGCCGGTTCGCTGGAATCCTCTACCCAGGATATCGTCGTGCGTGCCACCGCGAGCCTGACCAAACCGGAGGATTTCGAAAACGTCCTGCTCGGCGACAATGTCCGGCTGCGCGACGTCGCGACGGTGATGCTCGGTCCGGACGACGGTACGACGGCGCTGAGGTCGAACGGCATTCAGGGGGTCGGCCTCGGCGTCCTGCGCCAGGCGCAATCGAACACGCTGAGCATTTCGGAAGGCGTACGCGCGGCGGTGGCGGACCTGCAGAAGGCGCTTCCCGAAGGGACGCGGATCGCGATTACCAGCGATGACGCGGTGTTCATCGAAGGAGCATTGCATGAGGTTGAGATCGCGCTGGCGCTCTCCGGCACGATCGTGGTCATTGTGATCTTTTTATTCCTGCGCGATTGGAAGGCGACGCTGATCCCGGCGCTGACCATGCCGGTGGCGCTGATCGGCACTCTGGTGGCGATTTATATGGTCGGTTTTTCGATCAATATTCTGACACTTCTCGCGATCGTGCTGGCGACCGGCCTGGTGGTCGACGATGCGATCGTCGTGCTCGAAAACATCGTGCGCCGAAGAGCGGAAGGCATGGGGCCGCGGGCGGCTGCCGTGCTCGGTACGCAGGAAGTCTTCTTTGCAGTCCTCGCGACCACGGCCACCCTTGCCGCAGTCTTCATTCCGCTTTCCTTTCTGCCCGGACAGATGGGCGGCCTGTTTCGCGAATTCGGCTTCGTGCTGGCATTCGCGGTCGGCTTGTCGTCGGTCACGGCGCTGACACTCTGCCCGATGCTTGCGTCGCGGATGCTGACCAAGCCGATCAAGGACAAGCAGGACGGCCTGCTCGGGCGCTTCGGCGTGCTGTTTGCGAATGTCTACCGGGTGACGCTGCATGCCTGCCTTGGGGCTCCGGCAATCGTCATCGTCGTCGCGTTGCTGTTTGGCGGCGCCGGTTATATGGCCTTCAAGACGGTGAAGAGCGAACTGACACCGGCGGAAGACCGCGCCATGGTGTTTCTTCGTGCCACCGCGCCCGAAGGGATCAGTCTTCAATATATGCGCGACAAGCTGCAGCAGATCGAGGAGAAGCTGAAGCCGCTGGTCGATTCCGGTGAAATCCGTAATATCTATTCGATTTCGGGGCAGGGGGGCGCGACCAATAACGGCTTCATGGTCCTGACGCTTGCGCCATGGTCGGAGCGCGACCGCAGCCAGGCCGAGATCGTCAAGGACATCAATACGGCGACGGCAACGGTGCCGTCGCTGAGAGCCTTTGCCCAGCAGCAGAACAGCCTTCGCATCCGCGGCGCCGGCAACGGTCTGCAGATGGCGCTGGTCGGTACCAATCACGAAAAACTCACCGATGCTGCGCTCAAACTCGTCGATCAGCTGCGGCAGACGGGTCTTTTCGATACGCCGCGCCTGAACAACGAACCGACGCAGGCGCAGATCTTCGTGTCGGTGAACCGGGAGCGGGCATCCGATCTCGGTATCGACATCACCAATCTGGGAACGTCGCTTCAATCGCTTCTGGAAGGGCGATCGGTCGTCGACGTGTTCGTTGATGGCGAGGCGACCCCGGTCAAGCTGACCTCGACGACCCGGCCGATCGACGATCCGACGGATCTCGAAAACATCTTCCTGAAGGCCAAGGACGGCCGGATGGTGCCGCTTTCGACCGTCGCGACGCTTGAAGAAAAGGCCGTGGCTCCGAGATTGAACCGCGAGCAGCGACTGGCGGCAGTGTCGTTTTCCGCCGGTTTGAGGGACGGTGTCTCGCTCGGCCAGGCGGTCCAGACAGCGACCGAACTGGCGCAGCCGCTTCTGCCTGCGGGTTCGCGTCTTATCCCGCTTGCGGAGGCTGCGACGCTGAAGGAAAATTCGAGCGGCATGGCGCTGACCTTCGGTTTCGCCATCGCAATCATCTTCCTCGTGCTTGCGGCCCAGTTCGAAAGCGTGCTGTCGGCGGTGATCATCATGTCAACCGTGCCGCTGGGGCTTGCCTGTGCCGCATTCGCGCTGGTGCTGACCGGTTCCAGCCTCAACGTCTACAGCCAGATCGGCCTTGTGCTTCTGGTCGGTGTGATGGCCAAGAACGGCATTCTCATCGTCGAATTCGCCAACCATCTGCGCAACGAGGGCGCCAATTGCCGCGAGGCGATCGAGCGAGCCTGCTCCCTGCGTCTTCGGCCGGTCATGATGACCATGATCGCAACCGTGATCGGCGGCCTGCCGCTGGTTCTTGCCAAGGGCGCCGGTGCCGAGGCGCGGATCGCGCTCGGATGGGTGATTGTCGGCGGGCTTGGCTTCGCCACGCTGGTGACGCTTTACATCACGCCGGTCGCCTATCTGCTGCTTGCCCGGTTTGCCAAACCGCATGCGCATGAGGAAGCCCGTCTGCATGACGAGCTTGAAAATGCGAGGAAGAGCCGTGCGAACGACAGCAAACAGCCACCGCTGATGGCGGCAGAGTAGAGACGTTTAACTCAGGTTCCAGCAGCACGATGCGGGCCGTTGGCCTGTCTGCCGGGAGGTAGGCTCACGCGGAGGACTGTCCGGCAAGCAACTGGTTCAGCTCGGCGGCCAGCGTGCCGCCGTCCTGCCGGTCGTCGGCCATTTTCCGATAGAGCCCTGCCATGCCGCGAAAGATCAGCGATGCCGGATCGTCGTCGCCGAGAAAATCGGCGATCTCTTCCATTTCTGCGACCCAGCGATAGGCCTTCGGATACATGTCGGGAATGCCTGTCGTCAGTTTGCGTTCGATCGCCGGCACACTTTCGGCAAGTTCGAGCTTCAGGCTTTCGTCGGCGCCGCTTTGTATGGCTGCCAGAAGCATGGCAGTGCCCAGTCCGGTCAGGCCCTTGTTTATGCCTGAATAACACATTTTCAGCGCCGATGCGGCGCCGATGCCGCCGGATACGGGGCGCACCGGCATGCCATAAGGTTGCAGCAGCGCCGTGCGGTTGGACACATCGCCACTGACATAGAGCTTTGGGGCCTGTTTTTCGCTGGGCGGAGCGCCGATGATGCAGGCGTCGATCACCTCGACTTTCGTGCCGATGAAGACATCGGCCACATCCTTCATGGTCGCCGGCGATATGGCATTGCAGTCGACGTAGATGGCCGACCGATCCTGCCGGCGTGCCTCCTGTGCAAACCGGCGGGCAACGCTTACGGCCTCAGCGGGCGGGATGATCGACAATACGATCTCGGCGGAGAGCAGTGTTTCGAGGTCTGCCGCCTTCATGCCGGAAGCTTCCGCCCGCCCCACGGTTGCCGGCGAGCGGCCTTCAAGGTCGGTCACAACGGTCGCTCCATTGCGGGCCAGCAATCCGCCGATCCCGCTGCCCATTGCGCCAGCTCCAATAACACCGATCGTCGCCATATGAGGTTCCTTCATTGCAGCATGCGTTGCGTCATTGGTAACGCACGCAGGGCGGCATTCAAGTCGGTTTATGTCAGACAAATCGGAGGTGTGCATCGGCAAGGGTGCACCACTTCTGCCCAAGGACGTTGTCACTGGACAAACAAGTGCTTGTCCCATAACCAGTTTCTGCCCAGCATGCAGGAGAATATCGAGATGGCAATTCGGGACGTGAAGGCAGGCCTCCGCAACGAGGAGGGCATCACGGCAGTCCTCGGGATTTTGAAGCAGGCCTTCGGAGAGCGCTTCCAGACCGGCCAGTCGTTTCGCGAGCAGCACGCCCATACGACGACCTATCTTCCCGCACAATTGCCGGACGGCGTCGTCTTTGTCGAGACGGCCGATGAGGTGAAGGCGGTGGTGAGGGCCTGCGGCGAACATCACGTGCCAGTCATTCCTTTCGGTGTCGGATCCTCGCTCGAAGGTCAGGTGAATGCGCCATCCGGCGGTATTTCCGTTGATTTCTCGAGGATGAACAAGGTTCTGCGCATCAGCCCGGAAGATCTCGATGTGACGGTCGAACCGGGGATCACCCGCGAGGAACTGAACCGCGAGTTGCGCGATACCGGCCTGTTCTTCCCGATTGATCCAGGTGCAAATGCAACGATCGGCGGGATGGCGTCGACGCGTGCATCCGGTACGAATGCCGTTCGCTACGGCACGATGAAGGACAATGTGCTCGCACTTACCGTCGTGACTGCCGATGGCGAAGAAATTCGCACCGCCCGGCGGGCGCGGAAGTCTTCTGCCGGCTACGACCTGACCCGCCTGTTCGTCGGAGCGGAAGGCACGCTCGGAGTGATCACCTCGGTGACGCTGAAGCTGCAGGGTATTCCTGAAAAGATCGGTGGCGGCGTCTGTGCCTTCCCGAGCATCGAGGCAGCCTGCAATGCCGTCATCATGACGATCCAGATGGGCATTCCGGTGGCGCGCATCGAACTGCTCGACGACGTGCAGATCAGGGCCTGCAACGCCTATTCCAACCTCTCCTATCCGGAGAAGCCAACACTGTTTCTGGAGTTTCACGGAACTGAAGACACGGTGCGCATCCAGTCGGAACAGTTCGGCGAGATCGCGACTGAGTGCGGCGGCGACGAATTCCAGTGGACCGCCAATGCGGAGGAGCGCACCAAGCTGTGGAACGCGCGGCATAACGCATACTGGGCCGGTCGGGCGCTCG
Organism: Aliirhizobium sp. YIM B11859; assembly: GCF_057163345.1. Classification (NCBI taxonomy): domain Bacteria; kingdom Pseudomonadati; phylum Pseudomonadota; class Alphaproteobacteria; order Hyphomicrobiales; family Rhizobiaceae; genus Aliirhizobium; species Aliirhizobium sp. YIM B11859. The sequence goes on from NZ_JBXHAY010000001.1 coordinate 1,142,699, forward strand.
ATCCGTCGCTGAACGGTCTTTCGACGGATGTCTGCGTGCCGATTTCGCGTCTTGCCGAATGTGTTGCCGAGACCCAGGCGGATATCGCGCAATCCGGTCTTCTGGCGCCGATCGTCGGCCATGCCGGGGACGGGAATTTCCATGTCCTCGTGCTGTTCGACGACAAGAGCGCCGAATCGGTTGCCAATGTCGAGGCTTTCACCGGAAGGCTCAGCCGCCGCGCGCTGGCCATGGACGGTACCTGCACCGGCGAACACGGTGTCGGTCAGGGCAAGATGTCCTATCTCGACGAGGAGCTCGGCGGTGCGCTCGACGTGATGCGTTCGGTGAAGAAGGGCCTTGATCCCGACAATATCTTCAATCCCGGCAAGATCTTCCGGATGGCGCAGGCGTGACTTGAACGGGACGGGTGATCGTCTAGTCTTGAGCCAGCAAATAGGCTCGGGATAACAAAAGGAGATCGGAAACGGTGCTAGGACGGGTGATGCTGGCGATCGGCGGTTTGATCGTCGTGGTGCTTTTCGCCGCGCTTCTGGCGCCGTTCGTGCTCGACTGGTCGAGTTTCCGTGTCGAGTTCGAGCAGCAGGCAAGCCGCATGCTGGGCAAGAAGGTCTCGGTGCATGGCGAGGTCGATGCCCGTATCCTGCCATTTCCCTCGGTGACGCTGCATGACGTGCGCGTCGGGCAGGATGCCGATGGCAAGCCACTGGTGCAGATCGCGCGGTTTTCCATGGATATGGAGCTGGCGCCGTTTCTGTCCGGCGAAACCCGGATCTTCGACATGCGTATCGAGGAGCCCAAGGTTCGCGTCCATATTCTCAAAGACGGCACGCTCGATTGGATGCGCGGCAGCCGCCCGGCCATTCCGACGCGTGTCGTGGTCATCGAGGACGTTCATATCAGCGATGCATCCGTCGATCTCGTCGACGAGCAATCGGGACGGTCGCGCAGGTTGACGGGACTTACCGCCGAAATGGCGGCCGCGTCGCTTGCAGGTCCGTGGCGCGGTGAGGGGAATGCAACACTGGACGGGCAGGAGGCGCGTTTCAGCCTCGTCACCGGTTCGGCAAATGTCGAAGAAAAGCGGCTGCCAATCCGGTTGAGGTTGTGGCCGGATGCCGAGCCGCTCGAAGTCAATCTCGACGGCGATCTCGCGCTGGCCGAAAACGTGCCGACTTATGGCGGAAGCTTTGCGGCAAACGTGCTGCAGGAGGAAGACGACACCGAGCCGGTCACTGCGCCGCCACCGGGGCCTCGGGTCAAAGGCACATTCGAACTGACCAACGACCGGATACGCGTCGGTGATTACCGGCTCGAAGTCGGCGCCTTAAACGATCCCTATGTCGTCACCGGCGAGGCGACGCTCGATACGGGCGCAAAGCCGGAATTCCTGCTGACTGCCGAGGGGCAGCAGATCGACGTCAACCAGTTGGGGCAGCCTGGGACACGGGGCAAGACCGGGCGGGATGCCGCCGCGTCAGCCCAGCGGCGTCTGCATGCCTTCGTCCAGATGGCCGCGTCCATCCCGATCCCGCAGGTTCCGGGTCATGCCAGCCTCAAGCTGCCGGCGGTCATCTGGAGTGACACGACGATCCGCGATATCCAGCTCGATGTTCGTCCGGCCGGTGCCGGCTGGACGGTAGACAAGGCCGTCGCGACATTGCCGGGCCGAACCAAGATGGAAGCAAGTGGCGGGCTGGTTCTGGAGGGCAAGCCATCCTTCACCGGCAGTATGCTGTTTGCCTCGGTCCAGCCGTCGGGGCTTGCCGACTGGCTGTCCGGCCATGTTGATCCGGCGATCCGCCAGCTTCGCAGCGCGGGCTTTTCCGCCAAGGTGGACCTGACGACGGAGCGCCAGCGTTTCAACGGCCTCGAACTTGCCATCGGTCCGGCGACACTCAAGGGCAATATCGAACGCCAGTCCCGTACCGGGCAACCGCCAAGCCTGTCGGTCAACCTTGCAGGCGACGAGATCGATATCGACGCGATGCGGGCGCTCGCCTCGCTGGTGACCGGTGAAGATGCCGGCCGCAGCGTACTCGACCATAAGCTCGAAGCGACACTCAAGGCACAGAAGTTTACTGCATTCGGGGTTGCCGCGGAGAATGTCGATACGGCCTTCACCATGGACGGCGGCGTTCTGTCGCTCGGCCATCTTTCGGCGGGCGACATTGCCGGGGCAAAGATCTCCGCTCAAGGGCAGGTGGCCGGTTCGCTGCTCGAATATAAGGGCAATGCCAAGGTCCATTTCCAGGCTGCGGACCCGACGGCATTCATGGCGATGCTGAAACGGCAATTGCCGGCACATCCCGTTCTCGACCGGTTGGCGGCGAATGCAGGTTTCTATTCGAATGCGGATATTTCCGCTGACGTGACCGTTGGCCAGGATGGTGGCGGGGTTGCGGCAAAGGTCACGGGCTCGGTCAATGGCAGTGTCGTCGATGCGTCTGTCGATCTGCCGACATTGTTCGATCTGACCGGCGGCGACGCGATGACGCTTGCTGCCTCGCTTGCCAATCCCCGTTCGGAAGTGCTGCTCGGCCAGGCAGGTGTCGATATCCTGCCGTTCGGTGGCGATGGTCCCGGAACGCTGTCGCTCAATGTCGAAAAGCCTGCAAATGGACCTGCGCGGACGAAACTTGCGTTCAGCACCGAACATACGGCGCTGACGGCGACCGGCGAGGTGTCGGTATCGGCCGCAGATTTTGCCGCAGGCCGTGGGCATGTCGCGTTGAAGAGCCGGGACATCGAGCCTTATCTCCTGCTCACCGGCATCAGCATTCCGCAATTCGGCGGCGGACTGCCGATCGACATTCAGGCGGATTTTGCGACGACTGACAAGGCGATCGACATTTCGGCACTTCGCGGACAGGCAGATGGCAACGGTTTCGACGGCAGGCTTTCGATCGACCGGGGCGCAGGCACGAAGGCGAGCGGCGTGCTCAGTGTCGACAGCGTGGATCTCGCCTGGCTGGGTGAAAGCGTATTCGGGCCGCTGACCGATGCCGGTACCGGAAAGCCATCTGCCGATGCATTCTCCATTCCGATCTTCGGCGAGGCACAAGTCTCTCTCGATCTGAAGGCACACGAGTTCGACGCCGGCGAAATCGGCAGGATTGCCAATCTTTCGGCAAAGCTCAGCCATCAGGGAGGCGGCATCTCACTCGACGACGTCAGCGGCGACTGGCGCGGCGGCAAGATCGGCGGAAAATTGCTGATCTCCAGCGGCAACGGTACGGGCATCGTGCAAGCGAAACTTCACGCCGAGAATGCCGATCTCGGCGCCATGGTCTGGCGCCGTGGGGACCGCCCCGTCGCAACCGGGAAGGTCAGTTTCGATGCTTCGGCGGAGGCGAGCGGGGCGAATATGCGCGATCTTCTGGCGGCGCTGAGCGGCTCGGGGGATATCCGGATTGCCGATCTGAAGGTCGAAGGCATCAATCCAGAGCTGCTTTCCCAGGTCATGGCCGCGACCGACGGCGCCAAGGGAGAGGTGAGTGAAGCGAAGGTCGCCGCGCGTGTTGCCGATCTCGTCCACAGCGGCAGTGTCGATCTTGGGCAGACGCGCATCCCGTTCACGATCACCGGCGGAGATCTGCGCGCCCAGGAAATCCGCGCATCGTCTGACGGCCTCGTCCTGACGGCGGAAGGTCATGCCGATCTGATGCAGGCGGGAATGGATGGTTCGATCTCGGCGACCTATGACGCTGGAGACGAGGCGATCACCGGTGGTGATCCGACGGTGCGTCTCCTTTATTCCGGTGACCGCTCCTTGCCACGCGAACGCGTCGATGTTGCAGCGCTTGCCAATTTCCTGTCGATGCGTGCCTATGAACAGGAACGCCGCCGGGTCGAAATGCTTCAGTCGAGCGTTCTCGAAAAACAGCGGCTGCGCCGCGAAGTCGCCCTCTATAATTTCAAGGCATCCGAACGCGCAGCCGAAAAGGTCAGGCTGGAGGCGGAGGAACGGCAGAAGCAGGCAATGATCGAGGCCGCCAGGGCTGCAGAGCAGGAACGGCTACGGAAGATCAACGACCTGCAACTGACGGTCCCGCCGACCGGCGAGAACCTGCAGCCAGGCATGCAGACGTCACCGTCATTCGGCGGGGGCAACCTGCCTGGGATCGGGCAATGACTCTGCTTTGCTGGGTGGATGGCTTGGGATTATGAGACGGTCAGTGCCGCCTCGACAACACGATGGTCGCCGTTTGCGGGCATGCTCTTTAAATAACGAAGAACATAAAGACGCAGCGAGGACGAGAGGTTTCCGAGCCCTCCGCGTTCGTCGTCTATTTCGGTGATGAGGCCTGCGAGGCTCATGCCCCGCACCCTGGCGATCGACTTCAATTCACACCAGAACTCATCTTCCAGAGAGAAGCTCGTTCGGTGTCCGTGAAGGGTCGCGGAATGCTTATGAATCAAGACTGGCTCCGTGATCATCATGACCAAGGGCCCTTATAGATTTGTCGGATCGAAGCACGTCAAGCGACCCAAATAGGCACAGATAACAGGATCTTAATGTCCACTTATTCTGGGTCTTTTTGGGGCTTGTCCAGCTTGCCCTGATCGAGAATTTTCTCGGCCTTGTCGTTCAGCGCGCCGGTGAGGTTCTTTTCGGCCTTGCTTCTGCCATGGCTGATCCGGTTCTGCTCTGCCTGCTGGTCCTTTTCGGAGCGTGCCTTGGCCTTGCGGAACTGCCGAAGATTGACCACGTCACCCATGGCACGATCCCTTTCGACTGCGTGAGCTATTGCTTCTTGCGGAAGCTGTCGAGCGAAACGACGGAACCTTCCTTCTTCTCCTCGCCCGTGTCCTTTGCAGGGTCTGCAGGCTTGGAGACGGCTTCGACCGGTATCGCCGTGATCTCGGCGGAAACTTCCTCTTCCTCGGCCAGCGGAACTTCGAATTCGAGTTCGAAATTCACCGACGGGTCGTAGAAGCCGCGAATGGCGTTGAATGGAATGACGAGACGCTCGGGCGTGTCGGAGAAGGACAGGCCGATCTCGAACTGGGTATCGGTGATCTTCAGATCCCAGAACTGGTGCTGGACGACGATGGTCATCTGCTCGGCGTATTTGGCCTTGAGGTGCTGCGAGATGCGCACGCCCGGGGCATTGGTCAGGAAGGTAATGAAGAAATGATGGTCACCGGGCAGGCGGCCGGTTGCCGCTACTTCGGTGAGGACCTTTCGAATGACGCCACGCAGCGCATCCTGTGCCAGAATATCGTAACGGATATGATCCTGAGCCATGCGGTCCTGTCTTTCCCTATTTTACGTCTTTTAGTAAAGCGCGTTATGCCATGCCATCCCGGCTAACGGAAGTCCCGTTCGGTCGAGTCAGTTTACGATTGTATTCCAGTCAAAGGGGAAGGTGAAGGCTTCTGTTGCCAGGTGCCTTCGGACCCCGCCTTACGGGGCTAACCGTAAGGACTTAGTTCGGATTTCCCGCACCGCCATTAGGCAGCGAGAGCGTAACCCTTAGCGTTGTTGTCATTTGCAACTACACTTGTGACCCGATAACGGCGGTATCATGCCGAGCAAAAGTTCGATCTTTACACCCTTGTCGATCCTATTTCGCCCCCATCATAAAATGGCCGTCAGAGGCCAGTTTGTGGTGGAGGCGCCGGGTACCGCCCCCGGGTCCAATAGGTCTATTACATCGACCGTTTATCGCCATATCCGGACCGAAGTCCGGCACGGGTGATATAGGTGTTTGCGAGCGCATTGAAAAGAGGGCTTGTCGCAACTCCGTCACGATTGGCTCCGGCATTAAGACAAAATACCGGGAAAAGCGCAAAGGGTCACCGGCAGGTGATTGGTCGAGGCCGTCCATGCTACTATGTAGGGGATCAATTCAGGAATCGGCGGCCAGAACGATGAAACAGTATCTCGACCTTCTCCGGCATGTGATGGACACCGGCACCGATCGCGGTGATCGCACCGGTACAGGCACGCGCTCCGTGTTCGGCTACCAGATGCGTTTCGACCTTGCTGAAGGCTTTCCGGTGCTGACGACCAAGAAACTGCATCTGCGGTCGATCATCATCGAGCTGTTATGGTTCCTCAAGGGCGATACCAATATCGCCTATCTCAAGGAAAACGGCGTTTCCATCTGGGACGAGTGGGCGGATGAAAACGGCGATCTCGGGCCGGTCTACGGTTACCAGTGGCGCTCATGGCCGAGGCCGGAGGGCGGCCATGTCGACCAGATCGTGCAGCTGATCGAGGGGCTGAAGACCAATCCCAATTCCCGCCGGCATATCGTCTCGGCCTGGAACCCGGCGCAGGTCGATGACATGGCGCTGCCGCCCTGCCATTGCCTGTTTCAGTTCTATGTCGCCGACGGCAAGCTTTCCTGCCAGCTCTACCAGCGCTCGGCCGATATATTCATCGGCGTCGGTACGTTTCCCGACAACCGACCCGTACCTTCGGTTCTCAAGGCCTGGATTTCAAAGCTTTTCGGCCCTTCGAGAATGGTACCGGTACCATTTGTAGCATGACGTTTCAGTTTTGACTTTGCAGCTGACCGTCAAGCCAATCCAACAATTTCAGGAAATTTGATAATGGCTCGCCATCCTGAGTATCAGTACCTTGACCTGATCGAATATGTTCTCGAAAAGGGGGACAAGCGGATCGACCGAACAGGGGTTGGTACCTTGTCGACATTCGGTGCTATGATGCGCTTCGACCTCTCAGACGGAACATTTCCGGTTTACACGACGAAGCGCGTTTTCTGGAAAACGGCCGTGAAAGAAATGCTCTGGTTCCTGACCGGGCAAACCAACATCCAATCCTTGTTGCGTGAGAACGTCCGCATTTGGACGGATTGGCCACTCGACAAATATCGTAAGGCTACAGGTGAACAGATTTCACAGGAAGCCTTTGAGCAACGTGTGTTGGCTGATGACGATTTCGCTCTTGCGTGGGGCGATCTCGGCCCCGTCTATGGAAAGCAATGGCGGCGTTGGGTCGATGCTCAAGGTAATGAGCACGATCAGGTTGCCACTCTTATCCAGACGTTGAAGGCGAACCCGGCTAGTCGCCGGATGCTATTCCACGCATGGAACGTTGTTGAACTTGATCAGATGGCGCTCGCGCCGTGCCATATGACCTACCAGTTTTACGTCAGCGGACTTGGCTCCGAAGTCCAAAACGCCAAACCAAAGTTATCGCTGTTGGTTGGTCAACGCTCGTGCGACCTGGGCCTCGGCAATCCATTCAACGTTGCTCAAGAGGCTGCGCTGGTTCACATGATTGCCCAGCAGGTTGATATGGAACCTGGTGAACTGGTTTGGGTAGGAGGCGATACCCACCTTTACTTAAACCATATGGAATTGGCCCAGACGCTCTTGAGTAGGGAGCCAAGACCATTTCCTAAACTGAAGCTTCTTCGAAGGCCTTCCTCGATTGATGGTTATACAATCGACGACTTCGAGGTTACAGGTTACGATCCCCATCCCGCAATCGATGCTCCAGTCGCCGTGTAGGTTTACGGAAAATTTACCGAAATACCCGAAGCTTAGTGTAGAACTGGCGGATCGCGTCCACAGCTAGAGACGAAAGCCGAAGATTTTAGATTCTGATGAGCCTGCTTGTGCAGGTCGGGGAAGCTATGTCTGACGGCCAGATGGACGATCTCGATAACACCACGAACGAGCTTTTTGGGATAGCTAAAGGGCCTTCGGATACAGTTGAATTCCAATCAGAGGCGCTGCATGTCTTTCCAGCAGCGGTGGCTTTAGGAGAGGGTGGGCATCTGTCTGATGTTGCCACTCTATCCAAACGCCACGTCTACAAGGCTGATTTAGAGAGATTCGACGGCCCTTTGCCTGGTCGCGCACAATTGCCACCCGCCGGTGGCCACGTTCCACACCAAATTGCTCCAAGTGAAGGCTCCGTCAGCGACACGGCGGAAATCGTTGAACGGTTTCCTATCCTTGAAAAGCATCAGAATTATTCTTCGACGGGAAGGCGGGCGGCAGTCGTTCGATTTCTGAATGACTGCATCCGTAAGCGCAGTTTCCCGCGTTCCCCCAGGGATGCGAGCAAAATTCATCGTGGATACCTGGTTGAGGCTGGGCTGATTAGCGAGGGGTTCTTGCAGAAATGTCAGCAACTTCTCCGTGACTACGATTCGATTTTGGATGTAGCCGAGTCTGATCAAACCATTCCGCCACTATTACACGCAGAGCACGGCTTTTCCGACATCACCTCGCGATTCCCAGACCTAGAGCATCATCAAAATTACACGGGTATAAGAGGTAAGGTCGTTCGAATACTAAACGACTGTATTCGGAAAGGGAGGATTCCTCGGTCTTCTAAACAGCCTTCAAAAATCAGTCATCAATTTTTACGAGCCGCGACGAAGGTAAAGTCTCTGTCTGTATGTGCAGGTATTTTAGCAGATTACGAAGGTATACTCGACATTTTAGAGCCGGAGGAGGCTCTCCCGTCGATCACTGCCGAAGCAATCCACCAGATAGTCAGCCAGTTCCCGAGGTTGAGCAGATATCAAGGCCACAGCGGTGACAAAGCGGTAGGACGCCTAGTTGCCGTCCTGAACTCTTGCCTGTTGAATAAGAGTTTCCCGCGAGCGCCTGGACGTCCGGGTTTGATCAGCCGCGAGTTTCTTATGAAGACTGCGAGGATTGGGAGTAGCGGCACGCTACAGCAATTCATGGACCTTATTCGCGAATATGATTGCATAGCTAGGGACGTTGACCCGGTGGACCTCTCGGATCGCCGAATAAAATTTTTGTCTCTGGATGCGGATGACATCGTTGTACGCTTTCCATTACTGGCCCGGCATCAAAAATACGATGATCCCATCAAGGTAGCAGTTGTTTGCGTTTTGAATGACTACGTGCGACGCGGAAGCATTCCTCGTTCGAAATTCGATAGCGCCAAGATCAATCGAACATTGCTCTCGTCAAGGGCATCGACAACCGCGACCTTTCTCAAGGCAGAATGCCGCGAAATTCTGTGGTCCTACGAGGCGATTCTAGACGAGCTGGAGCCGGAGAAGGTAAAACTCTCACCTGCACCCATGTCGGCAGACGAGAATGAAGGCATTGTCCTAGCCCACCTTCCTGAACTCAAGTTTCATCAAGACTACGACCCCGGTAGTCATGCGGACATCATTGTCCGCGAACTTAACCGTCAGATCGTTGTAGGCCTGTCGGGGAGGAAAGCGCGTCTTGTGACGAACCGTGTCAAGCTCGCGGCCCTTTGCAGCCTTCCCAGACACACGGTTCAGCGGTGGTGTTCCATCATCGATGATTACACGGTCGCGGTACGAAAGTTAAATGACTCCAATCTCGACTCCGATGGTGTTTCAACCGTCAGGGAGCGCACCGAGGGTCGCCTAGTGGAGATGGAGCGCTGGTTTGAGCGTCATCTCTCAGAGGGAACGCTAGAGTTATCAGCAGATGGAAAGGTTAGCCGCAAACAATTCATGATTGCTTTCGGTTTGGAAAACAATCATCCCGCACTCAAAAGAGTGGCGAGTATTGCCAAGCTCATCGCTGATTATGATCGCACAGTGATTGAGACGAAATATCAGCCGTTGGACGTCAGAGAGAAGTTAGCCTTGTTCGATGCGCTAGCAGCAGGAGAGCCGGAACTTACCTCCGATGGCAAACGCATAAATCGAGCAGCTATGGAACGCGCACTTGGTTTGCAGCCAGGGATGATGAAGCGCTCCCCCTATGTCGAAAAACTCAAAGAAGCTGACGCCAACCTCGCCAAATCCATTGCTGCTGACCCTTTGACGGTGGCTGTGGCGGGAAGACTTTTCAGCTTTCATTACCTGCTCAAAGGTGGTTGGGAGAGTGCATTTGTTGGGCGGGTAGCCCGTTCATTTCATAGGACGTACGGTTCTGCGAAGGACAAAAGCGGCGTAAAGAGTCACTACGTCGGCCTCTCATTGCTGCTCAATTACATTGGGACAGGCCCCTCTGACACATGTCGTCGGCTGCGATACGAGATTAATGCCGATGCATCGCTCAAGGAATTGGTTGATGACTTCACTGTCGCCCGGGTGCAGGAGTTTCGTGACCACCTCGAACATTTGATTGAAAACGTTGCGAGCCGCAACACGCGCATCTCGGATACGAATGCGGTCGTTCGACATCTCAGCAATGATGGCGTGCTGCCACCTGTAGATTTCGGGATCAAGCAATTTCCTGAGCGTCCTGGTCCGCGCGTACGGTCCTTCGCCGAGGTGACACCTGACACCGCAGTCAAGCGATCAGCGTCACACGTTGACGACTATCTCTACTTCGCAACATCGATGATCAATCAGGCCGCTGACTCTTTGAATCTAGAAGTATCGGACCGCGAACAAACGGAGTTCAATCGAGTCCTGCGGTTAGAGATAGAAGCACTAGATATTAAGGCTCCAGAGAACCCGTCGGTTGTTATTCTCCAGATTCTCAAAAGACGCCTAGACGCCATCAAAGAGGCGGCGGTCGCTGTCGTGCACGCCGCGCGTGACCTTTGGGCTAAGGGCAAGCGATTGCTCGAAAAGGGCTATGACCCCGGCGAGGCACTTGATGAATTGCTGGTCAAAGGCGCGTTGAGGGGCCCTGGTCGGTCTGATGTCCTTCAGACGCATTTCCCAGTTGGGCCAAATGCTGACCAAGGCCTTGCTAACCTCCTACGAGTCATTGTGGGCCGTTATGGATACATCTATCCGAAAGCCCATGCCTACAATGCCGATGGCGGCCAATTTTTCGAATCACGGGCGTACGAGCATGGCGGCATCATGCATGTGCAGTCTCATCTGACAGCGAATGCTGAAGCCATCTCAGCGGTCTTGACACTTTATCTCATAGCGTCAGGAAGCAACGTTTCGGTCGGTCGAACTCTGTATACAGACTGTATTGAGCCCTCCGAACTAGCCAGGTGCGTCAAGATCACGGGATATAAGGCCCGGGCAGGCGGAAAGCCGATCATTGCGACGCTCAACGATGATGACGAAGCCATACTCGGGATAAAGTGGCTGCAAAACGTCTTCACCACAATTCCGAACATACACCCAAACCAAGCCAGGATGCTGTTCAAGTCACGGGGTTTCGGTGAAGGGTTCAAGCTGATTGATGAGCAAACGTACCGCAGTTGGTTCAAGAAGCTCGTGGCCAAAATACCGGCATTGAAGGGATTGAACCTCACGCCGAATATGATCCGGCCGTCAATCCTCTTAAAGACGGCCCTTGAAGACGATGCTCGTACGATCCTTTCGCAAGCAATTGGTCAGCATGGAGTGCGCGTCCATGAAGGGTATGTAGACAAATTTCCGATCCGGTTCCTCCGCGATACCGATATTCGGTACTTCCAATACTCAATGGAAACCATCGTCATCCAGAATATTGAGGAGGCGCACGATTTTCTTGGTATCGACGGCGCTGGCATGGCTCGTCGAATTGAAAACGTCATGCGCACCGGGCTTGGTACAATGTGTGCTGATCGACGCGGCCGTCCGGGTCTGGAGGGTGAGCTATGTCAGTCGCTGGACTGCATAGGTGGATGCCCGCAACTCATCGTCATCGCAATACCTAGAGAGATCGCTCTGCTTCAGTTGTGGCAGCGTTCTCTTCGAGAGGTCGAGGGGGATTGGGTTCGGGATCGTCCAGACCGGTGGGAGAAGAAGTGGTTGCCTTGGCTATGCTTTTGCGACGCCGTCGAAATCAAGATGCGCCAAACATTCTCCTCAGTGTGGAGGGCAGCGACTGTGATCGCAAACAAACTACTTGAAAATCCGAATTTTAAAATGAGGAGGCCCAGCTAATGCCTGTTGCCCTTAGAGCGGTACGTTCGTTTGAGCGAGGAGGGATCGATCCCGAAAGCCGCCGTCGGATTTGGCTTGGATCAGCCTATGAAAGCCACGAATGGATATTGAAAGATTCCGGAGGGCTTGGAAATGAGATTGTCGTTAGCTTCGACGTTAAGATGGCAGATGGAAAATCTCTGATCGACCACCCGCTGCTCTATCAAACAGCGAAAGAGCTTGTGTTCTGGATACGAGCGCAGCACTACGCCAGCATCCAGTCTGCAACTACACATCACAGTTATGCGAATGCCGTGTTGCGAATTTGCTACGCATTGACTGCTCGCGGGTTTACTTCCTTTGCCGTGTTAACTGCACTCGACATTGTTACTATGTGCACAGAAAGCGCACTTGGGATCGACAAAATGCTGACTGCCTCCAAGATCATGCGGGAAAAGCTTGATCTTTTCGAGACATGGGACGACGTCCCGCCAAGTGTATTGAAGCCTCGTAAGAAGACATTTGACATCGATGCGCTTATAGATGCTTTCCATCTCCCGAAGACTTGGGCCCGCACGGAGCTGAAATCCGAGATGGATGTCGCGGCGGCCCGCTTGAATAGTAAAGTGCTTTTGATGTCTGCGGCTGACGTCAGGACTGCTCCGATCAAATACAACCTAATTGCAGTCATCACGAGCGTATTCGATGCGCTCTTTGTCTTACGACCATTCATCGAGGCACCCACAATCAACTTCCGCCCCTTTCCACAGGGGCCGTCGAAAATGGCGATGGAACTGGGAGATACGTGCGATCAGACACCAATCGCTCCTCCAGACCTCGTGATGAATCTTCTTGAGCAATCGGTTCGGTTCGTAGCGGAGAACAGCCACGCTATCGTTGAAGGCCATCGAACAAATCTGGTTGCTCGGGGCACGAGCGGGTGGCGAAGGTCGGACGCTGAGGCCATACGCCCTCAAATAGCAATGCTTGCGGTCGCATGTTTCATACTGATCTCAGCATTCACCGCTCGTCGGACAGATGAAATCAAACTTCTTGAGCGCGATTGTCTAGCCGGGACTGATCTCCGTGGCTGGTGGATGAAATGCTACATCAACAAGACTGAGCGGCAGAGAACCTGGATACCCATCCCCAACATAGTGGCAAAAGCGGTTCACGTACTTTCTTCTCTGCAGCATAACGGTGAGGGTTCCCCGACTGGCCCTCTCTTCGATTATGTTGATCCGGTTTCCGGCAATCTGGCGACGCTCTCACCTGAGTCAAATCTCAACGAGTTTGCGGCTTCCGTTAATGCGGTGAAATATAAGAACGCGAACGACAACAATGAGATTCTCGCTTGGAGATGGCAGAACCGCCAATTCAGACGCTTCTTCGCAGTTCTCTACATTTGGCGATACAAAGGTAAGTACGAGAGCCTTTCTCACCATCTTCGACATTTCGATCTGCAGACAACCAATGATTATTGCCGACTGGATATCGAAACCCAAAGAATCGGGACGAAAGAGGTCTGGAACTTCCGCATTGAGATAGTGCGTGACGTCGTCTCCGGTAGGACGACCTATAGTGGCCCTATGGGTAAGCGGCTCAACGAGCTTGCTCGCCGTTTGCGTGAAAAGTTCTCAGGTGTCCAAATTATCAACGAATCCATTGCGGGAGCGATCATTAGGCAAATGGACAAAGCAAGCGTTGTGATCAGACCGCAAGCCTGGGCGACGTGCTGCTGCCCTCGAACGGAGAGCGGTTGTAATAAGGCGGCGTGCCGAAAAATTGCTGGCTACGAGCAGGGAGATATCGGGCCAGATTACTCGGCCGCCGGTCCTGCAATTTGTCCCAATTGTCCATGGGCATTAATTGGTCCGGAGAATGTCGCCTTCATCGATCAGGAGCTGAAAGTTCTTGACCTCGGCGCGGATGACGAATTTGGCCCCACCATCTTTGACGAACTGCGCGGTGCCGAGATTCTGACGTTGTCTCAGTCTTATAGCTCCCTGAAAGTTGCCTGATGACTTGGACCAACTGACTATCTGGAAGATTTGTGGTGACGAAAATAAAGCGACAACTGGAAACAATGAGGGATCGCTACCGAGTGTGGGCGGAGACCGGCGTTCCCGCTGGCGTCGATTTCAAAAAAACACTTACCAGTGCTTTCGGGTGGAATTGTCCAGAGTACGGTATCTTCAGCCCTGGTTCTAAACGAGACTGGAACACGGAGACTGGCAAACACGCCGATCTGGTCAAAGAGATCGCAGAATTGCTGGCCCGTTTACGTCCGATGGGAGCTGTTGGATCAGCTGTACCAAGCGAGCCCAAACCAGCCAAAAAGCCACGCATCAACAAAACGCAAAAGTTTCTGCGTCTCGCAGCAGAACAAAAAGCTGATGAGGCGACGACGATGCTTGTCGCTGCGACGAAACAATTTCATCAAGCCCGATACGCTCTTGAGGTCAAAAAACAAGAACTTCAGACTGCGGACGTTCGCCAAAGAGATGCAGAGCGACGTAAGGAGGGGGTTGAGAAGGAGAATGCGAAGCTAAAGAAGATGGTGGCGTCTAAGTCGGGCAGTCTGCGGGTGATTGATTGATCGCGGTGGCCTTTTCAACCCAAGCTAAAAGTAAACTGCTTTTTGATCGGCTTGATCAGTTACTCAAGACGTGTGATCCTGGAGCTGTACCCAACAACAGAGGTCGGTTCTCTCGCGTCTGGATTGCAGAGCGTATTGGCTGCAAAGCAAAAACACTAAGCGAAAATCTCAGGTTCAAAGACCGAATTAGGCGATGGGAAGAGCAGCAGAAACCTCTGCTCAAATGCGACGAAGTAGTCGCTGTAACCGAAGAGAACGTTGTTACCTTCAAGCAAAAAAAGCCGTACGCCAAAATTCTTTTTGTCGAAATAGAAGTCGGCCTTTTGAAACCTAAGGTTCATATAGTCCCCACGCTTATTTGGCAGGACGGGATCGATGAGTGGGTTGCCGACTATGCTCGACACCTCGTTGTATGGGAGCACAACAAATCATCAAGTGTTGAGACCAAAGTGAAGGCTCTCCGCATGTTTCGATGTTTTCAACGAGCCCATCGGACATCGGATTCGAAGGTCAACGATGATTTTTTGCAGGCTTTCTTGACGGTCCTTCGCGAGAAAGGAACGCAAATTGCCCGACGCAATTTCGTGGCGTCAGCTGTTCATGATTTTTACAAATGGGCCGAAGGGCAGGGCCATCTGAAGTATCACGTCCAGACGAAGGCTTTGCACGAATACGCGGGCTTGCCAGACCACTATGTGTTCCCCCTATCCAGCAAAGAAATCGACATTCGGCTCCCGCGCGGCGGCACGTTCAAAAAGTGGGTCTCCAAACTGATTGAGCCGGGCGAGCACAGCTCCTACGGTAGAAGGCATACACCGACCACCAATGAGGTCGAGCTGATACTGGAAAAGGCCGAAAACAGCGGAATCTACTGGGCACGCAACTTATTGATATTGCTCGTCGCTTTGGAAACAGGTGCTCGCGTCAGCGAAATTGTCCAGCTTCGCGTCAGTGATTTCCCATCGCTAGATGCACTCGCTCCGTTTGTGGGATCAAATGCCCAAACGCACCTTGAAGTGAAGGTAATCCGAAAGAACCAGGGAGAGGGCAAACTACGATTTAACCAAGACCTTGTGAGGAGCCTCGTCGCGTTCATCTACAACGACGCCCAGCGCCAGAAGATCATTTCCGAGCGTCCAGCTAGAAACAGGTCCAATGATGAACCGGTATTTCTGTCTGAAAGGGGCGGCGGGCTCGACGAGGATAGTGTAACTCGTATTGCTGGCGAAATTTTTGAGGATGCAGGTGTTGAAAAAGCCAACATTCATCGCCTGCGAGCGAAGTTCATCACTGAGGTCATAGAACTTCAACTGGACCGCCTTGCCGAGCAAGGCATAACCGTCAATAGGTCCGAAGGTTGGGAAAATCAGGTGTTGATGATGGCAGTAGAATTGATGGGGCACTCGCATCCTATCTCTCTCGTGCCTTATCTAAATGACATCTTACAGCGTCGAACAACGACGGTTGGGCGGATTGAATCTCGATCTATCGAACAGCGCGAACGCTCACTCACCCGCCTTCATTCGATGGTAGCTAAACAAATTGTTAGACAGGCTAGATTGTTGGAGGCGGAGCGCCTTATGGAGGATGGGAAAAACTTCGAGGCAGGTGTAGCTTTGGAGCAATACGGCAGGGAACTGCAAAATAATGGGACCGGTGCGGCCAACCTGCCATAGCGGTAGGTGGCCGCAACGCTTTTCAAATCAAGGTTTTGCTCTCAAGCTACATTCCATGACGGCAATGCACATTTGCTGCAGCATCACACGATCCACACCATAGGGCTTTAGCCGAACCCAAACCAACTCTGACATAGCTTGCGGCGACATATTACCAGGCAGGCTTGCCAAGATGAGACGCACTGCCGTCATGATGGCAAAACGTCGCAAAGAGGCTGGAGTAACTGTACGCGGCAGGTCGGCGCTGGCTTTTTGAAATGCCTTAAAAACATCTCCCCTTGAGATGCGTTTCCCATTCGACTTGAGAAAAAAGTGTTCGATCTCTCCGATTGAACTCTCGGAATTCGAAAGTATCTTCCGGCGAATTTCGACATGATACCTGACCATCCCCATCCAACTGTTCGGACTCAAATGAATTAGACGGCCGTTGGCATGGACCGATTGACCGTCGCGGATCAGGCCCAAAGGTATGGTATCGCCAGCAAACGGTGCCATTACGGTCGTTTGACGAACCGCAAGGGCTTCCGATAGCCGGACGAGGTCGTTGCACATTAAATCGGCTATCAGGCGATAACCGTGTCCCAATTTTTCGAAAAATTCCTCAATTTCTTCGACTGTGTGAACGACGAGTGCGGGTAACTTTGGTTGCGATACGACTATGCTTTCCATCCGCTCCTGGAAGTTGCGAATTGCCGAAAGACGTCGATATTTCGTGGGTACGAGGGGCAGATATCTCTGGTTGGCCGTAGGTATCGACTGCCGGAACCTGTCACGCAACCTAAGTAGAGATTCACGCGCTGCCTCATTTAAGGAGCCAACTTTGGTTGGGTCGAGTTGCTGTCCGTCCTTCCCGATGAAGACCCATCCAGTGTCTTTGTCAGGCGTTATTCCGATTGTCTTCAGAATTTTCTGTCGCTCGGAGGCGATGAAGCTATTTAAAAATTCCAGCTCCCGCTGCCGAACTTTTAACTTGTGCGTCCTGCCATCACTTCGAGAGATCAAGGTCGCAGTACCGCTTTCGTCCACCGTTGTTGGAACTTGATTCAATTTCAGCCCAATTAGTTCGGTAAGGCGAGCGCCGCTCATGGCGGAAAATTCTGCCAAAGGCCTCAGCGCAACTTCGATCCTTCGATGCTTGATATCGGTACGACGGGTCACCGGATACGTATCAAACGATCTCGGGGTACTGTCGCCACATTGCTCATAGGGCGGAGCGTTTGACGAATAATCAGCGCGGCGGTCATCATCATCAGACATAGCTATGCCTGTTCCTTTCTCAAATGGGTGTTGGGGAAGGACCGAACGTCACCTGTCCACACGATGACGTTCGGGGTTTGCCTGGTTCCTCCCGAATGATCGGGCAGGGCTCATGGACAGCACGAGAACCAAGGGCGCGTTTGTCCGGACGCTTTCCAGTTCACTTGGAAGCGACCGGAGGTCTTTCTGGTTTCCGTGTCTGGAATACGCCATTGTGAACGGCGCGAGCACCAGCAGCCCGCCGGAGTGAGATGACATTCTCATGCCGTCCTCCTCCTACAGATGCCGACTATCGGCTTCCTAACGCGAGGGTGACTGCCACCCCGCCGATACACCTGCAGTCATGTATGCAGACGTGTCGGGTATGCCTGGTTCCCCGGAGGGATAGTGCCCATGACCGGCGTGTACACCAGCAAGTACATTTGGCTGGACGATGTTCCCAAGATCGTCCCTCCGTTGCGGATGCCGCGTGGCGGCTTGCGGGCAGGGGAACCGCGTCCCCCGTGCTGACAAAATGGCACGCCAATTTCTCAAAGGCGAGGTAAGCTATTTCAGCCCTCAGAAGCGAGCCCAGCTGAATACTTCAGCTTGCCCCCCGAACAGTGTTTGGGGCGGCCACCCAATACTTTCGCGAATTTTCGCGAATTTCCTTGTTTAGGGATTCGTGCAAAAGGAAAGATGCGTCAAAAAAGACGCGCATTAGAATTTTATTTAATATAAATTTCCTTTTTGTCGAAGTAATTTACGAGTGGAAATATCCAAAAGTGAGATTTGCTATTTTGTGATATGATTATATCATGGAATTTGTTTTTATAATTATGTATATCTATGTATAGATTAAACAGAAAAATTCTTCCACTTGGCGTTGTGGAAATCTCATCGTGCTGATGATTTGATCGACCTGGATTGGTCCGGCGGGATCGCTTCGATCTTCTTCTGGAGTGTATCAGATGATGAGGTGTCATTACAAATGGCGAAAGTGCGGTTCGACGATGTCGGCGCAGATGAGATTCACATCGTTGCGCTTTTCTCGAACGGCGAGCATTTGATCGTTCACGGCGACAGTGGCTTAGCAGAGGTCATGGCTCGGTTGCCCCAGGCGGGCGGCAGCGAGATGCAGGCCATCTATCGGGACGTTGAGGCGAGTGGTTCACGGACTCCACAGTCTCCTTCGACATCAACGAAGACCGCGACGGTGTCGGGGTCACCGGATTGAAAGTAGTCATCGAGGGGGAAGAGTTCGACCTGGGTTGATGCGGAGCGTTCGCTATCTTCAATGGTATACACGGACTGCGGTATTCCCATGCAGCTCGCGACCGGTTCAGCGAAAAAGCCGACATTGAATCATCTATTAATGAGCCCGTATGAGCGGTCTGGGTCGACCATGAATGCGAAAGCTCACGCATCTCCGATGATGTCGCCGCCTACATGCCTAGCTTTTCCATCAGGAACTTGCTCTCGATGGAGGCACGGAACTGATGCATCTGTTGTTCGATGGCGTTCTTCACCGATGTGACGATAAAAACGATAAAAGCGAAAAGCGCCGTGTGCGCTGGTGTTCCGTATGCCCAATATGCCAGGGCAGCGGCAATGGCCACCGCGATCAGCGAATTTACAATCTGATCGCGTCCTCTCTTCTTGGTCTCTGCCTGGAGCTTAGCGAGATAGTCGTTGAATTCCTGCATTGCCGGACCCTAACAGCTGTTTCACCCGACGTTCTCACGGGAACCACGGAGCACGCAAGTGGGCCGACCGCCTCCGGGGACTGCCTCACCGGCCGCCAGCAACCAATTGCTTGCCCTGATCCGTGAGAACAAGGACCGGGTTGCCGTTGACCGCTATCTCTCTCAGAAACGCGCCCCGTTCGAGCGATGCGACGGTAGCAGTTGAAACGCGCCGGTCGCCAATCAGCCAAACGCGTCCGGAGCGACGCTGATGGCGATATCGCGCGATAGCAGACAAGGCTTCAATCGAGGTTTTCGATGGCGATTTCCGAACGCTAGTCATCATGACAGCAAGGCTCCTGTTCCTCTTATGTTCATGTGAGAATCGCCGTCAGAGAATTCAAGTCCTGCGAGCGCTTGAGGCATGGGACGAGCACGAATTGCTGTGGATGCGACGGGTGTCCTGTTCGAAAAATATCGGTATGCGTGTATATTCAAGCCGTTATTCGGAGATTTTGGAAATGGCCACCAGTTATGCGGAATGGAAGCTAGGGCTCAAAGAGCTTGATTTTCTCATTGCAGATAGGGGTACGAAAATTCTGTTGATGCGAAAGCTAGATGGCATTGCTGAATTCGAGACTAAACTTTTACTGAACCCGCCCAAAAACGGGGAAATTGCGCCGGAACTTGAGGTGTATTTCGACAGGCTCTCCAGGAAGCTCTTCGGCATCACGCGAGATGAAACCCGCTTCAAATTCCCAGCCAATTTCGACGCCTTGATTGAGGGTACAGAGGAGTGGTGGAAGATTCAGTCCACTGCCGATGAATACGAGTATAAATTCGTTACGGACTACGATGCGGATGACGAGGTCGTGTCGACGCTCCTCATGCTGGGTGTCGACTTTCGCGATGACCGGGGTGATCCGCTCCGCTGCACGAAGCTTTTTGGTCGTCAGGTGACGGCGGCGGTTATGAAAATTATGGGCCGTCTACCGGATGCCGACGCAGTTGGATTGAAAAGCTGGGAAAGCAAGCTTGAAAAAGATGCTCAGCTTCATCTCGCCCGCAAGAGGGAACGATAGCACCCAATCACGCCATTCTGTGTGTTCTGCACGCGCGTAGCGTCGATTGACAGGTGTAAGTCGGCCCAGAAGCTGCGTGCTTTGATTTATCAAGGTCGCCATTTTCGGCTACGCCGCCCTTCGCCTGGCGACACGGATAAGTGCGCCCGAAACATTGAGACGCATCTTCAGCAAACTTTCGCTGACGCCATACTCATCGGTTGCCTGCTGGACCGTAACACGGCCATCAGCTAGACGGCTGGCTATGAAGATCGCCGCCTCGTCAGGCACCAGAAGGGCAGGGCCAAGCCAACTGGCTTCGGCCTCGATCTCACTGTGGTAATTTCGCTTCCCTTCAGCCCCAGTCAACGGTGCAAGTACATGCAGCAGCAGGCCATGAGCAATTTCGTGGGCGATGTCGGCAGCTTGCCTCTTGGGATCATGCGCGTCGTTGTGGATGATCACGCGGGTGCCTCCAAGATTCGCTGTAATAGCTGAGAACTCGTCTTGGCCCGCTGTCGAGTGGAGGTAGGCGACCGCTGCTGGCTGAACCTTCGCGTAATCCGATACCTTGATAACTGGCATTTCAAGGTGCTCGGCGAGCGTCCACGGGCAAATCGGCTCATAGGGTTTCAAGTCGAGTTCTGCGCGAACCGACTTGGAGTACCAACTGGCGTCTGCCTTGAAACCGCGACGAAACTGCGCTTTGGCCATCTAACTCTAACCCACTAACTAATCTCTTTTGAATTGCGCATAAGCAGTCTTCAGTATCGCTTCCAAGGCTTGAACACCCTCTCTCGAAAGGTGCTTGTCGCCTCGTAGCAGTGTTGTGATTTCGGAGAGTGTCGAGGCCCCACCAGGCTTGGTGTCTATCTGGCCAGTGAACCTACCAGGTTCGAGACCCGACCATTGGCAGAGCGCTGCCAATGTATCGATATCGGGACGCTTGCCCTGAGACATTCGTGTCAATGTCGATGCGGGTACGCCTGCTTCTTCTGCAACCTTCTTCCATGTGGCGGTCCTAGTTACCCTCTCGGCATCCAGCGCGGCAAAGAATCCTTCTCCGTCGAATTTTTTGGGGGTCATAGTTGATTGCACTCTTGCAATTTGATTCCTCTCTCGCAATATAGCGAATAATTGCACTCTAGCAATTTTTGTTCAGATTCGCAATTCCGACGGTGCCCTTGCTGTTCAGGGGTAAGGAACGCCCTGCGAACCAGGGCTTGTGCTTCAGGAAAGAAAAATGAGCGAAGAACGCAAGGGCAAGGTCCGAATCCATATCGATCAAAAGCCCTACCATTCTATCAATCCTACCAGTGGCGTCGATCTATATGAGCTTGGTCACGTTCGTGATGGCTACGTGCTCTACCGCGAGGTCACGGGTGACAAGGAAGACAAGCTCATCCGTGTCGACAGAGCGACGGTCCATCTCAAGGAAGATGAGCACTTCCACAGCGCTGAAGCTCCCGAAAAGCATTTCGTGATCATCGTCAACACCGATCCTTTTGTTGTCGATCACGACGACCTGACTTTCGACGAGCTTGTGAAGCTTGCATATCCCGAACCGCCTACCGGCCTGGACCCGGCATTTACGGTGAGCTTCGAGCATGCGAAGAGCAAGCCGCACCACGGCGATCTTGCTCCTGGCGGCACGGTGACGGTGAAGAAACATGGGACGATCTTCGATGTCGCACACACTAATCGCTCGTAATTCCGATCTTCAGCGGCTCCGTGATGAGGGATTCAACATTCAAATCACGGACGCCAATTTCCTTGTCGTGAAAGACGTCCCATACGTCAAAAGCGACCGTACCATCGGATTCGGGGCTTATGCCACGAGCCTTGACCTCGCGGGTGACATGACTGTTCGCCCGCAGGATCACACCGCGAAATTCTCCGGTGAGTATCCTTGCGATTCCGAAGGCAAGCCGCTGTTGATCCTCCAGCATCAGACGGAGGAGTTCTCGCTTGGCAGCGGCCTTAAAGCGGACCACTCCTTCTCCAGGAAACCACTTTGCGGCTATTACAGTAACTACTACGAGAAGATGACGACTTACGTCGCCCTATTGGCGAAAGAGGTCGCACTCATCGATCCATTGGTGACCGCGAGAACCCATCGCATTGTCGAGGGTGATCCCGACACATCGCCCCATAACTACCTCGACACCGCATCATCTCGCGCCGAAATCAACGAGGCGGCCGCGAAGCTGGCTGAAGAAGCGGTCGCGATTGTTGGGTTGGGAGGGACTGGGTCCTACGTATTGGACCTGGTTTCTAAAACCGTCGCGAAGACGATTCATCTTTTTGACGCGGACGACTTTCTCACCCATAACGCGTTCAGAGCGCCGGGGGCGGCATCGTTGGACCAACTGCGCAGCAGACTGAAGAAGGTCGAGTACCTTGCCGCGATTTACTCCAAGATGCATCGCGGTATCGTAGCCCATCCTGAAAAGCTGACGAACGATAATGTCGATAAGCTTCAAGGCATGTCTTTCGTTTTTCTGTGCATGGAAAGCGGACCAGAGAAGCGGGCAATCATCGAAAAACTTGAAGCACTCGGAATCCCATTTATCGACGTCGGCATGGGTCTTTATTCGAAGCGCCATCGCATTGGCGGCATTCTGCGGACGGTTCTGAGCCTTCCGGATCGAAGATCGGAAGCTCGTTCCCGGATATCTTTTGCGTCCGACGACGCCCAGAACGAATATGACCGTAACATTCAGGTGGCTGACCTCAATGCCCTCAATGCATGCCTTGCGGTCATCGCTTGGAAGAAATCGAGGGGTTTTTACTTCGATCTCGGGCATGAGCATTTCATCTCCTATACAATTGGAAACAGCCTTCTCAGCAAAGATGACATCTATGACCAAGCTCATGACGATACGCCCGGAATTCGTGAAACGAATACCGAAGGAGATGGATGACGGCGTCGTTTACATTTCGGAGGAATTTGGCACCGCCGCCCATAACTGTTGCTGCGGTTGCGGCATAAAGGTCGTCACGCCTCTGAAGCCCGGAAAGTGGGAGATGCGTCACAACGATGGCGTTGTTTCGTTCCAACCGTCCATAGGAAATTGGAGTTCTGCGTGCCAGTCGCATTACGTAATCTCAAAAAATCGCGTGCAATGGGCGCGTGCTTTCTCTGAGGCGGAAATCCGGTCTAATAGGGAACATGATCAACGCGTATCTGCGGCTGCGCATGCTCAGCGCCAAGTCCAGGAACTCGGCTTCTTTGGCAAGCTTTGGAAGCGTTTCAAAATATGGCTTGGTCTGTAAACGATCTTAAGACTGGCTGGAATTACGCGTCGACGATAGCCTTCGTTCGAGACGGTGGCGATTGTCGACGCCTCATGGAGGGAGGGCACAGATGAACGATCTAGATGACGCAGCCTGTTCGATTGAACATCGGACGCCCAACATCAACGAATATATGGAGTTGCGGAAACGCTCAGGGCTAACGCCATTCTCGCGGGAGGCGGCTGAGGTCGGACTGCTTGGAACGATCTTCAGTTGTGTCGTCGTCGAAGGGGGAGCTGCGGTTGGAATGGGTAGAATCATCGGGGACGGCGGGTGCTTCTACCAGATCACCGACATCGCTGTCCTGCCGGAACATCAAGGTCGTGGTCTCGGCAAACGCATCATGGCCACCTTGATGGAGCATGTTGAAACAAGCTTGCCCGCCACTGCTTACGTAAGCCTGATCGCCGACGTTCCTGCAAATAGGCTCTACGAGCAATATGGGTTCAAAGAAACGGCTCCGCGCTCCGTCGGGATGTCTTACATCGTGCGGAAGTAGGCCGACCTGAACCTCGCCTAATCGGCACACCACTGCTGCGAGTGGCTGAGCGGAGCAAGGGGCTGGAACTTCCCACTCTGCCATCGGGTTCTGTAGCCAAGAAACCGGAGAAGCTCTATGACCAAGGACCTTAAAGCGGGCGACCATGTGACTTGGAAAACCAGCCAGGGTGAAACCACCGGCAAGGTCGTCAAGAAGCAGACGAGGCCTACGAAAATCAAAGGCCACGAAGTGAAAGCTTCTAGGTCTGACCCTCAGATGATCGTTGAAAGCTTAAAGACCGGAGCAAAAGCGGCCCACAAGCCGAGCGCTCTCAAAAAGAAGTCGTAGGTCCCGGGGTACTGGCTGATGAGGAGCTGACCGCCGCAACGCATGGCTCAAATCGCGTCATACAGAGAGTCCGGCGGACGGGTCACGGCTCATTGAAAGCTGTCGCTCTGACCGTCAGCTGTTTCCCGGCCGGATTCTGTTGGAAAATCAGCCCCCCAGCAGTTTTTGAGTGCCCTGGGACGTAGTCCAAAACGGTCTCGGCGCTTTCCAGCACCGAATCCTGATCCCTAATCTCTCCGAGCACGTTCACTTGAGATGCGGTGGCGCTGGAATCGTTTCGGATTTCGAATAGTACGTGGAAGCCGTCGCTCTGCTCTTCCGTCTGCGAAACGGTTCCATGAAGGTTCGGGGACGTATCATGGTCGATGAACCCGTCTTTTCCAATCCACACAATGACGGCTAGAACGATGACCGACGAGACCGCACCTGTGATCCATTCGATCCAGTGAGGGGCGCTGCTTTCGATGTTTTTGTCGTTGGAAACTTTCGTCATGGGACCTCACAGGATCAGTCGAGCTGCCGCCGCGCCGATGGCACCGGGGAAGCTCAGAATGACAACGGTCATAAGGATTTGGGTCGATCCGACGTCATCGGTTCTGTGGAAAGTCCACAGACAATAGGCGCTGATCAAACCGGCGATCAGATATCCAGGTACTGTGAAGCGGACAAACGCATGCCAGCTTGGGGTTCCCTCCGCGAGGTCGTGGCTGCCCTTGAAAGAGAGGGCATAGACGAAACCGTGCATCACGGCCAGCGATGCGGCAATGATGACGAGGGCATGCCAAGGCGTCATCTTGTACGAGAGCAAAATCATTTCTTCGGTGGGTGCGACATTGAGGTTGAGGAATAGCGCACCAACAGCCATCAGAAATAGTTCGCCGGAGTAACTTGTCTCCCGCTCTTGGACCGGGTCGGCATCGTTACCGTTGTCGTCCCCCTTGTGATCGTCGTCATTGGATTGTCCGCCGAGTTGGCTTCGCCCCAGCATTGCGCCAATACTCGCAGGAACGGCCTGGAGGGCGATCATGCCGACGATTTCGTGCGGTGACTGATCGAATTTGATGACACCCATCGCGAGCAGGATAAGTGCGCTGGATATGATACCAAGAGCGTACGCGATGCTCGCGTCGCGGATTGCTTGACGCCAGGTTGATGTCTGTTCAAAGCCTACCCTGTCAGAGAGGATAATCAGTAGAGGTATATTGACCAGGAGAAGTAGGAAAAGGCGGCTGCGGTCCATGTAGACGCCCAGTTCCCACATCTCCATGGTCATGAGCATGGGAAGCGCAAAGAGAAGCGCCCCTGCGATGCCGCGTGCGATCCCGGCGAAAAACTTGCTTGTGTCGAAGTCTCGGTGTGTTGTCGCAACAGTCAATGTCGCGTTCCCTCTAAATGAGATAGTCCCACCAACCATAGATAGAGGCCGCGCCATTCAGGGCTAGGGCGCTTGCAGCCGATGCCCGGGTTGGATGGAGCAATGCGAGCGCTGCTGAAAGAAGGGCTGTCATGGACATCAACATCGACATGGCTCTGCTCAATGTCCGTTGGTTGTGGGATCGCCGCTCATTTGGGGTCTGCCGGTGTTTTCAGGTCGATCATGACGGGCGCATGGTCGCTTGTATGAGACCAACCTCGTGGCTTCCGCCGGACTGATGCGGACTTCAGCCAGGGCGTCACAGCAGGAGATAGCAGGAAGTGGTCGATGCGAAGTCCGGCATCACGCTCGAAGCTGTGTCGCCAATATTTCCAGAACGTGTAGATGCGCTCGTCTGGGTGGAGGTGGCGAATGGCGTCGGTCCAGCCTTGTTTGAGCAAATCAGAATAGGCATTGCGGATTTCCGGCCGGAAGAGGGCATCATCGACCCATCTTTCCGGCTTATAGACGTCCAGCGTGCTCGGCATGACATTGAAGTCGCCCGCCATTACCGTAGGTACTCCTAAGTCCAGCACCTCGGCCGCATAAACCTGGAGCCGTCGAAACCAGTCCAGTTTGTAGTCGAACTTAGGTCCTGGAGCCGGGTTGCCGTTCGGCACGTAGAGGCACCCCACCAATATCCCATCTACGGCTGCCTCAATATATCGACTTTGCTGATCGTCAGGGTCGCCGGGAAGGCCTCGACGCGTCTCGATTGGTTCTCGACCTCTGGCAAGGATAGCAACACCATTCCAGGATTTCTCGCCCGCCCAGACCGCTTCATATCCGGCTCGGGAGATTTCCTTTTCCGGAAATGACGTCGATTTCAGCTCCTGAAGGCAGACCACGTCAGGCATGTCTTCCCGAAGCCATTGCAGCAAGATATCGAGACGACCGTTGATGCCATTGACATTGTAGGTGGCGATCTTCACGGCGGTGCACACATCGTCAATGTCTGGGTGAGAGTGAAACGTCTTCGACGTCGAGATCGCCGTTACTCAGCGCGTCGTATCGATTGAGGCTCGTCTGGCCGCCTCTGGTGCCGTACCCAGTCAACTCAACCATGATACGCTTGGCGTGCTCGACGATCTCGACCTCGTCCGACAGCTTATCGTCGCTCACCTTGACGGATACCGCTTCGCCGTCGTCTCCGACGAAGTCAACGACCCAGTGACCTGCGCCTTCATGCAGTACGCGTGTGTGCTTTAGGTTCATCGTCATCCTTCCAATTTGGAAAATTCATCAGTAGGTGCGGACGGGTAGGGACCCGAGGCACCACGATCAGTGAGGCTCACTCTTGGCCAGCGGGATGCGGCCGTTGTCTTCGCCATCCCAGTATTCGATCTGCGAGGCAGAAACCTTGATGAGGACAATGCCGGGTGTATCGATCCCTTCCGGAAACCAACGGTCCAAGTCTTTGACCCAGTGGTCCTCGAATTGTGACTTGTCACGGATCAGGCTGGCATTGCCGTCGACGGCTAGAAAGATACCTGGCTTGCCAAGCAGGCTGGGCGGCGCGGTGAAGGTCAAGCCGACGCGAGCGTCTCGCTCGATGTCGCTCACCTTTCGGGTATTTACATACGAGAAGAAGTAGGAGTCACCGTCGTAATCGACGTCGCCATTGTTGCTCATGGGACGTGTGCTGAAAGGCCCCGATTCACCGCTGGTGCTCAACATACAGAAATCGATTTTCTGCAGCTGCTTCGAAACTTCTTCCAAGGTCAATGACATGTAGCTCTCCCGGGTATGATGACGTGCCACTCAAACCCACTGCCGCTGTAATCGTTCCGTTGACTCGCGCCGCACGCCACACGCGGCCGATGTACCTTCGAAAGGAAGCCTGCCATCCGGTTTTCCAGCAGGTCCAGTCTCGTTTACTGTGTCTCTGAATGCCGTTCTCCAGCGTTAACCGCGCCTTTCAATCGATTGCTGGCCGGAGCTAACGGGCAGACATACCGCGATGAGTAGGCGCAGGACGGGAAGTAGGCAAAGTTGAAGTCGAGCACCAACGTGCCGTCTGGACGCGCAACGCCCAAATCCGCCCCTTTGATCGTGTCGAGAAGATACCGGCCGCCACCGTATGTCTCAGTGCCTGAAGTCCCGTCCACGAACGGCAGGAAAACGCCACCGCCATAGCCCTCGATCCAGTAGAGGGTCAGTTCGCCGCCGAACCTCTCTTGAAGCCCGTTTGTGCGGGCGAACGAATGCATCGTCAATTCGCCATCTGCTCCGGTCGCAATGGTCATCTGTTCGGGTTCTACGACATCTACCCCTACCGTCAGGCGCAATGATGGGTCATAAGGAAAAGTGGAGGGGCCGCTGAATGTTTCGCGGTCGGCCGCCTCGATGGGTGACTGAGGATGATCACGAAACATAAACGAACGCGTGTCACGCCAGAGTTGCCATGCGGCAGATACATCGGAAGTCGAACGTATTTCGCTATAGAGATTTGCGATTTTCTCGCGCCAATCCCAGAGCTGTAGGGTCTCGTTCATCAAATTCTCCCAAATTGCAAAACTTACCATCAGTTGGCCGAGGGCTGGCCTGACGCCTTGTGGAAGGATACCGCTTTGCAAGTGGGGAGATAATGGCCGAAAGGCAACTGCTGCCTTCACCGCAGCGGTCTTATACGGTCGCCGGTCAGCCAAAACTTGACGTGTCCGGAACCGGGCACGATCCGGAACTATAAGCCTGCTTTGCGCATTTCGAGTCTCGATCCAATCGAGAGCGGCCATGGCAGATAATCTCTCCAAATATCGTGCGAAACGCGATTTCAAAAAGACTGCGGAGCCGAGCGGAGAGGCGAGCGTCAAGGGATCGAAACGGCGTCGGTTCATCATCCAGAAACACGATGCCACGAGGCTACATTACGACTTGCGCCTCGAACTCGACGGGGTCTTCAAATCCTGGGCGGTCACCAAAGGTCCGTCGCTTGATCCACAGGACAAGCGCCTCGCTGTAGAGGTCGAGGATCATCCGCTCGACTATGGTGATTTCGAGGGCACAATCCCCAAGGGCCAATACGGCGGCGGGACCGTCATGCTTTGGGATCGTGGCTATTGGGAGCCGGAAGGCAACAAGTCACCAGAACAAGCCCTCGCCAAAGGCGATTTCAAGTTCACCCTTAAAGGCGACCGTCTGCATGGGAGCTTTGTTCTCGTGCGGATGCGAGGACGAGAAGGCGAAAAGCGCACAAATTGGCTGCTGATCAAGCACCACGATGAACATTCGGTCGATGGCGAAGGTGCGGCAGTCCTTGAGGAAAACACAACGTCGGTTGCGTCCGGGCGCACGATGGAGGCAATCGCGTCTGGCGAGGGCCGAAAGCCGAAACCGTTTATGACATCGGGCAATGCAGTCGAGGCCGATGCGGTATGGGACAGCAACGAGGGCCTGGCAGCCGAGGAACGCAAATCCGGTAGCAAAAGAAAGAAGGTCTCAAGGTCGAAAGATGACGTCCCGGCAATGCCCGACTTCATCGCTCCCCAACTTTGCGAGACGCTTGACCGACCGCCGCCTGCGAAAGGCTGGATTCACGAGATCAAGTTTGATGGCTACCGCATTCAGATGCGTGTTCAGGATGGCAATGTCACGCTGAAAACCCGCAAGGGATTGGACTGGACCCATAAGTATCCCGCGATAGCGTCCTTGGCATCCGAATTACCGGATGCGATCATCGACGGGGAAATTTGCGCCCTGGATGAGAACGGGGCTCCTGATTTTGCCGCACTCCAGGCTGCGCTTTCGGAGGGGAAGACCGACGACCTCGTCTATTTCGCATTCGATCTCTTGTTCGAAGGCGAGGCGGACCTGCGACAGGTTCCGCTCACAGAGCGGAAGGAACGACTGTCGGCAATCCTATCGGGTGCAGCCGACGATCCTCGCATTCGCTTTGTTGAGCACTTCGAGAGCGGTGGCGACGCGGTCCTTAAGTCAGCGTGCAAGCTGTCGCTTGAGGGCATTGTGTCCAAACAAGCCAACGCTACCTACCAGTCCGGCCGAACGGAAACTTGGGCAAAGTCAAAATGCAGGGCAGGGCATGAGGTCGTCATCGGGGCCTACGCGACAACAGAGGGAAAATTCCGTTCGCTCCTCGTCGGCGTTAATCGCGGCAACCACTTCGTTTACGTGGGTCGGGTTGGGACTGGTTATGGCGCAAAGGTTGTCGAGAAGCTGCTTCCTAAATTGGAGGAGATGAAAGAGGCAAAATCGCCGTTCACCGGCATTGGTGCGCCCAAAAAGACGCCTGATATCCACTGGCTGAAGCCCGAACTCGTGGCCGAGATCGAATTTGCGGGTTGGACCGCTGACGGTCAAGTGAGGCAGGCGGCATTCAAGGGGCTACGGGAAGATAAGCCCGCCGAGGAAGTCGAAGCAGAGGTACCTGCCGCGCCCGCCAAAGTCGATGTCCCCGACCCGGAAGCTGAGACCAAACGGCCAACGCGCTTACGCAAGGGGGCGAAGGTCGACGTCATGGGAGTGCTTATCTCAAGTCCGGAAAAGAACCTTTGGCCGGACGACGGAAACGGCAATCCCGTGACGAAGGTCGACCTTGCCCATTACTACGAGGCCGTCGGGCCCTCGCTCCTGGATCACATTCAAGGACGCCCGTGTTCAATCATTCGGACACCCGAAGGGATCGGTGGTGAGCAGTTCTTTCAGCGACACGCGATGCAGGGGACTTCCAATCTCCTGGAACAGGTCGAGGTGTTCGGGGACAAGAAGCCCTATCTTCAAATCGACCGCGTGGAGGGATTGGCGGCAATAGCCCAGTTGGGAGGCACAGAGCTTCATCCTTGGAATTGCGAGCCAAACCAGCCAGAGGTGCCGGGACGTCTCGTTTTTGACCTTGATCCAGGGCCTGACGTGGACTTCGACACGGTGATCGAAGGGGCACGGGAAATTCGAGATCGCTTAGAAGAGCTTGGGCTGATCAGCTTTTGCAAGACGACTGGCGGCAAAGGTCTCCATGTGGTGACACCACTCGCGGTTCCGAAGGGCAAGAAGCTGGATTGGGATGCTGCGAAAGGTTTTGCTCACGACGTCTGCGAGGAAATGGCGCGGGATAACCCACACCTCTACCTGATCAAAATGTCCAAGGCTCAGAGAACTGGCCGGATATTTCTCGACTACCTTCGCAACGACCGGACATCGACAGCGGTTGCGCCATTATCCCCTCGTGCTCGGCCTGGTGCAACTGTCTCAATGCCGCTGACCTGGACTCAGGTCAGAGCTGGCCTAGACCCAAAACGCTTCACGATCCGGACAGTCCCAGCTCTTCTGAAAAACAGCTCGGCATGGGAGGATTATTGCGACGGGCAGCGTTCGTTGGAACAAGCGATCAAACGTTTGGCCAAAGGCAAGAAAAGAGTTGCCTGATATCGCTAAATTTCTTCAGGCGGGTTACGCGACGACATTATATCGAATGAACGTGCTGCCGATGAGAAAAACCCGGTCGACCCCCTCTTTGGGCGAGAACGAACCTGCTAGAGAAATGGCGTCGGCCAGTCCGTCTTCATCGTCGTCATTACTGTGGGCTGAGGTGCATATAAATCCCCTCGGCGATAAACCATCGCCGATAATTTGCCAGTCCACTTCAGCCTCCAGCGCAAATGCCCGTCGGCCGCTTATAGCGATCAAAGCCACATCATCGGCCAAGCAGCGATCCACGAGCGACCGCAAGCGTTTGCTGCTCGGAACCACATTTTGGAGGACGATTGAACGAGTAAGTCTCATGTCGCACCGTTAAATCGGTCGGTGGTCGAGGGCAAGGATCAGCCTGTTTTACGCGATTGAAGCTCTTTGGCGACTGACTTTTTCAGAGCGTCCATAATGCTGACGACATTGGATTTCTCGCCTTGAGAGCTAGAGGGCTTTGACGTGGCTTTCTTGGCGGGCTTCTTCGACTTTTTCTTATCGGTGATGAGTTTCAGCAAGCTTTGTTGGATCGGATCGGAGACCATTTCAGGGGACCACTTCCTCATCCGCTTCTTTATGACCTTTTCGAGCGCCTGAGCGTCTTTTGTATCGGATTTCTTGTCGATCTCAGCGAAGTATTCGCTTTCCGGCCGGACTTCGTCACCGTAACGGAGCGTCCATACGACGATCCCTTCACCACGCGGTTCCAAAATGACAGCTCGTTCGCGACGTCCCAACACTACGCGAGAGACCCCGACGACGTCCCGGGCTCGCATAGCCTCGCGAATGACCGCAAAAGCTTCATCTCCGATCTTCTGGTTGGCCGTAAGATAGTAGGGGGTATCGAGATAGACCCATTCGATGCTGTCGCGCGGCACGAACGTCTCAATGTCAATCGTGCGGACAGTTTCCAATTCGACGGCTTCTAGGTCTTCGTCGGTCAGAATGACGTAGTCGTTCTCCCCGCGCTCGTAACCTTTTGCTTCATTTCCATCTTTAACTGGCTTTCCCGTCACGCTGTCGATGTACTGCGAGACAACTCGGTTGCCAGTTTTTTCGTTCAGCGTACGGAAGCGGACCTTTTCGCCTTCAGATGTGGCAGGTGTCATCGCCACCGGGCAGGTAACGAGCGAGAGCTTGAGGTAGCCTCGCCAGTAGGGACGAATTGGTGCCATCGTCAGCTCGCCTTTCTGGTCGTGCTTTTCGCGGTCGTCTTAGAGGGCTTCGACGCGGATTTCATGGAAACAGGTGTTTTATTAGGTCCGGAATTTGCGTTGGCGGCCTTTGATTTCTTTTTCGACCCCTCGTCCATGCCTGCACTTTCACGTAGGGCCTTCAGCAGGTCATTCGGCTTCGAGACTTTGATTGGTTTGGGCTTGGGCAACGGTTTGCCTTTGGCCTTCGCTTCGACCAAAGCAGCGAGCGCGGTCTCGTATCGATCATCCGTGGCTGCTGGATCGAACTTACCGATCTTTGTATCGATGATGTGTTTGGCCAAATCCAACATTTCGCCTTCGACCTTGACCTTGGCCACCCCCTTGAAGGCCTCGTTGGACGAGCGAACCTCGTAGTCGAAGTTCAGAGTCGTCGCTATCAAACCTCGACCATGTGGCCGGATCAACACGGTTCTGATCCTCCGAAACAGCACCGTGCGAGCGATTGCTGTCGCCTTGGTTTTCGTGAGGGCGTCCCTGATAGAGCTGAAGGCTGCGTTCGCTTCGTCACCGACGGGAACCAGGTAATACGGCTTGTCGAAGTAGACGTCATCGACCTCCCCACAGGGGATGAATGCTTCCGCTTCAAGCATCTTGTCGGAATCCGGAACCACTGCTGCGACTTCGTCCGGGTCGATCATGATGTAGTCGCCGTTCCCGGTCTCGAAGCCCTTCACCTGCTGCTCGCGATCTACGACCTCTTCAGTTTCGCTGTCGATAAATTCTCGTTTCAGTCTGTTGCCGGTCTTCTGGTTCAGCATGTGAAAGCTGATGCGGTCGGAGGTCGAGGCGGCGGTATAAAGTCCGACGGCGCAGCTGAGATCGCCGACCTTCAGCTGACCCTTCCATTGAGCGCGGTGTGCGGTCATTCGATCCCCCAAATCAGTCCGGATTGATATTCGGCAAGTTCGTTTCGACTTCCCGGCGTTTTTCCTCAGAGAGTGTCTGAATCTGGTCGCGCCAAAACTCAGCCGCTTTTGCGGGCTCGTCCTCCCAAATCCGGGTGCTGACGATATTATCGTCGAGCTTGGCTTTGCGTTTCCCGCCAAGGCGAACGTATTCGGTAGCCAAGCGAGCGGATTCCGTTGTTGGCTCGGTCATCGTGCGACCCCATAAACAAATCCCAGGAAGGCAGCGACGGCGACCGCCTTATGAGGCTGCAGCCTGATCTGATACTCGATCTCGTCTCGGATTGATTGTGCCGACCCGGCGATGGGTTGTGACCGGCGCAATGATGTGCGTTGGGCTGCTCTGCGTAAATATGTCAGCTCGGCTCGGAGTTCTTCAAGCTCACGCTGTTGATCGACGGTGCGTATGAGTGACGACACCGCGTCAGTCGACAAGCTCTCATCACCGTCATTGACGGATGCGGTCACCACAGATTTATCGTCATCGGGCATGTCGAACTCCTGATTATGGCTGCCGCTATCGAAACGGCAACCGTGATCAGGAGTTCCTCGACGATTGGCTTGTCAAACGCGAAATATCCGCGACCATGCCTCGACGCTTATTTCGACCGATCACGCCGAAGGCGTTTTATGGCTTGCTCGGAGCGGGAATACAGGCTTGACCGATTGGATTGTGTGCGTGCGCGGATAGGCTCGGCACCATCGTCACGCAGGTTGTTTTCGACGGCCATCATAACTGCGGCAAAGGCTGCATGGATTATTTCGACACCTCCACCGAAGTCGCTTGCAACATTGCTGACGACCTTAGCTGAGGCACTTTCGAGAAACTCCAGGAGTTCGACCAGGATATGCGCAGCCGCAAGTGGCGCTCTTGTCGCGTCTATCAGCGCCGATGTTCTGAGTGCCGTGTCGGAGTTTTGACGGTACGCTTCGATGAGCGCTGTCGAGGCCACCCGGTCTTCATCGGCCGCTTTTCTGATCTGTGAGGCGAGGGAGTCTAGCCTCTCAGTCACCAATTCTGTGTCTGAGCCGTGCTTATGCGAGACTTCGAATGCCATGCGCACCATCGCGATACCGAGTTGACCGGCAACAAGAGCGGCTGTGCTACCGCTGATCAAGGGCGAAGCTCGACCAATCTCTGCGAGCATCGTTTTGAGATCGAGGTCCTGGAGGCCCATGAAAGTTTCCGATGTTTGGCAGCCCCTGAGTTTATTCGCTTTTTATTAAATATGTTGGCAAACAATATCGGGTGGGGCAGGCGGTTTGTGACGTGGACGGAGTTGTAAGTTCATGGCAGCAAAGGAGGCCGTCCGAATGGCGAAATCGAAGGTGCTCTTAGTCGAAGACGAGCTTCTCATCCGTGCCATCCTAGCAGATGCCTTGGCTGATGAAGGATACGATGTGGTAGAGGCCGGAAATGTCATGCAGGCAGTGGCCGCTCTCGGGCGATATCCGACTTTCGATTTCATGATCACAGACGTGGATATGCCGGGTGGATTGACAGGGCTCGATCTCGCGCAAATGGTGGCTAGCGTGGCTCCTGCGACCAAAGTCATTGTGACGTCAGGACGAGGGGTTAGTGCTGACCTTCTGGCAGGCTGGCAGTTTCTTCCGAAACCTTACAGCATAGATCGCATCCTGGAAATTTTGGGCGAACCAACTCCCGCTGAAAGCTTAAGCATCAATACAATGAGAGCCTTGAGCCTCCGTTGATCAGGCCTTAACAGCGTCGGTATATAAGGGGACGTCTGCAAAGCTTGGAGTATTTCTGGTGCGCTCGTCATTCATCTTCGGATTTGCATTGGTCACTGCCATTTGCACGGAACGTGCAACCGCGCAAAACTTGCCCAACCTTACTGATATAGCCTCTCTCAAGGGCACCTGTGAACGCCTGGTGATGGCCGGAAACAATCTCTCCCAGGGCTGCGGGGGCACTATAATCCAATCAATTTACTCGACGGGACGCACCGGCTTCACCGTCTTGGTCGGTGACAAGGGTACCGCAGTGACCTTCTCTGGCATTGAGGGCGAAAAGCCGGATGCGGATTCCCAGCTCCAGAGCGTGGACATGGTGATCCTGAACTTGAATATCCAAGGGGTCGCACCAACGTCGACAAAGGCCAGTGGCAGTTGCGCTTATAGCAACCCATTCAAGGGCCCGATGACCATCAGTTGCCAAGCTGTCGACACTGACAAGAAGGCCTACCTGCTGCAGTTTCGGACTGACGGAAACGAGCCTGTGATGACCGACCTCCGAAAGCCTGCGGCGCAGTCTGGCGCGGAAAGCAGTGGGCAAAATTTCTCGGTCGGTCCTTGGGTTGGTAGCCCTCTGCAGAACGACCCCGAGCACGGTTGTTTGATGTCGATGAAAATCAACCAGAAGATTTCATTGATGGTCTACGCCAATGAGAATGAAGCTTTCACGATCAGCTTCCACAATGAAAACTGGAACTTCAGTGCGGGCACAAAAATCGACGCTGATCTACTCTTCGACGGCACGAGCTTTCCGATCTCTGGCGTCGAGGTTAGAAACTCCAAGGTGCTGACGGTTCAAGGAGGCTCGGAAGAGGACGGCGTAGAAACGCCATTCAAAGAGAGCGGGGAAGTCCTATTTAGGATGGGACGCGAGCAAATCAAAGCCAAGCTGACGAAGTCGCGAGCTGCTGCGGAGCAGCTGTGGTCATGTGTCGAGAAGATCGGCAAATAGCGGAAGAGCTGGAAGGCTTACGGCTTACGCTGAGCCGCTTTTTCTGTCCCAGGTTCGCTTCAAGTGCTCAGGCAAGTCGCAGCGGCTGGGTGAAGAGATCAGCGGCAAGAATTATTGTGCATGGCGTGCTGAACTCCCCTTGGTGCCGGTGTGCAAGATGCACCAACACTGAAGCGTTGAACCTATTCGTTCGACAATGGCGTCGCTCCGTCGGGAAGCGTGTAACTACGGTTGCCGAAAATCCGCCTGAGCTTATTCTGCAGAAATTCGGGGGAGTATTGAGGGCCGGTAGCCAAGCCCATGAACACAAGGCATGTCCACCAGTCGTTACGGACATTTTCAAACGTGTTGTAAGCCAAGGTGCTTTTTGCGCCAGACGGATCAACATGCATCAGCACGAACGTGGAAGGCCCGTCCTCATCGCCTTCCTGCCATTCGAGACGAGCTTCGCCACCTATCCATCCTTCATCTCGATGCTTGGCGTGTTTCGCGGTGTTAGCAATGTCCGTGCAGACGCCTTGACCGGGTACCTTTTACCGAACAATCGCGTAGAAATCAGACTCGCTTGCCTTTTCACCGCTGTCGCGTTCCTTTCGAGTCCAAGCTGTCTTCGCCCACTGTTCCAAACTCCATGCTGCGATACAGACGTTGATTGCAGCAAATGCCAACGGCTGACGTTCCTGGGGATGCGCTCTTTGGATATCCTGATACTGATCGACGTCCCAAGCGAGTTTCTCCCACATCGTGATGGGGTCGGAGATGATTACGGTCAGCACTTCTGGAGGTTTGCCTGAGGGCTTGCGCGACATTTAAGCACCTTTCACTGGAAGCCCGCCACTGGCAGCGGAATATAGAGAAGTGGGCGGCCATTGAAATACGGCGAAAAAGAACATAAAGGGAACAAATGGTCGCCCAATGCTTTGTCGAGGGCCAAGGAAACGGACGGACGGGTGCTGCGTTATGCGAAATGATCATCAGGAACTCTTTAAGGTTCCGCCAGAATCACAGTATCAATAAAGGCAGGGCATTTCGGGAGCGTTGGAATGCTAACAGGTATGCATCGAGATAAAGACGACGCTGTGAGGCGAAACTCTGGCAGCAATGCCATCACTAAGTCGGGCTACAACGCTCCGACCAACGTTATCTCTTTGCCTCTCGGTGACTTGATGGACTTCGCTGGCCGCCCAATGCTCAAAGAGCAGGAGGGCCTTTTCAAAAAACCAGAGGAGCGTGATCCCACGATATTTGTCTCTGGCGAAATTGAACTCCTCAAACGACGAATGATCTCGGTAATTGGTGCGAGATCGGTTTCCGACGAAGGTGCTCTGCGTGCGTCTCGGATTTCTCGTCTATTAGCGGTCGAAGGCGTTGTCGTCACCAGTGGATTGGCAAAAGGCGTTGATACAATCGCGCACACCTCGGCCATTGAGGCTGGCGGGCGCACCGTTTCCGTAATCGGTACGCCTCTCGATAAGGTTTATCCCGCCGAAAATCGAAAGTTGCAGCAGGAGATTTATGAACGGCACTTGCTGGTTTCTCAATTCTATCCGGGTCAAAGGACGTTCCAGTCCGATTTTCCGAAAAGAAACCGATTGATGGCTGCGCTTTCCGATGGAAGCGTTATCGTAGAAGCGTCGGACACCTCAGGTACTCTCCATCAAGCGTCTGAATGCATTCGTCTGGGCCGTTGGCTTTTTATCATGCGTTCTGTTGTGGAAAATCCCGAAATATCATGGCCAAAGCGGTTCCTGGATAACCCGAGGACGGTGGTTCTTACTGGGGTTGAGGATATCCTGTCGCGGATCGCTTAAATGGATGTGCATTTCATCAGCGCTTACTACTCAGAGCGAGCGCATCTCGAACGCGCGAAGCGTAAACCCGAATTTTGGGATTCCTACCTGTTTGTATGGGCGGTTAAGACTGGTCAATACAAAACCCCCTTCACGATTGCCTTCCGAAACGGAAGCAGGGTCAAGATTGGACCCACGAATGTCAAACGCGCTCGTGCGTCGTTTGGTCAGTTCGTTGCCTCGACCCTCGATTTAGAGGAGGCCCCGGAGAATGTGCTGCTCATTCCGGTTCCATCTAAGGACGCCCAACCTAGTATCAAAGCAGGATACCGTTCACTGTGGATGCTGGCGGAAGCCCTGAAGGACAAGGATCACCGTGGACAAATTCACGATGGCCTACGGTGGACGAAAGCCTTGCCAAAGGCTCACGGGGGCGGGAAGCACCACAAACGTGCCTATTGGAAGCAATACCTGTCAGTTCGAGGCGACGTCGATGGGCGCGATGTCGTCCTTGTCGACGATGTCTTATCGACCGGAGCATCGATTTTGGCGGCGAAAGAGGTTTTAGAGGAAGCTGGTGCTCGCGTTATTTTCGCCATCGCCTGCGGAAGGACGGTCTACGATTTCAATACGAAGCCTTTCAAGCGGCAGTTGTTAAAACTGGACGAGGAAACCTACGATTACCAACCGGCCGAGGCATGACCGAGCGCGACTGAGCTTTACGGGCGGCCCGAGAGAATGCTCTGGACCTATCGGTAACGTGCCTAAACTCACGGTCGCTTTGCACGGTGTTTCCAGTTTCTTCCGGAACCAGTTCTTCATGCAGGAAACCTGATAAAAACCGATGAAGACTGACGGGTTACGGTCCAATCAGGCAAACAGAGACTGGTGTATGGCTGAAAGTGCGCTGGCAGACGATCTAGGTAGGCAGGGTGAGATTTTTTTCGACGGCATCGCGAACAAGGCGGGGTTGCTGTACGGAAGGATAGAGCCGGATAGGGTCGGCAAGGATCGTGTTATCGAAGCGAAGTTGGCAGCTCGCGACCCCAGCGTACCGTTTGATCAGCGACCAGCGCCTTTGGCTTGTGCGCTTCAGATAAAGACCGTTCTCACAGATACGAAGGACGTTAAACTCTCCTTGTCGGTTGCTGAGCGCTTGGCCAAGACGCCGCAGCCTGCTTTCATCTGCATAATCCGAATGTCCGAAGGTCTTGATGCCGTCGAGATGAAAATGATCCATCTCGTTGACGGACATCTGGAAAAAATCCTTAAGCGGTTACGAAAAGAATTTGCCAAGAAGAGCACAGACCTTGCCAGCAAGACCATAAGCTTCAGGGTCAAAGAGGCCTCGACCATCGGCCTTTCTCCTTCAAAGCTGCTCGATTTTCTTGCCCATTCCATTGGGCCTGATATGGATATCTATGCCGAGAAGAAAGCCTCGCAGAAAAAGACCTCAGGCTACGTCGTGGGTAGGCAGACAACTATCGAAGGCGAATTTTCTGGCGAAGACGTTTCTCATTTGGTCGACGCTCTACTCGGACTTCGGCCGGTGCTGCTGGATCGCTTTCAGGTCAGCGAGGAACGATGGGGGATCAAGCTTCCCGATTTGCGATTTGCACCACAGTCCCATGGAGTGAGCGCATTATTCAATCCAATACCCCGCGAGACCTGCACAATGCTGATCGGTTCGAGCGATACAGATCGCGTTGAGGTACGATGCGAAGTAATCTCACCGGGTGTGTCTGGGATACCAGCCGAGCATTTCAAAGTCCTGCTTCGATCACGATATCTGGTAGGTGAGTTTGGATATAGCAAAGTTTCGTTCCGTACAGTCAGTGGTTGGGAGCCTGAAAAGAGCCATACGGTCGCGGACTGGATGATGTATTTCCGGATACTCGCTGCTCTGGAAAAACCTGGATGCATTATCGCCTTTCATGGGAAAGGAGGAATGGAAACGCTGGGCACAGTCAACGTTACGCACTGGGAGTCGCAGGATGCAGATCAGTTCGTCGCTGTCCTGAAAGCGTTCGACGAAATTCGCGGGGAGGCCGGTGTGACGGATCGTGCAGTGCCGCTTGCGGCTATCTATGACGCCTCAACCGACATCTCGACTGTCAATTCGTTCCGAACGAATGCCAGCGGGGCGAAGGGACTGTCTTTCAAAACCGAGACATCATTTATAGATGACGAGGGAGAGATCGGTGTTTTGTATATATCGCAGCTCTTCGTCGGCGATGATGAAAAATTCGTCTATGCGATGAAATGCAAGATGACCGCCCAAGAGGTCGAAGGCGGTTTGCGGTGGCGACAATCGACAAATTTGGTTTGGCTAGATATTTCTGCTCTTGCTGATGACGGGTCTGATTTTGAGAAGTATCGGGCCCGTCTTATGAAAGTAAGTGATGCCCGCCTTTGTCTTTGCCAAACATTTGAGGAGCAGACGGTCACCGCGTCTTTAGGGACGACCCCTGTTGCAACGCCCGTCTAGCATCCCTCCACATTTTCGCGGATTATCTATTGGGTAGGCACGGTAATCTGCGGAGTTGGCCCGGAAGGAGGGGCACCCGGATCGACCGTGAACGAGTATGGGCGCTGTCGCTTGATATTATCTCCGCCCGGCTTCGAACCTGACGGTTTGGACCCCGTTCCTTTTGATATGTTTGGCTGGTTTCCGGACGCAGTTGTCGTCTGCTCTTGCAGCTGAAGTGCCTGGTAAGCCAGTATCACGAAATCGCTGTAGGCCTTGGCATCTGTGCTGTAGAGAGAGTATTTCCCAGCGTTATCAATGAAATTGCATCCAGATTGACACGCAGCGGGGCGCGATCCCAATGGCGCATGATGGAGCCAGCCATATGCCGGTGGCGGAAATAAAAGAAGATTCTCGTCTTCTTTTCTCATGGGTTTGTTCGCGGTTGCGTAAGCAAAAAGATCGCGAGCAACTTGAAGGCCCTTCGGAATGTTGAAGGTCGCGGCCGTCAAAGCAGACGACGAGGACATCGGGCCAGCAGTAAGTCCGACCACCGACGTGATGCCCGTCGGCGCGAATGTTCTTGAGGGTGATGCGGTGAAGGCTGCGCTTCCTTGAAGTACGGCAGATTGGTAATTGATGAACACTGGAATTGCGTAACTATCGTCAATCGACGCGGCTAGCTGTCTATTTACCTGACTTAGGTATACGTCCCGGATTGTGCCTTGGTACTTGTCGAGACGATCTCCTGATACCGTTTCGACGCACCCGCTCAGGCTAAGCACCGCCCCAAGGGTGGCAATGACTTGGCGCATCTCATATTTCCCCCATTTTCCCCAGCGGGTATCACAACAGATGTGCTCGCTTAGGTCGAGTCCTCGGTGAGGCAAATCGTTTGCAAATGCCGCGAATTCCGGGAAGAATGCGTATGGCGTCGGGTTCCTGCTGTTACATTGAACCGCCAGAGCAAGATGCATTGCTCCGCAGCTGGCCTATCATCACGCGGCAGAGTGCATGGCACTATCAACGTTGCCTGTCTCACATTAGGTTAAAGTGCGCCCGAAGTGCCGACGTCAGCGCACGCTTGGTGGTTTCCGCAATTTGGATCGCATTGCTTTCTCCTGCGTTGGTCAGCGCAAGGAGAACCAGGCATGGATCAGGTGAGAACCCTACGCGCTTTGGCTCGACTGATCGCAATTGATCAGCGAAAACGTTTTCGCTCGGCACTGTCCCTTCATTTGTCGGCCATACGCCGAATGAAAAATCAGCGAAGAGTTGGAGCATCCGAAAATGAAACGCCATCGCCCCCGCTCATTCGTAACGACGAAGACGAGCCTTCTCAACGTTCTGAACCTTTGGCCAATCAGTGGTTCTTGAACACCGTGCAGGCAACGCCGTTCGACTTGATTGCGGCACAGACCTTGATGGCATCCGTTCGTGTTTCCTTGCCGATCCTCGCGGCATAGCGTGGTCGATAGCCAAAGTTCCCGCCGCGTTGCCTGACGATCAGCGCTCTCTCGGCATTCAGTGGTGAGGGCAGGCGGGAAATGGCGGCTATGTAGAGGCGGTCTGCTACAGCGGGATTGTAGTGAGCAGCCAACTGGATGCCCCATGCGGCCCAATCAGCGGACCTGGCCACGACGGGCTCACTCATTCGTCGGGTGTCTGCTAGGGTTCGGCAAGCGTCAATGAACGATTTTCCCTCGTCCAGGACGGGTGCGGCGACTTCGGGAGGGCGATCCCTCCATGTCTCCACTTGGTGACCGGTGATGGCGAACACATAATCCCTGGTTTCCAGAGGCAATCGACCAGACGATAGAAATCGGCGTAGACCATTCTCGCCCGCATTGTAGGCAGCAGCGGCAAGACCAAAATTGCCAAAACGGTCTTTCAGTTCGGCCAGGTACCGAGCCGACGTATCGAGCGCTTCTAAGACTTGAAATGAGTTTTGGAGCCCACGTAGACGCGCCGTGTCAGGCATGAATTGAGCGATACCCTCCGCACCTTTGGGACTGACAGCTTCCGGCCGAAAAAGACTTTCACGCCAGATCAGCCGGGCGAAGAATGGGGCAGGGACGTCACTTCGGTTGGCCAAGGTTTCCATCGCGGCGCAAAGGTCGGCATTGAAGGACTGCGTTCTGATGCATATGGAGCGTCCGTCGATCTTGGATTCGTAGCTGCAAACATCGACCGTGTCGTCTTTGGCAAGAGCAGAGGGAACCGGCAGCAAACCAGACAGAAATAGTCCCCATAAGCATAGAAGAGCGGCATTTCTCTGTCTTGAATCG
Organism: Aliirhizobium sp. YIM B11859; assembly: GCF_057163345.1. Classification (NCBI taxonomy): domain Bacteria; kingdom Pseudomonadati; phylum Pseudomonadota; class Alphaproteobacteria; order Hyphomicrobiales; family Rhizobiaceae; genus Aliirhizobium; species Aliirhizobium sp. YIM B11859. The sequence continues at coordinate 1,185,056 of NZ_JBXHAY010000001.1, forward strand.
CTGCTCAACCAGCACAATTTCGCCGAACCTTCCTACTCGCAGCGATTTCTCGCCAGCAACCTGAGACCTTGCACTCAGATGAAGCTCTTGAAGCTAGCCGTGACGCATCACATTTGATTGTGAAGATAATGTTTTCAATCCTGTGGAACAGCCGAAGTCCCGTAAGTCCGAACTTTCCAACAGCTTGTTTTAAGGCAAACTGAATTGCGACGCGTGATTCCATACGCGTCTCTGAGCTTCGTCGGTTGACTTCGCGTTCATCAAATGAGGTATCCGTGACTGATTTTTTCGGCACTACCCAAGGCATCATGTCACTCGGAGCGCTGATCGGCGCTGGAGGCTTCGCTCTCGGTGCAGGGAGCCAAGCATTTACAGGGTGGGTGTGGGGTCGATCCAGGGTTAAACCCGGTCATTCTGATCGCCGTAACCTCGCCATGGTGACTCTCCTGGCACTCGATGACTATGTCGGTGCATGTTACGGGGCGGTCCATGACACACCCGAATTCAATCAGGGTGATCAGGTCGAGTTCGCTTTTCATGCTCCAGAGCCCGTACTTGCTCTGCCGAAGGACGCTGACTGGCGTCTGCTGGGTGATGATCTCGGCGAAGCCGTCATGTGGTTTTCGAACCGCGTCGCGAATTTCGAGAATGCCTTGGACAGTCTCGATCTTTCGAAGCACGCATACGATGGTTTCTTCGAGCGCCGCCTTGAAGGGTACTCGCGACTGGCAGCCACTGCGATGGACCTGATCGCACGTATCGAAATCGAATTTGATCTGAAGTTGCCGGATAAGCCGGACTATTACCATCAGGACCGGGGCTTTCTCGCGGTTCTTCGTGACGTGGAAAAGTTCAAAGCGAGAGAGGTAGGAAAGCCGAACTCGACGCAAACGGGGGCGTCAAACGTGACGCCTTTGTTTCCAAAGACGTCTTGAGGAAAACATCGAACGCTCCATGACACGGCTTAATGAATAGAACGATTTCAGGTTCCCGCGACGACGTTCGCGGGCCCTGGAATGGTATGTCGGCTCGCATGTTCTAGATTCAGGGAGCCCGCCAGACGGTTGTTACAGGGTAGTGATCCGAACCGAATGTCTGGGGGCCGACCTTGGGAGCATCAAACGCTTCGGTCTGGCCATCTGGAACTGCCATGTGATCAATCGCCTTGTCCGCGAAATCGTTGTCATCGAACGTGCGGCCAAGGTTCTTGGTCAAGATGGACCACTTCTGAGTGCCGAAAAGCGGAGCAGTCAGGATAGCGAAAGTGTCGTCATATCCGTCGCCGTTGCAAGCGTTGGCGGGAAAGGGAGCCTTGGCGCATGAAAATGCTGCAAGCTGGCAGTCGGCTAGCGAGTTCCCAAACTTTCCGGGTTCGAACGATGTGTTCCAATCACCTGCGATCAGAACGGTCCTGCCTTCGTCGACGGCCTCGTCCGCAACGACCTTAGTTGCGGCTACTACGCGCTCGCGCTTGAACGCATTGTCCTTGTCCGCCTTCGCTTTGGCATCTGATCCTTTATCGAGGATATCTTGAAGCGCGGGGACTGCAGGCAAACCTAATTTCTTCAGGCCTGAGATGGCGTCACTGGCTGCAAAGCATGCGTCATTGGAATTGGATTTCAAATGTACCGGAAATATTGTTAGGCCATTTGCGAGGTCGACACGCAGTGTACCTCGATCTGTCGCCGCCAAACCCATCTGATCCACACCCTTTAGCGGCTTCTCAGTGATTGATATGGTCTCATCGCCATCAGGCTTTGCGTTCGTGAATACCCGATGAGTACGCCCATCGGGCTTCGGGTCGTATTCGATTACGCCAGCCACGGGCATTTTCGAAAGAACCCCAACTTCCAGGCTTGCATGGATTTCCGGACCTTGTAATTGCCCATCGGACAGGGCCGCATAATAGGTAGGCCAGCCTATCGCGTCTGCTATGGCTTTCAGGTCCGCCCGACCGGTCAATTCGATCATGACGATCACGTCCGGCTGCAGACTTTCGGACATAGCTTTATAGTCCGACGCCCGAGCCAGAACCTTTTCATAAGACGACGCTGCGACGTTCCAGGAAACAATTTTGATTTCAGATGCCGAAGCTGCGGAGGCAGATATGCAGAGCGATGACATGAGCAGGGTACGCAAGCTTTTCATTTCGGTATCCCTTGTGTTGGAACTGGAATGCCATAGAAGAATGCGGTTGAGCGAAACCTACGAAATTTCGTAGAAGTTGCAAGCTTGGTTTTCCAACTGGGTGGAAATGGAGCCGTCCGTGTCCTACGATCCAATCTTAAAGGCGGTACAAAGCTGCATCATCACTATCGGCTTCTCGGAGCCAAAAACGGCCGCCCGGCTGGCAACCTTAGCGCCTATCCGGGTTAACGAGGGGCCTGATGCCATCTGGATCGAGGGCGATAAACTGTTTTGCGCCGCTGAGATGATCAAGGTCCTTACGATGGCCGGGCTAAGGGAGAAGCTCGTTCAGGCCGTTTCCTCGTTATGACGTTGAGGTCTCGCTGATCGTCGGCGGCGATAAATCAAAGCCAGCCCGTTTTTTTGAACCTGTAATAGAGCACCGCGCAAAGGGTCGCGATCACAGCGAGCACGACATAGTAGCCGTACTCCAATTTAAGCTCGGGGATGTTTTCGAAATTCATCCCATAAATCCCGGCAATTGCGGTTGGCACGGCAAGGATCGCGGCCCAGGCCGCGAGTTGACGCGTTATCGCCCCCTGGCGTTGTTGCTCAAGGAGGTTTGCTGCTTCAAACACCGATGTAATTACATCCTGCAAGCCTGCCACCATGGCCTCTGCCCTGCGTACATGGTCGAGGACGTCCTTGAAGAAGGGTTTTGCGTTCTCATCGATACACGGCAAGTCAAGGTGACTGAGCTTGCCAGCGACTTCGGACATCGGACCAAGGACGCGGTGGAAGCGAATAACCTGGCGTCTCATGCCGAACAAACGTTTCACCTGCTTTCGGTCTAGGAAGGAGGTCAGGACATGTTTCTCCATCTCCAAGACCTTATCCTCCATGGTCTCGACCATTGGAAGGTAACCATCGACGACGAAGTCGATGATCCCGTGAAGTACGTAGTCAGGGCCGTGCTCCAGCAGGTTGGGCGATTGTTCCAGTTGTTCTCGGAGCTGCTTGTGCGACCGAGCTGATCCTTGGCGGACCGAAATCAAATGGTGCTTGCCCATGAAGACGCAGGTCTCTCCATAAGCGATCTTGTCACCGTCGAGATGAGCAGTCTTCATGATAACGAAAAGCTGGTCACCGTAGATATCGACCTTTGGGACCTGTTTTCCGTTAAGGGCATCCTCCATAGCCAGGGGATGCAGCCCAAACATTTTTCCGAGACTTGCCATCTCGTCGGTAGTCGGTTCGGTGAGCCCAATCCACGCAAAGTCGCCATCGTTTGCTTTAAAATGGTCTGAAGTGATTGGCAGTTCTTCGGCGCGTTTACCGCCACGATAGATGTATGAGGCAACGACGGTCATGAGGGCTGTCCTGGGGATTCTCTGATGTAATCGAGGAGATGGGCTCCGAAAGAGCAAAAAGAATGGCGGGACTGTGGGTTTGTCCGCCTATTGGAGGTGGAGGGTCACGCCACACAAGAACGCTGACCCTTTCGCTGCCGCAGCAACAGCAGCACCATGAGAACGGCTGAGATGCTTACCTGCAACCAATCGCCTTTCAAGGCGAACTCTACGGCTGCGATGGGGCACAAGATCAAGCCGGTTATCCATCCAACTTTGCGGGTCGGTGAAAGCAGCGCCAGTATTGCAATTTCGAGTTCGAAGAAGCCAACGATATCATGCAGTTCGGTTGGGACGGCGGCAGCGTCGAAATCGATATTAGGATCGCCGCTCGAAAATCTGACTGCCGCCGACAGCGCAAAAACCGCTGAGATTAAAATGTTCATTCAATCGGCCTGCTCGGACGTTATAGACACGCCACCTTGAAAGGCGGGAAGGGGCGCAAACATTTCAATCGCACATTCCATCAACCCTTTCGCCCTATACGCAGGTTTAATGTCGACGCCATTTCGCAATGGCTCGCTATCTACCTCTAGGTAAGGGGCTCGATTTCCGCCAGAAATACAAACTCGTTGAGTGAGTAGTGCTGGTCCGTTCCGAGCATCGCAACACTCCAATAATCGCGAGACAACCCGAAAACCGTGGAAATCTGCACCACTTCCGGCCGATCATCCTCGGCTGATGACCGCCGCCTTGCCCAGTAAACCTGCTCAGCTTCAAGGTCATTTATTTCGAGCATTCCGAAACTCCATACGGAGCTTCGGGGATACCTCGATTCGAACAGGGAGCCCAATTCCCGAACAGCTCTGTACGGTAGCGGACGGAAACCCAGCGCCTTCGGCGCGTTGTGCCCATAGGAAGGCGAGGCTGTTCCGTCGCGCCTCATCTCAAGGAGGAACATGTGACCGAAGAGTGGAGCACAGAGCTTAAGCTGAAAGTCGAACAGCTCGTTGATGGCTTTGTCGTGGGCGGTGTGCCCCCCGAACGTATCTTCGACGCCATTGTTAGTGAGATTAATAACCTACGAGTTGCGTACGACCGCGATCCTGATCCAGCTGATGACACCTCTGTTGTGGAGGAGCCGTCTAACGACTGGCCCGCTGGTGAGAGCGGCGAGAAGTAATAGTTAGCATGTCTTAAGCTGGGCAGCTGAAAGCCGCGCTGACATCAACCGCATGAACTGATCTTCCGGTACCGAATTCAGCTTCTTGTGCGGCAGCTGAATGGGCCGGAACTCCTGCTTTCTAGCTCGGTTCATATCTCGCTACAAACGAAGTTGACTACATGGATGACCAGGGAGAGAACTCGATGATTGATGAAAACAAAATTCGCGACGCAGCTTACGGGAAATGGGAAGCCGAAGGCCGTCCCGAAGGGCAACATGAGCGTCACTGGCGAGAGGCGGAGGAGGAGGCAGTTGGTTCTGGGTTGCCTCAGACCTGGTCCCCTCACCACGGGGGTGGTGTAGGAGCAACAGGCTCGTCAGATACCAACAGCGGAAAGGCAAACGATGAAGGCATAAGGCCTGATGATCTTAATTCCGAGAACGATCAAGGCGTGAGCTGATCAATTGAGCGAAATGCTGTTACTGTGCCAAAGCACGCAGCCGATGCGAGTCTAGCCGCATCGGCTGCGTCATCAGTTGGCGGGACGCCATTTATCACAGGCGCTCAGACACGAAATCGATGAACGCCCTGATGCGTTTCGCGAGGTGAGGGTGCCCTGCGAACACGGCATTGATGGGCTCAATATCGCCGCCATTGTGCTCTTCCAAAACTGGCACAAGCAAACCAGCCTCTATATCGGGCTGAACATGAAAACGCCCGACCCGCGCCAAACCCATTCCGGCCAGGCAAAGTGATCGCATGGTCGGTCCATTGTTGGTTTCGAAATTTCCTCTAACGGTCAATTTGTACACATTTCCGGTCTGAGGGTCTTTGAACGGCCATTCCTCCCACGACTGCCTGAAATCGAAGGTCATACAATTATGGCTCTCCAGGTCGCCGGGAACGGTTGGTGTCCCGTGGGCTCGCAAATATTCTGGCGACGCGACGATAACTCGCTCACTGTCCATCAATTTTCGAGCAATCAGTGACGTGTCAGGCAGATTGCCAGACCGGATAGCGATGTCGGCCCGCTCACCGACGATATCGATGATGCCGTCGGTAAGTGCTAAGTCTAGCTGCACATCCGGAAAACTTGCTAGGAATTCAGGAACGAGAGGCACAATGTACCTGACGCCGAACGCAACCGATGCACTGACCCGGATTCGCCCCCTTGGCCCAGCTGCTTGAGCGGACGCGACGATCTCTTCGGTCTCTCGAATATCGTCGAGTATGCGCTGGGCTCTTGCGAGGTAGATTTCACCTTCAGGTGTCAGTTGCAGACTGCGTGTCGACCGAACCATTAGCCTAGTTCCGAGACGCTGTTCGAGGCGACTTACAACCTTGCTGATCGCCGAGGCTGAAAGGCGCAGTTCTTTGCCTGCTTTCGAAAAGCTCTGGTGCCGCGCTGTCTCGACGAACACCTGCATCTCGCCCGCTGTGTTATCCACTCGTCACCTGTGAAATGAATTCAGGAGTATCCGTCTGATATAGGCGCTTATCTCGTGAAATCGAGCGTCCTATCTGCCCCCCAGTATGAGTGGCTCATCGTGCGTGCAGCACGGCCGCCCGACTTAAGATGATCAAGGGAAGGACGAACAATGAAATTGGTGACTGCAAACGGGGCGTCGATCCCGGCACTTGGCTTTGGGACATTCAGGATGACAGGCGAGGACACCGCGCGGATGGTGTCATACGTCTTGGCGAACGGGTACCGGCACATCGATACAGCCCAGATATATGGCAATGAAGGCAGTGTCGGGATTGGATTGGAAAAGTCAGGCGTGTCTCGTCAAGACGTTTTTCTGACGACCAAAGTTTGGATCGAAAACTACGATGCCTCAAAATTTGCAGCATCTGTAGAGGAAAGCCTGCGGTTGCTCCGCTCCGACTACGTCGATCTTCTTCTATTGCACTGGCCAAATGAGGCGGTACCGCTTGCTGAGCAGATTGCTTCGTTGAATGCGGTCGCGAAGGCAGGCAAAGCACGACACATCGGCGTGTCAAATTTCACAACGAGCCTGATGAAGGAAGCACTAAGCCTAAGCGAGCTCCCTATCGTCAACAACCAGATCGAGTTTCATCCTTATCTCGATCAGACGGTGGTGACGAGAGCTGCGAACGATCTTGGCATGTCTGTAACCGGCTACTACCCGATGGCGGACGGCAAGGTCTTCGAGGACGCCGTACTGAAGGAAATTGCCCAAGGACTTGGTCGATCCGTCGCGCAGGTAGTGCTGCGATGGATCGTTCAGCAAGGCTTCGTCGCCTTGTCAAAAACCGTTTCGGAGGAGAGGGCGCTTGCGAACGCCGCGATCTTTGACTTCCAGCTTTCTAGTGAGGACATGAGCCGTATCTCGTCGCTCGCACAGCTCGATGGTCGCCTTGTGAGTCCTCCCGGTCTCGCGCCGGTATGGGATGCTGGCTGAAAATTTCGATGGCCCGGTCAATCCCGGGCCATCCCTGCGTTCTTACTTGCGCTTGAAAGGCCCCACTGGCGCGATGATTTCGAGATGGGTCCCGTCTGGATCGTCAAAATAGGCGACCGCTGTTCCAGCTCCGGCCTTCAGGCCATCCCCATCTTCAAAGACAATTGGTTCACCCGAGAATTCCAGACCCGCATCACGCATCCTCTTATAGACGGCATCGAGGTCATCGACTTCAAAGCAAAGGTGCATGGCACTGATGTCATTGCCCGAATAGCTCGCTTTTTTCGGTTTGGGATCGTCGTACTGCAGCAAGTCGATATTTAGGTTTTCGAGATGCACGTTGGCATATTTTATCAAAACCTTGTCGAGGCCTTGAACTGCAGCCATTCGTGGGCCGCCAATCTCATCGACGTTTTCGATCTTCGTCCCGGTCAATGCTTCATAGAACCTGATCGACTCGTTCAAGTCAGACACCACGATACCAACGTGATTGGCACGATTCAGGCCAACGGAAGTGGATGGGATTTTCTGTGCCATAGAGCGACTCCTGTTTGAGGTTCTCAGCGATATGGCGTCCGGCGATCCTACGATCAGTATGATCTGCGGAAAGAAACCCCTGAAACAAATTCACGAATTTCGCTCAGCGCAGTGCGAAGTCGGCGTTCGAGCGGGAAGCAAGGCTGCCAATTATACCCCGGTATTATGGACTAAGGCTGCCGTTTGATTTTCACCATCCTCCCTCGTGAAAAGCAAATCATTGCATTAAAGGGGTTTCCAATGACTGACACGCTTGGTTCAAATCCATCCGCGCAAGAAATTGAGAAGGTCGAGAGGGATGCCTGGTTCGACATGTTCGAGGCGGCTCCGGATTTCGTTCGAGAGCAATTCTCCTTGCGCCAAACGAAAATCGGCCAATCACCCGTTCTCGGAAGCAGTGCAATTCCGATAACGGAATTCAATCGCAGCATCCTGGTCGAGCAGGATGATTTGGCAGAGGCATCGGCGTGGCTTGAGGGAAACGCCGAGGATTGGGCGATCCAGGTCCCCGACGACGAGGCTGGCCTTCAGATACGAGAATATGCGTTGGTCACGGGGCTTTCGTCGTCAGGTAACGGCTGGTCGAAGCTGCTTAAGAAGGTGTCGGGTCAAGACGGGAAGACGTCGGAGGGGGATGGAGACATCTCTGTCAGGCCGACGACAGATGGTGGGCTTTTCGGTCTGCTGGTCGTGGAGTCGTTTGGACTGCCTGCTGAGACGGCCCCATGGTTTGCAGCTCTTGTCGGTCGCCCGCGCTGGGTTACCCTTGTGGCGCGATATCGTGGCATCCCTGTTGGCTGTGGTGCAATGTATACCGACGGCCAGTTTTCATGGCTCGGTATCGATGGCACGCTGTCGAATTGGAGGAAGCTGGGTGTACAGGCTTCCCTGATTTCTGGGCGTGAAAAAATTGCTGCCGAACAGGGCGTGAAATTCGTGAGCGCCGAGACGGGGCGGCCCTCCGAGCCGGAAGGCAAGCACACATCCCGAGACAACTATTTGAGGTCTGGCTTCCATGAAGCTTACGTTAGATTGAACCTTAAGCGCCACGCCATCTGAAGCTTTTCAATGGTGTAAGTAACGGTTTCGCTTCGCCTCACGCGTGGCGAAACCGTCTGCGCAAGTGCGATAGAAAACGATGGCTCGCGGCAGTCTCAAATCTCTGCCGCGTTAACGATTGTGAATTTGGTGCCGGATTCTATAAGGATATGAAGGTCTCGGATCATCTCGGCCGCATCCAGCAACGCACGTCTCCATTCTTCGTTTGGCACTTGCGAGGTTTGTGCGGCGACCGCTCGAACGAGAACCAGAGCGTCTCGGTTTGCGACTGGAATGATGCCAGCTTCCGCTCGTAACTCTTCCACTTCTGCGATAGCACGGTTTAGGAGGCGGCTCACTTCCACATGCGACTGGCTTTCGAGCGTGTTTGCTGATCGGACAACTCGCGAAATAAGTTCACTTGAAACACCCAAAAACTTTGTTCCTTCAAAGCCAATTACCGCTTCATGCTCAGCGGAGGAGGAGTACCTGTCAAGGAAATTGGGATTGGACACTAAGTTTTCCGAGGCTAGGGAAGGCCTTATCGACAGAGGGCGGCTTACTCCCCGCTGCTGGTAGCAGGTCGCTCTCCCGCAATTGACTGGTAGCTTTCCGGAGAAAGAAGCCTGAATCTCCTTTCAAATTCGTCGGCTAAGTCCACGATTGAGGTCGCTTGGTCATCCAGTTGACCTGTGAAAATGGCCGTCTCTCCACTATGCCAGTCTGAGATGCGTTCCGAGTTCGGTACCACTGAAAATCGATCTCCGGTGTGGCCCACCTGATAAACCTTCTCCAATATTGATGTTAGAAGATCAGAGGATTTTCGCGTGATTTCCGCAGCGAGATTATCCAAATCGCGATCAACAAACTCGAAATCTGGTCCTGTCCATTCCGCCAGTTCCTCAAGAGCATGAAGACGAGACCATACAAATGTTTCCCCGAAAGACCGCTCACGCAGTTGGCGTTTCGTCTCGCGATTGAGTAACTCCCGGAGTTTCATAGCCAACTCGACGTCATGCGGATGGATTGTTGCGTTGATGCTGTGTGTCGAGGAACCCGTGCGGAACTCGATACCGAGCCATGCCAACAGCGATGCCAAAAAAACGGCAGTGGGCTCATACGGCACTTCGCCATCGCACCACGTTGATACGCCCCAAGCCACGGCAAGCAGACAAGTTACACCGCCAATGATCCTCCCCCACATCTCGGTAGTTCTCTCCAAATCACCGAAGAACGGTGCCGCCTACTGCAAATCGCATGATCGAGTTAAGTTTGCCGACCGACTCGTTTGCCCATTGAAGCATCGCACAGACCGCAGTTTGTCACTACATGTCACGGTGAACCGGTTGGTTCGAACGTCCGCTTCCTCTGCCCTGGAGTTTCGATGCTGTTTGCCGCAAATCGTCTCAGCCTTGGAATTGTGCTCCCACTTCAGCCGCGCATCGCCACAGATGTCCGGTTCAAAGAGCAGATCGATCTGGTCAAGCTCGCAGAAAAATTCGGTTTTCAAGCGGTTTGGGTGCGGGACGTGCCATTGAATAATGATGGCTACCCTGACCCCATGGGCCATTCGGACCCGTTTGTCCTTCTCTCCGCGATAGCAGTATCTACGTCGTCAATTCGTCTCGTCACCGGGGCAGTCGTCCTAACTCTGCGTCATCCCCTTCATGTGGCGAAAGCAGCTTTGTCGTTGCAGGCCTTGTCAGGCGACCGGTTTGTCCTTGGATTGGGATCAGGCGACAGGCCGCCCGAATTCAAAATCTTCGATCAAAAATACGAAGACAGGAAAGTGCTGTTCCGAGAGAAATGGAGCGTGCTCAAGAACGCGCTCGATGATGATCAGATCGCGAGCGAGGACGGCAACGGTGAGACAACGAGGTTCTGGCTGCGTCCGCGAACTGAGGTCAAGGTTCCAATGCTTGCGGTGGGATCGGCTTCCCAGTCGCTGGAATGGATCGCTAGAAACTCGACTGGCTGGGCGACTTATCATCGTGACCTGGCAATACAGAAAGATCGCATCGCTCTCTGGCATACTGCTGTATCAAAGGCGGGTGGAGGATTCAGGAGCTTTTCAACTTCCATGAATCTGGAGCTTGCCGACGATGCTGACGCTCCGCTCACCGGAATAGAGCTGGGTTATCGATGTGGCCGAAATCAACTGGTCGAAGTTCTGCAGCAATTGAGGTTCATCGGCACACACCACGTCACGTTAAATCTCGGCACTGGGCCGCGACCGGTGAAGGAAGTCATCGAGGAGATCGGGACATTCGTCATCGACCAACTCGCAGACTGAGGCTGGATGTTCACGACACTCATACGTCAGTATGATTGTCGTTTGCGTGGTCCTCAATAGGCTTGTGCCATGCAGAACCGAGAACTCTGTGACCAACCATATATGATCGGGATGGTTTCCGACAGTCGATCAGCCTGCCCATGGCATCCAAAAAATAGAAACAGCTCAACCTGTCATCGGCAATCGTCCAGAGGTTGTTCGTTATATGAGCGTCACAGGTCGATAATTTGAGCCGGTGGCGTCATTCTCATCGAAATACGGTGATGTAATAATGCTGGAATGACTTGCGCGAGTCATCCTGTGATTGCATTCTTCGCAAGGCGTAAACAGAGTCGTTCCATGCTTATACTGCATCTGTCTGACATCCACTTCAGCAATCGCGATATCAATAAGCCGTATGACCAAAACCTTGGCCTCCGCGACGATACGGTCGACGATGTCAAGAAAATGCGGGCGAAAATCGGCCAAGATGTCGATGCTATCCTGATCTCAGGTGACATTGCTTATCATGGTCAACAGGCTGAGTATGAGTTCGCCGCCAAATGGCTTGAGGAAGAACTTTGCCCAGCTGCTGGTTGCAAGTTCGAAAATATCGTTGTTATCCCGGGTAATCATGATGTTGACCGCCGGGCAGCCTCTGAGCCTATGCACGAGGACGCTCGCAAGAAACTTCGGGAGACAGACGTCGGGGCGTCCAATGCGGCGATAAAGCGCTATGTCGATAGCAAAGCGTCGTCTGAGATGCTGTTTAAGCCAATCGAGAACTACAATCGGTTTGCGGCGAAATTCCTCTGTGAAATAGGATACTATGAACCGGAAACCGGACAAAATCCCTATGCAAAGCGCGATTTTGTTCTCAATGACAGATCGTTGCTCAGGGTATGGGGTTTCAACTCGGTCCTCGTTTGTGACGCCGAAGATGACGTCAACAAGATGTTCGTCGACCCGTCTGCTGCCGAAATCATAAAGCGTGACGACGGGATAACGCATCTTGTTATGTGTCACCATCCTTTCAATTGGCTCAGAAACAAAGCGGAATTCCAAAACCGCATTGATGCGGTGGCCAAGCTTCATCTTTTTGGGCACGAACATGCCGTGCGCGTTGATGAATATAAAAAATTTACACGCCTCAAGGCAGGAGCCCTTCAGCCAGACCGAGATGAAAGGGGATGGCAGCCGGGGTACAATTTCATTGATCTCTCGGTCGAAGGACCTTCGGACAAACGCGTCCTGAAGATCAAACTATGGGTACGACATTTGCTGGGAGCACGGTATATTGCAGCTACTGATGAGGAAGGGAACGATCCATGGATTTTGGAACACGCTCTGCGCCCTTGGTCAGCGCCCTCCGAGCCAATAGCTCTCGCTGCCGACAGGAGTGCTGCTGCCTTGACGGGTGATGGCAAGGAAACAGTTTTGACCGAACCAGCTCCCACCGTTCGCTCCGTGGCGGTGAAAATCTTGTCGTTGCGCGAGTTCGACCAGCGCAAGATTATCACCGACCTCGATTTGCACCAGGATGGCGACCAGAAATTGGCAGACTATGCCTTCCCCATTGCGGCCGTGCGTCGAGCGGAGGCAAGAGGACTACTTTCGCAATTGAATGAAGAAATCGAAAAGTACACGGGAGCAAAAAAGTAATGGCGTTCGACTTCGTCGCTGAATACCGAAATCTGCAGCCGACGGACGACCGAGAGCTGATCGCGGCGAGAACCGCCTCCTTTGAGAGAGCTGGCGCGGATATTCAAGATTCTTTCAGTCGTGTAGTCGACCTGGCCTATTTTGCCTACCGGCTTACGTTGCCAGTTGAGAGTGATGCGGCGTCCTGGTTCGGCGGCATACTCACCGCAGACGATCCGACATTCAGAATTGAAATCGATGTCGAAGAGGCTGCCCGTATGGCGACCCTTCTTCTGAAGAAGCGCCTTGTCGCAAATCTTCATGTAACGCCTGTAATCGTCCATGCCGCTGCTTTTGCCGGAAAGCGACAGACTGTGGACAACCACGGACTGTCGTATTCGGCGCGACAGACGTTGGCAAACCTCGTTCGTCGTCGGGGATCGTCGATCAATAGACCTGAAGTCCTCTCCGGTAAGGCTTCAAACATGACTGACTTGATTAAAAAGCTTGCTGACGAAAATGACGCAACTGTCGACGTTCAAGTCTTTGAAGCTGCAGTCGCCGATTACCGGAGCCAGATCAAGCAAGTTGTGTCATCGGCAAATACGGCAATTGAAGCTACGTGGGCTGAAAACAGGCGGCTCGCTGAAGAGGTTGACCTCCTGTGGTGGCATCTCGGTGGCGAAAGCTATTTGCTCAACCGCGACATCGGGGGCATTCCGCACGCCCTGCGGCCGATTGCAATCGGTATGGATATCGGTGAGATGGTGAGTGCTGCACCTGGTCCATACGGAACATATGGAATTATCCGAAAGGCTTTGGGTGATCTCGCAGAGGAGAAGTTCAAGGTCAGTGACGCTGTCAAAGAACTGTCTAATGAATTTGATGGCCTGATCACAAAGCCTGTTTCTCGCTACGCTCTAGCCCCGATCCATGGGGCGGTGGGCGAAGTTCTGCTTGATGGCACGGCGGTGGTCGGGGCCCAGTTCAAGCGCCGCACCGGCCTTTCCTTTGACGTGAAACTCAGTGGTTACGATCTGGCGGTGCAGGCATATCACGAGCGCTTGCTCAGCAAGCTTGGTTGGGTCTGATGGCTACAATCGCAAATGATCCCGGCGTTGGAGGCGTGCTTTACGAAGCCGATGAGGCCGACGATCTGGATACCGGTGAGATAGACGAACAAGAGCAAGAGTCACCGGAAGAGGATGCCGTCACGCTCAGGCCTAACACGGTGATTCCGGAGCAAGGCATATTCGGTTACCGTAACAGAAGTCGGGCGCAGACAGTGGTGCTGATCGGTGAGCAGAAGACCGGGAAAACCACGCTCCTCGCTGCGCTCTACGGACTTTTTTGCAAAGGGCCTGTCGGTGGGTATGAGTTTGTAAGTAGTCAAACCTTGTATTCTTTTGCCGAGCGCAATCATCTTGCACTGCTCCATCCAGACCGTGCGGATCGCATCGTCCCTGTCACACCGAGGACGAGTATTGCCGATTCTGTCGGATATTTTCATTTGAAAGTTCGGCGCGAAGAAACGGTGTCTGAAATAATCATCTCAGATCGATCCGGAGAAACCTTCGAAACAGCTAGGTCCGACACCTCGCTACTGAACCGATTGACGGAATTGGCTATCGCGGATCGCGTTTGTTTCCTGCTGGATGCCGCAAGGTTGACCAAGCTGGAGACGCGCCACGGTTATCGACGCATTTTCAAACAGACTATTCGAGCGCTTATCGACAACGACATGCTTCCGAAGACGGCTGCCGTTGAGGTCGTGGTGACGAAAACTGATCGAATATCTCGTATCGTGGATGAACGCGATCTTTCGGCTGAACTGGCTGAATACGAGGAGGAACTCAAGAGGGACTTTGGGAATGCGGGCTTCCCTTTCGAAGTTCACAGGATATGCGCCCTGCCGCGCGCGGCAGTTAAGATGGGTATCGTCGGAATGGCGGAGCTTGTCGAGCGTTGGGCATCAGAGCCGCTCGATGCAGATATAGCGCCTGGTCCTGTTTACAATGCGCTTCGGCATATCGACCGCCTGCCAAAAATCTGGAGCTGAGGATGCCTGACGTGTTGCGACATATGGCCGTTGGGCTGCAATCCTCTGGGAAAACGACCTATGCGGCTGCGCTCTGGTATGTTGTCGATACGGGTGAATTCCCGACGGTTCTGGCTAAGGGCATGCACATCGGTGATCATCGTTATCTGGAGACCTTGGCTACACGATGGGAAGAAGGATGGGTCGTACCTCGGACCAAGACGCTTCAGCATGAAAATGTAACGATGAACCTGCGAGACCCAGGGACAGGGGCGGACATCTCGCTGCGGTTTGCCGATCTTTCGGGCGAGACATTTGAAAGAGCCTTCGCCACCAGGAGCCTCAGTGTCACGGCTGCATCAGCGTTCGAGGGCGTTACCAACCTTATGCTGTTTGTTAGTGCGAACGACCCGCAGGATGGTCTTACCATGATCGATCTAGCGATGCAGCTGGACGAGGACGTCAATGAAGACGAGATACCTGATGACGGTGCTGAAGAGCTGGCTTTTGATCCCGGCGACACACCGCGTCAGGTGCAGATAGTCGACTTCCTCGATAGCATCCAGCAGCCACCAATGTCTGTTCGAATTGGGCGGATAGCGGTTATCATCTCGGCTTGGGATAAAGGGCCGGAGCATAATGAGCCGCATCGGTGGATCACAGAGAAGATGGGTCTACTCGACCAATATCTCCGAAATAGCGGGATCGAAGTCAGGATTTATGGTGTGTCGGCGCAGGGGGGCGACTTACCCGATAAAGACAACCCACCCGCCCCGGATGACCCGAATGGCCTGAAGGAGCAAAAGCGCCTGTTGCGCCTTGCAAAAGCAAGCGAAAGAGTGAATGTCGTCGGTTATGGCGCGGGTCCTCACGACCTAACGCACCCGATTAGATGGTTAAGTGGCCTGGATGGTGAATGAGGAGCAATGAGTCAAATGACGTCGGCCAGGCGGTCTTTGGTTATTCCAATGGCCATCGTCTTCTGACATCCACGATTTCGTTGTCTTCCATCGATGTATACGAGCTTGCAGCCGCCTCCGACCTTGCTCCCGGTGCGCAAATTTCAGGGTCTTCCAGCTATTTGACAGGCTTTTCGCTGCCGGATAGCAAGCACTACGCTCTAATCCGGACATGGCTTGCCCCAGAAATGCCGCGCCCAGGTTGTGTGTGGAGCCATGTGCTGATTTTAGATCAGTCTCTGATGGCGACTCAAATCGATCTCACCATTTTGCTCGACCTCCACAAACGCCCGGACGGCTACGCTTCTGACACCGGCTTCTCGAAGCCAATATCAATCAACCGCCGCTTACGAGGTGGCAGGGCAGACCCCGTCACCACTGGAAGGGTGTTGTCGGCTTGCTATGGCGATGTCCCGCTAGACGCCAATAGGGCTGACTCTCAGGCGTTCGAACAGGCGATTTTTGCGGTTTGGTCTCAGCAATGGCCCCGCCTCAGGCGACAGTTCGTTTTCAGATCGATCAGCACGACCTCCGATTTGAAGGGACAGTTTCTGCGTCTAAAGCGCGGAACTGCGCCGACGGTGGATGTAGACTCTTCGCCTTGGCTTGGGGAGGCGGTTGCCGATGCGACGTCGCAGACCGTGACGCCGCTCCGACGCTTTCTGTGGCGATACGGAAAAGACATCCAGTCTGAAAGAGAAACACTACCTGAGCTGGTCGGCGTTTACCTTGCCACCCGATCCGCGAAGCGCTCTTACCAAGCGGCGGTGAAAGTCTTAGCCCAATATCCCCTGGGGCAAGCGGAGACGCTGAAGAAGGACTTGCTTGGCTTATGGTCCGACAAGCTTTCGCAAGTTACGAGCATCAGTGCCGTCGAATTGATGGCCATCTTGATCGAACATAAGGACCTCGGCGTCGATCACGATGAAAACCAGCTGGCGTCAATATTCTCAAATCTCGATGCCGCCCATTTGGTTGAGCTGACTCCAGCTCTGATGTCGTCGCGGAATGAGCTTGGAGCCGCGTTCAAGACGATTTTCGAGGCAATATTACCGCTTGTGGGTGATCAGACGGTTCTCGACCCGCTCATACCGGTCGAGTTCGTGTTAATGGCGGTGGCCCGGCGGCCCGAGCTTTTGAGCCCATTACTTATCGCCAAGCTTGAAACTGACGACTTGCTCAACGCATGGTCACTTGATCTCAATCATGAGCAACGGGCTGAAATCCTGCGGGCGTTCATGCGACGTCCGTATCTCGATGATCTCGCCGAGCATGTTTTGGCACAGTCTGAACAGATATTGCAGGATGCTATTGCCCTCAGCGGCGGGTCTGAGCTGCATGACAGCTGGCTCCCCCTGTTTAGAAGCAATTTGCCAGTTTTTCTCGATCAGATCGCGAGAATTTCGTCTGGGGAGGATTTGGTCGCTGCGGTGAACATCTTCGGCTTCCCGATGCAGCCGGAGGCCGTCGTTCGAGCCTGGTTCCCAGCCTTCAAGATTTGCCGCTCTAGCCTTTCGCATGACGAAGAGACGCGGTTCCTTGTTTACCTGCTCGCTCTGTCAATCAAGCATGGCATCGAAAACTACCGAGACGTCCTTGTCACGATCCTTAGCTCTCTCAGGAGCAGGATACTACGTAGCGATCTGCCCTCTGACGCGGAAACTAGGCTATCGAAATGCCTACCGTCCGACGATGCGCGGTGGGACCTGAACAAGCGCCTCCTGAAGCTGTTTCGAAAGGCTTACAAGAACCACCAGGAATTTGACGAGGTACTCGACACGTTGAACCTTGCCGACGATGAATACGCGTACGCGACCGACCAGGACCCAGAAAACATGGTGCGGCGGTTTTGGCGGGTTTTCAATCCATGGACTTATTGGAGTTGAGCGGGAAGGGGGTATCCTTCCAGGTTCATCGCGAAATTGCACAGAGTGCCGCACACATGAATGAAAGACTGATGCCTGGGCGGCACAACTGAAACGACCTGAGACGCCATTATAGTCTCGGACCTTAATCCGCACATCCTGATCACATTGGCCGTAGGTGCCGATTTGATTTTTAAAGGATGTCGAAATGTCGAAGCCGTTACAAGGCAAAGTCGCGATGGTTACCGGCGGCTCGCGTGGGATCGGGGCCGCTATCGTAAGGCGGCTCGTGAATGATGGTGCGCGGGTCGGATTTACATACTCTCAGTCGCCGGGCAAAGCGAAACACCTGGAGGCAGAGCTTCGCGCAGCCGGTGGAGAGGTGCTGGCGATTGAGGCAGATAGCGGTAGCGTGGAGCACGTAATATCGGCGGTCGCCCAGGTCCGAAGCTATTTTGGAGCGTTCGACATCTTGGTCAACAATGCTGGTGTGTCCATTTCAGGAACCACCGGCGAAATTCCCATTGAAGATTTCGATAAACAGTTTGCGATCAATGTAAGAGGCGTCTTTGTTGCGATACAGGAGGCTTCACGGTTGATGGGTGAGGGGTCGCGGATCATCAATATCGGTAGCGTGATCGCAGAACGTGCAGGTTTCCCGGGGTATTCCGTATACGCGATGACCAAGGCCGCAGTCGCAACGCTAACCAAAGGCGTGGCACGAGACTTGGCTCCCCGTGGCATAAGCGTCAATACTGTTCAGCCAGGCCCAATCGCCAGCTCGATGACTGAAGGCCTGGAGGATTTGGTGAAGCCTCTTGTGCCGTTCGACCGGCTCGGCCACGACAGCGAAATTGCATCTATGGTCGCTTATCTTGCTGGCCCGGAGAGTTCGTTCATAACGGGTGCCGCGATCACGGTCGACGGCGGCTATCTCGCATAACTTCACACCTATCAAGGACTTCCCCAAGGGGATGCGGCGGAGGCGACGCTCATACGCGGGTATGAGTGTCGCCTGATCGCAGCTCCGGTAGATGTTTTACATCATCAACGCGCTTAGGCGCAGCTCGACAGGAGTTTACAATGACCAGTACCAAACCGCTTGAGGGCAAGAAGGCTCTCGTGACGGGAGCTTCTCGCGGGATTGGCGCAGCTATTGCGAAGCGGCTCGCACGAGACGGTGCCGATGTGGCTTTCAGCTACTCCGCATCTAAGGACGCGGCAGACGATGTCGTTCGCGAAATCGAAGCAGTTGGTCGTCGTGGATTTGCAATACAAGCTGACCAAGGAACCCCGTCGGACGTCGCGAGGCTTGTTGGAGATGCGCACGCAGCGTTGGGCGGCCTGGATATTTTGGTGAACTCAGCAGGCGTTTTCATCACAGGGACGCTCGCGGACCAGACTGACGATGTGTCTGCATTTGATCGTCAGATTGATATCAATGTGAAAGGCGTGGTTGCCGCAGTCCGCGCCGCTGCCCCGATCCTTTCCGACGGTGGTCGTATCGTTTCTATCGGTACCTCCGCTGCGAGCAGTCGCGGCGCATTCCCAGGTATTGCCGACTATGTCGCGTCCAAAGCAGCTGTCGCGGCCTACTCGCGTGTCTGGGCGAGGGAGCTGGGTGGTCGCGGGATCACGGTGAATGTGGTTGAACCTGGCCCGATCAACACGGGAATGGCTCCCACAGAGGGGGCGGTGGCTGACATTCTGAAGTCGATGTCGGCAGTCGGTCGGTACGGAGAGCCCGAGGAGGTCGCAGGGCTGGTGGCCTACCTTGCAGGACCTGAAGCCGGTTACATTACCGGAGCGGCCTTCCGGATCGACGGCGGTCTGTCTCTCTGAGAATTTCCAGGGGGCGGTGATTACCGTCCGCCCCCTTCATCAAGACTATCAATAAGTCACTTTGTGGTGACGGCAGGCTCAGGTGTTTGGAGCCGGTTTTGTGCAGCCATTTCCTCTAAATCGAGTTCATACTCGATCTCGTGGAGGGTGCTGTCCCGCATTTCGCCCTTGCGATAGAGCGCGAGCAGCTCCTGCCTTGCCTCTTTCACCAACTTTAGAACAATCCTGAAGTGCTCATCATCTAACGCGCTATTCGTGGCCTTCATGTTTTCGGTGTCGGTATTCGCTGTTGGGGGCTCAACCAGGTGACTGGTTCTGTTGCCGCTTTCAAGGAGTGCCCTGCGGCGAACTTCAGCTAACCGAGCGCGAATTTCGTTCTTGCGCCTCTGTTCGTCCTGTTTCTCGTCGGACGCTTCGATGCCAAGCATCCTCACAAGGACGCCGAGCGTGCTGCCTTGGACGAAAACTGTCACGACGATCACCGCAAACGCAGAGAGGAGCACCAGATCGCGTCCTGGTAGCTCCGAGGGAAATGCGAGCGCTGCTGTCAGCGTAACCACGCCGCGCATGCCTGCCCAACCGACGACCGCAACGTTCGAAACGACATTGGTCTTCCCACGAGTTTGGCTTGGCCAAGCCACGGCAGCGCATATGCCGATCCAAACGAACCTTGCGACAATAACTGTCAGGACGACTGCGATCACAGGAATAAGGTTTCTACTTAGGGCATCTGCGTCTCCCCCGAGACGGGTCAGCACGTCCCGAAGCGATAGGCCGATGAGGATGAAAAGCAGAGACTCCATTACGAAAACCAGTGCTTTCCAAAAGGACTGTGCTCTCACTCGCGTGGCGGCGAATACGAGGTGGTGATGTTGCCAGCTCACGACCAAACCAGTTGCAACAGTCGAGAGTACGCCCGACCCACCGATTTCCTCTGCCACGATGTAGGATGTTGTGGCCAGGAGAAGGGTGGCAGTGATGACCAGCTCGGTTTCCGCCAGTCGCACGATAACTCGCATCCCGAGCCATCCGAAGGCGAAGCCAACGGCAGTTCCAGCGACAACCAGCCAGATAAACCAGCCGATTGCGTGTGAAGGACTAAATTGTCCAGTGACTGCCGCCCCGACCGCAATTCCAAACAAAACGAGACCGGTAGCGTCGTTGATGAGGCTTTCGCCCTCTAGCAGTGACAGCAGTTGCCTTGGCAAGTTCAGCCGTCTCAGCACAGCTGTCGCAGCGACAGCGTCAGGCGGTGACACTATTGCACCTAGAGCAAAACACACAGCCAGCGGCAGGTCTGGTAACAACGTCTGCAAAACCATGCCGACTACGATGGTCGTAAACACTACCGCACCCAGTGCGAGGGATAATATACCTCTGATTTGCGCTTTGAAGTCCTGCCACAGCGTGAAATATGCCCCACTCATCAGGAGCGGTGGCAGGAACACGACCATGATCAGGTCGGGGTCTATTTCCACCTTTGGTATCCCGGGAAGGAAGGCAAGGACCATTCCGCCCGTGATGAAAGACGCTGCCGGTGGCATCTTCAGCCGCCTAGCAAGGAACTCCAGGATCAGCACCGCCAAGAGCAGAAACACCAGGAATTCGTATTGGGCCTTTATCGGCATGGAAACTCCGATGGTTATGGCGCACCACCGGCTGGCCCGGCATGCGGTCGCCGCTTGCGAAGAGACCTCGTAACCTCATGCGCGAGGAAGGAGACTACTTCTCGGCTGGCATCACGCGGTGCGTTTTCTGCCTACCATCGGAACGAGATCGCAGGAATCATACCTGGGGATGAGGCTACTCAACCGTTCGGCGGTCGCCTGGGAACTGTCGTCCTGAGCGAGCCCGTCTTGGCTCTGGGCATTGGACGGGAAGGAACTTCTTATCGACGGCGGTTCAAACGGCCATCAGTTCATACGCGGGTATGATTTTTATGTCGCCCAAACTCTGCTTTCGTCAGAGCATGAGCGAACAACAAAAGCACTCTCGGTCAGATTCTCGGAATTTCGCTATCGGTGGGCGGCGGCGCTTTGCTGTTGGCGAACACGACGTCCCAAGGGGTCGGAGCGGAGCACATCTCGGTCAAGAACGCGACAAAAGCCTTCACATTTGGATTTCCTCGCCTGCTTTCAGGCCAAAAAGCAATGATGTCGAACCGGTCTATCGCATAGTCCTTCAGGACAGGGACAAGCTGACCGCGCTCAAGATATTGGGCTGCAATGTAGGTAGGAGAAATCCCGATTCCGCCTCCCGCGACCACCGCACTTGCAACCCCATCGCTGTTGTCGACAACAATCGAGGCTGGGGGGATGATCTCAAGAACGCGGTCACCAACCCGAAACGGCCACCGCAATGGTTGGCCAGAACTTTGATATCGAAAATTCACGCAGTCGTGCGCCACGAGGTCTTCAGGTCGCAAGGGGACGCCGCGCCGTTCCAGGTAAGTTGGGGACGCGAATGCGCAAATCCTGTTGGGCGCGAGTTTGCGGGCGATCAAACGAGAATCGCCAACTTCACCGACACGAATGGCTACGTCGATCCCTTCTTTAACAATGTCATCGTATCGGTCGCCCAGCCTGAGATCGACAAGCACCTTCGGAAACCGCTCCCTGAACGCAGGAAGAACCGGCGCAATCAAGTGAACACCCACTGGCAACGGGGCCGTGACTTTGATGAGCCCAGCGGGCTCCGCGCGAGCCGCTACGGCCGCCTGCTGTATCTCCTCCGCTTCGCGCAGCAAACGGAGCGACCGTTCGTGAAGGTCTCGTCCTTCTGGGGTGAGCGTCAAGGATCGCGTCGTTCGGGTGAAAAGAACGACACCAAGGTGCTCTTCAAGCCGCTGGACACTTTTGCTGATCGCGGAGGGTGAGACGCCTAATGACCGGGCAGCCGAGGTGTAGCTGCCAAGCGACGCGGCCCTGGCAAATGCGATGATCCCAGTCAGTCTATCAAATCCGATTTGTTCCATCATGGAATAAGTAAAGCGAATGTTGCCACGATTATCAATCCACAGGCCAGCAATTATCTTTTTACCAACGCACCATGGTGGTGCTGAAATGGAGAGAAGCAATGAACCAGATCGTATCGGCTCCGGCCACCCAGTATATCACCTCAAGCCTCGAAGGTAAGAACGTACTCATATTTGGCGGCACATCGGGCATCGGCCTTTCAGCTGCGAAGCAGGCCAAGGCAGCAGGTGCAAACGTCACAATTCTCGGACTTGATAGCGTTCGCGCAGAGGCTCTCACAAACGAGAACGGCTTTGCCGGGTATCGCACAGCAGACGTCACGCAACCGGATTCGATCTACAAGGCTCTCGCCGATATCGGTCATGTCGACCATCTGGTTCTGCTCGCTGGTACATTCGTCGCAGGCATGGTTCTTGAAGCCGATACGAAACACCTGCAACGCGCATTCGACGAACGCGTATGGGCAACTGTCCACACCCTCAGGGCATTGGGCGACAATCTTGCCAAGGACGCTTCGATCACCCTCATTTCCGGTGCCCTTGCTGACCGCCCCAATGCCTACGGCGTTGCAATTCTTGCAGCAGCGTCCGCAGCGATGGAAGCTCTCGGAAGAGGCCTTGCCCTCGAACTGGCTCCGCGTCGCGTGAACATTCTTTCGCCAGGACCAATCGACACCCCGATCCTTTCGAAGGCGCTCGGTGACGGCCGGGATGCCTACGTCGACCGCCTGAAGCAGACCCTGCCGCTGCATCGCCTCGGCACTGCTGATGAAGCTGGTGCTGCTGTTGTGTTCCTCATGGCCAACGGTTGGATGAACGGCGCGGTGCTGAACGTAGACGGCGGCTCGCGTCTCGTCTGATCGTCCCACTTAAGCCTGAGAATTTTCAAGGATTAAACAAATGCCATCTCTTTTTGACCCGATTGAACTGGGAGCCATCAAGGCTCCCAACCGCATCATCATGGCCCCGATGACGCGTGCTCGCGGCACCCGAGAACATGTACCCACTCCGATGATGATCAAATACTACGCTGACCGCGCATCTGCAGGTCTGATTATCAGCGAAGCGATTGGCATCAATCAGCTGGGTCTCGGCTGGCCTTATGCCACCGGGCTCTGGTCTCCAGAGCAGATTTCCGGCTGGAGAAAGATCACCGATGCTGTGCACGAAAATGGTGGCCGTATTATTGCCCAGCTCTGGCAGATGGGCCGCGTCGTCCATTCAAGCTTCCTTGACGGCGCTCAGCCGGTGTCGTCCTCGGCAACGACAGCTCCCAGCCTGGCGCATACCTACGATGGGAAGAAGCCCTATGTAGAAGCGCGGGCACTGAGCGTCGAGGAAATTGCTGAAGTCGTTCAGCACTTTCGCGACGGTGCTCGCAACGCGATTGAGGCAGGGTTTGATGGCGTGCAATTGCATGCCGCCAATGGTTACCTCATTGACCAGTTCCTGCGTGACAACTCCAACTTCCGTGATGACAAATACGGCGGCTCGATTGAGAACCGCGTTCGCTTCCTGAAGGAAACCACTCAGGCGGTGGCAGATACCATTGGCGCGGATCGGACGGGTGTCCGGTTGTCACCGAACGGTGAAACACAGGGCGTCGCAGATAGCAATCCGCTCCCAGTCTTCACTGCTGCCGCTGAAGCGCTCTCAAGCATCGGAATTGCACATCTCGAACTGCGCGAGCCTCCGGTGAACGGGACCTTCGGGGTAGGGGATATGGACCCGCTCGCGAAAGACTTGCGGGAAGCTTTCAAGGGTCCCCTCATCCTGAACTCCGATTTCGATGCCGCACGCGCTCAAGCGGACTTGGATGCAGGCGTTGGTGATGCGGTGGCGTTCGGCCGCCCCTTCATCTCCAACCCCGACTACGTGCGCCGACTTGCTGAAGGCATCGAACTTACCCCCGACGACAGCGCAACGTGGTTCACCCAAGGCGAGGAAGGTTACAACACCTATCCCAAGGCCGACGGCGAGAAACTCGCCAAGAGCGCATGAGGTCATCATGAGCACGGTCGTAAATGATGGGCAGCTGCGGCTGCCCACCTCGTGGTTCGGTGTAGCCTCACTGGCCGTAGGGTCGTTTGCGCTGGTGACGTCCGAGTTCATACCACTAGGCTTATTGCCGCAAATTGCGGCGAGCCTGAACATCACCGTCGGTCAAGCGGGATTGATGGTCACGATGCCGGGCCTCGTTGCAGCCGCTGCCGCCCCACTTACTATTGGCTTTGCTGGCAACATAGACCGGAAGAAGCTGCTGGTAAGTCTGCTGATTTTGCTGACCATCGCGAATGTCCTGACGGCGACCGCCGCTGGGCTGGTCCAGCTCCTGCTGGGGCGCTTCCTCCTTGGTCTCGGCGTCGGCTCTTTCTGGACTATCGCAGGCTCGTTGGGACCAAGGCTGCGACCTGGTCCGGACGGGGTGAAGGCAACGACACTGATACTATCTGGGATTTCGCTTGGTACCGTCGCAGGCGTTCCGGCTGGCTCCCTGATAGGTAACTTGTTCGATTGGCGAGTCGCGTTCTGGGCGGCGGTGACCCTTTCGGCGCTATCGGTGATCTCCATCACCATGCTGCTTCCGTCATTGCCATCGCAGAACAAGCAAGGACTGTCGGGAATTCCGGTCGTCTTGCGTCGCCCGAAAATGCAAATTGGGGTTTTCGCCGTTCTGGCAATTTTCCTGGCCCAATTTTCTGCTTTCACCTATGTGACGCCGTTCCTGAACGAGCGATCCGGCATATCTGGGCCGTTCCTTAGCTCGATACTGCTTGCCAATGGAATTGCAGGGTTTTTCGGCAACATGCTGGGCGGCTGGATCGCTACTAAAAGTGTGAGGAAAGCTGCTATCTCAGCGGCGAGCCTGATCGGTGGTTCGGCCATATTCTTGATGCTGACGGGGACCAACTCGTACGTAGCGATGATCTTGGTCACGGCATGGGGGCTGGGCTTCGGGATGCTGCCAATCAGTATGCAGTCATTCCTGCAGAGTGCTGCACCAGATGCTCCTGAAGACGCTCAGGCCATGCTGGTAACTGTAGGACAGATTGCCATCGGCGTTGGCGCTCTCGTAGGGGGCTCAATTGTCGATAATGCAGGGCTTTCTGGTGCCATGCTGTTCTGTTTCATCGCGTCTGCAATCACAGTTGCAGTTATGCTCCTGCCCGCAGCGTCTCGGACACGGGATTAATTCCATTCCCGCTCGGAGGACGGTGACCGCCTATTCTACGGTAACCGGAGCGGATAGTCCGAGCGAGGCCCCTATTTCACGGCCTCGCTCGGCAAGCCAATGGCCTACGGGCATCCGACGAGACGCATATCTCTCCAGTGAATCGTTGATGTCCGTGCCATGCGCAATCGCCTTTACCAAGGCGATTGCGTCTCCCGCTGCTTTCGATGTTCCCATTGCGGTGTGCGGTCGAACTGTGAATGCAGCATCGCCCACCAGGGCTATGCGATTGCCGGTAATGCGGGGAGCGTCGTAGTCGAAAATTCCTTGAACCCACGGATCATCTGCCGCTCTCGCAACGGCGGCAAACTGCGGCGGCAAAAGCCTCTCAGCATCTCTTAGGAACGACGCACGCGCCGCAGCGGGAAGCTTGCCGCGCGGGATGCCAAAATCATGGCGGACACCTTCGTTATCAGTAAAGAAGGTCGGGAGATCGCTTTCAGCGAGAGGGCGATACATCCCCCAATTTAGTCGCCGCTCACCCGCTCTGGTTTCGCCGTTGGGCCCTGGTACTAAATATCCAATCGACTGAAGGGTCGGAGCTGAAAAACCCACCATTGCTTCCTTTAGCGGTAAGAGACTGGCAGGCAATACCGCCTCGGGCAGAACCGCTCGCCACGCCACATATCCAGCAAATGAGTTTCTGAAGGCGTTGGGATTCAGACTTTGTCGGACGACCGAGCCGATACCGTCCGCACCAATCACAACGTCTGCCGCTTCGGTTCCTCCGTCCTCGAATAGGATCGAAGCGCCGTCCTGGCTATCCCGCACGGCTGTCGCCTTGCGCGACTGGATGTAAATCGCGTCAGGAACCTTGCTACGCGCTGCGCGATATAGAAGGTCCCAGGAAAAGCGCGAGGCTGTCACCTCTCGGTGACCGACAATCTGTCCATCGCGGTCAAGCCATATTTGTAAGCTGGCATTTACTGCCAACCTCATGACGTGTTCGCAGCCAAGCATCCGGAGTGCGTCGAACAAGTCGCGTGCACCGACCAATCCGGCTCCTCGTGTGGATAGGTTTGAGCGCGACCTTTCATAGATCAAAACGTCATGGCCCGCACGATGCAGCAGTGCGCCACAGAAAAGTCCGGCGAGCGATCCGCCAACAATCCGAATGCGAAGAGGAGCGTTGTTCATCATCGACCTGTCCACGATGCTTGTCGAGTTTGGTGGGTCCTATCACGCACGCCGAGGGCCATCCTCTATACGCCGGTATGAGTGACAGCCTTGGATGGCCGTGTCAGTTCTGATGCCTCGTGCATCATTGATGGGAGCCTACAATGTCCAAGAAACGGCCTGAGGGAATCCGCGAATACGACCATCCAGCTGGCGGATGGGGTGCGCTGAAGGCTGTTGCGGACACGCTCAAACATCAACAAATTATCTTGCAAGGCGCTACTACTCTGCTCAAAGCCAACCAACCAGACGGGTTTGATTGCCCGGGTTGTGCATGGCCTGATCCAAAACACACGTCCTCTTTTGAGTTCTGTGAGAACGGCGCAAAGGCGATTACGTGGGAGTCCACGGCTAAGCGGGCAGGTGCGGACTTCTTTGCGCGAAACCCGGTCAGTGAGTTGTGGAATTGGAGCGACTTCGAACTCGAAGATTCCGGTCGTCTATCATTTCCGATGATCTACAATCACGATACCGACCGCTACGAAGTGCTCGAATGGAAGGCCGCGTTCCGGATCATCGGTGAAGAGCTTCAGAAGCTCGAAAGTCCCGATCAAGCGGAATTCTACACGTCGGGTCGCTCGTCGAACGAAGCAGCATTCCTTTATCAGCTCTTTGTCAGGGCCTATGGTACCAATAACTTTCCAGATTGTTCGAACATGTGCCACGAGGCCACTTCGGTCGGGCTGCCACTGTCAATCGGGGTCGGGAAGGGGACAGTGACCCTCGAAGACTTCGACCATGCTGATGCGATTTTCAGCTTCGGCCATAATCCTGGTACGAACCATCCGCGCATGATGACAACGCTGCATGATGCTTCGCGGCGCGGGTGTCCCGTCGTCGTGTTCAATCCATTGAAAGAACGTGCTTTGGAGAGGTTTGCCGCGCCGCAAGACCCTATCGAGATGGCGACATTCAGCTCAACTGACATCGCATCATCTTACTACCAGGTCCGCGCTGGAGGTGATCTTGCGGCGCTTAAGGGCTTGATGAAGGCGATATTTGAGAAAGATGATGAGCGTACCGCCGCTGGTCGTGCATCAATTTTAGACCGCGCTTTCATTTCCGAGCATACCGAGGGATACGACGCTCTCCGTAAGGACATCGACGCAACCACCTGGGATGATATCGTCGAAGTGTCCGGCCTAAGCAGACGCGACATCAAATCTGCCGCCCGAATTTACATCAAAGCGAAGAACGTGATCTTGTGCTACGGCATGGGCATCACCCAGCATAGCAATGGCACCGCAAACGTGCAGCAGCTGGCAAACTTCCTGATGCTTCGTGGCAACATGGGTCGTGAGGGAGCTGGAATCTGCCCCCTTCGTGGTCATTCGAACGTCCAGGGCGATAGGACGGTCGGCATCACCGAAATTCCAAACAAGGCGCTAATCGATGGCATCGAGCGAGCATTTGGCTTCCGTCCTAGACAGGACAAAGGTCACAATGCCGTCGAAACGGTGGATTCCATTGCCGAAGGGAAATCGAAAGCGCTGATTTGCCTTGGTGGCAACTTGGCCGTCGCGATGTCAGACCCCAACTACGTCTTTGAGGGCATGCGAAAGCTCGACCTTGCTGTTCATATCGCAACCAAACTAAACCGCTCCCACCTCCTGATCGCTAAGAAATCAATCATCCTGCCTTGCCTTGGCAGAACTGACATCGACATGCAGGAATCTGGCATCCAGTCGGTGACCGTCGAGGATTCGATGTCGATGGTCCATGCCTCCAGAGGTTTCCTGAAACCGCCAAGCGATGTCTTGATGTCCGAGCCAGCGATTGTCGCTTCCATCGCACGAGCCACGCTTGGCGATAAGTACGGCATTGATTGGGAGGGAATGGTCGCAAACTATGACCGTATTCGCGAAAAGATCGAAGCGGTTTTTCCGATCTTCTTCGACTTCAACAAACGCGTCCGGCAGCCGGGCGGCTTTAGGCTCGAAGTCGGCGCTTCTCACCGGGTCTGGAATACCCAAAGCGGGAAAGCCCAATTTCTTATTGCTCCAGGCTTGAACGAAGACCCGGTCCTGAAAGACAAGAATCTTCTCGTGTTGACCACCATTAGGAGTCACGGCCAGTACAATACGACGATCTACAATCTCGATGATCGATATCGTGGCGTGTTTGGTAGGAGAGATGTCCTCCTAATGAACAAGGAAGACCTCAAAGAAAGGGGTCTTTCGGAAGGTGATAAGCTGCTCATCCAGGCTGGGGCTGGCGAAGGGACCCGCGAGGTAAACGGGTTCACCGCCCTCGAATACCCAATCCCCAGAGGATCAGTTGCCGGTTACTATCCGGAATTGAACGTCGTGATCCCCCTTTCCTCAATGGATAAATTGTCAGGAACCCCTGCATATAAGGGGGTGCCCGTGAGGATCAGCGCCGCCGATAACCGGATGGTCTAGATGGCCCGTCTGAGTCCCGAAAGATTATCGTCGAAAGGGACAAGGTCTTGAAGTCTAGCGAGCACTTGACGCCCGTGACAATTCAATTTCTCGCGGTGATTTGCGGCGTCACCATCGCGAATGTCTATTATATCCAGCCTTTGTTGCTGGATATTGCCCATGAGTTCGGTGTGGGCCTGAGCACATCGGGCTTCATTCCCGCGCTCATTCAATTTGGCGTAGCAGTCGGCGTCTGCTTAATTCTGCCATTGGCAGACGTTATGAATGTCCGGCGGCTGCTGACGATCACTGGCGGCATTCAGGCTTTTGGCCTGTTCGCAATGGCGCTGTCGCCGAATTTCCTCGTATTTTGCGCTGCCGGATTTGCCGTCGGACTGGTTGCTATCACATCCTATGCATTGAACCCCTATGTATCGATCCGTACACCCATTGAGCGCAGAGGCCAGGTGATCGGAACCCTCACCAGGGGCATCATCATCGGTCTTCTATTGTCGCGCACAGTAAGCGGATTGGTGGGGCTGCATCTGGGATGGCGGGCAATGTTCGCAATCGCTGGCGTTGCCACACTGGCGACCTTGCTTCTAATCCGCCTGCTTTTGGACCGTGACCCAGGCACCAGCACGATGAGTTACCGCGACCTGCTGCGCTCTCTTTTCATGCTTATCCGAACACAGCCGGGTGCCCGGGCTGCTGCGCTTTGCCAGGGCGCTAGTTTCGGATCATTCAATGCTCTCTGGGTCGGTCTTGCCTATCACCTGCAGAGTCCGGCATTCGGCTGGAAAAGCGACGGCGTAGGGGTGGTCGGCATCATTGGCGCGTTGTCAGCGTTTTCCTCTCCGTGGATCGGAAAAGCAGCCGACCGGTTTGGGGCGCGGCAAACACTCATCTGGTCCCTGGTCGCCGCGACCTTCGGTTGGCTGACTATATGGGTAACGGGCTATTCGTTGGCCGGTATAATCGTCGGTGTTGTCGTCATTGATGTCGGCGCGACGATTGCGGACATTTCCAACCGGACGATCTTGTACAAGCTGAACCCCGATATTCGAACGCGGTTGAACGCGATTTATACGCTCGGAATGTTTGCCGGGGCAGGGGTGATGTCTTGGCTCTGTGGGCTTGGATGGTCGGTAGCCGGATGGTCGGGTGTGTGCGTGGTCGGCTTCTTGTCCATGGGAGTGGCGGTCGTTGTGGCGGGTTCGTCTATCGGAAAGTCGACTTCAGCCTGAACGCTTCAATCAGGCGCTGATTTTCAGGGTAATTGCATCGCATCCATTGCGGATTTGAATTAGCCTCTGGCCTCAAGTAACCCTGCCGGAGGACCCAGCTTACCATGCTCACCGACGTCTTCCTACGCCGATACAAAGACAAGGTTCTTTGGACGAAATACGATGAACAAGACAGAGTCGTTTGGTTCCAAATAGCTTCACTGGTCGTAAAGGAGCTTTTGCCCCCGATGAGTATGGTTCGCGACGACAATCTGAAATACCCATCCCTGAAAGAAATAGTTCGGCGTATTACCATGGAGCTGGGTGACCGAAATCTGCCCCATGACAATGAATACACTTGGGGGTTCACTTCCAATTCAACCTACCACGAGAGCGTCTGGACGTTTTTGCGAATGCCGCCGCCAGTCAGTTTCAATCAGATAGATAAATTCATAAAATACAAAATCAGCCTCGTGGAATTGGCCTTTCGCATGGTCGGCGAGCAACGCATGGCTCCAATTGCCGCTGCCGAGGTTCTCGTTGCGAAGCCGAGACTGTTCTTTAGATCACGCGTGCCAACAAAAGAAGAATTGGGCGATAACGGCCATGCGAAGTTCCAAGGTCATATCGCCGAACTGAACCAGCGATTTCAGCAAGCGCAGTATCCCTTGTCCTACAACAATGGATACATCCAATTGAAAGATGCCGGTCTCATACCGGAAACCATACACGATCCGTTTTGGAAGTTGGTTGAAGCGCCCGAATGGCAAAACGTCTCAATCAACATGGCCGAGGCTTTAGACCTCCGAGATAATGGCGGATTAAATCCGAGCCTTTACGCGGCTAAAGCGCTCGAAAGCTTGGTAAAAATTATCTCAGACAAAAAGGGCTGGACCAAGGGCACCGAGAGAGGCGCGAGTAATTTCATCGACAATTTGGCCAGCCAGGCAAATGGCCACTTGATCGAGCAGTGGGAAGCCGATGCTCTGAGATATTTCTTTTCAAAAATAAGAAATCCGCTGGCTCACGGATCGGGAATGGCTGACATGCCAAAATTGACGCCGCAGCAGGATGATTGGGCGATAGAGGCTTGCATGTCCTGGATTAAGTCCATTATGGCCCGAATATGAGAGTTTGGGAGTCTCAGCGAGAGATAACCGATACCCTGCGCTTTCACCTCATCTGCAAAAAAATGGTTTGCTCCACGCAGGGTTGGTATGCTTACGCAAAGCCTCCACGTTTTCGCCCTGCTTGCGTACGATTGTCGGCACGGAATTATTATCTTCATCGCGTGGGACGAAGCAAAAAAAACTAGCTGTCGCACAAGCACTTGTATAGCGTGCTTGGTGTCCGGCGCGGCGGCTCTGGCTTATCGGGTCGGTGGGATTTCCAAATTTTTCGCAGAATCAACAAAAAAACCGGAGATCATCAATCTCCGGTTTATCTCATTTTATTCATATTCATATTGGACTCAAAGTCCAGTTTCGTTGCTTTTCGCCATTTTGACGTCCTCTATTCATTCTTGTTACTATCGCGACATACACATCGCTTAGGCTACAACGTGGCGAGCAACTCATTGCTCTTTTACAGAATATGGATCGGCGACAACCAAATCAAGTCCCTCGATCACATTTTCCCGGTCCGTCGCTTGTTGTTGTCGCGTAAGATATAGAACCGAAACACGCTGTCCCTTATCGAGATTCACTTTCGGCTTTAAGCGAAGCTCCTCTCCATAATGAAGCGTGCGGCCGCCCTTGCCGGGTTTGTCGGCTGGAAGCAACCGCGCGGTGTCTTCTGTAGCTCCGACAGCAGCCTCTTGTTCGTTATTCCATTCGACATGGAACGAATTTTCAGCACCCTTTGTGATACGGTTCACCAGTACAACAGAGAAACGTCGGCAAAATCGAGAGGGTGTATAACCAATCTCCTCTCCCGCTCGAAACCAACACCAATATTTGAAAACAAAGTTTTTTGAATGGCGTCCAACTGAAAATCTGGCGGGAAATTCGCCACCTTCTTTAAGCAGAATCGGAATCGGACCGTTGTTAATCTTTTCCTCGTCATCAATGGTGAGCGAAACGATC
Source organism: Aliirhizobium sp. YIM B11859 (assembly GCF_057163345.1). NCBI lineage: Bacteria > Pseudomonadati > Pseudomonadota > Alphaproteobacteria > Hyphomicrobiales > Rhizobiaceae > Aliirhizobium > Aliirhizobium sp. YIM B11859. Next base: position 1,217,389 of record NZ_JBXHAY010000001.1, read on the forward strand.
TGCCCAAGTTCTGCAGGTATTGTGGGTTTGTCCGTAAAGTCATCTGGTGTCACCCCGAACTTGGTGTCATCTTCAGCATCAACGTCACCGAACAAGTTCACCACCGACGTCTTAATCGTCACGTACGCTCTGAACGCATCGTAGTCGGGATTATATTCCTCAACTGTGATTCGGCGTTCTGCCGATGCATAAACGAAACCGATTTTCCGGACATCTTTACCAACTGATCCAAGGGCGTGCTGTTTCAGGTCCTCGTCAGCTTCTATTTTAGCAGCGAACAATATTGCTAGCCTGTTTTCAAACCCCTCTTTTTCAGGAGCGCGAAGGCCTATGATCGCAGCAGCCAAGCCGACCACGGAAAAAAATATTACATTGACAGTCCAAGAAACATAGAAATTTTCAGAAACTACTTCAATTCCATGATGCCGGAACAAGCCCATGAATGAGGTTGCGAATATTGTCGAAAACCACAGGTTGAATATTAGAATAATTCTCCGATCCGAAAGATATAGCCTTCTTATGTGATCGAGAGAGGATGTCTTTTCGACTAATTCTCCCTTAACCAAGGTTCTGAAACAAAAGACGAATAAAGCAAGGGCTGCTACAGAGGCAACGTCAAAGTGAAAGTAAGAAGTGGTTGGAGAACATTTGGCACAATAGTAATGCAAATATGAATTAACGACGGCGTAATATAACGTAAAGGATGTAACCGCCCAGAATCTATTTCTTACCGCGAGTCCAAAGAGAACCGCCCCGCAAAAATTGGCTAAGAAGTCTGTTGTGAACCAGCTGATTTCAAACACCTCTGACCTCGCAATGGAAAATTTAAATCTTTAGCACTCACCGGTTGAGTAACAAACGAAGTGACTGAGGTAAAGCTCATGCGTAGCGCTCAGTCGTGGTGCCATGCAACTTTGCAAAACCGACCGATTTTCCATTTACGGATAGTGCCACACTCTAAACTTAAATGACGTCAGCGGCCTTGCGGTCGCTGACTTCTCTTTGTGGCGCTTTCTTCAGTGTTCGACTATGTCCATGTCGGCGAAGCTCGATCCCTTGGTCTCCTGAGTGACTAGGCTATGGCCGGTGAGGGGACCGCCATACTGCTGTAGGAGGCCACCCTCGCCAAGTGTCCCGAGGTCAATGACTGCGAAGCCGAGCTTTTGCATCAGCTCCGAGACCGTGGCCTTTGCGTCAGCAACCTCACCAGAGATGAACAAAGTCCGCTTGCCATAGCCGCGACCGTCATCCGTTTCTCGGCCAAGGATGCGTGCGAGAATATGGTTGAACCCTTTCACCACGCGTGCGCCCGGTGCCAACTCGGCAACGATAGAGGTCGATGGTTTGCCTCCAAGGTCCGCCGGGCCGAAGGTTTTCGGGTCAATCGCATTTGTCGCATCGACGATGATGCGATTCCTCCAATCAGACGCGTTGGCAAGCACGGCCTTCACCGCCTCGTGTGGCACAGCCAAAATGACAATCTGTGCCTCCAATGCCCGCGAAAGCTCGGTGGGGTGAATTGCACTACCGAGTTCCGCCGCGAAGTCCTTCAGCGATTCCGGACCGCGAGTGTTTGCGACCGCGACCGAAATTCCCTTCCGGGCAAAATGGCGTGCGATTGCGGTTCCAATCGCGCCCGATCCAATGATGGAGTATTCCATCGTCAAGCTCCCGCCTTGATGAATGCCAGGACATCCGCATTGAATTTTTCAGGATCGACCTGGGCCAGGCCATGCGAGCCGCCCTTGTAGACCTTGAATTCCGCGCCCTTGACGATTTTCGCTGTCTTCTCGCCAGCGGCAGCAATCGGAACGATCTGGTCGTCGTCGCCATGGATCACGAGCGTGGGCTTGTCGATCTTCTTCAGGTCAGCCGTGTAGTCGACCTCGGAAAATTCCTTGATGCAGTCGTATTCACCCTTGATGCCGCCCTGCATCCCGAGCGCCCAGAAGCTTTCGCGCAGACCATCCTTGACTGTCGCGCCGTCGCGGTTGAAGCCATAGAAGGGCGTTGAGAGGTCCTTGAAGAACTGGGCGCGATTGGTCGCTGTGCCCTTCCGGATGCTATCAAAAACCTCCATCGGGGTGCCCTCCGGGTTGCTTTCGCTTTTCAGCATGATCGGCGGGACCGCGCCGACCAAGACGACCTTGGCGACGCGCTTGGAACCGTGGCGGCCAATGTAGTGAGCGACTTCGCCGCCGCCAGTCGAGTGACCGATCATGACCAGGTTCTTCAGGTCGAGCTTCTCGATCAGCTCAGAGAGGTCATCCGCATACTGATCCATGTTGTTGCCATCCCAAGGCTGGTCAGAGTAGCCATGCCCACGACGGTCGTGTGCGATGACGCGGTAGCCATTCATGCCGAAGAACAGCATCTGGGAATCCCAGGCGTCGCCTGACAGCGGCCAACCGTGAGAGAAAAGAATCGGCTGACCCTTGCCCCAGTCGCGATAGGCGATTTTCGTTCCGTCTTTGGTGATGATCGATTTCATGGTCGTCGTTCCTTTTGAAGCAGATTTCGTTTTTGCATCCGAGGTTCCGGCAAACGCGACGGCGGCGGCCATTGTCGCGCCAGTGAGCAGGGTGTCCCGGCGACTGATTGCGGAGGAGAAGGGATTGATCATGGACGAGCCCTCGTAGGTTCCGATTGCATCCGGAAACGTCCGGCAAACAAGGGATATTGGAGTGCCAGCACGTCCGAAATCCTACGCGGGTTTGCCATTCTAATACGCGAGTATGAGGGAATGCCCTGCATGCTGAAGCTCGTTGCTTTTGGCGACCACATGCGGCTTCGAGACGGACAAGTTCAACCTGTCGCAATATTGATATCTGGAGGCCGGTTTACGACGCTTAGCTGGCCGTGTAGGCTATTCAAAAATCTAATCGAAAGGCAGAGTTACGTGGTTGCGCCCTTGGTCATTGTCATCGATGACGACCGTGGCATGCGCTGCGCACTCGACGCTCTGGTCCGGAGCCTGGATTACTCTTGCGAAAGCTTCTGCTCGGGCGAGGAGTTCTTGGCCTCCAATTTGCTCGACCGCTGCGACTGCATCGTGTCTGACGTCATGATGCGTGGCATGAATGGCTTGGAGCTTGCGGAAACAGTGAGGAGTCGCGGCAAGTTCGCGGGTCACTGCGGGGTCATCCTCATTTCCGCTTTCTGCGATGACGAAATGGAGCGGGCAGCAAACTGTGCCGGAGCCGTTCTATTGAAGAAGCCGTTCGACGGCGAGGCTCTCATCGATCATGTCGAGCGAGCGGTTGGATTGCGGTCCGCCCCCCTCTGATAAGGCCACCACGATATCGCGTAAATCAAGCCAATAAAAAAGCACCGGGATCGTCAAATCCCGGTGCTTGATGTCGTTACGAAGCGGCGGTGACTGAGGGCTCGGCCACGATTTGAGGCTTCGGTTTCGTTCGCGATCTAAGGATTACATAAAAGACCGGAGTCAGGAACAGACCGAAGATGGTCACGCCGAGCATCCCGAAGAAGACAGCGGTACCGAGAGATTGGCGCATTTCAGCACCAGGTCCGGTGGCGATCATCAAAGGCAAGACACCGAAGATAAACGCGAACGCCGTCATAAGGATAGGTCGCAAACGCAGGCGTGTCGCCTCTACTGCGGCCTCGACCGCTGACTTGCCTCCGTCTTGCGCCTGGCGAGCGAACTCGACGATCAGGATGGCGTTCTTCGCGGCCAGACCAATGAGAACGATCAAACCGATCTGGGTCAGGATGTTATTGTCGAGACCGCGATACTGAACGCCAAGGAGCGCTGCCAGGATCGCCAAGGGCACGATCAGGATGATAGCGAGCGGAAGGGTCCAGCTTTCGTACTGTGCTGCCAGCGCCAAGAACACGAAGATAACGGATAGCGCGAAGATGTAGGTCGCGGTGTTGCCGGTATTGCGCTCCTGAAATGCCAGCTCGGTCCATTCGAACGCCGTGCCGTCCGGGAGCATCTGACTGGCGAGGCCCTCCATCTTTGCCAACGCGTCACCCGTGGCGACACCCGGTGCAGGCGTGCCCTGGACTGGAACTGACACATACATGTTGTAGTGCTGCACAAGCGATGGACCGTTTGTGTCTTTGATGTCGATCAGGGTTCCGAGCGGCACCAGCGCCCCCGTTGAGGATCGGACCTTCAGGCCAAGAATGTCTTCGCGGTCCAACCGGAACTGCTGATCGGCCTGCGCACGCACCTGATACACGCGACCGAACGCATTGAAATCGTTGACGTAAGACGTGCCAAGGTTGATCGACAACGTGTCGAAAATATTAGGGATCGGTACGTTGAGTTGGCGTGCTTTCTCCCTGTCGATCTGCAGGAAGTATTGTGGGCTGTTTGCAGAAAATGTCGTGAAGACGCCGGTCAGCCCTGGGGTCTGATTAGCTTTGCCCATCATCTGGTAAGCCAGCCCCAGGACGCGGCGCATATCCGAAGTTCCCCGGTCGACGAGCTGCATCTTGAAGCCGCCGCCATTACCGATACCGCGAACCGACGGCGGCGGAATGGCGATGATGAAGGCTTCCTGGATTGATTGGAGCTGGCCGTACATCTGACCGATTATGCCATCGGCCGTTTGATGCTTTTCGAGGCGATCATCGAACGAATCGAATGTCGCGAAGATGACCCCGGCATTGGAGGCGTTAGTAAAGGTTGCTCCACTAAAGCCAGAGAATGAGACGGTATGCGCAACGCCTGGGACACTCTTGATGATCTTGTCCGCTTTGAGCATTGCGGCGTCGGTGCGGCTCAGAGACGCCCCGTCAGGCAGCTGGACGACAATGATCGCATAGCCTTGGTCACCGGAAGGGATGAACCCGCGCGGCACTGAGGTAACCATGTAGTAAGTCGCCCCGAGCAAGCCGATGAACACGACGAGAACTGCGGCGATGGCAATCTTTGTCTGAACTAGGTGACGAACCACCCAGGAGTATCCATGGCTTAGCCTGTCGAACCCAGTGTTAAAGCCGTTAGCCATCGCACCAAAGGCACGGCTGATCACGTTGCGTTTTGCATTTCCGTGCTCATGTGGCCGCAAGATAATCGCTGCCAGGGCAGGTGAGAGCGTCAGAGAGTTGAAGGCGGAGATCGCAGTGGCAACGGAAATAGTGACTGCGAACTGGCGATAGAATTGCCCTGAGATACCTGGGATGAAGGCCGTTGGTGCAAACACAGCGATAAGCACGAGTGAAATTGCAACCACTGCCGTGCCGACTTCGTTCATTGTCACATGCGATGCCTCAGCTGGCGTCATCCCCGCAGCCAAGTTTCGCTCGACGTTTTCAACGACGACGATGGCGTCGTCCACCACAATACCAATCGCAAGAACAAGGCCGAACAGCGTCAACATGTTAAGGGAGAAGCCGAAACCCAAAAGGAAGGCAAACGTCCCGACGAGTGAGACGGGAATTGCAACAATTGGGATCAGCGCAGTGCGCCAAGACTGCAGGAACACCAGGACGACGATTGCCACGAGGACTGCTGCCTCGATAATCGTCCGATATACTTCCTCGATGGATGCGGAAATGAATTCGGTCGGATTATAGACGATGCGGTATTCGAGGCCGGGCGGGAAATCCTTTGCGGCCGCAGTCATCGTGGCCCTGATCTGGTCGGCCGCTTCGAGCGCATTCGTACCAGGGCGCGAGAAAACAGCGATAGCGACTGCTGATTGGCCATCGAGATAGCTGTTCGTGACATAATCGCGTGCGCCAAGTTCGATGCGGGCGACGTCCTGAAGCTGCACCAATCGGCCGCTGTCGGATGCCTTCACGACGATGTAGCGAAACTGTCGCGCGTCCGAGAAGCGTCCCTGGGTGGTGACAGTGTATTGGAACGCGTTCGCGTTGGTCGTCGGCGGTGCACCAATCGAGCCTCCCGACACCTGCACGTTTTGTTCCCGGAGTGCCTCTACAACGTCGGAAGAGGTCATCCCGACGGCAGCGAGCTTTTCGGGGTCGAGCCAGACGCGAAGCGAATATTCGCGTTCACCAAACAAGATAACGTCGCCGACGCCGTCGAGCCGGACGAGGCTGTCACGAATACGGTTACGCGCATAATTCGATACGTAGAGCTGGTCGTAGCGGGCATTTGGCGACAGCAGATGAACGACCATCATGATGTCAGGTGAACTCTTGGCCGTGGTGATACCGATACGCCGAACCTCTTCCGGAAGCCGAGGCTCTGCAATCGAAACTCGGTTCTGGACCAGCACCTGAGCCTTGTCGAGATCGGTGCCGAGCTTGAAGGTGATGGTGAGGGTCATCTGACCGTCAGCGCTTGAATAGGAGGACATGTAAAGCATGTCTTCCACGCCATTGATCTCCTGCTCGATTGGAGTCGCGACGACGTTTGCAATCGTTTCGGAATCCGCACCCGGATACGAAGTCCTGACAACAATCGTCGGAGGTGCGATTTCCGGATACTGGGAGACGGGAAGCTGAAAATAGGCGATCCCGCCAATAAGAAGTAGAAGTATCGACACGACCGACGCAAAGATCGGCCGGTCAATAAAGAAGTGCGCGAACCTCATTGAACCGCCTCCGCAATAGCTGCGTCGGGGCTGCCATCGAGCCGACTCTCGGGAAGAGTTGTCATTTGAGGGGTGACCTTGCTGCCGGGACGGGCCCGCATCAGACCATTGACAACGATTGTTTCATTTCCCGTCAGGCCTTCACGAATAGCACGGTATCCATAGAGGCGTGGGCCCGGTCGGATTGGCTTGGTCGAGACAGAGCCGTCATCAGCTACAACATAAACAACACGCTGGTTCTGGTCCGAGCCGATGGCTTCATCGGGCACGAGGACCGCGCGATATTTGTTGGACGCTTCAATTTGGGCGCGACCAAACAGCCCTGGCTGCAAGATCGAGTCCTTGTTCGGGAAACGTGCGCGTATCCGCATCGTCCCAGTCTCTTGGTCGAAGCGGTTTTCCGCGAAATCCAGTTTGCCGACGAACGGCTTTTGGCTCGGATCGGCGATGGACACGCGCACGTCAAGGCTTCCGCCGCCGCGCTGAAGGTCCGCCCCGCGTGCCCGAGCCGTAGCAGCGAAATTGAGGAGACGCCGCTCATCGACATCGAAGTAGAAGTCGATTGGGTCCATGGAGACAATCGTGGTCAGAACTGACTGATCGGCCTGAACGAGGTTCCCAGCCGAAACAAGGCGACGGTCTATGCGCCCGGTGATTGGGGCCGTTATCCGGGTGTACTCCATATCAAGCGCTGCTCGGTCGGCAGCAGCCTGCGCACCTCTGACATTCGCTTGGGCTGAAATCCACTCTCTGCGGCGGTCATCAAGCGTCGAGACAGATTGGCTGCCGTTCTGAGAGAGGGTTTCGGCTCGTTTAAACTGCGCTTCAGCAAACGTCAGTGTCGAGTGCGCGACTTCAAGGGTAGCGTTCGCTTCATTCTGTGCCGTGATGAAGGGACGCTGATCGATAACGAACAGGACGTCTCCCTTATGAACTATGGCACCGTCCTCAAAGTTCACTTCCTGGAGATATCCGCCGACTTTTGCACGGACGGAAACTTGGTCGACGGCCTGAAACCGACCGATGAACTCGTCATTTTCAACGACATCACGGACGACCGGTTTCGCCACCGTGACTTGGGGCGGAGCCTGTTCTTGCGCGACTGCCCAAGCGGGTACAGCACAAGTTAAAGCAACCGCTGTTGCGAGATAATATTTCATGGCCACGGAACGTCGCGACGTCCCACCTGTTACTTGGCCCTGTTTGACAGACGCCGTCATAGTCAACCTCCGAGAGAGAAATCCATTTTGGAGGGTGGACAAAAACGGCGGTGACGAAAATTCTACCCGCGTCTGACCCGATCATACCGGCGTATGATTGCAAAAACGCCGAGCTTCGTTTGCGGTCGACATAAGTACAACGTTGCGGCTTTTTTCCTGAAGCGAGCGGCCAAGGATTCTCTTTCAACGCAATACTTGATCAGCCATGAAGAGAGCGCGATTGCTGACACCGGCAGGCACTATCCGCAAGTATGATGTTAACGAAAACCACCTGCTGTTACGTTCAATCTACGCCGCACCGCCTCGTGGCGCAGGGCTTGTAGGCTCTGATCTCCGAACCCCGCCTTCAGAGATCAAAGCCTCTGCCGGGGCCGTCTCAGCCGCCGCTGAGACGGCCCGTTGTCTCTGTAGCGGCTGGAGTGCCATGTTCGGAATTTTGAGCAGTTTGCTTTTTCAATTCCTGATGCTTCTTGCATTGCGTGGTGTCGCGACGGTTTTCCTGCCGCAGAGCGACCTTGCTCGGCTTGTAGTAAATGTTGCCTTTTTCAGCTCATTGACTGCGCTCCTTCTCTACCATGAAATCCTGCCGTATCTCGGAGAGACCGATGCGGTGTCCGTCACAGAACGCCTATCAATCGGGCTCCTGAAGACGGTCTGGTGGCTTGGAGGCGCGATGGTGCTTTCTGCGTCCATCAGGATGTTTTTGATATTCGAGCAAAAGCCCCGTGAGGGGCGGCTGCTGCAGGACCTGATTGTTGGTCTGATCTACCTGGGAGCTGTGCTGTGCATAGTGGCTTATGTCTTCGGCCTTCCGGTTGGGACAATCATTGCGACATCAGGCGTTTTCGCCATCGTGTTGGGCTTGGCGTTGCAGAGCACCTTGAATGATGTCTTCTCCGGGATCGCACTCAATTTGGGACGGCCTCTGACCGTGGGTGACTGGATCGTACTTGACGACAACGTGCAGGGTCGTGTGGTCGAAACGAATTGGCGCTCAACACAACTGCTCAGCGGTAACAACGATGTCGTCGTCGTGCCCAACAGCCTGCTGGCCAAAAGCCGTATCACAAACCAGAGCGGGCCCGATCTGACCCATGGTGCAAGCATCAAGGTCCGTATCGGAGCGACAAGAACCCCGAGCGCGATTCTTCAGTCTCTCAACGAAGTGCTTCTCAGCGCGAACGCGATCCTGAAATCTCCAGCTCCATCTGCCGCCATCTTGTCGATTGATCGTGAGGCGATTGAAGCCGAACTTAGTTTCCGGGTCGCCGACATAGGAAAGGTGGCGAGCGCAAAGAATGAATTATTCGATCTCCTGTACCGTCATGTGGACGCCGCAGGACTGCAGTTCGCAGCCCCAGCCATCGGTACCCGTGTCACTGTAGAGGGGAGAAGCGCTGAACGGACTGCTCGTCCGACGACACCAATGCGCCTCATGAACTCTATTAGTCTTTTCTCGGCGCTGACTGAGGAAGAAAAGGCCGATCTCGCCGCAAATATGATCCGCGTGGCATTCCGAAAAGACGAGGTGATCGTCAATCGCGGAACAGCGCTGACGTCCTTGATGATCGTCCGGACTGGTGTCGTCGCCATTGAGGAGCGAGAAGAAGATGCCGGTATGGAACTCGGCCGCCTTGCTCCCGGTGACATTTTTGGCGAGCGCGGTGTTTTGCTCGGGGTAGTGGAGCTGACGGATTTCCGTGCGTTAACTCCGGTCGTGATTTACGAGATTCCAAAGGTGCGGCTGGCCGCCATCTTACAGGATCGACCAGCAATCGCCGACGAGCTGGCACAGCTACTGGCCTCCCGGACAAAGGCCGAAGAGGCATTGCACGCCGTCGCGCCCATCGAGTCCGACGCGCATTCCTTTGCGCTATCGGTGCGTATCAAGCAGTTATTCAGACTATCGTAATGGGGAAAAAATGAAGGTTTCGATTGCCATCGAAGATAAATGGCTGGCTTATCTGTATGCCGATAGGGACCGGGTCAAAGGATATTTTGATACGCGCTGGAATAGGGCGGTAGATAGCTCTTGGGGTATCGCCGGAAGCACCTTTCGAGCATATCGTTATGCATGCGGACGGACACCTTCGACGATTTACCGAGAATGGGCAGGCGCTGAAGCAAGTGCACTGAAACTCTATAACTATGACGGCTTTCAACATTTTCACGGAAAGCTGAGAGACAGCCTGACAGAGCACTGGCAGCGCCAAGGAGGCAACTTGACCTCAGCGTACCGTGACAAGCTCGTCGACTTGTTCATCATGCACCTGGCGCGGAGTCCCGATCTGGATGAATTCATTAGGGGCGATTTTATCGAGAATGGGCATGTACCGCTCGACAAACACAGCTTGCGGGCACTTGGATTTGTCGTGCCGGTCATGGCGCTCGGATCGCCGAGCATGGGGGCAATAGGGTCGGAAGAGACTTACAGCGCAATCCAGTTGCTAATCAAAGACATCACGCAAAAGGTTGGCTTACCGAATTTGTATTTCGATGTGTGGTCGTGGCCAACGCATAGACGGAGAAATGCGGGCCTATCGGCTTCGGTTCTGCCGCATACCGATGCTGCTGGCGCGGTTCAGAATTGATCCGCCGATAGTTGGATGTTGATCGTCGCTGCGTCTCCGTGGCGGAGCCGCATTCAATAACAGGATGACGTTAGGTAAATTGATCGAGTGGTGAGGGCTTGGCTTCGATTTTCAGGTCCGCCAGCAAAATCGTTTCAATCTAAGAGTTGGATTGGGGAGGGGTGGCGTCGTTATCGCATCCTGAGCGCTGCATGAATTTCGCTGACGACCGCAGCCCCCTCGCCAACGGCAGCTGCGACACGTTTGGTGGACCCAGCACGTACATCGCCAATGGCGAAGACGCCGTGAAGACTGGTTTCTAGCGAGGGGACGCGACGGCCATCGGACGGCCTTGCCTCGTTTCCAGTCAAAATGAATCCCTTCTCGTCAGTCTCAATTTCTTCTCCCAGCCAGTCGGTATTGGGATCAGCACCGATAAACAGGAACACCTTACGAATATTCTTCGTCAGCGTCGCTTTTGAATCCAAGTTCGTGAGTGTGGCATTGGCTCGACCCGATGCTTGTTCCATCTGCAAGTCAGTGACTTCGAAACCGACATGCATTTCCACGTTTGAGAGGGCACCGATGCGGTCGATCAGGTAGGTCGACATCGTCTGTTCCAGGCCACGACGAACGACAAGGTAAAGCCGCCGAACCCGGGGTGCGAGGAAGGCTATCGCTTGGCCAGCCGAGTTGCCGCCGCCAACAAGAAGAACATCGTCATTCTCACAAAGCTTGGCTTCAATCGCGGTCGCCCAATAGGACACCAGAGTTCCCTCCATCGCAGAGATGCCCGAGATCGCGGGACGGCGGTATCTGGCACCCGTCGCGATTACCGCTGTACGCGCTTTTACCGTCTGTCCGCTATCTAGCCGCAATTTCAATGGAGCTTTTGCCTGATCATCATCCCTTGCATCCAGTTCCACCACCTGAAGCGGCAGGGCGATCTCAGCTCCGAATTTGACGGCTTGATTGAACGCTCTTCCTGCCAGCGCTTGGCCCGATATACCCGTCGGAAAACCCAAGTAGTTTTCAATCCTGGTAGATGCCCCCGCTTGTCCGCCGACCGCACTTTGGTCGATCACTATTGTGCTCAGTCCTTCCGAAGAGGCGTAAACCGCAGCCGCAAGGCCGGACGGACCTGCGCCGATTACTGCGACATCGTAGACTATAGTCGGATCGAGTTCAGGCGTAATACCAAGGCAAATGGCCGCCTCGCTATTTTTCGGATTTCGCAAGACTGTCCCATTGGGGCAAACCATCAGCGGCAAATCGCTCGATCTGATCCCCAGCCTTTCGATCAAGGCGAGACCCTCCTGGTCGGAACTCGCATCGAGAACACGGTGCGGATAACCGCTGCGGGTTAGAAAATCCTGCAATTGAGTCAATTCCCCGCTGCCGGGGACCCCAATGAGAACAGAACCAGCACCGCCATTGTCAATTAAAGCCACACGGCGCAGGATGAACGCACGCATGACCATCTCGCCGATTTCCGCCGAACCAATGACAAGAGCCTTCAGGTGAGCTTCGTCGAACGGCAGCAGCAGGCAACCATTTTTTCCCGCGCGTGCCCCCGCTAACGCGGGCCGTCCGGAAAGCTGGCTGACTTCGCCCGAAATTTCGCCAGGCCCATGAGACACGATGGCTGCGTCTCCCGACAATCCGTCGTGGCGATAGACGTCAAGCGATCCAGAAAGAACCAGCCACGCGGGAACGTCCCGGTCGCCAATTCGCGAAATTACCTCGTCAGCAGAGAAGTTTTGAGGTTCATCACTGGCGAAGCGCCTCGCCACCTCGATCTGAAGCGGTCCCAGAACCGGAAACATCTGGTGGCGGCGAGATTCCACGTCAATCATTGTCAGCCCTCAGTAGTAACGTGGTATTGGGCCATTGTGAGGAGTCTGGTCCGGCAGTTCGACCACGATCTCATCCACAAAGCACCAGCCCCAACCTTCCGGCGGATCGTAACCTTCAATGATGGGGTGACGCGTCTCATGAAAATGTGCCGTGGCATGTCGGCCGACCGACTGGTCGCAACATCCGACGTGCCCACACTCGCGGCAGACTCGAAGATGAAACCACATCTGGCCGATCTCCAGGCACTCCTGGCAACCCAAGGTGAGGGGCTTCACAGATCGTATCCTGGCAGTATGGGCACACTCGTCCATCGTTTTCTCCTTTTTTTAGCGGTTGATCAGAGCCTGCTGGCCTACACTGTACCGGTCCCCGCTGGCTGCGCCAGGCGGGAGGGCTCTGTCGAGAGCAGCCATTTCTTCCGGTGTCAGCTTGACATCAGCCGAGCCGACATTTTCTTGGAGATATTTGACCCGCTTCGTGCCCGGGATGGGGACGATGTCCTCAGCTTTATGCAGCAGCCATGCCAACGCCACTTGCGCAGCGGTGATATTCTTTTCGATTGCGAGTTCGCGAAAGAATGCCGAGGCCCTGAGGTTGGCATCGAAGTGCGCACCCTGCAGTCGCGGTTCCATCGTGCGGCGATAATCGCCTTCAGCAAAGTCTGTCGAGGGCTTGGCCTCGCTTGTTAGGAACCCTCGACCGAGCGGGCTGAATGGCACTAGGCCGATACCCAATTCGCGGAGCACGGGGATTATTTCGAGTTCGAGATTGCGCTCCCAAAGAGAGTATTCGCTTTGTAGGGCGCTCACGGGATGAACGCAGTGCGCTCGACGGATGATAGAAGGGCCAGCTTCTGAAAGCCCGAAATAGCTGACCTTGCCTTCCATGACGAGTTCGCTGACTGTCCCGGCAACATCTTCAATCGGCACATTCGGATCAACACGGTGCTGATACAGGAGATCGATGTGATCGGTGCGGAGACGCTTCAGCGATGCATCAACGACCGCTCGAATGTGTTCGGGTCGGCTATCGGCTGTCGGTTGCTCGGCACCAATCTTGAAACCGAACTTCGTCGCGACGGTGACTTGGTTCCGCTTTCCAACAAGCGCTTCGCCCAACAGTTCCTCGTTGGTAAAGGGGCCGTAGACTTCGGCGGTATCCAAGAATCTGCATCCAAGGTCGATAGCGCGATGTATGGTTTTGATTGCCTCTGATTTGTCGACTTCACCGTAGGCATAAGTCATGCCCATACAGCCAAGGCCGATTTCAGACACTCTGAGACCTTGTTTCCCCAGTCTTCTTTCTTTCAGCATAACAGTGCCTTATCTTGGATATCTTGCAAATTAGATGAGGTTCAGACGGTCTTTGGTGTCGGTCCGTCGGGTTTGGAGGGGACCGTTGCGTGAGCCTCATGCCCAATCCCGTGGTCCTGAACCCAGTACCCGCAGGCAACGAAGATGCCACCGCCGACAATGTTGCCGAGTGTGACCCACAGTAAATTCCAAGAGACGCCGCCGATTGTGACGCCAGTCTGCCCATCAAGAAGAAGCGCAAAGGCGAAATTGAACATATTCGCAACCGAGTGCTCAAATCCCGCAGAGACAAAGATCAATATTGGCCAGAAAATCAGGAAAATCTTAGCGGTAGCATCAGCTGTGCGATTGCACATCCAGATGGCCAAGCAAACGAGCCAGTTGCAAAGAAGGCCGCGAAAGAACAGCTCCGAGCCAGGCGCTGATATCTTTGCCTGGACGGCTGCCAGAAAATGTTCACGACCATCGCCTAGCAACGCACCACCACCTGCCGACTTGATGAGTAGAGCAAGGATCGTGGCTCCGACGAGATTTCCGAGCCATGTTATGAGCCAAACGATGAGCGTCTGTCCGATGGTCGCCCGGCCGGACAAAACCGCCATCGGCATATACATAGCCGAGCCTGTGAAAAGCTCTGAACCTGCAAAAATCACTATCGTTAAAGCAGCCGAGAAGACAGCACCGGAAACCAGACGCACCCAGGCTGCATCGACATGAGCGGTGACCGTGTACATGAGGACGCTTCCGAAGCCGATGAATGCTCCGGCCATAAGCGCTCCGACCAGAAATCCGATGAGGTTTTCTTTTACGGCGTGGACTTTGTGAGCCCCGGCCTCGACGAGTGTTGCGATGGTTTCGTTGTACATCAAGCACCCCCAAGTTGATGCTCGATGCGTATCATCCGGGCGATGCCGATCAATTATACCGGGGTATGGTCGCCCCACAGAACTGCCAAAAGCCACCGAGCCTTTTCGCGCGTGCGGCCTTTCACATACCGTCCGAGTTGGATCAGTCCCGCTGCCGAGTTTTCCAAAGGTGTAGGTCGTACCAAGCGATCAGCAGCAGCCCTCCTGCCAGTGCAAGGTGAACGACGAACGCATCAGCGACCAACAGGGCATCAGCTCCTTCCTTGGTCCGCCAATATGGAAAGCCGATGAATGAGGACGTGATAGTAAACCCGCTTAATGCGAAGGCACCGATCCAGCGCCAAAAGCCGGACAAGATCAGCACTGAGCACAGCAGCTGAAAGGCTATGACCGCAGACGCTATTGAGGCAGCGGGTAACAGACCGAAACGCTCCATCTCGGAAATCGCCGATCCAAAATCGAGGTAACGAGTTACCGCGTGATGAAGGAAGGGCAGGCATACCAAGGTGTGGGCCAGCCAACGGACGGGGTGCCGCGTTAGTAGGTGGGGAAAACTTGCGATGTCACTGCGGCTTTGCTCGAACATTATTTCCTCCGTATGTTCCGCAGGCAGATCGTTTACCCAAGTATGCAAAACTTGATGTTAGAGTCGTGCCGTGTTTTAGACGTTCGAACAACCAAACCCTGGTTTATGGCAATTCGCATGCCTAATACCGATCAGATCGCTCTTCCTCGAAAAGCTCTTTGTGGGCATCGATGTATCGCCGCGCACATGCCCGGTTCGTCTCGGTCACGTTGATTTCGAGATAGCGCTCGTGCAAAAGCTGCAAAAACTGGCGAAGATGGACGGACAACTCGTTTCTTGCCTCTTTGATCTTGCGATACGCGACGGCCTCCTCCTCATTTTCATCGAAGTCAGGAAGGCGTCGCCCGAACGAATGTCTCCTCCAGCTGGCGGTTTCTCTATAGAACTGGTCAAATGCCAAAGTGTCGGATAGGCTCGCCTGTATGCCACGCATGGCCTGCTCGATCTCGGTGTCGTACAGGCGAAACTCTGAGCTTTGAGTGACGCCAGCCAACCCGTCGGCTACCCAGATTGCTTCGGCGTCGAGAATGTCAGGCATTTGCTCGATATGTGCGTCTAGGTATCCGGTATTTACTTGGCTCAAGAACCAGCGAATGTTTTCCAGGTCCCGGGCTCTTTTCGTCTCGTCTACCGATAAGCCTTCAAGCTCACGCGGAGTCTTTGGCTTACTCGTCACAATGAGGCTGATTGCGTCGATCAAAAGCTTTTTCAGTCTAGCAATGTCGGAAATCCGGTTCGTATCCGCGCGGACTTTGAATTTCGAAATACGGTGACGGTCGAAATCGAAAGGCAGCTCTTTCATTTCGGCGAGCGCTTCATTGAAAAGCATGATGACCCTTTTCCAACCGAGAAGGGATGAAGCGGCTCCAAGTTCGAATGTGACGTTCGGGTTGGGGCATTGTTTGCCGCTTGGCATCATGCAAACGGGTGTTATGTCGCCGATAAAAATATGGGAAACCCCTATTTTTTCGGCGATCTCACCCGGGATATAAGGAGAGCCCGGTGAATTGCTGGTGGCCTCAACGACATCGATTGTGAATTCACCCAGCTCCTCAAATGCGGTGGCGGCATCGCGGAGCGCACGCCTTATTGCGATTGTCGTGACAGATTGATCGATGTCGGACTGCCAAGAGAAGAAAATCTTTATCTTCGAAATTTCGGCCATTTATACCTCGGTCCTGCTTGCGCTCGAATATGCTGAATACCGTCGTCTTAAATCCGCTCTCTAGCCGCGTCAGCCAGGGTCTTCAACTCGTCCAGAGGCCGGGAGCCCACGAAGCTGTAGCCAACCCCATCACTTGCCCACGTCCAGGAGCTTACGCCCTCTCTGGTTTCCGGCCGCATTTTGGCGTTTTGATCAACTGCCATCGTGCGAGCCATCATCACTAGGCGCGTTCCCTTATCGTCGTCATACATCCACATGTAAGCCGGACCATGCGTGGTCGGAATGACCCGACCGCCCATTAAGCGGTATCCAGATGCAGAAAGGTCAGGAACACGAGTGCTTCCCCTGATCGTCGCCGATGCAAGAACCGTCAACTCATCCGGCGAATTTGGCCGTACCTCAACGGGTCGGACGGTATCATCTGCGAAGGTTTGATATGTAACGGTCGCCTCGTTGGCGAGGGCTTCGATACCAGCTTGATCCCCGAAATATGCACCTCGGGTCAACCAACCGCCTGTCGCACCGACCGCGAGAAGAACAGCGGCGGCTGCTGATAGCCGCCAACCGTCAAATTCGCGGGCGGGTGGCCGTCTCTCGATAATATTCTGGAGATTAAGACGGCTGGGAACCGGCTCGTCGATTATATGCCGCAAACTCGTCCGGAGCTTTGAAGCCTGAGTTCGATATGAATTTACCCGAGCCATTGCATCAGGATTGGTGTCGAGGAATGCCTGGACTTCGGCACGCCGATCTCCACCAAGCGCGTCGTCGACAAATGCGTGAAGATCATCTTCGCAAATCGGCCTTCTCATTTGACGATCCTCAGGTGTGCTTTCATCGGCTTGCGCTTCGTTTCCGGGTTTTCCAGTATCTGCCGCAATCTGTCCCTTGATCGGGATAGGCGAGACATCACCGTGCCAATGGGCACCCCAAG
The DNA here is from genome assembly GCF_057163345.1 of Aliirhizobium sp. YIM B11859. Taxonomy (NCBI): domain Bacteria; kingdom Pseudomonadati; phylum Pseudomonadota; class Alphaproteobacteria; order Hyphomicrobiales; family Rhizobiaceae; genus Aliirhizobium; species Aliirhizobium sp. YIM B11859. The sequence goes on from NZ_JBXHAY010000001.1 coordinate 1,234,439, forward strand.
CACCTTGGCTGCTTCAGCGTAAGACAGGTCCTCGACAGAAACTAGAAGAAGGAGGCTGCGCTGGTCGTCCGGTAACTGCTCAATCGCGGCAAGCACCTCTTGACTGTAGATGCTCTCATCCTGGGGTGCGGCGGTGGATGAGAGAGATTCTGGGATCGTCTCGATGTCGACCGATATTCCACGTCGTGCACGCTGTCGAACTCTGTTCACGGCGATATTGTGCAGGATCGTGAAAATCCATGTTCGAGCGTTCTCGTTTTTCTTCCGATGCCAGTTGGCAACTACCTTCTCCAAGCAATCCTGTACGGTGTCATCGGCCGCATCGATATCCCCAATCAGCCCGCGTGCATAACGACGCAGGGCAGGGATCATCGGCTCAATTTCGGCGATCATCTCTTGCATCACATTATCTCGAAGCGAGGGCCTGCCCGTGGGCAGGCCCTCAATGCGCTAATCGTGCTGGACCTGGAGAACCTTGCCCGGATTTCCGTCCTGCGTTGCTTCCGCAACGACCATGTAGCGGCGGGACGACTTCTCCTTCGACTTGACGATTTGACGGATGGGGCCGACCGCATTCACGATTGCGGAGCCTGCCGGGTTCGTCATGAAATTCGATAGACCCTGCAACTCACCACTGCCATCTGCCTTTTCCGAGAGGGCAAGAACATATTTCGCCTTTGGCTCCAGACCGGTCACGGCAGCCTGTAGGACCTGGGTCAAGCCCTGATCGAACAGCGTAACGCTGGTTTGGGGGCTGTTTTTGCCACTGCCAAGTTTCAATTGTGCGGATTCTGAAGCTTTCCCGAGCGGCATCAGATTTGCCGTTCCGTCGCCTTTGGTGACTGCATTCGGAACATAAGCCACGGCCTGCGGAGCCTGCCCAATCGGGATGTTTCCAATAACCTTGTTGGAGAGTGTGTCGATTACGGCAAAGGCATCGTCATTTTCGAGGCCGACATAGACGCGAGTGCCATCGCCCGATGGCCAAACGCCGTGGGGCAAGTTTCCGACTGGGATGGTCGCAACTTGCTCAAATGTCTTTGTATCGAAAACTTTTATGAGATTCAGGCCGCCAACGGTGACATAGGCAAAGCTGCCATTCTTGTTGTTGACGAGGTTCACATGGTTGGTGATCGGTCCAGTCTGCATCGTCTTGATCAGATCGAACGGCTCCTGTGCATTGAACACCTGGACCTTGCCGGTATCCTTCAGGGTGAACCAGACCTGTTTGCCATCTGGGGAGGCCGCGATGTTCGGGCAGAATGGACTATCCTGCTTTACATGCCCGACGATGCTCTTGTCGGATACTTTGACGACAACGACCTCGGGATTGAACGAGGAGCAAACGTAACCGTAAGTGCCGTCAGGAGAGAAAATCTGCATACCCGGACCGGCTGGCACCTTAATCCGGGTCTTCTCTTCGAAGCTATTGGCGTCGATCACGGAGACATAGTCTTCGCCGCGCACAGTGACCCACAATTCTTGGCCATCGGGGGTATAGAAAGCCTCGTGCGGCGACCGACCTACGTAGGTCGTATGTTTGACCGTGTTGGTTTCAGTGTCGATGAAGGTGACGGAATTCGATCCGATAGAGACGACGGCGAGAGTTTTATGGTCTGGCGAAAAACCCATGCCATGTACCAGCACCTGGCCCTTGTAAAGAGGGCTGAGATTTCCCGGCTGCGGCTCCCCGAGCTTGATAACGCCAAGCAATTTGTTATCGACCGGGTCGGACACCGATACGGTATTCGAGAACTGCTCAGCTGCATATACACGGTCTTTGTGGCTGATAGGCAGGTCAGGATCAGACAGTCCCGCAGGTGCTTGTCCGGCTGAGACCGCAATGGCGCTGACGCTAATCATCAGTGCGGCGAGGGAAAGTTTTCTAAACATATCTGACCTCTTTACGGATTGCTGTGGGTGTGGTGCGACAAGCTGGACACTGAGTTGTCCTGGGCGGTTTGGGTCGGAGCGGGGGCAGGGTCGGGAAGAGGCTCGCCAAGGGCGAGTTTCATCGCCGCGATTTCCTGCTGCTGATCTACGATGATCTCTTGGGCGATGCGTCGGAGCTGCTCGTTCTTCCCATACTTGAGCACGGCCATCGCCATATCTATTGCGCCTTGATGATGCGGCGTCATCATCGCAACGAAATCTCTGTCGACGTCACCAGTCGGTTCCGTCTCCATAGCCGCCATCATCTTGTCCATGGCGATGTTGTTCTCGGCAAGATACGCCTGCTCATTCGGATCAGCGTCGACCTTTGCTGTATCCTGGTGATGAGCGCCGGTATCGTGAGCCAATGCCAGTGAACTACTGGTCGCTACTGCGACCGCGATGCAGAGCATGGCGGCTCCGGTTCTGAAAAGTTTTCTTGCCATCTCGTCCTCATGATTGTCGTCTGAAGAGGTAGACACCGACCGATGGCCTCTATTCCAAGCTGATCGAATTATTTTTCGACGCTTGGGATCGAGCCGTCATGGCGACTAATGATGGTCAGAAAAGAAAGGGCATCAATTCATACGCGAGTATGAGGTGCGGACTGCATGCGACCGCTTAGACTTCTGGCACCGGCCAGTTGTCGATAGCTCAGTCTCTCATCGTTTGAGGTCACACGCGTCCGCCAAAACAAACTTCACGCGACGGACCTCGCTTGTCGCGGTGCCGTGTGCAAAAGCGTGTCACAGATTTTATGCGCAGTCTTTACCTGACCGAGACTTTCAAGGAGCTGTTGTCGAGCGCTATCAAGCCCAAATTTTCCAGACTCCATGAAGCGCAAAGCGGCCTCAACATGAAGTGCGATGGCCGTCAAAGGATCGGCAAGGTCAGTGATTTGCGTGACTTGTGCATCCGAATTGTGAGTAGAAGCCAAGGTTGGCCTAGCATTCTGTAGATTACGCATGGTCGTCCCTCCGGTTTCGAAAAACTTGCCTCGTTATTCGCTTCCGGTCCATTGGTCTGCGTGAATGCTCGATATTCAAACTTGAATGCCGCCGAAATTTACGTTGTCAGCAATCTCGCTCGACGGTCTCAAGCAAATGATCAATGACTGCCCGCAGCCTCGCTACCCGACGAAGGTCAGAATGATAGCCGAGCCACACATCGCGGCTTGGTGGGGCTTCATCTAGCTTGATCTCTACCAAGTCAAACTTTTGTGCCAGAACTTTCGGTAGGACGGCGACGCCGCCTCCTTTCGCGCAAGCAAGTGTCTGCATGTCGCGGCTGTTGCTGCGAAATCCGTATGTCGCAAGGGGAAAGCGCTGCCGGAGCCATGGAACATCAGCTAGACGATCATGACCTCGGTCCATTGCAATGATCTGATGGTCCTGACCCTGAAACTTCAGGTCGGGTTCGCCGTGCTCATTAAGATAGCCTTGAGATGCGTACACCCCGTAGGTGATGTGAACAAATTGTCTTTGCACGACATCAGGCTCACTGAATTTCTGGAACCGAAAAACAAGGTCTGCCTCGCGGCGGCTGAGATCATAGAGGCGCGTGTCGCCAAGAAGTTCAATTGTCACCAGCGGGTGACTGGCCGTGAAGTTCGTGAGCGGCTGCACCAAAATAGCGTTGGCAAACCATTCCGACGTCGACAGGCGCAGTTCTCCTTCCAACTCTTTCGTGTCGGCAGAGGCGCTCCGCATCAGTCCAAGCATTTCGGCTTCAACGCGTTCGGCGTGCTTGAGGATTGCCTCTCCGTCGCCAGTCAATTGAAGTCCGCCCGAGGTCCTCTGAAACAGCGTTGTGCCCATCGCCTCCTCAAACGCTCTCAGACGTCGCCCCGCCGTTGGCTGGCTAATCCCAAGTTCTGGGGCAGCCGCGCTAAGCGTCTTTGTCCGCGCCAGAGAGAGGAACAGTCTAACGTCATTCCAGTCCATGCGTTATGCCGACCTTTCTTTGCGGGTTTTTTCTGACTTTTGCCCGGGCGCGAGATCAGGGGCGCTTGAGGCCTTCGTATTCATGTTTGAATGACCGCCATTCATGAGGATGTATCGTCCGGAGATAGCCAGCGCCTTATGTTCCTCGGTATTGATCAGGGGACTTTCGATGGCCACGGCGGCTTGGGACTCTATTGAGGCGAGGGTACTCGCGACTTCACGGAAAGTTGGCTCGGTTCCGGGAGATGTCGGCTTTAGCGCTGTCGTGGAGCGTGCAGACCCCGAATTGGTGCCCTTCCTCAGCGGTGATTTGGTTTTCGGGCTTACCCGTTCTGGAATCGCGGCCTCCGAAGGTCTTCGGCTATCACTGAGTACAGATGAAATCGCTAGGATGCCTGCAAAGCTGACACCCAGCCAGGCGGCCGAGCTGGCGTCTTTATCAATCCCGGCGTGGTTAGCGTTATTCGAGCGCCTGGGATTGTCGGAAACCTCGGACGAAACGTCGATACTTATCGATGTGATAAATCCGGCGCTCAGCGCTTTGCTGACAACCCTATGCCAGCAGCTGACACCTCTCGATGTAATTCTGGCTTCAAGGCAGGGAGGCTCGTCGCCGCGCTTCCTTCGAGCCGGACGCGACTTCACCATCGCTACAATCGACGAACTTCGAGCCAAAATCTTGGAAGGAACTGTCCGGCCGCCACGATACGTCATTCTGACCAACGCGGGAGAAATGAGCCCTAGCTCTCTGAACGCTGCCGACATCGCTGCGCTCTACCAGACAGAGGAAAGCTTGAACGCAGTTCGTCTCTCAACCATTACCTGGAGCCAGGCATTTGAGCGAGACGCACGCAATAAGTCCTCATTCGCCATAGCGGACATTCTCACAGAGGTAGGATCACTAATCGACATGGGAAAAGTTGATTGGCCGGTCGAGTGACACGACCTCGCTGGTGGCGAGCGGAAGGGTAAATCTGAATTCGGCACCACCATCCTTTGAAACCGCCGTGATGGTGCCTTCATGGGCTTCAATGATCGTCTTGCAGATCGACAGGCCCATCCCCATGCCGGTCACTTTTGTTGTGTAGAAAGCGTTGAAGAGTTGATCGATCTTGTCAGGTTGGATGCCTGGACCATTGTCAGAGACACGAACTTCCACGTTGCCCTCTGCTACATGCGAGCAAACGAAAATCGACCTTCCGGCTTCCTTTTCAGATACGGCCTGCGCGGCATTCACGAGAAGGTTGATCAACACCTGTTGTATCTGAATACGCATTGCGCAAACCAGGACAGTCTCGGACGAAAGATTGAGATTAAGGGTCGCACCTGTTGAACGAATTTGGCGGCCCGTTATTTCGACCGCTTCCCGTATCACTACGTTCATCGGAAAAACGGTTCGGTCATTCAAGTTGTTCTTCGCCATGTTCCTGATGTGAGTGATGATTTCCGAAGCACGAGTTGCTTCATCAACCATCCGGCGGATCGCCAGCCGAGCCTCTTCAACGTTCGCTACGGGACGATTGAGCCATCGCAGGGCCGCATGGCCATTGGCAACTACGGCTCCTAAGGGCTGGTTTACTTCATGGGCGATGGAGGCTGTCAGTTCTCCCAGGGTAGCGATTCGCGCCGCGTGCGCCAGCTCCTGCTGCGCCTGATTAAGTGCACGTTCACTCTGACGGCGGCGGGTGATATCGACGACGCCGACGGCAACGATGACTTGGCCGTCCATGCGTTTAGGGAAGGCGCAGTTCAAAAGCACGTCAATGGGCGTGCCGTCTTCACGCAGCATCACCGTCTCGCCTTCATGGCTATCGTCGCCAGACAGATACGCGATGAGGTTGTCGTTCCAAACGCTTAGGTTGGTGTTTTGACACCAGTCACCCAGCGGCCGTCCTTTTGCGGTCGCACGAGTCAGGCCAAACATCTCCATGGCCTTTTCGTTGAGATCGGTGACGATGGTGACGTCTAGAGCTTTCCTCACGAAGCTTATGTTTCGCCGTGCGTATTCGGCAAGATTCTCGACGCCGGACGCTTTCAATTCCTTCAGGAGATTGTGCAAGTTCAGGAGGTCAATCTCGAAGAACCCTAGAGCGGTGCCGTCGAAAACGCTGCGAAACCGATGCTTTTGCCGTTCGATATCGACGATGATGACGTGAAATCCCTCAAAACCCGTGTCGCCGAACTGGGGGATGTACCTTATCTCGGCGTCATGCCAGCTATCTGGTACATAGGGAACCGGCGCTTCCAGCATGACTTCCTCACCCCGAGCAACCCGGGGAAACAGATCGCGGGATAAATTGTAGGCCTGATCGCCAATGAATTCACGAAGGTGAAGACCAAGAAGGTCTGCCGGGGTTCTGCCGTACCAATGACAATGATGCTCATTGGCGAACCTGCAAATATGTTCGGCAGTGAAAAAAGAAATCAGGACCGGGATGGAATCGGCCGTCATTGACGGGCAGTCACGCGTCGCTTGCTCCTCTCTCGCCCTAGCGCCGTCCATGGATCATCCCTCGGTATAGTGTTGTCGCATCCCCGACACGACTTATATTCGTTCGTGAGAATTTGCTTCTGACTGAGATTTTGGAGGGATTTTGTCCCCTGTTACTGAGCCGCTTATCGCAATCGTCGATGATGACAACGGGATGCGCGTATCTCTCGACGCCCTGATTAGAAGTTGTGGCTATCGAGCGGTCACATTCAGTTCTGCCGAGCCTTTGCTCTCTTCCAGGGAGGTGAGATTGGCCGGTTGCGTGATCAGCGATATCGATATGCCCGGCATGGACGGCATTGCCCTCGCGGCAAGATTGATGGCGGATGATCCAACTCGCCCGGTCATTCTGATGTCTGCTAATGTCAATGAACAAGTACGGGCTACAGCCATAAAAGCTGGTGCTATGGCCGTATTGAAGAAACCTTTTGTCGGAGAGAGTCTGCTCGATACAATCGAAAATGCTCTTCCACGATAGGATATTCGAGCGTCTTCCGCCCCGACCCGAACTTACAGGCCTGCGTGAGAGTTTCGAAGTTGCGAGCTTTTGTTCCACGTATTCGTCGGGCAATGATTTAAGACCTGTGTCGGTGCAAGCCTGCGCCTTAAGGCGAAGCGTAGTGGGTTCCGTTGGCAATCTTAAAGTTCGACGACAAAGGCTTCCCAGCCCCGCTGTCTTTATCTATAACGATCATCATAGATAAGTCGAGCGTAAATGTGACAACCTCAAAAAGGCTGACTGGTTGGGTAAGGGTAGGACACGGAGTTTTGATCGCGATGAAGCTCTAGAGGTCGCGATGCAGCTGTTTTGGCGACGTGGATTCACGGGTGCGTCCGTCGCAGACCTATGCACGGCCATGGGGATTACCTCACCATCGATGTATGCGGCCTTTGGCAACAAGGAAGCGCTTTATCAGGCCTCATTGGAGCACTTCTCGCGAACGCGAGGCTTGCCCATCTGGATGAAGGTCATGGAAGCCAAGACCGCACGCCAGACTGTTGAAACTCTCTTCACATGCACCGTCGAAGCTTACACCGACACCAATCAGCCGCTTGGCTGCATGTCGACTTTGGCCATGGTCACCCAGGACGAGTCTCCGAAGCTTGCGGAATTGGTAAAGGCGGGCCGTGAAAGCACTTACCAGATGCTGAAAGAGAAATTTCAGGGTGCGGTGGAGACTGGCGAGTTCCCACCTGGAACCGATGTCGCCAGTCTTGCGAGAGGGTACCTCACCATGCTGCAAGGCATCTCCGTTCAAGCCAGAGACGGCGCTCCCCGCGAAGCGCTGCTTTGCATGGTCACCACCATGATGGCCGGATGGGACTCCATTACACAACAAAGTCGATAAGGGAAAATCCGATGGTTGGTCCCACAGGAAGGTCTGTGATTGATGACCTGAGCGCAGTTGCGGTGCACGTCATTGATGATGACGCGGGTATGCGCGATGGCCTTGATAGCTTGTTTCGCTCAGTGGGCTATCAAGTCTACAAATTCGCGAATACGCAGGAATTTCTAGCCTCCGGGCGAAGCAGAGCGTCAGGATGCCTGGTGCTTGACGTTCGCCTGCCGGGAATGAATGGCCTGGATTTCCAGCAACACCTTCGCGATGCTTCTGTTACGATGCCTATCGTGCTGATGACAGGTCATGGCGATATCCCAATGTCGGTTCGTGGCATGAAAGCAGGGGCGGTCGACTTTCTTCCAAAGCCCTTTCGCGAGCAGGACATGCTTGATGCGGTCGCTTCAGCGCTTGAAAAGGATGCGTCCCTTCGGGAGAAGCAGGGACATGATCGTGAGCTTCAAGATCGCTTCGCAACGCTTTCGCCTCGCGAAAAGGAGGTGATGGTGGAGGTCGCGCGGGGGCAGATGAACAAACAAATCGCCTTCACGCTGAATTTGAGCGAGATCACCGTCAAAATTCACCGGGGCAATGGCATGAAGAAACTCGGAGCAAAAAATCTCACCGAGTTCATTCATTTCGCAGAAATTCTTCATTTGAAGAACCGTTGAGGGGTCGGCGACGTACTCAGCGACCCTCTCTGATGAGAGTAAGTTGCCGGTCAAAATCGGCAGGATCGAAGTAGTCGCGCCAAACGGATATCATCCCGTTTTCGATGGTCAGAGTTCCCATAACTGGCAAAACGATCTTGCCACCATCCTTGTGGTTGAAGATGTCGATGCGTTCGTTAAGGACCACATTTTCTACCGAGGCAATATTGGTCACTTGCCAATCGACAGTGAAGGTGGTGCCGATACCGAAATTTCTATGGAAATCGCGGGTAGCCTGGCGACCAACAATATTCGGAAAAGGGACGTTGTCGTAGAGGACGTCAGGATCGAGCATGTCGAGCGCCTTGTCGATCTCGTTTGCGCTCCAGTGGTCAAAGAAGATTTTGGCAAGGCTGATCGGATCGTTGGGCATATGCTTACCTTTGCTGAGCACCGTTCTGAGCCGGTCCAGCCGGTTCATTTTGCAAAGCTAACTGAACCGATGACCTGCCGTAATTCATACCCGCGTATGATCGTGCAACCTGCAGTTCCTCAAGGCGACTAACCCTCGGGTATGATTGCGCCTATCAGCAACCGGGCGTTATCGTAACGAAAACGCAATCGAGGAACGCCCAAATTGAACGCGTCTCCGCTTATCGTTGTCATTGACGACGATCTCGGTGTACGGACGGCAGTCGATGCCCTCCTTAGGAGCCTCGATTTCCGAACGACATTATTTTCGTGTGCCGAAGATTTTTTTGCCTCCGGTGTCGGAGTGCCGTGCGACTGTCTGATCTCCGACGTTAACATGCCGGGACTCAGTGGGATTGAGCTGATTTTGAAGTTGAAAACGCTGGCTTTAGCGGTAAAGCCGCCACCGGTTATTCTCATCTCTGCTTTCACGACCCCGCATATGGTCAGGGCGGCGTTTAATGCCGGTGCCGTAGCGCTTTTGCGAAAGCCTTTTGATCCAGATGATTTGCTAGCCCACCTGACAGCCGTCATCACCAAGTAGCTGGTATTTGTCGAAAAGGACCTCCGACATTATACCCGAGTACAATGTTCGCCCCTGCGAGGATCGACTAGCTTCAAAACGTCATCGCGTTCCCAGCCTTGCGGTGACAATCAGGCCGACGCCCACCGTCGAGCGATTGCGGAGCGCAAAGCTCCGCAACGGGCCGTCTCTCCCCTCCGAGACGGCCCGATTTTGCCAGAGCCATTCGAACTCGTCGTAATGGGAAACTATCGGACGAGAACTGCCCCCACGCCGGACAGGAACACTCGAACCTCCATTTCAACAACTTTCTGGATGTCCTCGACCGGCAGATTATAGATGAACTTTCGGACGCCCAGATAAAATATGCTGGCGTGAAGGCCCCAAATCGCCTCGATCTCCATAGCAGTTGGCGGGTGTTGAATGGGCGATGGTCCCCCGTGTGCCTGCCGTAATTCCTCGACGATAAGATTGAATATCCGGCCGCGAAGAAGTTCGAGGTATCTCGTGTTAAAATCCAGGCCCTTCAGGCCGGAGAACATGAACAGTCGAACCCATTCATAGGTAACGATGGCACGCGAGTAATCGCGATAAAAAACCTGTAGACGTTCCTCCAAAGGCTTTGAGCGGTCGGCCACAATCTCCTCCCAGAAGGGGTTCCAACGCCGCATGAATATTTCCTGGTAAACTCGCTCGACCAGCGCCTCCTTGTTGGGAAAATAGCGGTAGAGGAGGGGCTGCGTAATTCCCAATCGTTTAGCCAATTCACGGGTTTGTCCCTCAAATCCAAATTCGGCAAAGAACCCTACCGCTCCTCTGACGATCTCCTGCTCTCTTTCGTCAGGAGCCATCCGGCGCTTTTGCGTTGGTTCAGACAATTTCTCGATCCCTCCGGAAATTAATTTATCGCTGAATTATCAAGCCGATCTCAGTGTTTCTGGCTGATCTACAACATATTCCGTACTCCTCGTCAAAAAATATAGGGTTGACGTTCCTCAATCGTCAGCATTATTTATCCGATGATAAATAGGAATTGGAGGATTCCCATGGTGAGGAGAAGGCAACTTCTTAAGGTAACTGCTGCTTTGGCTGCAGCACATTTGGCCCGACCAGCTTGGTCTCAGGCCGCGCCTATCAAGATCGGAATGCTGAGTGTAAAGTCAGGCGCTCTCGCAGCTGGTGGCCGTCAAATGGAGGACGGTTTCAATCTTTTTCTCAAAGAGCGCGGCAACGTCCTTGCTGGACGCAACGTCGAACTGATTGTTGCGGATACCGGCGGTCAGCCCGCACAGGCGAAGACCAAGGCACAGGAACTCGTTCAGCGGTCCGGTGTTCAAATGATCGTTGGGCCAGTTGCCGCTTTCGAGGCTCTGGCCATCAATGACTACCTGCAGGAAGCCCAAGTCCCCTTCATCTGCTGCTCGGCGGCGGCTGAAGACCTGACGCAACGCAAATTGAATCCCTGGTTCATCCGGACGTCTTCCACATCAGCTCAGCCATGCCACCCACTGGGTGATTATGCCGCCAAGGAGCTTGGATATAAGACAATTGCCACAATCGCAGACGATTTTGCGTTTGGGCAGGAGCAGACTGCTGGATTTCAGCGGGCATTCGAGGCGAGTGGCGGATCGGTTTCCCTTAAGCTTTGGGCTCCATTGAATGCCGCCGATTACGGATCGTATATCTCGCAGTTTGCTGGCGTCGATGCGGTTTTCGCGGCCTTCGCAGGTGCAAATGGCCTGCGGTTTCTACGTCAATATGCGGAATACGGCCTAAAAGACCAGATTCCGGTCATCAGTGCGATGACCACTGTCGATGAGGGCGTGCTTCACAGCATGGGCGACGAGGCGTTGGGGATTGTGTCTGCCGGTTGGTATTCCGCCGCACTTGAAAGCGACGCAAACAAGAAGTTCGTTGCTGCGCTTCGCGGTGTCACGGGTGTCGATCCGGGTTTCTACTCAGTCGGCTCATATTCGGCTGGCCTCGCTTTGGAGAAAGCGCTGACTTCAATCGGTGGCAAGGCCGAGGACAAGAACGCGCTTCTAGCGGCACTGAAAAAGGTCGAAGTCGCGAACGATCCGCGCGGGCCGTGGCGTCTGGATCAATACGGTAACCCGGTCCAGAACATCTATATTCGGCAAGTCGAGCGGCAGGACGGGCGTCTCGTCAACAAGGTCCTCAAGACCTACGACGACGTCACGCAATTCTGGACCTACCCGCCAGAGACGTTCCTGAAGGAACCGGTCTACTCGCGTAACGATCCGACCAAAATCTGATCTCATCTGAAATCGCTGAAAGGATATCCGTCGCATGATTGTCGACGCGCATAATCACGTCATCCCGCAAGCCATTGTCTCCATTTTACAGGCGGACGCCGATACCTTTGGCGTCACAGTCGACAAGGCCGGTGAGTTGGGTCGGCTCGTTCATCGGGAAGGGTTCGCCTACCCGATGTTCAAGGAATTCCTCGATCCGGCAGAGAAGGTTCGCAAGCTTGACGAGCACGGCTTCGACCGCGCTGTCATTTCACCTTCTCCAACGCTGTTCTTCTATCGAATCAACGGCGAGAAAAACGCTGAGTTTGTCCGGTCCCTCAATGACGAGATCGCGGCCTTTGTCAGGTCTGCTCCTAAGCGACTGATCGGCATGGGTACGCTGCCCATGCAATCACCAGAGGCATCGATCAAAGAGATCGATTATCTCGTCGACGTCCTGGGTATCCGATCCGTGATGATCGGCACTCACATCGACGGTGTGCAGCTGGCAGACCCATCTCTGCGGTCCGTTCTACGGCACGCGGCTGAACGAGATGTCTTCATACTTACGCACCCATATTACTTCGGCTCGAAACCAGGGCTTGAGCCCTATTACCTGACGAACCTGATCGGCAACCCGCTCGACACCACGGTCATGGCAGCGCACCTTATCTTCAGCGGTGTCATGGAAGAAATTCCTGGCCTCAAAATCTGCCTCTCGCACGCTGGCGGCTTTGCACCATATCAGATTGGTCGCTTGGTCCACGGTGCCACGGTCCGTCCGGAGGCGAAGACGACGCAGGTCAGCCCGAAAGACCTGTTGAAGCGGTTCTACTTCGACACCATCACACACGATCCGGCAGCACTTCGCTATCTCGTTGATTTTGCGGGAGCGGACCACGTCTTGATGGGCACCGACATCCCCTTCGATATGGCAGACCTCACACCGTTCGACACTCTGCGTGAGGCCGGTCTGAGTGCTGATGAGCACAACAAAATCGTCGGCGGTAACGCCATCCGTCTGTGCACGACCGAGAGTGCAAGGAGAATTCAGAATGCAGGTTAACTCGCTCCTGAAGGCAACTGGCGACCCCGTTACACGGGGTCTATATATCGACGGTGCGTTTCGTGCGCCATCGAGTGATCAAGTCATGGAGATCATTTCTCCCTCGACCGGCGAGCTTATTGAAAGAGTAGCGGTCGCGAGCGAAACCGACGTCGATCTCGCCGTCAAAAGCGCCAACAAAGCCTTTCGGTCGTCGGATTGGGCCAGGATGTCCATCCGGACGCGGGCAAAGCTGATCAACAAGCTCGCGGACGTCATGGAGGCGCATCTCGACGAACTCTATAATCTTGAGACGTTGAATAACGGCCGCCCAATCCGTGAGACCCGGGCGCAGCTCGGTCGCGTGCCGGACCTGTTTCGGTATAATGCCGGTCTCGCGCTGGCAAAACGTGATGACCTCATACCTGTCGAGGGCGACTATCTAACCTACGCGAAGCGCGTCCCGATTGGCGTCGTCGCCAACATCACGCCATTCAACCACCCGCTGCTTATCGCCTGCAGAAATCTGGCCCCGACCTTTGCGTCTGGCTGCACGACTGTCGTGAAGCCTTCGGAATACACGCCACTGACGACGATGCGCCTCGCTGAAATCTTCACAGAGGCCGGACTGCCCCCGGGTGTTTTCAACATCGTGACTGGCAACGGCGCGGTAACCGGCAAGGCTCTTACGGGACATCAGGGAATACGGAAGCTGGTGTTGACCGGAGGGACGGAAGCTGGTCGGTTGGCAGGTGCAGCAGCTGCGGCGAACTTCGCACGGCAAACGCTGGAGCTTGGCGGCAAAACACCCGTCGTCGTGTTCGATGATTACGATGTCGATCAGGCGGTCAATTACGCGGCGTTTGGGGCTTTTGTCGGCGCAGGCCAAACTTGCGTTTGCGCGGCTCGGCACATCGTACACCGGTCGATCTACGATACGTTCGTTGAGAAGCTGGCCGCCAAGGCAAAGTCGATCCGTGTCGGCGATCCGATGAGCCATGACACCCAAATGGGTCCGGTCATTTCCGAACGCCAACGCCGCCGCGTGCTGGACTACGTTGAAATCGGAAAAGGCGAGGGGGCGCGGCTTGTAGCAGGCGGCCAGGTTCCGGGATACCTCGACAACAGCGCCGGTTTTTATGTTGAACCGACGGTCTTCGCTGATGTCACTCCGGATATGCGCATCTTCCAGGAAGAGGTGTTCGGTCCTTTCACGGTTGTGACGCCCTTCGACGATGAAGCCGAGGCGGTTCGTCTGGCGAATGACAGTCCCTATGGTTTGGCCGCAGCTATCCGCACCCGCGATGTGGCAAGGGCTCATCGCCTGGCGGACAGCATTGAGGCTGGGATCATCTGGGTCAATGATCACCATCGCGTCGACGCAGCCTCCCCATGGGGCGGCTTCAAGCTTTCCGGAACGGGCCGAGAGTTCGGCAAAGAGGCGTTTGACGCCTACTTCGACGTCAAGGCCGTCATGGTCAACGTCGGTGACCAGCCGTTCGATTGGTACGACATGGCTGCGCGAGAAGTTCGGCTCAACTGAGCCGAACTCCACCAAAAGGAGTTTCATCCAATGTTCTGGGTAACTGGGCTGTTCAACAGCCTAGCCTTCGCGGCTATCCTCTTTGTGCTCGCGGCAGGCTTTTCGCTCATCTTCGGGCTGATGCGCGTCGCTAATCTGACGCATGGGGCGGTCTTCATGCTCGGCGGCTATGTCGCGTCGTCGACCATCCATTTCGGGTTTTTGACAGCAGTTCTCATGTCCGCTGCAGCCTGCGCTGCTCTCGGGGCCGCCATCCAGTACCTGCTTGTTCAACGGCTTGCGGGTCGTGAACTGGCACAAGTGTTGGCGACATTGGGCCTCGCGTTCATCATCGCTGACCAGTGTTTCCTGGTATGGGGTGGAGACCCGATTGCCGTTTCTGCGCCAGGCTTCCTGAGAGGGGTGGCGCGTTTTGGATACTTCGCTTTCCCGCTTTATCGCCTTTTTATAATCGGCGTCGCGGCGGCCATCGCCATTGCCCTGTGGTTCGTCGTCGAGCGCACATTGCTGGGGGCACGCATACGTGCCGCCGTCGATGATCGTGAGATGGCACGCGCTGTCGGTATCCCTGTTGGCTGGCTGTTCACCACAGTGTTCTGCCTTGGCTCTGCGCTTGCTGGTGCTGGCGGTGCGTTGGCTGCTCCCATCATGTCGGTCTATCCGGGACTCGATAGCGAGATGCTTCCACTTGCTTTGCTTGTCGTCATTCTCGGCGGTATCGGCAGTCTTATGGGTTCGCTTGTCGGCAGCATTCTGATCGGCATCATCTACACGTTTGGCCAGATACTGCTTCCTGATCTCTCCTACGTAATCCTCTTCCTTCCCATGGTGATCGTTCTTGCGGTTCGTCCGGAAGGTTTGATGGGGAGGATGCAAGCATGAACCGTCTCGCACCTCTCGCCGCTCTGGTGATCGGAATTATCGTACCGTTCGCGTTGCCGGGACAATTCTATCTCGGAATCGCTACTCAGATACTGGTCTTTGGCCTCTTCGCCGTCAGCGTCAATATTCTCGCCGGGTTCGGAGGCATGGTCTCCCTCGGGCACGCAGGCTTCCTTGGTATCGCTGCCTATTCCTATGCCATTTTGACCGTCACCTATGGGGTCACACCCGCTTTGGCGGTGGTTGCGACCGTCGTTATCGGAGCAGGGGCAGCAGCGATCTTTGGCGTGATAGCTCTTCGAACCAAAGGGCTGAGTTTTCTTATGATCACACTCGCCCTTGGCCAGATCGTTTGGGGAGTGGCTTTCCGGTACACGGCTCTCACAAACGGAGACAACGGGATCAGCCTACCTTCGGAATCGCTTCTCGCGACAACCGTGATCGGGCGCTATTACCTCAGTCTCGCAGTTCTTGCGGTCGTTATTACCGGGCTCGCGATCTTCATCCGGTCCCCGCTTGGGGCATCACTGAACGGCGTCCGGGATCAGCCTCGGCGCATGAGCACGCTCGGCTACAATACCTGGGCGATCCGCTACATCGCCTACATCATCTCTGGCGTCGTCGCCGCCATAGCGGGCATCCTGTACGTCCAGATTTTTCAATTCATCAGCCCGCACGCTCTATCGCTTACGGCCTCGTCCGAGGCGGTCTTGATGGTCATCTCGGGCGGTATCGGTACCCTTTTCGGACCAGTGCTCGGAGCAGGGATCGTCGTCCTGCTCAAGAATGTTGCCAGTGCCTACACCGACCGTTGGCCGACACTGCTTGGGCTGGTGTTCCTGTTCATCATCCTCGCCATGCCTGACGGGTTGCTGCCCGGTATCAAGCGGCTGGCGAAGCGCGTGATGCCGATAGTCGCTGACCGATCCGCATCACCGGACCCATACGTCGGCAAATCGAGGGAGGCACGCTGATGGCCGCGCTTGAAGTGATCGATCTCGCAAAGAGCTTTGGTGGCCTCCATGTCATCCAGGGAATTTCGTTTTCTGTAATGCCAGGCGAGCGTCGCTTGATCCTTGGACCAAATGGTGCAGGAAAGACTACGCTTTTCAACTTGATTGCAGGCGACTTGCGGCCAACCAATGGCCGGATTGTTCTTTCCGGCGAGGACTTGTCTGGGTTACCGACCCACCGTCGGGCTGCATTCGGTATAGGCAGGACCTTCCAAATCCTGACGCTGTTTCCGAAAGAAACGTTGATCCGCAACGTGATGCTGGCCGCGCTCGGTCGTTCGCGCATGAAGTGGATGCCTCATCTGCGCTTGGATGCTGATGCGAACCTGAAGGACTTCGCCAAGTCCATTCTGAAGCAGGTTCATCTCGACCACATCGCGTACCGACAGGTCTCTGAGACTTCATACGGCGAGCGCCGTCGGCTCGAAATCGCTATGGCGCTCGCACAAAAGCCAAGCCTCCTTTTGCTGGATGAACCCTTGGCAGGCTTGTCCAAGGATGAGCGAAAATCGGTCGAAGCCTTGCTCGCCGATTTACCTCGCGATCTGACCATCCTGATGATCGAGCACGACATGGATGTGGCCTTGGCTTTCGCAGAGCGGATCGCGCTGCTGCACAACGGCAAGCTTTTGGTCGATGGAACTCGCGACGAGGTGATTTCGGACCCTCGAACAAAGGAGGCCTATCTTGCCCAATAAGAACCAGGCGCTCGTTTTGAGTGGCGTCAACAGCTATTACGGCGACAGCCACATCCTGCAGGACGTCTCCTTCAGTGTCTCCAAGGGGAACATCCTCGCCCTGCTCGGGCGAAACGGTGCAGGCAAGACGACCTGCATGAATTCCGTAGCCGGGATGCTAACGCCCCGGTCGGGTCATATAGCGGTCGAGGGTAGGGACGTTGGCGGCGCTTCCCCGGAAACCATCTGCAGGTCAGGAATTGCGCTCGTTCCTCAAGGTCGGCGGATTTTCAAGTCTCTGACGGTTACGGAAAATCTCAGCGTAGCAGCATCGCGGCACACGCCCGTCGACCGCGTGAAGTGGACGGTGGAAGATGTTTTCGGTCTGTTTCCGAGACTTCGCGAACGAAAGTCGCATCCAGCAGGTCTGATGTCGGGTGGCGAGCAGCAGATGCTTGCTATCGGCCGTGCCCTGATGACCAATCCGACGGTACTCTTGATGGATGAGCCGACCGAGGGTCTCGCACCACAGATCGTCGCTGAAGTCGGCTCCATCATATCGCGGCTCAAGGCGCTCGGTCTGACTATCGTCCTCGTCGAACAGCACACGAACTTCGCGCTGAAGCTCGCTGATGAGGTTGTCATCATTTCGACCGGCGAGGTGGTGTTGCGCGAGAACGCGGCCGCCATCGCCGAAAATCATCAACTATTGGAAAGCCTCTTGGGCGTGCACTGAGCTGCCTTGGCAATGTGGAGAGAACAACGATGAGCGTCAGGAAAAAAGCGATCATAATCGGTGGGTCAATGGCAGGCCTGTTCGCGGCCCATCTCCTGTCCCGCAAAGGCTGGTCGGTGTCCGTGCATGAGCGGATTTCGTCGGAGCTGGCAGGGCGGGGAGCGGGAATTGTCACTCATCAGGAGCTGTTCGACGTCCTGGAAGCATGCGGCATAAATTGCCAGCCTGCTGATCTCGGCGTTAGTGTCCTGGGTAGGCGTGTTTTCGGCCCCAACGGTGATCTTTTGGGAGAACAGGGGCTTCCCCAAGTTCTGACCTCCTGGGGCAAGCTCTATGCGATCTTGAAGGCCGCACTGCCCTCCGATTGTTACTTTTACGGACACAATCTTGTTCGGGTGGAGCAGCGGGACGATGAGGTTACAGCGCACTTCGAGGACGGCACCACGGCCACGGGTGACCTACTGGTCGGAGCCGACGGCATCTTTTCGGCAGTTCGCCTGCAATACCTGCCGGAAGCAATGCCAAACTACGTCGGCTATATCGCTTGGCGTGGCCTCGTCGAAGAGAAGGAATTGTCGGCATCCACTGTCGACGCCTTGTTCGACCACTTTTCCTTCTCACTACCCACTGGCGAGCAGATGCTGGGTTACCCGGTTGCCGGTGCAGATGAATCGACAGAGGTTGGAAAACGCCGGTTCAATTTCGTTTGGTATCGTCCGGCCGCACAGGATGGCGCTCTGAAGTCCATACTTACGGACATTGATGGCGTCACGCACGCCCTCTCGATCCCGCCGAACAAGATCAGGCCCGAAGTTATCGCCGAAATGAGGGATGCGGCAGAGCGCACGCTCTCTCCGCAATTCGCTGAGGTCGTTAGAAATACGCAGCAGCCTTTCATCCAGGCGATCCAGGACCTTGAAACGCCGCGCATGTTGATCGGCAAGAACATTGCGCTGATTGGTGATGCCGCTTTTGTAGCTCGTCCTCATGTCGGCATGGGTGTCACGAAGGCTGCGGCCGATGCGTTCGTTCTTGCCGAAGAATTGGGGGCTGGAGAGACAATACTCGCATCCCTCGAACGCTTCGAGAAAGCTCGCCTGGCGTTTGGCGCTGCAGTGATCCGCCGAGCCCGCCATTTGGGCGCTTACATGCAAGCGCAGATTTCCACGGAAGAGGAGCGGGCGATGGCCGAACGTCACCGTCAGCCCGACGCCGTCATGACTGAAACGGCTGTGGCGACCGGTATCGCCGCCTAACCAACGCGCAAGGAGTGATGATCATGGGTGATTATGTATTCGACCGCTGGCCGGAAGCACCAGAGGCCCTGGACCCGGCAAGAGCAAGTGAATTCCTCGAACACAAAGGCAATGGCCGAGTTGGCAGCAAACTGGTGTCGGAAACCGAAAGGGTCCGGGTCTGGTCTCTGACATTGAAACCGGGTGAGCGCATCGGGTTCCACACCCATGTGCTCGACTACTTTTGGACCGCCGTTACCGGTGGCAAGGCGATATCGCATTATTGCGATGGACGGGTTGCAGAGGCCACATATGAGCCCGGTGATACCAAACATCACCACTATGGTCGTGGCGAATACATGATCCACGACCTGAAAAACGTCGGTGAAACCGATCTGATTTTCACAACCGTCGAGTTCAAGGACAGCGAAAACGCTCCCTTGGCCGTCTGATTAATTACGGACAGGACTTCATATGGACAATCGTCCCCTGGACCTCGACGCTATCGCATCGCGCAGTGATTTTCGCAAATTGAGTGCTGCGCGTAACAAACTGGGCAATGGATTGGCGGTCATCATGGCCGCCATCTACTTCACTTTCATCTGCATGGTCGCGTTTTCACCGGCCACGCTCGCACGACCAATAGCCAATGGCTCATCGATTAGTATCGGGATCGTTGTCGGTGTCGCGGTGATGGCGTCGGGTTTTATTCTGACCGCCATCTATGTTTTCTATGCCAGCTCGCGTCTTGACGGGATGGTCAAAGCCGTAAGGGAAACCGTTCAATGAGGACGACTTCAAGCGTCACCCTAGTTTGCATCTCGCTCCTTGCGCCAACTGCTGCCTTTGCCGATGCGTTGACGGGTGAGGTTGTCCGGCAGGGTATCAACCCCGTTGCTATCGGGATGTTTCTGCTGTTCGTTGCAGCAAGCCTAGTGCTGACGGTCTGGGCCGCGCGTCGCGGTACCCGAACAGCAAAGGACTTTTATGCGGCGGGTGGTGGGCTTGGTGGCATTCAGAACGGTTTGGCAATTGCCGGTGACTACACCTCGGCGGCCACCTTTTTGGGTGTGACGGCTCTGGTCTATGGCGCTGGCTACGACGGCATGATCTACGCCATCGGCTTCCTCGTCGGTTTTCCGATGATCCTGTTCCTCGTCGCCGAACCGCTCCGGAACTTGGGTCGATACACTTTTGCCGACCTTGCCGCCTATCGGCTTTCCGAGCGCCCGATTCGGACGGTCGCAGGTATCAACACGCTGGTCATCGTTCTCTTCTACCTGATTGCGCAGATGGTCGGGGCAGGGAAGCTGATCGAGCTGCTGTTTGGTCTGCCTTACTGGGTAGCGGTGGTCGTCGTCGGGTTCCTGATGATGCTGTATGTCACCTTCGGCGGGATGCTCGCAACGACATGGGTGCAGATCACAAAGGCGGTTCTGCTCTTGTCCGGCGCAACGCTCATGTCAGTTTTGATCCTGGCACAATATGGCTTCAGCGTCAGCGAACTGTTCGCACATGCCGTTTCGGTCCATCCAAAGGGTGCGGCGATCATTGGACCGGGCGGCCTGGTGAAAGACCCGATCTCAGCGATATCGCTCGGAATGGCACTCATCTTCGGTACAGCAGGGTTGCCACACATCTTGATGCGCTTCTTCACCGTGACTGACGCTCAGCAGGCCCGTGTTTCCGTTCTCGTCGCAACCGGCTTCATCACTGTGTTCTACACGCTACTCTTCATCCTGGGATTTGGGGCGATTGCACTGCTGACAGGCGATGCGACCTATCAAGATGCTGCAGGGAAGATCATCGGCGGTACCAACATGATCGCGATCCACCTCTCGGACAAGCTCGGTGGCTCGGTTTTGATGGGCTTCATCTCTGCGGTAGCGTTCGCGACGATCCTGGCAGTAGTCTCCGGACTCACCATGGCAGGCGCGTCGGCTGCAGGTCATGACCTGTTTGCAAGGGCCATTCTCAGAGGTCGGGTCTCTGAACGCACTGAAATCCTGGCATCCAAGCTGTCCGCCGCCGTGATCAGTGTTATGGCAATTATCCTGGGCATCCTGTTCGAGAACCAGAACATCGCCTTCATGGTCGGACTTGTTTTCGCAATCGCAGCGAGCGCCAACTTTCCGGTCATCTTGCTGTCTGTGACCTGGAGAGGGTTGACGACGCGGGGAGCTGTTGTCGGATCGGTAACAGGTCTGGTCTGCGCATTAGGGATGATGACGCTCGGACCGGGTGTCTGGACAACGGTCCTTGGACTGGGCGTCGCACCGTTCCCTTACGACAACCCAGCGCTGTTTTCTGTGCCGCTAGCGTTTCTGGTGACAATAGTCGTGTCAATTACGGATCGTAGCGAAAACGCTGTGAAGGCTAGGGGAGCATTCAATGCCCAGTATGTGACTGCACATACCGGTCTACGGTCTGACCTAGTGTGAATCTATCGTCAAACGGACACCTGTGGCGTTACACGCCACAGGTGATCACAGATGACCGTGGTCGCGGGATGGAAAACCGGGTTTTCTCAAACTTCCCATACGGTTCCAGAAGCCTTTTGGTTTCTCTTCCGTTTTGGTCGCCGGGAGCACCCCGAGCGCGACTGATGGCTCGAACTCCGTAGCTCCCGACTTGCGATCTGCGTCTTCGACCGTCCGCCATTCGAAAAAATGCGATCCAGTTTCATGGTCGCGGACCATGATGTCTTGCTCGAACGCGACCGAGAAATCGGCATGAACTTCGTCCTCAAATCCCGCAAACAACATCTTCTGTCGCCAAGCCACGCCTTCAATGGGAAAAGTAAGTTCAATCAGGGCGATGGTTGCGTCCCAGTGCGATCTTGAAAGAGGATCGCGATCTTTTTCCAGTGCATGATCCGAATAGGCCACGATCCTTGGAAGAGCGAAAAAGCGCTGCATCTCTGCCTCTGCCTCTTCGCCTGCATCAATTGACCAGTGATCTCCCTTCAAGGGACCTTTCCAACAGCGCCGGTGAGGGACGTCGCCGAACTTCTCCAAGCTTCGGTATCCGTAACCATTGCGACAGATCGTAATTTGGGCCGAGCCTTCCGATCCAGAAGCAGATCGTTGTCGGGAGAGCGTTTCCCGAAGTTTGTCAACATATTCGCGGTACTCAGTAAGAGGCATGATGACCTTCCTTTTTTCGAAGACCAGTTCAATTTTCTGGATTTGAGCCCGTAGCGTGACGCTTCTCGAAACCAAGGACCCTGGATGCACTTTGAAGCAGCTGAGCGAACGACCTGGGATCGACGTTATCTGCGTTATTCATCAGAGAGATGAGCGCATCAACGCAGGCTTCCGATACCGTCAGGTCGGGGGAGGGTGCACTCCCCAAGTTGCGGTTCTGGAAGAGATGCCGGTCACTGTTTCGGACTTGATGACGGACGTCTGCGAAAGGCGAACCAAAGGTATATGTGGCCTGAGACCTGTCGCAAATGAGGCTCTTCCAAGTTTCAGGACGTGGTCGGGGGGCTTCCGCTCTGGTTCCGGCGTGAAAGACATCTGAAGCCTCGTTCCCGTTTAGATCAGGCGGCCCAGATCAGGTCCGCTTTCCAGTGCAAGGTTACGAAAAGCCTCCAGCTTAAAACAGCATACCTGCGTATAGTCCGGGCTACTTTATGGATTAGATGTTTGGCCGGACGTTGTTGTACGCTGTCGAGGTGACCCTTGCCGCCGTTTCGCTTTTCTCCAGAGAGAGTCGGAGACGATGCGAAGCGTGGGAACCTCTTGAATAATGTGCTGCTCTGGGGAATTGAGCCGAGAGACCCGGCGTTCGCTAACTGGGTTCTTCCGATATACCAGCCTGTTGAAAACCAAGCGACCGATGTACAACTGGTTATTCAGAATCCCGCTTCCTCTTCGCCGATGCCCCCTGATTGTCGTTCCTCTCCATGTTTGCCCGCGAGGACCTGGTACACCCTGACTGTTGAGGGTTTTTGCGATAGCATCGGGGCTCAGGCCCTTCACGTATTGCTTAAATATCCACACGATTACGGCCGCCTCGTCTGTAATGATATCTCTCAGGCCACGGATCGGTTCCCCGTCCGTCCCCATCATCTTCTTGATCGAATAGCCGTAACAAATGCCGCCGGGAACTCGGCCCGTCTTCGCGACGGTTTTCATGCCTTCTCTGGTTCGGTATCGAACCTGCTCCAGCATCTCGCTATTCAGGACCGCCCTCAGGCCAAGTTCCATGGCTGACACCTGAGAGCCACCATGCACGGTCCAAAGTTCAATGTCGTGGAAGTGGAGCAGCTTCAAGACTTTAGCGCTGTGTTCCAGGTCTCGCGACAGCCGGTCGAGCGTAAGGCAAAGGAAGACATCATACGCTCCTTCTCGCGCTCCTTTCAGCGCAGCCTGAAGGCCCGGCCGTGTTTCGAAACTAGCGCCACTGATGCCAGCATCAACGTATGTCCCGCTCAGCTTCCAACCGCGCTCCACAACAAATGAAGTCCCCAGATCAAGCTGGGTTTCGATTGAAGCTGGGTTCTGTTGATCTGTTGAATACCGCGCGTAAATGACCACCCTCTTGCACATATTGGCCTCCCGATAATTATGGCAGGCAAAGGTATCATGGCGCGTATTTGCTCAAGGGTCTGTCCATCTCTGCAACCATCAAAAGTTTCGTCGAGGCGTGAATGGGGATGCTGTCAGATTGGAGAGGCTTGACAGTCCTATTAATAGCGCCGGACAATTGCGCGAAGGTGATCAGGCAAATTCAAATGATAAAAGGAAAACCGGTCCTCGCTGGTGCGTCGATCTCCCAGCCTATCAGTAAACAATCTCGTCGCGGATCGTCTGATCAGACTGGCGTCTCAGTTGAGCGTTTTCGCGAAGCAATGAAAGAAGCAGGAGGTCGTTTTGCAGAGATGACGTCGGAGGAGGAGATTGAGATCGTCAACTTCCTGGAAAATCGCATGGCTCCCTATCTAAGAGTGAAGTGATAAACCAGCAAGTGAGAGCCAATGATGTCGACGGTGCCGCTGTTTCGGAAAATGGAGGGGCCTGCCGGGAATACTGGCCATCATGACCGATCCAGTCTCTCGCCATTTCGGTCTCTGAGGGGGAATCCCTCGTTGCCGCTAAAGCCAAACCTCTACCAGGTCGGACCCATCACCATCGATATGGGCTTCCTCGCCAGTCAAGGCGCATCCCTGATTGAAAATGGCGATCATTTCGCCAACTGAATTGCAGGGCCGTAGCTCATCGGGCGTCCCGAAATTCGCTGACAGCACATTGTGCTTAATATGGATTTCGCCTGTCGTGTCCCGTCGATACCAACGTTGATCATCGAATGGCTTGGAGATAGCGAAAAGGCAGTCAATGTCGCCTGGCTTTTCCTTCAGCGGTACGCGCACGAAAGAACCGAACACATAGCATCGCACCTGCCACCCTTTTGCGCGTATCGCGTCTAGCTCGGCTGTCAGGAGATCGATTAGATATTTACGGCGGTCATTGAAGCCATAGGCGGTGGAAAATGCGGCGAGGTCCATAAGGGCGATAATACCGGGAAAGAAGGGGCCGGAAAAGTCGGCGAGGTCTTCGACGTTAGGTACTACCCCGAATTTGTCTACATGGTCCGCCGCATCGGTCGTGAACATAAGTCGCTGTTGGGCCACCGCGTCCCATGCATCACTGCGCTTCTTTTCGGACTACCGAAGCCAGTGGTCCGATAGTCCGACCGTCTGCCGCCTTCAAATGGCGTCGATTGGTTGTTGCAGCACCATATCGATCAAATCCCTTATCTCGTAGATAAATTCACCGAACCCCGACTCTTCTCCTTCCGAAGGCCTACGGATGGTGAACTGCTCACCCTTGCGAACTTTCTTGAGAGTCAGGTTCGTCCAGTAGAACCGGTCGGCGTCGGGAAAGTCAGTACCAAAGTCGAGCAAAAACGGAAAGCGAGGTGAAGGCTCATCTTTATCCAAGCGACCGATGAATGGGTTTAGACGGTCTCCGAGTGACTTGCCCATACATCCGAACAACCAACTCTTCGTAAGGATCATTCCGGCCTCGTCTACCGGCGCATCGATGTAGATGGGGTAATCGAGGTCTTCTTCGCAGCGTGCGATAATGCGCAAAAATCTAACTGGCATGATTATTTCCTTCAACCGCGAATGATGATGTCGATGTTCGACGGATCGACTTCGTAACGTATGCTCAAGGCAGCCTTTGCTTCAGCGATACTCATTCCTGGGTTTTGTTTCGGAGGGACAGGACGATCTTCAAGTTTGGGCATCGGTTTGTAGTCGAGCGCGTCGAAGTTTATGTCCTTCTCATAGTCGTCAGTCGTCCAAAAGCGCACAGGGTTGCGCCCTTCAAACTGCTCAGCGACGTTCACCAGAGCGTATTCACTGAATAGGATAAGCCAACGGCCTTCCGTTTCAGTTGAGGGCACGACATCCAGTACCTTTCCGACCATAAATGCCGAATGATGCGCTTCCCGCCCTTCGACTTCGGGGTGATACGCATTGCGGCAGACGACCGCATACCTGCAGCCCATTGCTCTCTCGCGAGACATTGACCACGACTGCGTTCCACCAACGTCCAAGATCGTTTCCACTGATTTGTACGTCATCACTGATACTACGTTATCGCTCACGCCTGTCTCCTTAACTGCAAGGGCCATAACGTATGCATAATGTATCACTATGTTATCGTCAATGTATTATATATCTCGGATAACGTGTCGTGCTCATTGATGTCGCGTGCGTGGCAATCAAGCGCGAACGGCTTTGCGCTGGTATCAAATTGGTTGGTTGCAACTAGATTTTCGACGGGTCCGATTGACGATTGAGCAAGCGGAACATAATATGAACTTTGGACGTATCGGTCAGGCGAGCCGGTGTTTGATTGCCTCGCCCGACATGAAATCTTGCTCTATATCTGCTAATCGATATCCTGCGAGGTAACTACCATTTTCACCCGGAATTCAGTTATTTGGCCTTAATTCGAGATGCTATCGACCATGTCAGAACAAGCCAGCCGACCTTTTCTCGCGCAGTTCTCTACACCTCGTGTAGGAGGAGACGGTATTCCAGGACACTACAGCGACGAACTACAAATGTGGGCGCTCGATACGCCGAACGGAATTGCGGCCATTATCAATGAAGATTGCAATATCGCTGAATTGACGACTAAGACTAAAGTCAATCAGGAAGCGGATCAGGTCGACGCATCGATGTCGGAGCTTTCGACCAAGACCTTCACGCAGATCGAGCGTGATGACGAAACTTCGTTTCCTGGGGTCGCTTTGCTCGAAATCACCACAAAGACCGATGCTCAGCTGGAGCGTGATGATAATCAGCCGACGGTTTCCGGTTTCCTGTGACCCTGCTTCTCATCTCAAATGAACGAGACCTGACCACCGATTTTATCGTCCGTGAGCTGAAACACAGAAGTATTCCGTTCTTGCGACTGAATACCGACCGTCTCGGACACTTTAAAATCACCTTTGATCCCTTGTCCGGCCACTTTGAGGTTCTCATCGAGGGCGAGATATTCGAGATCAGGACGATCACCGCTGCGTATTTTCGTCGACCAGAGGCCCCAAAAGCGCTGAGCCAGATTGACGACGGTAGCCAGACCTACGCTTTGGCGGAATGGAATGCGCTTCTAAAAGCACTTTATATTCTGGTGGGGCATCGGTGGTTTAGCCATCCCAAAAATATACTCTTGGCCGAAGACAAGCCAGAGCAGCTTCGACTCGCAAAAATGCTGGGATTCGATGTCCCTCCAACGCTCATCACGAATGATCTTGACCGAGCAATGGAGTTCGTAGACTTGGGGCCCACCATCGCCAAGCCTTTACGGCAAGCAGTGATCGATGAAGCCGGAGAAGAACGGGTCATTTTCACCAGTGAGGTGCCCAAGCTGAGAGAAGCCGACCGTGCTGCGCTGCAGATCGCTCCGGTAATTTTTCAGCGCCACATCCCAAAGAAATTCGATTTGCGGGTGACCGTTGTTGGCAGACAAGTCTTTGCCGCCGCAATCCATTCTCAAAGCAATTCTGCAACGATGGTGGACTGGCGAAAGGGCTCTGAGACGACATTGGTTCATGAGAAATTGGAATTGCCACCCGAGATAGCTCAAAAATGCGTTGAGTTTGTACGGCTGCAAAACCTCCGGTTTGGAGCTATCGATCTCGTATTAGACGAAAAGGGAAAATTCTGGTTTCTCGAATGTAATCCAAACGGCCAATGGGCTTGGATTGAGAACCGAACTGGTATGCCGATAGCATCGGCTATCGTTGACGAGCTGGAGGAAATCAGCGCGAAATGACGTCGGTTCGGCAGATACTTTGGCCTAGCCTCTCCGTAGAATCCAGGCTCGAAGCTATCGAGCTGGCTGTTCACGAGTGGCGTGATCGTGATCTGATCAAAAAGGTGGACTGGTCGAAGGACACCGAAATCGCTTTGGAGCAGGCACGGTTGCTGGTCGACCAAGAAAGCGACCGTAAGCGCTCTGCAGAAAGCAAAGCGTCAATCTATCTTGCGGTGATCGCAGCTATCGTTCCAGTCCTGTCATCACTCCTGACCGACTTCTTTGCTGACGATTTCACGAAGCTACCGCCCCTATTTCAGACCGTTACGATAGGCCTTTTCGTCTTGGGTATGCTCTATCTAGCGGCAAGCGGGATATGGTCGTTCAAAACATTAGCCGTTTCAGCTCACACTCGCGTGGATGCTGCAGACATCGCGAAGATTTGGATGGAGGAACAACCCCAGCATGGACTGGTCCGGGACTTGCTGATTTCAACAAGAATGAACCATTCCGGTGCAAACAAAAAAATGGATTACATCAGGATGGCGCACGAGTTCCTCCTGCGAACATTCCTGACATTTGCTGGGTTGCTTTTGGTGATCGTGTTGAGGGAGCCCCTGGCAGCGGCAGCATCCTTCGCACTGCCATGGCTCGCGAGATTGTGGGCGGCTGCGATAGCTTGACCAATCTCAAGAGCATCAGGAAGCTCAAGTCGTCGCTGCACTCGTTGAGACTAGCCGGTTGCGCGAGTCTCTGGCGATCTCGTCGCCAGGTACGGAGATAAAGCGCAGTTGGCATCGATCTCCAGCGGGTTTTCAATTCGGCCCCAGCCATTGCATGCCTGCGGCGGAGTCGACGAAAACTGACGGCAGCGCTGCGGAGGAAAAACCATTGATGATCCAGCGTCGATTTTGACGAATCAAGATCGCAGATCGCTTAAGTCCTGGTAGGCGGTTCTGCCAGCTTCCCTTCCAACCTGAAGCGCACGCCCTCTGGAAGAAATTGAAGGCTCGCTTTGCCTTGGAAGTATGGAGCTACCATCCTCTGGATTAACTTCGATCCGAACCCGGCTCCCGATGGCGCGGCCACTGTCGGCCCACCACTCTCGATCCAGTCGAGCACAAAAGTGCCGTCAGCGTCGACGTTCCAATCAATGCTGATATTTCCTTCATCACCAGATAGTGCGCCATATTTTGCCGCGTTCGTCGCGAGTTCATGCAGCGCGAGTGACAGCCCCAGCGCCTGCGATGACGCCAAAGACCGAGACGGACCCTTGAATGTCACGCGGCCGTCCCCGCCGTCGTGCGGTGCCATGGCACTTCCAATCACGTCAACGATGTCAGCGACTGAGCCCTCAGCCGCCGAGAGAATGTCTTGGGCATTGGCCAGAGCCGCAACGCGTTTCGAGATGCTTTCGCGGCCTTGTTCAATGGAAGTCGCTGTCTTGAGTGTCTGGGAAACAATCGCCTGAACAACCGCGAGAGTATTTTTGATGCGGTGCGCCGCTTCGCCCAGCACCTCACTGCGCCGCTGCTCCTCAGCTTTTTGCTCGGAGATATCTTTCGTGACGAATCCGTATCCCAACAATTCTCCGATCTCGTCGCGCATCGGAAAGATTGTGTAGAGGGCAGGGACGCTCGCACCCGTGCCAAAGTGCCGGATTCTTAGTTCGCGCTCGCAGCTCTCACCTGCGCGGATAAGCGGTATGACCTCTTCGCGAAAGAGCTTGTGATCCTCGTCTGCGATATAGTCCCAAATTGATGTGCGAAGTGCATCGCTCTCTGAAAGTCCAACAAGATCGCGTGCTGCGTCATTCAAGAACTGAACGTGGCCTCGCGCATCGGCAATTCCTATGAAATCGGAGGCTTGCTTCACGACTCGTTCGAAGTTTGCTTTTTCCCGCTCGGCGGCTCTTACTCGACGGAGCACCAACCTTTGCTGGGCCACCGTTCGGCGCAGCTCAAGCTGAGTCATCGCCTGCCTCGCCAAGAACCGAAGCATGTCAATCTGCTCATCGGTGAATTCTCTTGGTCGATGATCGAGGACACATACAGTCCCGATAGGCAGACCTTCAGGTGTTTTCAGCAAAGCCCCTGCATAGGCGCGTAATCGCGGTTCGCCATGTACTAGCGGATTGCAATCGAACCGGCGATCCTTTGTGGCGTCAGCTATAACCAGAATATCTTCCAACAGCATCGCATGACGGCAGAACGCAGTCTCCAATGGAGTTTCACGGACATCAAGGCCCACTTCGGCTTTGAAAAACTGGCGGTCGCTATCGACCAGATTAACGACTGCTATTGGTGTGTCGCAAACCCTGGAGGCGATCCTGGCAAGATCGTCAAAATCACGCTCGCGAGGCGTGTCGAGCACATCATAAGAATGGAGAGCGGCCGACCGGTCTTCTTCACTCCATACGGTTTTATCTGTAGCCCCGTCCACCTGCCTAGCAAACCCCGCACCTTCATGTTCTCACGGTGAAAACATGGCGAATACATAGGCTTGCTGCGACGCGTAGGAAAGAGGTGCTTTGCAGAATGCGACCGATTTAAAAGCCGGAAAGCTCGACCGACATAATCAACCCGGATGAGTTGCCCGTTATTTGTCTAGGCCCAGGTTTTTGACGAAAGCCATTTACCAGGATTGTAGCAAATATTCACCTCTTGGGCGAATGCCTGGACTTGTTGAGTATTGTATTTTAAATTTTTCAAAAATGTAATAAACACTCGGAATGGCTTGCTGTCGTGTATATTGTATCCGTCTGTGATGAAGGTCGAGAACGGAACCTCCGTTGCTCGTCTGTGATGTTGACGCCGGATGGTGGTTTGTTCGCCGTTGCAGACGAAAAGAGTTAGAGTTTCAATGTATCCGATCTCATCAATATCATTGTATTAGGGAGCAATGACAATGAGCGATGCGAGGTCGATACCGCCTCGAAGCCATGGCTGAAAATCGGCAACGATATTGATTGATCGTTAGTCGCCAAATTGTGCGTTGACTCTTCATTGATCCGTGAACAAAATAGGAACGAAATCCTAGTCACGGAGGCTCGTCATGCCAGCTCAAGTTCGTCATCTTCAAAACCGTACCGACGATCAAGCGCAAGCTGTTTTGGATGCTTTCGGTGGTGATGCGTTGGCGGCGCTGCGCAGTGTGATAGCCGATGCAGAGTGGCTTTGCGATGAACTCGACAGGACCGCACAGAACGTCAGTGTTGGCTATGTGCGCGGTAGCCAGCCACGGTTCGAACGTGAGGCGTGAGCCATGGACCGGATGAGCGCCGATACCGCAATATGCGACCTCCTTCAGCAGATTGGCGCACAAGTCGATGTGCCAGTCAGCCTTTATAAGATCGGCGTTCCGCTGATCGGGCAGGGGTATGCTGAAGAGCAAATCGTCAATGCGCTGTTCTATCTGCAATCTCGAAAGACAATCGACCTGATTGAAGGCAATCGCCTGCGTCTGCTTGCACCGTTGCCCACCGCTAATCGATGAAGCACCCTCGCGGCATTGATCTGGCTGCACCTTTCGCGCCCGCGACGTATGAGGTCCATGACGATGAACAACTTCACACGCTGAATAGCCTGTCCTCATGGGAAGTCTTAGGCGGGCGCTGCGGGAAGTGCGGGCACGTTGGTTGGATCAATCATCGCGCTTTGGAATATGTGATGGGCAACCAATATCTGAAGCATCTGTCTGGTAAACTGAGCTGTGTTTGCGGCAACAAGCAAGGCAATAAGATTCTGATCGGTCGGTTGCCACGATAGCAATTACGTATGGATGTTGATGAAATCCGGCTATACGGACCTGATCACTCGACGTAGATTTCACCCGCCATGCGCCGGGAGATTCTCGCCGGTATGTTCGGTCTGGGTGGTTCTGACGAAAGACGGATCGTTAAACTTGTCGCGCTTCACGTTGCAATGGGCTTGATAAATGCCGCCTTCGCATTTGGTCTAAGCATATACGGCGGAAAACATCTCTATTAGAAGCGGAGCGAGGCTAATTGAGTTGTACGTTCGGTGGATATCCACGGTATGTTAGCTGGACGTTCTATGCCCCTGATGTCCGCATATTTATGCAGAACTTCAAGCCCCACGAAAGCGCTCGAAGTGCTAGATGTTGCTCTTCCTGCCGTGGGTTACATCCACTATGTCTGTGGCTAGCGGACCAGGCTCGCGCTCCCTTGGTAATTCTGGAGGGCGCGAGCTATTCAGTAACTGCTGCAGGCGACCCCAGCCTTTGAGCTACGAACCCGAGTAGGAATCCTGCGTTCTGGAGACAAGCGGCTCACTGAGCTGTGAAGAATGTCAGCAAACCTTTTGGCCTTCTCGCCAATCACGCAGACCGCAATGCTCCCGCAATTTCAGCAACTAAGCTGAATCTCCGAGGCGGTAGCTGGGAGTCGCGGAATATTGATGGGATGAGGGAAATTCGACCATCCGCTTTGGGCAGGCTGCAATCCGATTTTCATGGCGGTCAACAGCATATTGAATGGCTTGCACCATCTCGATGTCCAACAAGGGCTTACTAATGACGCCAAGTGTCCCTGGGATGCCATTGCCGAGCTGCTCCGGATTTGCTGTCATAAAGACGACGGAAACGTCATTCCCGGCCAAGCGCTCTCCAATCTCTGGACCCGTCGGCCCGTCGAGAAGGTTGACGTCGACGAGGGCGACATCCGCATTCGCACCCAGTGACAGAGCTTTGGACTTGTTAGATGCCATGCCTGCCGGTTTGTAGCCGAGTTCGATCACAGCTTCTTCCAGGCAAAGGGCGATCAGCGGTTGGTCTTCAACTATCAGAATACGGCACATTGGGGAGGTTTCCTTCTTGTTTCTCTGAAGGGCAAACCACGCTAGGCTGTGTAATGTTCCGTTTTTAAAGGCCCGGTTGAAACTGGCTTGAGCAATCATCCTCCCAATAACTTGGACGAAGAGACTAATGCTGGGGTTCGCACATCGTCTTTCAGGCGACGTCCGCGCAGCATCAGAGGAAGACTGCAAATTTATATGCGATCAGTCCGAGCAACGCGAAGCAGAGTGCAGATGTGGCGTAGAAGGTGACATCGTTCATATGTCTCCGATCAAGCTTGATTACGCCCAATGTATGACCGGCTACTAATGTAAAGGATGCCTTTCGTGCAGTCTAAATGAGCGAAATCCACGTCTCGGTTGTTCTCTTTTCGTTCATGTGTTATCTAGGCGACCTTCGGAGAGGAAGATGTCGCGCCTGTTTTCTATAACTCGATCCCTTGAGGAAATTGTCGAGCACTTCGCCGTGGATATCGTGCCGCCGGTAGAAGTCCCGTCTGAAACGATTGAGGGCACCCATGGCCTTATCGTTATCGAGAAAGATGGTCTTCGGCGGCTTAAGCTTTTGCCTTGGGGTTTTCCGCGTCAAACAACCGAAGTGCGAAGAGCCGCAGAACCGCCGAGCCGGATTGGCCTGGTCGCCGATCTCACCAACCCGTTGTGGGAGAAGACCGTCGTCGACCCCCAGAACCGATGTCTGATCGCTATGACCCATTTCGCCAATCCAGACGGGGAGAAGGGGTCGAAAACCCGGACATGGTTTTCTCTTGTTCGCCAGCCACTCGTCGCGTGGGCAGGGTTTTGTCGCAATACGCGGGAGTTCGGGCCTGTGTTTGCAGGCATGACAGGTGACGCAAATGACCTCGTTCGCCCGTTGAATGACCGGATGCCCGTTCTCCTGAAGCCGGATGAATATGATCGCTGGCTTCACGGGAGGATTGAGGACGTGATTAAATTCCAATTTCGTGAGCCAAGGCCATCCGAAGACTTTGAGGCTCTGGAAACTAGGGACAGATGGCAGAGCGGGATACCGCCCAACAAGGCCATTCACCGTCGCAGTTCGCGCACTATGTTATGATTGTGTAAGGGAAGGGAGCCCGCATGTGCAACCTCTATACCGTCCGCAAATCGGCAGCTGAAGTGGCGGCTCACTTCAACGTGCCAAACCCGATGGCGTCGAACGCGCCGGAAGAAATCTACCCGGGTACGCCGGGGATGGTCGTGGTCGAGAATGACGGTGTTCGCGAACTTCGCTCGATGACATGGGGATTTCCGATGAAATTCCAGGGTATGAAACCGGATGCAAAACCTAAGCCGGTGAACAATATCGCCGATCTCACCAAGGGTTTCTGGGTCGGGTTAAGCCGCAATCCGAAGGCACGCTGTTTAATCCCACTAACCGGGTTCGCAGAGGCGGAGGGGCCGAAGGGCTCGAAGACCCGGACATGGTTTTCCGTCAAGGAAGAGCCGATATTCGCGTGGGCAGGACTATGGCGTGTGTCGGATGAATGGGGTCCGGTCTATAGTGGAGCGATGTCCGATGCGAACGACTTCGTCGGACCGGTGCATGACCGGATGCCGGTGCTGCTCCACCGCGACGAGTACGACAGATGGCTGCATGGCAATCTTGAAGATGCCGTCGCGTTCCAACGAAGGAAGTTTCCTGACGACCTTCTTGTGATGGATCGCACCACCGAAGCGTGGGTGAAGCGGAAGAGCCCGGATGCCCAAGCGGAACTGCTTATATGAGGTGATGTTTATCGGGGCACTGAAGTTGTTCTGGCGACGAAAGGGAGCAGACTTCGATGCTCCCTTCGCCAGATAGCTCCCTCGCGGGACGTGGACACCAGATTCCTCTGGGCCATAGATTATTCTTTCAATTGCTTTCAGTCACTCTTTCCAAGCTATCATTGCACGTTGGCCGTTCTCGGTTCCGGAAAATTAGGACGCGGTTCTCTCAAAGATTTTCACTTCTCGGATTTTGCTGACAGTCTCGTCGTGGCCAGTTCCGACGTTCGTTCAGACGCGCTCTGCTGAAGAACGTGCACACTTTCCGCCAGTATCTCGCGATATCTCTGAATCTTAGTACGCTTGAACTGCGCCAGATCGACTTGAGAATTGCTCGGCACCACCGGCGAAGTTGTCTCGTTCTCAACGAGGTCGAGCAGGATGTTACGCATAACCGCGTTCTCTTCCTTCAGCTGGCTCAGCTGGATGCGATAGTCGCTGGTCGCCAGCTTTCTCTCAACCATCGCCTTGATGTCTTTCTCAACAAAGCGAGTTTTCGTAACGTAGTATCTGCAAATGAAAAATGTCGCGACGACTGCGCAAAGCGGGATGAGGGCGTAGAACATCGAAAGCCTCCGGGGTTGTCCTGCAAATCGATATTCGGTCGAGCGATTTCAATATCCGGGCGGTGAGTCCTCGCGGCTGCCGACGATAATGGGTGTCCCGGCCGTCGGTGGTTTGCTGACCAATTACCCCAGCCGGGACAGTAAAAGACCGACGAGGCAGAGCTGTCGGCTCTATTGTCGTCCCGGTCCGGTTTTGAGAAGGTTTGCCGTCAGCTGAAGGCGATATTGAACGTTTTCAAGAGTCTCTTGCGTGCGACGGTGTTTGCTGAGAGAGACCAGATCGCTGTCCGCCAGGATTGCATCCACGCGGGCGGCAAAATCCTTGACATCTCTTGCCCACGCATCAAGCCCCTTAGCTTTCCGCTTGGCATAATGATGATAGGTGATAGCCAGGTCCGAGAGCTGCTGAAGGCTGTCATGACGCAAGGCCGACAGTTGCGAGTTTGTAACGTGGGTAGCGATATCATCGATGACCTCCGCCATCTTCACAGCGACATATGCGGGCGTCGCAATGAAGTCGGGGTCCAAGGAGAGGAATTTCTGCGATTCAGTGGCAGCATATTCGTCCAAACTCTCGATAGGTGTCTTTCGTCGGTTCAGGAATGCATCGGCGTCAAATACGCCTGACGTGCTGTAGCTCGGCAAATCCGCAACGACCGGGCTTACGTCCTGGAAGATTATGAAGGATGCGTCCTGGGCCGTCGCATACTCGAAAGCGCTCATGAGATCGTGCGGGAGATGAGGGATATTGGCATCCGCACCTTCGTCCACCCAAAAAAACCAGCCAAGGTCACCGTAATGGCCACCAGGAGAGGGCCAGTCTGCAGCGTCGTGATCTCGCAAGAACTGCGCGGTCCTACCCGACAGATGACCGGTTGACAGTATGAGAACGTTTCGAAGCGCTTTCTGACGCATTCCTTCATGCTTCATGGTGAACATGATTGCGATTTCCTTGAGGGTTCGGCTTCACAGGTCGATCACGAGGTCGGGCCGGTAACCCGACGTGTTAGCCTCGTGGAAATATCCGACAGGGTTGCAGATTATCCGAGTACCGTCGGTCATGTAGTCGCGAGCTTTGTGGATGTGCCCGTGTATCCAATGGGTGGGTTTTCGTCTTGCTATGAGATCGGATAGGTCCGAGGCAAACGCCGCATTCGTTGTTTGGCCATGAAATCTGGGGTCAAAGCTCTCGACCAATGGTGCGTGGTGGGTGACGACCACGGTCGGACCTTCGTGAAATTTGCCGAGTTCGTTGTCGATGAACTTTTTGCTTTCGACGTGGCGGCGCAAAATCTCGCGAGCAGTGACCATGCCATTTTCGTTGTCCGGTCTCGGGTCTGACCGGTAGATCGTAAAGAAATCTTGCATCTGCCACGGCACTTGCGCAAACGCGATTGCGCGGCGCTCCTCGGGCGGGATATGCTCATCATTGCCAATGGGAACCGCAAAGTCCGTCCATAGAGTTGCGCCGACGAAGCGGCAGCCAGCGATCTCGACGCTTTCATTCTCCAGCAGATGGACGCGGGTTCCCTGGACTTTGACGCGTGCTCGCTCCAGCGCCATGGAAATGCTGAAATGATAATAATCGTGATTTCCGAAGACGAGGATCACGGGCATCCGAGGCTCGATGTGTTGTATTAAATAGGCGATGGTCACGCTCATATTGCTACTGACGTCTCCTGCGCAGATGCACAGGTCGGCGTCCGGGATCTCCAGGGAACGACCTCGAAGAGCATCCAATCTCGAATGGTGAATGTCGCTGACAATCCAAGCTCGCATTTCGGTATTTCCTTCGGGCACGGGGAAGCGATGACACGCCGCAAGATCGACGCTGTCTGATCGAGTAGGGTCTGACTGTTCATCCGTCCGGCGAGACGGCTCAGCCACTTCGCGCTTTGGGGACGGGGTCGGTTTTCGGTTGAAGGAACTGATCTAGTTCGTGGCCGGAAAGCGTCTTCCGTTCCTTGAGAGCCATTGCCATTGTCAAGAGGGCCCGTTTTCTGCCGTTGAGCATATCCTTGACGCGGCGGAATTCGCTCTGAAGTACACGGTTGGCATCTTCCCGCAGCGCCTGGTCTCGCCACATCTCATGCATTCCGACCCGATCTATTGCATCGAATGAGACGGTTAGAGAATTTCCAAGGCCGTAGACGGTCACAAGCTCCATGGCGAGCTTGGTCGCACGGTCTAGGTCGCTATTTGAGCCACCGCCCGCCGAATCCGAGCGGTCACCGAGAAGAAGTTCCTCGGCGGCAAGACCGGCGAGCAGCATAGCGATGTCGGCGAGCATCGATGCTTTCGGGGTTACGAGCCGATTTCGGTGCTCGACCGTTGTGAGCCCGTGCGTGTGCGGTTGCGACGGGTGCGTGGTTTCGTAATCATAGACTTCTACCGAACGAACAGTCCCGATATCCAGCAGGTCAGCGATTATCGCATGACCGCTTTCATGGATTGCTACCCGAAACAGCTCGTCATCGGACATCTTTTGCGCGGTCGGCATCAGAAACTCGATGTCGGCAACGGTTACTTCCCGTCGACCCTTTCGAGCCAATCTTCGGGCTCCCCGGACCATGTGGTTGATGTCAGCGCCAGTCTTGCCAGCCATTCTTTCAGCGGCCTTCCGGAGCCGTTCGTCGCCCGCGAGATGAGGAAGGTAGCTCTCGAAAATTTCCATCCGGCCAACGGCATCGGGAAAAGGGAAGTGAACGTGCTTTTCGAGACGGCCGCTCCGAAGAAGCGCGGGGTCAACTTTGTCAGGGAAATTACAAGCTCCGACTACAATGACACCATCACGGCCTGTGGCACCGTCTAAGCATTCGAGGAGGCCGTTGACCACCTGAATCGAATAGTTTTCCCATCGCGACGGGAACTTGTCCCGGCTTCCGATGCTGTCAAACTCATCGAGAAAAAGGAGACAGGGTGCCTTCTCGGTTGCTTCAGCGAACGTTGAGTACATAGCTTTCAACAGATCGCCGAGGTGCCCATCTTTGGCCGATTGCCATCTGGTGACTGATGTTGCGACGAGATGGACGTCAAGGCTTCCAGCAAGAGCTTTCGCGAACATTGTTTTGCCGGTGCCGCTCGGACCATATAGTAGAATCCCTTTATCGATCTCTGACCAACCGATTTTTCCCGCTCGCCAGTCGGTCAGGTCTTCGCGGAGATTTCGAGCCCATCTGCTGGCTTCGCCGAACCCTTTTTCAGGATTGATCATAGCGTCGACCGAATTCCGCTGCTCGATCTGCGGTTCCGGTATTCGTTGAAGTGCTCGCGAAGCACTTTGAGCGACCCGAAAAATGGCATTGAATTTTTCGGCGGGTAGAGTTGCCAGTTTTTCCACCTCGCTGTCGTTTAGCTGACCGCATCCCAGGAGCCTACTGACCGCACGAAAGTGGTTCGGTCGGTTCGCACCGATTTGAAAGTCTGCCGTCTTGGCGACATCGACATCGGGGTGCAAATCAATGCCCTCATGGGCGAACAAGATGATCCGGGAATAGCGCAGCACCTCATCAGCATCGAATTCGTGACCGCGCTTCGTTTTTACCGGATGCTGATTGACTATGATCTCAGGGTTTAACTTGAACACGAGCTTGGCCATCACAATCAACTCGCCCAGTTCCCACGTTTTTGGGACGCGAAGCACAATCAGGAATGACCGTTGCGATAAGAGGCCTCGCTGCTGGCGTGCGAACCGGGCAACGGCGCAATATGAAAGAAAACGTGGAGCGGAGTGATTTAGCGCCAACCGGGCCCGTCTTGTGTCGATCCTCACGCTCGTGGTCACAAGGTAACCCCGTTTCAGTATCTCTTCTCTGTCCGTCAAGATCGACCCCAAAAAGTTGCTCCAAGCCATGTCTTCCTCAGTCTTCCAGATGGAGGTCAGAGAGGGTCGCCGACCAATTTGTAAAAGCGATTGAACGTGCGAACGAGCTTCTGCTTCTCGTTGACGTAGTACAGCTCAGTCGAAATGCCGGGTGAGCCGTCGCGAATTGTCGGGTGTCCGGTCATCGTCCCGACGAGACAGGGCACTGTCCTTCTCGATAGCGTGAACTCACGAATCTTTACGACGCCAGCAGTCGCGGGTGACTTCCCTTCTGCGAGCAGTTCAAGGTCATCAGCAAGCTTCCTTAGAGAACACACGAGTTCCCTCGGATTCTGCCCGAGCCAGGCATCCGACATCTCAATCTCCGATTCCGTTTCTCGGCGTCTTTAGGACTTTGCTCAGAAATAACTAACCCGAACATTTTGTCAATAAGCCGAACATTTCAGCTAATACCGGAACATTTTACGCATAATGTTGACATTTTCGGCCTTTTTTCACTCATCACTCGCATGGATTTTTCGCCAAGCTCATTTCGGGCCGCCAGAGCTTTATTGAACATGGGGCAGGGGCAGGTTGCGTCTGCTGCCGGGGTCAGCCCCCGCGTCGTCATCAAGCTTGAGGATACCGGATATCAGGAGCCGCCTGAGGCAGCGCTCAAGGTGCATCTCTACTATAGAAACCAAGGTCTTGAATTCCTGGCTGCCACTGCCACTCTCGGACCCGGTGTTCGATGGCGAGTGGCTGGCCGACCCGACTTTTTCAACCGGCGTCAAATTCATGCCGGGCGCGTACTTCTTGACCGTCGACAGCTGGACTTCGCTGAGAAATTGAACGTAACGCGCAGCTTGATTGCGAAATTTGAAAGCGGCATAAAACGGAAACCGACGCAGGCGTTTGTAGATTCCGCTCTCAAAGCTTTGGAAGCTGACGGCGTCGTGATGATGCAGGATGGCGATGACGGTGGCTTTGGCGTTCGGCTTGTTAAGCCAGAGTCACAGGAGCAAACGACTCCGCAGGCCACCAGCTGACGATTGGTCGTTGTCTGGGCAGGTATTCGTTGCGTGACATGGCGACGTTGTCGGCGGTCAAAAATAACTGAAAAACTGCGAAACGAGTTCGGTCGCGGCGCTCATTTTTTTTCGCGACCGAGCCGCCATTCGGCGGTGCCGTCAAACAATTGAGCTTAACGTGCTGAGCGTAGGGCGATCCTATCTGATGGTGTGCCACATCAGGCTGAAGCAGCTACAGCGTTATTGAGGACGCGCAGCTTCAGCCTGATTACGAGAGGCTGTGCGTCCAACTTCAAGGAACCTGGTATCCCGATTGACTGAATTGCCACTTACGACCTATGGATGATGGCCCCGAAAATGGTACGGAATCATGCAAAAAACTGATGATGTCGGAAAACCCTTCAACATTGCGTCCTACGCGCTTCTGACGATGATGGTGGCGCAGGTGACGGGGCTGAAGCCCGGCGAGTTCGTCCATACGTTCGGCGATGCGCATATCTATTCCAATCATGTGGAGCAGGCAAAGCTGCAGATCACCCGCGAGCCTAAGCCTCTGCCGGTAATGAAGATCAATCCGGACGTGAAAGACATATTCGGCTTCAAGTTCGAGGATTTCGAACTTCAGAACTATGTGGCCGACGCGCATATCAAGGCGCCGGTGGCCGTGTGATGGACGGCGTTGCGAAGGCCGGCGTTCCGCTTGCCATTTTCGTGGCTGTCGCCAGCAATGGCGTGATCGGCCGTGACGGGGACATGCCCTGGAGGTTGTCCACCGATCTCAAGCGCTTCAAGGCGATGACATTGGGCAAGCCGATGATCGTCGGACGCAAGACGCTCGATTCCTTCGGCGGCAAACCTCTGCCCGGGCGGCCGCATGTGGTGGTGACGCGTGATGTCGCGCGGCAGATCGACGGCGTCCAGCTGGCAGGCTCGCTGGACGATGCCGTCAGCAAGGCGCGGGCAATCGCCGCCGAGACGGGCGCCGATGAAATCGGCATCCTGGGAGGTGGCGAAATCTATCGACAGGCGATCGATCTGGCAGACGTTCTCTACGTCACCCATGTCGAGGCCGAGATCGCCGATGGCGATACCGTTTTCCCCGCGATCGATCCGAGGTCGTTCGAGAAGCTGTCGGAGGAACTGATTCCGGCGGGCGAAAAGGACAGTTACGCGACCCGCTTCGCCGTTTACCGTCGAAAAATTGCGGCAAACTGAAACAATTCGTTACCGTTGACTTGGAAGTTATTGAACGCGCGTTGAAAGCGCTGTCTCTGATACCTATAACGGGCTGGAACCCCTGCTGTTCTTCGAAAAGTTGCGCGGCGAGGGAAGGGAGACACTTAAAAAGAGGTTTTGATGCCCTGGAGCAATCAGAATGGCGGCGGCGGCCCTTGGGGCGGCGGCGGCAATGGCGGCGGTAATAATCAAGGGGGAGGGCCCTGGGGTCAGGGACCGAACCGTCCACGCGGTGGCGGCGGCGGCAATGGCGGGCCGCCCGACATCGAGGATATCATCCGTCGCAGTCAGGATCGGCTGAAAGGGTTCATCCCGGGCGGCTTCAACGGCGGTGCGGTGGTGATCGTGCTTCTGGTGGTTGCCGCCTTTCTGGTATTCCAGTCCATCTATACGGTTCAGCCGGATGAACGCGGCGTTGAACTGAGATTCGGCAAGCCCAAGGAAGAAATTTCCATGCCGGGCCTGCATTTCCACCTGTGGCCGCTCGAAACCGTCGAGATCGTCAAGGTGACCGAGCAGCAGCAGAATATCGGTGCCTCGCGCGGATCGAATTCCAATGTCGGCTGGATGCTGACCGGCGACCAGAACATCGTCAATGTACAGTTCTCGGTCCTGTTCACCGTGACCGATCCGAAATCCTATCTGTTCAACCTGGAAACGCCGGCAGCGACGTTGCAGCAGGTGGCTGAAAGCGCCATGCGCGAAGTCGTCGGCCGTCGACCGGCACAGGACATTTTCCGCGACAACCGCGAGGAAATCTCCACCGAGGTCCGCAATATCATCCAGGGTACGATGGATACCTATGGCTCGGGTATTGCCATCAATGCCGTGCCGATCGAGGACGCAGCGCCGCCGCGCGAAGTGGCAGACGCGTTCGAAGAAGTGCAGCGCGCCGAGCAGGACGAGGACCGGTTCCTCGAAGAAGCCAACCAGTATGCCAACCAGAAGCTTGGTCAGGCACGCGGTCAGTCGGCACAGATCCGCGAAGAGGCATCCGCCTACAAGGATCGCGTCGTCAACGAAGCACAGGGTGAGGCGCAGCGCTTCATCTCCATCTACAACGAATATGCCAACGCGCCCGAAGTGACGCGCCGCCGCATCTTCATCGAGACGATGGAAACGGTGCTGAAATCGTCCAACAAGATCATCATGGATGGCCAGCAGCAGGGTGCGGTACCCTATCTTCCGCTCAACGAGATGATCCGCAATCAGGCCGCATCGCAGCAGGGAGGCAGCAAATGATTTCCAACAGGCTGCCAGCCCTCCTTATCGGCCTCGCCGTCATTCTTTTCCTCGTCTACTCGTCGGTATTCGTGGTCAATCAGCGCGAACAGGCCATCGTCATCCGTTTCGGTGAAATCCAGGACGTGAAACGCGAGCCCGGCATCTATTTCAAGCTGCCATTCGCCTTCATGGATGCCGACCGGGTTCAGTATGTCGAAAACCGCGCACTGCGCTTCGATCTCGACAATATCCGCGTCCAGGTCCGGGGCGGTGCATTCTACGAAGTCGACGCTTTCGTGGTTTACGCAATCAATGATCCGCGGAAGTTCCGCGAAACCGTCTCAGGTGACCGGGTATCGGCTGAATCGCGTCTCAGCACGCGCCTCGATGCGGCTCTTCGCCGGGTCTATGGTCTACGCAACTTCAGTGCGGCGCTTTCCGACGAACGCGTCTCGATGATGCAGGAAGTGCGCTCTGATCTGAACAGTGCTGCCGAATCGCTGGGACTGAGCATTCGCGACGTACGTATTCGCCGTACCGACCTTACGCAGGAAGTTTCGACGCAGACCTTCCAGCGCATGCGGGCCGAACGTCTGGCCGAAGCGGAACTTATCCGTGCACGCGGTAACGAAGCCGGTCAGCGCCGGCGTGCTATCGCCGATCGCCAGGTCGTCGAGTTCGTTTCGGAAGCCCAGCGGGATTCGGAAATCCTGCGCGGTCAGGGCGATGCCGAGCGTAACCGCATCTTCGCCGATGCGTTCAAACGGGATCCGAGCTTCTTCGAGTTCTACCGGTCGATGCGAGC
Organism: Aliirhizobium sp. YIM B11859; assembly: GCF_057163345.1. NCBI lineage: Bacteria > Pseudomonadati > Pseudomonadota > Alphaproteobacteria > Hyphomicrobiales > Rhizobiaceae > Aliirhizobium > Aliirhizobium sp. YIM B11859. The sequence goes on from NZ_JBXHAY010000001.1 coordinate 1,276,723, forward strand.
CTATGTGTCGGCGCTCGGCGACAATAATACGACCATGGTGCTGTCTCCGGACTCGCAGTTCTTCAAATACTTCGAGTCTCCCGACGGGATAACGCCACCGGCCGCTGCTGCTCCGGCAACACCGGCTCCGGCAAACTGATCATGGCAAAGATGAGGGCGGCTTTGGCCGCCCTTTTCAGTTTTATGTGCAGGGATCGGCCTTCTCACGAAAAGGTAATTTCCCGCAAAGCCATTCCACCCTATTCTCTGCCGAAACTCTGCCCGATTCAGCCGCTCCAATGAGCAGTTCGACAACGCCCACGATCCGGGCGATGCAGATAGTCAAAATTGCGAGGAGGCCAGATGGCTCAGCAGGTTCGATCGTCCTGGAAGCGCTTTGCCTTGGGAGGCATTGCGCTGGCTGTTGCCGTCGCTCCGGTGTCCAGCTGGGCACAAACACCGGCCCCGTCCCAGACGCAGGTGCCGGCAAAGCCTGCACCTTCGCCGTCGCAGGGCGGTACATCCGGCGGTGCCATGTTGCCGGCACCGCCGTCGCCGACGCGGTCGTTCAATCCGCCGCCGTCGCCAGCCGCGAACATGGCGCCGGCAGGCCCTGCATCGCTTGCGGATCTCTCCGAGGGCCTGCTCGACGCGGTGGTCAACATCTCCACGTCGCAGAGCGTCAAGGACGGCGGCAACGGACCGCAGCAGCCGCAGATCCAGGAAGGCTCGCCATTCCAGGAGTTCTTCGACGACTTTTTCGACGGCGAGGACGGGCAGAAGGGCAACCAGAAGGTCTCATCGCTGGGATCAGGCTTCGTCATCGATCCGTCCGGTTACGTGGTGACGAACAATCACGTCATCGAGGGCGCGGACGACATCGAGGTCGTTTTCGCCAATGGCACGAAGCTGAAGGCAACGCTGATCGGGACCGATACGAAAACCGATCTTTCGGTGCTGAAGGTGGAACCCAAGGCGCCGCTGAAGGCGGTACCGTTCGGCGATTCACGCCGGATGCGCATCGGCGACTGGGTGATGGCGATCGGCAATCCGTTCGGTCTCGGTGGATCGGTGACGCTCGGCATTATCTCTGCGCGCGGCCGCAACATCAATGCCGGCCCCTATGACAACTTCATCCAGACGGATGCCGCGATCAACAAGGGCAATTCCGGCGGCCCGCTGTTCAACATGCGCGGCGAGGTGATCGGCATCAACACGGCGATCATTTCTCCCTCCGGCGGCTCCATCGGCATCGGCTTTGCGGTGCCGACCGAGATCGCAGAAAACGTCGTTCACCAGCTGATCGAGTTCGGCGAGACCCGGCGCGGGTGGCTCGGCGTGCGGATCCAGCCGGTGACGGACGATATTGCCGAAAGCCTCGGCCTCGATCGTGCCCGGGGCGCGCTGGTTTCCGGCATCGTCAACGATGGCCCGATCAAGAGCGGCGAGATCAAGGCCGGCGACGTGATCGTCAGCTTCGACGGTTCGCCGGTCAATGAAATGCGCGACCTGCCGCGTATCGTGGCCGAAAGCCCGGTCGGCAAGGAAGTCGATGTCGTCATCATGCGTGACGGCAAGCAGCAGAAGGTCAAGGTGACACTCGGCCGCCTCGAAGACAGCGCACAGCCGGCCGATGCGGAAGATGACGATCCGGATGGCGGCGACGCGCCGGACGCGGGCAACGGCACTGATCAGGGCGCCGAGCAGAGCAAGGATCCGGTAAAGGCCTATGGCATGACGATCGCGGTTCTCGACGAGGAACAGCGCAAGAGCTTCGGCATTGCCGAAAGTGTCGAAGGCGTGGTGGTGACCGAAGTGGTGCCGGGTTCGCTCGCCGCCGAAAAGGGCGTAAAGCCGGGTGAGGTCATTGTCGAAGTGGCGCAGGACTTTATCGAAGCGCCGGGCGACGTGACGACGCGCATGCAGGCGCTGAAAGCCGAGGGTCGCCGCAACGCCCATATCATGATCGCCGACAAGAGCGGCAATCTCCGTTTCGTCGCCATACCGCTGGATTGATCAGGTCATTTTATTGATGAGGCATGTCGGCGGGCGTCAGGCCCGCCGCTTCCCGTCAGCCAGCCATTTGCGGCGGGTGACGGCGTAGACGACATGCTGTTTCAGGTGGGGATGCGTATCCGGTACGCGCGGATGGATGAAATCCAGCTGCGGGGTCCGGTGCATGCCGAGCCGCTTCATGACTGCAGTCGAGCGGCGGTTTGTCTCTACGGCGAAGGATACGATCGTTTCCAGCTTCCTTGACGAAAAGGCCCAGTCGATAAGGCCTTTTGCTGCTTCCGTTGCGTAACCGTTGCCCCAGAAACGCGTCGCCAGGCGCCAGCCGATTTCGATGGTTTCTTCGGGAAAGACGCCGGTAAAATTCGGCCGGGTCAGGCCACAAAAGCCCATCGGCTGGCCGGTCTCCTTCAGCACGATGGCGTAAAAGCCCGTGCCGTCGTCCCTGAACATGTTGTTGAGTTTGCCGAGCAGGGCATCCGATTCGTCGTCACGACGGCGAAACGGAAAGAACTCCATCACTTTCGGATCGCCATTGATCTCTCGGAAAAGGTCGCGATCGGAAGGCAGCCACGTCGCAAGAAGCAGACGGTGCGTTTGCGCGATTGCGACCCTCTCGTTCATGCGGGCTCACTCAGAATTTACGAAGTCACTTTTCCGGTAACCCTGGATGTAGAGGAGGGCGGTCAGATCGCCATGGTCGATGCGCATTTTTGCCTCTGCCGCGACGGCCGGCTTGGCGTGGAGGGCCACGCCGGATCCTGCAATGCCGAGCATGCCGAGGTCATTGGCGCCATCGCCAACCGCGATTACGTCGCCAGGCGTGATGCCGAGCCTTGCCGAGATATCTTCGAGCGCGTCGACCTTGGCCTGCTTGCCGAGGATCGGCTCGGCAACTTCGCCGGTCAGGACGCCATCCTTTTCGAGCAGGACATTGGCGCGGTTTTCGTCGAATCCGAGTGCGGCGGCGATCCGGCTGGTGAAGACGGTGAAACCACCCGAGACGAGTGCCGAATAATACCCCTTCGCCTTCATCGTGGTGATCAGCTCCTGCCCACCCGATGTGAAAGTGATCCGCTTGGCGATGACTTCGTCGACGACCGAAATCGGCAGGCCCTTGAGCAGCGAGACGCGCTCGCGAAGAGCTGGCTCGAATGCGATCTCGCCGTTCATTGCCCGTGCGGTGATGGTCGCAACCTTGTCCTTCAGGCCGACGACATCGGCGAGTTCATCGATGCATTCCTGCCCGATCATGGTGGAATCCATGTCGGCAATCAGAAACTGCTTGCGACGGGTCTCCGCCTGCTGCACGACGATGTCGATCGGGACTGCGCCAATGGCCGTGCGCAATCTGACTTCGGCTGCCTCGATATTCTCGCTGTCGTGCAGCGCGATATCGCAGGCGACGCCGTCCGCCAGCCAATAGAGACCCGAGGTTTTCACGGCCGCCGCCGCTTGCTCTGCGAGAGCCGGCGTGAGAACCGGGTTTGACGGATGGGCAATGAGCGTGGCAACGAAAGCCATATGGAGAACCTTGTGCAAGAAACCGACGCGATCCTGATAACCGGGCCGACCGCCAGCGGCAAGTCGGCGCTCGCCTTGCGACTGGCAAAGGAGCGCAACGGTGTCGTCATCAACGCCGATAGCATGCAGGTCTACGACACGTTGAGAGTGCTGACGGCGCGTCCTTCCGAGGACGAGATGGGGGAGGTCCAGCACCGTCTCTATGGCCATGTACCGGCTATAAAGTCCTATTCGACGGGAGAGTGGCTGCGCGATGTTGCCGATCTGCTGCGGGAAATTCGCGGACGCGGACAGTTGCCGGTGGTGATCGGCGGGACGGGTCTGTATTTCAAGGCCCTGACCGGCGGATTGTCGGATATGCCGGAAATCCCGCAGGAGATCCGCTGCGAGGTCAGGCTGCGGCTCAAGGAAGAGGGGCCGGAAGTCCTTCATGCGGAGCTTCTGAAAACGGATGCCACAGTCGCCGGGGTGCTTGAACCAAGGGACGGGCAGAGGATCGTGCGGGCGCTGGAAGTGTTTGCCGCGACCGGCCGCTCGATTTCCGAATTCCAGGGCAGCCGAGGCCCGGTGATCATCGACGCTGCGAAAGCGCGGAAATTCGTCGTGCTTCCGGATCGCGCCATCCTGCAGGCGCGAATCAACCGGCGTTTTGAGGCGATGTTCGAAGACGGCGCGGTCGAAGAAGTCGAGGCGCTGCTTCGGCTGGACCCTTCTTTGGATGTGCCGGCGATGAAGGCGATCGGCGTGCGCGAAATTGCCGAGATGCTCAAGGGACGGATGACCGGACCTGAGGTTATCGAGCGCAGTTCGGCACTGACGCGCCAATATGCCAAGCGGCAGATGACGTGGTTCCGCAACCAGATGGATGACAGCTGGCAGCGCATCGACGGCACGGCGTCTTCGCTTCAATCCTTTTCGTAGAGGCTGCTCAGCGGCTTTTTCAGCAGGCTCTCTCGGAACGACCCTTCGCGCTTGAGGAAGGGGTTCGGCCGGGCCGATTGTTCGGGCGAGGGCGGCGGAGGTGATACGGGCCTGTCGCGCAATGGCAGCGGCGAACGGCCGTCAAGCCGCGGCGGCTCCATCGTCCTTGCGGCCGGTCGGGGCAGCATATCCGGGTGATAGGGCACTGCCGGCGGGCTTTCGCCCGGATGAGTTGCGCCCGATGGGCCGAGTTCACGCTTCCAGCGTTGCAGTTCGAGATCGTTTGCGGGCTGGAAATCGGCAGAGGTGCCCTGCACGAAGGGTGCTGCCGGTGCTTCGCCCGCTGCTTCCGCCGCGAGATAGCTTTGCTGGAAGCTGCTGATATCCGGTCCGCTGCTGACGGAACGCATGCGTGACACGATCGACCTGAGGTCGACGGTATCCGGCGTCTCTTCCATGCCCTTGTCGGCCACGCCATGCGCCTTGGGCAGGTGATTGTTGTCCACATGGCTGAACTTCATGCGCATCGGCACGGCAATCGCCTCGCCAAAAGCGATAGCTTCACCATTGCCGATGGAGGACAGGAAGCTGGTGGTGGAAATCGACGAGTTCGGAATGGCGGACTTGATGATCTCCTGGTCACGGTCGTTCGACAGGCGCATGGCAAACAGCGTCGAACACTGCGACAGGATGGTCTGATCGAGTTCTCCGGGGCGCTGGGTGATGATGCCGAGGGAGACGCCGTATTTGCGGCCTTCCTTGGCGATGCGGGCGATCGCCTGGCGTGTGGGGACGAAGCCGAGTGCAGGGTCGGCCGGTACATAACGGTGAGCTTCTTCGCAGACCACCAGCATGTGGATGGCGCCATTGCTCCAGAGCGCAAGCTCGAAGGCCATGCGGCAGAGGATCGACGCGACAGAATTGACCACTTCCGACGGGATGCCGGCAAGCTGGAAGGTCGAGATCGGCCGATCGTCGCCGGGAATTCGGAATATATGCGCAATGGTCTCCATGATCGTGTCGTTGATCGTGTTGTTGGAGAACATGAAATGGTAGCGCGGATCGTTGATGGCAGACATGACCCGCATCTTGAGCGACCTGAGCGCGGGTTTCTCGGCGCGGCCCTCAAGCCGTCCGATCCGGTCGTCGATCAGCGCCAGGAGATCGGCCATGCGGTAGGGAACCGGTGTGTCGGCGGTGACTGAGGTCTTTTCCGTGCTCCGCCGCGTCAGGCTGGAATCGCTGCCGCGAAAGGCACGTTTTGCCTCCGGGATCAGGTCGCGCAGGATGTCCAGTTCGTCAGGGATGGCTGGACGACCGCGGAAAACCACTTCAGCGAACTCTTCGAGCCGCATCAGCCAGAATGGCAGGTCGAGCGTGTCGGTGTCGACGACGACCGCGTGTTCAGGGAAGGCGGCGGCAAATTCGTTATGCGGATCAAGGATGAGGACGCGCAGCTTCGGATCGGCTTCTATCGCCCGGTGCAGGAGAAGCGAGACCGCAGTCGACTTGCCGACACCGGTCGAGCCGACGATGGCGAAATGCTTGGACAGCATGGTCGGCACGTGGATCGAGGCATCGATGCTTTCATCCTGCGTCAGCTTGCCGATAACGCAGGTTTCGCTCTTCTTCGGGTCGTAGATCTTGATCAGGTCGGCGGTGCGGATACGATGGGCGATGGCCCCGAGATAGGGGTAACGGGAGATGCCGCGGGAAAACTCTTCGCGTCCGTCGTCTGCGACACGGACTTCCCCGAGCAGCTCGACCTCGATCTGAAATTTCGTATCTTCGGTCTCTGCCCAGTCCTTGACGCCGGTCTGCATCGAATAGGCAAGCGCCACAACGCGGTTTCTGCCGACGCTGATCGAGATCAGGCGGCCGACGGACCATAATTCCGTGAGTTCGGTGTCGCCACGTTCAGCAACGGCTGCGATCGTCGCATGGGCGCCGTTGCACGCGACCACCCGCCCGAGGAAGCGGTTGCCCGGCTTCAGCGTGTCCCGACGGTCTTGTTCTCCCTTGTCCGGGGAGCTGTGGATGTCGTCATTCAGCAAGAGGCGCCCCTGCCACCTAGGAATGAAATTCAGGCCCGCATTCAGGCCGGCGCACTAATGCGGCACATTATGACGCGCCCCTTAACAACTGGTGTAGGGTTCAGGGTCAACATCCGCGACCGCTGTGCCAACAAAGGTCATCGCGCATGATTTTGCGTGTCTGCGCGTTGACGAATGGATCTTATGCAGCTAACACTCCCGACCATGAAAATTTCGCAGGCAATTATTGTGGTGGGAACGCGCATGGGCAGGACGGTGTAACCGTCCGGCGATAGCCACCCATGCGCGAAAAGACAGGCTCCTCAAGGGGCCTTTTTTTATGCCCAAAATCCGGCTCGGAGGAGCCGCCGGAAACAATCCAGGAATGAACGGACGAGGACATGACGGATAGCAGGAACCAGATGCCAGATAATCAAATGACGGGCGCGGAGATCGTTCTGAGGGCGCTGAAGGACAATGGCGTAGAACACCTATTCGGTTACCCGGGTGGAGCAGTCCTGCCGATCTATGACGAGATCTTCCAGCAGGACGACATCCAGCACATTCTGGTGCGCCACGAGCAGGGTGCCGGCCATGCGGCCGAAGGTTATGCCCGCTCGACCGGCAAGGTCGGTGTCATGCTGGTGACGTCCGGTCCGGGGGCGACCAATGCCGTCACCCCGCTGCAGGACGCGCTGATGGATTCGATCCCGCTCGTCTGCCTGACCGGCCAGGTTCCGACGACGCTGATCGGTTCGGATGCTTTCCAGGAAGCCGATACGGTCGGCATCACGCGTCCCTGCACCAAGCACAACTGGCTGGTGAAGGATGTCAACGAACTCGCAGGCATCATCCATGAAGCCTTCCGCATTGCGCAGACCGGTCGTCCGGGCCCGGTTGTCGTCGATATTCCCAAAGATGTTCAGTTCGCCACCGGCACCTATACGCCGCCGTCCGAAACGGTCATCCTGAAGAGCTACCAGCCGAAGGTCGACGGTGATATCAACGCGATCCATGCCGCCGTCGAGCTGATGGCGACGGCACGCCGGCCGATCCTCTATACCGGTGGCGGCGTCATCAATTCCGGGCCGGAAGCATCCAAGCTGCTGCGCGAACTGGTCGAGCTCACCAATATGCCGATCACCTCGACGCTGATGGGGCTTGGTGCCTATCCGGCATCGGGCAAGAACTGGCTCGGCATGCTCGGCATGCACGGTTCCTATGAAGCCAACCTTGCGATGCATGACTGCGACGTGATGGTCTGCGTCGGCGCGCGTTTCGACGACCGTATCACTGGCCGTCTCAACGCGTTTTCGCCGAATTCGAAGAAGATCCATATCGATATCGATCCGTCGTCGATCAACAAGAACGTCCGGGTCGATATCCCGATCATCGGCGATGTCGGTCGGGTTCTCGAGGATATGGTTCGCCTCTGGCGGGCTCTGCCGAAAAAACCGGAGTCCGCGCAGACCAAGGACTGGTGGGCCGAAATCGAGCAGTGGCGCGCGAAGAAGTCGTTCTCCTACAAGAACTCGAACGACGTGATCATGCCGCAATACGCTTTGGAGCGTCTCTACGAGGCGAGCAAGGGGCGTGAGACGTTCATCACGACGGAAGTCGGGCAACATCAGATGTGGGCGGCGCAGTTCTTCGGTTTCGAAGAACCGAACCACTGGATGACCTCCGGTGGTCTCGGGACGATGGGTTACGGTCTGCCGGCGGCACTCGGCGTGCAGGTGGCACATCCGGATGCTCTGGTCATCGACATTGCCGGCGATGCATCGATCCAGATGTGCATCCAGGAAATGTCCTGCGCGATCCAGCATAACCTGCCGGTCAAGATCTTCATCCTGAACAACCAGTATATGGGCATGGTGCGCCAGTGGCAGCAGCTTCTGCACGGCAATCGGTTGTCGAATTCCTATACGGAGGCGATGCCGGACTTCGTCAAGCTGGCTGAGGCCTATGGTGCCGTCGGCATGTATTGCGACGATCCGAAGGAACTCGACGACAAGATCGCCGAGATGATCGCCGTCGACAAACCGGTGATCTTCGATTGCCGCGTTGCCAATCTCGCCAACTGCTTCCCGATGATCCCGTCGGGCAAGGCCCATAACGAGATGCTGCTGCCGGACGATGCGACGGATGAAGCGGTTGCTACGGCCATCGATGCAAAGGGCCGGCAGCTCGTCTGATCGAGCAGCTGTTCTTAAGGAAACGCTTGAGGAAACGGACCCAATACAATGAACGCACATCAACAGCCGACCGGCTCCGCCTATTTCATCAGCCCCGAGACAGCCAAGGCGGAGAGCCACACGCTTTCCGTCCTCGTCAACAACGAACCGGGCGTGCTTGCGCGGGTGATCGGCCTCTTCTCCGGCCGCGGCTACAATATCGAAAGCCTTACCGTTTCGGAGACGGAGCACGAGGCGCATCTGTCACGCATTACCATCGTCACCAACGGCACGCCGACCGTGCTGGAGCAGATCAAGGCACAGCTTGAGCGGATCGTTCCGGTGCATCGGGTACTCGACCTGACGGTCCGGGCGAGGGATTTCGGCCAGGAGCGACCGATCGAGCGCGAGGTCGCACTCGTCAAGGTCGTCGGCCAGGGTGAACGCCGGGCGGAAACGCTGAGGCTTGCCGATGCCTTCCAGGCGAAGGTGGTCGATGCGACGGTGGAGCATTTCATCTTCGAGATCACCGGTAAGTCGTCAAAGATCGACCAGTTCGTAGCGGTGATGAAGCCGCTCGGGCTGATCGAGATCTGCCGCACGGGCATTGCCGCGATGAACCGCGGCCCACAGGGGATGTAATCGGCTCTTTATGTCATCGACAAAGGCAATCGTCCGCGCTAGGCGAGTTCAACCCAGTGAATTCAGCCGCGGATGGTGTCTGCCTTGAAACATGATGATCCCGACAGGATCGGGGGAAAGCCATGGCTTCCCCCGATCGGCACGCCGATCGGTGCCATGCATTGGCTCCGCGACGACCTGCCCTGGGTCAGGGACTATCTGGGGCTGGATGAGATCCGCACCTGTTTCACGCCCGGAATCGCCGGCACGATCGCCTGGGGCGGGCGGATTGGTTCGAAGATCACCCGGGCGATAGCCACCGCCCGCCTGCTGCCGCATTGGCGGCTGGAAGACGGCTTTCTTCGATCGGTCGGCTTGGGCAAATCAGGCTCGCTGCCGCTGTCGATCGTGGCCGACGATCTCGGGCTTTCCACCGACGCTGCGGTTGCATCGCGGCTGGAACGGTTGATCGCCGAGGCCGATGACGCTGATGCGGGCGTGGGTGCCAGTGTCCGTGAGGCTTTGCTCGAGCACGGCCTTTCCAAATACAATCACCTGCCGCATGACGAGCCGACATTCGAGCGGACGGCCAAGCGGCGTGTGCTGCTCGTCGACCAGGTGCGCGGCGACGTTTCGGTGCCACGTTCGCTGGGCTCGGAAAAATCGTTCGCGCTCATGCTCGACGAGGCGCTGGCAAGCGGCGCTCACTGCATCGTGCGCACTCATCCGGATGTGATTGCCGGTTATCGCCGGGGGTATCTGACCGAAATGGCCGCCGGCCGGCCGGGGGTGGAGCTTTCCGCCGAGCCGGTATCCGCTGCCGCGATGCTCAAGGCGGTGGACGAGGTGTGGACCGTGGCGAGCCAATTCGGCTTCGATGCGCTTCTGCGTGGCGTACCGGTACGCTGTTATGCGGCGCCGTTCTATTCCGGATGGGGGCTGACCGAGGACAGGATGAGTGCAAGGGCGTCGCGCATCATTTCCGGTCGCCGGATGGTGAGACGCGGCATCGATCATCTCGCTGCCGCCGCCTTCGTCCATTACCCGATCTACCGTGATCCCGAAACATGGCAGGCGACCGATGTTTTTCAGACTATCGAGGCGATCGTTGCCGGCCGCAAGGCGCTATAACATTTCGAGCGGCTGTTTGCTGCGCGGCGGCGGGAATGCCGTATCGAGCGCTGCCCAATCCGCAGCGCTGATTTCGAGTGAGATGGCGCCGGCATTTTCCTCGACCCGCTCGGGGCTTGAGGATTTGGGGATGGCAACGACGCCCGGTTGCCTGATGAGGAAGGCAAGCGCTATCTGTGCCGGTGTTGCCTGATAGGCCTTGGCGATACGCACCAGTTCGCCATTGCGCAGGATGCGGCCCTGTTCGATCGGCGAATAGGCCATAAGAGGAATTCTGCGTTCCTGGCACCAGGGCAGAAGGTCGTATTCGACGCCGCGCCGCGAGAGATTATAGAGTACCTGGTTGGCGGCGCAGTTCTCTCCACCCGGCACGCCCACCAGTTCCTGCATGTCTTCAAGATCGAAGTTGGAGACGCCCCAGGCGCCGATCTTGCCGGTCTCGCGGAGATGCTCGAAGCCGGAGACGGTCTCCTCCAGCGGGTATTCGCCGCGCCAGTGCAGGAGGTAGAGATCGATCCGGTCCGTCTTCAGTCGCTTCAGACTACGCTCGCAGGCGTCGATCACGCCGCGACGACTGGCATTCCAGGGATAGACCTTGCTGACCAGAAAGGTCTCATCGCGCCGGCCGGCGATCGCCCTGCCGGTGATGATCTCGGCGCCGCCCTCACCATACATCTCTGCCGTGTCGATCAGCGTCATGCCGAGGTCGAGACCGCGTTTCAGGCTTGATATTTCCTGCTCTGCGAGGCGGGCATCCTCGCCCATCTTCCAGGTGCCGAGCCCCAGTGTCGGCACCCCGATACCGGAGGGGAGGCGGGTGGCGGGAATATCGGGCATGATGACGTGTCCTCGGCCATGACGTGATGGGGATAACCTAATGTCCGGCGATCAAATGCCAAGCGGTGGTCACGATGGAAACTGGCGATAGCACTCTTCTGCGACCTTCTGCAACGTCGCCCGGGAGACCTCGCCCGTGACGGCATAACCGAGGCCGTCATCGATCCAGTAGAAGGTTTCAAGTTCTCCGGAAGAGGCGAAACGGAAGCTTGTCGTTGCATTGTCGGGATCGCGTCCGACGATCACCGTCAGGCGTCCGCCGGTGGCATCCTCATACATGAACATCGCACCTGCCTTGCCGGCGACGGGCAGAAGCCTGCCGCCGACGAGACGGTAACCAAGCGACTGGAGGTTGGGGACCTTGAGATCGGCGATCGACAGACGTTTGCCGAGCCAGGTCGCCAGATGTGCCTCCTCGTCCGCATAGACCTCGACCGGATGCCGGACCTCGCTTGCATAAACGAGATAGGCGTTCTTCGCTTCACTCGGAAGGATGTCGGTATAGGCCAGCGTAATGTCCGGCCTGGCGAACAGGGCAGGGCCGTAATGACCGGCTACCCCGCCGAGAACGAAGACAACCGTTGCGGCAGCGGCAAGAGCGAGGCGCCCATGCGCAGAAAAGCGGTTTCGCGGGCCGCTCGAGACAAGCCGGATATCGGATGAGCCCGATTTTTCATATGGCGCAAAGGCTGCACGCAGTCGGTCATTCTGTGCCTGCCAATCGACGATCATCTCGCGGGCGTCGGGATTTTCGGCAAGGAATGCGTCGACTTCCCGGCGCTCCGCATCGTCGAGCAGGCCATCGACATAGGCGTGTAGCTGTTCCTCTGAAACCGGGGGGCGCTGGCTCATTTCGGTCTCCGCAATGGAATGATGTTTTCCTCCCGCATTTTTTCTCTCAGGCTCGATCGCGCGCGCGAAAGCCGCGACATGACAGTGCCGAGGGGGATCTCGAGCATGTCTGCCACCTCATGATAGGCGTGTCCCTCAACGACGACCAGCATCAGCACAGCACGAAATTCCGCCGGCAGGCTTGCAAGCGACTGCGCCAGCCGGCGTGCCTCCAGCGGATCGCCGGCAGTTACAGACAGATCCTCGATTTCGGTTCCTTCGAGCGTCACCGAGGGGTGGCGTGCGCGATAACGGCGTGCGTTGAGGTGAAGATTGGTCATGATACGATAGGTCCACGCCTTGAAATTCGTACCACGCCATTGTCTGCGGCTTGCAAGTGCCTTCTCGACGCAGTCCTGCAGCAGATCCTCGCTCTCGGTGTCCGATCGCGTCAGGCTGCGCGAGTAGCGGCGCAACTGCGGCAGAACGGCGAGGATACGCGTCTCGAAGGCGGCAGGCGCGAGATTTTCATCCTCTCGCGCCGCAGACCTTTGCGTGTCGGGAAGGTCAGGGCTTGGCGACATGCCAGACGCCGTTCACGCCGTCGCCGGTAGTGTCGCCTTCCTTCATGTCCTTGACCCAGTAATAGAGCGGCATACCGTCCTTGGCCCATTGTTTGGCCCCGTCCTTGCGGGTGACGACAGAGTATGCACCTTCTGCCTTCGCATCGGAAGCGGCCATGACCGGCGGCCAGTTCTGGGCGCATTTGTCATAGCAGTTGGACATGCCGGATGTGTCATTCTTGAAAGTGTAGACCGTCATGCCCTTTTCGCCGGCAAGCACGTCTCCCTTGTCGGTCTTGACCGTCTTCAGGGGGCTGTCGGCATAGGCTGCGGTCGTCAGCGCAGCAAGAGCAGCCACAGCCAGAATGATCGTCTTCATGGATCGTCTCCTTAAGTTCAAGGCGGCTCTCTCCCGGCCGCATGTGTCATGACGCCGGGAGATCGGATTTTATTCCCTGAAAAACGCGATAATGTCCTCGCTCCGGGAGCGCGGTCTAAATCGCGATGGCTGGCTCCGGCAATTCCCCGCTTTGATTCATCTTTCGTTCTTTTCCTGTTGCGCTTTAAGGGAGAATCCTGCCAAGTCGCGGCCATGCAATTCGCACCGCAACAGGACGAGGCCCTGAAGGCCGTTTCGCGCTGGCTGAAAGACGGCCGCAGCCAGGTTTTTCGCCTTTTCGGTTATGCCGGAACGGGCAAAACAACGCTTGCCAAACATTTCGCCGAAAATGTCGATGGCGAGGTGCTGTTTGCAGCCTTTACCGGCAAGGCGGCGCAGGTGCTGCGTTCCAGGGGCGCGCGCAACGCCAAGACCATTCATTCGCTGATCTATCGTCCGCGTGGCGAAGAGGCGGTCGAGGACGAGGAAACGGGCAAGACCTCCGTCTCGCCGATGTTCTCGATCAACCGCCAGAGTCCTGTCGCCAAGGCTGCGCTGATCGTCATCGACGAATGCTCGATGGTTGACGAGGCGCTCGGCAAGGACCTGATGAGCTTCGGCACGCCGATCCTCGTTCTTGGCGATCCCGGCCAGTTGCCGCCGGTTTCCGGCGGCGGTTATTTTACCGAGCAGGAGCCGGACTATCTGCTCACCGACATTCACCGCCAGGCGCAGGACAATCCGATCATCCAGCTCGCCATGAACGTGCGCGAAGGCAAGGAGATCATGTATGGCGACTACGGCAAGGCGCGGGTGATCTCGCGTGACGAGGTGAACCAGGAGCTGGTGTTGGAGGCCGATCAGGTATTGGTCGGCACCAACCGTACCCGCAAGCGGTACAATCAGCGTCTGCGTGAACTCAAGGGCTTTACCGCCGACTATCCGCAGTCGGGCGACAAGCTCGTCTGCCTGCGCAATGACCAGGTCAAGGGGCTGCTCAACGGTTCGCTCTGGCAGGTGATGAGCTCGTCACGCGAGACGGTCAAGCCCGGCATCAACCTGATGATCCGGCCCGAAGACGACGACATGGATCGCGGCGCATCGAAGATCAAGCTGCTCAAGGCGGCCTTCGAGAGCGAAGAGGAAATTCCGTGGTCGACGCGTAAACGTTACGACGAGTTTGACTATGGTTATGCACTGACCGTGCATAAGGCTCAGGGCTCGCAATGGAATAATGTCGTTCTGTTCGACGAGAGTTTTGCATTTCGCGATACCCGCGAGCGCTGGCTTTACACGGCAATCACGCGCGCTGCCGAAACGCTGACCATCGTCCGGTAGATTGCCACGGAGCCTCTGCCGTCAAAGTCTTGCCGTCGTTGACAATACGTCATGGACACGGCAAAAACGTTGAAACCGCGAAGACGCGGCCCGCGCTGGTCAGGCGATCCTCACCTTTTCGAAAGGGGTTGGGTTGTAAGCCTTGCGGATGGATTTGTGAGGTGCTGAGGCTCATGGCTGCAAAGATCTACCGTCCCGCAAAAACTGCGATGCAGTCGGGCAAGGCAAAGACGCTTCTCTGGGTTCTGGAGTTCGATCCGGAAGTGGCGCGCAGCATCGATCCCATTCTCGGTTATACGTCGTCTTCGGACATGAAGCAGCAGCTGCGATTGACCTTCGAAAGCCAGGAACTGGCGGAAGCCTATGCCAAGCGCGAAGGCATCGAGTACCGGGTCATCCAGCCGAAAGAACCGGCTCGACAGGCGGTGTCCTACACGGACAACTTCCGCTTCAACCGGATGCAACCCTGGACCCATTGAATTCCGACGCTTGATTCGCCTGGCCGATGCCGCTCCGTTCTTTTGGAGGGCAACTGTCTTCGATGAAGTCAGGCTCCATCAAAAAATAAACACAGAACCACTTACGGCTTGCTAGATGGGTAGAGAACCGTGTAGCGAACCGCACAGGGCCCCTTAGCTCAGCTGGATAGAGCACCTGCCTTCTAAGCAGGTGGTCGCAGGTTCGAATCCTGCAGGGGTCGCCACCACTTCTTTCAAATCAGCGATGATGCGACGGGCTGCCGAACAAGGGGACCGGATAGGCGTATTCTCCTTCGGCGGAAAAACCCTGACGGTAGAGGCAGGCCCTCAGTGCTGCATGATAATAGAAATTATCGACATTGACGGTGCCGCGCGGCGGGGTTTCCGCTTCCAGGCTGCAGGCCTGGCGCGCGGCCATGTAACGCTGGTCGATTTCGGAGCCGCTGGTGATGCCGACACTTCCATAGGTAATGGTCGCTGCCGATGCCGATAAAGGCATGGCCGATGCCAGAGCGACAAACGATGCTGACATGATGGCGCGTTTCATGATCGGTCTCCCTCAAATGCGAACCGCAACGGCCAGGCGTCGCTTTTGTTCCCAGTAGAGCGGGCATAGGACATTTTACCCGTGCTTGTTCGCATCTGCGAAAAAGCTTTTGTGATTTCTGTGCAGTGCAAATTGCGCTATGATCACGGCCATCGGTTCCGTTGCATCGCGCAGGGGAAGGTAGATTGGCGTCGGGAGCAGAGGCTCCCAATCTGGCGCCTTCAATACATTGAAAATGGTTTTTCGCGGGCCGCGCGGGGCGGCCCCGACCTTTGCATTGTCTTTGAGCCTTCGAGTGGGGATCCATATGAACAGGCATTTTTCTGCCGCAGCAGGCGCTGTGCTGGTTATCGCTATCACCTCGGGGATTGCCCGCGCCGACGACATGCCGCTGATCTGGCAGCCCATCAAGAACTCCGATACCAGCTATGCGGTCAAACTGGGCATGAGGTTGCCGATGCGCCTCGAGCCGGAAGCTGGATTCAATATCGGTGTCGATGCCGCAAAGACCGGTGAGGTCGTCGAGACCCCTCTCAAGTTCTGGAGCAGGATCAAGACCGCCGATACCAAGCGTCCTGCCTATCAGATGCGCCGCGATATCGGCGTTGATCTCGACAGCGTTGGCGAAAGCGCCTCCATCTCGATAAACTATTACGAAAAGCAGATTGCGACGCCGACCTACAATGTCGAACGGCAAAGCGCCTATGTCGTTCATTATGATGGCGTACAGGGCGACTGGAGAGGTCTCGATGCCAACCAGTCCATCAAGTTCCGCCGGCCCGACACGGGCACGGCATTTATCGCGTCGGCCAACAGTGCCAACAGCTTTGAGAGCTTCGGGGCCTCCGTAGGCCTGGAGCAGCAGCTCGGCAAAAACGTTACCTTGAGCGGCAACCTCAATCGAAGCTTTTCCGATGCCAATACCGTCGCCAGCGTCAATGCCAATTACTCCTATAAATGGTAGGCAGGCTTTGCCGATAATGAAATGCATAAAGGGCGCCGCGGCGCCCTTTATCTATTCGCTTAACGGGATTTGCCCGGCGAAGGATCGTCAGCCAAGTCCTAGTGGAGGATCTGGCTGAGGAAGAGCTTGGTGCGCTCGTGCTGCGGATTGTCGAAGAACTCGGCCGGCGAGTTCTGCTCGACGATCTGGCCCTGGTCCATGAAGATGACGCGGTTGGCGACCTGGCGGGCAAAGCCCATTTCATGGGTCACGCACATCATCGTCATGCCTTCTTCGGCAAGGCCGACCATGGTGTCGAGCACTTCCTTGACCATTTCCGGATCGAGCGCCGAGGTCGGTTCGTCGAACAGCATGATCTTCGGCTTCATGCAGAGCGAGCGGGCGATCGCCACGCGCTGCTGCTGGCCGCCGGAGAGCTGGCCCGGATATTTGTTGGCCTGTTCGGGGATCTTGACGCGCTTCAGATAGTGCATCGCGACTTCTTCCGCTTCCTTCTTCGGCATCTTGCGGACCCAAATGGGTGCAAGCGTGCAGTTTTCGAGGATGGTCAGATGCGGGAAGAGGTTGAAATGCTGGAATACCATGCCGACTTCGCGGCGCACTTCATCGATCTTCTTCAGGTCGTTGGTCAGTTCGATATTGTCGACAAGAATATTGCCCGACTGATGTTCTTCCAGCCGGTTGATGCAGCGGATCATCGTCGACTTGCCGGAGCCCGACGGCCCGGCGATGACGATGCGTTCGCCCTTCATCACTTTCAGATTGATGTCACGCAGGACGTGGAAGTCACCATACCACTTGTTCATGCCGATGATTTCGACGGCGATGTCGGTGGTCGAGACGGTCAACTTCTTGGCTAGGGTTTCGGCCATTGTCGTTCCTTTGAATTCTGTGGCGGCTGTTAGCGTTTGTGGGCCGTGTCGAGATGCCGTTCCATGAAGGCGGAGTAGCGGGACATGCTGAAGCAGAACACCCAGTAGATAAAGCCTGCGAAGACCAGGCCGGTCAGCGGGGTGACCGGCGTGATCCAGGTCGTATCGGTGAAGTTCAGGCGGATCGTATTGAGGAAGTCGAACATGCCGATGATCGACACGAGCGATGTATCCTTGAACATGCCGATGAACGTGTTGACGATGCCCGGAATGACCAGCTTGATCGCCTGCGGCAGGATGATCAGCCGCATTTTCTGCCAGTAGCTGAGGCCGAGCGAATCGGCACCTTCTGCCTGACCCTTGGGGATCGCCTGAAGACCGCCGCGAATGACCTCGGCCATATAGGCGGAGGCAAACAGGGCGACAGCCACCAGCGCGCGCAGGAAGTTGTCGATCGTCCAGCCGGTCGGCAGGAAGAGCGGCAGCATCACATTGGCCATGAACAGGACGGTGATCAGCGGCACGCCGCGCACGACCTCGATGAAGGTCACGCTCAGGGTCTTGATCACAGGCATCTTGGACCGGCGGCCGAGTGCCAGAAGCGTTCCAAGCGGGAAGGAGACGACAATCCCGACGAAGGAGAGGATCAACGTCACCATCAGGCCGCCCCATTGCGGCGTCTCGACATGGGGAAGACCGAACACGCCGCCCAGAAGCAGGAAGAAGGCAACGATCGGGAAAACGATGAACAGCAGGAGAGCGTTCAGTCCCTTGCGGGGTGCCTTCGGGATCAGCATCGGCACGAGAAGCACGACCAGCATCACCAGGACCAGGATCGGGCGCCAGCGCTCTTCGAGTGGATAACGGCCGAACAGGAACTGGACGAAACGGTCTTCGACGAACGCCCAGCAGGCGCCCTTCCAACCATCGGGCTGGATGCCGCCCTGGACAAGCGTGGCGCAGGCCGTGCGGTCCGATCCGAGCCAGGCAGCCTGGATGAACAGCCAGTTGACGGCGGGAGGAATGATCACTGCCAGAACGGCCAGAGCGATGATCGTCAGGACGACGTCCTTCGGGGTGGCAAGCAGGTTGGCGCGGATCCAGCCCGAAGCGCTGCGGGTTTCGAGCGGAGCCGGCGAAGGCGCAAGCATCTCGTCCCGTACATAGGTAATCTTGGCGTTGGACATGATCTTATCTCTCCACCAGCGCCATCTTGGCATTGAACCAGTTCATGAACAGCGAGGTCGCGACGCTGATCGCCAGATAAACGACGAGCCAGATGGAGATCACCTCCACGGCCTGTCCTGTCTGGTTCATCGTCGTGCCGCCGGTGGATACCAATTCGGGAAAGCCGATGGCGACGCCGAGCGACGAGTTCTTCGTCAGGTTGAGATACTGGCTGGTGAGCGGCGGAATGATGATGCGCATGGCCTGCGGAACGACGACAAGACGGGTTGTCGATGCGGGCTGGATGCCGAGCGCGGAGGCTGCTTCCGACTGTCCCTTGGGAACGGCCTTGATGCCGGCGCGGATGATCTCGGCGATGAAGGCTGCGGTGTAGAAGGAGAGAGCGAGATAAAGCGCGACGAATTCCGGCGCGATATGGGAACCACCCGACAGGTTGAAGCGGCCGGCAACCGGGTAGTCGAAGGTAAGCGGCGCGCCGAGAATGACGAACATGATGATCGGCAGGCCGATGATCAGGCCAAGGCTCGTCCAGATGGTGTGGAACTGCTGGCCGGTGCGCATCTGGCGGCGTTTCGCCCATTTGGCGACGGCGAAAGAAACGACTATGCCGACGAAAAAGGCAATCACGATGAACGACGCGCCGTCACCCCATAGGGGCTTGGGGAAGAACAGGCCGCGATTGTTGAGGAACATGGTGAACGGCAGCTGCAGCGATTCACGCACCTGCGGCAGGAAGGCAAGCACGCCCGTATACCAGAAGAAGATGACCAGAAGCGGCGGAATATTGCGGAAGATTTCCACATAGACCGTACACAGCTTGGCGATCAGCCAGTTCTTCGACAGGCGACCGATGCCGATCAGGAAACCGACGATCGTTGCGGTGATGATGCCGGTAAAGGCGACCAGAAGCGTGTTGAGAAAGCCGACATAGAGTGCCCGGCCGTAGGTGGAATCGCTGGTATAGGGGATCAGCGAGAAGCCGATGTCAAACCCTGCGCGGCCGCCGGTGAAACCGTAACCGGATGCGATATTGGCGCGGGCGAGGTTGGTCGCCACATTGTGGCTGATCATCCAGACGCCAAGTACGACGATGAGCGCCGTCAAAACCTGAAAGAAGATGCTGCGCACCTTGGGATCGTAGATCAGGGATACTTTTGCCTCTCCCTTGTGAGGCGATACACCTATGGTGTGATCTGTCATTATTGCCTATCCCCGCAGCCTTTGGCCGTTATTGTTTTGGCATGTTTGTTCTTATTGCTCTGTCGAAAGGTAAGGCGGCTTTCGCCGCCTTACCTGATGCAGAGACCGGTGCGGATCAGCGTACCGGCGGAGCGTATTGCAGGCCACCCTTGCTCCACAGAGCATTGAGGCCGCGCTGGATCTTCAGCGGCGTGTTGGCGCCGATGTTGCGCTCGAAGACTTCGCCGTAGTTACCGACGCTCTTGACGATGTTGTAGGCCCAGGCGTTGGTCAGACCGAGGTCGGTACCGATCTTGCTGTCGGCTTCAGCACCGAGGAAGCGCTTGATGTCCGGGTTGGTCGAGTTCTTCATCTCGTCGACATTGGCCGTGGTGATGCCGAATTCTTCAGCCTGAACCATGGCATAGCCAGCCCAGCTGACGATGTCGAACCACTTGTCGTCGCCCTGACGGACGGCCGGGCCAAGCGGCTCCTTGGAGATGATTTCCGGCAGAATGATGTGATCATCCGGGTTCGACAGCGACAGGCGCAGCGAATACAGGCCCGACTGGTCGGTCGTGTAGACGTCGCAACGGCCGGCCTGGTAGGCGGCGTTCACTTCTTCCAGCTTTTCGAAAACGACCGGCTTGTATTCGAGGTTATTGGCCTTGAAATAGTCGGCGAGGTTGAGTTCGGTCGTGGTGCCGGACTGGACGCAGACGGCAGCGCCGGAGAGTTCGAGCGCCGACTTCACGTTCAGCGACTTCGGAACCATGAAGCCCTGGCCGTCATAATAGTTGACGTAGCGGAAGTTGAAGCCGAGGGCGGTATCGCGGTTGATCGTCCAGGTCGTGTTGCGGACGAGCAGGTCGACTTCACCGGACTGAAGCGCGGTGAAACGGCTCTGGGCGGTCGTCGGCGTGTACTTTACCTTGGTGGCATCGCCGAAAACAGCAGCAGCGACGGCCTTGCAGTAGTCGACGTCGAAGCCCTTCCAGTTGCCTGCCGAATCCGGCTGTGCAAAGCCCGCGAGACCGCTGTTGACACCGCACTGTACGAAGCCCTTCGCCTTTACGTCATCAAGCGTGGCTGCCGATGCGACCGAGGCAGAGCCCAGGACCACAGCGCCGATCGCGGCTGACAGAAGCGTCTTTTTCATTTTCCCAACCTTTGTTTGTGTTTTGTGTTTGGTGACACCGTGCCGCTCCCCAAGTTTTCGTTCGAATACGCTGTCGCTCGAATACGGCCGGTTGCCCGCCAACCTCCAGGGGCAGGCTTTCGTATCTCATTCGTAAAAGCTTTGGGGGTCAAGTGTCACCAGCAGGAATTGCGTCGAAAGTGAGGTAAAATTAATTTTTATGCCTTAATGTTATTCATTTGATCAATCTATGTGCATTTGCTGCTGTTTTTTTCCTCTTTTGGGCATGGATCTGATCTTTACTCAACTTTGCGGAGTATCGGCCCATCTCGGGTTCTGTGCCTTGTTGGCCGACTTGACCTTGGGCCTGCGGGGGGCGACAAGAAGCCTTTCCCGCCTAAGAAAGCTTCCTTACGAAATGACCAAGAAAACTTCCCTGCTCGACGCTGCCGGACCGAACACGCGGCTTTCCCATATCGGCAACGACCCACGCTCCTTCCACGGTTTCGTCAATCCGCCGGTCGTTCACGCATCGACTGTGCTGTTTCCGGATGCCGCGACGATGGAAAACCGCGGCCAGCCCTATACCTACGGCACACGCGCGACGCCGACGACCGAGGCCCTGTGCGAGGCTTTCGATGCGCTGGAAGGTTCCGCCGGCACGATCCTGGTGCCATCGGGACTGGCCGCCATTTCTGTGCCTTTCCTGGCGTATCTTTCGCCCGGCGACCACGCTTTGATTGTCGATTCCGTCTACACGCCCTGCCGCAATTTCTGCAACACGATGCTGAAACGCCTCGGGGTGGAGATCGAGTATTACGCCCCTGAGATCGGCGCCGGCATCGAGGCTCTCATCAAGCCGAACACGAAGCTGGTGCATACAGAGGCTCCGGGCTCGAATACGTTCGAGATGCAGGATATCCGGGCGATTTCCGATGCCGCACACAAGCATGGCTGCGTCGTCACCATGGACAATACCTGGGCAACACCGCTTTATTTCCGTCCGCTCGATTTCGGCGTCGATGTGTCGATCCATGCGACGACCAAATATCCTTCAGGCCATTCGGACATCGTCATGGGGTCGGTTTCGGCCAATGCCAAATGGTGGCCGCAACTGGAGGAAACGCGCATTCTGATGGGCATTTGCGGTGCACCGGACGATGCCTACCAGATCCTTCGTGGTTTGCGGACCATGGGTGTGCGCCTTGAACACCATCAGAAAAGTGCGCTGGCGCTGGCGACTTGGCTCGAAAGCCGCGACGATGTGGCGCGTGTGCTGCATCCGGCGTTGCCGAGCTTCCCCGGCCACGAAATCTGGAAGCGCGATTTCAAGGGAGCGAGCGGGATTTTCTCGTTCGTGCTGAAGGCGGATGCCGCGCAGGCAAAAGCCAAGGCTCATGCGTTTCTCGACGCTTTGAGCTTTTTCGGTCTCGGTTATTCCTGGGGCGGGTTCGAGAGCCTCGCACTGCAAGTGAACCTGTCGGACCGGACGATCGCCACCGCGCCGACCGAAGGCCCGGTCATCCGCCTGCAGATCGGGCTCGAGGATGTCGCTGACCTGCAGAAGGATCTGGAAGAAGGGTTCAAGGCCGCGGCAGCGGTCTGATCATTCCACCCGAAAACCGTAAAGCCAGTCGAGATCCGCCGCGAGTGATTGCGGCGGACGCATCGAAAGCACGATATCGCGTCCGAGGCGGAACGGCCCGCGGGCATGATAAGCGAACCGGTTGAAGGCTCCACGCGCCTTGACCTTGGCGGCGCGTGTGGTTCTCAGCTTGGCGAAACTTTCCAGAGCCGCGGGCAGGGCGGTCGCCTTGCCGATCTCGTTGGCCAGCACAAACCCGTCTTCGATCGCCATCGCCGCGCCCTGAGCTGCAAACGGCATCATGGCGTGAGCGGCGTCACCGATGAGGACGACATCGCGGCCATTATGCCAGTTGCCCGGGGTCACCTGATAAAGCGGCCAGAAGGTCGGCCGTTGCGGCTGGCCGAGCAAGGCGGTGACGTCCGGGTTCCAGCCGGCGAATTGTCTGACCAGCATGCTGCGCTGGTTTTCGCTGGCCTGCGCGTCCCATGTCCTGCCCGGGCTGATACCGGACGCAATCGCGACAATATTGAATACGCCCATCTCGGTCAGGGGGTAGGCGACGAGATGCGCGGAAGGGCCAAGCAATGCGGTGACGGCATCCGGCTGCAGCCAGCCGGGGGCGCCGGCCAGCGGCACGGTGAAGCGCCAGGCAATGTTGCGCGAGAAATCCGGTTGCGGTGCGTCTTCTATCGATGCCCGGACATTCGACCATACCCCGTCGGCGCCGACGACGAGCGGATAGCCGATCCCGGTCAGGTCGCGGACGGCCTGCGATGCATGACCACGTATCGGCGTCGAAAGCCTCACCGTGCAGAGCGGATTGCGCTCCACGGCCGCCAGCAATGCCTTTTGCAGGGTGGATCGATGAAGCACGCCGTAGGGCGCTCCCCAGCGCTTGCGGGCGAAATCGCCGGCCGGGACCTTCGCTATCTGTTTGAGCGACATGCCTGAAACGAGGCTGATTTCACGCGGTTCGGTCCAGACCGGTTCGAGCTCGTCCAGTATGCCCAGTTCGCGCAGGATCGCCGAGGCATTGGGCGACATCTGCAGCCCGGCGCCGACCTCTATGAGTTCGGCCGCCTCCTCGAAGACATCGCACGCGATGCCTAGCCGGGAAAAACTCAGTGCTGCGGCGAGGCCCGCCATGCCGGCCCCGACGATTGCAACCCTATCGATATGCATCGGATTTATATGCCTGACGGTGGCTTTACGCGGCCTTGACGTGGAAGACGCAGCCCGGCGGATCCGTCTGCTCGGCCTTCAGGCCGGGATTGTAGCGGTAAAGCGTGGAGCAATAGGAGCAGACCTTCTCGGTGTCGTCGCCGAGATCGATGAAGATATGCGGATGGTCGAAGGGCACGGATGCGCCGGTGCACATGAATTCCTTCACGCCGATCTGGATGACCGGATATCCGCCGTCGTTCTGGAAGTGAGGAATGCTGTGTCCAGCCATCATAGTCTCCCTGCATCTTGATTGCGCCGGACATTATCGTCCCTCGCAGCGATTGTGTAGGGGGATTTTCAGCGGCATTTTTTTCATGCCCGGGTTCTGTGGCAGCGCGTCATCCACTATAGCTCGCCTGCAAGACAAGGATCGCCCCGATGAATCTGAACGCCCCCACCTTTTCCTCGTTTGTCCATGACGGATTGAATCTCAGATATTTCGACGAGGGTGAGCCTTCCGGCGATCCGGTGCTGCTGATTCACGGCTTTGCCTCAAGTGCGCTGGTCAACTGGGTGCATCCGGGCTGGCTCAAAACACTCGGCGATGCCGGTTATCGCGTGATCGCGATCGACGATCGCGGCCATGGCGGCAGTGACAAGCCGCTCGATCCGGAGGCCTATCGCCCCTGGGTCATGGCAGGCGATGCGGTGGCACTGCTCGATCACCTGCGCATTCCGGAGGCGCATCTGTTCGGTTATTCGATGGGTGCGCGGATTTCCGTGTTCGCGGCGCTCGCCAATCCCGAGCGTGTCCGTTCGCTCGTTCTTGGTGGGTTGGGGATCGGCATGACGGACGGTGTCGGTGACTGGGATCCGATTGCCGATGCGCTGCTTGCACCGGTGGCCGAAGATGTCACCCACGAGCGGGGCCGGATGTTTCGAATGTTCGCCGACCAGACGAAAAGCGACAAGCAGGCGCTTGCCGCCTGTATCCGCGGTTCGCGCGATCTTGTGGCGCGATCGGACATGGGCCGTATCGAAGCGCCGACATTGATCGGTGTCGGCACCAAGGACGATATCGCCGGTTCGGCGCAGGAACTCGCCGATCTGATGCCGGATGCCCGGGCGCTCGACATCCCGGGCCGCGACCATATGCTGGCTGTCGGGGACCGCGTGTTCAAGAAAGCCGTGCTGGAGTTTTATGCGGAACTGGCCGGCGGCTGACCGATTCTCTGATCATAACGATCAACGAAATGCGATTTCGCTTATGTTGGTGTTGCGATAAACTTGTTCTATATAATGTGCTCTCGGAAAATCGAGGGCGAACAGGGAGTGGGCCATGCCCCCTAGAATGGACATTCGTGCCAAGGATACGGTGACTGCGGTCGATCCGATCTGGGATACGATGCGGGAAGAAGCGCGTCTTGCCATCGAGCAGGATCCGCTGCTTGCCGCGTTTCTTTATTCGACTGTCCTCAACCATCGCTCTCTCGAGGAGTGCGTCGTCCACCGTATTTGCGAGAGGCTGGATCATCCTGATCTGCAGGCCGTGCTGCTGCGCCAGACCTTCATGGAAATGCTGGAAGACTGGCCTGAATGGGGCTCGATCCTGCGCGTCGATATCCAGGCGGTTTATGACCGCGATCCGGCATGCCTGCGGTTTCTCGAACCGGTTCTCTACTTCAAGGGATTTCACGCGATCCAGAGCCACCGGTTGGCCAACTGGCTCTACCACCGCGGGCGGCGGGATTTTGCGCTCTATATGCAAAGCCGGTCGTCGAGCGTTTTCCAGACGGATATCAATCCGGCAGCAAGGATCGGCAAGGGCATCTTCCTCGACCATGCGACCGGGCTGGTCGTCGGCGAGACGGCCGTTATCGGCGACAATGTCTCGATCCTGCACGGCGTCACGCTCGGCGGGACGGGCAAGGAAGGCGCCGACCGCCACCCGAAGATCGGCAATGGCGTCCTTATCGGTGCCGGTGCGAAGATCCTCGGCAATATCGAGATCGGCTCCTGCTCGAGGGTGGCCGCGGGGTCGGTGGTGCTGAAACCTGTGCCGTCAAAATCCACCGTTGCCGGCGTTCCGGCAAAGGTCGTCGGCAATGCCGGGTGTTCGGAGCCGGCGCGGGTGATGGATCAATTGCTGATGTCCGAGGACTGAGCAATCGGATTTTAATATGCCGGTAAAATAAGAATTGAAGCCGGCGGCCCAGGGCTTGCCGGCTTTACTTTTGCCGTTGTCCCATGGCACAAGCGGCGCAACGCGAATAGAAAACGGAGATTGTCGTGAAACCCGACGAAATCAAAAAGGTCGACGCCTATTTCAAGCGCCTTCTGAACCCGCAGATCGTCGTCAAGGCGCGGCCGCGCAAGGACGATTCCGCTGAGGTCTATCTGGGCGACGAATTCCTCGGCGTCGTTTACGTCGACGACGAGGACGGCGAACGGTCCTACAATTTCTCGATGGCCATTCTGGATGTCGATCTCTGACACCTTTCATGGCGCATATTCAAACGGGCCGGTTCGGCCCGTTTTTGATTCCCGCCTTCCTCTCTTCTTCGTCGCCCCGTCACCCTTGTAAGGCGACCGAACGGACCCCATTAATTAAGAAGCGGCGTCGAGCCGCGTCCGTGTTAACATCCTACCCGAGTATCGTCCGTTATCGACGCTGCCCGCCCCTGACGTTTGTCAGGTCCGGCCCCGTCGTGTTTGTCTCCAACGCGGTGACGGGTGTTAATTTTCATGCATTGGACCGTGCTCTAGCGGAATAGTGATTGCACCGCCGCAAAGGGGGCTTAAAATCCCTGTCCAATGGACTAAGTTAGTAAGACTGGAGTTCGACAGATCGAGTGTTCATATCGGTCGTCGGCGCCTGGGGATGAAGAATGATGATCGCACTGCCGATCTCGATGCAAAAAGAAAAAGGTGATGACGGGGACAACGCCAATCGCGGAACCTCGGTCATTACCCGCACGAAGCCGAAAACGAAACGCCCGAACCTGTATCGCGTGCTTCTCCTGAATGACGACTACACGCCAATGGATTTCGTCATCCACATACTGGAGCGGTTCTTCCAAAAGGACAGGGACGCTGCCACGATCATAATGCTTCACGTTCACAACCACGGCGTGGGCGAGTGCGGCATTTTTACTTACGAGGTAGCGGAGACAAAGGTGAGCCAGGTGATGGATTTCGCCAGACAGCATCAGCATCCGCTACAATGTGTCATGGAAAAGAAGTGAGGAACCCGACGTGCCCACATTTTCGCCTAGTCTTGAAAAGGCGCTGCACCAGGCACTGACCTTCGCCAACGAGCGGCATCACGAATATGCCACGCTCGAACACCTGCTTCTCGCGTTGATCGACGACGCGGATGCGGCGGCGGTCATGGGCGCTTGTAACGTCAACCTTGAAAACCTGCGCAAGACAGTTGCCGACTATGTCGACAACGAACTTGCCAACCTCGTGACCGGTTATGATGAAGACTCGAAGCCTACTTCCGGCTTCCAGCGTGTCATCCAGCGGGCGGTCATCCATGTTCAGTCCTCCGGTCGCGAAGAAGTCACCGGCGCCAACGTGCTTGTTGCGATCTTCGCCGAGCGCGAGAGCCATGCCGCCTTCTTCCTGCAGGAGCAGGAAATGACCCGCTACGACGCGGTCAACTATATCTCCCACGGTATCGGCAAGCGGCCGGGTTCCTCCCAGACCCGTACGCCGCGCGGCTCCGAGGAACCGGATTCGGAAGCAAAGCCTTCGCGTGGCGGTGGCGAGCCGGACGAAGGGGCTGCCAAGAAGCCCCAGGATGCGCTCAAGGCCTATTGCGTCAATCTCAACGAGAAGGCCAAGGATGGTCGCATCGATCCGCTGATCGGTCGCCATTCCGAGGTCAACCGCACCATCCAGGTCCTGTGCCGCCGTTCGAAGAACAACCCGCTCTATGTGGGTGATCCGGGCGTCGGCAAGACGGCTATCGCCGAAGGTCTGGCCAAGCGCATCGTCGAAGGCAAGGTTCCGGAAGCACTCGCCGATGCGACGATCTTCTCGCTCGACATGGGCACGCTGCTTGCCGGTACCCGCTATCGCGGCGACTTCGAGGAACGCCTGAAGCAGGTCGTCAAGGAATTGGAAGATTATCCTGGCGCCGTGCTGTTCATCGACGAGATCCACACCGTTATCGGTGCGGGTGCGACGTCAGGCGGTGCCATGGATGCGTCCAACCTGTTGAAGCCGGCTTTGTCCTCCGGACAGATCCGCTGCATCGGTTCGACCACCTACAAGGAATACCGGCAGTTCTTCGAAAAGGACCGGGCTCTGGTTCGCCGTTTTCAGAAGATCGACGTCAACGAACCGTCGATCCCGGATGCGATCGAGATCATGAAGGGCCTGAAGCCCTATTTCGAGGACTATCACAAGCTTCGCTACACCAACGAGGCGATCAAGTCGGCCGTCGAACTGTCGGCCCGCTACATCTCCGACCGCAAGCTGCCGGACAAGGCGATCGATGTGATCGACGAGACCGGTGCGGCTCAGATGCTGCTGCCGGCCTCCAAGCGCCGCAAGCTGATCACCGAGAAGGAGATCGAGGCAACGATCGCAACGATGGCGCGGATCCCGCCGAAAACCGTTTCCAAGGATGACGAGGCCGTTCTCGCCAATCTGGAAAAGGAACTTCGCTCGGTGGTCTACGGCCAGGATACGGCGATCGAAGCACTTTCGACCGCCATCAAGCTGGCGCGTGCCGGCCTGCGCGAACCGAACAAGCCAATCGGCTCCTACGTGTTTTCCGGCCCGACAGGCGTCGGCAAGACGGAAGTCGCCAAGCAGCTTGCCGCTTCGCTCGGCGTGGAACTGCTGCGCTTCGACATGTCGGAATATATGGAACGCCACACGGTCTCCAGACTGCTCGGCGCACCTCCCGGTTACGTCGGCTTCGATCAGGGCGGTCTTTTGACCGATCAGGTCGATCAGCATCCGCATAGCGTGCTGTTGCTCGACGAAATCGAAAAGGCGCATCCGGATATCTACAATATCCTGCTGCAGGTCATGGACCATGGTTCGCTGACCGACCACAACGGCAAAAAGATCGATTTCCGCAATGTCATCCTGATCATGACGACCAATGCGGGCGCATCGGAGATGGCCAAGGCCGCCTTCGGCTTCGGTTCCTCCAAGCGCAGCGGCGAGGACGAAGAAGCGCTGAACAAATTGTTCACACCGGAGTTCCGCAACCGCCTCGACGCAACGATCCCGTTCGCGCCGCTGCCGACGGAAGTCATCCACCAGGTCGTGCAGAAGTTCGTCATGCAGTTGGAAACGCAGCTGTCTGAGCGCAACATCACCTTCGACCTGCACGAGGATGCGGTCGCCTGGCTGGCCGACAAGGGTTACGACGAGAAGATGGGCGCCCGCCCGCTGTCCCGCGTTATCCAGGAATATATCAAGAAACCGCTTGCCAACGAGATCCTGTTCGGGGCTCTGCGCAAGGGTGGTGTGGTCCGTGTCACGGTCGGCAAGGGCGAAGACGGCAAGGACAAGCTGGTACTCGATTCCATTCCGGAAGCGGTTCCGGTGAAGCCCAAGCCGGAAGCCGAAGTGGAAGAAGCGGCAGAAGAGGCTAAGGCGAAAGTTGCTAAGCCAAAGGCTGCCAAGAAGTCCGCGCCGAAAGGCAAGGGCGGCAGTGCTGCAAAGGCGAAAGCGGAAGACGACGGCGATGTGATCGCCGAAGACGCGCCGAAGCCCCGCAAGGGCAGCACGGTTCCGCGGGTGCCGAAAGCCAAGTAATTGTTCTGATATCGATTGAAAGAGAGATGCCGGGCTTGTCCCGGCATCTTTGTGTTTGTAGGCATGGAATTGACCAACAGCAAATGGAATGCCGATGTCTGCAGAGCAGCGCGTCGATGAACGCGGCAGCTTGAGCTGGTTTCTGACGGGGATGCGCGGCATCCTGTCTCTTCCGGCGATCATTCTCATGACCTCCTATGTCGGCTTCAGCGCCTTTGCGCTGGAGGCGGGGCTTACCCGATCGGAAGCGGTCGCCATGACGCTCGGCATATGGGCCTTGCCGTCGCAGATGATCCTTGTCGGCTCAATGCTCGGCGGTGCCAATATTGCGGCATCCTTCCTCGCCGTGACACTGTCGGCGATCCGGATGATGCCGATGGTGGCCTCGATCATGCCGGAGATGCGCACGTCGCGGACACCGGTCTGGAAGCTGCTTTTCCTGTCGCATTTCATCGCGATCACTTCGTGGGTGTTCGCGTCGACCCATCTTCGCGATGTGCCGCGCCAGCATCGCGTTTCCTTCTTTGCCGGTTTCGGCATGACGCTGACGCTCGCCAATACGGCAGTCGTCGGCATCAGTTACGGTATCGTCTCGCAGTTTCCGCCG
This sequence comes from Aliirhizobium sp. YIM B11859, assembly GCF_057163345.1. NCBI lineage: Bacteria > Pseudomonadati > Pseudomonadota > Alphaproteobacteria > Hyphomicrobiales > Rhizobiaceae > Aliirhizobium > Aliirhizobium sp. YIM B11859. The sequence continues at coordinate 1,306,577 of NZ_JBXHAY010000001.1, forward strand.
GTCGTCGCGGGCGCCCTGTTCATGCTGACGCCGGTCTATTTCATCTCGTCGATCTGGGCGAGTGCGCGCCAGCCGGTGGTGAGGATCGCCTTTGTCGTCGGTGTCGTTGCCGGGCCGCTTCTGGCGCTGCTGGTGCCGCAGTTCGATGTTCTTATTGCCGGGATCGGCGGCGGAACCGCCGCCTATCTCGTCGACCGCTACCGGCGCCACCGGCAACGGCTTGCCGGGGAGCGTGGGTGATGCTGGAGGAATACTGGGTTTATGTACTGATCGTGGTTGCGGGTTTTATCGCGACGGATTTCTGGCGCTGGCTTGGGGTGCTCGCCGGCAACCGGCTCAACGAGGAATCGGAAGCGCTGAACTGGGTGAGGGCGGTTGCCACGGCGCTTGTGATGGCGGTGACCGCCAAGCTGATCGTCTTTCCGACCGGAACGCTTGCCCATTCATCGCTCTGGCTGCGGCTGGCGGCAGCGGGTTTCGGATTTGCCATTTTCGTCGCCACCGGCAAAAAAGTGGCGGTCGGCGTGATTGCGCCGATCGCCATTCTGATTGCCGGACTGGTTTATCTGGACCTCTGATCAGGCAAGCGCGTCAATGACCTTCTTCGCATTGGCGGCAAGCACCGCATTGTCTTCCATCTGGCCGGAATGCGGCTTCAGCGGCTGGCTTTCGTAGCGTGGAATGATGTGGAAATGCAGGTGGAAAACCGTCTGGCCGGCGGCCTGCTCGTTGAACTGCGTAACCGTGATACCGTCCGCGTCGAACGCGTCCCGGGCGGCGCCGGCGAGTTTCTGTACCACCGGAATTACCTTCGACAGCACGGCGGGATCGGCATCGAGAATGTTGCGCGACGGCGCCTTCGGTATCACCAGCAGGTGACCGGGCGATTGCGGCATGACATCCATGAAGGCGAGCGTGTCGGCATCTTCGTAGACACGATGGCAGGGGATTTCGCCGCGCAGGATTTTTGCAAAGATATTGTTCGGATCGTAGCTCATGGATGTTTTCTCCAAATTTTCTGATCAGTCTTCCTGCTGCCGCTCGCCCTTGCGGAACGGGCTGTGCTCGGACAGATATTCGTTCATCTCTTCGACATCCTCGCGCTCGTGTTCGAGATAGTCGGCGACCGCATTTCTAAGTCCCGGATGGGCGATGTAATGCATGGAATGCGTGGTGACGGGCAAATAACCGCGCGCCAGCTTGTGTTCCCCTTGCGCGCCCGCCTCGACCCGCTTCAGGCCTCTGGCCAGCGCGAAGTCGATCGCCTGATGGTAGCAGACCTCGAAATGCAGGAAGGGATGCTCCTCGATACAGCCCCAGTGGCGGCCATAAAGCGCGTCGCCGCCGATGAAGTTGATGGCGCCCGCCACGTAACGGCCGTCGCGCTTGGCCATGACCAGCAGGATGTCGTCAGCCATGCGTTCGCCGATCAGCGAATAGAAGCTGCGGGTGAGGTAAGGACGGCCCCATTTGCGGCTGCCGGTATCCATGTAGAAGTCGAAAAACTGATCCCAGATATCCTCGGTGAGGTCGCTGCCCGTCAGCCAGTCGATCGAGATGCCGTTTTCGAGGGCGGCCCGCCGCTCCTTCTTCAGCGCCTTGCGCTTGCGGGACGCGAGCGTCTCAAGGAAGGCGTTGTGATCGGCATACCCCTCGTTGATGAAGTGGAACTGCTTGTCGGTGCGGTGCAGATAACCGGCATCGCCGAAGGTTTCGACCTCGTCATCGGCCACGAAGGTGACATGGGCGGATGAAACGCCGAGCTGCCGTGTCACCTCCTGGAGACCTGCCGCGAGTGTTGCCTGCGTCGCGTCGCGGTCATAACCTGCGGAGACCAACAGGCGAGGGCCGGTTGCCGGCGTAAACGGGACCGAACATTGCAGCTTCGGATAATAGTTGCCGCCAGCACGCTCGAATGCGTCGGCCCAGCCATGATCAAAGACATATTCGCCCTGGCTATGGTTCTTCAGGTAGCCGGGGATGGCACCGATCAGCTGTCCGGCTTCGTTTTCCAGCAGGACGTGATGCCCGAGCCAACCTGTCCTGGCGGTGGCCGAACCGGACTCCTCCATCGAGGACAGGTAGGCATGCGACAAGAAGGGATTGTAGGGCGATCCGGACGTTTCGGATTTCGAGGTGCCGGAAAGCCGCGACCAGCCTTGAGTGCTGATCGCGGCGAAGGACTTTTCGATACGGATGATAAGATTGCTGGCCATATACCTGAATTATGCAGTGGGCGACGTGCGCGGGTCAAACCCTTCGAACGTCATCTGATCTGCATATTTATAGGTCGCCTCGCGCGCCGTTTCATCCCTTACCGTCCAGGTGATCATCACAAGTCCTTGCTGTCTCTGGGCGGTGACGAAGCTGTTCGGCAGATCGGACCAGCGATAGGAGACGAAATCGAGGCCAAGCTGGGCCATTTCATCGTGTTTGAAGAACTCTTCCGGCTGGCTGCCTTCGGCGGTCAGCCCGATCGGATAGGGAGCTTCTGCCTTCTTGAGGTCGCGGATCAGGTGATGATCGAAGCTCATCAGGGCCACTTTGCCCTGATAGCCTTCCAGTTCCTCGAGAACGGTCTCGACGAAGCCGTCATCCTCTTCGGCCGTTCGGCCCTTGAGCTCGATGACAAGCGGCACGCGGCCGGCGACCAGAGCAAGCATCTGCTTCAAGGTCGGTATCTTGTCAGACGTGCCGCCGATCGACAGCAGGCCGAGTTCGGAGGCGGTGCGTTCGCGAACATCGCCCTTGATGTTGCAGACGCGTTCCAGCTTGTCGTCATGGAAAACCATGGGCACGCTGTCGGCCGAAAGCTGCAGGTCGCATTCGATGGCGAAACCCGCATCCGCTGCTCGGGAAAAGGCTGAAAGCGTGTTTTCCCAGATCGTCTTGTTCATGTCATGGTAGCCGCGATGGGCGACCGGAACGTCCTTCATCCACGAGGCGGAGGTCATGCGCCTATCTCGATGATGGCTTCGACTTCGACGGCGGCGTTGAACGGCAGGCCAGCCATGCCGACGGCCGAACGGGCGTGCTTGCCGGCATCGCCGAAGACATTTGCGATCAGGTTCGAGGCGCCGTTGGTGACGAGGTGCTGCTCGGTGAAGCCCGGCGCAGACGCAACGAAGCTCGTCAGCTTGACGAACTGGCGGATGCGGGAAAGATCGCCGCCAAGCGCTGCCTTTGCCTGGGCGATGACGTTGATGGCGCAGAGTTCGGCTGCGCGCTGGCCGGCGGCGACGTCGATTTCGGCGCCAAGGAGACCGATCGCGGCGATCTTGCCTGCCTCAAGCGGCAACTGGCCGGACACATAAAGCATGTTGCCGCTGATGCGGGTCGGCAGATAGTTGGCAGCGGGTGCTGCGGCTTCCGGGAGGGTGAAACCCAGTTCCTTCAAGCGGCTTTCGATGGCATCGGACATTTCGGTCTCCAGTTTGTTGTCAAGCGTACAAAAATCCTGCATCAAGGTCATAACCTCGGCGAATGGCGTTCTTATAACACCCGTCCCCGAGTCCAACAGGAGAATGTGAATGCTGCGCATCAGCCTCGCGCTGTTTCTCGCCACCGGTGCCGGTGTCGCATCCGCTGCGCCGTTGAGCGCCGATAGCGCAGCCCGGCTGCTGGTGCCGCACCGTGCAGTCTACGATCTGAAGCTCAAGGATGCATCGGAGAGATCCGGCATCGAGGGCATGTTCGGTCGGATGGTCTATGAATTTACTGGTTCCGCCTGTACCGGCTTTACCACCAATTTCCGGCTAGTGACGAAGATCAACACGGGTGAGGAAACACGTCTCAGCGATCAGCAGACCAAGACGTTCGAAGATCTCTCTGCGCGGCAGTTTCATTTCGAAACCAAGTCTTTCACCGACGAGCAGCCCGACAAGAACGTGACCGGCGATGCGAGCGAAGGCGAGGGGGGCGTCAAGGTGGAAATCAGGGGAACGAACGGCAGGGAGGTAGACCTGCCGGCGAGCGCCTTCCCGACCACGCATATGCTGGACATCATCAGCCAGGCCAAGCAGGACAAGCGGATCTTCGAAACGCGTGTCTTCGACGGCTCGGAAAACGGCGATCAGTCGCTTCTGACGTCGACGGTCATCGGCAAGGCCGAAACGCCGGAAAAGGGTGATGCCGATGCCGGGGCAGCGGGCGATTTCGCCAAGTCACCCTATTGGCCGGTGACCATCGCCTATTTCAATGACGGTGCTGCCGGCGACCCGATGCCCGTCTACAACATGTCGTTCAAGCTCTATGAAAACGGCATTACCCGTGACCTGACGATGGATTATGGCGACTTTTCCCTGACCGGCAGTCTGGTTAAGCTCGAACTCCTGAAAAAGCAGCAGGATCCGTGTCCCGTGGTGCCGCAATAGTGTCGCGGTCGTGCGCGAGCTGCGATGCGGCGGCGCATGTGAATGCGAACTTTATGATACTCGACAGTTAGTTAGATTTGTGCCTGTATCGCGCCGCAATAAGGAGTGATTCATGGCGTTGATCGGTTTTAAGAATACCCACAATCAAGAGATTTACATTAATCCGGCGCAGGTTCTCTATGTCATGCCTTTCGAGGAAGGGGTGACGATCGTTGCTTTCGCCGCCGCTGGCAGCAATGCGCAGCCGCATGTCGTCTATGTTCGCGGAAACGCCGATCATGTGCGCCAAAGACTGGGCAGCGCGAGCTGAAGGCCCAAGCGAGCGAGCGCAATTGGCGTAAAGAGCGCTTCGGCTCTTGCATTTTCGCTCAGCGCCCTGTATGGGCAGCCGCATTCCACACGTAAAGCATGGGATTGTCCGGGAGAAATCCGGACCGTTCCGCCCGGTGGCATTTCTCGAAGAGGGATGCTGTTTGCCTTGCGGAGGTTCAACCGGAAAAGGATAACAAGGCATGGCATTGCCCGATTTCTCTATGCGCCAGCTGCTTGAAGCAGGCGTCCACTTCGGCCACCAGACTCACCGCTGGAACCCGAAGATGAAGCCGTATATCTTCGGCGACCGTAGCAACATCCACATCATCGACCTGGCCCAGACCGTTCCGATGCTGTCGCGCGCCCTTCAGGTCGTGTCCGACACCGTTGCCCGTGGCGGCCGCGTTCTGTTCGTCGGCACCAAGCGTCAGGCTTCCGAGCTGATCGCTGATTCGGCGAAGCGTTCCGCCCAGTATTACGTCAACTCGCGTTGGCTCGGCGGCATGATGACCAACTGGAAGACCATTTCGAACTCGATCGCCCGTCTGCGCAAGCTCGACGAGATCCTGGGCTCGGAACAGTCCGGCTACTCCAAGAAGGAGCGCCTGAACCTTGAGCGCGAACGCGAAAAGCTGGACAAGGCTCTCGGCGGTATCCGCGACATGGGCGGCGTTCCGGACCTGATGTTCATCATCGACACCAACAAGGAAAAGATCGCAATCGACGAAGCCAAGCGTCTTGGCATCCCGGTTGTTGCGATCATCGACTCGAACTGCGATCCGGACCTGATCGACTTCCCGATCCCGGGCAATGACGACGCATCGCGCGCCATCGCTCTGTATTGCGACCTGATTGCCCGCGCTGCCATCGACGGCATCGCACGCCAGCAAGGCGCTTCCGGTCGTGACCTCGGCGGCATGAGCGAAGCTCCGATCGAGCCGGCTCTCGACGCTGAAGCCGAAGTTCAGGCCGAAGCTTAAGGCCAAGGTCGGAGCGGTTCTGCCGCTCCGCTTTTCCCATTCGATCGAGGCCAGAGAGACGATCCCTGGCCTCGGTTCGTTTGAAAAGCCCGTCCGCCCGCGATCCATCCGGTTGCGGTTGAGGGACAGGTCGGCGGTGATCTTCATCACCCTGTCATATTTCCGGGTACATTCGTTCCCAAAACCTTGAGTTCGCCGAGTTTTTCGGCGCTACGCAACAAGAACCGACAAGAGGCTCACAATGGCTGAAATCACCGCTGCACTGGTGAAGGAACTGCGCGAAAAGTCCGGCGCAGGCATGATGGACTGCAAGAAGGCGCTGACCGAAAACAACGGCGACATCGAAGCAGCAATCGACTGGCTGCGCGCCAAGGGCATTGCCAAGGCCGACAAGAAGTCGGGCCGCACGGCTGCCGAAGGCCTGATCGGTGTTGCTACCTCGGGCACCAAGGCTGTTGTCATCGAAGTCAACTCCGAAACCGACTTCGTTGCCCGTAACGACGCCTTCCAGGCGATCGTTCGCGGCATTGCCGATGTTGCGTTGACCACCGACGGTACCGTCGAGGCAGTCGGTGCTGCCACCTATCCGGCAACCGGCAAGTCGGTCACCGACACGATCAAGGACGCTATCGCCACGATCGGCGAAAACATGAACCTGCGTCGCTCGGTTGCTCTGGAAGTCGAAGACGGCGTTGTCGCGACCTACATCCACAATGCTGCTGCCGACCGTCTCGGCAAGCTCGGCGTTCTGGTTGCCCTGAAGTCGACCGGCAACAAGGACGCGCTCACCGCCATCGGCCGCCAGGTTGCCATGCACATTGCTGCAACGGCTCCGCTCGCCATTCGTTCTGAAGAAGTTGACGCTGCCGTTGCAGAACGCGAACGTCACGTCTTCATCGAGCAGGCACGCGAATCCGGCAAGCCGGAAGCGATCATCGAAAAGATGGTCGAAGGCCGCATGCGCAAGTTCTTCGAGGAAGTCGCACTTCTGTCGCAGGCTTTCGTCGTCAACCCTGACCTGACCGTCGGCGCCGCCATCAAGGAAGCCGAAAAGGAAGTCGGCGCGCCGATCGAAGTGACCGGCATGGCCCGTCTTCTCCTCGGCGAAGGCGTTGAAAAGGAAGAGACCGACTTCGCCGCAGAAGTCGCTGCCGCTGCAAAGGGCTGATTTCGTCGGCTGATACAGTGAAAACGATGAGGGCACCGGTGACAAGCCGGTGCCCTTCGTGTATCCGCAAGCCGTTTGATCTCTCCGCAGACTCGTTTCTCTTTCCAAGGAGCCGTCATGTCGTCCAAGCCCATCTATAAGCGTGTTCTTCTCAAAGCTTCCGGCGAGGCTCTCATGGGCAGCCAGGGCTTCGGCATCGATGTCGCGGTTGCCGACCGTATCGCCTCAGATATCGCCGAGGCGCGCCACATGGGCGTCGAGGTCGGTGTGGTTGTCGGCGGTGGCAATATTTTCCGCGGCGTGGCTGTCGCATCCAAGGGCGGTGACCGGGTGACCGGCGACCACATGGGCATGCTGGCGACCGTCATCAATGCGCTCGCGCTCGCAACCTCGTTGCGCAAGCTCGATATCGACACGGTCGTCCTCTCCGCCATCGCAATGCCGGAAATCTGCGAGAGCTTCTCGCAGCGCCAGGCTCTCCATCATATGGCGCAGGGCCGGGTGGTGATTTTCGCCGGCGGTACCGGAAACCCATTCTTCACCACCGATTCGGCTGCGGCACTGCGCGCTGCCGAGATCGGTGCCGAAGCGATCTTCAAGGGAACCCAGGTGGATGGCATCTATTCCGCCGACCCGAAGAAGGATCCGACGGCTACCCGTTTCGACACGTTGACGCATAGTGCGGTCCTGGAAAAGGGCCTCGCCGTCATGGACGTTGCAGCGGTCGCACTTGCGCGCGAAAACCACATCCCGATCATCGTTTTTTCGATCCATGAGGCGGGTGGTTTCGCTCAGATCTTGACCGGCGGCGGCCTCAAGACGATCGTATCAGACAATTGACATCAGACTGCGGCCCGAAACCAATCAGGCAGGGCCGCCAAGAACAAGGTGGGAGTTCCAACCGATGAGTGGATCAGTCGATCTCAACGACATCAAGCGCCGCATGGAAGGCGCCGTCAACGCGTTCAAAAGCGATATCGCCTCCTTGAGGACGGGTCGTGCCTCGGCCAACCTTCTCGATCCGATCACCGTCGAAGCCTATGGCTCGCGCGTGCCGCTGAACCAGGTGGCAAACATCACCGTGCCCGAACCGCGCATGCTGGGCGTGTCCATCTGGGACAAGTCGATGATCAAGGCGGTCGAGAGCGCGATCCGCGAATCGCATCTTGGTCTCAATCCGATCGTCGATGGCCAGAACCTGCGCATTCCACTGCCGGAACTGAATGAAGAACGTCGCAGATCACTCGTCAAGGTTGCGCATGACTTTGCCGAAAAAGCGAAGGTCGCAGCACGCCACGTTCGTCGCGATGGTATGGACGGCCTGAAAAAAGCCGAAAAGGATGGTGTCATAGGACAGGACGAGAGCCGTTCGCAGTCCGACAAGGTGCAGAAGATGACCGACGACACGATTTCTGAAGTCGACCGCTTGCTTGCGGATAAGGAAAAGGAAATCATGCAGGTCTAGGTTGGGTTGCCTTGCCCCTCCCTTGGCCGTTGAAGGAATTGCATAGGATATGCTGACGCCAGATATTGCGATCATTCCCGAGCACGTTGCCATCATCATGGATGGCAACGGACGGTGGGCCAATAAGCGTGGTCTTGCCAGGACGATGGGACACAGCAAGGGCGTTGAGGCCGTCAAGGAAGCCGTCAGGACGGCTGGAGATGTCGGCATCAAATATCTCACGCTGTTTGCCTTCTCCTCGGAAAATTGGAACAGACCGGAAGCCGAGGTCAGCGACCTTCTGGGCTTGCTTCGCCGTTTCATTCGCCGGGATTTGGCCGAACTCCACCGTGAAAACGTTCGCATCAAGGTGATCGGCGAGCGCGACAAGCTGCGCGGCGACATCCTGCCGCTGCTCCTGGAAGCCGAAGAGACGACGCGCAACAATACGGCACTGACGCTGGTCATCGCCTTCAATTACGGTTCCAGAGACGAGCTTGCGAGAGCGACCGCAAGAATTGCCGAGAAGGTGAAGGCCGGTCTGCTCGATCCTGCCTCCATTACCGCCGACATGATCAATGCTCATCTCGATACGGCCGGAATTCCGGATCCTGACCTGATCATCCGTACCAGCGGCGAAGAACGGCTCTCCAACTTCCTGCTCTGGCAGGCGGCCTATGCGGAATTCGTTTTCTTGCCCGATTACTGGCCGGATTTCGATCGCACGCTCTTCATTCAGGCGCTCAAGATCTATGCGTCGCGCGACAGGCGTTTCGGCGGACTGGCGGCTCGGCCTGCGGCGGTCGTCGGCTGATGGGCAGAGAGCTCAAACTTCGCATCATATCCGCAATCGTCCTTGCTGCAGTCGTGCTGACGGCGACATGGATGGGTGGACTGCCTTTCAACGTGGTCGCCGCGGCCATCGCCCTGCTCGTCTATTACGAGTGGTCGACGATGACGCGGCTGTCCGAGCAGCATTTCAAGGCGAACGCGTTCGCCTGGCTGATCGTGCTTCTCATCGCCTGCAATATCGTGCTTGGCGATGGCGATCTCCTGTTGCCACTGCTTTGCGGCGGGACGATCACCGCGATCCTCCTGGTGCTGATCGGCCATGGATCATGGTGGCTGCCCGGAGGCATCGTCTATGCGGGCTTGAGCGGTATTTCGCTTTCCGCGATCCGCGGTGACAACCAGGCGGGTTTCGTGGCGACATTGTTCATTTTTGCCGTCGTCTGGGGGACCGACATCCTGGCCTATTTCGTCGGCCGGGCGATCGGCGGACCGAAGCTTGCGCCGCGCATTTCCCCCGGCAAAACCTGGTCTGGCGCCATTGGTGGAACCGTCGCAGGGATTGCCGCGAGCGGCATGCTGTCGCTTGGGGTGTTCTCCCGGCTTTCGTTATGGACGATGGCGCTGGCGTTCCTGCTGTCGGTCGCCAGCCAGATCGGCGACCTTTTCGAGTCGTTCATCAAGCGCCGTTTCGGCGTGAAGGATTCGAGCCATCTCATCCCAGGCCATGGCGGCGTCATGGATCGTGTCGACGGTCTTGTCTTTGCCTGCTGTGCGGCGTTTCTGTTGACGCTTGTGGATGCGGTCATGAAAGGCCATGTTAGCAACTCGGTCGCAGCCTTCCTTTTCGGTCTCTAGAATTTGGCCGGACAAAGTAAAATCGAGCGGAAACACTGATGGTTATCCTCAGCTTCATTACCGGTTACATCATCCCGTTTGTGCTGGTGTTATCCCTGTTGGTCTTCGTGCACGAGATGGGGCATTATCTTGTGGGGCGCTGGAGCGGCATCCGGGTCACGGCGTTTTCTGTGGGGTTCGGACCCGAACTCGTCGGTTTTACGGACAAGCACGGCACACGCTGGAAGCTGTCCGCCATTCCGCTCGGCGGATATGTGAAGTTTTTCGGCGACGAGGACGCGTCGAGCCTGCCAGACGCGGCAAGCGTCTCGCATATGAGCGAGGCCGACCGTGCACGGACGCTTGCGGGCGCAAAGCTGTGGAAACGTGCGGCAACGGTTGCTGCAGGACCGATCGCCAACTTCATCCTGGCGATCGCCATCTTCGCGGTGCTGTTTTCCGTCTATGGCAAGATGATCGCCGATCCGGTGGTTGCCGAGGTGCGGCCTGACAGCGCAGCCGCCGAGGCCGGCGTGCAGCCCGGCGACCGGCTGGTCGCGCTCGATGGCGCGAAGGTCAGCACGTTCGATGACGTGCGCCGTTATGTCAGCATTCGCCCCGAAACATCGATCGTGGTGACGGTCGAACGGAACGGTCAGGACCTCCAGCTTCCGATGGTGCCGAAGCGGACGGAAATCACCGACCAGTTCGGCAACAAGGTCGAACTCGGACTGATCGGCGTCGTTACCAACGAGGAGCGGGGCAATTTCCGGCTCGAAACCTTCACCCCGCTTCAGGCTGTCGCAGAGGGCGTCAAGGAAACCGGCAATATCGTCACCGGAACCTTCCGTTATATCGGCAATCTGGTAACCGGGCGGATGAAGGCGGATCAGCTGGGTGGACCGGTGCGTGTTGCCCAGGCTTCAGGCCAGATGGCCAGCCTCGGTTTTGCAGCCGTGATCCAGCTTGCGGCCGTTCTGTCCGTTTCCATTGGACTTCTCAACCTGATGCCGGTTCCGGTGCTTGACGGCGGGCATTTGGTTTTCTACGCAATAGAAGCCGTGAGGGGGAGGCCCCTGGGTGCGGGAGCCCAGGAGATCGCATTCCGTATTGGTCTTGCGATGGTGCTCAGTCTGATGGTTTTCGCGACCTTCAACGACATCACCAACCTTATTGGCTGAAGCGAGCTGCGGGGTGAATAAACCGTTTATTCACCATGTTTCCAATGTTGCGTGGCCTCAAGGCCACGCCTCAAAAGGAAGTAAATAGAAATTAACGCGATAGCTTGCTTGTAGGGCAAAAGAAGGTAAAACGACACACGTGGCCGGAGTCGGGCTCCACCCGCCGAGGGACAACGGGAAAAGGTAAGAATTGAAAATGAAGGCTGGTTCAAAGTTTTTGAACGCAGTGTCGGCGTTTGCGCTGTCTGCTAGTGTTGTCGCGTCGGGCGCGGGTGTCGTTGTACTTGCAACCGCTCCCAAGGCCGAAGCTGCTGTCATCCGCAGCGTCCAGGTGCGTGGCGCTCAGCGCGCCGGCGAGGAAGCTGTGCGTTCCAACCTGACGATCCAGCCGGGGGTTGCCTTTTCCAGCTCGGATATCGATGAATCGGTGAAGCGGCTCTACTCGACGGGGTATTTCTCCGACGTGAAGATCAGCGTCTCCGGGAGCGCGCTGGTGGTAACCGTCAGCGAGAACCAGCTGGTCAACCAGGTCGTGTTCAACGGCAACCGCAAGATCAAGGACGACAAGCTTGCCGGCGTCGTGCAGACCCAGCCGCTCGGCCCCTATAGCCAGGCGATGGTCAATGCCGATATCGAGCGTCTCCGCGAAGCCTATTCGCAGATCGGCCGCAGCGATGTCGAGATCACCACCCAGACGGCCAATGTCGGCTCGGGTCGGGTCAACATCGCCTTCACGATCAACGAAGGCGACCGCACGAAGATCGCCGACATCAATTTTGCCGGCAACCAGGCCTATGGCGACGGTCGCCTGAAGTCGGTGATCGCGACCAAGGAAACCGGCCCGCTGTCGTTCCTGACCCGCAAGGACGTCTACAGCCAGGACAAGCTGCGCGCCGACGAAGAAGCGCTGC